>NZ_JOII01000001.1 GCF_000719955.1 Streptomyces albidoflavus
CGTGTCGGGGTGCCCCCGCAGCAAACTGCACGCTAGGCCGCCTTGCTCCAATTGACCCCGCACCCTGCAGTTTGTGAGGAGGTACCCCGGCGCGGCCCCACCCCACCCACGTACCGGAGGAACCGCGAATCCCTATAGCCCGGCCGGCGATTGAGGCCAGTCTTTGACCGGCACGGTCGAGACGGAGCCTGGCGACCAACAGCCCGGCCGGCCCAGGCCAATGACAGCCCGGCCGGCGATTGAGGCCAGTCGGTGACCGGGCACGGGGAAGGAGCGGCACCCCCTAGTCGCGGCGCAGCCGCGTGGGCGGTGTGGGTCAGACGGCGGATTTGCGGTACCGGCGAACCGCCAGCGTGCGGAAAACCACCAGGATGATCAGGGACCAGATGACCGAGGCCCAGATCGGGTGCTGCATGGGCCACGCGTCCGGCGTGACGAAGTCGGGCGGCAAGTTCCCGAACAGCTCGCGACATGCCTGAACGGTCGTGCTGAAAGGATTCCACTCGGCGATGTGCCGGAAGACCGTCGGCAGCCTGTTGGAGTCGACGAAGGCGTTGGAGATGAAGGTCAGCGGGAAGAGCCAGATCAGCCCGCCCGAGGTGGCCGCCTCCGGGGTGCGGACCAGCAGCCCGATGAGCGCCCCGATCCAGGAGAAGGCGTACCCCAGCAGCAGGAGCAGGCCGAAGCCGGCGAGGACGCTGCCGAGGTTCTCGTGGGTGCGCCATCCGATGAGGAGCGCCACACCGGTGAGGACGACCAGGGTGAGGGCGGTCTGCACGAAGTCGGCCAGGGTGCGGCCCGTGAGCACCGCGCCCCGGGCCATCGGCAGCGAGCGGAACCGGTCGACCAGCCCCTTGTGCATGTCCTCGGCGATGCCGGCGCTGGCACCGGCGGTGGCGAAGGTGACGGTCTGCGCGAAGATGCCCGCCATGAGGAACTCGCGGTAGGCCGCCTGCGAGAGCGAGCCCCCCACCTGGATCGAGCCGCCGAAGACGTAGGTGAAGAGCACCACGAACATGATCGGCTGGATGAGCCCGAAGAGGACGACCTCGGGGATGCGGGTCATTCTGATCAGGTTCCGTTGGGCCATGACCAGGGAGTCCATGACCGACTGGGCGACTCTCCCGCGGCGCCGGGGGCGGGCGGCGTGCTCGGCGACGGTGCTCATCAGTCGACCTCTTTCATGGCCTGGGCACGGCGCTCGGCCGCACTGCGCTCTCCGTTGGCCGGGCTGTCGCCGTCCTCGCCGTTCTCCCCCTCGGCCGCCTGGGCGGCGTGGCCGGTCAGGGAGATGAAGACGTCGTCGAGGGTGGGGCGGCGGAGCCCGATGTCGTCGATCTCGATCTTGCGCACGTCCAGCTCGCGGATGACCTCGGCGAGGAGTTTGGCGCCGCCGGAGACCGGGACGGTGAGCTTGCGGGTGTGCTCGCTGACCGTCGGGGCGCCCTCGCCCACGCGGGTGAGGACCTCCACGGTGTCGGCGATCCGCTCCCGCTCGTGCACGACCAGCTCGACCCGCTCGCCGCCGGTGCGGGCCTTCAGCTCGTCCGAGGTGCCCCGGGCGATGACCCGGCCGTGGTCCACGACGCAGATGTCGTCGGCGAGGTGGTCGGCCTCCTCCAGGTACTGGGTGGTGAGGAGCAGGGTGGTACCGCCCTCGACCAATTCCTGGATGACGTCCCACAGCGCCTGCCGGTTGCGCGGGTCGAGGCCGGTGGTGGGTTCGTCCATGAACATCACCGGCGGGGAGACGACGAGGGCCGCGGCGAGGTCCAGTCGGCGGCGCATGCCCCCGGAGTAGGTCTTCGCGGTGCGGTCTCCCGCGTCGGCGAGGCCGAACCGCTCCAGCAGCTCACCGGCCCGGGCCTTCGCCTCCCGCCCGGAGAGCTGGTAGAGGCGGCCGACCATCTGGAGGTTCTCGCGTCCGGTCAGGTACTCGTCGATGGCGGCGAACTGGCCGGAGAGGCCGATGGCGCGGCGCACCTCGTCCGGACTCTCGACCACGTCGATCCCGGCGACCAGGGCGCGGCCGCTGTCGGGCACGAGGAGGGTGGTGAGGCAGCGGACGGCGGTGGTCTTGCCCGCGCCGTTCGGGCCGAGCATGCCGAGGACGGTGCCCTCGGGGACGTCGAGGTCGACGCCGTCCAGCGCTCTGACGTCGCCGAAGGTCTTGACGAGACCTTCCGCGTAGATGGCGCCTGGCATAGGGATCTCCTGACGTGATGCCGTGTGCGGAATAGTAGGTTTGCTCAGGTATGTCCGCGATGCTCGCGACGCGCGGGGGACAGGTCGAAGCAAGGGCGGGGACTCACTCTGATCACGGAGAGTGACGAAGGTGGCGCGAGACACACCATAACGCGATGTATCGCGTGCCGCAATGGATTCCAGCGCCCCGGTCCTGACGAGAAGGGGAACGCTCTCCTCCGACGCACGCGCGCCCGCCCGCCCGCTCGCACGCACGCGAAGGAGAAGGCGAGCAGGGCGAACAGACGAAAGGGGCGGGCACCCGGTCGACCGGGTGCCCGCCCCTCCCCCGCGCCGAGGCGCGTGTCGCCTCACTCCATGACGAGGTATCCCGCCCCGCGCAGCGCCGCGCCGACGCTCGCGCAGTGCTCGGGTCCCTTCGTCTCCAGGTGGACCTCCACCTCCGCCTCGGTGAGCCCCAGCCGGGGGTCGGTCCGCACATGGCTGACGTCGAGCACGTTGGCGTCGACGCCGGAGAGGACCGACAGCAGGGTCGCGAGGGCGCCGGGACTGTCGGTCAGCCGCAGCCGCAGCGAGAGGTAGCGGCCGGCCGCCGCCATGCCGTGGGTGAGGACGCGCTGCATCAGCAGCGGGTCGACATTGCCGCCGGAGAGCACCGCCACCACCGGCCCCTCGAACGCCTCGGGCCTGCTCAGCAGGGCCGCGACCGGGCTGGCCCCGGCCGGCTCGACCACCTGCTTGGCCCGCTCCAGGCAGAGCAGCAGCCCGCTGGAGAGGGCGTCCTCGGTGACCGTGACGACCTCGTCGACCAGTTCCCCGACGATCCGGAACGGCACCTCGCCCGGCCGCCCCACCTTGATCCCGTCGGCCATCGTCGACGGGCGCTCGACCGCCACCGGCCGGCCCGCGGCCAGCGAGGGCGGGTAGGCCGCGGCGCCCGCCGCCTGGACGCCGACGATTCGCACGTCGGGGCGGACCGCCTTGACCGCGACCGCTATCCCCGCGGCCAGTCCGCCGCCGCCGATGCCCATGACGATCGTGCGCACCTCGGGGCACTGCTCCAGGATCTCCAGCCCCAGCGTGCCCTGGCCCGCGATGACGTCGGGGTGGTCGAAGGGGTGGATGAAGACGGCGCCGGTCCGCTCCGCGTACTCCTGGGCCGCCGCCAGCGTCTCGTCGACCACCTCGCCGTGCAGCCGTACCTCGGCGCCGTACTCCCGGGTGGCCGCGACCTTGGGCAGCGGGGCCCCGACCGGCATGAAGACGGTGGAGCGGACGCCCAGCAGGGTCGAGGCGAGGGCCACTCCCTGGGCGTGGTTGCCCGCGCTGGCGGCGACCACGCCCGCGGCCCGTTCCTCGGGGGAGAGCCCGGCGATCCGCACGTACGCGCCGCGGAGTTTGAAGGAGCCGGTGCGCTGGAGGTTCTCGCACTTGAGATGGACGGGGGCGCCGACCAGTTCGGAGAGGTGGCGGCTGCCCTCCATCATCGTGACCCTCGCCACCCCGGCGAGCATCTTCTGCGCACCGCGCACGTCGTCGAGCGTCACCCTGGGCGGCTGGACGGCCTTGCTGTCTGTCATGGCCCCAGTGTGGCTGCTGGAGCGCGGTCCCCGATACGCCGCGCCCCCGCCGGCCCCGGCGGGCCCGGGGCAACCGCGACAGCGCCCGTACGGTCGGCGGCCCGGCCGCGTACGCTGTCCCCCCAACCGTCCCTCCCGCACGAAGTGAGCCCTGGCCATGCCCATGACTGAGGACATGTCGACCACCGCTTCCGGCGCTCCGGGTCCCTCCGGAGCCCCCGGAGATCCTTCCGCCCTCTTCGACACGCTCCAGCACCAGGTCGCCGTCTTCGCTCGGCGGGCCGAGCAGACCCGCCTCGGCGGGGTGGGCGCCGTCCGCAACTCGATGGACCGCGCCGCGTACCTGCTCCTCAACCACCTCGACAACGAGGGCCCGATGGGCGTGAAGGCGCTCGCCGCCAGCATGGGCATCGACTCCTCCACGGTCACCCGGCAGGTCGCGCCGCTGGTCGACGGCGGACTGGTCAGCCGTACCAGCCACCCCGAGGACGGGCGCGCCGTCGTCCTCCAGCTCTCCGCGCTCGGCCGCAACCGCCTCGAAGAGGTGCGGGCCGGCCGCCGCGAGCTGCTCAAGGAGCTGACCGGCGGCTGGAGCGACGGCGACCAGGAAGCCTTCTGCCGCCTGCTGACCCGGTTCAACGAGGAGATCGTGGCCCGCCAGAACCGCCTCGCCCAGAGCGGCGCCCCGGGCACCGACCCCGCCGAGAGCTGATCCCTCCCCGCCTCTTGACCCCGCGCGCCCCCTGGCCTCAGATGGGAGGCCGGACCGCAGCGGCGGGCAGGAGGCCCCGGTGAGCCCAGGCCACGAGATCCCCCGCACCGCCCGCGCCCGCGCGTTCGTCTCCTTCGCCGCCGGCGCGGGCGGCCGCCTGCTCCACCTGGCCGTGCTGCTCACCGGCGAAGCCCCCGGCAGCACCCCGTACGCCCGCCGCCTGCTCACCGCCGCACTCAGCCGCACCTACGCCGACTGGGACGCCCTGCGCGGCGACGACCCGTACGACCGGACCCGCCAGGACCTCGTCGCCCGCTACGCCCGCGCCGCCTGGCACCGCCGGCTCGGCGCGGCCGGCCGGACGCGGGACCCCGGGCCGCTGGGTCCCCTCACCCCGCACGAGCGCATCGCGGTGGTCCTGAGGCTGTACGAGGGGGTGCCCGAGGAGCAGGCGGCGGCGCTGCTGGGGCTGCCCGCCGAGCGGGTCAGGGCGCTGACGGCGCGGGCCTCGGTGCGGCTGGCGCGGCCGCCGGGCGGTGCCCCGGGTGCCCCGGAGCCGGCCCGGTGAGCGGCGAGGACCGCCGGAAGGAGCACGTCCGCCGGCTGCTCGACACCCCGCCGCCGCCCGTACCGCAGGAGCTGCTGGCCGAGGCGGTGCGCCGGGGTGAGCGGCTGCGCCGTCTGCGGGCCGGGGCGCGCCGGTTCCTCTGGGTGGTGGGGACGGCGGTCGTGGCCGGGGTGGTCGTCTGGCTGGTGGTGGCCCGGCCCTGGGCCGCGCCCGAGATGCCCGTCACGCCGCCGCTGACCGGCTGGTGACACGGCGCGGGGCCGGGCCCCCGTACGGACCCGGCCCCGCGCTCACCGGCGTACCGGCCTGCGCCCGTGTGCCGTTCAGCCCAGCGCCTGCTGGAGGTCGGCGAGCAGGTCGTCGGCGTTCTCGATGCCGACGGAGAGGCGCACCAGGTCGGAGGGGACCTCCAGCTGGGAGCCGGCCACCGAGGCGTGCGTCATCCGGCCGGGGTGCTCGATGAGGGACTCGACGCCGCCGAGGGACTCACCGAGGGTGAAGACCTTGGTCCGGTCGCAGACGGCGACCGCCTCCTCCTCGCCACCGGCGACCTGGAAGGAGACCATGCCGCCGAAGGAACGCATCTGCTTGGCGGCGACCTCGTGGCCGGGGTGCTCGGCGAGCCCCGGGTAGAGGACCTTGGTGACCTTGGGGTGGCGGCTGAGCATCTCGACGATCCGCTCGGCGTTGGCCGAGTGGCGGTCCATCCGCACCGCCAGCGTCTTGATGCCGCGCAGCACCAGCCAGGAGTCGAAGGGGCCGGCCACCGCGCCCATGGCGTTCTGGTGGTAGGCCAGTTCGTCGGCCAGCTCCTGGTCGTCGGTGACCAGGGCGCCGCCGACCACGTCGGAGTGGCCGCCCATGTACTTGGTGGTGGAGTGCACGACGACGTCGGCGCCGAGCGCCAGCGGCTGCTGGAGGTAGGGCGAGGCGAAGGTGTTGTCGACCACCAGGCGCACCCCGGCGGCGCGTGCGACCCCGGCGAGCGCCGCGATGTCGCTGATGCCGAGCAGCGGGTTGGAGGGGGTCTCGACCCAGATCGCCTTGGTGCGGTCGGTCAGCGCGTCCCGGACGGCCGCCGGGTCCGAGGTGTCGGCCACGGTGTAGTCGACGCCCCAGCGGGCCACGACCTTGGAGATCAGCCGGAAGGTGCCGCCGTAGGCGTCGTCGGGGATGACGAGGTGGTCGCCGGGGGCCAGCAGGGTCCGCAGCAGGCAGTCCTCGGCCGCGAGCCCCGAGGCGAAGGCGAGGCCGCGCCGGCCGCCTTCGAGCGCCGCGAGGTTCTCCTCCAGCGCGGTCCGGGTCGGGTTGCCGCTGCGGCTGTACTCGTAGCCGCCGCGCAGCCCGCCCACGCCGTCCTGCTTGTACGTGGACACCTGGTAGATCGCGGGGACCACGGCCCCGGTCATCGGGTCGGGAGTGTTTCCGGCGTGGATCGCCACGGTCTCGAAGCCGTGCGTGCCGTGCCCGTCACTGTGCCTGTCGCTCATGCGGCCCGAGCCTAGTGCCTCCGCGGCCCCGTTCAGGCCGTTGTGGCACCCGTCCCGCCTGCGGATGGAGACCAGTCCGTTACGGAGGGGGTTCGCCAACTGTCGGCGCCGTCTGGTTCGCTTGGAGCCATGGAACTCTTGTGGGCCCTGATGGCAGTGGTCATGATCGGAGCGGTCCTCGGACCGGTCATCCTGCGGCGCCGCCGCGGGATACGGCAGGTGCAGCCCGGCACCCCCGAGGCGGCCGACCCGGCCCAGTACGGCTTCCGCCCGCAGGAGACCCTCGACATCCGCCTGCCCGGCCCCGACCAGGACCTCCTCGACGTCCTCGACGTCGTCCAGCGCACCCAGGACTGGCGGGCCGCCTCCCAGCTGCTGGCCGGCACCGACAAACACGGCGAGCTGCGCTGGCAGCGCGTGCAGGCGTTCGCCGGGGCCGCCTCGCTGGAGCTCCAGCAGCGTCCGGGCGAGGGCGGCCGCTGGCTGCGCGACTGGCGGGCGCAGGAGCCCAAGGACGCGGGCGGCGCCGCGGTGCACGCCGAGTTCCTGGTGCAGCAGGCGTGGCGCTCCTCCACGGCCGGGAGCGACGACTTCCGGATCATCCTGGAGGAGGCGCGGTCGGCCGTGGCCCAGGCCGCGCTGCTCGCCCCGGGCGACCCGGTGCCGTACATCAGCGAGCTGGCCGTGGCGCGCGGGCTCGGCTACACCCAGCAGGAGTTCGACCAGCTCTGGCTGAAGATCCTGGACCGCGCCCCGGCGCACATGGGGGCGCATCTGGTGGCGCTGCCGTACTGGTCGGAGAAGTGGCACGGCTCGCGGCAGCAGTCGATGGCGTTCGCCGAGGCGGCCGCGGCCCGCGCGCCGGGCGGCTCGCTGCTCTCGGCGCTGCCCCTCTTCTCCCTGTACGAGCACCTGCCCGAGGTGAACCTGGTCCGTAACTTCTTCCAGAGCCAGGTCTTCACCCGGGCCCTGGAGGGCGCCCAGTTCGCCGCCCAGTCGGCGCGCCAGGACGATCCGGTGCTGCCGCACGTCCGGCACCTGTTGGTCTTCTTCCTGGTCAGCTCGGAGCGGTGGGGCGAGGCGATGCACCAGCTCGTCCGTGTCGACGGGTACGTGGGCGCGCTGCCGTGGACCCTGTCGGCCGACCCGGCCGCGCAGTTCGCCGTCTACCGCGCACTGGCGGTCGGCGGGTACGAGGCCAACGGCGGCAGCCCGGCCACCCTGCGCGGCTGAGCCCAAAACACCGGCGACGGGACGCCGCCCGCCTGGCATGATCGCTCCGGCGCGGCGGGAGACTCCCGTCGGCGCGAGGAGGACGGGGGCTCGTATGAGCGGGATCGTGGTGCCGGTGGACGGGCTGGCGGAGCGGGTCTCACCGCCGGTGAACGGCAGTGAGCGGGAGTCGCTCCGCGGCCATCTGGACTTCCACCGGGCGACGCTGCTGGCCAAGTGCGCCGGGCTGACCACCGAACAGCTCCGTACGAAGTCCTCGCCGCCCTCGGCGCTGTCGCTGCTGGGGCTGGTCCGGCACATGGCCGAGGTCGAACGGGCCTGGTTCCGCCGGACCTTCGCCGGTGAGGAGATCGGGCTGGTGTGGTCGCCGGAGGGCGACTTCCAGGTGGCGTACGACGCGGCGCGGGCGGACGCCGGGGAGGCGTTCGCGGTGTGGCAGGCCGAGGTGGCGCACGCCCGGCGGATCGAGGCGGCGGCCGCCTCGCTGGACGAGACGGCCTGGTCCCCGCGGTGGGAGGCCGAGGTGTCCCTGCGGGCGATCA
The DNA here is from genome assembly GCF_000719955.1 of Streptomyces albidoflavus. GTDB lineage: Bacteria > Actinomycetota > Actinomycetes > Streptomycetales > Streptomycetaceae > Streptomyces > Streptomyces albidoflavus. The sequence goes on from NZ_JOII01000001.1 coordinate 8,331, forward strand.
TGCTCCACCTGATCCACGACTACGCCCGCCACAACGGCCACGCCGACCTCCTGCGCGAGGGGGTCGACGGGGCCGTCGGCGTCTGAGGCCGGGCCGGGCGGCCCGCGCCGGTCAGATGGTGGCGGTGTCGATGACGAAGCGGTAGCGCACGTCGCTGTTGACGACCCGCTCGTACGCCTCGTTGATCTGGTCGGCGCGGATCACCTCGATCTCGGCGCCGAGGCCGTGTTCGGCGCAGAAGTCCAGCATCTCCTGGGTCTCGGGGATGCCGCCGATGTTGGAGCCGGCCAGCGTCTTGCGGCCGCCGATCAGCGAGAAGAGGTTGAGCGAGACCTGCTCCTCGGGGGCGCCGACGTTGACGAGGGCGCCGTCGGGGCGGAGCAGCTTGAGGTAGCCGCCGAGCTTGAGCGGGGCCGAGACGGTGGAGACGATCAGGTCGAAGGTGCCGGCCAGTTCGTCGAAGACCGTGCCGTCGGCGGTGGCGTGGTAGTGGTCGGCGCCGAGCTTCAGGCCGTCCTCGCGCTTGCGCAGGGACTGGCTGAGCACGGTCACCTCGGCGCCGAGCGCGTGGGCGATCTTGACGCCCATGTGCCCGAGCCCGCCGAGGCCGACGATGGCGACCTTCTTGCCGGGGCCCGCCTGCCAGTGGCGCAGCGGGGAGTACACGGTGATGCCGGCGCAGAGCAGCGGCGCGGCCACGTCCAGCGGCAGGCTGTCGGGGATGCGGACGGTGAAGTTCTCATCGACGACGACGTGGGTCGCGTAGCCGCCGTAGGTGGGCTCACCGTCCCGGCCTATCGCGTTGTAGGTGCCGGTGGAGCCGTTGGCGCAGTTCTGCTCCTGGCCGGCGAGGCAGAACTCGCAGGTGCGGCAGGAGTCGACCATGCAGCCGACGCCGACCCGGTCGCCCACGGAGAAGCGCGTCACGGCCTCGCCCACGGCGGCGACCGTCCCGGCGATCTCGTGGCCGGGGACCATCGGGAAGATGCCCTCGGCCCAGCCGTCGCGGGCCTGGTGGATGTCGCTGTGGCAGATGCCCGCGTAGGCGATGTCGATCAGCACGTCGTGCGGACCGGGGGTGCGCCGCTCGATGGTCGTGCGCTCCAGGGGTGCGCCGGGCGCGGGGGCCGCGTAGGCGGGAACCGTCTGGGTCATGGGGGTGGCCTCCAGGTCGTACAGGGTTCAGCCTCCCGACCCTACGGCGTCACCCCGTGTAGGGGCCAACGGTTCCGGGGCGGGCCCTCGCCCGCCCCGGAACCACGGCTTCAGGAGGCGTCCGCGCGGTTCTCGGTGAGGGCGAGGCTGCCGCCGGTGAGGGTGGCGAGGCGGTCGGCGCGGCGGGTGAGGGCGGGGTCATGGGTGACCATGACGAAGGTGAGGCCGTGCTCGCGCCAGAGTGCGTCGAGCAGCTCCATGATGTCGTCGCGGGTGGCGGTGTCGAGGTTGCCGGTGGGTTCGTCGGCGAGGAGCACCTTGGGGCGCTTGACCAGGGCCCGGGCGATGGCGACGCGCTGCTGCTGGCCGCCGGAGAGCTCGGCCGGGACGTGGCCGACGCGTTCGCCCAGGCCCACGGAGGCGAGCGCCTCGGCGGCCCGTTCGCGGCGGTCGGCGGCGCGCAGTCCGAGCGGGACCAGGGCCGTCTCGACGTTCTCCTGGGCGGTGAGGGTGGGGATGAGGTTGAAGCTCTGGAAGACGAAGCCGATGGTCTCGGCGCGTACCCGGGTGAGGCGGGCCTCGGGGAGCGCGGCGAGGTCGGTGCCGTCGAGTTCGACGGTGCCGGAGGTGGGCCGGTCGAGTCCGCCGAGCATCTGGAGGAGGGTCGACTTGCCGCCGCCGGTGGGGCCCTGGATGACGAGCCGGTCGCCGTCGGCGAGGGTGAGGTCGACACCGTCGAGGGCCGCGACGGTCTGCTTGCCGCGCCGGTAGTGCTTGGTGACACCGCTGAGTCGGTACATGGTGCTGCTCCTGCGTGGGATGGGGGTGCGGGCCGGGGACGGGGAGCCGGGTCTCACTCCACCCGCCGCAGGGCGTCGGCGGGCCGCAGCCGCGAGGCCCGCCAGCCGCCGAACGCCCCGGCGACCAGGCCCCCGGCGACGGCCAGGCCGACGGCGAGCGCGAGGGTGGTCGCGGAGACCGGCGCGGTGAGCGCGACGTCCAGGCTCTGCGCCCCGGCGCCCGAACCGCCGCCGGGCCCGCGCCCCATGCCGCCGCCCATGCCGCCACCACCCATGCCCCCGCCGAGGGAGCCCAGTTGGGCGGTGAGCGTCGGTCCGGCCGCCGTGATGGCGTAGGCGGCGCCGAGGCCGACCGCGATGCCGAGGACGCCGCCGATCAGGCCGTTGACCACGGCCTCGCCGACGATCTGCCGGGTGACGCGCCCGCTGCGCCAGCCGAGCGCCTTGAGCGTGCCGAACTCGCGGACCCGGCGGCCGACCGAGGCCGTGGTGAGCAGCCCGGCGACCAGGAAGGCGGCGGCGAGCACGGTCCAGGAGAGCCAGCGGCCGACGGTTCCGGCGAGCGAGGCGGCGGTGGAGAGGGAGCCGGAGACGGTGTCGGCGAGGTCGGCGGAGCTGGTGACGGTGGTGCCGGGCAGCTTCTTGGTGAGCGCCGTCTTGAGCGTGCCGATCTGCTGGGAGTCGGCGGCCTGGACGTAGACGGTGGTGATCTTGTCCTTGGCGTCGGCCAGGGTCTGGGCGCGCTTCAGCGGGAGGTAGACGTCGGCGGCGGCCTGGCCGCTGTCGGCGGTGGCGATGCCGACGACGGTGAACTTGGTTCCGCCGACGGTGACCTTGTCGCCCTTGGCGAGCTTCTCCTGCTGGGCGTAGCCGCTGTCCACGACGGCCACGGCGGCGTCGGTGTCGGCCTTGGTGAAGGCGCGTCCTTCGGTGAGGGTCGAGGAGGCGAGGGGGCCGAGGCCGTCGGCGGTGACGTCGGTGCCGTAGACGGTGAAGGAGTCGATGCCGAAGGCGGCGCCGCCGCCCTCGACGCGGCCGCCGGAGCCGCCGCCCGGTCCGCCCGAACCGCCGCCTCCGGGGCCGCCGTTGGGTGGGGTGGCGGAGCCGTCGGAGCTGTCGTCCTGCTGGACCTGGCCGCGGCGGAACTGGCCGTCGACGCTGATGCTGGTGAGGCTGAGGCCGCCGGCGGCGCGGGCGACGCCGTCCTGGGCGGCGGCGGTGGTGACGGTGGCGGCGTCCAGGGTGGCGAGGCCCTGGACGACGAGGCGTTCGCCGGACTGTTCCTCGCCGTCCTCGTCCGCGTCGAAGTCGAAGGTGGGGCGCTCGGGGCGCTCGCCGTCGGCCGGGGCGGAGCGGGCCTTGGTGACGGTCAGGTCGGTGCCCAGGCCGTAGAGGGAGCCGAGGACCTGGTCCTGGGCGCGCTGCATGCCGGCGGTGACCGAGGTGACGACGATGACCAGCGCGATGCCGAGCGCGAGCCCGGAGGCGACGACGAGCGCCGCCTTTCTGCGGCGCCGCAGTTCGCGCCGGAGGTAGGTGAGGAACATGCCGCGACCGTAGGAACGCTCCGTGATGAACGGTTAAGGCGTACGTGAGAGCGGCATGAGAAGACCCCGCGCCCGGGAGGGACGCGGGGTCTTCGGGGCCGGTGCGCTACCGGACGGGGACAGGATCAGACGGCGGAGCCGGCCTTCCACTGGGCCCAGTCCATGTTCCAGCCGTTGAGGCCGTTGTCGGGGGCGATGGTCTTGTCGCCGGTGTTCCGGACGTCGACCACGTCACCGACCATCGAGTTGTTGTAGAACCAGGCGCCGGGGGTGGAGGCGTCGTTGGCGCCCTTGGCGTCGGCGAGACCGACACAGCCGTGGCTGGTGTTGGCGTTGCCGAAGATCGACTTGTCGCCCCAGTAGTTGCCGTGGATGAAGGTGCCCGAGGTGGAGAGCCGCATGGCGTGCGGCACGTCCTTGATGTCGTACTCGCCCTTGCCGTCGTCGTCGGTGAAGCCGACGGTGGCGCCGTTCATCCGGGTCTCCTTGAACTTCTCGGAGATCACCATCCGGCCTTCGTACGTCTTGTTGTCGGGCGAGCCGGCCGAGATCGGGATGGTCTTGACCGTCTTGCCGTCCCGGGTGATCTTCATCGTCTTGGTCTTGGCGTCGACGATGCTGACCTGGTTGCGGGCGATCTTGAAGGTGACCGTCTTCTGCTGGACGCCGTAGACGCCGTCCGCGCCCTCGACGCCGTCGAGGTCGAGCTTGAGGGTGACGGTGGAGTTGCCGGCCCAGTAGTCCTCGGGGCGGAAGTCGAGGCGCTTCTCGTTGAACCAGTGGCCGACGACCTCCTGGCCGCTGCTGCTGGAGACCTTGATGCCGTTCTGCACGGCCGCCTTGTTGGTGATGCCCTTGTCGAAGTTGATCGAGACGGGCATGCCGACGCCGACGGTCGAGCCGTCCTCCGGCGTGAAGTTGCCGATGAAGCTGTTGTCCGGCGAGACGGTGGTGAAGGAGGCGTTCTCGTGGGCCTTGCGGCCCTCGGAGTCCGCCGCCTCGGCGGCGATCTTGTAGACCGTGGCGCGCTGGAGCTGGCCCTCGGGCTTCCAGGAGGTCTTGTCGGCGGAGAAGGTGCCCGGCACGTCGGTACCGTCGGCGGACTTCATGCTGACGTCGGTCAGCTTGCCCTTGGTGACGGAGACCTCGGCGTCGTTGTTGATGCTGGCGTTGTCCGCGCCGTCCTTGGGCGTGATCTTTATTCGGGCCGCAGAGGTCTTCTTCGCCGCGGCCTCGTCGACCTCCGCCTGCGACTTCTCGCGGCTCTCCGACGATCCCCCGCCGCTCCCGCCGTCGTCGCCGCCACCGCACGCCGTGAGCACGAGCACTCCGCCGAGCAGTGCGGACGCGGCCGACAGAGCCCTGCGCCGCTTGCTGTCCGTCATCACACGCTTCTCCATCGTTGCTGATCCCCGGACGTCCCGGCGGCCCGGCCCCTGACGCGGTCCGGACCGCGCCCTCCAAGGACGCCTGTCCCCACTACAGGTGTACAACACCCGCCCGGTAAGTCCGGTTCCACTTCACTCACCGATGTGAGCTACGCCACGACCGCCCGTCAGGGGACGTTCTAGCAGCTCACACCACCGGCCACCAGGGGCGACCGGATTCGGCCACTGCCGGGACGGTGGTCTCCTGCCCAATTCGCCCGAACTCATACGAACCGTTGTGCTCCACCGTCGCACACTCATGCCCCCGGGTCGTAGCCCGTCCCGTAACCAACCCCTCCGCTTTCCCCCGTCGCGGGCGGTCATTACCATCGCCCCCACACGGCCAATTCGCCAGCGCCACAAGGGGGATCGCTTCCGTGTCGTCCACCGCACGACGATCACTTCTCACCGCCACCACCGCCGCCACCCTGCTGGGGGCGCTGTGGTTCGTGCCGTCCGCCAACGCCTCCGGCACGGCGGGCGACACCGCCCCGCAGGAGGAGCGGGCCGCCACCACGGCCGGCTCCGCCGCCGAACCGGCCGGCGAGGAGCTCCTGCTCGCCGACTCCGGCAGCGTGGACACCACCCCGTACCTCGTCGGCGGAACCGCGTTCCTGCTGGTCGGGGCGGGCTTCGTGGCCTACTCGGCCCGCCGCGGCCCCTGGGTCACCGAGGACGCGGGACTGACCTGATCCCGCCGTCGCGGGGCGCGGGCCCGTGCCGTACGCCACACGGCCCGCCCGCTCCCCGCAGCCCTCTCCCCCAAAACCCCCACATCCCGCCACCGGCGACAATCAGCCACACCTCCGGCACCCCCCGCGCACACTCCCGCGCGAACCACCCCACCCCTCACTTCTTACGGGCGCCCCCGTCCGACCCCCTCCCGCCGGACGGCGGCGCCCGCACCCCTCCCCACCCCGCCGTCACCCGGCGGGGCAGTTGCTCAGGCCAGCGGCCCGGTGTGCTGCTCGGCGGCTTCGACCGGGCGGCCGGAGCGGACGAACTCGGTGGTCAGCGCCAGGTCCGGGGCGAGCACCCGGTCCGGTCCCGGGCCCTCGACACCGGCCGCGCGCAGCGCCGCGATGACGGCGGCGGAGGCCGGGGCCGGGGTGAGACCGGCCCGCAGCTCGACGGCGCGGGTCGCCGCGTACAGCTCGACCGCGAGCACCCGGGCCAGCGCGTCCACGGCGGTCCGCAGCTTGCGGGCGGCGGACCAGCCCATGGAGACGTGGTCCTCCTGCATCGCGGAGGACGGGATCGAGTCGGCGGAGGCCGGGACGGCGAGCCGCTTCAACTCGCTGACCAGGGCGGCCTGCGTGTACTGGGCGATCATGAGGCCGGAGTCGACGCCCGGGTCGTCGGCGAGGAAGGGCGGCAGCCCGTGCGACCGGTTCTTGTCCAGCAGCCGGTCGGTACGCCGCTCGGCGATCGAGGCAAGGTCGGCGACGGCGATGGCCACGAAGTCCAGCACATAGGCGACGGGCGCCCCGTGGAAGTTGCCGTTGGACTCCACGCGCCCGTCGATGACCAGCGGATTGTCCACGGCCGCCGCCAGCTCGCGCTCGGCCACGAGCCGGGCGTGCGCCAGCGTGTCCCGGCCCGCCCCGGCGACCTGGGGCGCACACCGCACCGAGTACGCGTCCTGTACGCGCGGGGCGTCGTCCTGGTGCCCGCCGACCAGCCCGGAGCCGGCCAGCACGGCGGCCATGTTGGCGGCGGAGGCCGCCTGGCCCGGGTGCGGGCGGACGGCGTGCAGCTCGGGGGCGAGGACGCGGTCGGTGCCGAGCAGCGCCTCCAGGGTGAGGGCGGCGGTGATGTCGGCCGTGGTGTAGAGCCGGTCGAGGTCGGCGAGGGCCATGACCAGCATGCCGAGCATGCCGTCGGTGCCGTTGAGCAGCGCGAGCCCCTCCTTCTCGCGCAGCTCGACCGGGGTGATGCCGTGCTCGGCCAGCAGCTCGGCGGCGGGCCGCACGGTGCCGTCGGGACCCTCGGCGTCCCCCTCGCCCATCAGGGCCAGCGCGCAGTGGCTGAGCGGCGCCAGGTCGCCGGAGCAGCCCAGCGAGCCGTACTCGTGCACCACCGGGGTGATCCCCGCGTTCAGCACGTCGGCGACGGTCTGCGCCACCTCGGGGCGGACGCCGGTGTAACCGGAGCAGAGCGTCTTCAGCCGCAGGAACATCAGCGCCCGCACCACCTCGCGCTCCACCCGCGGGCCCATCCCCGCCGCGTGCGAGCGCACGATGTTGCGCTGGAGCTGGGTGCGCAGCTCCGGGCCGATGTGCCGGGTGGCGAGGGCGCCGAACCCGGTGGAGACCCCGTAGACCGGTTCGGGCTTGGCGGCCAGCGCGTCGACCGCCTCCCTGGCGTGGGCGAGCGCGGCCAGGGCTTCCGGGGAGAGTGCGACGCGGGCTCCGTCACGGGCGACCGCGACGACGTCGGCCGCGCTGGTGCCGGAGGTTCCCACCACCACAGTGTGCATATCCATATTCAGGAGCGTACGCAGTGAATCCCGCGCTGTCACGGGTGGTGGGCGGGGGAGACCGTTACCGGTTTCACCTGGGGCGGGCCCGGTCATCCCGGAGCACCCGCGCCACCGCTGCCGCCTCTGCGCCCGCGCAGCCGCCGCCGCTCGCCGCCCTCCGGCGGCGGGGTGTCGGCCAGTTTCAGCACCGCGTCGGCGCCGGTCTCCGGCTCGGCCTCGCGGCCGGCGACGACCGGCCCCCGGGCCCGTACCGCCTTCGCCCGGTACTGCGCGGCGTCCGCCAGCCGGAAGAGCCGGCGCGCCGAGCGGACCTCGCCGATCGCGTCTCCCGTCGAGGCGACCCCGCAGGCCACCCCCTCCCCCGTCGCCAGCCCGTACGCCCGCTCGCACAGCTCCTCGGCCACCGCCACCACCTCGTCCGCCTCGGGGCCGACGCTGACCAGGCAGAACTCGTCCCCGCCGAGCCGGGCCGCCAGCGTCCCCGGCAGCATCGCCCCGCAGAGCGACAGCAGCGAGCCGAACCGCTCCAGCAGCCGGTCGCCGACCGCGTGGCCGTGGGTGTCGTTGACCCGCTTGAGCCCGTTCACGTCGCAGACCACCAGCGACACCACGGCACCCTCGGCCCGGTGCGCCTCCACCGCCTCGTCGAGTCGCGCGTCGACCGCCCGCCGGTTGGCCAGCCCCGTCAACGCGTCCGTGTACGCCAGCCGCCGCGCCTCCTCCAGCCGCTCGCACTGCACGATCCCGGCGGCCGCCACCGCCGCCAGCACCGTCGCGAAATCGGCGTCGGCCCGCCCGAACACCTCGGCCCCCGCGTCCCGCGCCACGTACAGCTCGCCCCAGGCGTGCCCGTGCAGCACGATCGGCGCCACCACACAACAGCCCCGGCCCCGCCGCCGCAGCGCCGCCACCCGCTGATGGCAGTAACCGGGCCGCCCCTCGGCCCGCCCGTCCGCCGTCTCCACCCAGGCGTCCGGCTCCCCGCCCCCCGCCCACCGCTCGTGCAGGAACTCCGTGATCTCCGGGAACTGGTGCACCGGATACGTCTCCGCCTCCGGATACTCCTCCTCCCCCGCCGCCAGCCGCCCCGCGTTGACCAGCACCCGCAACCGCCCCTGCTCCCGCTCCCAGACCGAGAGCGCCGCGAAACTCCCCCCGAGCGCCCGGCAGGCCCCGAGCGCAGCGGCCCGCCACACCTCACGGGGCCCCTGAGCAGCGGCCATCGCCTGCGCCAGCCCCACCACGGCCCGGAGCCGGAGATCGTCTCCCATCCCTCCAGGCTATGGACATATGCCACCAAGTGAGACTTTTTGCTGCGCTACGGGGCGCGGGGCCCGGCTCCGGCCTGGACCGGGCGTTGTCGGGCGGAGTCGAGTGAGGCCGGGCCGGACGGGCCGGGTGACGGCCGACCTTCCTTGCCCGGACCGGCAGCGACTCCCCCGGCGAACCACCGGAGCCGGACCGAGGCGCCGGGCTCGAACCCGCGCCTGCCGTGGCCACGGGACGGAACACGACACCGGGCCGTGCCCGCGCTCGGGACGTCACCGCCGGAGCGCGGGCACGGCCCTCGACGGCGCCCCGGCAGGAAACGGCGGACACGCACAGCGCCGGTCCGGCGGGTCAGCCGTCGACCGTTCCGGACGCGTGCGGCCCCGAGGGCGCGCTCACTCTCCGGGCCACTTCGGGGCGCGCTTCTCGTTGAAGGCGGCGACGCCCTCGGCGCGGTCGCCGGAGAAGGCGGTGGCACGCCAGGCCGCGTCCTCGACCTCCAGGCCGGCTCGCAGGTCCAGGCCCTGCCCGAGGCGCAGGGCACGCTTGGCGTTGCGCAGGCCGACCGGGGAGTGCGCGGCCATGGCCGTCGCCAGCTCCAGGGCCTCCGCGCGGTCCTGCCCTTCCTCGGCCAGCCGGTCGACCAGTCCGAGGGCGAGGGCCTCCGCCCCGGCGACCCGGCGGGCGCTGAAGACCAACTCGGCCGCGCGGGCCGCACCCACCCGGCGCGGCAGGAGCTGCGTACCGCCCCCGCCCGGGATCACGCCCACGGAGACCTCGGGCAGCCCCACCACCGCCGTGGGGTCGGCGACGATCAGGTCGCAGGCCAGCGCCAGTTCGTAACCGCCCCCGAGGGCATACCCGTGGACCGCCGCGATGGTCGGCATCGGCAGCTCCAGCACCCCCGTGTAGGCGGCCCGCGCGGTGGGCCGCTGCCGGACCAGCTCGGCGTCGGTGAAGCGGTTGCGCTCCTTCAGATCGGCCCCCACGCAGAACGCCTTGGGGTGCGTGGAGGTCAGCACGGCGACCCGTACGTCCTGATCGCGCGCCAGCTCCTCGCAGGCGGCTGCCAGTTGACGCGCCAGGTCGGTGGAGACGGCGTTCATCGCCTCGGGGCGGTTCAGGGCCAGTTCTGCCACGTGGCCGTGGCGGGTGATCGTGAGGTGCTCTGCGGTCTGCGGCATGGCCTGCTCCTGGCTGAGGTTAACGATCGTTACCCCGATCCTAGCCAGCACCCCACACACCCCATAGAGCCCGGCCGGACAGAGCCCGGCCGGCGCTTGAGTCCATCAGGAACCGGCACCTGCGAACCGGACCGGACAACCCACCAGAGACCGGCGCCCGCGAACCGGACCGGGCAACCCACCACAGCCCGGCCGGCGCTTGAGGCCACCCCACGGCCACCACGGCCGGACGGGGGGTGACGAGGCCGATGGGCGTCCGCCCCGGGTCGGCGCAGGTGGAAACGACGCCCGCTCACCGCCCTCGCGGGGAGTTCAGTCCCGGCGCGTGAGCAGCCAGGGCTCGACCGCCCCGAGCCCCCGCACCGGCCGCTGATGCATCGGCTGCAGGGCGAACCGGTACTCCCCGGGCTCCTCCGCGGCAGCGGCCTCCGCCTCGGAGGCGGGCGCCTCCCCGGTCCGCACCAGTTCGGCGGCGAACGCGCTGTCCACCAGGATCGCGTTCTTGGGGGCGATGGAGGTGAGCCGGGAGGCGAGGTTCACGGTCGTCCCGAAGACATCGCCCATCCGGGTGGTGATGGTCCCGAAGGTCATCCCCACGCGCAGCTCGGGCATGCTCCCGTCGTTGGCCATGGTCTCGATCAGCAGCAGGGCGATCTCCGCGGCCGTCCCCGCGTCGTCCGCGGCGAAGAGCACCTCGTCCCCGAGGGTCTTGACCAGGCGCCCGCCCCGTGCGGCCACCAGGTCGGCCGCGGTGGTCTCGAACGCCTCGACCAGCTCCCCGAGCTCCTCCTCCTCCATGCGCCGGGTCAGCCGGGTGAAGCCGACGAGGTCCGCGAAGGCGACCGCGAACCGCCGGTCGACCATCTCCTCGTCGTCCGCCACCTGGATGACCCGCCCGGTGGAGGCGGCCAGCTGCCGCCGCCACACGTAGACGAGGAACTCCTCCAGCTCCGGCAGGAGCAGCTCGATCAGCGGATACGTGACCTCGGTCCGGGTCATCCCGGGCTCGGGCGGCTCGGTGAGCCCTTCCAGGAAGGAGTCGATCTGCCATTCGGCCAGCCGGGCCGTGGTCTGCCCGGTGGACCGGGCCACCTGGACGGCCATGGCCTCGCTGAGCAGCCCCGCCTCGACCAGACCGGCCAGTCGCCGCAGCGCCAGGACGTCCGCCTCGGTGAGGGCCTTGGCCTGCCCGATGTCGGCGAACCCCATGGCGCGCCAGAACCGGGACGCCAGCTCCATGGAGACCCCGGCGGCCCGGGCGGCCTGGAACGGCGTGTACCGGCGCTCCGCCCCGAGGATCAGCCCCTCGATCCGCAGGGCCAGCGGGTCCTGCTTGGGCTCGGTCTGCCCGCCGTCCTCCTGCGGCTCGCCACCGCGCTCGGACCGGTCGGGAAGATCGGGCAGACCACGCTCGGGGGCACCGGAGGCGGGCCCGCGCCCACCGCCCGGCGCGGCGCCGTCGGGGGCAGCGCTGTCGGACGCCCCGGCCCCGCCGCCGGTGTCCCGGCCGTGGGGACCGCGCGGCGTCCCGGTACCGGAACCCGTGTCGTCGACGGTCACTGCCAGCTGCCCTTCCGATCTGCGGCGGTCGCCTGTGGACCGGGCCCAACGATACGGCAGGTGTGCCGTGGCTCACTCCCCGCCGGAGCCCTCCGGGGGACCGTCCGGGCGCAGGTGGACGATGTCCCCGGCACCCACCGGACGCTGCACGCCGTCCCTGGTGGCGAGGACGAGCCGGCCCTCCGCGTCGAGGGCCACCGCCTCCCCGGTGAGCGCCTCCCCGCCCGGCAGCTCGGCCCGCACGGCACGGCCGAGGGTGACGCACCCCGCCGCGTACGCCGCCTGCACCCCGGAGGCGGCGGCGTCACCGCCCGCCTCCTGCCAGCGCCCGTACCACTCCTCCAGCGACCGCAGGACGGCCCGCAGCAGCGGGTCCCGGTCGGTGACGGCGGCCTGGGCGAGGCCGAGCGAGCCCGCGGTGGGGACGGGCAGCTCGTCGGCGCGGAGCGTGACGTTGATGCCGACGCCGATCACGATGCCGCCGCCCGCCATCTCCGCGAGGATGCCGCCCGCCTTCCGCTCCTCGTCGCCCACGGTGACCATGAGGTCGTTGGGCCACTTGAGTCCGGTGTCGACGCCCGCGATCCGGGAGACGGCCGAGGCGACGGCGACGCCGGTGAGCAGCGGCAGCCAGCCCCACTTCTCCACGGGCGCCGTGGGACGCAGCAGGACCGAGAAGAAGATCCCGGACCGGGCCGGAGCCGACCAGCGCCGGTCGAGGCGGCCGCGCCCGGAGAGCTGCTCCTCGGCCACGAGGACCGTGCCCTCGGGCAGCTCCGGGGCCCGGGCGGCGAGGTCGGCGTTGGTGGAGCCGGTCTCCTGGACCACGTCGAGGGAGGTCCAGAGTCCGCCGGGCCGCACGAGCGCACGCCGCAGCGCGGACTCGTGGAGCGGGGGCCTGCTGAGGTCGGACCAGGGAGCGGGGCCGTTACGCCCGGGGCGGTCGGTCGGTGTCATGGCTCTTAGCCTGCCCCTCGTCGGGCACTCCTGGCCAACGCCCGCACCCGGCCGGACCGGGCCGACGGGGGCTCCCGCGCCCCCGGCGTCCGCCGGCAGCCCTGCCCGGCGGGGTCCCTCGTCTCCCCCGGAATGCCCCTCTTCACTCCGTACGCAAGCGCACACGTGTGTGGCAAACACCGCACTGACGAAGCGGAGCGGCGCCGATACGCTACGGAACAGTAGCTCAGCGGCCTTGCGCCGTCCCGGCCTCCGGCAGCCGCCCTCACGGCGCCGGACGCCGACCGTCCACCCCTCGTGACCAGGCAGGGAGCCGCATCCCGATGTCCGCGCCGGAAAACGCCACCACACCGCCCAACCCCGAGCTGCACACCACCGCGGGCAAGCTCGCGGACCTGCAGCGCCGGATCGAGGAGGCCACGCACGCCGGTTCCGCGCGTGCGGTCGAGAAGCAGCACGCCAAGGGCAAACTGACGGCGCGTGAGCGCATCGGTCTCCTTCTCGACGAGGGCTCCTTCGTGGAGCTGGACGAGTTCGCCCGGCACCGCTCCACCAACTTCGGCCTGGAGGCGAACCGCCCCTACGGGGACGGCGTCGTGACGGGTTACGGCATGGTCGACGGCCGGCCCGTGGCGGTCTTCTCGCAGGACTTCACGGTCTTCGGCGGGGCGCTCGGCGAGGTCTTCGGACAGAAGATCATCAAGGTGATGGACTTCGCGCTGAAGAACGGCTGCCCGGTCATCGGCATCAACGACTCCGGCGGCGCGCGCATCCAGGAGGGCGTGAGCGCCCTCGGCATGTACGGCGAGATCTTCCGCCGCAACACCCACGCCTCCGGCGTGATCCCGCAGATCTCCCTGGTGGTGGGCCCGGCGGCGGGCGGCGCGGTCTACTCGCCGGCGATCACCGACTTCACGGTGATGGTCGACCAGACCTCGCACATGTTCATCACGGGCCCGGACGTCATCAAGACGGTCACCGGCGAGGACGTCGGCTTCGAGGAGCTGGGCGGCGCGCGGACCCACAACGCGACCTCGGGCGTCGCGCACCACATGGCGGGCGACGAGAAGGACGCCATCGAGTACGTCAAGTCCCTGCTGTCCTACCTGCCGTCGAACAACCTCAGCGAGGCCCCGGTCTTCGCCGAGGAGGCCGACCTGGAGATCAGCGACGAGGACCGCGAACTGGACGTCATCGTCCCGGACAGCGCCAACCAGCCGTACGAGATGCTGCGGGTCATCGAGCACGTGGTGGACGACGGGGAGTTCCTGGAGACGCAGGCCCTGTTCGCCCCGAACATCGTCACCGGCTTCGGCCGGGTCGAGGGCCACCCGGTGGGCGTCGTCGCCAACCAGCCGATGCAGTTCGCCGGCTGTCTGGACATCGACGCGAGCGAGAAGGCCGCCCGCTTCGTGCGGACCTGCGACGCCTTCAACATCCCGGTCCTGACCTTCGTCGACGTGCCGGGCTTCCTGCCGGGCGTCGACCAGGAGCACACCGGCATCATCCGCCGCGGCGCCAAGCTGATCTACGCCTACGCCGAGGCGACGGTGCCGCTGATCACCGTGATCACCCGCAAGGCGTTCGGCGGGGCGTACGACGTGATGGGCTCCAAGCACCTGGGCGCCGACCTCAACCTGGCCTGGCCGACGGCGCAGATCGCGGTGATGGGCGCGCAGGGCGCGGTCAACATCCTGCACCGCCGCACCCTGGCGCAGACCCCCGCCGAGGAGCTGGAGGCGGTCCGCACGCGCCTCATCCAGGAGTACGAGGAGGCGCTGCTCAACCCCTACACGGCGGCCGAGCGCGGCTACATCGACGCGGTGATCATGCCGTCCGACACCCGCAGCCACATCGTGCGCGGGCTGCGGCAGCTGCGCACCAAGCGGGAGAGCCTGCCGCCGAAGAAGCACGGCAACATCCCGCTCTGACGGATTCGGCACTGCCTGGAGGCCCGAGATGATGATCAAGGTGGTACGGGGCAACCCGACGCCGGAGGAACTGGCCGCCGCGCTCGCCGTGGTCCGGGCACGGGCCGCCTCCGCGCCCGGTTCCGACGAGGGGCCGCGCCCGCCCGAGGGCTGGTCCGACCCGGCGCGCGTCGCCCGGACCCGGATGCCGGCGCCCGGCCCGCGCTCGTGGGCGCGGACGTTCTGGCCGTCGTAGGCTCCGCCGCCCCGCGTGGGCGCGGCACCGGGCTCCCCGGTGGCCCGGGAGGCGCTTGAGTATCCGTACTCAAGCGCCTCCGGCGGGCGGAGCGGAGGATCGGATTCATGCTGTGGTCCGATTCCGTGGAACGTGAGGAAGAGGTGCCCCGCGCGGCCCGCGAGGCACAGGCGATGCTGCGCCGCGCGTGGGTGCTGCTGGCGGTGGCGGCGGTGGTCGTGATGTGTGTGCTGGGGCTTCGCTGACGAGGGCCCCGGGCGGGCGGTTAGGGTCGGGGGATGAGTAATCGTCGTGTGGTCCTGGCATCGGCCTCCCCCGCCCGTCTCGGTCTGCTGAGGCAGGCCGGGCTGGCGCCCGAGGTGATCGTCAGCGGGGTGGACGAGGACGCGCTGACCGCCGACTCCCCCGGCGCGCTGGCGCTGGTCCTGGCCGAGGCCAAGGCGGCCGCGGTGGCGCTCAGGCCCGAGGCGGCGGGCTCGGTCCTGATCGGCTGCGACTCGGTGCTGGACCTGGACGGGGTGGCGCTCGGCAAGCCGGCCGACGCCGAGGACGCGACGGCCCGCTGGAAGGCGATGCGGGGACGCGACGGCGTGCTGCGCACCGGCCATTGCGTGATCGACACGGCCAGCGGCCGCCGGGCCTCCGCCACCGCCTCCACCACGGTCCGTTTCGGCGAGCCCTCGGACGAGGAGATCGCCGCCTACGTGGCGAGCGGTGAACCGCTGCACGTGGCCGGGGCGTTCACCCTGGACGGCCGGTCGGCGCCGTTCATCGACGGCATCGACGGCGACCCCGGCAACGTGATCGGCCTCTCGCTGCCCCTGCTGCGCCGCCTCCTCACCGAACTCGACCTGGCGATCACCGACTTCTGGGAGTAGCGGACCCACCCCGAACCCCCGGCCCGGCCGCCCCCGGGCCGGAATCCACAGGCCACGCCACCACGGCCTCCACCGGACACCGTCAGTGACTCCACCCTGCCCCGGTACGCGACCGGACCGACGGGAGGGCGGAGAGTTCGGGCTGCCCGCGCTCGCCGGTTCCGGACCACCTGGTCCCTGAAGTCGGCTGGTTCCGCCGCAGGTTGCCGGGCCAGCGGCATCCGTGCCGCGAGGAAAGAGGGCGACGGCCACCGCCGCCGGAACGAGACTGCGCACCGAACCTCCAGAGTCGTGCATCACGCTGTCGATTACGGAGAGTAGTCATCGCAAGCGTGATCGACCAGCCCTGAGACCCTCGTTCGCTCGAATGGGGGATATGCGGACAACGGCGCGTAGATGCCCCGAGAAGCGGACAGGACTTCCTCGCACACGAGTTCAGGCCGTACGGCGGCGCGAGGGGTACGCGGAGCGGGCCGGGCGGGCCGCACGCGGGAAGAAGAGGGGGGAGGGGCGGCTCATGACGCGGGACGGCTCAACAGGCCCCATGCGCCTCGGACTAGGAGGCGGCGGGCTTCGGCCCCGGCTCCCCGGGGAACGACTCCTGCTTCTGCGTCCGCTCCTCGCCCTGCTCGGAGCCCGCGCCCTGCTGCGCCTCCGGCTTCTGCGGCCGACCGCCCGGTCCGTAAGCCACCAGCGTGAAGACGATGAGCGCGAGCACCACCATCAGTACGGCGAAGGCTTCCCAGCCGACCAGGCCGACGGTGAGGGCGCCGAGGACCCCGTGGACGACGGCGACCACGACCAGCAGGATGCGGGCGAAGCGTGCCGGGGCGCGGTCGCGCACGCCGACGAGCAGCAGCACCAGACCGCAGCCGGCGAGGAAGACCGCCGAGAAGATGCCGAAGCCGAGCGCCCCGCCGGACATCATCGCCGGGTCGAGCCCGTCGAGGGACATCGACTGGTTCTCCACCACGATGCCGACCGTCATCAGCAACATGAAGACGCCGAACGCCTCCGCGAACAGCACGACTCCCGCCGCGACCGCCGCCACTCTCCGTACCACCGCGCCACCCCCTGCTCCGTCCGGCCGGGCGGCCGGAACCTCGGCCCGCGCGCCAGCCCGGTCGGGTGCGTCGGCGGGGCGCCGCACACGGTTACCCGCAGTACGGCGACAGCGCGAACGCTACTTACCGGTAAACCCCCGGACAAGACTCCTGCGACACTCCGCCGGACCGCAAAGAAATCCCACGCCCTTCGTAGGGATTCCACAAAGAACGGGGAGCGCGGGACGCGTCCGGCCACAGAGACCTTGACCACACCGGGGACCTGCTGCCTCTTGAGGATTCCCCGCGTACCTTGGTGCGACAAGGGATGCAGCCACCTTCGTGAGCCTCGGATCACACTCCGTGTGGGCAAGCTCACCTCTGGGGACGGGTCGTGGAGCCGTGTGGGCAGTCCCTAAACTCAGCTTGTTTCAAGGAGGGAGCCATCGTGCGCAAGGTGCTCATCGCCAACCGAGGCGAAATCGCTGTCCGCGTTGCCAGGGCCTGCCGGGACGCGGGGATCGAGAGCGTAGCCGTCTACGCCGACCCGGACCGGGACGCGCTGCACGTCCGCGCGGCCGACGAGGCGTTCGCCCTGGGCGGTGACACGCCCGCGGCCAGCTATCTGGACATCGCCAAGGTGCTCCAGGCCGCCGCGGACTCCGGTGCGGACGCGATCCACCCCGGCTACGGGTTCCTCTCCGAGAACGCGGAGTTCGCGCAGGCGGTCCTCGACGCGGGGCTGACCTGGATCGGTCCCCCGCCGCAGGCCATCCGCGACCTCGGCGACAAGGTGGCGGCCCGTCACATCGCGCAGCGCGCCGGTGCTCCGCTGGTCGCCGGCACCCCGGACCCGGTCTCCGGTTCCGACGAGGTGGTGGCCTTCGCCGAGGAGCACGGCCTGCCCATCGCCATCAAGGCGGCGTTCGGCGGCGGCGGCCGCGGACTGAAGGTGGCCCGCACCCTCGAAGAGGTGCCGGAGCTGTACGACTCGGCCGTGCGTGAGGCCGTCGCGGCCTTCGGCCGGGGCGAGTGCTTCGTCGAGCGCTACCTGGACAAGCCGCGCCACGTCGAGACGCAGTGCCTGGCCGACCAGCACGGCAACGTCGTCGTCGTCTCCACCCGTGACTGCTCGCTCCAGCGCCGCCACCAGAAGCTGGTCGAGGAGGCGCCCGCGCCCTTCCTGAGCGAGGCTCAGGTCGAGCAGCTGTACTCGGCGTCCAAGGCCATCCTCAAGGAAGCCGGTTACGTCGGCGCGGGCACCGTCGAGTTCCTCGTCGGCAACGACGGCACGATCTCCTTCCTGGAGGTCAACACCCGCCTCCAGGTGGAGCACCCGGTCACCGAGGAGGTCGCGGGGATCGACCTGGTCCGCGAGATGTTCCGGATCGCCGACGGCGAGGAGCTGGGCTACGGGGACCCCGTGCTGCGCGGCCACTCCTTCGAGTTCCGCATCAACGGCGAGGACCCGGGCCGGGGCTTCCTGCCCGCGCCCGGCACCGTCACCGTCTTCGACGCCCCGACGGGCCCCGGTGTCCGCCTGGACGCCGGTGTGGAGTCGGGCAGCGTGATCGGCCCGGCCTGGGACTCCCTGCTGGCCAAGCTCATCGTCACCGGCGCCACTCGCCAGCAGGCGCTCCAGCGCGCCGCCCGCGCGCTGGCGGAGTTCAACGTCGAGGGCATGGCGACGGCGATCCCGTTCCACCGCGCGGTCGTCGCCGACCCGGCCTTCGCACCCGAACTCACCGGCTCCAGCGACCCGTTCACCGTCCACACCCGGTGGATCGAGACCGAGTTCGTCAACGAGATCAAGCCGTTCGACGCTCCCGCCGACGGTGACGCCGAGGACGAGTCCGGTCGCGAGACGGTCGTGGTGGAGGTCGGCGGCAAGCGCCTGGAGGTCTCCCTCCCGTCCTCGCTGGGCATGTCCCTGGCCCGTACCGGCCTGGCCGCCGGGGCCAAGCCGAAGCGCCGCGCCGCCAAGAAGTCCGGCCCGGCCGCCTCCGGCGACAGCCTCGCCTCGCCCATGCAGGGCACCATCGTCAAGATCGCGGTGGAGGAGGGCCAGGAGGTCAAGGAGGGCGACCTCGTCGTCGTGCTGGAGGCCATGAAGATGGAGCAGCCGCTGAACGCCCACCGTTCCGGCACCGTCAAGGGCCTGGCCGCTGAGGTCGGCGCCTCGATCACCTCGGGCGCCGTCATCTGCGAGATCAAGGACTGACCGGCTGACCAGGCCGTACGGCGACAGGCCCTTCACGCGAGCACCGCGTGAAGGGCCTGTTCCCTTCTCCGGTTCGCGCAGACCCCGCCCCTCCACCCGGGCCCTCGTCCGGCCGCGACGGGTGGGCCGCCGATGTCCGCGCCATGGAGAAAGCGTGAACTCCCTTTCACAGGGCAGATGTTGCACGTTCCGCGCACGGGGCGCGCCGTTCTCGCCGGAGTACCGGTGACGGTGCCGGCCCGCCGCGCCGCGTACCTCCCTGACGTAAGGACGGACCAGCCGTGAAGCAGAGACCGGATCGTGGGGCCCGCTGGGGACGCCTGCTCGCCGTGACCGTGGTGGGGGCGCTGGCCCTGTTCGGGCCGGGCTCGGCCACCGCGGGGGCCGCCGGAGCAACGGCGGAGCAGCCCGGCACGACCGAACTGCCCTACGCGTACCACTCCGACCTGGAGACGGACGCGCGGCACCAGCGTCTGTACATCTCGGACCGGGTCACCGGCTCCGTGCTCGTCACCGACTTCGACGGGCAGGTGGTCCGCAAGCTCGACGGGCTGCCCGGCGCCGCCGACCTGGCCCTGTCGAAGGACAACCGCACCCTGTACGTCGCCCTGGCCGACGGGGACGCCGTCGTCGCCCTCGACACGGCCACGTACCGGCAGAAGGCGCGGTACCCCACCGGCGAGGGGACGGGGCCCGCGCAACTCGCGCTGACCGGCGGGAAGCTGTGGTTCAGCCACGGCGAGAACTGGGAGAGCAGCATCGGCTCGCTGGACCTCGGCGGATCGAAGCCGGTCGTCCGCCTGAACCTCACGCCCGAGGGGTACTGGGGCGGGCCGCCGCGGCTGACCGCCTCCCCCGCCGCGCCGGGCAAGCTCGTCGCGGGCGAGCAGTACATGAGCAACGCGGGCGTCACGGTGTACGACGTCGGTTCCGGGACGCCGAAGCCGCTGGTCGCCCAGGACAATCCGGGGGACCTCGGCGCTCTGACCGGGCTGGCTCTGACACCGGACGGCAAGAGCCTGCTGGCCACGGGCGGTTACCCGTACCACCACCTCTCGCTGGACCTCGACTCCCTGGAGGTCGACCACATCTACCCGACGGTGGCGTACCCCACCGCGTCGGCGGTGTCGGCCCGGGGCGCGGTGGCGGCCGGGGTCAACAACAGCTGGGGTGAGGACGTCTACCTGTTCCGGCAGGGCGAGTCCGAGCCCTACCGCGTGGTCGACTTCGACCCCGGCACCGGCTCCTACCTGCGGCCCAACGGACTGGCCTGGTCGCCGGACGGCACCCGGCTGTTCGCCGTCACCGGCACCGACGGCCCGCACCTCTCGCTGCGCGTCGTGACCGCGGCCGACCCGCGCTGACCCGGCGGCGGGTCCGGCCCCTCACCGGCACGGCCGGTACCGAGGAGCCGGGCCCGTCCGCGGCCCCCGCGCCTACGCGCTGTCGCCCCGCCGCCGCTCGGTCCGGTGGTCGTACAGGGCCCAGGCGGCCACCGCGCCCACGCCCACCACCACGACCACCACGACCGCCACGAGGCACGCGGTCCCCGAAGTCAGCGCCGCGACACCGGCCATGAGCAGTCCCCCACCCACCAGGATGAGCCGGCTCCTCAGGTACAGCCCCGGCGGCTGCGGTGCCGGGCCGCCCCGGGCCCGCCCGGCACAGGCCGGTCCCGGAGCGGCCCGTCCCCCCACGCCCCCATGGCATCCTGAAGGAGCAGCGAGGGGCGGCCGAGCCCCACCCCGGGAGGGAAACCCATGCCGACCGAAACGGACCAGCGCCCCCTGCGCGCCGACGCGCGGCGCAACCGTGAGCGCCTGCTCGTCGAGGCCCGGCGCGCCTTCGCGGCGCACGGCACGGACACCTCGCTGGAGGAGATCGCGCGCCGCGCGGGCGTCGGCATCGGCACCCTCTACCGCCACTTCCCGCACCGCGAGGCCCTGCTCAGCGCGGTCTTCGCCGATGCCGTGGGAGAGCTGCTGGAGCGGGCGCGGGTGTTGCTGGAGGCGGAGCGTCCGTGTGCGGCGCTGGTGGAGTGGCTCCGTTCACTGATCACTCATGCGAGTGAGTACCAGGGGCTCTCCGGGGCGCTCATGTCGGCCTCCAGCGGGACCGGTTCGGAGCTGTCGCGGTGCAGCGACCCGATGCGGGACGCCGGTGCGGCGCTGCTGGGCCGCGCCCAGGAGGCGGGGGTGGTGCGCCCGGACATCTCCATCGGCGACCTGCTCCAGCTGACCAACGCCATCGCGCTGGCGGCCGAGGCCACCCCGGACGAGCCGGAGCTGGCCGACCGCCTGCTCTCCCTCACCCTGCGCGGCATCCGCCCGGACTGACCGGCCCCGGCCGGCCCGGGGCCGCGCGGCGGCTCACCTCCGCCGCAGGTCCGCCATCCTTCCGCGCTCCCCCAGTTGCTGTTCCCCGAGGGACCCCGGGCCCGCACCGCCGCGCAGCTGCGGTCCGCCCGGGGGCGGCGCTCCGTGGACGGTGCGGCGCTGGCCGGGCAGGGGCGCCTCGCGGCGTACCCCGCCGCCGGACCGGCCGCCGCCCGCGGGCGGCGGCGGGGGCGCCTCGGCGGGCGGCTGGTGGGAACCGGCCAGGGAGATCTGCACCCCCTGGTCGGCGAGGGCCTGGAGTTCGCCGGCGGCGCGCTCCTCGTGGGCCGGCGGCTCGTCGGTGACCAGCCGGGTGATGAGGTCGGTGGGGACCGTCTGGAACATGGTGTCGCTGCC
Organism: Streptomyces albidoflavus; assembly: GCF_000719955.1. Lineage (GTDB taxonomy): Bacteria > Actinomycetota > Actinomycetes > Streptomycetales > Streptomycetaceae > Streptomyces > Streptomyces albidoflavus. The sequence continues at coordinate 29,752 of NZ_JOII01000001.1, forward strand.
GAGCTTGGTGTGGTCGGCGAGGACGACGACTTCGGCGGCGGCCTGGACGAGGGCCCGGTCGACGCTGGCGGAGAGCATGTTCGAGGTGGACAGGCCGCGTTCGGCGGTCAGCCCGGTGCCGGAAAGGAAGGCGCGGGAGACCCGCAGCCCCTGGAGGGACTGTTCGGCCCCGCTGCCGACCAGGGCGTAGTTGGAGCCGCGCAGGGTGCCGCCGGTCATGACGACCTCCACCCGGTTGGCATGGGCGAGGGCCTGGGCGACCAGCAGCGAGTTGGTGACGACGGTCAGGCCGGGGACCCGGGCGAGGCGTCGGGCCAGCTCCTGGGTGGTCGTACCGGCGCCGACGACCACGGCTTCCCCCTCGCCGACCAGTCCGGCGGCGAGGTCGGCGATGGCGGTCTTCTCCGCCGAGGCGAGGTGGGATTTCTGCGGGAACCCGGATTCGCGGGTGAAACCTCCCGGGAGTACGGCGCCGCCGTGGCGGCGGTCGAGGAGTCCTTCCGCCTCCAGCGCCCGCACGTCCCGCCGTACGGTCACTTCGGAGGTCTGGACGACGCGGGCGAGCTCCCGGAGCGAGACGGCTCCGTTGGCGCGCACCATTTCGAGGATCAATTGGCGACGTTCTGCAGCGAACACGGAACTGACAGTAATGCCAACGACCGTCTGCTTTCAGCACTTTGCGCCGGATAACAGAAATTGTTCGCACCGGGTCCGCCGAGGTGGTATATGCGACTGGCCCACCCCGGAAGCACCTGCGGAGCTGCCTGCGGGCACCCGGGAACCCTGGGCCCCACTGAGCAGAAACGCTCCCGCACACCCCACTCCTGACCTGCGCGGGCGCCCCGGAAACGCCGGGACCCCGGCGGCCGGGTGCGGCTGCCGGGGTGCGGGGTGCGGGGTGCGGGGGCGTCAGGAGTCGGAGGCGAGCTTCCGGGTGTGGAGCTGGCGGGCCACCTCGGCGATCGAACCCGAGAGCGAGGGGTAGACCGTGAAGGTGTTGGCGATCTGCTCGACGGTCAGATTGTTGTCGACCGCGATCGAGATCGGGTGGATCAGTTCCGAGGCGCGCGGCGCCACCACGACACCGCCGACCACGATCCCGGTGCCCGGACGGCAGAAGAGCTTCACGAAGCCGTCCCGGATGCCCTGCATCTTGGCGCGCGGGTTGCGCAGCAGCGGCAGCTTGACGACGCGGGCGTCTATCACGCCCTTGTCGACGTCGGCCTGGCTGTAGCCGACGGTGGCGATCTCGGGGTCGGTGAAGATGTTGCCGGAGACCGTCTTCAGGTCGAGCGGCGCCACCGCGTCGCCGAGGAAGTGGTACATGGCGATCCGGCCCTGCATGGCGGCGACCGAGGCCAGCGCGAAGACGCCGGTCACGTCACCGGCCGCGTAGACGCCGGGGGCGGAGGTGCGGGAGACCTTGTCGGTCCAGATGTGGCCGGACTCCTTGAGGCGGACGCCCGCCTCCTCCAGGCCCATCCCCTGGCTGTTGGGGACGGCGCCGACCGCCATCAGGCAGTGGCTGCCGGAGATGACCCGGCCGTCGGCGAGGGTGACCTCGACGCGGTCGCCGACCCGCTTGGCGGACTGGGCGCGGGAGCGGGCCATGACGTTCATGCCGCGGCGGCGGAAGACGTCCTCCAGGACGGCGGCGGCGTCCGGGTCCTCGCCGGGGAGCACCCGGTCGCGGCTGGAGACCAGCGTGACCCGGGAACCGAGTGCCTGGTACGCCCCGGCGAACTCGGCGCCGGTGACGCCGGAGCCGACCACGATCAGCTCCTCGGGGAGCTCGTCGAGGTCGTAGACCTGGGTCCAGTTGAGGATGCGTTCGCCGTCGGGCTGGGCGTCGGGCAGCTCACGGGGGTGGCCGCCGGTCGCCAGCAGCACCGCGTCGGCGGTCAGCCGCTCCTCGGTGCCGTCGGCGGCGGTCACCACGACGGTGCGCGAACCGTCGGTCTGCTGCTGGCCCTCCAGCCGGCCCCGGCCGCGCAGCACCCGCGCGCCGGCCCGGGTGACCGAGGCGGTGATGTCGTGGGACTGGGCGAGCGCGAGGCGCTTCACCCGTCGGTTGACCTTGCCGAGGTCGACGCCGACCACCCGGGCGGGTGAGTCGATGTGCGGGGTGTCGTCGGCCACGATGATGCCCAGCTCCTCGTAGGAGGAGTCGAAGGTCGTCATCACCTCGGCCGTGGCGATGAGGGTCTTGGACGGGACGCAGTCGGTCAGCACCGACGCCCCGCCCAGGCCGTCGCAGTCGACGACGGTCACCTCCGCGCCGAGCTGTGCGGCCACCAGCGCCGCCTCGTAGCCGCCAGGTCCGCCACCGATGATCACGATCCGAGTCACGTACTCCATTGTCCCGCACGCCTCGGGGAGCGACGCCCCGGGGCCCTCCGTCCGGGGTGCCGGGGGCGTCGCGCCGCTCCGAGCTGTGGTTCCGTAACCCCCGGACACCCGCCGCTCCTGCCGTACCCTCGGAACCATGTCGCTCTTCGCCGCCTACGCCGGCACCCTCGACGCGCGGCTCATGTCCCGCCGCGCCCCGCACTCCCCGCTACGCGCCACCGGGTGGCTCAACGGGTGGCGGCTCACCTTCGGCGGCGAGCACCTGGGCTGGGAAGGGGCGCTCGCCACCATCGTGGAGGCGCCGCGCTCGCAGGTCTTCGTGGCGCTGTACGACATCGCGCCGATGGACGAGGACGCGATGGACCGGTGGGAGGGCGTGGGCATGGACATCTACCGCCGGATGCGGGTCCGGGTGGACACCCTGGACGCCACCGAGCCGGCCTGGGTCTACGTCCTCAACGGCTACGAGGGCGGCCTGCCCTCCGCCCGCTACCTCGGCGAGATCGCGGACGCCGCCGAGTCCGCCGGCGCCCCGCACGACTACGTGATGGAACTGCGCAAACGACCCTGCTGACCAGCGAAGGGCCCCTGGCTGGTCCGTACCTGAATCACCCCCGCCGTCTACGCGCGTAGGCACTGAGCGGCTACGCTCTCCCCCGTGAACGCATCTGCCATCCCCGGACATCTGCCCAGCGACCCGTACACCGCCGCGAACGACGCGGCCGCCACGCTGCGCGCGCTGACCGGTGCCGAGACCCACGACGTCGCCCTGGTGATGGGCTCGGGCTGGCTGCCCGCGGCCGACCAGCTGGGCCCGGCGGACCACGAGTTCCCCGTCACCGAGCTGCCGGGCTTCCCGCCGCCGGCCGTCGAGGGCCACGCCGGCACCGTCCGCTCCCAGCTCATCGAGGGCCGCCGCGCCCTGGTCTTCCTCGGCCGCACCCACTTCTACGAGGGCCGGGGCGTCGCCGCGGTCGTGCACGGGGTGCGGACGGCGGTCGCCGCCGGCTGCAAGACCATCGTGCTGACCAACGGCTGCGGCGGCCTGCGCGAGGGCATGACCCCCGGCCAGCCGGTCCTCATCAGCGACCACCTGAACCTCACCGCCTCCTCCCCGGTCGTCGGCGCCAACTTCATCGACCTGACCGACCTGTACTCGCCGCGGCTGCGCGCCCTGTGCAAGGAGATCGACCCGAGCCTGGAGGAGGGCGTCTACGCCCAGTTCACCGGGCCGCACTACGAGACGCCCGCCGAGATCCGGATGGCCCGCACCCTCGGCGCCGACCTGGTCGGCATGTCGACCGCGCTGGAGTCCATCGCCGCCCGTGAGGCCGGGGCCGAGGTGCTGGGCATCTCCCTGGTCACCAACCTCGCCGCCGGCATGACCGGCCAGCCGCTGAGCCACGAGGAGGTGCTCCAGGCCGGCCGCGACTCCGCCACCCGGATGGGAGCGCTCCTGCGCCAGGTCCTCGGCCGCGTCTGACAGCCCCGCGCCCCGCCCGTCCGCCGTCCCGCCCGCAGAGAGGCACCGCATGTCCGCCCCGTCCGACGACCTGAACCGGCGGGCCGCCGCCTGGCTCGCCGAGGACCCCGATCCCGAGACCCGCGCGGAACTGGCCGCCCTGATCAAGGCCGCCGAGACCGATCCGGCGCCGCTGGCCGAACGGTTCGCGGGGACGCTGACCTTCGGCACGGCCGGGCTCCGCGGGGAGCTGGGCGCGGGCCCGACCCGGATGAACCGGGCCGTGGTGATCCGGGCCGCCGCCGGACTCGCCGCCTACCTGCGGGACACCGGGCAGGCCGGGGCGGGCCCGGTCGTCGTCGGCTACGACGCGCGGCACAACTCCGCGCGGTTCGCCCGGGACACCGCCGAGGTGATGGCGGGGGCGGGGCTCACCGCCCTGCTCCTGCCCCGCCCGCTGCCCACCCCGGTCCTCGCCTTCGCCGTCCGGCACCTGGGCGCGGTCGCGGGCGTCGAGGTGACGGCCAGCCACAACCCGCCCCGGGACAACGGCTACAAGGTCTACCTCGGCGACGGCAGCCAGATCGTGGAGCCCGCCGACCGCGAGATCGCGGCCCGGATCGCGGCGATCGGCGCGCTGGACTCCGTACCGCGCACCGAGGGCGGCGGCACGGTGCTCGACGAGGCGGTGGTCGAGGCGTACCTGGACCGGGCCGCCGGTGTCCTCGCCCCCGGTTCCGCCCGGTCGGCGACCACCGTCCACACCGCGCTGCACGGCGTGGGCGCGGCGCCGCTGGCGGCCGCCTTCGCACGGGCCGGGTTCCCGGCGCCGGTGGCGGTGGCCGAGCAGGCCGAGCCGGACCCGGACTTCCCCACCGTGGCCTTCCCCAACCCGGAGGAGCCCGGCGCCATGGACCTGGCGCTCGCCACGGCCCGCCGCCACTCCCCCGACCTGGTCCTCGCCAACGACCCGGACGCCGACCGGCTCGCCGCCGCCGTCCCGGACGAGGCGGCCGAGGGCGGCTGGCGGATGCTGCGCGGCGACGAGACGGGCGCGCTGCTCGCCGCCCACCTGGTCCGCCGGGGACTGCCGAAGGGCGGGGTGCTCGCCACCTCGATCGTCTCCTCCTCGCTGCTCTCGCGGATCGCGGAGGCGGCGGGCGCCGGGTACGCGGAGACGCTGACCGGCTTCAAGTGGATCTCCCGCGCCGAGGGCCTGGCCTTCGGCTACGAGGAGGCGCTCGGCTACTGCGTCGACCCGGACGGCGTCCGCGACAAGGACGGCATCACGGCGGCGCTCCTCCTGACCGAGCTGGCCTCGGAGCTGAAGGAGGAGGGCCGGACCCTGCTCGACCTGCTGGACGAACTGGCCGTCCGCCACGGCGTCCACGCCACCTCGCAGCTGTCGGTCCGGGTGGAGGACCTCTCCGTCATCGCCGACGCCATGGAGCGGCTGCGCTCGGCCCCGCCGGAACGCCTCGGCGGCCTGCCGGTGGTCCGGACCGAGGACCTGGGCGCGGGCGCGGGCGGGCTGCCGCCCACCGACGGCCTGCGGTACACGCTGGACGGCGCCCGCGTCGTGGTCCGCCCCAGCGGCACCGAGCCCAAGCTCAAGTGCTACCTGGAGGCGGTCGTCCCGGTCGGCGGCCCGGAGGGGCTGCCCGAGGCGCGGGCCGCCGCCGCCCGCACCCTGGCCGCCGTCGAGACGGACCTCGCCGAGGCCGCCGGACTCTGACCGTCCGCTTCGTACGTACGACTCCGCCGCCCTCCCCCTCGGGGACGGGCGGCGGAGTCGTACGCGCGGACGGGCGGGCCCGAGGCCGGGTTCAGCCGGTCGCGACCAGTACCACCAGGGCGATCGCGCCCACGGCGGCCGGCGCGATGATCTCGAACGCCCAGCGCACCACGGCCGGACCCTGCGCGCCCGGCGCGGCGGCGCGGCGCTCGGCGATCTCGCGCAGGTCCTCGACGGCCTGGTCGGAGTCGCTGCGGGTCGGCTGGGCGACGGTGGTCGGGGTGGCCCCGTGCGGGTCGGCCACGGCGTCGCGCATCTGGGCACGGGCGGCCTTCTTGCGGGCGCGGAGCGAGACCGGGAGCGCCCAGAGCTGGTAGGTGCGGCCGTCGCTGCGGACCTCGTTGGTGAAGCCGGAGCGCAGTTCGGCCACGGCGGCCCAGGGCAGCGTGACGGTGCGGAAGGGGTTGCGGACGGTGAGGCGGTCCTCGTCGGAGACGACGGCGGGGCGCAGCGTGTAGGCGACGACCAGCGGGACCAGCAGCACCAGGGCCGCCAGGGCCAGCCACGGGGTGCGCCCGCTGCCGCGCCAGATCGCGTCGACGCCGAACCAGGCGCCGAGTGCCAGCAACAGGGCGCCGGCCACCAGGGAGGCGGTGGACCGGTAGGTTCTCGGCTCCGGTGCGGAGGACTGCGGGGTGCTCATGAGTGCGATTCTGCCCCACCGGCCACCGCGGCCCGCAGCACAGGCCCCGGACGGCGGCGTCCGCGCCGAGGGCCACAGGCGCGTACGGAGGGGCACGGACCGCGGCAGGAATGCCCGCCTTGCACGCGGTACGGGGCTGCGTGACGCTGGGAAGAGGCTGCACGACGAGGCCGGTGACCCCGCTCGGCGGACCGGCATCACGTCCGAAGCGGCCGGCCCCGCGTCTCCCACGGCACAGATCACCGTCGGGAACCTCCGTCGGCCCGGCCGGCGCCGGGCGGAGAGAGCGCCCGCCGGTCGCGCGGTGGCGGACCGCGGCACACAGAGCCCACCCCACTCCGGAGGGACAGTCATGAGCACGGTAACCGCCTCGGATGGTACCGAGATCTTCTACAAGGACTGGGGGCCGCGCGACGGACAGCCGGTCGTCTTCCACCACGGCTGGCCGCTCAGCTCCGACGACTGGGACTCCCAGTTGCTCTACTTCCTCGGCCAGGGCTTCCGCGTCATCGCCCACGACCGCCGCGGACACGGCCGCTCCGGCCAGCCGTCCGGCGGGCACGACATGGACACCTACGCCGCCGACGTGGCCACGCTGACCGACGCCCTCGATCTCAAGGACGCCGTGCACATCGGGCACTCCACCGGCGGCGGCGAGGTGGCCCGCTACGTCGCGCGGGCGAAGCCGGGCCGGGTGGCGAAGGCCGTCCTGGTCAGCGCGGTCCCGCCGGTGATGGTCAAGAAGGAGAGCAACCCGGAAGGCACCCCGATCGAGGTCTTCGACGGCTTCCGCGCCTCCCTGGCCGCCAACCGCGCCCAGTTCTACATCGAGGTGGCCGAGGGCCCGTTCTACGGCTTCAACCGGCCGGACGCCGAGGTGTCCCAGGGGCTGATCGACCGCTGGTGGGCGCTGGGCATGTCGGGCGCCGCCAACGCGCACTACGAGTGCATCAAGGCGTTCTCGGAGACCGACTTCACCGAGGACCTCCGGCAGATCGAGGTTCCGGTGCTGGTCATGCACGGGACGGACGACCAGGTGGTGCCCTACGCGGACGCGGGACCGAAGTCCGCGGCCCTGCTGCCCGACGGCACCCTCAAGAGCTACGAGGGCTTCCCGCACGGAATGCTGTCGACCCGCCCCGAGGTGCTCAACCCTGACCTCCTCGCCTTCATCCGCTCCTAGCTTCCCGCTCCGCCTCAGGAGGAGTGGCCGACGGAGGGACGCCCCGCGCGGGCGCCCCTCCGCCCACCCGCGCACGCCCTCGCGGCGACCGCGCCCCCACTCTGCCGCCCCTGCGGCTGTACACCGTCCTACGCGCGTAGATATGCTCACCGGCGTGAGTATGTCCAGGAAGGAACTCAAGAGTGAGTTCGGCGACGTGACCGCCACGGAGACCGGCCTCCGCCGGTTCCTGCACGGGCTGCCCGGCGTCGACCCGGTAGGACTGGAGACCCGCGCCGCCGCGCTCGGGACCAGGTCCATCAAGACCACGGCCAAGGCGTACGCCTTGGACCTGGCGATCTCCATGATCGACCTGACCACGCTGGAGGGGTCGGACACGGCGGGGAAGGTGCGGGCGCTCGGCGCCAAGGCCGTCCTGCCCGATCCGTCCGACCGCTCGACGCCGCAGACCGCCGCCGTCTGCGTCTACCCCGACATGGTGGCCACCGCCAAGGCCGCCGTCGCCGGTTCGCCGGTGAAGGTCGCCTCGGTGGCGACCGGCTTCCCGGCCGGGCGGGTCACGCTCGACGTGAAGCTGGCCGACACCCGCGAGGCGGTCGCGGCCGGCGCCGACGAGATCGACATGGTGATCGACCGGGGCGCGTTCCTCGCGGGGAACTACGGCAAGGTCCACGAGGAGATCACCGCCGTCAAGGAGGCCGCGGGCGACGCCCGGCTGAAGGTCATCTTCGAGACCGGCGAACTCTCCACGTACGACAACATCCGCCGTGCCTCGTGGCTGTCGATGCTGGCCGGCGCCGACTTCATCAAGACCTCGACCGGCAAGGTCGGCGTCAACGCCACCCCCGCCAACACCCTGCTGATGCTCCAGGCCGTCCGCGACTTCCGCGACCGGACCGGCGTCCAGATCGGGGTGAAGCCCGCGGGCGGCATCCGTACGGCCAAGGACGCCGTGAAGTTCCTGGTGCTGGTGAACGAGACGGCGGGCCCGGACTGGCTGGACAGCCACTGGTTCCGCTTCGGCGCCTCCAGCCTCCTCGGCGACCTGCTGATGCAGCGCCAGAAGCTCCGTACCGGCCGGTACTCCGGCCCCGACTACGTCACGGTGGACTGAGATGGCCGAGATGAGCGAGACGACATCCGGCGCGGCCAAGGACGCCTTCGGCGGTCCCTTCCTCTACGCCCCCGCCCCCGAGTCCCGCGCGGTGGTGGACCTCGCCCCCTCCTACGGGCTCTTCATCGACGGCGAGTTCACCGAGGCGGCCGACGGGCAGGTCTTCAAGACCCTCTCCCCCTCGACCGAGGAGGTCCTCTCCGAGGTGGCCCGCGCGGGCGCCGAGGACGTGGACCGCGCGGTGAAGGCGGCCCGCCGGGCCTTCGGCCCCTGGTCGGCGCTGCCCGGCGCCGAGCGCGCCAAGTACCTCTTCCGGATCGCCCGGATCATCCAGGAGCGCAGCCGCGAACTGGCCGTCCTGGAGACCCTGGACAACGGCAAGCCGATCAAGGAGACCCGCGACAGCGACCTCCCGCTGGTCGCCGCGCACTTCTTCTACTACGCGGGCTGGGCCGACAAGCTGGCCCACGCCGGCTTCGGCCCCGACCCGCGCCCGCTCGGTGTGGCCGCGCAGGTCATCCCGTGGAACTTCCCGCTCCTCATGCTGGCGTGGAAGATCGCCCCGGCGCTGGCGGCGGGCAACACCGTCGTGCTGAAGCCGGCCGAGACGACGCCGCTCTCGGCGCTCTTCTTCGCCGACATCTGCCGCAGCGCGGGCCTGCCCAAGGGCGTCGTCAACATCCTCCCCGGCTACGGCGACGCGGGCGCGGCCCTGACCGCCCACCCGGACGTCGACAAGGTCGCCTTCACCGGCTCGACCGCCGTCGGCAAGGAGATCGCCCGCACGGTCGCGGGCACCCGCAAGAAGCTCACCCTGGAGCTGGGCGGCAAGGGCGCCAACATCGTCTTCGACGACGCCCCGCTCGACCAGGCCGTCGAGGGCATCGTCAGCGGCATCTTCTTCAACCAGGGCCAGGTCTGCTGCGCCGGTTCGCGCCTGCTGGTCCAGGAGTCGGTGGCCGAGGAGGTGGTGGACGCCCTCAAGCGGCGGCTGACCACGCTGCGCCTCGGCGACCCGCTGGACAAGAACACCGACATCGGCGCGATCAACTCCGCCGAGCAGCTGGCCCGCATCACCGAGCTGACCGACGCGGGCGAGGCCGAGGGCGCCGAGCGCTGGAGCGCCCCCTGCGAGCTGCCGTCCACCGGCCACTGGTTCGCGCCGACCGTCTTCACCCAGGTCACCCAGGCCCACCGGATCGCCCGTGAGGAGATCTTCGGCCCGGTCCTGTCGGTGCTGACCTTCCGCACCCCGGCCGAGGCGGTCGCCAAGGCCAACAACACGCCGTACGGCCTCTCCGCCGGCATCTGGTCGGAGAAGGGCTCGCGCATCCTCGCGGTCGCCGAGAAGCTGCGCGCGGGCGTGGTGTGGGCCAACTCGTTCAACAAGTTCGACCCCACGTCGCCCTTCGGCGGCTACAAGGAGTCGGGCCACGGCCGCGAGGGCGGCCGGCACGGTCTGGAGGCGTACCTCGATGTCCGATAAGCCGGAGCCGACGGTGCGGCTCTCCGTGTTCAAGACCTACAAGCTGTACGTCGGGGGGAAGTTCCCCCGCAGCGAGAGCGGCCGGGTGTACGAGGTGACCGACTCCAAGGACCGTCCGCTCGCCAACGCCCCGCAGGGCTCCCGCAAGGACGCCCGGGACGCGGTGGTCGCCGCCCGCAAGGCGTTCGGCGGCTGGTCGGGCGCGACCGCGTACAACCGGGGCCAGGTCCTGTACCGGGTCGCGGAGATGCTGGAGGGCCGCGCGGACCAGTTCACCCGCGAGGTCGCCGAGGCCGAGGGGCTCTCCCGCGCCAAGGCCGCCGCCCAGGTGTCGGCCGCCGTCGACCGCTGGGTCTGGTACGCCGGGTGGACCGACAAGATCGCCCAGGTCGCGGGCGGCGCCAACCCGGTCGCGGGCCCCTTCTTCAACCTCTCCTCGCCCGAGCCGACCGGGGTCGTCGCCGTCCTCGCCCCGCAGCGCTCCTCGCTGCTCGGCCTGGTCTCGGTGCTCGCCCCCGTGCTCGCCACCGGCTGCACCGCCGTGGTGGTTGCCTCCGAGGACCGGCCGCTGCCCGCGCTGACCCTCGGCGAGGTCCTGGCCACCTCGGACGTCCCCGGCGGCGCGGTCAACATCCTCAGCGGCCGCACCGCCGAACTGGCGGCCCCGCTCGCCGCCCACCAGGACGTCAACGCGATCGACCTGACCGGCGCCCCGGCCGAACTCGCCGTGGAGCTGGAGCGGGCCGCCGCCGACAACCTCAAGCGCGTGCTGCGCCCGGCCGACGCCGAGGGCGACGGCGAGGACTTCACCGCCGACCCCGGCATCCGCCGCCTGACCCCGTTCCTGGAGACCAAGACGGTCTGGCACCCCACGGGTTCGCTGGGCGTCTCCGGCTCGGCGTACTGACGCGCGGACGCACCACGGGTACGACGACGGGCGGGGCGGGGTCGCACAGACCCCGCCCCGCCCGCGTACGTGCGTACTCCTCGCGCGTCCTCCTCCCGGCTCAGCCCGGCAGGAGCCCCGCGACCTGGCCGACCACCGGCAGGTCGGTGAGCGAGCCGCCGTTGGCGAGCGACCCGGTGACCGCCTCGGTGGAGATGGGCTGGAAGTCGGCGACCTGGGTGCCGACGGTGTTGTCCAGCGGGTCGGTCCCGGTGCCCGCCAGGGGGTTGATCTGGAGGTTCTTCACCGGGCCGAGGCTGTGCGTGGTCGCCGAGTCGAGCGAGCCGGCGGCGATGCCGACGGCGCCGGTGACGGCGGACAGGGTCTCGCCGGTCGCGGCGCCCGGCTGCTCCTCGGCGGCCTGGGCGGTGGCCGCCCCGGCGGTCAGCGCGGCGCCCAGCGCGCCGAGGGTGAGGCCGGCGCGGAGCAGGGCGCGCGGGGCGGTCGGTCGGGAGGGTGCTGCGTGTCGTGCCATGGTGCGCCACCTGAGGGGAAGTTGCGGACAACTGTGAGCATGCGGACACCCAGCGTAATTCAGGCGTGACGTGCGTTCCAAAGGCCGCCCCGGAAGGTGAACCCTTCGGGTGGATGCCGCACACTGTTCTCCCGTGAGCAGCCTCAGTCCGATACCGACCCGCGTGGTCCTGCTGACCGGTCCCTCCGGTTCCGGCAAGACCTCGCTCGCCGCCCACTCCGGCCTGCCGGTGCTGGCACTCGACGACTTCTACAAGGAGACCGGCGACCCCACGCTGCCGCTGCTCCCCGCCACGGGCGAGACCGACTGGGACTCCCCGCTCGCCTGGGACTCCGACGCGGCCCTCGACGCCATCGAGTCCCTCTGCCGCCGGGGCCGCGCACGCGTCCCGGTCTACGACATCGGGGCCAGCGCCCGCGTCGGCGCGTCGACCCTGGACATCGACCGCACCCCGCTCTTCATCGCCGAGGGCATCTTCGCGGCCGACCTGGTGGAACGCTGCCGCGAACGGGGCCTGCTCGCCGACGCCCTCTGCCTGCGCGGCCACCCCACCACCACCTTCCGGCGCCGCCTCGCCCGCGACCTCCGCGAGGCCCGCAAGCCCCTCCCGGTCCTCCTCCGCCGGGGCTGGCGCCTCCTGCGCGCCGAACGCGCCATCATCGCCCGCCAGTCCGCCCTCGGCGCCCACCCCTGCACCCGCGAAGAGGCCCTCTGCCGCCTGGCCGCAGCGGCGGCGGGGCGCCATGTGACGGCACGGGGGACGGGGGACCGCCCGGTGGCGGGATCGGAGGCGACCCGCTAGCCGGCGTCCAGGGCGCGGCGGGCGGTGTGGATGACGCGGTGGGCCTCGGCCCCGTGAACGGCTGACGCGTGCAAGGTGTGCCAGACCCTCCTGTAGAGGGTGACGTTGTCCGCGTCGTCCAGCCACATCTCGGCGTGCCAGTCCTCGGCGACCACCAGACGGTCGTCGAAGACCCAGAACCCGTTGGCGGGCACGATCTTGACCGAGGCGCTGAACGGGACGACCCCCAGCTCCACCGTGTCCATCCCGATCATCCCGGCGAGTCGGTCGAGCTGCGCGGCCAGCACGGAAGGCGGGCAGATCAGTGACCGCAGCGCGGCTTCCCACACCAGGACGTACAGCTTCCGACCAGGCCGGTACAGCCACTCCTGCCGCCGCACCCGCGAGAGCACAGCCGCCTCGACGTCGCTGGCCCCGCCCAGCAGCTCCGCATACCGCTGGATGACGTGACGGGCGTACTCGGGGGTCTGGAGGAGCCCGGGGATGACGGACTCCTCCCAGATCCACATCTCGGAAGCCCGATCGATCTCGGCACTCAGTCCCTCGTGCATCGGCTTGAAACCGTTGGCGAGCGCGCGACGCCACGACCTGATGTGCGATTCGAACCCCGCCAGCCGCGCGGCCAGCTCGGCGTATGCCTCTGGTTGCCCGGTGGCGTCCGCCCACGCCCGCAGATCCTCGGGAGTGGCCGTCTGCCTGCCGTGCTCCAACTTGCTGACCTTGGAGCCCGCCCACCCGAGGCGCAGGGCGAGCTGCTGACCGGTGAGCCGACCACCAGGGCAGGTGAAACGGAGTTCGCGCAGCCGCACTCCGAGGGCCACCCTGGCTTGCTGGTAGTCGGTGCTCACCGGTCACACGTCATTCGGTCGCGGCGAACTGGCCGAACGGAACGGCGTGGTGCCTCGCCGCGTCACGGACGGTGGCGTACCGCACGACCTCGGCCGGTTCGGTGATCAGCTCGATGTTCACGATGGTGTCGGCATCGTCGAAGTGCAGCAGCGCAACCAGGCGTGAGTCGAAGATCCAGAAGTCCTCGGCGGGCAGCCCAGCCGCGTCCTCGCGCCACAGGTACCGGATGTCCTCGCCGACTGCCGCGTTGTACCGGGAGTAGTCGAGCAGGAACCGCTGCCCCGTCGTCATCGGCTTGTCGGCGATACGCACCCGGCCGACCGTCTTGCCCCCCTCGGTCTGTGCCTTGATGTTGACGAACCAGGGCTCGTTCAGGTCGCAGGGGGCGGAGCCGGTGGCCAGGAACTCCTGGTAGTCCGGGTCCTCGCGGTCCGAGGCGTAACCGCCCCGCGTCTCCAGCCGCCAGGCGGTGTGCTGGAAGGTCTCGAAGAGGCGACGGAACGCCTCCCGGTCCACCATCTCGGGCACTCGCTCCCTCTCCTTCGGTCCCCAGTTCACCAGCAGTTCGCGCGGCACTGCCACGGCTGCCTCACCCGCCCCCAAGTGCCGGAGCTGCGCCAGGTCTTCCGGGTCGGTGACGGGTGCGCCCTGGACGATGACCTCTCCGGTGCCCTCGTCGGTGTGCAGGGCGGGGCATCCGTCGACCTTGCTGTCCGTGCCGATGAAGCGCAGCTTACGAGCCATGAGCGCTCTCCGTTCCATGGATGGGGACCAACAGCTTGGCCAGGCCCCACCCCCAACACCACAGATACCGGGCGAACCGAAGAGAAAACACCGGCAATTACCCGCCCTGTCGAGCAAACCTGAGAAAACAGCGCCTCGCAGATCAACACCCCAGCCCTACCGTCCCGTTCATGACGCCCAGGAACCAGCAGCACACCGACCCTTACGCAGCGACCGACTCCCTCAGAGCCGCCCTCACCGCCGCCGGCATCGTCCTCCCCTCCCTCGCCGTCGACACCGCCTCCCCCCACCTCGGCCTCGTGGAACTCGGCCGAGTCCGCCCCGACGTGGCCGCCCAGCTGGCGGAAGCCCTGCGTGACGGCGGCCGGGCGTGAGCAAAGACGCGGGCGCGAGCCCGACCAAGCTGGCGGCCCTCGTCGCCCCGGGCGGCCGGATCGGCTACGAGGGCGTGTGGCGCACGGTCAAGGCGACGACGACCGACATCGGGGCGATGGGCGGGCTGTTCGTGAGGATCACGTGGGAGGAGGGGGGTACGGAGCGATTCCGGGCCGGGGACGAGCTGGTGACGGAACGGGCCAGGGCTTGAGCGGGCCATGTCGTCTTCCGCCAACTGCCTAGCGACTAGGCGACGTTGAGTGGGGCGTGCCGGTACTATGGGCCTCAGTGGGCGAAACGCCCTACGCGCCTGTGCGACCCGGGTTGGTAACGGGAGGACAGGACACAGCGAGCCCCAGTGACCGGGCGCGGTACCTTCCTGGCCGTGCCGATGATGCCGGTCAGCCTTCAACCTCGGGCTGGCAGTAGAGCACGACCGTACGACCGCGAGACCCCGGGCCTGGGTACAAGGCCCACCCGAGAACATGTGCGTGCCGCATCGACGCAGGTGTCCCGGTCCGAACCGCAGGGTTCGGATCGCGGCTGCCTGCGCACCCGATCCGACCCATGACAGGGAAGGTACGAGGATCGGTGGACGGCACCGCCATCATCGTCATTCTGGCCGTCGCCGGGGTGGCTTCGATCTTCCTCTTCGCACTGAAGGGGCTGCTCGACCAGATCCCGGACGTGCTCGACTCCGCCGGGCGGGCACGCGACTCGTGGCAACGCTTCAGGAAGCCGCCACCCCCGGCCGCCGAGGAGGACGACGACCCTCCCATGGCCGCGTGACAAGGAGAGGGGCCCCCGGAAGGACGCCCCTCTCCCCGCACGAAAGACGAGCGCGGAACCGGACAGACCCCCCGGCCCTCCGGTCCCGCGCTCTTCCGGTGATCCCCCCGGACCCCCGTGTTCCCCCGTGTTCCCCGTGGTCCGCCAAGGCCCCCCGGCCCTGGCATCCCCCGTTTCCCCCGTTTCCCCTGGTCAGGGCCCACCCCGATCCCCCGATCGTGAGCGGTCCCGTTTCCCCCTCGGGCTGCCCCACGTCCCCCGTGGGCTGCCCGCTTTCTTCCCCCGTCCGGCCCCGGGTCGCGGGGCCTGATCCTTCAGGCGACGAGTTCGCCGAAGGACTCCTCCTGGTCACGGCCGAAGCTGAGGACTTCGTCGTCGCGCAGCCGGCGCAGGGAGCGCCAGATGCTGGACTTGACCGTGCCGACACTGATGTCGAGTATGTCCGCGATCTCCGGGTCCGTGCGGCCCTCGTAGTAACGGAGGACCAGCATGGTGCGCTGGAGTTCGGGGAGCCGGGCGAGTGCCTGCCACAGGACGGCGCGGAGTTCGGTGCCGCGCATGGCGTCCGTGTCGCCGGCCGTCTCGGGAAGCTCCTCGGTCGGGTACTCGTTGAGTTTGCGGCGCCGCCAGGCGCTGATGTGCAGGTTGGTCATGGTGCGGCGGAGGTAGCCGCCGACGGCCGCCTTGTCGCTGATCCGGTGCCAGGCGCGGTACGTGGAGAAGAGGGCGCTCTGGAGCAGGTCCTCGGCCTCGTACCGGTCGCCGGTCAGGTGGTAGGCGGTCGCGTACAGGGAGGCGCGGCGCTCGCGGACGTAGGCGGTGAACGCCGCTTCGGCGTCGTCCCGCTCCGTCTGCTCGGGCCGGTCCCCCGTCTCCCCGTACGCGTCCCGGTTCCGGGGGTCCCCCGTGGCCCCCCGGCCCGTCTGGAGTGCGTCGAACACGGTGACGCGGGGCTGGCGCTCCGCGTGCACGGTGTGCTGACGCCCGGTGCCGCGAGCGCACCCCCGCCCGCTCACGGCACCGGACTTCTCGTTGGACCGCAGCGCCACGTCGTGCAGACGCGTGACAACCGCACCAGGGTGCTTGCTGTGCGGTGCGTTCATCGCGTGCCCTCCTCGTCGTGGAGCCTGGGTTTTCCCGTCTGCCCAGAAGCCTGCCGAAGCGACTTCATGGCGGTGTCCGCCGACTGTCACAGCCCTGTCACAGGGCCCGTCGGGGTGTGGATGAGGTAAGGGAGCGCTCCACCTGTCGAACTCGGCGGCGGCATGGGACGGAATGGCGGGCGTGCCTTCCCTGTTGCTGATCGAGGACGACGACGCCATCCGTACCGCCCTGGAGCTGTCGCTGACACGCCAGGGGCATCGGGTGGCGACCGCTGCCACCGGCGAGGAGGGTCTGACGCTCCTGCGCGAGCAGCGGCCGGACCTGATCGTGCTGGACGTGATGCTGCCGGGCATCGACGGCTTCGAGGTGTGCCGGCGCATCCGCCGCACGGACCAGTTGCCGATCATCCTGCTGACCGCGCGCAGCGACGACATCGACGTGGTGGTGGGGCTGGAGTCCGGCGCCGACGACTACGTGGTCAAGCCGGTCCAGGGGCGGGTGCTGGACGCGCGTATCCGGGCCGTGCTGCGGCGGGGCGAGCGGGAGTCGAACGACGCGGCGGTCTTCGGGTCGCTGGTGATCGACCGGGCCGCGATGACGGTCACGAAGAACGGCGAGGACCTGCAACTGACCCCGACCGAGCTGCGGTTGCTCCTGGAGCTGTCCCGCAGGCCGGGGCAGGCGCTCTCCCGGCAGCAGTTGCTGCGGCTGGTCTGGGAGCACGACTACCTCGGTGACTCCCGGCTGGTCGACGCCTGTGTGCAGCGGCTGCGCGCCAAGGTGGAGGACGTGCCGTCCTCGCCGACGCTGATCCGTACCGTGCGCGGCGTGGGCTACCGGCTGGACGCGCCTCAGTGAGACCGGCACACACGGCCGCCTCCCGGGGCGGCGAGACCCGCGCGCCCGAGGAACCGGGCGGCGCGGGCGACGAGGGCGTGATCGACGAGACGGGCGAGGACCGGGGCCCGCGCGGGCGGATGCTGGCCGGGCTGCGGTTCACCAGTCTGCGGCTGCGGCTCGTGCTGGTCTTCGGCCTGGTCGCGCTGACCGCCGCCGTCTCCGCGTCGGGGATCGCGTACTGGCTGAACCGGGAAGCGGTGCTGACCCGGACGCAGGACGCCGCGCTGAGCGACTTCCACCAGGAGCTGCAGAGTCACGCGGCCGCCCTGCCGCCGCACCCCTCGCAGGCGGAACTGCGGGACGCGGCGACCGAGATGGCCGACTCCAGCCAGCACTACGCGGTGGTCCTGCTCGGGGAGAGCGAGGAGGGGCACCGGGTCGCGGGCAACTCCGACCTCGACACCTTCACCGTGGCCGACGTGCCCCGTGCGCTGCGCGACGCGGTCGGCGAGGAGCAGAAGGGGGCCTCGGGCGACCCAGCGGCGTACCACCTGTTCTGGCAGCGGACGGTGGAGGACGGGACGCCGTACCTGATCGGCGGAGCGCGGGTGGCCGGGGGCGGGCCCACCGGCTATCTGAAGAAGTCGCTCCAGGCGGAGGCGGACGATCTCAACTCGCTGGCCTGGTCGCTGGGGATCGCCACCACGCTGGCGCTGATCGGCGCCGCGCTGCTGGCGCACGCGGCGGCGACCACCGTGCTGAAGCCGGTGCACCGGCTCGGCATCGCGGCCCGCCGGCTCGGCGAGGGCAAGCTCCACACCAGGCTGCGGGTCTCGGGCACCGACGAACTGGCCGAGCTGTCGCGGACCTTCAACCGGACGGCGGCAGCCTTGGAGAAGCAGGTCGACGCGATGAGCGACCGGGAGGAGGCGAGCCGCAGGTTCGTCGCCGACATGTCGCACGAGCTGCGGACTCCGCTGACCGCGATCACCGCCGTCACCGAGGTGCTGGAGGAGGAGCTGGACGCGGAGACCGGCAGCGTCGACCCGATGATCGAACCGGCGGTCCGGCTGGTCATCGGCGAGACCCGGCGGCTCAACACCCTGGTGGAGAACCTGATGGAGGTGACCCGCTTCGACGCGGGCACCGCCCGGCTGGTCCTGGACACCGTGGACATCGCCGACCAGATCACCGCCTGCATCGACGCGCGGGCCTGGCTGGACGCGGTCGAGCTGGACGCCGAGCGCGGCATCATGGCCCACGTCGACCCGCGCCGCCTCGACGTGATCCTCGCCAACCTCATCGGCAACGCGCTCAAGCACGGCGGCTCCCCGGTCCGCGTCTCGGTCCGCGTCGAGCCGCCCACGGTCGGCGAGGAGGCCGGGGACCGGCTGGTGATCCGGGTACGGGACCACGGTCCCGGCATCCCGGAGGAGGTGCTGCCGCACGTCTTCGACCGGTTCTACAAGGCCAGTGCCTCCCGGCCGCGCTCGGACGGCAGCGGGCTCGGCCTCTCCATCGCGGTGGAGAACGCGCACATCCACGGCGGTGACATCAGCGCCGCCAACTCCCCCGAGGGCGGGGCGGTCTTCACGCTACGGCTGCCGATGGACGGCGGCGCGGTGGAGGCCGAGGGCGACGAGGACACCGGCGACGACGGCGGGGCGCACCCCGCGACACCGGGCAGGGAAGGCGGCGACCGGCGGTGACGGGCAGGAAGACGGTACGGGCGGCCTGGCCGCTCCTCGCGGTGGCGGCGGCGGCCGTGCTGAGCGGCTGCGGCATCCGGGCGACCGAGGTGCCGACCGACTTCGGCCCGGCGCCCTCGCGGGCCGCCTGCCAGCTGGCGGGCGGCGAGGTCGCCGAGCCGGAGGCCGGGGAGTTCACCGCACCCGTCGCGCTGGTGTGCGGGGGCCGGCTGGTCGACGTCGACCGGGTGCTGCCGCTGCGCGAGCGGCACGCCGGCGACCCGGTCCGGATGGCGCGGGCGCTGCTGGAGGAGGCGAGCCGCACCCCGTCCGAGGACGAGGAGCGGGCCGGTTTCACCACGGATGTCCGCAAGGGGCTGACCGTGACGGGCCCCGGCGGGGGCGATCCGCGGGAGGCGCTGCGCCTGGGCACCCTCCCGGAGAACCTTTCCGTCTTCGCACTCGCACAGGTCGTCTGCACCTTCTCGGGGAGCCCGGCGGCCGCCTCCGACGGCTCTGTCGTCCTCGGCGGACCGGACGACGCGCCGTTGCGCCGTTACTCCTGCACCGACGAGGTACGCACCCGGCCCGGCACCGCGCCGACGCCGGCCCAGACCGTCGCGCCCTGACCCGGGGCCGACCGTCCGGCCGGTACGGACACGGTGCGCTACGACGCCCGGCCACTTCCCCGCGATCGGCGGGAACCGCCGGAGCCGCACCCCGCGTCCTTGACTGCGTGCAGCGTCAAGGCTGGGGCGGCGAGAGCGCCCCGATCGGCTTCCGAGCGACTGGGGGTCTCCTCCTCGTCGCCCATCTCCTTCTCGTCGGATGGGTCACGCTGCGTCCCCTGGACGTTCCCTGGGTGAGCGCGACCAATCTGCATCCGCTGGCCGGCATCCGCGCCGACCTCGCCCGCGGCCCTGTCGAGGCGGCCACCCGGATCGGCTCCGGTCTGGCCCTCCTCGCGCCACTCGGCATCCTCCTGCCGCTGGCCGACGGGCGGCTCCACGTCTCCCCGCTCGGTTCGCTGCTGCGTACGGTTTCGGCGGCCGCGCTCATCTCGCTGGCGATCGAACTCCTCCAGACGGGCGTGCCCGGCCGGGTGGTGGACGTCGACTCGGTGCTGCTCAACACGGCGGGGGTGGCCGTGCTCCATCTCGCCGTGGTCCCCGCCGTGCGGGCCCGGCTGCGCCGGGAGCCCGACCGGCCGCGCCGTCCGGCACCCGGCACCCGGGACGGCGGGGTGCGGCCGGTCCCGGCGCGGCGGCCGGGGCAGGGCTCTCCCGACGTGCTCCGCCGCTGGGAGGAGGGACGCGCTCAGGGTGCGACCCCGACGATTTCCAGGGTGGGTATCGCCCCGTAGGGCGAGGCTTGGACGCATTCGTCCTGCGTACCGTGGAAGAAGAGCGGGAGGTCCGGCCGGGGAGGCCGGAACCCGCGCGGGGCCCGACCGGGTCCCGTCCCGACGTACGCGAAGGAGTTCCCATGGCCTCCAGCCTGGTCCGCCCCACCCACGGACGGATGATCGGCGGCGTGTGCGCGGCGCTCGCCCAGCGTTTCGGTACCTCCGCCGGCACCATGCGCGTGATCTTCGTCGTCTCCTGCCTGCTGCCGGGCCCGCAGTTCCTGCTCTACCTGGCGCTGTGGTTCCTGCTGCCGAGCGAGAAGAGCGCCGCCCGGCATTCCTGGTGACGCCGCACCGCGGGTGCGCCCCCACTCGCCCCCGGACAGCGCCGACGGCCGGGTCTCCCTTCCGCGGGAGACCCGGCCGTCGGTGTGCGGTGCGCCTGAGGCGGCTGGGCTCAGCGGCCGAGCAGCGCGTCGGTGGCCAGGCCCTCGACGCCGAGGTCGTCGATGTTGGGCAGCTCGGCGAGGAGGGCGCGCGGGTCGCTGGCCTTGTCGACGAGGGCGTCGGCGCCCATGCCCACGGCCCGCACCCCGCTGCCGACCGCCTCGGGGGCACCGGCGGGCAGCGTCGACTGGGCGACCTCGCCGAGCGGCAGGGTCTGGTCGACGGTCGTCAGGGCCTCGGAGGGCTTGGGCAGGCCGGTGTCTGCCGAGGCCACACCGCCGCCGGCGGCCGCGAAGGCGGCGCCGAGGGCGACGGCTCCGAGGGACCTGGCCGCGAACTGCGACGACTTCGAGGGCTTGGCGTGCTTCGCCTGCTTCTTCATGGGACACGTCCTTGTGGGGCGGATGAGTGCCACCGCTCCGGCGGCCGTGGCGACCGTAGCCACGCCGCCGGGCGGCCCACAAACACCGTCCGGGGCCGTGTCCGCACCCGGAATTGACGGTTCAGCCGTTGCCCGGGGAAACCGTTCTCAGTCGCCGGTTCCGACGGAACCGCTGGTCGGGACGGTCTCCCGGAAGAGCCAGGCCGAGCGGAGCGCGGCGTAACCGGGCTTGATCACCTCGTTGATCATCGCGAGGCGTTCATCGAAAGGAATGAACGCGGACTTCATCGCATTGACGGTGAACCACTGCATGTCGTCGAGCGTGTAGCCGAATGCCTCGACCAGGTGCGCGAACTCCGCGCTCATCGAGGTGCCGCTCATGAGGCGGTTGTCGGTGTTGACCGTGGCGCGGAAGCCGAGGCTGCGGAGCAGCCCGATGGGGTGCTCCGTGTAGGAGGGGGCGGCGCCGGTCTGGAGGTTGGAGGTCGGGCAGAGCTCCAGCGGGACGCGCTTGTCGCGGACGTAGGAGGCGAGGCGGCCGAGCTTGACCGAGCCGTCGTCGGCCACCTCGATGTCGTCGATGATCCGCACGCCGTGGCCGAGCCGGTCGGCGCCGCACCACTGGAGCGCCTGCCAGATCGAGGGCAGGCCGAACGCCTCGCCGGCGTGGATGGTGAAGTGGTTGTTCTCCCGCTTCAGGTACTCGAAGGCGTCGAGGTGGCGGGTGGGCGGGAAGCCGGCCTCGGCGCCCGCGATGTCGAAGCCGACGACGCCCGCGTCCCGGTAGCGGTTGGCCAGTTCGGCGATCTCCAGCGAGCGGGCGGCGTGCCGCATGGCGGTCAGCAGGGCGCCGACGCGGATGCGGTGGCCTGCGGCCAGGGCCCGGCGCTCGCCCTCGCGGAACCCTTCGTTGACGGCCTCGACGACCTCTTCGAGGGTGAGGTCGCCGTCGAGGTGCTGCTCGGGGGCGTACCGGATCTCGGCGTAGACGACGCCGTCGGCCGCGAGGTCCTCGGCGGCCTCGGCGGCGACCCGGAAGAGGGCCTCGCGGGTCTGCAGGACGCCGACGGTGTGCGAGAACGTCTCCAGGTACCGCTCCAGCGAGCCCGAGTCCGCGGCCTCCCTGAACCAGGCGCCGAGCTTGACCGGGTCGCTGTCGGGGAGCGCCGAGTACCCCTGTTCGGCGGCGAGTTCGGCGATCGTGCCGGGGCGCAGGCCACCGTCGAGGTGGTCGTGGAGGAGCACCTTCGGGGCGCGGCGGATCTGGTCGGCGTCCGGGGAGGGGGCCATCTGGCCCGCGATCTGGCTCGTCATTGCGGCACTGTACCTCCTACGCGCGTAGACCGTCAGGGCCGTGCGGCTACGGCCCCGGCCGCGGCGCGCCGATATGTAACGGTGACCCGCCGTACAGGTGGCGTACGCCCGCGCTTCTGAGACTGTTCTGTCGTGACCCAGCACACGACGCCGGTACGGGACCCCCGGCTCGGACGCATCATCGCCGCCACCCCGGCCGCCGTCGCCGGGGTGGTGCTGCTGCTCCCCTCCGGCCTGCCCGACTCCGACCGCAGACCCCCGCCGCTGCCCGACCGCCGCACCCGCGCCCTCGCGCGCCGCCTCGCCGCCGAGGGCGGCACCCACGGCATCGCCGCCCACGTGGTGCGCTACCGCTGCCGGGGCTGGAACGGCGACCGCGCCGACCTCGCCCAGGACGCCGCCTGGGCCGCCGACGAGGCCGTCCGCCGCTACGGCGACGTCCCCGTCTGCCTCGCCGGACGCGGCATGGGCGGCCGGGCCGCCCTGCGCACCGCCGGGCACCACGCGGTCACCTCGGTACTCGCCGTCGCCCCCTGGCTCCCCGAGGAGTCCACCGACGCCGAGCCGGAGCCGGTACGCCAGCTCGCCGGACGCCAGGTGATGATCGTGCACGGCACCAACGACGAGCGCTGCGACCCCGAACTCTCCTTCCGCCTCGCCGAACGCGCCAAGAAGTCCAACCGCGACATCTGCCGCTTCGAGGTCCACTCGGACGGCCACGCCCTGGCCCAGCACCGCACCGAGGTCCTCTCCCTCGCCACCGACTTCGTCCTCGGCGCCCTCCTCGGCACCGACTTCGCCCGCCCGGTCACCGACGCCTTCGCGGCCCCGCCGCCACTGGGCCTCAGGATGCCGCTGGCCTCGGGGTTCGGGCGGTCGCTGCGGCACTGAGGCGCGGGGCGGGCGCGCCCCCTGACGCGGTGCCGTCCCCTCAGCTGAAGCTCCGCCGGTACGCCTGTGGGCTGACCCCCGTCGTGCGGCGGAACCGGTCGCGGAAGGTGGTGGGAGAGGCGAAGCCGACCTGGGTGGCGATGCGCTCGACGGGGTGGCCGGTGGTTTCCAGGAGGTGCTGGGCCTGGCGGATGCGGGCGCGGTGGAGCCACTGGAGCGGGGTGGTGCCGGTCTGTTCGCGGAAGTGGCGGATCAGGGTGCGGGTGCTGGTTCCGGCGTGGGCGGCGATGTCGGCGAGGGTGAGGTCGCGGGCGAGGTTCTCGCGGAGCCAGACCAGGAGGGGTTCGAGAGCGGCGCCGCGCGGGGCGGGCGGCCGGTCGTTCACGATGAACTGGGCCTGGCCGCCCTGCCGTTCGAGAGGGACGACGGAGAGCCGGGCGGCGTCGGCGGCGACCGCGGAACCGTAGTCGCGCCGGATCATGTGGAGGCAGAGATCGAGCCCGGCGGCGGCGCCGGCCGAGGTGAGGAGCGCGCCGTTGTCCACGTAGAGGACGGCGGGGTCGACCTCGATCGCCGGGTACAGCTCGGCGAGGAGGTCGGCGGCGACCCAGTGTGTGGTGGCGCGCAGCCCGTCGAGCAGGCCGGTGGCGGCCAGCGGGAAGGTGCCGGAGCAGATCGAGGCGATGCGCGTGCCGTCGGCGGCGGCCGCGCGCAGGGCGTCACGGACGGCGGGCGGCAGGGGCGCGGTGGGGTCGGCGGTGCCCGGGACGATCACGGTGTCGGCGCCGGCCAGTCCGTCCAGCCCCCAGGGGGCCTTGAGGGTGAAGGACCCGGCGTCGACCTCGGGCGTCCCGGCGCACACCCGGACCTGGTAACCGGGCCGCCCGTCGGGCAGGCGGGTGCGGCCGAACGCCTCCAGGGGCGTGGACAGGTCGAAGGGGATGACCTGGTCGAGCGCGAGGACGGCGACGGTGTGCATGGCGGGAATGTACCCGAGGCGCGGGAAACGGACTCCATGGGTGAGCCCTGTTCAGGGGCGAGGACGGCATCGGCGCGCGCTCGGTCGCTTTGCTTTCACTCGTTGGCACTTTCCCGTCGGAAGGTGACGTTTCTGCCACTGGGCGGACACGGGTGGAGCTTCTAGCGTCGGAGGTGACCGTGGCGGACGGACCGGCCTCGGCGCGTTCCTGGAGGTGGACCCCGTGCGGAACCCCGTACACGTACAGATCGTTCTCTTCGACGGCTTCGATCCGCTCGACGTGGTCGCCCCGTTCGAGGTGCTGCACGCGGGCGGTACCGCCACCGGCGGCGCGGTGAGCGTGGAGCTGGTGTCGGCTGAGGGGCCGCGCGAGGTGGTGAGCGGGACCGGCGGGCTGGCCCTGCGCGCCACGGGCGGCCTGGACCCGGCCCGGCCGGGCGTCGTGCTGCTGCCGGGCGCGGCCGGGCCGCTCGGGGAGACGCCCGGGGAGGACGGCGAGCCCGAGCCCGGCTCCATCCCCGTACTGCTGGCCGCGACGCTGGGGACCTCCCTGCCGGGGCTGCTGGCGGCGGCGGTCGGCGATCCGGCGGTGGTGGTGGCGGGGGTCTGCGGCGGCTCCCTGATCCCGGCCATGGCGGGCCTGCTGGAGGGACGGCACGCGACCACGCACCACCTCGGCCTGGACCTGCTCGACGCCACCGGGGTGCACGCGGTCCGCGCCCGGGTCGTCGACGACGGCGACCTGGTCACGGGCGCCGGGGTCACCAGCGGACTCGATCTCGCCCTGTACCTGCTGGAGCGCGAGGCCGGGCCCCGCGTCGCCCACGCCGTCGAGGAACTCTTCGCGTACGAGCGGCGCGGCACCGTCTGGCGGCCGGCGGGCCCGGTCCCGGCTGCCTTCTGACACACCCGACAGGCACACCCGACACACCAGAGAACAGAGGTACATCAGCATGTCCGTGGAAGGCACGTGGGACCTGTCCATCGCCACCCCCGTCGGCCGGATCAAGGCGGTGGTCACGCTGCACCGGGTGGACGGCGTCCTGACCGGCACCGCCGAGGGGGCGGGCCAGGAGGTGGCGCTGAGCGAGGTCGTCGCCGACGGGGACCGGGTCACCTGGAAGCAGGCCGTCACCCGGCCGCTGCGGCTCAACCTGGCCTTCGACGTGACGGTCGACGGGGACGCCCTGCACGGCGTCTCGCGAGCCGGGCGGCTGCCGTCCTCCCGGGTCACCGGAGTGCGGCGGGGTGCCCCCGTCAGCCCGGCAGCAGATGGCCCCGCCGGGACAGCAGGAACCGCTTGAACGCCGCCACCGGTGGCGTGTCGGGGTGGCCGGACATCCAGGCCACCCCGATCTCGCGGACCGCGCGGGGGGCGGTGACGGTGAGTTCGACGACGCCGGGGCGGGGGACGGCGGGGGGCGGGAGGAGGGCGACGCCGAGGCCGGCGGCGACGAGGCCGCGCAGGGTCTCGGCCTCCTCGCCCTCGAAGGCGACGCGGGGGCGGAAACCGGCCTCGGCGCAGAGGGCGTCGGTGATGCGGCGCAGGCCGTAGCCGGGTTCGAGGGTGACGAAGGCTTCGTCGGCCGCTTCGGCGAGGCGGATGCGGCGGCGGGAGGCGAGGCGGTGGTCGTCGGGGACGACGAGGCGCAGCCGCTGTTCGTCGAGGCGGCGGGCGACCAGGTCGGGGGCGTCCGGGACGGGTGAGGTGAGGCAGAGGTCGAGGCGGCCGGCGCGCAGGGCCTCGATCATCCACTCGCCGTAGTTCTGGACCAGGGTGAAGCGGACGTGCGGGTGGTCGGCGCGGAAGGCGCGGATCAGGGCGGGGACGGTCTCCGAGCCCATGGTGTGCAGGAAGCCGAAGGCGACCTTGCCGGAGGTGAGGTCGGCGTCGGCGCGGACCGTCTCGGCGGCCTTCTCGACCTCGCCGAGGGCGCGTTCGACGGAGGCCGAGAAGGCGCGGCCCGCCGGGGTGAGGGTGAGGGTGCGGCCGTGCCGGGCGAAGAGGTCGACGCCGAGTTCTCCCTCCAGCCGGGCGAGGGAGCGGGAGAGGGTCGACTGCGGCATGCCGAGTTCCTCGGCGGCGCGGGTGACGTGCTCGGTGCGGGCGACGGCGGCGAAGTGGGCGAGGCGGGGGGCTAGCAGGGCCGGCCAGGAGCCCGGTTCGAGGGCGGTGGCGGGGGTGGCCCCGGTCCCGGTGGCACCTGTGGCGGCGGTCACCGGAATGTCTTGCGCGTTACTGTTCTGCGACAGCCGCCGCTGTGAGCTGTGCTGATGCGTCATGGGATCGATTGTCGCCGATCCATGCATTGGACGGATGAATGCGCGCGTTCTACGTTCGACCCATGCCTCCCGCCAGTACCGGGGCGTCCGCGACTCTCGTGGACGCCCGTGTTCCGTCTGTGTCCCCGACCTCCCCGAAGTCCTCCTCCCCGGTGACCGCCCCGGCGCCCGCCGCCGCGGCCACTCCCCCGGCAGCCCCCGCCGACACGCGGATGGTGCCCGGTGGCCCCGGCTACCGCCGGATGAGCCTCGCCCTCTTCGCCGCGGGCCTCGCCACCTTCGCCCTCCTCTACTCCACCCAGGCCCTGCTGCCGCTGATCTCCGCCGACCTCGGCGCGAGTGCGAGCGCGGCCAGCTGGACGGTCTCGGCGGCCACCGGCGGACTCGCCCTGTGCGTGCTGCCGCTGAGCGCCCTCTCCGAGCGGTTCGGGCGGGCCCGGCTGATGACCGTCTCGCTGGCGGTCGCCCTGGTGGTGGCGGTGCTGGTGCCGTTCGCCCCGAACCTCGGCGCCCTGGTGGCGCTCCGCGCCGTGCAGGGTGCGGCGCTGGCGGGCGTGCCCGCCTCGGCGATGGCGTACCTCGGTGAGGAGGTGCGGCCGCGGGCGCTGGTCGGCGCGATCGGCATGTTCGTGGCGGGCAACAGCATCGGCGGGATGAGCGGCCGGATCGTCACCGGCTGGGTCGCGCAGGAGTGGGGGTGGCGTCCGGCGCTCGCCGTGATCGGTCTGGTCTCGGTCGCCTGCGGCCTCCTCTTCCGCGCGCTGCTGCCGGCGCCGCGCCACTTCACCCCGGCGACGTTGCACCCCCGCTCGGTGGCGGCCACCGTCGCCGGGCACCTGCGCAACCCGCTGCTGCTGCGGCTGTACGCCATCGGCGGGATGTTCATGACGGTCTTCGGCGCCGTCTACACGGTGATCGGCTACCGCCTGAGCGCCGAGCCCTTCTCGCTGCCGCAGGGCGTCGTCGGCTCGATCTTCGTCGTCTACCTGGTCGGTACGGTCGCCTCGGCGCGGGCCGGGCGGCTGGTGGCGCGGCTCGGGCGGCGCGGCACGCTCTACCTGTCGGCGGGGACCACCGCCGCCGGGCTCGCGGTCTCGCTGGCCGACTCGCTGGTGCTGATCGTGGCCGGGCTGGTGCTGATCACCGCCGGGTTCTTCGCCGGCCACGCGGTCGCCTCCTCCTCGGTCTCGGCCACCGCGACCGAGGGCCGCGCACAGGCGTCCGCCCTGTACCAGTCGGCGTACTACATCGGCTCCAGCCTCGGTGGTGTCCTCGGCGCCATGGCCTTCCACGCGGCCGGCTGGACCGGCACCACGCTGATCGGCGCGCTGGCCGTGCTGGCGGTGGCGGGGCTGACCCTGCTGGGGACGTACGCGGCCCGCGCCGAGCGGCACCGGCAGGTTCCGGCCGGCTGCTGAACCGGCTCACGCCGCTCCTCTACTGCCCCGACTGCCCTGTGAACAGGGCCGGTTGGGGCAGTTTCGTACTCCGGGCGCGATTGTCGGCGCCCTGCGGTAGCTTCCGGGTACGGGAGCTTTTCCGGGCGACGACGGGTGAGTGGGGCGTATGGCACAGGTGCCGGCGACGACGCAGGCGACGGGGACCGACGAGGGTGTCGGGGCGGCGGTCGAGCTGGACGTCCTGCTGGAGAGCCACCGCACGGAGCTGACCGGCTACTGCTACCGCGTGCTCGGCTCCGCCTTCGAGGCGGAGGACGCGGTGCAGGACACCTTCGTCCGCGCCTGGCGGGCGTACGACCGGTTCGAGGGGCGCTCCTCGCTCCGCTCCTGGCTGTACCGCATCGCCACCAACGTCTGCATGGACTCGCTCAACGCGGGCAACCGCCGCGCCCGCCCGGTCGACCTGACCCCGGCCACGCCGCTGGCCCAGGCGGCGCTGAGTCCCCGTCCCGACAACACCTGGCTGGAACCGGTGCCCGACGCCCGCGTACTGCCCTCCCACTCCGACCCGGCCCAGACGGCGGTGGCGCGCGAGTCGGTGCGGCTCGCCTTCATGGCCGCCCTGCAGCACCTGCCGCCCAAGCAGCGCGCCGTGCTGATCCTCCGTGAGGTCCTGGCGTGGAAGGCCGCCGAGGTCGCCGAGTTGCTGGAGACCACCACCGCCTCCGTCAACAGCGCCCTGCAGCGGGCCCGCGCCACCCTCGCCGAGCACGTCGGCGCCGAGGAGGCGGCCGACACCGCCGACCCGCTCGACGCCGAGCAGCAGAAACTCCTCGACCGGTACGTGGCGGCCTTCGAGGGGTACGACATGACGGCGCTCACCGCCCTCCTCCACGAGGACGCGGTGATGACGATGCCGCCGTTCGACCTGTGGCTGGCCGGCACCGACGACATCACCGGCTTCATGACCACCATCGGCGCCGCCTGCGCCGGCTCCCGGCTGATCCCGACGGTGGCCAACGGCGCCCCCGCCTTCGCCCACTACAAGCCCCGGGAGGACGGCGAGCCCGGCTTCGTGCCCTGGGCGGTGCAGGTCCTGGACCTCTCCGGCGGCCGGATCACGGGGCTGCACTGCTTCCTCGACACCCCGAAGTGGTTCCCGCTCTTCGGCCTCGCCCCGGCGCTGGACGCCGAGGGACGGCCGGCCGGCGGGGACGAGGCCCCCGACCTGCCCTCACCGGTCGAGCGGGCCCGCAAGATCATCGAGGCGGAACGGGCCGCCGGGGCCTGACGACCGTGGTTACGCCCCGGTCAGCGGGGGCCGTACGAGTCGGGGTAGCGGCTCGCGGGCTCGGCGGCCGGGGTCCGCGGGGCCGCCACGGGGGCGGGCGCGGATGACGTGTGCCGGCCCTGCGGGCGGCGGCGGGGGCGCGGCCGGCGGGCGCCGTTCCAGGTGTCCTCGCCCGAGATCAGCAGCGGGTCGAACATCACGATGACGCCCGCGACCAGCAGGAGGACCAGCGGGCCGAAGAGCATCGGGAGCAGCACCGTGGTCATGGACCCGCCCTGCACCGTGCGGCTGGCGTGGCCGTCGAGGTGGACGGTCATCGCGGACATGCCGGTGTAGTGCATACCGGTGACGGCGACGCCCATGATGGCGCTGGCACCGAGGCTCGGCAGGAAACCCCGGACCGTCATGGCGGCCCAGAGCGCGGCGGTCGCGGCGACGACGGCGATCAGCACGGAGAGCACGACGAGGACCGGGGCGTAGGCGAACTCCCCGCGCAGGCTCATGCTCTCCATGCCGATGTAGTGCATCGCCGCGACGCCCAGCCCCGTGACGAGGCCGGCGGTGGCGAGGGTGACCGGGCCCGTGCCCCGGTAGCCCACGATGAAGACGCCGATGCCGACGACGACGATGGCCACGCCGAGGCTGACCAGGGTGAACGGCACGTCGTAGCTGATGGCGGACTCGGCGACGGAGAAGCCCATCATGCCGACGAAGTGCATGGTCCAGATGCCGCAGCCGATGGCGGCGGCCCCCAGTGCCAGCCACCCGGCCTTGAAGGTCTGCCCGCCGTGCAGCGACCGGACCGTGCAGCGCAGTCCGAGGGCGCCGCCGAGGGCCGCCATCAGGAAGGCCGCGACCGGGGTGACCAGGCCGTAGCTGAACCCGTCAACCGTTCCTTGCATGAGGTGTCGTTCTTTCGTTGTCAGGGAGCGAACACGCTCCCCAACGGTAAGCGGGTATCCGGACAGGAAATGACCGAAAACCTATCGATTTCATTACCCCGGGCAGGACTTATCACCCCGAAGGGGCTTCATCCAACGGGGAGGGTGGCGGGCAGGGACCGACGGCCGGTCAGCCGCCGTGGCGGGCGACGAGGGCCCGCAGGGCGTCGAAGGCGGGCTTCGGGGCGTAGTCGTCGGTGGTGAGCCCGAAGCGGTGGAAGAGGCCGGGCCGGGTGGTGTCGGCGTCGCGCAGGGCGAAGTGGGTGTAGCCGCTCAGCCGCAGCGGCCCGGCCAGCTCGGCGACGGCCGTCACCACGGTCTCCACCACCTCGGCCTGGCGCTCCGGGTGACGCTCCGGGCCGGTGGGCCAGCCGTGCTCGGTGATGTGCAGGGGCAGGTGCCCCAGACCAGCCGGCGCCAGCACCGCCTCCCGGTGGTGGCGCAGCAGGCCCGCCACGGCGGGGGCGAGGCCGTCGGCGGCGACCGGCCGGAAGACGTCCGGGAAGAAGTCCAGGCCCACGTAGTCCAGGGCGTCGGTGAACTCCCTGCCGCCCAGGGCGGTCAGTTCGGCGACGAAGGCGGTGGCGGGGCCGAACAGCGGGGTGGTGTTGAAGCCGATCCGCAGGTGGGTGTGGCCGAGCGCGCGGGCCCGGGCGGCGGCGGCCGGGACGCCCCGTACGAGCGCCTCCCGCACGCGCGGGTGGTAGCCGTCCAGCACCGGGTTGGTGGTGACGTCGGGCTCCTCCGTGACCTGGAGCGTCCGGGTCACCGGGCCGTACTGCTCCACCAGTTCGCCGAGGAACGCGCAGTAGCCGTCGACGTCCCCGGCGGCCGACCGGTACTGCGCGACCAGGTCCAGGCGCCGGGCGCCGGTGGCGTACCGCTCCGCGCCGGCCGGGGTGGCGGTCGGGTGGGGTCCGCCGGGCCGGGTGGTGTCGTCGAAGTGGGTGTACGCGCGGACCAGGAACGGGCGGTCCGGGGAACCCTGGAGGAGGTCGAGGGCGGTGGACACCTGGGCCGGGTCGTCGGGCGGGCCGACGGCGAGGCCGCCCGCGTCGTCGCCGGTGGCGCCGCCGGGGTAGATGCCGAAGAGCAGGGGTGCGCTCGTGCTCGGGGTGCGGGTCACGGGGTCCTTCCGTCAGCGTGCGTCGGTCTGCGGGGCGGGGGTGGGCCAGGGCAGGGTGCCGGTGCGGATCTCCTCGGCCACCGTGCCGATCCAGGCCAGTTCGGCGTGGGCCAGGCGCAGGGCGTACTCGGCCTCGATGACGTGGAGGCGGGGGACGCCCGCCGACAGGGCCTCGGCCAGGCGGCGTTCATCCTCGGCGGTGCGGGCACGCAGGCGCCGCTCCCGCTCGGTGAGGGCGTCCACGGCGCCGTCGGGACCCAGGGCGCCGAGGTGGGCGACGGCGCCGAGGAAGCGGCTGAACTCGCGCTCGGGGTCGCGGATCTGGGCGTCGAGCCGCCGTACCAGCTCGGCGTGGCCGGCCTCGGTGAGGGCGTAGACGGTGCGCTCGGGGCGGTTGCCCGTACGTTCCTGGCCCTGGGAGGCGATCCAGCCGGCCTCGGCGAGGGCGGCGACGGTGTTGTAGAGCGTGCCCCGGGTGGCGGCGGAGGCGTGGCTCTCGCTGCGGGCCCGCAGGTCCGCGAGGAGCTTGTGCGGGTGCGAGGGCTGTTCCAGGAGGAGCCCGAGCACGGCGGGGACGATCGGGTTGTCGAGAGCGCGGCGTGGCATGCGCGCACTCTAGCAGTCTAAATAGACCATTCGAAAGAGACTGGTGGCGAGTAACTGGCCGACCAGGGCGCGCGTCCCCTCAGGGCGCCTCCCCCAGCCCCAGCGGCTCCGCCAGCCCCGTCAGTTCCAGCAGGGCGCGGAGTTGCGGGGTCGGGTGGTGCAGGCGGAGGTGGCAGCCGGTGCGGTGGGCGGTGAGGCGGAGGCGGGACAGGGCTTCCACGGCGGAGAGTCGCGGGGTGTGGAGGGCGGAGACGTCGCAGACGATCTCGGTGGCCCCGGCGGCGGCGAGGCGGGTCAGTTCGGCGCAGAGGCGGGGCCCGTCCGAGGGGGAGACGGGGCTGGCCAGCCTCAGTACGGCGGGGTCGGTGACGTCGGCATCCACACCCGGGCAGACGGCCGGGCCGCCCGAAAGTCATCGGTGCGGCCCGGCCTTGAGGGTGCGCGGGGGTCAGGCGATGCGGTCCAGGACGATCGGCGGGGTGTCGACGGTGGTGCCCGGCGCGGCGATGTCCCAGGCGGAGCCGAGCGCGTCGAGGGCGCCCGCGAACCGCTCGTCGGTGTCGGTGTGCAGGGTCAGCAGGGGCGCGCCCTCGGTGACCGTGTCGCCCGGCTTGGCGTGCAACTCGATGCCGGCGGCGGCCTGCACCGGGTCCTCCTTGCGGGCGCGGCCCGCGCCGAGCCGCCAGGCGGCGACGCCGACGTCGTAGGCGTCGAGGCGGGAGAGGACGCCGGTGGCGGGGGCGGTGACGGTGTGGGTGTGGCGGGCGGTGGGGAGCGGGGCGTCCGGGTCGCCGCCCTGGGCGGAGATCATGCGGCGCCAGACGTCCATGGCGGAGCCGTCGGCGAGCTTCTTCGCCGGGTCGGCGTCGTGGATGCCGGCCGCCTCCAGCATGTCCCGGGCGAGGGCGAGGGTCAGTTCGACCACGTCGGCGGGGCCGCCGCCGGCCAGCACCTCGACCGATTCGCGGACCTCCAGGGCGTTGCCCGCGGTCAGGCCGAGCGGCGTCGACATGCCGGTGAGCAGGGCGACCGTCTTCACGCCGTGGTCGGTGCCGAGGGAGACCATGGTCTCGGCCAGTTCGCGGGCGTCCTCGACGGTCTTCATGAAGGCGCCGGTGCCGCACTTGACGTCCAGGACGAGGGAGCCGGTGCCCTCGGCGATCTTCTTCGACATGATCGAGGAGGCGATCAGCGGGATGGCCTCGACGGTGCCGGTGACGTCGCGCAGCGCGTACAGCTTCTTGTCGGCGGGGGCCAGGCCGTCGCCGGCGGCGCAGATGACGGCGCCGGTGGAGGCGAGGACGTCGAGGAGTTCGGCGTTGCTGAGCGAGGCGCGCCAGCCGGGGATGGACTCCAGCTTGTCGAGGGTGCCGCCGGTGTGGCCGAGGCCGCGCCCGCTGAGCTGCGGCACGGCGGCGCCGCAGGCCGCGACGAGCGGGGCGAGCGGCAGGGTGATCTTGT
This sequence comes from Streptomyces albidoflavus, assembly GCF_000719955.1. Lineage (GTDB taxonomy): Bacteria > Actinomycetota > Actinomycetes > Streptomycetales > Streptomycetaceae > Streptomyces > Streptomyces albidoflavus. The sequence continues at coordinate 62,862 of NZ_JOII01000001.1, forward strand.
CGCCGACGCCGCCGGTGGAGTGCTTGTCGGCGGTGGGGCGGGCCAGCGAGGAGAAGTCGAGGCGCTCGCCGGAGGCGATCATGGCGGCGGTCCAGCGGGCGATCTCGCGGCGGTCCATGCCGTTCAGCAGGATCGCCATGGCCAGCGCGGACATCTGCTCGTCGGCGACGGCGCCACGCGTGTAGGCGTCGACGGTCCAGTCGATCTGGGCGTCGGTGAGGGGGATGCGGTCGCGCTTGGCGCGGATGACCGAGATGACGTCCATCGGTCCGGCCTTTCTTCGGGGAGGCGGGCGTGCGGGCCGCGCCGCCTCGGAGCGGAAAAACGGGCGGGGCGGGGCGCCGGTCCTGGCGCCCCGCCCCGGGGTCGTGCCTACGCCTCGCCGGCCGCGTCCTGCGCCGTGAGGTGGCCGGCGCCGAACGCCTGCGGCAGCATCGCGTCGAGGGTGCGGACGCCCTCGGGGGTGCGCAGCAGCAGCTCCGGGCCGCCGGCCTCGTAGAGGAGCTGGCGGCAGCGGCCGCAGGGGACGAGGGCCGCGCCGGCGCCGTCCACGCACGCGAAGTGCGTGAGGCGGCCGCCGCCGGTGGCGTGCAGCTGCGAGACCAGGCCGCACTCGGCGCAGAGGCCGATGCCGTAGCTGGCGTTCTCGACGTTGCACCCGGTGACGATCCGGCCGTCGTCGGTACGGGCGGCGGCGCCGACCGGGTACCCCGAGTAGGGGGCGTACGCCCGGGACATGGCGTCCCGGGCGGCCTCCAGCAGGGGGCCCCAGCCGCCGGGCGGCTCGGTGGCGGCGGGGCCGGGGGCCGTCATCCGGCCTGGCCCTTCCGGTACGGCTTGTTGTTGTACTTCGGCATGCGTAGTTTCTGCGCCGCCAGGGCCATCACCAGCAGGGTGACGACGTACGGGGTGGCGCCGACCATCTCGTTGGGCACGGTGTCCGTCATGAAGTACCAGACCAGCACGAGGACGGCGAAGCCGGCCGACACCGCGCCCGTCAGGTAGCTCTTGCGGTAGATCTTCCATACCGCCAGCAGGACCAGCACCACCGCGATCAGCAGCAGCAGGGCGTGCACGGTGGTGCCGCCGTTGCGGAGCTGGAGCGCGTCGGAGTAGCCGAAGAGGCCCGCGCCCGCGGCGAGGCCGCCGGGACGCCAGTTGCCGAAGATCATCGCGGCGAGGCCGATGTAGCCGCGGCCGCCGGTCTGGCCCTCGTTGTAGATGTGCGAGCGGACCATGGCGAGGAAGACGCCGCCGAGTCCGGCGAGCGCGCCGGAGGTGGCGACGGCCGCGTACTTGTACAGGTAGACGTTGACGCCGAGGGACTCGGCGGCCAGCGGGTTCTCGCCGCAGGAGCGGAGCCTGAGGCCGAACGGCGTGCGCCACAGGACGAAGTACGAGCCGACGACCAGGAGCACGGTCAGCGCGGTGAGCGCCGAGACGTTGGTGACCAGGCCGCCGAGGATGCCGGCGATGTCGGAGACGAGGAACCAGTGGTGGCTCTCCAGCGACTTCAGCCCGTCGGAGAGGCCGGGCACGGTGAACGACGGGAGGTCGTCCACGGCCGGGGACTGCTTGGGGCTGGCGCCGAGGTGGGCCAGCGGCTCGAACCAGCGCTTGGCGAGGTAGGAGGTGGCACCGAGGGCCAGGATGTTGATGGCCACACCGGAGATGATGTGGTCGACGCCGAAGGAGACGGTGGCCACGGCGTGCACCAGGCCGCCGAGGGCGCCGGCGAGGACGCCGACGAGGACGCCGGTCCACGGGCCCCACTGGTAGCCGGCCCAGGCACCGAAGAAGGTGCCGAGGATCATCATGCCTTCGAGGCCGATGTTGACCACGCCCGCGCGCTCGGCCCACAGACCGCCGAGACCGGCGAGGCCGATCGGCACGGCCAGCGAGAGGGCGGCGGCGATCTGGCTGGAGCCGGTGATGTTGTCGGCGCCGGTGATGACGCGTACGGCGCACAGGGCAAGCAGCGCCCCGGAGAGGAGCAGCAGGACGCGCGGCAGGCTCATCCGCCGCGAGCGGGTGGGCGCGGGCGGGGTGGCCTTCTCAGCGGTGACCGTGGCGCTCATGCCGGCACCTCCTTCTTCTCAGTGCTGTCCGGGGTGTTCGGTCCGGCGTCGGGGCCTCGGTCGTCCGGGCCGTCGCCGCCGTCACCGGGGCCCTCGCCGCCGGTGCCGGAGTCGGGGCCCGGGCCACCGGGACCGCCCTGGCCGGCGGCGGCGAGCTCGGCGCCGACCATGCGCTGCTGGGACTTGAGGGAGTAGCGGCGGACCAGTTCGTAGGCGATGACCACGCAGAGGACGATGACGCCCTGCATGACGCCGACGATCTCCTTGTCGTAGCCGTGGAACTCCAGGCGGTTGCCGCCGCGTTCGAGGAAGCCCCAGAGCAGGGCGGCGAAGGCGATGCCGACCGGGTTGTTCCGGCCGAGCAGCGCGATGGCGATGCCGGTGAAGCCGATGCCGGTGGGGAAGTTGCTGGTGAACTGGTGGCTGTCGTTGAGCAGCAGCGGCAGGCCGGTGAGGCCGGCGACGGCGCCGGAGAGCGCCATGCTGGTGATCACCATGCGCTTGACGCCGACACCGCTGGCCTTGGCGGCCTCCTCGGAGCGGCCGACGGCGCGCAGGTCGAAGCCGAACCGGGTGCGGCCCAGCAGGAACCAGAAGCCGATGCCGGCGAGGACCGAGACGACGATGAAGCCCCAGATCTCTCCGTCGGCGCCCATGTCGAAGGAGAAGAACTGCCCGGACTCGGGGAGCGGCTGGGTGGAGACGCTGTTGGTGTCCTTGTGCAGCACGGCGAGCCGGTCCTCGACCAGCAGGTAGCCGATGAAGCTGGTGGCCAGCGAGTTGAGCATGATCGTGGAGATCACCTCGCTGACGCCCCGGTAGACCTTGAGCAGCGCGGCGATCGAGGCCCACATGGCGCCGACCAGCATCGCCACCAGGATGATCAGCGGGATGTGCACCAGGACGGGCAGTTCCAGCGCGCCGCCGACGGCGGCGGCGAAGAACGCGGCCAGGCGGTACTGGCCGTCCACGCCGATGTTGAAGAGGTTCATCCGGAAGCCGATGGCGACGGCGAGTCCGGCGAGGTAGTACGTGGTCGCCTTGTTGAGGATGAAGACCTGGCTGTCGGACTTGGTGCCGTAGTCGAACATCACCCAGAAGGCGGTGAACGGGTCCTTGCCGGTCGCGACCAGCACCACCGAGGTGATGACGAAGGCGGCGGCCAGCGCGAGGACGGGCGCGAGCAGCGTGAGCAGCACACGCTCCACGGAGAAGCGCTTCATCGGGTGTCACCGTCCTCGCGGGGGTGGTCGTCGTTCTGCGAGCCGGCGACGGCCTCGCGCGGCTCGTCCTGCGGGGTACGGGCGCCGGGCACGGGCGGCGGCCCGTCCGGGTGCTCCAGGTGGCCGGTGGCGGCGCCGGTCATGGCCGAGCCCAGCTCCTCGGGGGTGATCGCGGCCGGGTCGGCGTCGGCGACCAGGCGGCCCCGGTACATGACCCGCAGCGAGTCGGAGAGGCCGATCAGCTCGTCGAGGTCGGCGGAGATCAGCAGGACCGCCAGCCCCTCGCGGCGGGCCTCGCGGATCTGGTCCCAGATCTGCGCCTGCGCGCCGACGTCGACGCCGCGCGTCGGGTGGGCGGCGATGAGCAGCTTGGGGTGGTGGCTCATCTCGCGGCCGACGATCAGCTTCTGCTGGTTGCCGCCGGAGAGCGAGGAGGCGGGCACGTCGATGCCGGGCGTGCGCACGTCGTACTCGGTGACGATCCGCTCGGTGTCGCGGCGGGCCGCGCCCGGGTCGAGGAAGGCGCCCTTGGAGTTGGGGGCCTCGGTGACGTGGCCGAGGATGCGGTTCTCCCAGAGCGGGGCGTCCAGGAGCAGGCCGTGGCGGTGGCGGTCCTCGGGGATGTAGCCGATGCCGCCCTCGCGGCGCTGCCGGGTCGGGGTGCGCGAGATGTCCTGGCCGTCCAGGCGCAGGGCGCCCCCGGCCGCCTCGCGCATGCCCATGACGGCCTCGACCAGTTCGGCCTGGCCGTTGCCCTCGACGCCGGCGATGCCCATGACCTCACCGGCGTGGATGGTGAAGGTGACGTCGTCGCAGACGGGCCGGCCGGTCTGCGGGTCGTGGACGGTGAGCCCCTCCACGGCCAGCATCGGCTTGTCGGTGACGGTCGACTCGCGGGTCTCCGGGGTGGGCAGGGCCGAGCCGACCATCAGCTCGGCGAGGTGCCGGGCGGTGGTCTCGGCCGGGTCCACCGAGGCGACGGTGGTGCCGCGCCGGATGACGGTGATGGCGTCGGCGACCGAGAGCACCTCGCCCAGCTTGTGCGAGATGAACAGGACGGTGAGCCCCTCGGCCTTCAGCTCGCGCAGGTTGTCGAAGAGGGCGTCCACCTCCTGCGGCACCAGCACGGCGGTGGGCTCGTCGAGGATCAGCGTGCGCGCGCCCCGGTAGAGGACCTTGAGGATCTCCACCCGCTGCCGGTCGGCGACGCCGAGGTCCTCCACGAGGACGTCGGGCCGCACCCCCAGTCCGTACGCGTCGGAGATCTCCTGGATCTTCCGCCGCGCCCTGCCGCCGATGCCGTGCAGCTTCTCGGCGCCGAGAACGATGTTCTCCAGCACGGTGAAGTTGTCGGCCAGCATGAAGTGCTGGTGGACCATGCCGACGCCGCGGGCGATGGCGTCGCCGGGCGAGTGCAGGTCGGCCCGGGTGCCGTCGAGCGTGATGGTGCCCTCGTCGGGACGCTGCATCCCGTAGAGGATCTTCATCAGGGTCGACTTGCCCGCGCCGTTCTCGCCGACGAGGGCGTGCACCGTGCCGCGGCGGACGGTGATGTCGATGTCGTGGTTGGCGACGACTCCGGGGAACCGCTTGGTGATTCCGCGGAGCTCGACGGCGATGTCGGCACCGGCGGAGCCGGAGCCGGACTCACCGGTGGGAGGCTCGCCCTGGGGGGCGCTGGCGGCTTTGATGACGCGCTCCTGGCTGACTGGAGGGTGGTGGCTGGGTACGGCTGACGGGCCGTACGAACACTCCGCGCACCGGGGGGCGGTGCGCAAGGGGCGTGCGGGGGTGGTGTGCGCCCGGGGGCGTACGAGGGCGTGGAGTACGCGGCCTCACACGGAACGGACCCGGGGCTGCCGTGGGGCGCGCCCCGGGTCCGGGCCGCTGCGGGCCGGTTGGGGGCCGACCCCTGGGTCCGGCCGCCGAGGGTGTGACCGTGCCCGGGTCCGGTGAAGGGCCCGGGGCTGGTCCGGCTGCCGCGCCCGGTCTGAAGGGAGTGGGGGCTGTACGGAGGTCGGCTGGAAGGGGGTGGACGTCGCGCCGCCCAGCCGGCGGGGCCGGTGGGGCGGGCGGCGCGACGGCCGCCGCGGGGTGGTCCCGCGGGCGGCGATCGGTCCGCGGGGCGGGCCCTTGCGGGCTCAGCCCTTGTAGGTGTCGGTGACCTTGATGTCGCCGTCCGAGATCTTCTTCTGGGCCTCTTCGATCTTCGGCTTGATGTCGTCGATGAAGCCGCCGGAGTAGGAGAGGCTCACGCCGCCCTGCTCCAGGGTGAACGACTGGACACCGGTGAGCTTCTTGCCGTCCTCGATGGACTTGACGAAGTTGTAGACGGCGACGTCGACGTTCTTGACCGCCGAGGTCAGGATCGAGTTCTTGTACGGGGCCAGCGGCTCGGAGTTGTACTGGTCGCCGTCGACACCGATCGACCAGGCGCCCTTCTTCTTCGCGGTGGCCTCGATGGCACCCGAACCGGAGGCACCGGCGGCGGAGTAGATCACGTCGATGTCGCGGGCGAGCATGCCCGAGGCGATCTCCTTGCCGCGGTCGGGCTGGCCGAAGCCGGCCGTGTCGTTGCCCTCCTTGACCCACTGGACGTCCAGCTTGGCCTTGGGGTTGGTGTCCTTGATGCCCTGCTCGAAGCCGCCCGCGAACTTCTTGATGAGGACGGAGTCGGTGCCGCCGATGAAGCCGATGTGGTCGGACTTCGACTTGAGGGCGGCGGCCACGCCGGCCAGGTAGGACGCCTCGTGCTCGTTGAAGACCAGGCTGGTGACGTTGGGCAGGTCGACCACGGCGTCGACGATGGCGAAGTCGACGTCCTTGTACTTCTTGGCCGCCTTGGTCACCGAGGGCGCGTAGGCGAAACCGACCGCGATGACGGGGTTGTAGCCGGCGTCGGCGAGGTCGGCGAGGTGCTGGTAGCGGTCGGCCTCGGTCTCACCGGTCTTCGCGGTGATCTCCTTGCCGCCGAGCTTCAGCTCCTTCTTGGCCTTGTCGTAGCCCTTGGCGGCGGAGTCGTTGAACGAGTGGTCGCCACGGCCGCCTTCGTCGTAGGAGAGGCCGATGCCCTTGTTCTCGCCCGAGGACGCCTCGGTGGAGGACTCGCCACACGCGGTGGCGGTGAACGCGAGAGACGCGGTTGCTATGCCCGCGGTGAGAATCCTGGTTACCCGGCGCACGAGGGTTTCCTTCCACTGACCCGAGAGCGCCGGCTTCCGGCGCTGGTTTCGCCGCATCGTAACGCGCGTAGATGTCGGGGAAAGCCCCCTTCCGCAGCCGTTATCGATTCGACGCGAACCGGCCACGTCGCGCGGGCGGACGGCGGGTTGACGCAGGGCGTCGGAACGGTGGCACGGGGTGGCGGAGCGGGGTTTCCGTGGGGTTACGCGCGAAGGGGCGCGGGGCCGCCGGGGGCCGCGAGGGGCCAGGACCGGCCACCGGGATCGCATACGAAGCACGGCGGGGCCGCGCCCGGGAGGTCTCCCCCGCGGGCGCGGCCCCGTCCGGTGTGGTGGTCACCGGTTGACCGACTGGATCTCCTCGACCGTGACCGCCTGCTCGGCGCCGAAGGTGCCGTCGGGCAGGTCGCCGCCGGTGCCGCCGCTGCCGGTCCAGGCGATCTCCCAGGTCACGGTGGCCTGGAGCGGGAAGGTCTTGCCGCCCGACGACCGCAGGTAGGTCAGCCCGCAGCTGGGCTCCTCGTCCGCCTTGCCCTTGGCGTACGGCTCGCCGATCGACCCGTCGGCGTTGATCGCGCACTCCCCCGAGGCCGGGAAGGTCGTGGCGTCCTTGGTCCCCGGCTCCAGCTTGAGCGAGACGGGCTTGGCCGTGGTGGTCGCCTGGATGTTCAGGCCGCCGGCGTCGAGCGAGGCGGTGACGGCGACCTCCTTGAAGGTGGCCTTGTCGAGCCAGGCCCAGGTCGGCAGGTTGACCTTGGTGGCCACCTCCGGGGCGAGCGCGACCTTGGTACCGGGCACCTTGAGCCGGCTGTAGGCGAGCTGGGCGAGGATGTCCGGGGTGATGGCGTTCTCCACCTCGGGCGTCTCGCCGTTGTCGACCCAGAAGGTCGCCTCGTCGCAGGCGAACGCGGCCGGGTCGAGTGCCTCCTCCCGCGCCGGGTCGCGGACCGCCTCCCACCACATGCCCTCGCCGGACTTCTCCTTGTTGAAGTCGTCGTAGGGCTCGCCGTTGATGTAGTGGTCCTGGGACATCCGGTACGCCTCGCCGGCGCCGCTGAAGTGCGGGATGTCCCAGCTCTTGCGGAACTCCTCCTCGAACTCCTCGGGCGACCACTTCGGCTCGTACCAGCAGGCGGGCGGCGTCCAGTCACCGGCCGGGGCGACCGGACCGGCGCCCTTCCCTCCGGAGCCGTTCTTCGACTCGTCGTACGTCACGACGCTGGCGTAGATGCTGTCCCCGCCGGAGCCGCCGGAGGGCGTGGCGGTGCCCTCCGTCGAGCCGCCGGAGCCGCCGCGGGCCGCCCACGCGGTCTGCGGCAGCACGGCCAGGGCGGCGGCCGCGGTCAGCACGGTCAGGGCCCTGCCGGTCCGCGACCTCACGGATATCACTGGCATTGCGAAGTCCCCCTCTTCGAATACACATCGGTGGTCTGCCAGACGCCCTTGTCGTTCTTCACCAGCCGCGTGGTGTAGGCGACCAGGGAGTCACCTGAGCCGTCGACCGCGTCCGAGACCTTCCCGGACTTGAGGTCCTTGTTGAACGCCTTGGACTCGTCCGCGCAGTAGGACAGGGTCGCCTTGTCCTTCTTCTTGCCCTCGACGGTGACCTTGCGGTCGTAGTAGCGGACGGTGCCGGTCCAGGTGATCTTGTCGTCGTAGAAGCCCTGCACCCAGACGGCGGCACCCCGCGCGGCGTCGCCCGTGTTGTAGAAGCCGAAGGCGGGGCGTTCCAGCGAACGCGTGTGGATCGCCTCGTCCAGCGAGTTGATCCGCCCCTCGCTGTCCCGCAGGACGGCCTCGGCCACCGGGTCACCCGTGCCGCCGCCCTCGAAGACGTTCTTCATGTCCGTCGGCAGCTTGATCGCGGGGCGCTCGGCCTCGGGCGACGCACCGGGCTCCGGCGCGGCGCTCGAACCGCCGCCGCCGTCGGCCCCCGCGATCTTGTCGTCCTCACCGGACTTCCCGTCCCCGCCCCCGCAGGCGGACAGCGCCAGCGCGGCGGCCACTGCCAGTGAGACTGCGGGCAAAGAGCGGCGGTTCACCATGGACTCCCCGTGAGACAAACGTTCCCTCTGAGGAACTGACGCTACCGGCGGCTGTGTTGGTTTCGCCATAGCGATCCGGCGTGAGGCCGGGCACGGGGTGTGAAGACCGTGTGGGCCCGGCGCCGGGCGGTGCCCTCACCCTCCGGCCGACTGCTCCGCCTCGTCCACCAGCCGCGCCAGTTCCAGCCGGGAACGGACGCCGAGGGCCGCGAAGATCCGGCGCAGGTGGTAGTCGACGGTGCGGACGCTGACGGAGAGGGCGAGGGCGGTCTCACGGTTGGTGGCACCCCGCGCGACGTACCGGGCGATGCGGCGCTGCTGCGGGGTGAGAGAGGACAGGGCGGTGAGGTCCGGCGGGGACGACGGCGTGACCAGCGACCGCAGCTCGTCCCGGGCCTGACGGGCCCACACGCCGGCCCCGCAGCGGGCGAAGCCGGCGACGGCGGCGCCGAGCCTGTCGCGTGCCTCGCGGGGCCGGCGGCGCCGTCGCAGCCATTTGCCGTGCAGCAGCGTGGTGCGGGCGTGCTCGAAGCCGCCGCCCGCCGCCGCGTGCCGGTCCAGGGCCAGCCGGTAGAGGGCGTCGGCCTCGTCGGTCGGGTCCAGCAGGGCCTGGCAGCGGGCGAGTTGGGCGGCGGCCTGGGGGTCCGCGCCGAAGCTCGCCCAGCCGGCGAAATCGTCCAGCAGCGTACGGGCCTCGGCGGCGCGTCCGGCGGGGACGGCCGCCTCCACGAAGCAGGGCACGGCCAGCCGCCACACCGCGAAGTGGCCGCGCCGGGGGCCCGGCAGGACCAGCAGGCCGAGCCGGTCGGCGGCCTCCAGCGGCCGGCCGCGCCCCAGGTCGGCCCGGCCCGCGGCCCACTGGGCGAGGGTGAGCACCTGGGCCAGGCCGTGGCTGCGGGCGGTGGCGCAGGCGGCCTCGACATGTTCCTCGACCACGTGCGGCTCGTCCTCGATGGAGGCGGCGAGCGCCAGGACGGCGTGGTGGTGCGCGGCCGTGTTGCGCTGCCCGGACCGCAGGGCGGCGCGCAGCCCCTCCTCGGCGTGCGCCCGTGCCTCGGCGTGGCGTCCGGCGCGCAGCTCGGCGTAGGCGAGGTACTCCAGGGCGCGGGGCACCAGCGCGGCCGAGCCCTCCTGCCGGGCTCCGGCCAGGGCCCGTGCGCCCGTCCGGCGGGCCGCCTCCACCTCGCCCAGGAGCAGCGCGGCGGTGGCGGAGCGCAGCAGCGCCTCGGGCGCCGCCGGCGTGGTGGTGCCCTGCTCCCGTACCCGGCCCAACCGCCGGGCGGCCGGGCCGAACCGGCCTTCGAGCAGGGCCCGCATCCCGGCCCGCTGGTCGCCCGGCGCCTCCGGTTCCGGCCCGTCCGGGGTGTCCGGGCCGAGGGAGGTGAGGCAGGCCGCGAGGTCACCGGCGGCCCAGGCGGCGTCGGCGGCGGCGAGCCGGGCGGCCTCGGCCCGTTCGAGGGCGGCGGGCGTGCAGAGGGCGGCGGCGAGCAGCAGGGCGTGGTGGGCGTCCCCGGCCGGCCCGTCCACGAGCGTGGCCAGGCCGCGTACGAGGGCGGGGCGCCCCCGGTCCCGAACGGGCAGGAGGTGCTCGGGGACGGCGGCGGCGAGCAGCCGGGCCCGGTGCGCGTCCCCCGCGTCCAGGGCGAGTTCGGCGGCACGGGTCTGCCGGCCGGCGCTCTCGGGTCCTGGCCCGGCGAGGACGGCGGCGCGGGCGCAGGCCAGGGAGCGCAGGGCGGGCGGCTCCTTCGCCCCGTCCGCCGTGGCCTCGGCGGCCAGGCGGGCCGCGAGCCCGGCGTCCGCCGCGCCGTCCGCCGCCGACCAGGAGCGGTGCAGCAGGGCGGTGAGCCGGTGTCCGTCCGCCGCGTACTCCTCGGCGAGCGCGTGGTGCGCGGCCCGGCGCCGGGCCGGGGAGGCGGCGGCGTACAGGGCCCGGCCCAGCAGGGGGCTGCGGAAGCCGAGGGTGTCGCCGGCGTCGTGGAGCAGGGCGGGTGGGGAGGCGGGGTCCGGGCGGGCGCCGGGGACGAGGCGGTTCAGGGCGCGCAGGGCCAGGCGGGTGTCGACGCGGTCGGCACCGGCCGGACGGGTGCCCGCGGCCACCAGCACCGCCAGTGCCGCCGTCCGGGGATCGTGGCCGGTCAGGGCCGGGCCCGCGACCCTCGCCAGGGTGGCCGCGTCGGCGAGGGGGCGGGGCAGCGGGGCGCGTCCGCGCAGCGCCGCCGGGGACAGGTGGTGGACCAGGGCGCGCAGCAGGGCGGGGTTGCCCTCGCCCTCCGCGATCAACTCGGCGGCCACGGACGGCTCCACGGTCTCCCGTGCCGCCTCCGCGAGCAGGGCGGCGGCCTCCTGGGGGGCCAGCGGGTCCAGGTGGACGGCGGGCAGCGCGGCCAGTTCCCCGGGCAGCGGACGGTGGGTGGCGGCGGTGAGCAGGAGGCCGCCACCCGCCTCGGACAGCCGCTGGGCCGCCTCCCCGAGGAGCCGCCGGGCGGCGGGCGGCCACCGGTCGGCGTCGTCCGCGCACACCAGCGCCGGGACCCTGCCCTCGCCGCTCTCCACGGCGTGCAGCAGGGTCCCGGGGGTCCACTCCTGGTGGCGGGGCCCGGCGCCGGGTCCCGCCACCAGGTGGCCGGTGCTGCCCGCGCCCAGGACACGCGCCGCCCACCGCAGCACGGCGGTGCGGCCGAGGCCGGGCTCCCCGGCCACCAGCAGGGCGGTGCGGTGGGCGGGCGGCTGGTGCCACCAGGCGCGGACACGGCTCAACTGCGGTGCGCGGCCGTGCAGCCGCACCGTGGGGAGGGCGGGTTCCTCGCCGGTCATCCCCGGGAGGTTACGCGTGCGTAACCCGGTGCGGAAGCGGGCCGTCCGCCACTTCGGCCGTGCGAGGGGCGGTCCGTCAGCCACCGAGGGGGCACGTGCCCCGGTACTCCTCGATGTCGCGGTCGGGCACCGGCAGCGGGCAGAGGAACTGCTCGTAGCGGGTGTCGTCGTCGATGAAGCGCTTCAGCCAGGAGACGCTGTACTTGGCGATGGTGGTGTTGGAGAGGTTGGGCGCGAAGTGGGTGGCGTTGTTCAGCTCCAGGTAGGCGCGGTCCGTGCTGGACGGCAGGCTGGAGTAGAACGGCTTCGCGTGGGTGGCGACCGGGGCGACGGTGTCCCCGTCGGCGCCCACGACCAGCGTCGGGGTGGTCACCTCGGGCCAGGTCTTGTCCAGGTTCCACGGCGTGAGCGGGATCGCCGCCTTCAGCGAGGGCCGTGACTTGGCCGCCTCCAGCGTGCCGCCGCCGCCCATCGAGTGGCCGATGACGCCGAGCCGGGTGCCGTCGATCCGTGTTCTGGCGGAGCTGCGCTCCGTCAGGTAGTCGAGGGCGGCGAGCATCTGGCGGCCGCGTGAGTCGGGCTGGTCGAGGGTGGTCAGCGTGTCGATGGTGAAGACGACGAAGCCCTGCGAGGCCAGGCGCGGCCCAAGCCAGGCCATGGAGGACTCGGTCGCGGTGAAGCCCGGGGTGACCACGACGGCCCCGAAGGTGCCGTCGCCGGTGCTGGTCGGGTAGTAGATGGTGCCCCCGCCGAAGCCGGAGACGACCAGCGAGGAGACGGAGGTCTGCGAGACGGCGTACGGGCCGCGCGGCGCCTCGATGCTCGCCCGGGTGGGCGCGGGGCCGCGCTCGTACGGGTTGTCCGCGGCCTGCGCGCCGGGGGTGGAGAGCGTGGTGAGGCCGACGACGGCGGCCACGGCGGCGGCCGAGGCGGCCAGGCGGCGGCTCAGGCCGGGGGCCTGGGTGGTTCCGGTACGTGGGGTGGAGTGCACGGCGAGCGTCCTCTCGGTCGTGGGGCCCGGCCGCGGCGCGGTCCCGCCGGGACCCGGGCGCCCAGGGCGCCACGAGCCTGACGACACCGCTTCACGGGCGAGTTGGCTCTGCCACTGTCGGTGCCCCACCGTGCCCGGGCCACCGGCAGAATCACCGGTCCTGGCGCCCGTCCGCCGGCGCGGCCCCCCGTCCCCGCCGCATCCGCCACAGCCACTTCTGCGCCAGCAGGGTCAGCGTCCCCGCGACGGAGATGGCGACCAGGTTGAGGAGGAGCTGTTCGCTGGAGGCGCGGGTCTGGGCGTAGTTGCCGTAGGAGAGGGCGACGGCGGCGTTGGCGGCGGCCGGGATGGTGGTGACGGAGATGGCGACGCCGACCAGGGCGCCGGACTTGGCGGAGGTGAGGGAGAGGGTGCCGGCGACTCCGGCGAGGACGCCGACGATCAGGGAGAACTCGTCGGGCGAGACGATGAACTCGGTGATCGGGCGGTGCCTGGTCAGCTGCTCGGCGTGGAAGAGTCCGGCCGCGTCCATGGCGAGGCTGAACAGCACGGTCACGGCGATGGCGACGGCGAACCCGACCAGCAGGCAGATCAGGCAGCGCGCCACGAGCCGGTGGCGCCGCTCCACCATGGCCACCGAGACCCCGGCCAGGGGGCCGAAGTCGGGGCCGATGGCCATGGCGCCGACGATCAGCACCGCGTTGTCGAGGACCACCCCGCAGGCGGCGAGCGTGGTGGCGAGGGTCATGAAGGAGAGGTAGGTGACGGAGAGCGTCGACTCCTCGTGGGTGATCTCGGCGAGCTGGTCCCACAGCACGGCGTCCGCGCTGTCCCCCGGCGCCTCCTTCTCGGCCCGGTCGGCTCCCTGCGACACCGTCAGGTCCACGTTCTCGACCGCGATCGACCCGTACGCGTCGACGCCCAGCCGGCGCAGGGCGTGCACCGCGTCGTCGCCCGACTCGCGGGCCACGTCGCAGAGGATCACGTCCCCCTCCGGCTCGCGGGCGGCCCCGGGGAGCACGATGAGGTTGTACGTGCCGGGGACGCCCCGCAGCGTGGTGACGGTCTCCTCGGTGCGCTCGGCCGGGGTGATGATCCGCAAGTGCAGCATGACGGCAGGTTAGGCCGGGCGGGGGCCCCGCGGCCGGGTTCCGCGCGTGTCCGCGTCGGCGGCCAGGCGGAAGCCGACGCCGATCGCGGCGAGGTCGCGCTCGTAGGCGCCGTGGCGGCGGGCGCAGCGGGCCAGGTCGATGTCGTGGCGGAAGGCGCCGCCCCGGGTGATGTGCGGGTCGAAGGCCCACTCCTCGGTGGCCGGGACCCCGGCGGGGGCGCCGGGGTAGGGGGCGTACCGGGTGGAGGTCCACTCGTCGGCGTTGCCCGCGAGGTCCAGCACGCCGTACGGGCTCGCGCCCCCGGGGAACGACCCGACCGGCGCGGTGGTGCCGAGGCCGAGGTCGACGAGGTTGGCGAGGCCGGTGCGGTAGGTGTCGCCCCAGGGGAACTCGCGGTCGTCGTCGCCCCGGGCCGCCCGCTCCCACTCGTCCTCGGTGGGCAGCCGGATCCGCCCCGGCGTGCCGAGCCGTTCCCCGAGCCAGCGGCAGTACGCGGTGGCCGCCTCCCAGGTGACACCGGTGACCGGGTGGTCCGCCGGGGCCTCGGGCGAGGGGCGCCCGGTGGCCCGCGCGAACGCCGCCCACCGCCCCACCGTGACCTGCGTCCGCGCGATCCGGAACGCGGGTACGCGGACCCGGCTGCGGGGCGCCTCCTTGCGGTACCACTCCACCGGCACCCCGGTCCGCGCGTACCGCTCGGCCACCTCCTCGATCGCCTCGGCGGGCGTACCGCGCAGCAGCCAGCCGTCCGGCACCTCCACCCAGTCGACCGCCTCGACACCCCCGGCGCCCTGCTCCCCGTTCCCGTCCACGCTTCCCCCCGTCCGCCGTCCCGCCCTGCCCTGTCCCTTCTCATGATCGGCACCGGAACGCGGTGCGGGATCGGCCGACCGCCCCCGCAACCGGGGACCTTGGGCCTAGGACGACAGGAGGACAGGCCGACAGGCGGGGCGGACCCCCTGATAGCCTGCGCTCTTCGTCCGGTGCCCGGACGGAGTCCCCCGGCAGGTCACCATGGACCCCGCTCAGCAGCAACTCACCGCCGCGCTCGACGCGTTGGACCTCGCCTTCGTGGACGAGGAGCCGTTCACGGCCGGCGGGTGCACGTACTGCTACGGCGAGGAGCACTTCGCCGAGCTGTCCGGCCCGCCGCACCTGGTCTCCGAGGACATGATCTCGGCCGTGGCCTTCGAAGTGGACGACCACTGGCACGACTTCCCCCGCCTCTACCGCCGCCTGACCCCGCGCATCCTGCGCGCCGCCGCCACCGACACCCTCCACGTGGACGTGGAAGTCATCCCCAGCCGCCTCCTCCGGGCCGCCTGGACCACCTGGCCGCCCGCGCAGGCGGCGGCCCTCCGCGACTTCTGGCCCACCTGGTGGCGGGCCACCCTGCACACCCACCCCGACGCCGCCCCCATCTCCGCCCGGGAGGTACTGAGCGTCATCACCGTCGCCACCGGCACCCTGCGCCCCTGGCTCGACATCTGGACCTCCATCTGGACGGCGTCGGCCGACGCCCACCTGGCGGAGTTCGTCGACGACGTGCTGGTGGAGAGCGAGATCACCGACCTGGAGATGGGCTTCTACGGCGAGTACCACGCCACCGCCGAACTGATGGACTGGCTCCTCACCGACATACGCGACCGCGTCCACGAACCCCGCCTGGACGACCCGGACCACCTCGACTTCCTCCTCACGGAGGCCCGGGCCGCCAGGCCGGGCACCCCGTGACCCGGTTCAGCGCTCCGTCCGGGGGCAGACGCGGACAAAGGGAACAGCCCCCGGCAGCACGGGAAGAGGAGACGTCATGCACACCCTCGACGCGGTGAACACCCTGGCTCAGCAGACCGGGGAGAACGTGCCCCCGTGGCTGACCGTGCTGGTCATGGCCGGCTGCCTGGTGATGGTGGTCGTGCTGCTGCGGCGCAGGGAGGAGTGAGCGCGGCCGCGACCGGGCGCGGTGTGTGACGCGGCCAGGCCGTACCCGCGCACTCCGTCGCGGCCGCGCGGAACTCCGCCATGAGCACGCCTCCGGGACTCGCTCCGAACACCGGGTACTCCGCACGGTGGTAGCAGGCCCAGTAACTCACCGCGCGCCGCTCCGTGCGCGCGAAGAACTCCGCGTTCCGCACGATGAAGGCCCCGTAGAGACGACGCCGCGGAGAGTGCGGGACGGTGATTCCGGGAAGCCCGCGCCTGATCGCCTCCTGGATCTCCCGCACGTACTCGCCGGCCTGCTGGATCACGTACGGCACGACCCACGGCTCGGTTGGGGACAGGAGCGCTTCCAGGTGGCGCTGCCGGACGTGACCGTCGTGGTGGCGGGAGTACAGGCAGTGCAGGATCAGGCGCTGGGTGCCGGTCAGGCCCGGCCCGGGGCACTCCCCCGGTTCCTCGTCGTAGACGCGCGAGGGGATGTCGACGCTCTCACCCGTCACGACGACCCGGAAGGGCTCCGCGGGGCCGGGCCGCGACTCCGGTACGAAGGCGGCGGCGCGCCGTACGTCTTCCGCGAGCCGGGCCGGGAACGCCCGGCCCCAGGCAGGGAGCCGGGCCCCGCCAGGCCCGGCCTCCCCCGTGTCACGGTCGTTCGCCCGCGTCCAGCAGGGCCGCCGCGGTGAACATCTCCACGCCGACGCGGATCGCCGACTCGTCGACGTCGAAGTCGCCGCGGTGGAGGTCGCGGGAGACGGGGTCGCCGGGGCGGCGGACGCCGAGGCGGGCCATGGCGCCGGGGACGTGTTCGAGGTACCAGGAGAAGTCCTCGCCGCCGAGGCTCTGCTCGGTGCCCTCGACCGAGGCGGCGCCGCGGCGGGCCGCCATGGCGGTGTGGAGCAGCTCGGCGGCGGCGGGGTCGTTGACGACGGGCGGGACGCCGCGGATGTAGGTGACCTCGGACTTGGCGCCGTACAGGGCGGCGATCTCGTCGATGGCGGAGTGGATCAGGTCGGGGGCGAGGCGCCAGGCGTCGAGGTCGAGGCAGCGGACCGTGCCGGAGAGTTCGGCGTGCTGCGGGATGACGTTGCAGGCGTGGCCGGAGTCGATGCGGCCCCAGGTGACGGCGAGCCCGGAGCGGGCGTCGACGCGGCGGGCGACCAGCGCGGGCACGTCGGTGACGACCTTGGCGGCGGCGGTGACCAGGTCGGTGGTGAGGTGCGGGCGGGCGGTGTGGCCGCCGGGGCCGTCGAGGGCGATCTCCAGCCGGTCGCAGGCGGAGGTGATGGGGCCGACGCGCAGGCCGATGCGGCCCGCGTCGACCTTGGGGTCGCAGTGGACGGCGAGGATGCGGCCGACGTCAGCCAGGACGCCGTTCTCGATGGCGTCGGCGGCGCCGCCGGGCAGCACCTCCTCGGCGGGCTGGAAGAGCAGCCGCACCGGGCGGGGCAGCTTGCCCTCGCGGTCCAGGGCGGCCAGCACGAGGCCGGCGCCGAGGACGGTGGTGGTGTGCACGTCGTGGCCGCAGGCGTGGGCGCGGTCCGGGACGGTGGAGCGGTACGGGGCGTCCGCCTTGGTGTCCGGGATGGGCAGCGCGTCGATGTCGGCGCGCAGCGCCAGCATGCCGCGCTCGTCGCCCTCGGCGCGGGTGCCGATGTCGCAGATGAGGCCGGTCCCGGAGTCGAGGACGCGGGGGGCGAGGCCGGCCTGTTCCAGCCGGGTCTTGATGGCCAGCGTCGTCCGGAATTCCTGGTTGCCGAGCTCCGGGTGCATGTGCAGGTCGCGCCGGAAGGCGATCAGCTCCGCACAGAGCCGGTCGGGGAGCGCGCCGGCGAGCTCGATGGCGGCCGGTACGTCGGCGGCCTGGTCGCGGGCGGTCTCGGCAGGGGCAGGGGCACCGGGTTCGCGGGACATCAGTTGGTTCACCTTGGCAAGGTTAGGCCGCCGCGGGTGCCAACTCACCATCGATCAACAAAACTTCAGCCGGAAAGACGTAAGAAAAACCGGCTCCGGATGATTGTCGTGCGGTCACAGAGGGTATGAAATTTGCTTTTGCCCGGCGTTCACCTGCGGTGATGGCGTTCTGTTCAAGCCATGGGGAGCGCCGGTGGGCCGGGCCGGATCGCACAGCCATCCGTCTCACCTGGTGGGCACCCGCGGCGGAACGGCCCGGTCGCCCGGGCCGTCAGGGGGCGTCTCATCGGTTCCGTCTCATGGATTCCGTCTCACGGGTTCAAGGGTACGGACGTGAGCCGGTGGGCGGCTCGCGCGCTGCTGGTGACCCCGGAGAGGAAGCCCTGGGCGCGCGGTGAGGCGTGGCCGGTCAGCCACTTGGGGTCGATGTCCAGGACGGCGATCCGCACCCCGGTCCCGGCCAGCGCCAGGGGCAGGGTGTGCACCACGGTCGAGGGGAAGCTGAGCAGGGTGCGGCCGGTCGGGCCGCGCCGGGCTATCAGCTCCAGCGGCAGGTCGGGGCGGACCACCTCCAGGCCGGTGCCGTCGGTGAGGTGGCGCAGCTTGGCGGCGCTCTCCCGGCGGTGGGCGAAGTAGCGGGTGACGCCGTGCGCGCGGACCAGGGCGTGCACGGCCTCGCGGTAGCGGTCCTCGTCGACGACGCCGGTCTCCACCAGCGAGGTCCCGACCAGGTCCGCCCCGCCGGTCAGCCGGGGCGGGCCGAAGCGGGCCCGGGTCCAGGCCAGCGTGTTGCGGGTGAGGGTGAGCCCCTCGGGCGCCGCGTCCACCGGCATCGCCGAGAAGACCTCGATGCGCGGGTTCCCCTCGCCGGGGGTGAGCCGGCGCCGGGCGGCGGCGGAGACCGGGGCGAGCAGCAGTTCGCGCGGGCCCCGGCGGCCGCCGCGCCGGTGCCAGCGGACCAGGCGCTCACCCCGGGCCAGCTGGGCGAGGAACTCCACGGTGGCCGTCCCGTCGTCCACCACGACCAGGTCGCGGGCGCGGCTGAGGGCGAGCAGCAGCTGCACGTAGCGGGAGAACGGGTCGCCGATGACGATCCGGGCCGCCGCCCGCAGCCGGGGCGCGAGGCCCCGGACGGTGGCCAGCGGTGCGGCCGTCCCGCCCCTGGCCTCCTCCCAGCGGACCTCGACGCCCTCGCCCCGGGCCAGCTCGGCCATGCGGCGGAGCTGGCCCCGGGACATCGGGTCGAGGGGGGAGAGGACGACCAGGGTGAGGCGGTCGGGGGCCTGCCCGGAGGCGTGGGCCCACTCCAGCACGTTGAGGAGCTGGACGGGGCTCTCCACGAAGGCCAGCGCCTCGTCCTCGCCCTGGGCGCGCCGGGCGGGCCCGCCGTAGGCGGGGTCCGGCGCGGGGTTCTGGGCCCCCGGGCGCCCGGGGCGGCGGTCAGACGGCGGCGGGCTCACGGCCGGCCTCGGCCTGGGCCTCGGCGACGACGCCGGGGACGCGGCGGAGCTTCTTCATCGGGCCCAGCTCCGACTCGTAGACCTGCTTGACGCCGTCGCCCAGGGACTCCTCGATGGTGCGGATGTCGCGGACCAGGCGGGACAGGCCCTGGGGCTCGACGGAGGCGGCCTGGTCGGAGCCCCACATGGCGCGGTCGAGGGTGATGTGGCGCTCGACGAAGGCGGCGCCGAGGGCGACGGCGGCCAGCGTGGTCTGCAGGCCCGTCTCGTGGCCGGAGTAGCCGATCGGGACGTTGGGGTACTCGGCCTGGAGGGTGTGGATGACGCGCAGGTTCAGCTCCTCGGCCTTGGCCGGGTAGGTGGAGGTGGCGTGGCAGAGCAGGATGTTGTCGCTGCCGAGGACCTCGACCGCGTGCCGGATCTGGCGCGGGGTTGACATGCCGGTGGAGAGGATGATCGTGCGGCCGGTGGCGCGCAGGGCGCGCAGCAGCTCGTCGTCGGTGAGCGAGGCGGAGGCCACCTTGTGGGCGGGCACGTCGAACTTCTCCAGGAAGGCGACGGCCTCGGTGTCCCACGGGGAGGCGAACCAGTCGATGCCGCGCTTCTTGCAGTAGGCGTCGATGGCGCGGTACTCGTCCTCGCCGAACTCCACGCGGTGGCGGTAGTCGATGTAGGTCATGCGGCCCCAGGGGGTGTCGCGCTCGATGTCCCACTGGTCGCGCGGGGTGCAGATCTCCGGGGTGCGCTTCTGGAACTTGACCGCGTCGCAGCCGGCGTCGGCGGCGGCGTCGATGAGGGCGAGCGCGTTCTCCAGGTCGCCGTTGTGGTTGATGCCGATCTCGCCGGTGACGTAGACGGGCTGGCCGGGACCGGCGGTGCGGGTGCCGAGGGTGCGCAGGCGGGGGTTGGTGCTCTGGTTGCTCATGGGTGGTTCCTCACATGGTGGGTCGGGTGTACGGGGTGGTCTGTGGGGTGAGCCGGGTCAGGGCCGGTGGGGGCTCTTGAGGTCGGGGCCGAGGAGCCAGGAGGCGATCTCCCGGACGGCGCCCCGGCCGCCTGGGGCGGTGGTCACCGCGCGGGCGGCGCGGCGTACCGGTTCGTGGGCACTGGCGACGGCGACGGGCCAGCCGGCCAGGGCGAAGCAGGGCAGGTCGTTGGCGTCGTTGCCGGCGTAGAGGACGCGGGCGGGGTCGACGCCCTGTTCGTCGCACCACTGCTTGAGCGCCTCGTCCTTGCGGTCGACGCCGTGCAGGACGGGGATGCGCAGCTTGCGGGCGCGGGCGGTGACGACCGGGTTCTGCTCGGTGGAGAGGATGAGCAGCGGGATGCCGGCGTCGCGCAGGGCGGCGATGCCGAGGCCGTCGCCGCGGTGGACGCTGACGCGTTCGCGGCCCTCGGCGTCGATCTGCACGGTGTCGTCGGTCTGGGTGCCGTCGAAGTCGAGGACGACCGCGTCCACGTCGCCGGGGCCGGGCCGGCGGGCGCCGGGGGCCTCGTTCCGGTCGAGGAGCGGGGCGAGGGCGCGGGCCCGCGCGAGGTCGTGCGGGTCGTCGATCTCCAGGACGCGGGCGGGGTCGGTGCGGACCAGCGCGGTGCGGCCGAAGAAGCGGTGGCGTACGGCGCGGAAGCCGTCGCCGCGCATCGCGTAGGCGGCGCCGGTCTCCAGCAGGTCCTCGGGCCGGTCCTGGCGGCGGGGCCGGTGGGCGGCGTCGTGGTTGACGCCGTGGCCGCTGCTCGGCGTGGCGCCGGTGGCGAGGTCCCGCCAGAGGAAGCCGTGGAAGTGCGCGGCGGTGACGGCCGTGTCGGCGCCTTCCAGGACCGCCGCGGTGACGCCGTCGACGTCGTCGGCGGTGAGGAAGGGGCTGGTGCACTGGACGAGGAGGACCACGTCGGCGAGGCGGCCGTGGCGGGCCTCGTCGGTGTCCAGCGCGTGCAGCACGGCGGCCTCGCTGGTGGCGGTGTCCCCGGAGAGCGGCGCGGGCCGCTCCACGGTGGTGGCCCCGGCGGCGCGGGCCGCCTCGGCGATCGCCGGGTCGTCGGTGGAGACCAACACCTCGCTGACGAGGCGGGCGGTGCGGCAGGCGTGCACGGCCCGGGCGACCAGCGGCACTCCGCCGACCTCGGCGAGGTTCTTGCCGGGCACGCCCTTGGAGCCGCCCCGGGCGGGGATGACGGCGAGGACGCGGGGAGCGGGGTCGCGCATGGCGTCTCCTTGGGGATTCGGGCGTACGGGTCGGGGCCCGTCGGTGCCGGTCACAGCCGGCCCAGGCGGCGGACGAGGGGGGCGACGTTCTGGACGCCGTGCCGGTAGGCGGCGCGGGCGGCGCCGCGTACCGCGCCGTTGACGGCGGTGCGGGCCCGTCCGCGCAGCCCCTCGGCGGGGGCGGGGTCGAGGGCGCCGGGCAGCGGGGTGCCGTCGGGCGCGAGGTGGTGGCGGGCCAGCAGCCCGGGCAGGTAGCCGGGGGCGGTACGCGGGGTGTAGTACGGCGTGATCGGCGGCAGTTCCTCCGCCCCGGCCAGCTTCAGCAGGGCGGCGGTGCGGGCGCGGGCGGTGTCGAAGGCGCTCGCGTAGGCGGTGCCGGGGGCGACGCCGTTGCGGTCCTGCCAGGTGGGGTCGGCGACGGGGGTGTGGCCCTCGTCGAGCCGGTCGAAGGAGGTGAGGCAGCCGGAGCCGATGAAGTGGTGGTTGCCGAGCGCCTCGCGCACCCCGAGGTCGGTGAGGACCGCGGTGGGGATCGACCGGTGCAGCGACTCCAGGGCGGCCGTGGAGCTGACGGTGACCAGCAGGTCGGTGCGGTCCAGGACCTCGCCCATGTTGCCGTGGACCAGGCGGAAGTTCTCCGGCAGCGGTCCCCGGTCGCGGGCGAGCCGCTGGTAGGGGATCTCCTCCAGGTGCGTGGTGTGCTCGCCGGGCTTGGAGCGCAGCTTGAGCAGCACCTCGCGGTCGGGGTGGGCGCGGGCGTGGCCGATGAGCCGGTCCAGCAGGTGGGCGCGGTCGGCGCGGCCGGCGGGCACCGAGGGCTGGGCGGCGAAGACCACCGTGTACGGGCGGTCGCCGGAATCGGCCGGGCGGTGCGGGGCGCCGCCGAGGAAGGGCAGCGCGGCCTCGGTGACGGCCGTGCTGTCGGCGCCGACGCCCTCGTAGACGGCGCGGAAGCGTTCGGCGTCGACGGCCGAGTTGGCGAGGACCAGGTCGGCGCCGTGGCGCAGCAGCAGGCCGTCGGCGAGCTTCTCGTAGACGACGCCGACGTAGCCGGTGACGACGACCGGGCGCACGCCGTGGTCCTGGCCGAGGCGGGCGAGGCCGTGCAGGGCGGCCTGGACGGCACCGCCGACCAGGGCGAGGACGACCAGGTCGTAGGGGGCGGCGTCGTCGGCGTGGCGGCGCCGCAGTTCCGCGAGGAAGCCGGCGAGGGGGACCTCGGCGAGGGCGTCGGGGCGCAGGCCGACCTCGGCGAGCTGCCGCTCGGTGGGGGTGGCCCGGCCGCGCAGCAGGTAGCCGTCGGTGGTGGCGCCCTCGGGGGCGAGCCGCCCGGCGGTGAGAGCACCCCATTTCCAGCGGGTGTCGGAATCCGCGAGAACGGCGATGCGCGGGGTTCGGTGGTTGCTTGCTGGCACGTCGCCGACGTTAGGAAGGGTCGGCGCCAAAGGGCCCAACGGGACGGCAACAAAGGGTTAACAGCGCACCGACGAAAGGAATTGCCGGGCCCGGGGCGGAATTCAGCGAGGGGGTTAACAAGCTGTCCGCCCGGCGTTCACCTCGTGTACGCGAGGGCTTCGCGGAGCGGGCCTCGGACGCCCCTTAGCGTCGATTCCGTGGTCAAGCTCTCCGTCATCGTGCCGTTCTACAACGTGCGGCAATTCGCGCCCGACACTCTGCGCAGCCTGAAGGCGAACGCGCGGGACGATGTCGAATTCCTCCTGGTCGACGACTGTTCGTCGGACGGCACCCGGGACCTGCTGGAACGGGCCGTGGAGGAGGTGCCCGGCGCCGTGCTGCTCCCCCACGAGGCCAACGGCGGCCTCGCGACGGCCCGCAACACCGGCCTGGACGCGGCCCGCGGCACCTACCTGACGTTCCTGGACGGGGACGACTGGTACGCCCCCGGCTACTGCGGCCAACTCCTCGACGCCGCCGAGAGACTGGGGACGGACTTCGTCCGCGTCGACCACGTCCAGGTGACGGGGAGGGCCCGCCAGATCCACCGGATGCCGCACGGCCGCCGCGAGGTGCCGCTGCGCCCCCTCGACGCGATCCTCCCCGCCGACCGCTCCACCTCGGTCGACTACCCGTACGCCTGGGCGGGGATCTACCACCGGCGGCTGCTCGACTCCGGCGTCCTGCGTTTCCGGGACGGACTGCGGACCGCCGAGGACCGCCCGTGGATCTGGCGGCTGCACCGCGAGGCGGAATCCTTCGCGGTGACCAGCCTTTACGGTGTTTTCTACCGGCGCGGGGTCTCCTCCTCCCTCACGCAGATCGGCGATGTCCGCCAGCTCGATTTCCTGCGCGCATTCGACCAGGTGGTCGAGGAGACGGCGGCGCACGACCAGGCGGCGGAACTCCTGCCGAAAGCCATTCGCACCTATTGCGCCGTGATGGCGCACCATCTGGAATCCATCGAAAGGTTCGAACCCGCCGTGGCCCGGACTCTGCGCACCGAGAGCGCGGCCGCCCTCGGGCGGCTGCCGCAGGACATCCTCCGCTCCACCCTGTCGGCCCTCGGCCCCGACCGCGCCGCCCGGCTCCGCCGCGTCCGGCGCCACCAGGCCCTGCGCCCCGGCGCCCCCGCCGCCGTCCCCGCCACCCGCGTCCACGAGGAGGCGGCCCGATGAACGCCGCCCCCGCGCCCGCCGGCGTCCGCCCGGGCTCCACCCAGCTCTTCCTCGCCGCCACCCAGTACGCGGCGGCGACCGTGGTGGCCGCGCTCCGCGCCGGCCGGTTCGGGCCGCGCGCCGAGCACCGGCGCGTCCTGGTCGTCAGCGACACCTCGGCCGTCCCCGAGGTCGGCACCCCGCTCGACGCCATGCCCGGCTTCGCGGCGCTCGCCGGGGAGTTCGACGCCGTGCACTCCTGGAACGCCTTCGTCCACCCCTTCCACCCGGCCGGCTGGTCCCCGCGGGAGCAGGACTGCCCGCTGTGGGAGCGCGCGGTGCGCGAGGCGTGGCAGCTCGGCGACGGCCCGCTGGAGGTGGCCTGCGAATCGCTCCAGGCCAACCCCTCCCAGGCGGTGGTCCGGATCTTCTCCGACGCCCCCGTCCACCTCTACGCCGACGGCCTGATGAGCTACGGCCCGACCCGCTCCAAACTCGATCCGCTGATCGGCACCCGGGTGGCCCGCCTGCTCCACCTCGACCTCGTGCCGGGGCTGCGCCCGCTGCTGCTCGGCGAGTTCGGCGTCGAGCCGGAGGTGGTGCCCACCGAGAAGTTCGTGAAGGTCCTCGGCGAACTGGCCGAGGACCCAGCCTCCGTACGCGCCGCCGACGCGGCCGGGGCGGTGGGCGCGGGCTCGCCCGCGCTCCTGCTCGGCCAGTACCTCTCGGCGATCGAGGTGCTCACCCCCGA
The DNA here is from genome assembly GCF_000719955.1 of Streptomyces albidoflavus. Taxonomy (GTDB): domain Bacteria; phylum Actinomycetota; class Actinomycetes; order Streptomycetales; family Streptomycetaceae; genus Streptomyces; species Streptomyces albidoflavus. The sequence continues at coordinate 87,185 of NZ_JOII01000001.1, forward strand.
CGAGGAGGAGCGGCTCCACCTGCGACTGCTGCGCGGCGCCGCCGCCCTCGGCCACCGCGACATCGTCTTCAAGCCGCACCCCTCCGCGCCCGCCGGGTGGACCCGCGCGCTGACCGAGGAGGCGGACCGGCTCGGTGTGCGGTTCGGGGTGCTGGACGAGCCGGTCCTCGCCGAGGTCGTCTTCCAGCGGCTCCGTCCGGCGCTGGTGGCCGGCTGCTTCTCCACCGCCCTGCTGACCGCCGCCGTCTGCTACGGCCTGCCCGTCGCCCGCACCGGCACGGATCTGCTCCTGGAGCGCCTGACCCCGTACCAGAACAGCAACCGGGTGCCGGTCACCCTGGTCGACGCGCTGCTCCCGGCGCTGGAGGACGGGGCGGCGGTCGCCGCCTGGACGCCGCCGGGGACGGACGGGGCCGGGCTGCCCGAGGGGCTGGCCGAGCTGGTCGCCACCGTCGGGTTCGCGATGCAGCCGGCCCTCAACCCGCAGCTGCGCCCGGTCGCCGAACGCCACCTGGCCCGGCTGCGGCACACCCCGGCCCTCGGCCGCTACTTCAAGCGCCGCCGCCTCACCGCGCTGGCGCTGCCCGGCGGCGTCCCCGAACGGCTGGCCTTCGTGCCGCGCAACCGGGCCGTACGGGGACTGGCCCGGCGGGCGCGGCGGCTCTCGCCCCGCCTGGCGAAGGCGATGGGGTGAGGGCGGCGCCGGTCAGACGCCGCTGACGGAGAGCTTCACCGCGAAGCCGAGGAAGAGCGCCCCGGCCGCCGTCGTCGCCCCCGCCGACAGACTCCGGCGGCGGCGGAAGGCGGCGGCCAGCCGGTGCCCGGCGAAGATCAGCGTGGACAGGTAGGCGAAGCTGGCCAGTTGCAGCAGCGCGCCGAGGATCAGGAAGGAGAGCGCCGGATAGGCGTAGGCCGGGTCCACGAACTGCACGAAGAAGGACAGCAGGAAGAGGATGGCCTTCGGGTTGAGCAGGCTGGCCACCAGCGCCCTGCGGTACGGGCGTTCGCGGGCGGCGTCGGCCGGGGCCGCCTCGGGCTCCGGGCCGCTCTCCTCGCGCCGGTCGCGCCAGAGCCGCCAGGCGCTGCGGAGCATCCCGATCGCCATCCAGGTCAGGTAGGCGGCGCCCGCGTACTTGATGACGGCGAAGACCAGCGGGTTGGTGCGCAGCAGCGAGGCCGCGCCGGCCGCCGCCAGCGTCATCAGGATCGCGTCGCCGGTGAAGACGCCGGCCGCGGCCGCGTACCCGGCCCTCGGCCCGCGGCGGGCGGCCACGGAGAGGACGTAGAGCGAGTTCGGGCCGGGGAGCAGCACGATGACGGCGAGCCCGGCGAGGTAGGTCGGTAGATCGGTGACACCCAGCATGAGCGGAGTTTCGCACGTCCGTGCGGCTTCGTACCTCTCGGTTCCAGGAAGTGGAACAGCTACCTCCGGGACGGGTTCGGGCCAGCCCGCACGCGGAAGGTTCCAGCGGCTCCCGGGGTGGGCATTCAGGGGCCAGGAGCGGGCATGTCCGCGCGCCCACGCGCCGGATCCCGCCGACCGCCAAGGGGAGGGTGCGGCTCATGCCCACTGGGCGCACAGGACGAGGAAGACCGGTGGCCACGGCGGCCCTCGGGACGCTGGCACTGCTGGCCGTCGCGGGCTGCCGGGTCGACGCGGCGGCCGGACCGGGGCTGTCCCCGGCACCACCGCCCCCGGCCACCACCGAGGACGCGCGCCCGCCGGCGCCCTCCCCGCCCCCGCCACCGCCGACGCCTTCCCCGGCGCCCACCACGGCCACGCCGAAGCCCCCGCCACCCCCGCCCACGCCGTCCGCGACGAAGCCCGCCGCCCCGGCCGTCCTCATGCGGCCCGGCCAGACCAGCGAGCAGGTGCGTGAACTCCAGGCGCGGCTGGCCTCGCTCGGCCTCTTCGGCCGCTCCCCGACCGGCTTCTACGGCGACGTGACCAGCGAGGCGGTCTCCGCCTACCAGCGCAAGGGCGCGCTGCCGGTCACCGGCACCACCGACGCCGTCACCTGGGACCGGCTGCGCGCGGGCACCCCCCGCCCCACCCAGGACGACCTGCACCCGCCGACCACCCTGCCGCTGTCCAAGCCCGACAAGCGCTGCCTGACCGGCCGGGTGCTCTGCATCAGCAAGCAGAGCCGCTCACTGGCGTGGATGGTCGACGGCAAGGTGCGCGCGGCGATGGACGTGCGGTTCGGCTCGCAGTACACGCCCACCCGCGACGGCGCGTTCAAGGTCTACTGGAAGTCCCGCGACCACCACTCGACGCTCTACGACACCCCGATGCCGTACGCCCTCTTCTTCAGCGGCGGCCAGGCGGTCCACTACTCGAAGGACTTCGCCACCCAGGGGTACGCCGGCGCCTCGCACGGCTGCGTCAACGTCCGGGACAAGAAGAAGGTCGCCGCCCTCTTCGACCAGGTCCGCGAGGGCGACCGCGTGATCGTCTACTGAGGACGAGAAAGAGGCGCGGGCGGGACCGGGGGAACGTGTCCCGCCCGCGCCGACGGCACTGAGCCCAGAGGTACGGGGGGAACCCCGGCTCGTGCCACGCCGATGACCAGTCGGCTCACTTCCTACTGCGCCGTACGTCCGGGAAGTGTCACACCCGGGTGTCACGGGCCCCGCCCCCCGCCGCGTTCCCCTTGACCTTCACACCGGTGTGAGCCCGGAGCATCTCCCTGGGACGGCGCCGCGAGAGGCGGTGCCGCCGACCCCGAGCCGAGGAGATCCGCCATGTCCACGCCCCCGCACACCACCGCCGGCCCCGCCGCCGTGACCGTCCTCGGACTCGGGCGGATGGGCAGTGCCCTGGCCGCCGCCTTCCTCGCGGCGGGCCACTCCACCACCGTCTGGAACCGGACGCCCGGCAAGGCGGACGAGCTGGCCGCCCGGGGCGCGCGCCGCGCCGGATCGGTCGCGGAGGCGGTGGCCGCCGCCCCGCTCGTGGTGGTCTGCGTCGCCGACGACGAGGCCGTGCACCAGCTGCTGGACCCGCTGGACGGCGCCCTCGCCGGCCGCACCCTGGTCAACCTCACCACCGGCACCTCCGCCCAGGCGCGCGCCAACGCCGCCTGGGCGAAGGAGCGGGGCATCGCCTTCCTCGACGGCGCGATCATGGCCGTACCGGAGGACATCGCCACCGGCGACGCGGTCCTCCTGTACAGCGGCCCGCGCGACGCCTTCGACACGTACGAGGAGGCCCTGCGCGTCCTGGCCCCGGCGGGCACCACCCACCTCGGCGGGGACGCGGGGCTCGCCGCCCTCCACGACCTGGCGCTGCTCGGCATCATGTGGGGCGTCCTCAACGGCTTCCTGCACGGGGCGGCCCTGCTCGGCACGGCGGGCGTCCGCGCCGGGGACTTCGCCCCGCTCGCCGCCCGGATGACCACCGTGGTCGCCGGCTACGTCACCGCCGCCGCCCCCGAGGTCGACGCGGGCTCCTACCTGGCGGGCGACGCCACCCTCACCGTCCACCAGGAGGCCATGCGCCACCTCGCGGAGGAGAGCGAGGCCCTCGGCGTCAACGCCGAACTCCCCCGCTTCCTCCAGCTCCTGGCCGGCCGCGCGGTCGCGGAGGGGCACGCCGAGAGCGGCTACTCGGCGCTGGTGGAGCAGTTCCGCAAGGCTTAGGGGGTGTCCCCCGCGACGCCTTCGGACGCGACGCGGCCGAACCGCCGTTCCGTTCCCAGCAGGACCGCGGTGGACACCACGCTCACGCCCGCCAGCGACCACCACAGCACCGGGGGGTTCCCCGCGAGGGAATAGGTCACCAGCAGGGGGGCCACCGCCGTGGAGGCGCCCACGAAGATCTGGTTGAAGCCGAGGTAGGCGCCCTTGCGGGAGTCCGGGGGCAGACCGGTGAGCAGGACCAGGGCGGCCTGGGTGACGGCCAGTTCGCCGAGGGTGTACACCACCATGCCCAGCACGAGCAGGAGCATCCGCACGGTGCCGTCGGTCCGCGCGGCGGCGAGGAGGGCGGCGTACAGGGAGAGGTAGGTGAGGCCGCCGAAGGCGAGGACGCGGACCGGGGGGTGGCGGTCCAGGACGCGGCTGACCGGCAGCTGGAGGGCGGTGAGGACACCGGTGTTGACCGCGAAGAGCATGCCGACGGTCCAGGTCGGCATGGCCAGTTCCTGGAGGACGTAGACCGGCATGCCGCTCTCCACGGCCAGGGCCGAGACCAGCAGCAGGGCGTTGACGACGGCGATCAGCAGGAACTTGTGGTCGCGCCAGGGGCGGGCCCTGATCCGGACGCGGCCTGCGGAGTGCGCCGGGCGCGGGGTGCGCGGGACCACGGCGTACAGGGCGGCCGTGCACAGGATGCCGACCGCGTTGGCGATGCCGAGCAGGGCGAAGCCCGAGGCGGAGTCGACGATGAAGATGCCGGCGATCAGGGCCCCGACACCCATGCCGGCGTTGAAGACCACCCGGGAGAGCGCCAGCCACCGGCTGCTCTGGCCCTCGGGCGCGAGTTGCAGGGCGACCAGTGGGGTGGCGGTCTGCTCGGCGCGGGTGGAGACGGCCAGGGCCAGCGTGCCGACGGCCAGCGCGGCGGCGCCCCCGAAGGTGACGAACGAGACGAAGCAGCCCGCCCGGACCACCAGGGAGGCGATGAGGACGGGGCGCGGTCCCACCCGGTCGACGATCCGGCCCACCAGCAGCAGGCTGGGCAGCGCCGCGAGCGCGGTCACCGTGAGGACGGTGCCGACCGTCCGCAGCTCCTCGCCGGACAGGCTCACGTAGAAGAGGAGGGAGAACGGGTAGAAGAAGCCGGTGGACAGGGCGTTGCAGAAGCCCGCGACCGCGAACCGCAGCACGCCGGGGCCGCGCGGCAGGACCTGGGTGGGGGTCTGGGCGGCGGATTCGCTGGGCGCCATCTGGTGTTCCGTGCCTGTCAGAGGGTCAGGAGGTGGCAGCGCTGCTCGGTGGCGGTACAGCCCCGGGAGCGCTTCGTCGCGGTGCTGCCCAGCCCGTAGTTCACCGTGCTGATCCCGGCCGCGGCGGCCTCCTCGACCAGGACGTAGTAGAGGAGTTCGAAGTAGAGCGGGAGGCCGGTACGCCGCTGGTAGGCGTAGTCGTAGCCGGTCTGGCGGGCGGTCCAGTGGTCGCGGTGGCGCAGGACCGTCGCGAACCCCACGACCTCGCCCTCCGCGCGGGCGACGGCGGCCAGCGCGTCGCCGCCGAAGCACTCCCGGGTCTGGTGGAGCAGGGGCAGGAGCTGTTGCGGCGTGATGTCGATGGCGTACTTCGCCAGCAGCTGCGACTCCAGCTCCGCGAAGCGGGGGAAGTCGGCGCTGTCCAGCTCCTCCAGGCCCACACTCACACCGCTCTCGGCGATGCGCCGCCGTTCCGCGGCGACGGAGACCCGGCGCTTGCGGGAGGGCAGGGCGGCGAGGTAGGCGGGGAAGCCGCCGTCGGGGACCTCCAGCGCGCTGAACCACCCGGTGACGCAGGTGCGGTAGCCGCGGGCGCCGAGGACCCGGCCGAGCGCGGTGTCCTGCTCGTCCAGGTAGAGGAAGCAGACGCTCCGGGCCCCTGCCTCCTTGCCGAGCACCTCGGCGGCCTGGACGAGGGCCGCCAGGTCCTCGGGCGTGGCCTCGGGAGCGTGCAGCAGCCGGGTGCCTCCGACGTGGCGCCCGCCGGTGACCAGGCTGGGCATCAGCCGCTCGGAGGGGTCGCCGCCGAGGCCGGCGAGGAGCTCGGCGGCCTGGGGCAGTTCCTCCTCCGCACTCTTGGGCAGCACGACGTCGGGGCGGCCCAGGGCCCAGGGGACGGAGGTGGTGGCGAGGGCGGTCGCCAGCGCGGCGACCGGCCGCCCGGCACGCTCGGTCCACAGGTAGGCCATCGGCACCCCGGCGGTCGACTCGACCACCTCCAGCCAGCGGCAGGTGAGGAAGATGTCCCCCGGCCCGGTGAGCGCGTCCCACTCCTCCCGGGGAAGGTCCGCCACGCGGTCGGCGGCGTGGACGCCGGGGGGCAGCAGGGCTCGTGCGGACCGTCTGAGCACCGGTGTGAACCCCCGTGGAACGCTGCGAAAAGTCGGTCTGCGATGCCCGCCGGGTGCCCTCAACCACCCCGTGAAGAGTGGCAGTTCGGGCTGGACAGCGGGCAGGCCGCGTCACCCTGCCAGCCGGTCGGACGGCATGTCAACGGCCCCGGGGGCGGCGAAAACCGGAACTTGCGGATCCGCCGGAGGGGGTGTCCGGCACCGGGAGAACGGCCCTTCGCGGGTGTGCCACGGGGCCCGGCGGTCTCCCGCCGCGCCGGGCGCCCCGCCCGCGGACCGGTGGCACCAGCACCTGTGTCATTGGTCACGTCCGGCTACTGAGAAGTAGCGTTGCCGGGCCGCTCGGCGTCTGCCTATCTTCCCGAAGTCGCGCCCGGAACAGGCGAGTTCGCGTGACCACGGCGCATTGACGCGTCAACTGCAAGTGGATCAAGGGTAGTTGAAAGCGCAGCTCACACGAACCTGGAGTACTCCACATGACCATCCCCGCAGAGGTCGTCCGGTCGGCGTCCAGCACCGTCGCCACCGAACTCACGACGGAGTCCCTTCTGCAGCTGGCCGACCGGCAGATCGGCGCCATCCACGTCAAGGGCTACTACCCGGTCGACATCGCCGGTGAGGTGGCCCAGAAGGCCATCAGCCACCAGGCCCTGGGCCACTACCACAAGAAGCACACCAGCAGCGTCGGCCGCGTCTACATGCCGCACATCGACACCAAGTGGGACCCGGAGCTGACCCGGCAGTACCACGACGCCGCGCTCCCGGCGATCCAGGACGTCCGCTCGATGTTCCACCCCTACCTCTCGCCGGTCGACCGCGTCCGCCTGGAGCTCCAGGAGCTCTGGCCGACCGGGGCCAACCTGCTGCGGCTGCGGGAACGGGCCTGCTTCGTGGGCGCGTTCCGCGTCTTCCAGCCGTCGACGTCGGAGTTCTTCCCGCACAACGACGCGATCGACCAGGAGACCGACGCCCCCGAGATCGAGGGCGTGCTGAACCAGCTGGTCGCCAACATCTACCTCCAGGTCCCCGACGACGGCGGCAACCTCCAGCTGTGGCTGCGCGAGCCGACCGCCGAGGAGACCGCCGTCATCCTCGACGTCGAGGGCCTGGACCCGAAGGAGATCGAGGAGCCGGTGCTGGAGATCCACCCCGAGGCCGGCGACCTCATCATCTTCAGCCCCCGCCAGCTGCACGCGGTGACCGCCGGGCACGGCAAGCACCGCGTGGGCGCGGCCGCGTTCATCGCCACCAAGGGCCCGTCGGAACCGCTCCTGTTCTGGAGCTGACCATGCCCACCGACCGTCACGTCTGCCCTCCGACTCCTGAGGACGGCATGCTCCCGGAACTCATCCGCGCCCACGCCCGGCGCCACCCGCACCGCGAGGCCGTCGTGGCCGGGCACCGGCGGCTCAGCTACGCGGAGCTGAGCCGGCGGGCGGACGCGCTCGCCCTGCTGCTGCGCTCCCACGGCGTCGGGCGGGGGTCCGTGGTCGCCGTCCATCTGGAGCGGTCGGCGGACGTGGTGGTCGCCGTGGCGGCGGTGCTCGGCGCCGGCGCCGCGTACACCGTCGTGGAGCCGGCGACGCCGGTCGCGCACGGCACCGACGCCCTGGCCCGCCTCGGCGCCGATCTGGTGCTGGCCGCGCCGGAGCACGAGCGGGACCTCGCCGGCGCCGGGCTGCCGGTCCTCGTCGCCCCGGCCGGCGAGGCGGTGCCCGCCGGCCCCGGCGGCGAGGAGTACCCGCCCTCTCCGGGGGCCGTAGCGGACAACGATGTCGCCTATGTGCTGTACACGTCGGGTTCGACCGGCACCCCCAAGGGCGTCATGGTCACCCACGCCAACATCCGGCACTACACCGTCTCGCTCCTGGACCGCCTCGGCATCACGGAGCCCCTGCGGTACGCGCACGTCACCACGCTCGGCGCCGACCTCGGCAACACCTGCCTCTTTCTCGCCCTGTGGACCGGCGGCACCCTGCACCTCGTCGACGACGCGACCCGGCGCGACCCACGGGGCCTCCTCGACCACCTGCGGGCCGAGCGGGTGGACGTGCTCAAGACCACGCCGTCCCACTGGAACGCCATGGAGGACGGCTTCGGCGACGCCCCGGCCGACGGCCCCGTCCTGCGTTTCCTCCTGCTCGGCGGCGAACTGCTCGGTGTCCCCCAGGCACGCCGCGTCCTGGCGTCCGGCGTCACCCGCGTCCTGGTCAACCACTACGGCCCCACCGAGACCACCGTCGGCGTCGCCGCCCACGTGCTGCGCGGCCCGGCCGCCCTCGACGGCCTCGCCCCCGACGCCCGCTCCGTCCCCATCGGCACCCCGTTCGGTGCCACCACGCTGCTGCTGCGCACGGACGACGGCCGGCTCGCCGGACGCGACGCGGTGGGCGAACTCCTCGTCGCCGGTCCCTCCGTCGCCCGTGGCTACCGCGACGCCCCCGAGGCGACCCGGGCGGCCTTCGCCGAGGACCCGGCGCTGCCGGGGGCCGGCCCCGTCTACCGCACCGGCGACCGGGTCCGGGCCGACGCCGACGGTGTCCTGGAGTTCCTCGGCCGGGGCGACCGCCAGGTGAAGATCAGCGGCTACCGGGTGGAACTCGGCCACGTGGAGGCGGGGCTGCGCCGCCTGCCCCGGGTCGCGCACGCCGCCGCCCTGCACCGGCCCGGCCGCAGACCGGCCCTGGTGGCGGCCGTGGTCCTCACCGGGACACCCCGCCGCGAAGGCGACGCGCTGCGGCGGGAGCTGGGGCCGCACCTTCCGGCCCACATGGTCCCCGACCGCGTCGTGGTGCTCGACGCCTTCCCGCTCAACGCCAACGGCAAAACCGACCACCGGGCGCTGGGCGCCCTGGTGGAGGAGCGGCTGGCCGACGAGCGGCGTCCGGTGCCCGAGGCCGCGTTCCCCACCGGGGACCCGCTCGTCGCCGAGGTGGCCCACGCCTGGGAACGCGCCCTGGGACACCGCGCGTTCGGCCCCGACGACGCCTTCCACGAGGCCGGCGGGACCTCCATCGACGCCATCCAGGTCATCGCCCACCTCCAGGCCGGCGGCCACCAGGTGGCCGCCGCGCGCTTCCTCGCCGAACCGACGGTCTCCGCGCTGGCCCGGCTCATCGCGGACGGCACCGCCGGGAGCGCCCTCGCACCGGGCGGGCCCGCCCGGCCGGTGGAGGAGGACGACACCGCGCTCTCCCCCGCCCAGCAGTGGTTCTTCGAGCGGCACTTCGCCGCGCCCGACCACTGGAACCAGGCCCTCCTCCTCGACGTCGCCCCCACCGTGCGGGCGGAGCGGCTGGCCGCCGCCGTCGAGGACGCCGTGGCCCCGCACCCGCTGCTGCGCACCGCGTTCCGCGACGGCCCCGGCGGGATCCGGAGGGTCGTCACCGACCCCGGCCCCGTCTTCAGCCGGTCCGCCCTGCCCGCCGGCGGCAGCGCGGCGGTCCAGGCGGCGATCCGCGACACGGCGGCCCTCCGCCAGGCCGAGATCAGCGTGCGGGACGGACGGCTCTTCAAGGCCCACCTCTTCCAGGGCGACGGCCAGGCCCATCTGCTGCTGATCGCCCACCACCTCGCCGTCGACGCGGTCTCCTGGCGCATCCTCGTCGGCGACCTCAGCCGCTCCTACGGGGTCCGGCTCCGCGGGGGCGTCCCCGACCGGCCCCCGGCCGACGGCTTCGGCGCCTGGGCCACCGACCTGCGCGCCCGCCGGGAACAGCTCCGCGAGGACCTGTCGTACTGGGACGACCTGCGGCGCCTGCCCGTCCTCGGCCGGGACGACCCGGCCCCGGACGCCCCGGCCGGCGGTCCGGACGGCGCCGACAACACGGAGGGCGGGTCCCGGTCCGTCTGGTTCGGCCTGTCGCGGGCCGAGACCGAGGCGCTGGCCGAAAGCGCGGGAGCCCGTACCGGAGGCGGCACCCAGGACCTGCTCCTGGCCGCCTTCGCCCAGGCCCTGGCCGAGGCCGACGGGCGGGACGAACTCGTCGTCGACGTGGAGAGCCACGGACGCCGCTCCTTCCACGAGGCGATCGAGATCTCCCGGGTGGTGGGGTGGTTCACCTCCACCTTCCCGGTGCGGGTCGCCATCGCGCCGGGCGACGTGGAGACCACCGCCAAGGCGGTCGCCACGGCCCTGGACCGCGTGCCCCACCTGGGCATCGCGTACGGCCTGCACGCGGAGGGGCGCCGCGCCGACCTCTGCTTCAACTACCTCGGCGGCTTCGCCCTGCCGCACGGCGACGAACTGGCCCCGGCCCTCTCCCGGTACGCGGTCGGACCCGTGCGCGGCGCCGCCAACGACCGGGTGCACGACCTCAAGCTGACGGCGCGCACCCACGAGGGCCGGCTGGTCGCCGACGTGTCGTACAGCCCCCGCCGGCACACCCCCGAGCGGATGGCGGAGATCTGCCGCACCGCCGGCCGGCTGCTGCTCCGGTGGGCCGGGCTGCCGAGGACCGAGGTCGCGCCGGTCCACGAGCGCGGCTCCAGCACGGGGCTGCTGGCTCAGGTTCCCGAGGTCTTCCACACCGGGCCGGCCACCGCCGCCCGGCGGGAGTACACCGAGGTCCTGCTCACCGGGGCGACCGGGTTCATCGGCGCCCACCTGCTCCACCTGCTGCTGACCCGCACCCGGGCCCACGTCCACTGCCTGGTGCGCGCCGGCGACGACGCGGCCGCCCGCGAACGGCTGCGCGAGGTCCACGACTGGTACCTGCCCGAGGAGCCCCTGCGCGCCTGGGAGGACCGGGTCAGCGTGCACGCCGCCGACCTCGGCCGGCCCTCCTTCGGCCTGGCCGAGGAGACCCTGGACGGCCTGCGGCGGCGGACCGACGCCGTCTACCACCTGGCCAGCGACACCCGCCTCTTCGGCGACCGGGACTCCTTCGAGCGGCAGAACGTGGCACCGGTGCGGGAGCTGATCCGCCTCGCCGCCACCGGGCGCCCGAAGGACCTGCACTACATGTCGACCCTGGCCGTCTGCGGCGCGGGCGGACCGGACGGCACGGTCGTCTTCTCGGAGGACAGCCTCAACGTCGGGCAGAGCTTCCTCAACGAGTACGAGCGCAGCAAGTACCGGGCCGAGCAGCTCGTCAGGGAGTTCGCCGACGGCGGCGGAGGCGGCTTCATCTACCGCTCGGGCAACGTCACCGGCCACTCGGTCACCGGACGCTTCCAGCGCAACGGCGGGGACAACCGCCTGGTCCAGATGCTCCGTTCCTGCGCCCGGCTGGGCCGCGTCCCCGCCACCGGGGACCAGGGCGTCGTGCTCAGCCCGGTGGACCTCGTCGCCGAGGCCATGCTCGCCCTCTCCCTCAGCACCCGCGTCACCGGCGGCACCCACCACGTCGACGCGCACCAGGAGGTGGCCTACACCGAGCTGTTCGCCGCCATGCGGGAGGCGGGCTGCGCCCTGGAACCGACCGGAGCACGAGGCTTCGCCGCACTCTTCGGCGCCGCCCTGGAGCGGGGCGACGTCGACGAGACGCTCTCCCTCGCCCACTTCTGGGCCGGGCGCCCCGCCCGCGCCGTGCGCTACGACCACACGCGCACCCGGCGCGCGCTGGCAGACCTCGGTGTCGCCTTCCCGGTCCTGGACCGGGCCTGGCTGCGCCGGTTCTTCACCGACCTGGTCCGGCGGGGCGAGCTGCCGTCCGGGACCCACAACAAGGAGTACGCATGACGGACAAGCGCATCGCTGTCGTGACGGGTGCCTCCTCGGGCATCGGCCGCGCCGTGGCCCGCCGGTTCGCCGAGGACGGCCTGCGGGTGGTCGCGGCCGGCCGGCGCGAGGAGGCACTCGCCTCGCTGGCGCGGGAGGCGGCGGAGCTGCCCGGAGCCGTCCTCCCGCACCCCGGGGACATGAACGGCGAGGGGTACGCGGGAGAGCTGCTGGACGCCGCCGGCCGCGAGTGGGGCGCGCCGAGCGTCTTCGTGCTCTCGGCCGGACGCGGCCTGCCCGGCACCGTACTGGGCTCCGACGCCGGCCAGTGGCAGGGCCTCATCGAGTCCAACGTGACCTCGGTCCTCCACCAGCTGCGGGCCTGCGGCAGCCTCTTCCGGAGCCACGCCGAGCAGGACGGCGGCCGGCAGGTGCGGGACATCGTCGTCATCGGCTCCACCGTCGGCCGCCAGATCTCCGCCGCCAACCCGGTGTACGGCGCGACCAAGTTCGCGGTGCACTCCCTGGTGGAGGCGCTGCGCCAGGAGCTGTGCGCGCACAACATCCGCGTCACCCTGGTCGAGCCCGGCTTCGTCCGCTCCGGTTTCCAGGAGGCCGCCGGGTACGACATGGAGTGGTTCGCGAAGGTGGCGGAGGAGAACGGGCCGCTGCTGACCCCCGAGGACGTGGCCGAGACCGTCCGCTTCGTCGTCGGGCAGCCCGCCCACGTCCACCTCGACGACATCCGCATCCGCCCCACGCGGCAGAAGGGCTGAGCCGCGTGGGCCACCCCGGCGGGAGTTCCGGCACCGGCCGGACGCTCTTCGTGGACGGCGGCCTCCGCGTCACGTGACCCTTCCCGACCGCGGGCCCCGCCCCCGCCCCATCCGAGGAGTCCCCTTGGTCCCGACAGCGCCGGACCGGTCGCCGAGCGGCCCGGACCGCCCGGTGGTCGTCCTCGTCGACGCCTACACCTCCGGCAAGTACCTGCCGCCGGAGTTCGCCGCCCTCGGAGCCGATCTCGTCCACGTGCAGAGCACGCCGGAGTTCATGCCGTCGATGCCCGCGCCGGACCTCGGCCCCTACCGGGCCGCCCTCGTCCACCAGGACGTGGACCGTACGGTGGCCCGGCTCGCCCCCTACCGGCCGGTGGCGGTGCTCGCCGGACAGGAGCCCGGGGTGGACCTGGCCGACGTCCTGGCCGAGCGGCTGGGCACGCCCGCCAACGGGACCGCGCTCTCGGCCGCCCGGCGCGACAAGTACGTCATGATCGAGACCCTGCGGGCCGCCGGGCTGCGCTGCGCCGACCAGGCCAGGAGCGGCGACGTGGACCGCCTCGTCGCGTGGGCGCGCACCCGGGGCTCCTGGCCGGTCGTGGTGAAGCCGCTGCGCTCGGCGGCGGGCGACTCGGTCTTCGTCTGCCGGGACACCGCCGAGGTGCGGCAGGCGGCCGAGGCCGTCCTCGCCGGGGAGACGATCTACCAGGAGAGCAACCACGAGGCCCTGGTCCAGAGCTATCTGCACGGCACCGAGTACGTCGTCGACATGGTCTCCCGGGACGGGCGGCGCCACCTCTGCGGCGTGTGGGAGTACCAGAAGCGGCTGCTGCCCTCCGGGCGCAACATCTACGACCGGGAACGCCTCCTCGCCCACGACGAGGGACCGGCGCCGGCCCTCGCCGCGTACGTGAGCGCGGCGCTCGACGCCCTCGGCGTCCGGCACGGCCCCACCCACGCCGAGGTCATCATGACCCCGGAGGGCCCCGCCCTGGTCGAGGTGGGCACCCGGATCGCGGGCAACATGCACCCCGGCTTCCACGACGCGTGCGCCGGCGGCAACCAGGCGACGCTGACCGCGCTGGCCTACCTGGACCCCGAGACGTTCCACGCCCGCCACGCGGACCGCGGTTACCGGCGCCGGGCCCATGCCGTGTGCTGCACCACCCCCACCACCCAGGAGGGCCTGGTCGAGGGCGTCGACGAGGCGGCGGTCGCCGCGATCCGGGCGCTGCCCACCGTCCACGGGCTGAACCTCAAGCTCGGGCCGGGCCAGTACCTGCGCCCGACCGTCGACCTCTACACCAGCACCCTGCGCGTCTTCCTCCTCTCCGAGGACCCCGGCGCCCTCGCCCGGGACCTGGAGCGCCTCGGGGAGCTGAAGGACCAGGTGTACCGCCTCCGAGACCGTCAGGAGAGTCTGCTGTGACCACCGTCGTCGTCGCCGTCGTACCGTTCGCCTCGGTGCGCCCCGCCCATCTCGGCAAGGCAGCCGCCGCCCGGGGGCTCTCCCCCGTCTTCGTCGCCGTACGCGGCGCGCTGGGCGCGCCCGAACGCGCCGAGTACGCGGCGCTCGGCCCGGTCTTCGAGGTGGCGGAGGACGGCACCGGCGAGGCCGTCGCCGAGCTGCGCGCGCTGGACGCGGACGGCGTCATGACCTTCAGCGAGGGCCTGCTGCCCATGACGGCCACGCTCGCCGCCGCGCTGGAACTGCCGTACCACGACGCGGCGACCGTCACGGCGCTCACCGACAAGTGGGTGCAGCGGCGTACGCTCGCCGAGCGCGGGGTGGACACGGTCCGCAGCGCGCTGGTGACCAGCCGGGAGGAGGCCCTGGCGGTCCTCGCCGAACGCGGCGAGCCGGCCGTGGTCAAGCCGAAGCGCAGCCAGAGCAGCCGCGACACCTTCCTGGTCGGTCCGGGCGAGGAGCTGCCCGCCCCCGTCCGGCCCACGCCCGGGCAGCCGTTCGTCGTCGAGGAGTACCTGCGCGGGCGCGACGAGGGGGAGTTCGGCGACTACGTCTCGGTGGAGTCCCTGGTCGTCGGCGGTGAACCGGCAACCCTGGGGGTGACCGGCAAGTTCCCCCTGCTGCCGCCCTTCCGCGAGCAGGGACAGTTCGTCCCCGCCCGGCTCGCCGCCCCCGACTGGGCGGCCGTGACGCGACTGGCCTCGGACGCGGCCCGGGCCCTCGGCGTGGAACGGGGCCACGTCCACACCGAGATCAAGCTGACGCCTGCCGGACCGAAGATCATCGAGGTCAACGGCCGGCTCGGCGGCTTCATGCACGAGGTGTACGGCAGGGCGACCGGCCAGGACCTGGTGGAGCTGGGGCTGGCGGCGGCCTGCGGGCTGCCCGTCTCGCCCGTCGAGGCCCGCCGGGACGGCCCGGTCCACGTCCAGTACTGGAACCTGCCGCCGCGGTCGGGCGGAGAGCTGCTGGCCGTCGAGGGCGTCGAACGGCTCACCGCCGAGGAGGGCGTGGTCGGCCACCTCCCCCGGGTCGCCCCCGGGACCGTGCTGGAGCCCGCGGTGACCACCCACTTCATGGACATCGTCTCGGGCCGGGCCGACGATCACGCCGGGCTGCTCACGCTGCTGGACCGGGCGCTGCCGCACCTCCTGTTCGTCTACCGGCTGGCGGACGGCTCCACCGTCTCGTACCGGGGTTCCCGACGCGGGCTCGTGCCCGTGGACGGTGCCTGACCACGCCTCGCGCACCACCACCTAGGAGGAGACCACCGTGAAAGGTTCCCCCAGCGTCAACCAGCCCAGAATCCGGGCCGTCACCAACTGGATCTTCCTGCGGGCGGCCGGCCCCGACCGCCCGCGCGTGATCCTGCCGGAGAAGGTCTTCCCGGCCGCCCGCGAGCTGGAGGAGCGGTTCCCGGCCCTGCGGGCCGAGATCGACGCCCTCCTGGAGAAGCGGACCATCCCCGCCTACGGCGCCTTCGACCCGGTGCGCGCGGCCCAGGTCTCCGAGGAGTGGAAGCTCTACTACGCCTACATGTACGGACAGTCCAACGAGCTGGCCCGCGACGAGGTCCCGACGCTGCTGTCGTTCGCGCAGTCCCGCCCCGAGGTGGTCAACGCCTTCGTCTCGATCCTGGACCCGGGCGTGGAACTGCCCCCGCACAAGGACCCGTACGCCGGTGTGCTCCGCTACCACCTCGGCGTCCGGGTGCCGCGGGAGAACCCGCCGCACATCCGCCTCGACCAGGACCGGCACACCTGGAAGGAGGGGGAGGGCCGGGTGCTCGACGTCTCGGTCGAGCACGAGGTGGTCAACACCTCCGAGGAGCCGCGGGTCGTCGTGATCATCGACTTCAGGCGGCCGATGGGCTTCTTCGCCTCGGCGCTGAACCGCTACATGCTCCGGCTCAAGCGCAAGTGGGCGCCCCAGTTCGTGGAGGCGTCCCGGTACGACGTGATGCACGCCGCCTGAGACCGGCCGTTCCTCCCCGGACGCGCGGCGTCGGGGGAGGGACGGCTCTCAGCCGCCGGTGCCGGACGGCGCGGGGGACGGCGTCGCTGCGCCGGTCTCCTCGCCGTCGTCCTCGTCGCCGCTCCCGTCCTCCGGCGCCGCCCCGTCCTCCGGTGCCGCCCCGCCGTCCGCGTCCTCACCGTCACCGGCCGGCGGAGACGGGGCGTACCCGAAATCCGGGTTGCCGCCGTCGGGCCGGTCGCCGCCGGTGCCCGGGACCGGGACGGCCGGGAGGGTCAGCTGGGGCTGCTGCTCGGGGAGGTCGAGGACGCCGCGGCAGAACCGTTCGATCGCGCCGGGGCCGCCCTTGGCCAGCCGCTCCAGGCGGCGGCGGTGGTCGGCGTCCATCGTGCCGTCCTCGTAGGCGCGGCAGGCGATCTCGGTGCGCTCCTCCCAGTCCCAGCCGCCGCCCGGCGACGGGGTGCGGCCGGGGTGCGGGGAGCGCTCCGGCGTCGGCGTGCCGGACCCGGGCGCCTCGGTCTCCTCGTCGGGGACCGGCTCCCCGGAGGACGAGGACGCCGGCGGCGACGGGGAGTCGGGCGGGGCCGGAGAGGTGGGCTCGGACGGGTCCGGCTCCGGGGAGACCAGGACCTCGGGCGAGGAACTGTCGGCGGAGACGGAGGCGGCCGGGGCCGGGGTCTCGGGCCCGCGGAACGGGGAGGGCAGCACACCGGCGCCGGCGGCCATCGCCACCCCGCCGATCATGAACCCGCCCAGCGCCACCGCCAGCCCGAACCGCACCGGCCGCCCCCAGCGCGAGGGCGCCGGGGCGGGCCGGCCGAGCCGCACCACACCGGCCCCGGACTCCCGGTGGGCGGTGCGGAAGGCGGCGACGGCCTCCTCCTCGCGGGCGGCGGCCGGTCCGGCCGGGCCGGGCGCGGTCAGCGTCGCCAGCGCGGCCCGCAGGGCGGCGGCCTCCGGCGGGTCGGGGGGTGCGTCGGCGGGGCCGGAGTGCTCGCCGCGCAGCAAACGTTCGGTGGCGTCCTCGGTCGGCCATCCGTGGTGCTCGTCGGCCATCACATTTCTTCCTGCGTCCGCGGAGGTGTTCGCGTCACACTGACGGTTGTCGCCGGGGGTCGGTGCGGCGACCTCTGGGGCGGTACGGAGCCGGGGGCGTCCTCGCTCCGGCCGGTGCGGTCGGCGAGGAGTTCGCCGAGCCGCTTCAGGCCCCGGTGGGCGGCGGTGCGTACGGCGCCGGGGCGTTTGCCCAGCGTGTGGGCGGCGCTCTTGGCGTCCAGGCCGACGACGACGCGGAGGACGACCGCCTCGGCCTGGTCCTGCGGGAGTTGCGCTATCAGCGCGAGGGTGTCCCCCGTCGACAGCGCCTCCATGGCCTCACCGGCGGTGTCCGTCTCGGCGGCCCGGCCGGTCAGTTCGGTCTCGTCGCCCCCTATGGCGGGGCGGCGGCCACGCATGCGGATGTGGTCGAGGGCACGGTTGCGGGCGATCCGCGCGGCCCACCCCCGGAACCGGTCGGCGTCGCCGCTGAACCGGTCGAGGTCGCGCGCTATCTGCAACCACGCCTCGGACGCCACGTCCTCGGCGTCGGCCTCCCCGACGAGTGTCCGTACGTATCCCAGCAGCCGCGGCTGCACCGCGCGGTACACAGTCCGGAAGGCGTTCTCGTCCCCGTCCTGCGCCGCGTGAACCGCGGCGGTCAGCTCCGCGTCGTCCCCCAGCACTCCCTCATCCTGCCCCACTAGTCGGCCGCGCCGTCACCCGGCCCGGCCGGGCTCCTCGGGGATGCCCGGCACCCCCTGCCACCGGCGCGCCCGCGCGGACCAGCACGCTACGACCTGCACGCCCCCGCCGTCCACGCCCCGCACACCCCGCTGTCGCCCTGTCACACACCGGGGTGTGACAGAAACCGCACCGGCGGCGCTGTAGAGAGAGACGGGTCGCCCGCGACTCGCGTCGGCAACGGCCGGGGTCACTCCTGTGGGGGGTGGCGGCCCCGGCCGTTGTTCTGCTCCGGGGTCCCGCCGGACGGGGAACCTAGATCCGCGAGTTCCGCACCGACTGCCACACCGCGCCGGCCAGTGCCCGCGCCGACCGGGCGACGGAGAGCTTCTCGTGCTCGCGGTACAGCTCCCAGTTGTACTGGACCAGGGAGAGCTTGTTGGAGGAGAGCGAGGTCGCCTGGCCGGCCCGGTAGACGGCGAGCGGCTCGGCCAGGCCGCGGGCGTCGGCGCCGTCGCGCATGATCGACAGCCACAGGGCGTAGTCCTGGCGCTTGCGCATCTCCGGCATCAGCCGCGTGCCGAGGACCGTGCGGTCGTACATGGCGGTCAGGGCGCCGATGTGGTCCCGCACCAGCATCGCGCGGTAGTCGACGTGCGCGCGGGCGCGGATCACCCGGCCGTTCGGGGTGAAGTCGGTGCTCTCGCCCGCGTGGTCGGCGTCCATCTTGTAGTACGAGGTGAAGGTCAGCGGCGCGGTGCCCTCCTGGGCGAAGGCGAGCTGCCGCTCGGTCTTCTCCGGGAGCCACATGTCGTCGCTGTCGAGGAAGGCCACGTAGTCGCCCCGGGCCCGCTCCATGGCGAGGTTGCGGGCGCGGCCCGCGCCACCCCGCTCGGGCGCCGTCTCGGGCAGCACGCGCTCGTCCTGCCGGGCGAACTCCCGCAGCAGCTCCATCGAGTCGTCCGACGACTGGTCGTCGGTGATCAGCAGCTCCAGGTCGGTGTGGGTCTGCGTGAGCACCGACCGGACCGCCGCACCGAGCGTTGCCGCCGAGTTGTACACGGGCATGACGACAGACACCAGGGGCACGCGATTCTCCTTGCTCGGCCGGAACGACGGTCCATTCAAACATCGCGATCGAACAGGGAGCGACACGCGGCTCCTCGCCCCCGGGCGGGGCCGCCGCCACCGGGGCCGCATACTCCCCCGTCCCGACGGGTAGAGGCCGTTCCCCGCCTCGCGACGGAGCAGGGAGCTGCTGTGCTGCGTATCCACTTCACGCCCGAGGACCTCACCCGGGTCCGGGTGGCCCCGGGTCCCGACCTCCTGTGGGAGATCAGCAACAGCGTGCAGACCCTGCAGCGCAAGGACGGGGAGCGGGTCTTCGGTGCCTGGCGGCGTTGGGCGCGGCCCCGTCTTCCGGAGAGCCGGGAGCTGCTCTCGCCGCTGCTGCCGCCGTACGGCTACTCGCCGGACTTCCTCACGCCGAGCGCCGGGGAGCGGCCCACGTTCCGGGCCGCCGTCGACGCCCTGCTCGGGACGGAGCCGGCGCGGCTGCGGGCGGAGCTGGCCCGGCTCGCCCGGTCGGCGCGGCTGCCGGGGTGGGCGGCCTCGCTGGCGCGGGGGGACACGGAGACGCTGACGCGGCTGGGCGACGCCCTCCACGCGTACCAGGCGCGGGCCCTCGTCCCGCACTGGCGCCAGATACGGGCGGACGTGGAGGCCGACCGGGCGCGGCGGCTGCGGGACCTGATGGACGGCGGCACCGAGGCGCTGCTGACCGGGCTCGGGCCCGACGCCCGCTGGCGGCCCCCGGTGCTGGAGGTCACCTACCCGGTCGAGCAGTGCCTGCGGCTGGAGGGGCGCGGGCTGGTCCTCCAGCCGTCCTTCTTCTGCTGGCCCACCCCGACCACCCTGGCCGACGGCGCGCTGCGGCCCGTCCTGGTCCACCCCATACGCCACACCCCGGGCTGGTCCGCGCCCCGGACGGGACCGGGGCCGCTCGGGCGCCTCCTCGGGCAGACCCGGGCGGAGCTGCTGCGGGCCACCGGCACCGGCTGTTCCACCGTGGAGGCGGCCCGGATGCTCCAGGTGACGCACCCGGCGGTCAGCCAGCACATGAACGTGCTGCGGGCGGCCGGCCTGATCACCACCGTCCGCACCGCCGGCCGCTCCTTCCACCTCGCGACGGCCGAGGGCCGCGCCCTGCTGGCGGCCGAGGAACACCGGCCGTAAGCCCTCTCTTACGGCTCTTGTGCCGGGCGAGGCGGCGCCTCCACGCTGTCCCCTGCCCGGCCAGACCCCCCACACCTCCGGAGGCCACGTTGAGCACGTCCCGCCCCACCCGCAGAGGCGTTCTGAAGGCCGCCGCGGGGCTCTCCGCGACCACGGCGCTCGGCGCCACCGGCGTCCTCGCGTCGGCGTCCGCAGCCCACGCGGCCGGTGACGGCTTCGGGTTGCGCATCGTCGACCGAGGCGAGAGCGACGCCCGCATGTGGTACTACCGCTTCGCCACCGACGCGATCGGCTGGAACCCCGGCGTCAACGTCCTCCTCCCGGACGGCTACCACAGCGGCGGACGCCGCTACCCCGTGCTGTACCTCTTCCACGGCGGCGGCACCGGCCAGGACTTCATCACCTTCGACCGGATGGGCATCCGCGCCTGGACCGCCGGCAAGCCGCTCATCGTCGTCATGCCCGACGGCGGACCCGCCGGCTGGTACTCCAACCCGGTCTCCTCCAACGTGGGCCCGCGCAACTGGGAGACCTTCCACATCGCCCAGCTGCTCCCCTGGGTCGACGCCAACTTCCGCACCTACGCCGAGTACAACGGCCGGGCCGTCTCCGGCTTCTCGATGGGCGGCTTCGGCGCGCTGAAGTACGCCGCCAAGTACTACGGCCACTTCGCCTCGGTCAGCTCCCACTCCGGCCCGGCCAGCCTGCGCCGCGACGCGGGGCTCGTCACGCACTGGGCCAACGTCTCCTCCGCGGCGGTGGAGCTGGGCGGCGGCACGGTCTACGGCGCGCCCCTGTGGAACGAGGCCCGGGTCAGCGCCGACAACCCGGTGCAGCGCGTCGAGAGCTACCGGAACAAGCGCGTCTTCCTGGTCGCGGGCACCAGCCCCGACCCGGTCAACTGGTTCGACACCGTCAACGAGACGCAAGTCCTCGCCGGGCAGCGGGAGTTCAAGAGCGTGCTCGGTGCGGCCGGCATCCCGCACGAGGGCCACGAGGTCCCCGGCGGCCACTTCGTCCGCCCCGACCTGTTCCGCCGTGACCTGGACGGGATCGTCGCCCGTCTCCGCAAGGCCTGACCGCCGCCCCTTCGCCGACCTCCCGGGAGCCCGACATGCACGGACCCACCCCGTCCGGCCCGCGCCCGAGCCGCCGCGCGCTGCTGCGCGGCGCCGCGGGCGGCGGCCTCGCCCTGACCGGCCTCGCCGCCGCCGCTCCGGGCGCGAGCGCCACCGCGCGGGCCCCGGGAGCACGGGCCACCGGCGCCAAGGTCCGCGACCTCACCGGCCCCGCCCAGACCGGCCGCTTCGGCGCCCCCTGGACCGACCTCGGGATTCCGGTGCGCTGCCCGGACGGCTCGATGCTGCTGGTCTGCGGGGACACCTTCGACGGCGGGGGCGTCGGCGGCCCGGACTGGCGTTCGCCGGTGGGGCTGCGCTCCTCGAACGCCGACCCGGCCGCCCTCACCGTCGACGGCTGCGTGGGCGGCGGCCGGGCGGTGGGCCTGGTCCCGGAGGGCCACGAGGGCGGCACCACCGCCATCCCCTCCGACGTCTTCACCGTCGGCTCGACGATGTACATGCACCTGATGCGCGGCGTGATCTACCGGACCCACCACTCGGACTTCTGGCGCTCCGACGACAACGGCGAGACCTGGCAGTACCTCTGCCAGTGGCCCGGCGACCAGTACGGCGGCCAGTTCCAGCAGAAGACGTACGCGGTCGCCGACGACGGCTACTGCTACGTGCTGTCCACCGTCTTCAACCGCGACATCACCTCCGGCCTGCTCCTGCACCGCGTCCGCCAGGACGCCCTGGGCAACCCGGCCGCGTACGAGCCGTGGGGGTACGCGGGCGGCGCCTGGGCCTGGGGGAACCCGCCGACCACGGTGACCGCCGCCCGCCGCTGGGGCGAGATCTGCTTCCGCGCGATGGACGGGGGCTACGCGCTGAGCTGGCTCAACATGGCCCCGCTCGACCTGCGGGCCCAGTTCTTCCCGCTGCCGACCTCCAACCTCTTCACCACACCGGAGCAGACCACGATCGTCCCCACCGTCCCGGGCCGCGAGGGGGGCAACGCGGTGGCCAGCCCGTACGGCGGCTTCATCGTCCCGGGCTCCACCGTCGGCGACCTGCACCTGGCCGTCAGCCAGTGGTACGACGCGCAGAACTACCGGGTGATGCAGTACCGGATCAACGGGCTGACCCGCTGACCGGGCCTCACATCGGGAGAATCCCGGCCCGGTCCAGGAAGCGGAAGAAGAGCGGTTCGGCGAAGGGGTCCGCCGGGGCGGTGAAGGTGTCGAGCAGCGGCCGGTACGCCGCCTCGTGCCCGGCCTCGGCGGCCCAGGCGACCGCGCGGTCGGCGGCGTCGGGCGGCTCCAGGAAGTAGTCCTCGACGGCGAGGCCGTCGGCGGCCAGCCGCTGGGCCATCGCGTCCCGGGCGAGGCAGGCGGTCCACCCTCCGCTCTCCGGCCCGGCCGCCTCGATGACGACGCAGGCGCTGTCCATGACGTAGCCGAAGAGGGCGGGGTGGCCGGTCTCCTCGGCGAGCGTGTTCATGCTGCCGATGTCGGTGGGGCCGCCCTGGGTGGGGCACTCCCAGATCTGCCAGTCGTCGGGCCGGTGCTCCAGCAGGGTCAGCGCGGCGCCGACCGGCCGCAGGGCCGCCAGTGTGTCGAGCGGTGCGGCGCTCCTGGCCACGACGTAATAGCCCCAGTACCCCATAACCGTGCTCCCCCGCGCTCGTGTGCGTGACTCCACCGGCAGGGACGCCGCTCGGGTGCCCGAACGTTCCCGGCCGGGGGCCTGCGGCGACTTCAGCACATCAGGGGCCGCGAGCGCCACCGAAAGCCCGCATCCCGCCGGCCGGAGGGATGCGGGCCGCGCGGGCGCGCGCCGGGGTCAGACCTTCTCGGGCGCCGGAGCGTCCGGGACTTCCGGCAGGGGCCCGGGCGCCGCCGGTGGCCAGGGCTGGTGGGCGCGGGCGTCCTGGCGCCGGGTCAGCGCCAGCACGAAGAGGACGGCGATGACGGCGTGCACGACGCTGAACAGCTCGGAGTAGGCGACGTACCGGTAGGCGCGGGCGATCTCGTCCAGTTCCTCGGCGCGGCGGAGGATGCGCGAGGCGCCGTTGCCCACCACGGTGTCGACGACGAAGGTGACCCACCAGAGGTTGAGCAGCCACGTGCCCCGCCGGTCGGCCGGCGAGGCGCAGGCGCGCCAGGTGTCCACGGCGACCCGGCGCGGGAGCCAGAGATTGGCGAACGGTACGAACCAGCCTCCCACCGCCCAGCCGCGCCTAAGGGTGTGGCCGTGCGGGTCGAAGACCTCGGCGTTGACCCGGCTGCGCCGGAACCAAACGAGGAAGACGACGATGCTGGCGAAATAGACCAGCGACCAGAAGTGGCCGGTCCACACGGTGAACTGCTCGACGCCGCCCACCCACTCGGCCACCGCCCAGTCCCCGTCGGCCAACCGGCCGACGAGCCCGGCCAACCGGAGATCCAGCACGGCGGAAACCAGGTCGGTGAGGCCGACCGCCGCGAACAGCCCGGCGGTCGCCCACCCCAGGGCCACCGGTGAGCGGAGCACGGCCGGAGCGCCGTTGGCCTCGGCGCCGGTCCGGGGGTGGCCGGGGTAGGTGGCGCAGAGGGCGCACTGCACCGAGGACGGTTGGGCCTCGGCGACCTGACATCTGACACAGAGCATGACGAAGGAACCCCCCACGGGTGGAGCCGTGCGCCCGCGCCCCTCCCCCGAGGCGTGCGGCCGCGCACAGCGGAAAGCCCCGTCCGGGCGCGGTCATCCGGCGGCGGACGGGGCGTTGACCAGCGAAGAGTAAGGCAGCGGCGGGGCGTCCGGAAGCTCCTTTTCCGGTCCGCGGGTGCGAGCCGCCGGGTCACTCCTCGGTCGTCGCCTTGTCGGCGAGCTGGCGGAACTCGGTCCAGCTCCGCTCCGGCTTGCCGCTGTGCCACACCTTCTCGGCGAGGGCGGCGAGCGGCATCCGGATGCCCTCGGCGATCTGGTCGGTGGTCTGGGCGTTCGCGATGTCGCCCCAGACGGCGAAGCGGGCGCCGAGGATCTGGTCGTTCCAGCGGCCGGCGACCGGCTCGGAGCCGCGCAGCACCAGCGGGGTCCACTCGCGGTAGATCCGCTCCCCGGTGGGATAGGTGAAGGTCTGGGGCTCGCCGAGCACGTAGTAGAGGTACTCGTCGTTCATGTTGATCACCTTGAACCCCTCCTCCAGGTACTGGAGGGGCGGGCGGGCGCCGATCTCCTTGCCGGTCCAGTACTCGACCTCCAGGCCCTTGGGCGGCTTGACCCGGGTGTCGGCGAAGAGGCCGTCGTTCCAGACCTTGAGGGTGCGGTCGAAGGGGCGCATGGTGGCGGCCCGGTCGGCGACCCAGCCGGTGGCGAGGTCCTCGATCCCGGCGTCCTGCCCGTACTTGTCGCGGGCGGCGCGGGCCAGCTGGGGGTAGGACTGCTCGGGGTTCTGCGCCATCAGGGCCGGGTACTCGTCGGCGCCGAGGTGCCAGTAGCCGCCCTTGAACAGCTCCGCGTACTCCTTCAGCAGGTCGTCGACGATGCGGGCGGAGTCCGGGTTGGCGATGTCGATGGCACCGCGCGGGGTGTCCCCGTTGGCGGCCCGGAGCTGGAGGTCCGGGTGGGCCTTGATGACGGCGCCGAGGTGGCCCGGGGAGTCGATCTCGGGGATGACGGTGATGTGCCGCTCGGCGGCGACCTTGAGCAGGCGGCGCACCTGGTCCTTGGTGAGGTGGTCGTCCGAGACGATCTCGGGGTGGCTCTCGGACTCGATGCGGAACGCCTGGTCGTCGGAGAAGTGGAGCGAGAGCTGGTTGTACTTGAGGTCGCCCAGCTCGCGTATCCGGTCCTCGATCCAGTCGACCGGGTAGGGCTTGCGGGCGATGTCCAGCATGAAGCCGCGCTGCGGCTTGGCGGGCGCGTCCTTGATCACGCCCTCGGGCGCGCTCGACCCGGTGCGCAGCGCCTGCTTGAGGGTGCGGGTGCCGTAGAAGACGCCGGCCTGGTCAGGCGCGGTGATCCGGACCTGCCCGTCGGCGACGCGCAGCTCGTACGACTGGGGGCCGCCGGGGGTGTCGCCCGCCACGTCGAGGCGGACGTCGCCGCGCTCCGGCTCGGCCTCGCCGCCGTAGTCGACGTTCAGCTCGCGGGCGAGCAGCCGGCCCTCGTCGGCCAGCTCCCCGTCGGCGACGACGACTCTGCTGCCCTCGCCCGGCTTCCACCCGGGCCCGCGCGCCGCCTCGTGCTCACGCACCGAGGGGACGGTCGCGGGCTCCTTCGACACCGGGTACGAGGAGGGGTCGCGGACCGGCGCCTCGGCGGAGCCGCCGTCCGGGGTGGAGCCGTCGGGGGCCCGGTCCTCGTGCGGCCAGAACGCGACGGCCAGCGCGGCGCCCCCGGCGACGACCACCGCGGCGATGCCCGCCAGGTACCGGGCCCGCCCGCCCGAGGGCTTGCGGTGGCCGCGCGGCCGGGCCGGGGTCGAGCCCCCACCGGGCGCGTGGGGGCCGTCGGGGTCCTGCGGTTCGCGCGGGCGGTCGGCGTCCATGGGGGCTCCGTAGATCGTGGGGGCTGGGGGAAGGGGAGTGCGGGTCCGGGGTCGGGGGCTGGTCCGTCCGGGTGAACGGGGTGCGGTGGGGGCGGGTCACCCGTCCGGTGGAGCGGGTGGGAGCACGGGGAGCGCGAGGGACACGCCCGGGCGCCGTCGGCGGCGGGAAATCGCCCGGTCGGGGGTGTCAGCGCAGCGTGCGGGCGTCCACGAAACGTCTCGAAACTCTCCCGTTCGGATGAAATTCGCGCATGCGTCGGACTCTTTCCGTCCTCCCTCGCTAGCGTGGCGGCGCTGTCCCCGCCCCCGCACGAGGAGGACACGCTGCCCGCAGAACGAGGCCGGAGCACCCACGCCCCGGCCGTACCCGGCTACCCCACGGTGCCGCCCGGACTCGCCCGGCTCAACTCGGACCCGGCCGACCGGGCCGCCGCCGCGCTCCTGACCTGCTGCGCCAGCCCGGCCTGGGCCGGGCGGCTGGTGGCCCACCGCCCGTACCCGGACGTCTCGGCCCTGCTCGCCGCGAGCGACGAAGCGCTCTACGATCTGCCGCCCGTCGCCCGGCGCGAGGCGCTGACCGGCGAGGCCGACCGCTCCGCCGCCCCGCCGAGCGGCTACTCGGCGGCGGACACCGCGCTGGCCCACGCCCAGACGGCGTACGCGGCGAAGTTCGGCTTCCCCTTCGTCGTCTGCCTGGACGGGGCGAGCGCCGCACACGCCCTCAACCAGCGGCTGACCGCGATCCACACCCGCCTCGACCACGACGAGGAGGCCGAGCTGGCACTGGCCACCGAGGAGCTGCGGCGCCTGGTCCGGGGGCGGCTGGCCGCGCGGGCGGCGGGCGCGGCCCGGCCGGCGGCCTCGCTCCCCGCGCCCGGCAGGCGCGCCCCGGACCGCCCGTACGGGTCGCCAGAAGACGCCGTATGCCCGGAATCGCGGGATTCGGGGCGTCCTGATAGCCCGTACGTGCCAGTTTGATCACACCGAAGGCCCCGGCGCGAGGGAACCGACAACACGTCGCTACGATGTCCAGGGCCGGTGGACCGTACCCGGCCGGGCCAAGACCGACCTAG
This sequence comes from Streptomyces albidoflavus, assembly GCF_000719955.1. Lineage (GTDB taxonomy): Bacteria > Actinomycetota > Actinomycetes > Streptomycetales > Streptomycetaceae > Streptomyces > Streptomyces albidoflavus. Next base: position 113,703 of record NZ_JOII01000001.1, read on the forward strand.
GAAGCCGGCAGGCCCCAAATCCTTTCCCCGGAGGGTTCTTCCGTGCCGGCTGGAACGCTGTACCGCGGCCGGGAAGGAATGTGGTCCTGGGTGGCTCATCGAGTCACCGGCGTCCTCATTTTCTTCTTCCTGTTCGTACACGTGCTGGACACCGCTCTCGTCCGCGTCTCTCCCGAGGCGTACGACGAGGTCGTTGCGACCTACAAGACGCCCATCGTCGCCCTGCTGGAGTACGGCCTCGTCGCCGCCGTGCTCTTCCACGCGCTCAACGGCCTGCGGGTGATCGCCGTCGACTTCTGGTCGAAGGGCGCCCGCTACCAGAAGCAGATGCTGTGGTCCGTGGTGGGAGTGTGGCTCGTTCTGATGGTCGGGGCCCTGTACCCCGTCCTCGGCCACGCCGTACGCGAAGTGTTCGGGAGCTGACGCTGATGTCCACTGAGACCAACGCCGCCGTCGGCCCCGTCGAGGGCGCTTCCCTCTACGACGTCGACCACCCCGCGCCGATCATCGAGCCGCCCCGCCAGCGCACCCGCAAAACGCCCAAGTCGACCCGCGGCAACTTCGAACTGGCCGCGTGGCTCTTCATGCGCCTGTCCGGTGTCGTCCTCGTCGTCCTGGTCATCGGCCACCTGCTGATCCAGCTCGTGCTGGACGGCGGCGTCTCCAAGATCGGCTTCGCCTTCGTGGCCGGCCGCTGGGCGTCCCCGTTCTGGCAGGTCTGGGACCTGGCCATGCTCTGGCTGGCGATGCTGCACGGCTCCAACGGCCTGCGCACCGTCATCAACGACTACGCCGAGCGCGCGGGCACCCGACTGTGGCTGAAGGGCCTGCTCTACACGGCCACGGTGTTCACCATTCTGCTGGGCACGCTGGTGATCTTCACCTTCGACCCGAACATCCGCTAGGCACGGGGCTGAGGCAACCGACATGAAGATCCACAAGTACGACACCGTCATCGTCGGCGCCGGCGGCGCCGGCATGCGCGCCGCCATCGAGGCGACGAAGCGCAGCCGCACCGCCGTGCTGACCAAGCTCTACCCGACCCGCTCCCACACCGGCGCGGCCCAGGGCGGCATGGCCGCCGCCCTCGCCAACGTCGAGGACGACAACTGGGAGTGGCACACCTTCGACACGGTCAAGGGCGGTGACTACCTGGTCGACCAGGACGCCGCCGAGATCCTGGCGAAGGAGGCCATCGACGCGGTCCTGGACCTCGAGAAGATGGGCCTGCCGTTCAACCGGACGCCCGAGGGCCGCATCGACCAGCGCCGCTTCGGCGGTCACACCCGCAGCCACGGCGAGGCCCCGGTCCGCCGCGCGTGCTACGCGGCCGACCGCACCGGCCACATGATCCTCCAGACGCTGTACCAGAACTGCGTCAAGGAGGGCGTGGAGTTCTTCAACGAGTTCTACGTCCTGGACCAGCTCATCACCGAGGTCGACGGGGTCAAGAAGTCCGCCGGCGTCGTCGCCTACGAGCTGGCCACCGGCGAGATCCACGTCTTCCAGGCCAAGTCGGTCGTCTACGCCTCCGGCGGCACCGGCAAGTTCTTCAAGGTGACGTCGAACGCGCACACGCTGACCGGTGACGGCCAGGCCGCCTGCTTCCGCCGGGGCCTGCCGCTGGAGGACATGGAGTTCTTCCAGTTCCACCCGACCGGCATCTGGCGCATGGGCATCCTCCTGACCGAGGGCGCCCGCGGTGAGGGCGGCATCCTCCGCAACAAGGACGGCGAGCGCTTCATGGAGAAGTACGCGCCCGTCATGAAGGACCTCGCCTCGCGTGACGTCGTCTCGCGCTCCATCTACACGGAGATCCGCGAGGGCCGCGGCTGCGGTCCCGAGGGCGACCACGTCTTCCTCGACCTCACCCACCTGCCGCCGGAGCAGCTGGACGCCAAGCTCCCGGACATCACCGAGTTCGCGCGCACCTACCTCGGGATCGAGCCCTACACGGACCCGATCCCGATCCAGCCGACCGCGCACTACGCCATGGGCGGCATCCCCACCAACGTCCAGGGTGAGGTCCTCGCGGACAACACCACGGTCGTCCCGGGCCTGTACGCCGCCGGTGAGGTCGCCTGCGTCTCGGTGCACGGCGCCAACCGCCTCGGCACCAACTCGCTGCTCGACATCAACGTCTTCGGGCGCCGGGCGGGCATCGCCGCCGCCGAGTACTCCCACGGCAACGACTACGTGGAGCTGCCGGAGGACCCGGCCGCCCAGGTGATCGAGATGGTCGAGCGGCTGCGGGACTCCAACGGCACGGAGCGCGTCACCGAGCTGCGCACCGAGCTGCAGGAGACGATGGACGCCAACGTCATGGTCTTCCGCACCGAGCAGACCATCAAGACGGCCGTCGACAAGATCGCCGAGCTGCGCGCCCGGTACAAGAACGTCTCCGTCCAGGACAAGGGCCGCCGCTTCAACACGGACCTGCTGGAGGCCATCGAGCTGGGCAACCTGCTCGACCTGGCCGAGGTCATGGCGCAGTCGGCCCTCGCCCGCAAGGAGTCGCGCGGCGGTCACTACCGCGAGGACTTCCCCAACCGCGACGACGTCAACTTCATGCGCCACACCATGGCGTACCGCGAGGTCGGCGACGACGGCCAGGAGTCGATCCGGCTCGACTACAAGCCGGTCGTCCAGACCCGCTACCAGCCGATGGAGCGTAAGTACTGATGGCTACCCCCGTACTCGACAAGCCGGCCCAGGACGCCACCGCGTCCCACCTGATCACGATCACGCTGCGCGTGCGCCGGTTCCTGCCCGAGGTCTCCGACGAGGTCACCTGGGAGGACTTCGCGCTGGAGATCGACCCCAAGGAGCGGGTCCTCGACGCGCTCCACAAGGTCAAGTGGGAGATGGACGGGACGCTGACGTTCCGCCGTTCCTGCGCCCACGGCATCTGCGGCTCCGACGCCATGCGCATCAACGGCCGCAACCGCCTCGCGTGCAAGACGCTGATCAAGGACATCAACCCGGAGAAGCCCATCACGGTCGAGCCCATCAAGGGTCTCGCGGTCCTCAAGGACCTCGTGGTGGACATGGAGCCGTTCTTCCAGGCGTACCGGGACGTCATGCCGTTCCTGGTCACCAAGGGGAACGAGCCGACCCGCGAGCGCCTGCAGTCGGCCGAGGACCGCGAACGGTTCGACGACACCACCAAGTGCATCCTGTGCGCCGCGTGCACCTCGTCGTGCCCGGTCTTCTGGAACGACGGCCAGTACTTCGGTCCGGCCGCCATCGTCAACGCCCACCGCTTCATCTTCGACTCGCGTGACGAGGCCGGCGAGCAGCGGCTGGAGATCCTCAACGACAAGGACGGCGTGTGGCGCTGCCGCACCACGTTCAACTGCACGGACGCCTGCCCGCGCGGTATCGAGGTCACCAAGGCGATCGCCGAGGTCAAGAAGGCGCTCATCACGCGCCGCTACTGAGTCCCGCTCAGGGTCCCGCTCAGCCCCGAAGGCCCCGTTCCCGGTACATCCGGGGGCGGGGCCTTCGGCATGCCCGGACGCGGCGGCGCAGCCCGTGCGGGCACTTTCTTGAACATGTTCAAAAAGAGGTCTACTGTCACGCGTGACAGCTTTTTGAACACGTTCAAGAAGGGTGGGGACATGGACCTCACAGTGGTCTCGTACGCCGTCTACCTGGTCGTCAGCATCGCCCTGACGATCTGGGTGGCCCGGACGCTGAGCCGCAACGGCCGCCTCTTCATCGCCGACGTCCTGCACGGCGACGAACGGCTGGCCGACGCCGTCAACCACCTCCTGGTGGTCGGCTTCTACCTCGTCAACCTCGGCTTCGTCGCCCTCTACCTGCGCGGCGGCGACGAGATCGCCTCCACCGCCGCCCTCTTCGAGGAACTCTCCGCCAAGCTCGGCGTGGTCCTGCTGGTCCTCGGCGTCCTGCACCTGGGCAACGTCTGGGTCCTCTCCAAGATCCGCCGCCGCGGCATCCGCGACCAGGAGACCCACCCGCCGGTCGCCCCCGACGCCCACCTCGCCGCCGGCCCGTTCGCCGCCCCGGCGAAGGGCTGACCCCGGTGCCCGCCACCCACCGGCCCGTACGGCGGCTGACCGTGCTGTACGACGCCGGGTGCCCGCTCTGCACCCAGCTGAGCGGCTGGCTGGAGCGCCGCCGCCAGCTCGTCCCGCTCGACCTGGTCCCGGCCGGCTCCGAGCGGGCCAGGGAGCTGCTGCCGGGCCTGGACCACGCGGCCACCCTGGACGAGCTCACCGTGGTGGGCGACGGCGGCCAGGTCTTCCGGGGAACGGCCGCCTGGATCACCGTCCTGTGGGCCCTCGACGGCTACCGCGCCCTCGCCCACCGCCTCGCCACCACCACCTCCGGCGCCGCCCTGGCCCGGGGCGCGGTCCTGGCCGCCGCCCGCCTGCGGGAGACCACCCGGCAGTGGGGCGGCGCCACCTACCCGGCCACGGACGGCTGGCGGTACGACCCCCGTACGGGCTGGGTCTTCGAGCCCCCGGGGTGCGACACGACCTGCCCGGCGGACGGCTAGGCTCGGCCGCGTGGCAGGCAAGAAGACCAGCGAAAAACACGACGGGGCGAGCGCGCGGGGGGCGGCCGCCCCGTCGGCACCGGCGGCGGCACCGGCCGCCTTGGCCAAGGAGCCGGACGGCCGGACCGCCAAGAGCGAGCAGACCCGCACCCTGATCCTGGAGACGGCCCTGCGCCTCTTCCAGGAGCGCGGCTTCGACAAGACCACGATGCGCGCCATCGCCCGCGAGGCCGGCGTCTCCACCGGCAACACGTACTACTACTTCGCCTCCAAGGAACACCTGGTCCAGGGCTTCTACGACCGCATCGCCGACGAACACCGGGCGGCCGTGGCCCCAGTCCTGGCCCGCGAGACCGGCCTGGAGGAGCGCTTCGCCGGGGTCCTCACCGCCTGGCTCGACATCGCGGCCCCGTACCACGAGTTCGCCGCCCAGTTCTTCAAGAACGCCGCCGACCCCGCCAGCCCCCTGAGCCCCTTCTCCACCGACTCCTCCCCCGCCCGCGACGCCGCCATCGCCATCCAGCGCGAGACCCTCACCGGCTCCCGCGCCAAACCCCCCGCCGAACTCGCCACCCTCCTCCCCGAACTGATGTGGCTGGCCCAGATGGGCCTCGTCCTCTACTGGGTCTTCGACTCCTCCCCGGACACGGAACGCACCCGCAGGCTGGCGGTGCGGGGGGCCCGGCTGACGGCCCGGGGGGTGAGCCTGTCGCGGTTCCGGGTGCTACGGCCGCTGGTGCGGGAGGTCCACGAACTACTGATGGACTTCCTGCCGGGGGCGAGCGAGACGCTCAGCGCGAAGGAGCGGCGGAAGGGGGGCGGGGAGGCACGGGGCACGGCCCCGGAGCAGCCGGACGTACGCGAACGACCTGCCGCCGACTGACTGCCTCCACCACAGCGCCCACTTCACGTCGCCGCATCGAAGGAGCGCTGCTTGCGGCGGGTGATGAAGAGTCAACCGGACAGGACGCCCGGGGCTGATCGGCTTGCGCGGCTTCGATTTCCCGCCTACGCAGGGCAGCAGCACGAAGAATGCCCCTTCTCGCTCTGCCGTGGAGCCGCAGAGGCGAGCGGGCCTCGGAGTCAGGGGCCTGGTCGATCCATCAATACAAGTCCCGTCACAACGACAACAAGACTCACCGAAGCCCCCCCCCCACCTGGCCGCCGTTCCCCAATCCTCCCACCCACGCTGCCCTTTACTGGAAACCAGGACGCCCAGCAACCCGAGGGCGAAGATCACACACCCTGCGCCCTGCACGCTCATCACCCTCCTCCCCGCACCCAGGACCACCACGACCGGGCCGACACGACACCCGGAACGCATGAATTACCACAGGGACGCAATGCAAATGAGCAGAGAGAGCGAGCCCACCAGCGCCCATCCGACAGCAATAGAAGTGATGAACCTGTCAGACATACCCGAGCTGCGCAAGATTGCTCTCGCCCCGGCCTCCTGAGCAGGCCGTTCCCGCAGAACGTACACCCCTATAGGGAGGAAGAGGGAAGTAAACGCAAAGAAGGACATGAAAATACTCCGACATGTTAGCGCGGGAAATACAGACTTACCGTAATCATGAGAATGCCCAACGCGGCCAGACCGACCAGCAGCACACCGATCACTTGAGACGCGACCGAAACAAAAGCCTCCCTCGCGTGCCGCCATTCACTGAACGGCGAACCCTCCCCTGTCAGGAACTTTCGAATCCCGAAGAGATCGAAGGCCAAGGAAATACCGGCCCCCAACAGGGTGAAACAGATGAGGTAAGGCACGGCGACATCCACGGTGTTCATCGCCTCAACCAGCCCGCCCCGTCGGCGGACGGCGAGGAGGGCCCCGGCCCGCGCAGGCCCGCAGGAAGCACACCCCGGACGCGGTCAGTGGTAGTACACAGAAGAGAGCGCGCGTCGTGCCGGCGACGAAGCCTTCGTCCACTGGTGCCTCCTGCCGCTGGCCAAGGAGGCCGAGACGGGTCGCGACGGAAGTGACCGCGTAGGCGGACACGCCGAGCAGCAGGAGTCCGAGGAAGCCCCAACTGGCCCTTGCCGCAGGCGGCATGCCGTTCGCTCTCTCCGTCCGGGCCGGACAGGGCCCAAGCCGTCATCCCAGGCTCTCCACGAGCATCGTGGTGGCAGCGGCTGCCACACACAGCCCGGCCACACGTACGACGAAGGGCGAGAACCCTCTGCCCGCTCCGTACGGCGAGTGGTCCATGGCCCAGGCGTAGACCCGGTGCGCGGAATCCCCGAGATTGAGCAGAAGGCCGACACCAGCGGCCAGATGGATCACGCAGAGAATGACCAAGACGGACCTCTGCTCGCTTTCCTGGCAGGTCTGCCGGACGGGCAGCTTCGTTAAGGCGGCGCATGTTCAGGCGGTGGTCTCCTCGTGGCGGCGTGCGATGGCGCGGAGGATCGCGCGTTTGGCCTCGCGTCCGCGTGACGGGGTGCGCCAGAAGCGGGGGAAGTCGGCCCCGTCCAGGGCGAGGGAACGGTGGAGGTCGCCGGTGGTGGTGTGGATCGCCATGAATCCGTGGCGGAATTCGACGCGTTCGATCTCTTCGAGGGGTATCGCGGTCTCGCGGAGGTTCCGCACGGTGAGGGTGCGGGAGTCGAGGGTGAGGCGGGCGCGGGACATGGCGGCGCAGACGGCGGCGTAGGCGGCCAGGAGCAGGGTGCCGGTGATCTCCTGCCAGGGGGCGAAGGACGGTCCCAGGTCCTCCCCTCTGACGAGGAGGAAGGCCAGAGCGAAGGAGGCGGCCGTCAGGGTGGTGGCGAGGGTCGCCAGGAGGAGGCGGGTTGCCGGGCGGCGGCGCCACTCCCGTATCGGAGGCGTCATGGTGCGACCGTCGCCAGCGCCCACACCGTCTTCCCGTACCGCCCCCGGTCGCGGACGCCCCAGGCCTCCGAGACGGCTGTGACCAGGGTGCGGGCGTGGCCGGGGAGGACGGCCTCGTCGGGGATGCCGTCGGAGACCTCGACGAGGCAGGAGCCGTGGGCGAGGACGGTGACGGCGACCTCGAAGTCGGGTTCGTCGCGGGGGCCGTGGAGGACGGTGTCGGCGGCGAGTTCGGAGACCAGCAGGACGGTCTCCTCGCGTATCGCGCTCCGTGGTGGGTGTCCCCAGCTGGCCAGATGGCCCCCGGTCCGGTGCCTGGCCTCACCCACCGAAGCGGGGTGCCGGGGCAGCCGGAACGCCTTGCGTCTCAGCACAACCGACTCCGTCATCCCCACAGTGCACACACTTCTCTCACATGACGCAATGTCAGGTGCGAAAGAGGAACGCCGCGGGCCGCCCACGGATCACTCCGGAGCGGCCCGGCGGGTGGTGGCCCGCTGTTTCGGCGGGCGGTGGGCGGAAAAAGGCGCTCACCGCCCGCCGAGGGGGTCGGAAGGGTCAGCTCCGCTTGGCGGCGAGCTGGACGATCGTGATGTCGGAGGGGGCGCCGACGCGTACCGGCGGGCCCCAGGCGCCCGCGCCCCGGGAGACGTAGAGCTGGGTGTCGCCGTAGCGCTCCAGGCCCTCGACGGTCGGGTTGGCGAGGCCGGCGATGAGGTTGCCGGGCCAGAGCTGGCCGCCGTGGGTGTGGCCGGAGAGCTGGAGGTCGACGCCGTGCTCGACCGCCTCGTCGATGACGATCGGCTGGTGGGCGAGGAGGACGCTGGCCCGGCCGCGGTCCCGGTCGCCGAGGGCGCGGACGAAGTCGGGGCCCTGGCCGTAGCTCTCGCCCGCCACGTCGTTGACCCCGGCGAGGTCGAAGCCGGCCTTCTCCACCCGGGCGTTCTCCAGCGGGCGCAGCCCCAGCTCGCGGACGTGGTCGACCCACTCGGCGGCGCCGGAGAAGTACTCGTGGTTGCCGGTGACGAAGTAGCTGCCGTCACGGGCCCGCAGCTGGGCGAGGGGCTCGGCGGCGTGGCCCAGCTCCGCCACGCTGCCGTCGACCAGGTCGCCGACGACGGCGACGAGGTCGGGCTGGGCGGAGTTGATCGTGTCGACGATGCGCTGGGTGTGTCCCCGGCCGAGTATCGGCCCGAGGTGGACGTCGCTGACGACGGCGATGCGGTAGCCGTGGGCGGCGCGCGGCAGCTTGGCCAGCGGCACGGTGACGTGCTTGAGCCTGGGCCCGCGCAGCACGCCGTACGTTCCGGCGCCGACGGTGCCGAGGGCGACGGCGGCGGCCGTCCCGCCGACGATCCGGGAGACGAAGAGGCGGCGGGAGGGGGTCGGGCGGGGCTTCGGGTCCGGGTCGCCGGGCGGCAGGATGCCGGCGGGCGGGGCCGGGGGCGCCGGGGCGGACGGGGCGGTCGCGGTGGCCGGCTCGGCGACGGCACAGCCGCCGGTGGCGGTGCCGGTCGGGCTGCCGGTACCGGCGGGCTCGTCGGCCGGGGAGGTACGGGTGCCCGTGGTGTCCGCCGGAGCCGAGGGCTCGGCGGACTCAGCGGGCCCGGCGGGCTCCGCAGGCTCCGCCCCGCCGGCCTCGCGCCCGCGCTCCCCCGGTGCCCGCATGCGCAGCAGCAGCGGGCGGACCAGTTCGCCGGCGAGGAGGGCGAGGAGCAGGTAGAGGAAGACGGCGCCCCAGAGGTAGCCGGGCCAGGCCACGATCTGCTTGACCACGAACGGCAGGCCGGAGCGGCCGGTGGCGAAGGCGCCGACGAAGAGCACCGGGCCGAGGACGACGAGCACCGTGGCGACGCGGCGCACGAGGGAGCCGGGCCGGGTGGTGTCCCGGACCAGGCGGCGCCAGACGTACCAGTGCAGGGCCACCAGCGAGGCCAGGACGGCGCAGGCGACGACGATGAAGAGGGGGTTCATGGCGCTCGTTCGGTCCTCGGGTCAGGGGGTGGGGCCGGGCGGGGCGGGGCTGGTGGCGGGGGTGGGGTTCTTCTCACGGCGCAGGGCGCGCAGACCGCGCAACCCGACGGCCCCCACGGCCGTCCCCAGAAGGAAGGACGTCACGGCGAGCAGCAGGTGGACCCAGAAGTAGGCGGTGGGGTCCCCGGCGGCGTCGAAGGCGAGCCCGCTCGCGTCGTTCCAGAGATTCTTGACGAAGGTGACCCAGATGAACCAGCTCCACACCCCGAAGGCGAGCAGGAACCAGGAGACCGGGCGGCTGAGCTTCATACGCCCAGTATCGCGGCCCGGCTCCGCCTCCCCGCGCCGGGGTCGGGAGCCGGTGGCCGCCGTTCCGCTTGGTGCGGCGGGCAGCCGGCCTACCGGGGCGCAGACAGCATCAGCCCGTACCTGTACGTTCTCGATCGTGCCTGCCTTGCGAAAGACCACCGTGCTGGTCGCCTCCACCGCCTTGCTGACGCTTTCCGCCGCGTTCCCGGCAGTTGCCGCCGAGAAGCCGGACGACGACAAGGCGAAGCCGCCGGGGAAGATGTCGGAGATCGGCGGCGCGCGGCTGGGCCAGGCCGGTACGCAGGTGAACGCCGGGCCGGGGGTGCCGAAGCTCCCGAAGAAGCTCACCGGGCGGTCCTGGATCGTCGCGGACGCGGAGAACGGGGACGTCCTCGCCGCGCACAACGCGCACTGGAAGCTGCCGCCCGCCTCCACGATGAAGATGCTCTTCGCCGACACCGTGCTGCCCAAGCTCCCCAAGGACGAGAAGCACCTGGTCACCGACGAGGAGCTGGCCGGTGTGGGCGCGGGCTCCAGCCTGGTCGGGGTCAAGGAGGACCAGACGTACACCGTCCACGACCTGTGGCTCGGCGTCTTCCTCTCCTCCGGCAACGACGCCGTGCACGTGCTGTCCGCGATGAACGGCGGCATCGACAGGACGGTCGCCGACATGAACGCCCGCGCCGAGGAGCTCCAGGCGCTCGACACCCATGTGGTCAGCCCGGACGGCTACGACGCCAAGGGCCAGCTCTCCAGCGCGTACGACCTGACGCTCATCGCCCGCTCCGGGATGCAGGACAAGGACTTCCGGGAGTACTGCGCGACGGTGAGCGCGGAGTTCCCGGGTGAGAAGAAGAAGGGCAAGAAGCGCGAGCACTTCGGCATCCAGAACACCAACCGCCTGCTCACCGGCGCGTACGGCATGGAGCGGTACGAGGGCATCGCGGGGGTGAAGAACGGCAACACCACCAACGCGGGGGCCACCTTCACCGGGGTCGCCGAGCGGGGCGGCCGGGTGCTGCTGGTCACCGTTATGAACCCGGACGGCAAGGAGAGCAACGCCGTCTACCAGGAGACGGCCCGCCTCTTCGACTGGGGTTTCCAGGCCGCGGAGAAGGCCGAGCCGGTCGGCACCCTGGTCCCGCCGCTCAGCGCGGTACCGGCCACCGGTGACGCCTCGGGCGCGCCGGACGAGGGCGCGGCGGGCGGGGCCCCGGCTCCGGCGGGCGGCGGCAAGGCACAGGCGGCCGCCGCCGGCGGCTCGGACGGGGTCGGCACGGCACTGGCGGTGGCGGGCGCCTCGCTGGTGATGCTCGGCGCCGGGGTGTACGTGGTCAACCGGCGCCGCCCGCTGCCCGGGCAGGGGACGCGCGGCCGGCGCCGCTGAGGAGCCGGGCTACCGCTGGAAGGGCTCGCGCCGGGGAGTCTCCCCGGCCGGGCGGGCCCGGGTGGCGCCGCCCTGCTCCTCCGTAGCGCCGTCGGTGCCGTCGTCCGCGTCCGCCTCCCGGGGCCCGCCCTCCTCCAGCGGGGTCGCCGTCCAGGCCGCGCAGACGAGGACGAGCTTGGCGGTGAAGTTGATCCACAGGAGCAGGGCGATGGGGACGCCGAAGGCGCCGTACATGCTCTTGGCGGCGACCCCGCTGATGTAGCCGCCGAGCAGCAGCTTGAGGAGTTCGAAGCCGACCGCGCCGATCAGGGCCGCGCCCAGCAGGGCCCGGCGCCGGGGGTGGACGGCGGGGAGCAGCGTGAGGACGTAGAGCAGGACGAGGAAGCCGGCGAGGACGGCGAGGGCGAAGGCGGCGGCCCTGAGCAGGACGGTGCCGACGCCGGTCTCGGCGAGGCCGATCTGCCGGGCGATCCAGCCGAGCGCGCTGCCGCCGGCCGTGGAGGCGACCAGCGAGACGATCCCGGCGGCGCCGAGGCCGAGCAGCACGATCACGTCCTTGGCCTTGCGCGCGACCGGGTTGCCCTCCAGGGCGGGGAGTTCCCAGACGGCGCGCAGGCAGTCGCGGATCGAGCCGACCCAGCCGACGCCGGTGAAGAGGAGCAGGGCGCCGGCGATGAGGGAGACGGTGCCGGCGTTGTCGACCAGGGAGGCGATGTCGAGCTGGTCGGAGATGCCGGGGACCTGCTCGGCCAGCTGGTCCTGGAGTTCGCGCTGCCGCGCCCTGGAGAGGGTGGAGGCGGCGACGGCGGCGACCAGGGTGAGCAGCGGGAAGAGCGCGAGGAAGCTGATGTACGTCATCGCGGCGGCCAGCTGCGACCACCTCGTGCGGTCCAGCGTCTCGTAGGTGCGCCACAGGTGGGTGTGCATGAGCCGGGTCATCCACGGCCCGACCACCGGGAGCTTCGTCAGCCAGTCCACACGTTCCGCCTACCCGCTGGGGACGCGGCCATGACCGGCCGCACACCCCCACAATTACGGCATGAGCGGAGACAATTCAATGAATGGACCATCCCAGTGAAACTCGGGATGTTCCGGCATGAACAGCACTGATCCGGGCGATACGGTCGCGGGCATGGCTGTCGACACCACCGTTCCGCTCACCGGCCGGGGCCGCGGCGCCCCCACCGCCGCGCGCCTGCTGCGACCGCGCAGCTACGAGGAGGCGGCCGAGGCCGTCCGCGACTGCGGGCATCGCGGCGCCATCGCCCGGGGCCGGGGCAGGGCCCCCGGGGACACCGCCCGCGACACCGGGGGCGACGTCCTCGACATGTCCGCGCTCGACCGGGTGCACGCCATCGACGCGGCCGGCGGCACCGTCCTGTGCGACGCCGGGATCACCCTCCACCGGCTGGCCGAACTGGTGCTGCCGCTGGGCTGGTTCGTTCCGGTGCCGCCGGGGGCGGAGCGGGTCACGGTGGGCGGCGCGGTCGGCGCCGACCTGCACGGACCCAACCACCACCGCGCCGGCTCCTTCGCCCGCCACCTGCTCGCCTTCGAACTCCTCACCGCCGACGGCACGGTGCACGTCGTGGACCGGGGTACGCCGCTCTTCGACGCGACCACCGGCGGGCTCGGCCTGACCGGCGTGGTCCTCACCGCCACCCTCCAGCTCCAGCCGGTGGCCACCTCCCTGCTGCTGACCGGCTCGGCCCGCGCCACCGACCTGGACGACCTGATGGCGCGGCTCTGCGACGCCGACCTCCGCCACACCTACGCGAGCGCCCGCGTCGACCTGCTGGCCCGGGGCGCCGCCACCGGCCGGGGCACCGTGCTCCACGCCGACCACGCCCCGCCGGAGGCGCTCCCGGCCCGGCTCGCCCGCCGCCCGCTGGCCGCCCGCCCCCAGCTGCCGGCCCCGCCGCAGCTCCCGCCGGGCCTCGTCCCCCAGCTCACCCCGGACCGGCCGCTGGGCCGCCGGGCGCTGGGCCTCCTCCACGACCTGCGCCACCGGGCGGCCCCGCGCCGCCGCGCCGGGACCCTGCGCGGCCTGGCCGCCGCCCTGCCCGTACTGGACGGCGGCCACGCGCTGGGCCGGGGCGAGGGCACGGTGGCGTACCGGTGCGCGGTCGGGCACGGCTGCGAGGACGTGCTGCGGCACCTGGTGCGGCGGGTCGCGGAGCAGGGGTGCGCCACCCGGCCGGGGCTGCTGAAGCGGTTCGGGGAGGGGTCGCCGGGGTGGCTCTCCTTCCCGGCGCGCGGCTGGGGCCTGTCGCTGGAACTCCCCGCCCGTGCACCGGGGTTGACCGCCCTCCTCGACGAGCTGGACGAGGAGGTGGCGGCGGCCGGCGGCCGGGTCTGCCTGGCCCGGGACAGCCGGGTCCGGCCGGAGCTGCTGGACGCGATGTACCCGCTGCTGGACGACTTCCGGGAGCTGCGGGCCGCTGTGGACCCCAGCTCCGTCTTCACCTCCGACCTCGCCCGGCGGCTCGGCCTGTGAACCGGCCGGCGGGACACCCGCGAAGGAGCGGCATGCCCAAGGACGCCTCCGGTCCGCCCCGGTCCCTGCTGGTCCTCGGCGGCACCTCGGCCATCGGCCTGGCCACCGCACGCCGCCTGATCGCCCGCGGGGCACGCCTGGTGCACCTGGCGGGGCGCCCCTCCCCCGCGCTGGAGAAGGCGGCCGGCGAGCTGACGGCACTCGGCGCCGAAGTCCGTACCGTGCCCTTCGACGCGCTCGACCCCGAGTCCCACCAGGCTTCGCTGGGGCCGGTGTTCGCCGCAGGCGACGTGGACCTGGTGCTGCTCGCCTTCGGCATCGCCGGCGACCAGGCACGGGACGAGTCCCGCCCGCTGGACGCGGTCCGGGTGGCGCAGACCAACTACACGGGCGCGGTCGGCGCCGGACTGCTCTGCGGCGCGGCCCTCCAGGAGCAGGGCCACGGCACCCTGGTGGTCCTCTCCTCGGCCGCCGGGGTCCGGGCCCGCCGCGCCGACTTCATCTACGGCTCGTCCAAGGCCGGCCTGGACGCCTTCGCGCAGGGGCTGGGCGACGCCCTGTACGGCACGGGCGTACGGGTGATGGTGGTCCGCCCCGGCACCGTCCTCGACCCGGGCACGCCCCGCGGCGACGCCCGCCTGACCACCACCCCCGGCCAGGTGGCCGCCGCGATCGAACTGGGCCTGCGCCGGGGCTCGGAGACCGTCTGGGTCCCCGGCGGCCTGCGCCTGGTCATGTCGGCCGTACGCGGCCTGCCCCGCCCGCTGTTCCGGCGGCTGGTGGTCTGATCCGGGCAGAAAGATGCCCGGGCGGCTCCCCATGGGGGAGGGAGCCGCCCGGGCTGGGGGTGTCACACGGCCTAGGTCAGCGGACCTCTGCTGCGGCCTCGGCGAGGCCGTTGGCCCAGAGCTGCTCGACGCGGGAGCGCTCGGCGGAGTCGGGCTGAGCGTTGGTGCAGGACGGGCCGGGGCCGCCGCCGGACATCAGCTGGCTGCACGGGCCGGAGTAGGTGTCGGGCAGGCCGAGCACGTGGCCGGTCTCGTGGGTGGTCACCCGGGTGGAGTTGTACTGCTGGTTCTGGGCGTAGTCGAGGAAGATGTAGCCCCGGCCGTGGCCGTCGGTGCTGGCGTACGAACCGCGCGGGTCGTTGCCCTCGCGGTACGTGAAGTCGGCGTTGGAGCCTTCCTGGAGGCGGACGTTGGAGACGGCGCCGTTCCAGATCGAGGTGGAGCTGGCGATCTGCGAGCGGAAGGTGGGGGCGGCCGAGGCGTCGTAGGTGACGGTGACGGCGAGCGCGCCCGGGTTGGCGGCGCGCTTCTCGGCGACCGCCTTCATGACCGCCTCCTGGAAGGCGCGGGTGGCGGCGGCGTTCTCGGTGGACGCCTCGTAGGCGGCGACCGAGCGCGGGGTCGAGGTCTCGGCGGCGGCCGAGGCGGGGGCGACCGAGCCGAGGGCGGCGGCGACGGCGAGGCCGAGCCCGGCGAGGGCGGAGGCGGTCCGGGTCATACGCATGTGGGGGTCTCCTGACTGTCCGCGGCACGGGCGGAGTGGGGTCCGCCGCGTACCGGACCGAGGAGTTCGGTCCGGGAACGAGTCTGGAGCGCACCGACGTCGGGCACATGATGCCAACCTGCGATAACCCGGTCTTATATTCCTGGCCACGTCCCGTACCCTTCCGGATGGTTGAGGGCATTTGGCGTGCTTGGGACCACTGGCGGGGCGGGCGGGGCGCTTCTAGCCTCGGTCCATGGAGCTCGAGGTGCGTCACCTTCGCGCGCTCTGCGCCATCGCCGACACCGGAAGCGTGCGCCGCGCCGCACGCGAACTCGGCGTGAGCCAGCCCGCACTGACCACACAACTGCGCCGCATCGAACAGAGCCTCGGCGCCGAACTCTTCCACCGGGGCCGCGACGGGTGCCGCCCCACCCTGCTGGGCCGCACCGTGCTCTCCCGGGCCCGCACCGTGGTCGACTCGATGGCGGTCCTGGTCGAGGAGGCCCGCGCCGAGGCCGCCGCGCTCGGCCGGCCCGGGCCCCGGCTGCGGGTCGGCTCGACCGCGAGCCGGATCGTCGGCGACTGGCTGCGCCGGCTGCGGGGGCGGATGCCGGAGACCGACATCACCCTCCAGGTCGACGTCTCGGCGACCGTGCTGCTCCGCTCGCTGCGCGCCGGCCGCCTGGACCTCGCCTTCGTCCACGAGGTGGAGGGCAGTCCGCTGCGGGTCCCGGACGGCCTGGTGCAGCACACCCTGCTGGAGCGCGAGCCCCAGTTCATCTCGCTGGCCCCCGACCATCCGGCGGCGGCCCGCCCGGTGGTGGACCTCGCCGACCTCGCCCAGGACCGGTGGATGGTCGACCCCTCGGTCGACGGCGAGTGGGACGGCGTACGCCGGGTGCTGGCCGCCGCCGGGATCGATCCGCCGGTGCTGCACGGCGACTACCTGACCACCGCCTCCCTGGTGGCGCTCGGCGAGGCCGTCGCCCCCTGCCAGCCCACCTCGGGCCCGCGCGACGACATGGTCATCCGCCCGCTCCGCGACGACCCGCTCGCCGTCCGCCTCCTCCTGGTCACCCCGCCGCGCTGCCCGGCCGCCGGTCCCGCCTACGAGGAACTGACCGCCGCCTACCGCGCGGCGGCGCTCCGGGCGGGCCCGTACCGCGAGTGGCTGGAGGGCGCGCCGGAACGGCCGGGGGCGCTGCTCGGCGGCTGACCCCGGCCAGGCGTACGCCCGTTCAGTACCCGCGCCCCACCCGTACCGCCAGTTCCGGCGCCCGCCCCGCCCGGAGCGCCTCCCAGCAGGCGCGGAAGTCGGCGGTGATGTCGGTGCCGGCGGTGATCCCGGCCGAGTGGGAGGTGAGGGTGGTGCGCGGCAGCTCCCAGACGGGGTGGCCGGGGGCGGGGGGTTCGTCGGTGAGCACGTCGAGGACGGCACCGCGGACGTGGCCGGCGGCCAGGGCGCGGCCGAGGGCGGGGAGGCTGACGGTCGCGCCCCGGCCGACGTTGAGGAAGGTGGCGCCGCGCAGGGCGGAGAGCCGGGCGTCGGCGAAGAAGTCCCGGGTGGCGTCGGTCAGCGGCAGCGCGTCCACCACGAACCGGGCGCGGCCCAGCCACGGCCCGTCCTCCCCGGCGGTGATCCGCTCGTCGAAGGGGCCGCCCGGCGCGTGCTCGGCGCGGCCCACGCCGACGGTGTGGAGCCCGGCGGCGCCCAGGGCGCTCGCCACGGCGGTGCCGATGTGCCCGGTGCCGTAGACCAGCGCGGTCTGCCCGGCGGCCAGTTCGGAGGGTTCGCGGCGCCAGGCGCGGGCCGCGGTGCGGGCCAGGTGGCCGGGGACGCCCTGGCAGTCGGCGAGGACCCAGGCCAGCGCGTACTGGCCGATGCGCTCGCCCATCCGGCCCACGGTGCGGGTCAGCAGCACCCCGGCGGGCCAGCCGCCGTCGAGCAGCGCGTCGACCCCGGCGTTGACGCTGTGGAACCAGCGGACCCGGGGGTCGCCGCGCAGCGCGGGCGGCAGGGTGGCGCCGACCAGGACGAGCGGGGCGTCCGGGGCCCCGCCCTCCGCACCGGTGATCCGCCCTTCGGCGTCGTAGCCGAGCACGGGGCGGCCGGTGAGCGCGGCCAGTTCCCCGGCGACGGCCGGGGCGGTGCCGGGCCCGACCGCGAGGGCGGCCCGGTCGAGCAGGCCGGCGGGGAGGGGGGTGGAGGACATGGGCGGCTCCTCTGCGCGGGATCGGGTCCGTGCGGGGATCGTCGCATCCGGGGGCACAGTGGCCCTGCTCACCCCCGCGCGGCTGGGACCGGCGCGGCCCCCGCGACCGGTGGCCGACCCTGTACCTGCCGGCCGGCGGCGACGGCGACCACACCACCTGGACCACCCTTCCAGGTCCAGGAACTGGCTCTGGACCGACTGGCGGAACGGCGGCAAGGGCGGCACCTACGGCCCCCGCGAACTGCGCGTCGCCCTGCCCACCCTGGTCGACGCCCTGCGCCCCGCCGGGCCCGGCCCGCGCTGAGGTCAGCGGGTGGCGTGCACGGTGACGGGGCGGCTGAACGGGTTACCGCTCTGCATGACCGCGATGTGGCCGACCCCGACGATCCGGTCGGTGCCGGGGACGACGGCGACCTCGGCGAGCGCCAGCCCCTGCCGGGCGCCCTTCCGGACCTCACCGCCGGTGGGCAGCCGGGGCCGCTCGACCTTGTAGCAGGGGCCGTCGGCGGCCTGGTACCAGAGGTTCTCGTGGAGGGTTCCGGTGTCGCCGTCGACCAGCAGCGGGGGGCGGGTGCCGCAGGCGCCCTCGGCGCCGGGCAGGTCGCGCCAGCGCTTGCCGTCCCAGCGCAGCCGCAGCTCCTCGTCGTCGGGCTCGTCCTCCACCTCGCCGTGGTTGAAGGAGTGCCGCCCGTAGGCGTAGACCTCGTCCGGGGCGACGGCGAGGACGGTGCCGAGCGCAGCGCCCGCCTCGGGCGGGACCGGGTCGGGGAACCGTCGCAGCGGGGTGTCGACGGTCTTCCAGCGCGTGCCGTCGAAGTGGTGGGCGGCGGTCTGGGTCATCGCCTGGCCCTCGCCGCCGATGCCGGGCCCCTCCGAGCGGTGGCCGACGGCCCAGAGGTCGTCGCCGGAGGTGCCGTCGAGGGCGGTGGCGGCCGAGGGCAGCAGGGTGGTGGTCCAGCGGGTGCCGTCCCAGTGGGCGGCCCGGCTGCGGTCGTCGCTGGTGAGGTTCCCGGCGCCGTCGTCCTGGTCGGGCAGGTGGGGGTCCTGGAGGAGGGTGACGTCGTCGGGGCCGAAGGCGACCAGGTCGAGCAGGTGGCCGTCGGGCGGCGGGGTGACGGTGGACCAGCGGCCGTCCTCGTACCGGGCGATGACGGGCGTGCCGTTCTGCTCGGCGGTGGTGCCGGTCGCCCAGAGGGTGCCGGGCCCCGCCGCGTCCAGGCGCGGCGGGTACGGGAGGCCGGCGAGGGCGTCGGGCAGCGGCAGGCGGCGCCAGCCCTCACCGGTGTCGCGCAGCAGGTAGCCGGCGGTGGCCTCGCCGTTCTTCTCGTCGTACCCGCTGGCCCACAGGTCGTCGGGGCCGAGCGCGGCCAGGTCGGTGAGCTGGCCGTCCCGGTCGCCGGTGTGGTCCAGGCGGAAGGCGGCCGGGGCTCCCTCGGGGGCGGCGGACCGCCCGGGCCGCGCGTCGTCCTTCTCCCCGCCCGCCGGCTCGGCCCCGCAGCCGGTCAGCACCAGCGCGAGGACGGTGAGCATTCCCGCCGATACGGTACGGCGCGCCATGGGTCCCCTTCCCCGGGCGGGCCGGGGTGGTCCGCCCTCAACTGGCGGGCAGCGTACCCCCGCCGGCGGTGGCCGCTCTCAGCCCTCGCGGCCGAAGGGGAAGTCGCGCAGCTTGCGCCAGACGCCGTCCGGGCCCTGCTCGTAGAGGGCGAACCCGGTGCAGGTCCAGCTCGCCTCGAACTCCTTCAGCGCCTCGTACGCCTCGTCCATCGCCTCCTCGGCGATGCCGTGGGCGATCGTGACGTGCGGGTGGTACGGGAACTGCAGTTCGCGGGCGATGGGGCCCGAGGCGTCCCTGACCTGCTTCTGGAGCCAGGTGCAGGCGTCCGCGCCGGCGGCGACCCGGACGTAGACCACGGGCGAGAGCGGGCGGAAGGTGCCGGTGCCGCTGAGCCGCATCGGGAAGGGGCGGCCGGTGGCGGCGACCTCGGCGAGGTGGCGCTCGATGGCGGGCACCGCCTCCGCCGCCACCTCGGTGGGCGGGACCAGCGTGACGTGGGTGGGGATGCCGTAGGCCGCGGTGTCGCCGAAGCCGGCACGCCGCTCCTGGAGGAAGCTGCCGTGCGGCTCCGGGACCGCGAGCGAAACGCCGAGCGTTACGGTCCCCACGTCGTACTCCTGTCCTTCGAAGGTGGCGGCGCCGTCCCCTGCCGGACGGCACCGCCTTCAGGTGCGGGCACGGCCGCGCCCGCCGGGTCCGGGACCCTTCAGTGCTTGGCGGGCACCAGGCCGAGCCGGTCGTAGGTCTGCGCCAGGGTCTCGGCCGCGACGGCGCGGGCCTTCTCGGCGCCCGCGGCGAGGATCGCGTCCAGCGTCTCCGGGTCGTCCAGGTAGGCCTGGGTGCGCTCGCGGAACGGGGTGACGAAGTCGACCATGACCTCGGCGAGGTCCGTCTTCAGCGCACCGTAGCCCTTGCCGGTGTACTTCTCCTCCAGTTCGGCGATTGTCACGCCGGAGAGGGTGGAGAGGATGGAGAGGAGGTTGCTGACCCCGGCCTTCTCGGCGCGGTCGAAGCGGATCTCCGAGCCGGTGTCGGTGACCGCGCTCTTAATCTTCTTCACGGTCGCCTTGGGCTCGTCCAGGAGGTTGATCAGGCCCTTGGGGTTGGCGGCCGACTTGCTCATCTTGGCCGTCGGGTCCTGGAGGTCGTAGATCTTCGCCGTCTCCTTGAGGATGTACGCGCCGGGGACGGTGAACGTCTCGCCGTACGTCCCGTTGAACCGCTCGGCCAGCGTGCGGGTCAGCTCCAGGTGCTGGCGCTGGTCCTCGCCGACGGGGACCTGGTCGGCCTGGTAGAGCAGGATGTCGGCGACCATCAGCATCGGGTACGTGAAGAGGCCGACGGTGGTGCGGTCGTTGCCCTGCTTGGCGGACTTGTCCTTGAACTGGGTCATCCGGGACGCCTCGCCGAAGCCGGTGAGGCAGTTCATCACCCAGCCGAGCTGGGCGTGCTCGGGCACCTGGCTCTGGACGAAGAGGGTGCACCGCTCGGGGTCGAGCCCGGCGGCGAGCAGCTGGGCGGCGGCGAGCCGGGTGTTGGCGCGCAGCTCCGCCGGGTCCTGCGGGACCGTGATCGCGTGCAGGTCCACCACCATGTAGAAGGCGTCGTGGGTCTCCTGGAGCGCCACCCACTGGCGCACCGCGCCGAGGTAGTTGCCGAGGTGGAACGAGCCTGCGGTGGGCTGGATTCCGGAGAGCACGCGAGGACGATCAGAAGCCATGGACCCATTGTCTCAGGTCCGCGGGTCCCGCCGGAATCGGACCCGTCATACCCCGGGGGGTGCCGGGTGTACGGGGAGCGCACGACCCGCGAGCGGGGGCGCGCACCGGACACGGGTGAGCCCCGCGCGGCGGGCTGCCGTGCGGGGCTCATGCCGCCCTGGCGGGCGGGGGTCCCGGTGATCACCCCCGGGACGGGGGCGGGGTGATGTCAGGCGCCGGTCACCAGCGGTACCAGCGGCCTCGCTTGCCACCGGCACCGGCGGAGCGGAAGACGAAGCCCAGGACCCAGACGATGATCACGATCGCCGCGATCCACCACAGGATGTCGAGAGCGAAACCCGCGCCGAAAAGAAGAGCGGCGAGCAGAAGAACAAGAAGAAGGGGCACCATTTCGATCAACCTCCGCAGTATCAGTTTCCCTGTCGAGAGCCCATGTGCCCTCGATCACCGAACAGATTCCCGACACGTTCCTCACAGATTGGTAAAGACGGGAACTCGCAGGTGGGGGCCGCGTGAAGGGCGCGTCCGGCAAATGCCGGGACAGTGAACGCGCGCACGCGAGGAGTCCCCCGGGCGCCACCTCGC
Organism: Streptomyces albidoflavus; assembly: GCF_000719955.1. Classification (GTDB taxonomy): domain Bacteria; phylum Actinomycetota; class Actinomycetes; order Streptomycetales; family Streptomycetaceae; genus Streptomyces; species Streptomyces albidoflavus. The sequence continues at coordinate 134,802 of NZ_JOII01000001.1, forward strand.
CAGGGTCGGCGGAGGGTCTTTTCCGGTGCGGATGTTTGCCGTCCCGATCGCCGGTCATGCGATTCCTCAGAGTTCACCGCCCTCTCGCTAAGGAGTCGCAGACCATGAACGAGAAGAGCAGCGCCGACGAGAAGAGCAAGAGCCGCGTCGAGCAGGCCAAGGGCAAGGTCAAGGAGACCGTGGGCCGGGCCGTGGGCAACGAGCGGCTGACCGCCGAGGGCCGGGCCGAACAGGCCAAGGGCGACCTGCGGCAGGCGAAGGAGAAGGGCAAGGATGCCTTCCGCCACTGACCGCCGAGGCCGTGCGGTGCCGCGCCGGGGCGGGCTCGCCGCCCGCCTCCTGCCGGGCCGGCTGCTGGCCGGCCGCACCGGCGCCGCCGCACTCCGGCCCGGCGGCCCGGCCGCTCCGGCGGCCAGCGACCCCCGGGTGTCCCAGCCCAGACGGCCCCGCCCCGGCGGAGGGCTGAGACGGGCCGCCCGGCGGCTCCTCACCCTCACGACCGGGGCTCTCCGGCAGAGCGGCGGCCCCCTCCGCCGCCTCCGGGCCCGACGGCCCGGCTGACCCGAAGACCCGCTCCCCCGCCCAGGACCGGCGCGTGGGCCCCGCCCCCTACTCCCCCTCCCGGCGGGGCCCACCGCGCCTCCCCCTCCTTTCCCTTTCGCGGCGGGCGAGCGGGACCGGGCACCAGCGGGGTGACAGGATTTTCCGATCCTGTCACCCCGCTTTGTGCTGCGCGGAGGAGAATATCCGGAGCAGCGGCCCCCTCGTCCGGGAATTCACGGACATTCCCCCACCACTTCTCGCCACACCCCGCCCCCTCCCCTCCTTTTCCGTTTCTTCACGTCTTCCGGGGGCATCCGGAGTGCCATGAATTCCTCATCGATGGCACGCGAGGGCCACCGCCAGGCGCGGCGGGCGGCCGACAGCAAAGTGGTCTCCGCCGGGGCGCGCGCCGGCTTCGCCGCCCGCGGGGTGATCTACCTGCTGGTCGGGCTCCTCGCGGGCCAGATCGCCTTCCAGGGCGACGGGAAGCAGGCCGACCGGGGCGGCGCGCTCCAGGAGATATCCGGGCAGCCCTTCGGCGGGATACTCCTGTGGGTCATCGGCATCGCCCTGGTGGGCATGGCGCTGTGGCGGCTCTCCGAGGCGGCCTTCGGTGCGGCGGGCCCGGACGGCGACAAGGCGATGAAGCGGGTGGTCTCCGGGGCGCGGGCGGTCTTCTACGCCTTCGTCGCGTACTCGGTGCTGTCGTTCGCCGCCGGGGAGAAGAGCGGCGGCGGCTCCAGCGACAAGCAGTCGCAGGACATCACCGCGCAGGCGCTCGGGCTGCCCGGCGGGCAGTGGATCGTCGGCGTGGCGGCGCTGGGCGTGGCCGTCGCCGGTGTGGTGGTCGGCGCCCGGGCGGTGATGCGGAAGTACCACAAGCACCTGCGGATGGGCGCGATGTCCCGCCGCGCCCGCCAGTTCGTGGACGTGACCGGCGTCTTCGGCGGCGCCGCACGCGGCCTGGTCTTCGCGGCCGCCGGGGTCTTCGCCGTGGTGGCGGCCGTCGACTACGACCCCGACGAGGCCAAGGGCATGGACGACACGCTGCGCTCCTTCGCGGACACCCCGGCGGGCCCGTGGCTGCTGGTCCTGGTCGCGGTGGGCCTCGCCGCCTTCGGCCTGTTCTCCTTCGCCAACGCCAAGTGGCGCAAGGTCTGAGGACGGCGCCGGGTGCCTGACCCGGCGTACGAAGGGGCGCCCCCGGACCAGCTGGTCCGGGGGCGCCCCTTCGTACGGGAGGGTGGCGTGTCAGGGCTTCGGTACGGCGCAGCCCTCGCGGCCGAGGTCGATCTCGCTGCCGGGGCCTATGCAGGGGACGAGGGTGTAGGTCTGCTGGCCGTAGTTGATGCCCTCGCGGACGGTGACCTCACCGTTCTCGTCGACCTCGCACGGGTTGTTGTCGGTGCAGCGGCCGCCGCTCTCGTTGCCCGTGTTGTTGACGGCGACGACCTTGCCGGTGGCGTCGTCGATCACCGGGGAGCCGGAGGTGCCGCCGATGGTGTCGCAGGCGTCGGTGTAGCGGACCGAGTCCTTCCAGGTCCAGCTGCCCTCCTTGAGCTGGTGGGCGAAGCCGTCGACGGAGCAGTTGTACGTCCGCTTCCAGTACCCGGAGGCGACGGTGATCGCGGCGCCCTCGGACGGGCGGGCGGCGTCGAGTTCCAGGGCCTCGATGCCGTAGGCGCTCTCGATCTCGGCGTAGCTCTCGCCGAGCTGGTAGAGGGAGACGTCGGTGTCGGTCATGGTGCCGTACGCCAGCTTGGCGGCGCGCAGCGTGCCGACGCCGTTGCCCGCGCCGTCGAGCAGGGTGAAGGAGCGCGAGGAGGGCTGGTCGACCAGGACCTCGCCGGGCGCGGGGAACCCGGTCTCCAGGCAGTGCCCGTTGGAGAGGACCAGCGCGGGGTCGTCGGCCGAGGCGGACGGGGCGCGCACGACGGAGCCGGAACAGTTGGAGAGCGCGACGGTGCCGGCCAGGTCTACGGCGGCGGGGGCGGCCGGGCCGGGAGCGGCGACGGCGGGAGCGGCGGAGGCGCCGAGCAGGGCGGCGGCGAGCAAGGCTCCGGCCAGGGGCTTCTTCATGTGGGGGGCCTCTCTGCGGCCCGTGCCGGACAGGTGGGGGGCGCGACACGGGCGTGCGTGGACGAGTTGACATGCGCATTGTTGGCGCACATCTTCGGCCGGACAAGGGACCAATTTCAGCCACCGCCCTCGCCAACTCCCCTAAGCTGGCCGTTCATGAGCGCCAGCGAGATCACCCGGACCGAGTGCCGGCAGTGCGGCACCGAGATCTACGGCGTGAACGGCCGCTACTCCTGCGCGGTCTGCGGCTGGGTCAACCCCTGGTACGAGGGCCACGGCGAGCTGCCCACGGCCGAGGACGACCCGGACCGGAAGGGCGGACGCTGACGCCCGCGGAGGCCGCCGGTACGACGGACGCCGGCGCCGCGGCGGACGAGGGGAATCGTTCCCTCATCCTCTGCGGCACCGGCGTCCGTACAACCGGGCCCCGGGGGCTCACTCCTCGTCGGGCAGCTCCAGCACCACCGTCCACACGTCGCCCACCGACGGCACCTTCATGCTGCGCGTCTCCGCCATCAGGACGTAGACCACACCGCCGCTGCTGTCGACGCGGTACGCGTGGGTGCGGGCGCCCTCCTCGTGGACGGCCTCGATGCCGAACCCCTTGGCCGCCACCGTCTCCAGCAGCTCCTTGGCGTTGACCCGGCTCTCCACGGCGCCGAAGTACGGCGCGAGCACCTGCGGCACGATCCCGACGCCGAACCGGCCGAGGCGGTACGCCTGGATCTCGATGCCCGTGGCGTGCCAGCCGGTGTCGTACTGCTCGAAGATGATCTCGACCAGGCCGTAGTCACGGCGCAGCCGCCCCCGGCTGAGGCCGTCGGTGTACTCGTAGCCCATGCACCGGTCCCAGACCGCCATGGAGTCGCCGAGACCGGCGCCCCTGATCCGGCCCTCGATCAGTACCTCGGCACAGAAATCCAGCGCGCTCATATCTCTCCTGCCGCTCCTCGCCGTTCACCGGCCCTGTCGACTTCCCTCTTCGCGCCGTCCTGGTGACCGTGCGCCCGGAGTGAGCACAGCAACCACCGCACAACCTCTCCAACGCCCCGGGTACGCGGCGGCAACGGGTCGCCGCACTGCGGAATATCGCCGGATAACCGGTCAGGGGCGGACGAGTCGGGACGCCGGAAAGATCACGGTTGGATAACGCCCCCTGCGCGCCGACTGGCGGCGGCCGCCCCCGACCGCCTCGCCGGGCACGGCCGGGTTTCCGGACGGGGACGGCGAGCGACGATAGAAAGAGGGCCACACCCCGGCCTCACCCGCAGCAGGACGAACGGAGATCCCGTGTCTGGTACGCCTTCTGGTACGCACTCCTCCCCCGCTCCCGGTTCCGCGACCGCCGAGGCCATCGACGCCGCCGAGGCGCACAGCGCGCACAACTACCATCCGCTGCCCGTGGTGGTGGCGAGCGCCGAGGGCGCCTGGATGACCGACGTCGACGGCAAGCGGTACCTGGACCTGCTCGCCGGGTACTCCGCGCTCAACTTCGGCCACGCCAACCCCCGCCTGATCGCCGCAGCCAAGGCCCAGCTGGACCGGGTGACGCTCACCTCGCGGGCCTTCTTCCACGACCGGTTCGCCGCCTTCTGCGAGGAGCTGGCCGCCCTCTGCGGCAAGGACATGGTGCTGCCGATGAACACCGGCGCCGAGGCGGTCGAGACGGCGGTGAAGACCGCCCGCAAGTGGGGGTACCGGGTCAAGGGCGTCCCGGACGGCGCCGCCCGCATCGTCGTCGCCTCCGGCAACTTCCACGGCCGCACGACCACCATCGTCAGCTTCTCCACCGACGAGGAGGCCCGCGCCGACTACGGCCCGTACACCCCGGGCTTCGACGTGGTCCCCTACGGCGACGCCGACGCGCTGGAGGCCGCCCTCACCGACGACACGGTGGCCGTGCTGCTGGAGCCGATCCAGGGCGAGGCCGGGGTCCTGGTGCCGCCCGCCGGCTACCTGCGCCGGGTCCGCGAACTGACCGCCGAGCGGAACGTCCTCTTCATCGCCGACGAGATCCAGTCCGGCCTCGGCCGCACCGGCAGGACCTTCGCCTGCGAGCACGAGGGCGTCGTCCCCGACCTCTACCTGCTGGGCAAGGCCCTCGGCGGCGGCGTCGTCCCCGTCTCGGCGGTGGTCGGCGACAGCGACGTCCTCGGCGTCTTCCGCCCCGGCGAGCACGGCTCCACCTTCGGCGGCAACCCCCTGGCCTGCGCCGTCGCCCTGGAGGTCATCGCGATGCTGCGCACCGGCGAGTACCAGGCCCGCGCCACCGAACTCGGCACCCGCCTCCACAACGCCCTCGCCGACCTCGTCAAGGCCGACGGCCCGGTCCGCGCCGTCCGCGGCCGCGGCCTCTGGGCCGGCGTCGACCTCGACCCCGCCGTCGGCACCGGCCGCGAGATCTCCGAACGCCTCATGTCCCGAGGCGTCCTCGTCAAGGACACCCACGGCTCCACCATCCGCATCGCCCCGCCCCTGGTCATCTCGGCGGAGGACCTGGACTGGGGCCTCGGGGAGCTGCGGGGGGTGCTGGGGATGGCGTAGGGCCCCGGCCCCTCAGAGCCCGGCCGCCCCGATCGCCCCGGCCGCCCCTTCCTCCGGTCCCGCCAGTTCCTTCACGTACCTCCGCCCCGCCGTCCCGTTCCGCAGCACCGTCTGCTCCGTCGCCGTGAAGCCGGTGCGGGTCAGCACGGTGTGGGAGGCGAGGTTGTCCAGGTTTGCCTGGGCGCGGAGGGAGGTGAGGGCGTAGGCGGTGGCGGCCAGGTGGCAGACGGTCCGGGCGGCCTCGGTGGCGAGGCCGCGGCCGGTGGCCGACTCGGCCATGCGGAAGCCGAGTTCGGCCTGGCCGTCGCTGATGTCCATCAGGTTGAAGCGGCCCAGGATCGTGGTGGCGTCGTCGGCGACCAGGACGTGGAAGTGGTCGGTGCCCTCGTCCTGGTAGGTGAGGAGGGCGCGGTGGCGGGCGGGGAAGTCGGCGAAGTAGGCGTCGCCCCGGTCGCTGATGGTGCGGGCGAACCAGGCGCGGTTCTCGCGTTCGAAGGCGAGGAGGGCGGGGGCGTGGTCGGCGCGCAGGCGCTGGAGTTCGGGCACCGGGTCAGGTCTCTCTCGGGGTGGGGCGGGGAGCGGGGGCGGGTCAGAGGATGACGTGCGGGAGGAAGCGGGCGTAGCCGTCGGTGACGGGGCCGGCCGATTCGCGGATGCCGAGCCCGGCGGCCTCGTCGGCGACGACCCAGGCGCCGAGGACGACGTGGTTGGTGGGGCTGTGGGCGCCGGGAGCGGGGGTCGACAGGTCGGGCAGGAGGGCGAGTTGCTGGTAGCAGCTCGGGCCGGTGGCGGGCGCGGGGGTCTGTGTCCCGCCGGGCTGGTGGAGGGTGACGCCGGCGCCTTCGCGGCCGAGCAGGGGCTTGGTGACGTACCCGGTGGTGGTGGCGAGTTCGCGCGGGCCGTCGAGGTAGGAGGCGAGGAGGTTGGGGTGGCCGGGGTAGAGCTCCCAGAGGATGGCGAGGAGGGCCTTGTTGGAGAGGAGCATCTTCCAGGCGGGCTCGATCCAGAGGGTGGAGCCGGTGCCGCCGCCGTTGTCGAGGGTGTCCAGGACGTGCGGGCCGAAGTCGTCGGTGGCCAGCCACTCCCACGGGTACAGCTTGAAGCAGCTGCGGATGAAGCGGAGCCGCTGGTCGACGAAGCGGTGCGAGAGGCTGTCCCAGCCGATGTCCTCGACGGCTATCGCCTCGGTCTCCAGCCCTGCCTGGGCGGCGGTCTCGCGCAGGTAGGCGACGGTCATCAGGTCCTCGCCGCACTCGTCGTCGATGGTGTGCGCGAAGTGCACGGGGCTGCCCGGCGGCAGCAGCGCGGCCTGCGCGCGCCAGGCGTCGACGAGCCGTTCGTGCAGGGAGTTCCACTGGTCGGCGCCGGGGAACCGTTCCTCCATCCAGAACCACTGGGCGCTGGCCGCCTCCACCAGCGAGGTGGGGGTGTCGGCGTTGTACTCCAGCATCTTGGCGGGCGCCCCCGAACCGTCGTACCAGAGGTCGAACCGGCCGTAGAGCGAGGGCAGTTCGGCCTTGCGGTGCCAGGCCTCGGTGACGAGGGAGGCGAGGCGCGGGTCGGTGATGCCGAGTTCGGCGAAGCGGTCCTTCTCCACGATGTGCGCGGCGGCGGCCAGGCACATGGCGTGCAGTTCCTCGACGACCTCCTCCAGCGCCTCGACCTCGGCCAGGCTGAAGGAGTAGTAGGCGCTCTCGTCCCAGTACGGGCGGAGCGAGTCGTCGGGGTGGCGGGTCAGCGGGTAGATGACGCCCTGGGCCTCGACGGTCTCCTGCCAGCCGGGGCGCGGCTCGATGGTGTGGCGCTGCATGGTGGTGGTCCGTCCTGTACGCGGCGGGCGCGGGCCGCGCGGCCCGCACGGGCGGAAGGGGCAGGGGTACGGGCCCGGGGGCGCGGCCTGACCGGCGCGCGCCCCGGGCGTGTGCGCTGCTGCGAGCGGAGCGGTGCGGCCGGTCAGCCGCCGCCGCTGCCCTTCCCCGAGCAGCCGAAGCCGCCGGAGCTGACCGAGCTCTTGTTGAACGAGCCGTCGCTGGCGTACCCGCTCTTGCTGTCGCCGCCGTAGTACCAGCCGGCGTTGGAGCTCCGGTCGCTGCCGTAGCGGCCGCTGCCCCCGGAGCTGCCGCCCCCGCCCGTGCCGCCGGTCGAGCCCGAGGAACCGTTCCGGCACTGGCTGGAGTCGACCACCTTGTACCCGCCGCCGTAGGAGTAGCTGTTGCGGTCGACGCAGCGGCGGTCGGGCTCCGAGCCGCAGGCGGCGAGGGCGGCGGCCAGTACGCCCATCGAGCCCAGCGCCACGGTGCTGGAGCGCACCCGGCGGCGGGCCGCCTTCTTGCGCCGCTGCTCCGCCGACGGCTCCCCCGAGCCGGAACCGGGCTCCCCCGCACCGGACTTGGTGAGGCGGACCGGCACGGGCAGCCGCTCGTCGGCGACCGGCGGCTCCTGCGGCGCCGCTCCCCTGCCCGGACCGGTGGCCGGGCGGGCCACGGGCGCGTCCAGTGCCCTGACGGCGGGCACGGTGATGTTCTCGGCCATGCTTGTCTCAGCTCCCCGTTCGTCTCCCCTGACGGCCCCGCCCGGGACGCGTGTCCTCCCCCGGCGCCGACAGCTCTTTTCGGCCGCCGCCCTGGCGTGGCGTCCGCCGTCCGCGGCGCCGTCCCGGCGGGGCCGACCTGCCAAGAGGGCCCTGACGGGGGCTCCCTGACCGGATCTCGCCTTTATGCGCAGCCTACGCCGCTGCTCTCAGAAGGGACCCCGCAGGAGGCCGCACGGTTCCGCCCTGGCCGGAAAGAACGGGCGTATGGCCGCCGGAGCCCGCCTCAGGGCAGGCACCGGCAGAGCGTCTCCAGTGCGCTCTGCCAGGCATGGTCCGGCGGCCGCCCGTACCCGATGACCAGGCCCTCCGGCACCGGCCTGCCCGCCGCCTCCGCGTCCGGGTGCCGGAACCAGGAGAGCCCCTGCACCCCCAGCCCGTGCCAGGCCGCCGCCCGCAGCACCTCGCTCTCGGTGCCGGGCGGCAGCAGCAGCACGGCGTGCAGCCCGGCCGCGATCCCGCCGACCCGCACCGAGGGCGCGCGCCGCGCGAGGGTGGCCACCAGCTCGTCACGGCGGCGCCGGTACCGCAGCCGCATCAGCCGCACCTGCCGGTCGTACGCCCCCGAGGTGAGGAACTCGGCGAGCGTCAGCTGGTCCGGCGCCCCGCAGGTGTCGGCGTACCCCTTGGCCGCCAGCACCTCGTCCACCAGCGCCGGCGGCAGCACCAGCCAGCCGAGGCGCAGGCCGGGGGCGAGCGCCTTGCTGGCGGTACCGAAGTAGGCGACCCGGTCCGGGGCCAGCCCCTGCAGGGCGCCGACCGGCCGCCGGTCGTGCCGGAACTCCCCGTCGTAGTCGTCCTCCAGGATCAGCCCGCCGGTCCGCCGCGCCCAGTCGACCACCGCCGCCCGCCGCGCCGGGGAGAGCGTGCCGCCCATCGGGAAGTGGTGCGTCGGCGTCAGCAGCACCGCCCGCTCGCCGTCCAGCCCCGCCGGATCGGTCCCGTCCGCGTCGAAGGGCAGCGGAACCGTCCCCACCCCTTCCTCCGCCAGCCACTCCCGGTGAAACCGCAGCCCGTACGTCTCCACGGCCACGGTGCCGGCCCCCTGCCGCCCGCCATGCCCGCCCCGCGCCGCCAGCACCTCCGTCACCAGCTTCAGCCCGTGCGCCACCCCGGCGCACACCACGATCCGCTCCGGGTCGGCGGCGACCCCCCGGACCCGCGCGAGGTACTCGGCGAGGGCCGCCCGCAACTCCGGCCGCCCGCGCGGATCGCCGTACCCGAAGGCGTCGTTGGGCGCGGCGGTCAGGGCCCGGCGGGCCGCCTTCAGCCAGGCCGCACGGGGGAAGGCCGAGAGGTCCGGTGTCCCCGGGGTCAGGTCGTGCGCCGGGCCGGCCCGCTCGGGCACCCGCACCGGGCGCTGGCGACGCGGCACCGCCGAGGCAGGACCCGCCTGCTCGGCGACCCGCGTCCCGGAACCCTGGCGCGCGGTGAGATGCCCCTCGGCCACCAGATCGGCGTACGCGTCGGCCACCGTGTTCCGCGCGATCCCGAGATCACCGGCGAGCGTACGGGACGAGGGCAGCCGCGTACCGGGAGCCAGCCGCCCCGACCGCACCGCCTCCCGCAACGCGTCGGTGAGCCCCTTCCGCAGCCCCGGCCCGGCCGGCTCCAGATGCAGGTCGATCCCGAGATTGGCCCAAGATTCCGTCACGGAAATGGACCATACCTCTGGGCTGTCCCCCTCCTAAGCTCGACAACACGCAGCACCGGAAGCACATGAACCGCCACAGATCAGAAGAAACGGGGACACCACCACCATGACCACCGAGAACACCCCCACCGCCCCCAGCACCTCCACCACTCCCACCACTCCCACCACTCCCGACGAGAAGGCCGCCGCCTACCTGCCGGAGCACACCCCCCGCATCTCCGTCGCGGAACTGGCCCCCGACCTCTACCGCGCGCTGGCCCGCGCCGACGCGGCCGCCCGCAAGAACCTGGACCCGGTCATCGGCGAACTCGTCAAGATCCGCGCCTCCCAGATCAACCACTGCGCCTTCTGCCTCGACATGCACACCAAGGACGCCCTCGCGATGGGCGAGTCCGTCGAGCGCATCGTCCAGCTCAGCGCCTGGGAGGAGTCGAAGCACTACTACACGGCCAAGGAGATCGCCGCGATCGAACTGACCGAGGCCATCACCGTCCTCACCGACGGCTTCGTCCCGGACGAGGTCTACGCCCACGCCGCCGAACACTTCGACGAGAAGGAGCTGGCCCACCTGATCGGCGCCATCACGGTGATCAATGCGTGGAACCGGCTTTCGGTGGCGGCGCGGAATGTTCCGGGGCATTACGTGCCGGGGTCGCTGGGGCAGTGAAGGCGGGTCCGGCGCCCCGGGGATTCGAGGGCGGGGAAGCGGGGGTCGTGGGGGAGCTCCCGCTTCTTCGCCTGTTCGCGTAGGCCGGAGGGGGCGGACCGTGCCTGAAGCACCACACCCCGCAGCCCGCTACGCCACCGGCAAAGTCCGATACCAGGCGAACTGCTCGTGAGTGGGCATCCAGTGCTGGCCGCACCTGGAGCAGTACCAGCGCCAGTTGTCGGGGTCGTTGCGGAGGTAGGTCGTGTCCTTCCAGAGCCGGCCATGGATGTCCGTGTGGCAGGCCCGGTCAGGACAGGGCGGGGGAACGGGCGTGGTGCGCGGGCGAGTTGTGGTCAGCATGGGCGCCTCCGTGACTCGATGGGGTCAGGAGGGTGAAACGAGGGGGCTCGGGGCTGGGTGTGGGGCCGGGGCGAGGTGCGTTCGTTCGCGTGATGAATGGGGGATGAGGTGCGTGGGGGGGCCGGGGTCTGCTCCGCCGCCTCGGTCCGCTGCGTAGGATCTAGCGAGAACTCACGGCGAGGTGGGCATTTTGGGGCGAATATCGCTATCGGCGAAGCTTGCAGAAACTGAGGCAGGGGCGCCGTAAACCTGCTGGTCAGGGAGAGTGGTCCCCGCGCACGCGGGGGTGGTCCCAAGGTGAAGGAGGGGGCCTCGTGGCTCGGCGAGTGGTCCCCGCGCACGCGGGGGTGGTCCCTCGTCCCAGGTGATCGCCATGGGTGCGAACGGGTGGTCCCCGCGCACGCGGGGGTGGTCCCGGCGTCAACATCTGCGACCTCGACCCCAACTGGTGGTCCCCGCGCACGCGGGGGTGGCCCCGAGGCCGCTCCGGTCGTCACGAACATCATCGAGTGGTCCCCGCGCAGGCGGGGCAAGCCCCACCCCGCCTCACCCCGACCCGGCGCACAGCGCCGCCACCCGCCTTGCTCCCCCCACCCCCACCTCCTACCATGAATGCGCTTTCACAACGCGTGAGGCGGGTCGGTGGGCTCGGGTTCTGGATGGTCGGAGCGGGCGGGACGGGATGAGGGTAGGGGCGCGTGGGTGACGGGGTGGCGGGGACGCCGACGGTGTATGACGTGGCCGGGCGGGCGGGGGTGTCGATCGCGACCGTGTCGCGGGTGTACCGGAGTCCGGAGTCGGTGCGGGAGGCCACGCGGGAGAAGGTGCTCGTGGCCGCGCGGGAGCTGGGGTACGTGCCCAGCGGGAGTGCGCGCGGGCTGGCGAGCCGGTCGACGGGGGTGCTGGGGCTCTGCTTCCCCGACTACTCCGACCCGGACGCCGAGAGCGAGGCGGCCACGGTGGACGCCGACGACGACCACGCGTTCATGCTCTACTCCGACCAGATCATCCGGGGTATGGAGCGGGCCGCGCGACGGCACGGGTACGCGCTGCTGATCGCCGCCTCGCTGACCGGTGGGCCGGAGAGTCTGGTGGCGAAGGTCGCCGGGCGGGTCGACGGGTGCGCGGTGCTGGCGCGGACGGTGCCGACCGAGGATCTGGAGGTCATCTCGCGGCGGCTGCCGGTGGTGATGCTGGCCGGCCCGCCCGAGCAGGACGGCCCAGGCGGGCTCGACCGGCTCGACCACATCGAGGTGGCCAACGCCGAGGGCCAGCGGGAGCTGACCCGGCACCTCATCGAGGACCACGGACTGCGCCGCCTCACCTTCGTCGGCGGGATCGAGGACTCCCCGGACGCGGAGGCGCGGTTCGCCGGGTTCCGGGACGCCTGCCGGGCGGCGGGGCTGCCCGTGCCGGACGAGCCGGATCTGCGCGCCGAACTGATGACGCAGGCCGGGGGCGCGCGGGCGGCCGAGGAGCTGGTGGACCGGGCGGGCCCGGACGGGCTGCCCGAGGGCGTGCTCTTCGCCAACGACCAGATGGCGGTGGGCGCCCTGCACGCCCTGGGCCGCCGAGGTCTGCGCGTACCGGAGGATCTGGCGGTGACCGGCTTCGACGGGATTCCGCTCGGGCGGCTGGTGCAGCCGACGCTGACGACGGTCCGGCAGCCGATGCGGCGGCTCGGCGAGGAGGCGGTGGAGCTGCTGGTGCGGCGGCTGGCCGAGGAGAAGCGCGGGGAGCCGGAGTCGCTGGTGCTGCCGGTCGAGGTGGTCCGCCGCGCCAGTTGCGGCTGCGGCCACGAGGCGTAGGCAGGGGCGGGCCGGGCCGCGCGTACGCTCCGGTCCATGGACAACCACGGCTCCACGGGCGAGGACCCCACGAGCGAGGCCAAGGGCCCTCGGATACTGATCTCCGTCGACATGGAGGGCGTCTCGGGGATCGTGCATCCCCGGGAGACCAACCCGGACGGGTACGACTACGGGCGGGCGCGGGCGTTGATGACCGCCGAGGCCAACGCCGCCGTCGCCGGTGTGCTGGACGCCGAGCCCGGTGCCGAGGTGTGGGTGGCCGACGCGCACGGGTCGTACCGGAATCTGCTGCCCGAGGAGATCGACCGGCGGGCCCGGCTGGTGCGGGGGAAGCCACGGCCGCTGGGGATGCTGGGCGGCGTCGACGAGCGGACGGACGCGGTCCTCTTCGTCGGCTATCACGTACGGGCGGGCGCGGGCCCGGGCGTCCTCGCCCACACCATGAGCGACGCGCTCCTCGACGTACGGGTGGACGGGCGCTCCCTCGGCGAAATCGGCCTCAACGCGGCGATGGCCGGGCACCTCGGCGTACCGGTGGTGCTGCTCAGCGGCGACGACGCGGCCTGCGCGGAGGTGCGGGAGCTGGTGCCCGGGGTGCGTACGGTCGCCGTCAAGGAGGCGCTGGGCCAGTTCGCCGCCGCGGGCCTGCACCCCGAGGAGGCGCGGGAGCGGCTGCGGCGGACGGCCGCCGAGGCCGTGGCCGGGCGGGAGGAGGTCCGGCCGTTCGCGCTGTCCGGGCCGCAGACGGTCGAGGTCGATCTGGCGGCGGCGCACACGGTCGACCTGGCCGTGCTGATCCCGGGCGTGACCCGCGCCGGGGGCGCCCGTACGGTCACCTTCACCGCCGCCGACTTCGGCGAGGCGTACCGGGTCGTGCTGCTACTGGTGCAGCTCGGGAGCATCCGGCCGGCGTAGGCCCCCGGCCACCGGGGGTGCTGCGCCGGGGGCGCTTTCCCCCCTTTGGTCACCCCTGATCAGCCGCCTCCCACAGGTGTTCCATCGCGGCGTTGACGCGCTCCGGCTGCTGGGTGTGCGGGTAGTGACCGGGGACGACGAGGTGGGCGGCGCCGGTCGCTGCGGCGATCTCCTCGGCGCAGGCGATGAGCGGGAGGCCCGCGTACGTGCGGTACGGCTCGGGGGCGCCCTCCCAGTCGCCGGAGACCAGGAGCTGGGGGAAGGCGGCGCGGGCCAGCGGGCCGAGGTCGATCTCCGCGTCCCAGCACGGGAGTTCGGCCATGGTCGTGGCGGCGGCGCGCAGCCGCTCAGGGGTCGCCTCCGGGGTCTCCATGCCTACGGACTCGGTGGCCCCGCGCAGGAAATCGGCCGGGGTGAGGTCCGGCGGCAGGGCGGCGGTGGCGGCGCGGGCCCGTGCCAGCGCCTCGGCCACGACCGGGTGCCGCGCGGCGGGGCGCAGGGCGCCGGGCTGGATCAGCGTCAGTGAACGGACCAGGTCGGGGCGGCGTACGGCGGCGGCCAGGGCACCGACCCCGCCGTACGCGTGGCCGACCAGGTGGGCGCCGGTCCCGAGCAGTTCCACGATGTCCCCGGCGTCCACCGCCCAGTCGCTCCGGGCGATGTCCGGACTGCGGCCGTAGCCCCGGCGGTCCATGAGGAGGAGCCGGCGACGGGCGGCCAGGGGGCGCTGGGCGGCGAAACCGTAGCGGGGGTCGGTGCCCCAGGTCAGGATCCCGTGGACGAGGACGACCGGCCAACGGGACCCGCTCCCGCCGGAGTTGGGGCGGTCGTCCCAGACGGTGGCGTGCACCGGGAGCCGGGACTCACCCGGACTCCGGCTGCTCCTGATGGAAGCTCCGGACATGTCTGCTCGTCCCCCTCGGGTCGTGCACGTCGGGTCGCGTATGTCGGGTCGCGTACGTCGAACGGGCCCGACCAGTCTGCGCCACCCGGTGGTCATCGGCACCACCCGAACCACGCCCGCAGGACGGTGATTTCAGAGACGGGTGAAGAACTCCCGGTCGGCGCGAGCCAGTCCGGCCGCCTCCTCCTCCGCACCGGGGTGGTCGAAGTGACCGGCGCTCAGGACGTGCAGGGCGCGCAGGTCGTCCGGCAGCGCGTTGTGCACGGCGAACTGGCCGGGCGGCGGAACGGCCGGGTCGAAGAGGGCGGCCGCGACCAGGGTGGGGACGCGGACGAACGTGGCCGCCGTGGCGGCGTCGAAGTAGCTGAGTACGTCCACGACGTGGGGGTGGTCGCGGTGATGGCGGCGGACGGACTCGCCGCTTCCGGTGCAGGGCAGGGTGAGGCGGAGCGGGTGGTTGCCGAAGGTGGGGACGGTGAGCCGGGCGGCGGCGAACCGGTCGTCCCACGGCAGGGCGAGGGCGCCGAGGCCGCCGCCGAAGCTCTCCCCGAGGTAGCCGAGCCGGGGGCCGGAGGGGTGTCGGGCCAGTTCGGGGACGAGTTCCAGCAGGGCAGAGGCGGCGCACCACAGGTCGGCCACACACGCCCCGATGACGTAGGTGTCGCGCGAGGAGATGCCGTGCAGCACGTGAGCGTCGGCCACCGAGGGCACCCCCGGCAGACGCGAGCGCTCCCCCATGCCCCGTACGCAGGGCAGCAGCGCCGCCGAGCGCGGCAGCGGCAAGGGCAGGTCGGGTCCGGGCGCGTCCCGGCCGCCGTACCCGTGCCCCACGACGAAGCCGTGCTCGGCCGGCCCGTCCACGGGCAGCGCCAGCCATCCCCCGAGCCGCACCCCGCCCACCGAGCTGAACGAGACCCGGCACACCCGCACCCCGTCCCGCACCTCCTCCACCGCCCCCACCTCAGGCGCGGTGACCACCTCCAGCGCCTCCTCGTACCGCCCCCGCCAGAACCCCGCGAACCCACCCGGCACACCAGGCACCCCGACCCGCAACAACTCCTCCACCCCGTACCCGTACGAAGGATCGAAGGAATACCCATGCCGAAACCCACCCCCAGCACCAGAAGCCCCGGCAACACCCGAGAACGATGACGATGGGGATGACGGCGACGGCGATGACGGTGACGGTGACGGCGACGGCGATGACGGTGACGGTGACGACGACATGCCGCCGACTGTAGACACCGCCCACTGAACAGCCCGGCCGGCGCTTGAGGCCATCTTTGACCGGCACGGTCGAACCTCACCGCACCCACCCCCAGCCCGGCCGGCGCTTGAGGCCATCCCGAAGCCGCACGCACACGGCAACCTCAGCCCAATCTCAGCCCGGCCGGCGCTTGAGGCCCTCGTGAAGCCGCACCCGAAGCGGCACCTCAGCCAAAAGCCGGCCCAGCCGCCCAGAGCCCCGCCGCCGAAGGCGGCCCCCCTGCGAATTCCCTCACAAACCACCCCATCCCCCTCCCCCACCTGCTTGATTGGTTCCGGAACCATCCATTCCGCCCCCGGAACGGCAAGGCACCCCCAACGACGCCGCAGGCGACATCCCCGTTACGGGAGTGTGACCAAACCCCCTCTTGCGGCGGGCGGAACCCCTGGTTCAGAGTCATGTATGCGCTTACAGACAGCGCATACATGTCCGGTAGCGCTCAAGGAGGAGCCGCCATGCACCGCGTCGCCAGAACCGCCACGGCCGTCATCGCCGCGAGTACGGCGTTGGCCGTCGTCACGGCCTGCGGGGGCTCCTCGGGGACCGAGGTCGCCGCCGACGCCGAGCAGACCCTGACCGTGTGGGCCATGGGGGCCGAGGGCGAGAAGCTCGCCGAGGTCGCCAAGGAGTACGAGAAGGAGAACCCGCACCTCAAGGTGAAGGTGACCCCGGTCGGCTGGGACGTCGCCCACCAGAAGCTGGTGTCGGCCGCGGCGGCGGGGAACCTGCCGGACATCGCGCAGATGGGCGGGAGCTACCTCGGGGAGTTCGCCGAGCTGGGCGTCCTGGAGCCGGTGGACACCAAGCGGTTCCAGGAGAAGGACTTCTTCCCGGCCGGGTGGCAGCAGGGCGAGGTGGACGGCGAGGTCTACGGCGTGCCGTGGTACGTCGACACCCGCGTCCTGTACTACCGGACCGACCTCGCCGAGAAGGCCGGGGTCGACAAGGCCCCGGCCGACTGGAAGGAGCTGCGGGCGCTCGCCTCGGCGTACCAGAAGGACGCCGGGACCAAGTGGGGCCTGTCGATCCAGCCGAGCGGGCTCGACACGGTGCAGAGCTTCTACCCGTTCCTGTACTCGGCGGGCGGCGAGATCATCGACGAGGACGGCAAGGTCGTCGTCGACAGCCCGGCCGCCGTCAAGGCACTCAAGGAGTACGGCGCGTACTTCGACAAGGGGCTCGCCAACAAGTCGGTGCCGCCCGGCTACGACGTGGTGAAGGACTTCGGCAACGGCCGCGTCCCGATGTTCTTCGGCGGCCCCTGGCACGTGACCCTGCTCAACGAGGGCCAGCCCGACATCAAGGGCAAGTGGGCCGTGGCCGAGGTGCCGGCGGACGAGGCGTCCGTCTCGATGGCGGGCGGCTCCTCGCTGACCGTCTCCAAGGACAGCCCGCACAAGGCCGCCGCCGAGGAGTTCATCGCCCACCTGACCAGCACCGAGGGCCAGGCCGACTGGTACGAGCGGACCAAGGACCTGCCCGCCAACACCACCGCCTGGGAGTCCGGCTCGCTCGCCGACGACCCGGCGCTGAAGGTCTTCGAGAAGCAGATGAAGACCGCCAAGGCGTCCCCGACGCTCGCCAACCTCTCCGAGATCACCGACAAGGTCGACCAGGCGATAGCCCAGGTCACCCAGGGCAAGGCCACCGCGGAGGAGGCACTCGGCAAGGCCAAGGACCAGATCGAGGGCCTCGTCCAGAAGTAGGAGCCATGAGCACCACCACCCGTAAGGCCGACGAGGCGGCGCCCGGCGGACGACGGCCGGGTCGCCGGCGGGGTTCGCTGGGCGTGCAGAACGCGGCCGGCTGGCTCTTCTCGACGCCGTTCCTCGTGCTGTTCGCGGTCTTCATGGCGTTCCCCATCGTGGCGACGCTGCTGATGAGCTTCACCGACTTCGGACTGGGCAACGTGACCCGGCCGCTGGACGCGCGGTTCATCGGGTTCGAGAACTACACGCGGCTGTTCGGGGACGAGCGGTTCCTGAAGTCCCTCTTCAACACGGCGTACTTCGTCGTGGTCGGCGTGCCGCTGACGATCGGCCTCGGGCTGCTCGTGGCCGTCCTGCTCAACAACGGGATCGACCGGGCGCGGACCTTCTTCCGGGTCGGCTTCTACGCGCCGGTCGTCACCTCGATCGTGGCCGTGGCGGTGGTCTGGCGGTTCGTGCTCGACCCGAGTGACGGGCTGATCGCCGGGCTCGCCTCCGAGGTGGGGCTGACCGCGCCGGACTTCCTCGGCTCCGAGGCGCTGGCGATGCCCTCGCTGATCGCGATGGCGGTCTGGCGCAACCTCGGCACGGTGATGGTGCTCTTCATCGCCGGGCTCCAGGCCATCCCGACCGAGGTCCGCGAGGCCGCCCGCCTCGACGGGGTCGGGCCCTGGCAGGAACTGCGCCGGATCACCATTCCGCTGCTGCGGCCGACCCTGCTGTACGCCAGCGTCATCACCACCATCGGCTACCTCAACGTCTTCGAGGAGCCGTTCGTGATGACGCAGGGCGGACCCTCGGACTCGACCCTGACGGTCTCACTGAACATGTACCGCGAGGGCTTCAACTTCTTCCACATGGGCTACGCGAGCGCGATGGCGTACGTGCTGTTCGTCGTGATCATGGGCATCACGGTGCTCCAGCTCCGACTGCTGAAGGACAACACCCGATGAGCGCCGAAGGCCGTGTGCGCAGGCCCCTGACGTACGTCCTGCTCTCCGGCGGGCTGCTGGTGATGGCGGCGCCGTTCCTGTGGATGGGGCTTTCCGCCTTCAAGACGCAGCGGGAGCTGTCGGCGAGCCCGCCGGTGTGGATACCCAGCCAGTGGACGCTCGCCAACTTCCGGCAGCTCCTGGCCGACCTCGATCTGCCGCTGTACTTCATGAACTCGGTGATCGTGGCCGTCCTGGTCACCGTCTCCAACCTGGTCTTCTGCTCGATGCTCGGCTACGCCCTGGCGAAGCTGAACTTCGCCGGGCGGAACAAGGTCTTCGGGGTGGTACTGGGCGCCCTGATGGTGCCGGGCAACCTCATGCTCCTGCCGCTCTTCGTGCTGATGAGCAAGCTCCAGCTGATCGACTCGTACGCCGGTCTGGTGCTGCCCTTCGCGGCGGGCGCCTTCGGGGTCTTCCTGATGCGGCAGTTCATGCAGTCGATCCCGGACGAGCTGCTGGAGGCGGCCCGGATGGACGGGGCCGGGGAGTGGTTCATCTTCTGGCGGATCGTGATGCCGCTGGTCAAGCCGGCCCTGGCGACGCTGGCGATCCTCACCTTCCTCGGCTCCTGGAACAACTTCGTCTGGCCGCTGATCGCCACCAACGACCCGGACAAGTACACCCTCCCGGTGGCGCTCGCCACCTTCGCCACCGACCCGAACAAGGCCGGCGGCTCCAACGGGGTCCTGATGGCCGGGTCCTTCCTGATCGTCCTGCCGGTGCTGGCCGTCTTCATCGCGCTGCAGCGCCACTTCACGCAGGGGATCGCCACCGCCGGCATGAAGTGACCGGCCCGCGCCCGCCCCGTCGTACCCACCCCCACACCGCACCACCGCACCAGAAAGGCGTGCCCTGATGACCAGCACCCCGTTCCCCGAAGGCTTCCTGTGGGGCGCGTCGACCGCCGCCCACCAGATCGAGGGCAACAACACCGACAGCGACTGGTGGGTGAAGGAGCACACCGCCGGTACGCACATCCAGGAGCCCAGCTACGACGCCTGCGACAGCTACCACCGCTGGCCCGAGGACATGGACCTGCTCGCCTCGCTCGGCTTCACCGACTACCGGTTCAGCATCGAGTGGGCCCGCATCGAGCCGGTCGAGGGGCACTTCTCGCGGGCCGAACTCGCCCACTACCGGCGGATGGTGGAGGGCGCGATCGAGCGGGGCCTGCGTCCCATGGTCACCCTGCACCACTTCACGGTGCCGCAGTGGTTCGAGGCGCGCGGCGGCTGGACCGCCGAGGGCGCCACCGAGCTGTTCGCCCGGTACGTGGCCGCCTGCGCGCCGGTCATCGCCACCGGCGTGGCCCACGTCTGCACCATCAACGAGCCGAACATGATCGCCGTCATGGCCGGCCAGGCCAAGCGCGGGGACATCGGCTTCCCGCCCGCCGGGCTGCCCACGCCCGACGAGGAGACCACCCACGCGGTGATCGCCGCCCACCACGCGGCGGTCAAGGAGGTCCGGGCGATCTCCTCCGGCATCAAGGTCGGCTGGACCATCGCCAACCAGGTCTACCAGGCCCTCCCCGGCGCCGAGGAGGTCACCGCCGCCTACCGCCACCCGCGCGAGGACGTCTTCATCGAGGCGGCCCGCGGGGACGACTGGATCGGCGTGCAGTCCTACACCCGTACGCGGATCGGCGCCGACGGCCCGATCCCCGCGTCCCCGGAGGCCGAGCGCACGCTGACCGAGTGGGAGTACTACCCGACGGCCGTCGGCCAC
The DNA here is from genome assembly GCF_000719955.1 of Streptomyces albidoflavus. Classification (GTDB taxonomy): domain Bacteria; phylum Actinomycetota; class Actinomycetes; order Streptomycetales; family Streptomycetaceae; genus Streptomyces; species Streptomyces albidoflavus. The sequence continues at coordinate 154,547 of NZ_JOII01000001.1, forward strand.
GCCCTGCGGCACACCGCCGAGGTGGTCGGTGACGTCCCCCTGATCGTCACCGAGAACGGCATCGCCACCGCCGACGACGAGCGCCGCACGGCCTACTACACGGGCGCCCTCGGCGAGGTCGCGGCCGCCATCGAGGACGGGCTCAAGGTCGAGGGGTACCTCGCCTGGAGCGCGCTGGACAACTACGAGTGGGGTTCCTTCCGGCCGACCTTCGGCCTCATCGCCGTCGACTGGGAGACCTTCGAGCGCACCGCCCGCCCCTCGGCCGTCTGGCTCGGCTCGCTGGGGCGTACGCGGGAGCTTCCCGGCCGGGCGGTCTGACCCCACGCGCCCCGGCGGGCACAGGAGTTGTGCAACTTCGCACGGGGGTGGGGCGTCACAGTAGGTGTACATGACCGGCAAACGAAGGAAGACGGCATGGCCTGGATGCGACGCCCCGACACCCCCACGACCCGGCGCGGACGGTCCGGCAGAGCGGCGGCCTCGCTGGCGGCGGCCCTGCTCGTCTCCGGCGGGCTGAGCGCCGCCGCCCTGGCCCCGACCACCGCCCTCGCGGCGGACGGACCCGCCGCGGCCTCCGCCGACGACTTCAACGGCGACGGGTACGCGGACCTGGTCTCCGGCGCCCCCGGAGGCACGGTCTCCGGCAAGGCCGGCGCGGGGTACGTGGCGGTGACCTACGGCTCGGCGAAGGGGCTCGCCCCCGCTCCCGGCACCGTGGTGAGCCGGTCCACGGCCGGGGTCCCGGGCGCGGCCACCGCCAAGCAGCGGTTCGGCGAGACCTTCGCCAAGGGCGACCTGGACGGCGACGGCTACAGCGACCTGGTGATCGGCTCGGCCACCGCCGAGCCCGGCGCGGTGATCCTCTGGGGCTCGCCGAAGGGGCTGACCGGCGGCACCGCCGTGGCCGGCTTCGGACAGGCCCCGCAGGTCGGCGACTTCGACGGTGACGGCCAGGCGGACCTGGCGCTCTTCGGCGCCGCCCAGGTCGCGGGCGACGACCCGGTCACCCAGGAGGCCCGCCTCCTCAAGGGCCCGCTGACCCGCGAGGGCACCCCGGCCGAGCAGCTCGACTTCCTCGACCGCTCCGAGTGGTGGGGGTACGACAGCGACGGCCCGGCCTGCGCCGAGGACGACAGCTGTGTGGACGGGCCCACCTCGGTCGGCGGCCCGGTCCGCCCGAAGGCGGTCGGCGACGTGAACGGCGACGGCTCCGACGACCTCGTCACCTGGCTCTACGAGGGCGACGGCGTCTGGGCCCACCACCTGTTCACCGGCAGCGCCACCGGCTTCCGGGACGCCCAGGAGGCCGGCCCGATCGGCAGCAGCGGCGACGACGCGGCCGTCGGCGTCGGCGACGTGGACGGCGACGGCTACGACGACGTGGTGACCGGCAGCGGCGAGGCCACCGCCAAGGTCACCGTCCGCTACGGCTCGGCCGCCGGCCTCGAAGGCCGCGAGCAGGCCTTCGACCAGAGCCTGCCCGGCCTCCACGGCGCCCAGGAGAAGGGCGACCACTTCGGCTCCTGCGTCGCGGTGGCCGACGTGACCGGCGACGGCCGGGCCGAGATCGCCCTCGGCATCAGCGGCGAGGACTTCAGCGGCCTGACCGACGCCGGTTCCATCGCCCTGCTCCACGGCACCGCCTCCGGGGTGACCGGCGAGGGCAGCCAGGTCCTCCACCAGAACACCGCCGGGGTGCCCGGCGTCGCGGAGAGCGGCGACAAGTTCGGCTCCGCCTGCGCCCTGCTCGACACCGACGGCGACGGTCACCGCGACCTGGTCGCCGCCGCGGCCGAGGAGAACGAGCAGGCGGGCGCGGTCTGGGCGCTGCGCGGCACCGGCGAGGGGCTGACGGTGGAGGGCGCCTCCGCCTTCGGGCCGGGCCACGTCGGCGGTCCCGTCACCAAGGCGAAGTTCGGCAGTTTCCTGCGCTGACCCTCCGCCGCACCGCCGGCTCTCCGGGGCGTCCTTCCCGCCGTACGCGGGGAGGGCGCCTCAGCGCGTACCGGGGCCCTTGCCGGCGGGCGGGTCGGCGTAGACGCCGTGGAGCATGCCGGTGGCCTGGCCGATCTCGATGAGGTAGCCGTCGGGGTCGCGCAGGTAGCAGCGGATCTCGGCCTTGCGGTCGATGGGCGGGGTGACGAACTCGGCGCCCTTGGCGCTCCACTCCTCGTAGACCGCCTGGATGTCGGCGACCCGGATGTTGAGGAAGCAGGTGGCGGTGGCGGGGTCCTCGGGCGGGTGGAGGGTGATGCCGGGCTTGTCGGGGGTGGGGCCGCCGCCGGGGTTCATGATGAGCCAGCTGTTGGCGAGGCGGACCGTGCAGGGGTTCTCCTCCAGGATCACCTCGCCGCCCAGCACCTCGCTGTAGAAGGCGCGGGAGCGCGGCACGTCGGCCACGGTGAGGAAGTAGGAGAGGAGCATCCCGGACTCGGGCGCGGGAAAGCTTTTCTCGGCCATGGGGTCGTTCCCCCAGTCTGTAGCGGTCGGGCAGCCTGTCGCTGTCGGGGTCCTCTCCCATGGTGGGGGCGGGGAGCCGGACGCGGAAGACGATCAAGGACGCCCCTTGGGGGGCCTGGGGGCGTACGCGCCGGAGCGCCCCGGCGGACGGTGGTCCGCGGGGGCGCTCCGGTACGGGAAGAGGGGTGGCGGGGCCGTTACGGCAGCCACTTCTTCCAGGTGGACTCGTTGGCCTTCGCCCACTTCTCGGCGGCCTTCTGCGGGTCCATCTTCTGGTCGGCGATCCACAGGGAGACCTGGTTCTGGTCCTCGGTGGTCCACTCGAAGTTCTTGAGGAACTCCGCGGCCTCGCCGCCGTTCTCCGCGAAGTCCGTGTTCAGGTACTTCTGGAGCGGGGTCTCGGGGTAGGCGCAGGCGACCTTGTCCGGGTCGGCGTCGCAGCCCTCCTCGTACTTCGGCAGCTCCACCTCCGTCATGGGCACCTTCTCGAAGAGCCACTGGGGCTGGTACCAGTAGGTGAGGAAAGGCTTCTTCTCCTTGGCGAACTGCTTGATCTGGGTGATCTGCGCGGCCTCGGAGCCGGCGAAGACGACCTGGTAGTCCAGGTCCAGGTTCTTCACCAGGGCCTTGTCGTTGGTGACGTAGGACGGCGAGCCGTCCATCAGCTGGCCCTTGCCGCCGCTCTCGGGGGTGCGGAGCTGGTCGGCGTACTTGTTGAGGTTCTTCCAGTTGGTGACGTCGGGGTGCTTCTTCGCGAAGTACGTCGGGACGAACCAGCCGATGTGGCCGGTGACGCCGACGTCCCCGGCGGCGGTGATCGTCTTCTTGTCGTCGACGTACCGCTTCTCCTCCTCCGGGTGCCCCCAGTCCTCCAGGATGGCGTCGACGCGCCCCTGGCTGAGCGCGTCCCAGGCCGGCACCTCGTCGATCTGCACGGTGTCGACGCGGTAGCCCAGCTCGTGCTCCAACAGGTACTGGGCGACGGCGACGTTGGCCTGGGCGCCGACCCAGGACTGGAGGGAGAGGGTGACGGACTTGCCGTCCCCGGCATTGGCGTACGGCGACGCCTGCTGGGTCATGTCGGCGGCGCCGCAGCCGGCCACGGCGAGCAGGGCGCCGGAGGCGGTGAGGGCGGCGGCGGTGCGGGTGGCACGGCGCGACGGGCGGATCCGCATGTCAGGCCCCCTTCGTCGTGGTGCGGCGTTCGGTGGGCTGGGTGACGCGGTCGAGCATCAGGCCGAGGCAGACGATCGCGGCACCGGCGACGAGCCCGACGGCGAGGTCGCCCTGGGCGAGGCCGAAGACCACGTCGTAGCCGAGCGCGCCACCGCCGACCAGGCCGCCGATGATGACGACGGCGAGGACCAGGACGACGCCCTGGTTGACGGCGAGCAGCAGCGAGGAGCGGGCCAGCGGCAGCTGGACCTGGCGGATCTGCTGGCTGCTGGTGGCGCCGAGCGAGCGGGCCGACTCCAGGGCGCCGGCGTCGACGCCGCGCAGCCCCTGGGTGGTGATGCGGACGACGGCGGGCAGCGCGTAGACCACGGCGGCGGCGACGGCCGGGGCGCGGCCGACGCCGAAGAGGGCGACGACCGGGATCAGGTAGACGAACTGCGGCATCGTCTGGAAGACGTCCAGGACGGGCCTGAGCGCGGCCTCCGCCCGGTTGGAGCGGGCGGCGGCGATGCCGGTGGCGAAGCCGAGCACCAGGGTGACGGCGACGGCGGCGAGCACCTGGGAGAGGGTGTCGAGCGAGGGGTTCCAGACGCCGAGGACACCGATCGCGGCCATCGCCAGGGTGGCGGTGAGCGCGGTGCGCCAGGTGCCGATGAGCCAGGCGAGGGCGGCGACGATCAGCAGCAGGCCCCACCAGGGCAGCCACTGGAGGCCGTCGCGGACCGGGTCGAGGACCCAGGTGGTGAAGTGCCCGGCCCAGTCGGCGGTGCCGCCGATCAGGGGCACCCCGGAGTAGAGGTGGTCGGTCATCCAGTCGACGGCCCTGTTGACCGGTTCGGCGATGCCGTAGGTCCAGGTGGCGGGCCACTCCAGAGCGGAGGCGAACCGCGTGCCGAGCGCGACCGCGAGGGTCGCGACGGCGGCCACGGCCCAGCCGACGGCCGGGGAGACGGGGCCCGAGGCGGCTTCCCCGGCGCCGATGCGGCGGCCGGCGGCGGCGGTGGTGCGGTCCAGGACGACGGCGAGCAGCACGATGGGGATGCCCGCGGCGAGCGCCGCGCCGACGTCGACGGAGGCGAGGGCCTGGTAGACGCGGTCACCGAGGCCGCCGGCGCCGATCACGGAGGCGATCACGGCCATCGACAGGGCCAGCATGATCGTCTGGTTGACGCCGAGCAGCAGTTCCTTGCGGGCCAGCGGCAGCCGGGCGGTGAACAGGCGCTGGCGGGCGGTGGTGCCGAGCGAGGTGACGGCCTCCATGACGCCCGCGTCGGCGCCGCGCAGGCCGAGCGCGGTGAGCCGGGCCATGGGCGGCGCGGCGTAGATGACGGTGGCCAGTACGGCGGCGGGGACGCCGATGCCGAAGACCAGGACGACCGGGAGCAGGTAGGCGAAGGCCGGGAGGACCTGCATGGTGTCGAGGACCGGCCGCAGCAGCCGGAAGACCCGGTCGGAGAGGCCGGCGGCGAGACCGAGCAGGGCGCCGAGGATCACCGAGGCGAGGACCGCGACGATCATCAGGGCGAGGGTCTGCATGGTCGGCACCCACATGCCGAGCACGCCGCAGAGCAGGAAGGCGACGGCGGTGCCGACGGCGAGCTTCACGCCCGCCGCGCGCCAGGCGATCAGCCCGGCGGCCACGGTGACTCCGGCCCAGCCGCCCGCGAGCAGCACCAGGTAGACGGCGCGCACGGAGAGGACGACGGCGTTGGAGACGTGGCCGAAGAAGTAGAGGAAGAGCGGGTGGCTGTCGCGGTTGTCGATGATCCAGTCGCTGGCGGAGCCGAGCGGTCCGGAGACGTCGACGGTGAGCGCCTCGGGCCAGCTGCCCGAGGCCCAGCGGGCGTGGGCGAGCGGCACCAGGACGGCGGCGAGGACCGCGAGGGCCAGCAGCTTGGTGAGGGCCGGGTGGCGGCGGGCGAGGCCGGTGAGCCCGGCGCCGGTACTGCCCGGCGGGGCGGCGGCGCCCGTGGTCGGGGCGGTGGTGGCGGCCATCAGAGCACCGCCTCCCCCGCCTTCGCGGGCGGCGCGGCGGGTCCGGGGTCGGCGCCCGCGACCACGCCGAGGAGCCGGTGGTGGTCGACGACGCCGAGGCAGCGGCCGGAGTCGACGACACGGGCGGTCTCGCCGGTGCGGGCGACGGCCTCGATGGCCTCGGAGACGGTGGCGCCCGGGGAGAGGGCGGGGCCCTGCTCGGCCTCGGAGCCGGTGGCCGGGCGCATCGCGGTGCGCACGGTGAGGACCTGCTCGCGCGGCACGTCGCGGACGAAGTCGCGGACGTAGTCGTCGGCGGGCGAGCCGACGATCTCCTCGGGGGTGCCGAGCTGGACGACGCGGCCGTCGCGCATCAGCGCGATGCGGTCGCCCAGGCGCAGCGCCTCGGAGAGGTCGTGGGTGATGAAGACCATGGTGCGGCCCTCCTCCTGGTGGAGCCGCTTGACCTCCTCCTGCATGTCGCGCCGGATCAGCGGGTCGAGGGCGCTGAACGGCTCGTCGAAGAGGAGGACCTCGGGGTCGACGGCGAGGGCGCGGGCGAGGCCGACGCGCTGCTGCTGGCCGCCGGAGAGCTGGCCGGGGCGGCGGTCCTCCAGCCCTTCGAGGCCGACCAGGGCGGCGGTCTCGGCGGCCTTGGCGCGGCGTTCGGCGCGCGGGACGCCCTGGATCTCCAGGCCGTAGGCGACGTTGTCGAGGACGGTGCGGTGCGGCAGCAGGCCGAAGTGCTGGAAGACCATGGCGGCGCGGCGGCGGCGCAGTTCGCGCAGCCGGTTCTTGTCCATGGCGCGGACGTCCTCGCCGTACATGGCGAGCTTGCCGGCGGTGGGCTCGATGAGCCGGGTCAGGCAGCGGACCAGGGTGGACTTGCCGGAGCCGGAGAGGCCCATGACGACGAAGACCTCGCCCTGGCGGACGTCGAAGCTGACGTCGTGGACGGCGGCGGTGCAGCCGGTGGCGGCGCGCAGCTCGACGGGGTCGAGGGCGGCGAGCGCCGGGTCGGCGGGGACCCGCTCGGCCTTGGGGCCGAAGACCTTCCAGAGGTTCTCGACGGAGAAGACGGGGGTGTTCTCGTCCGCGGGGGCCTCCCGGCCCGGCGGCGTGGCGGTGGTGGTGGCGCTCATCGGGCGTCACCGCCCAGCATCTCGGCGCACTTCTCTCCGACCATGAGGACTCCGATCATCGGGTTGACCGCCGGCATCGTCGGGAAGACGGAGGCGTCGGCGATGCGGATGTTGGTGAGGCCGCGGATCTTCAACTCAGGGGTGACCACGGCGAGTTCGTCGTCCTCGGCGCCCATCCGGCAGGTTCCGGCGGGGTGGTAGACGGTGTGCGCGACCTTGCGGGCGTACTCGCTGAGCGCTTCGTCGTCGGTGATCCCGGGGCCGGGGGCGACCTCGCGCTTGAGCCAGCCGGCCAGCGGTTCGGTACGGGCGATGCGGCGGGCGATCTTGATGCCGTCGACCAGGGTCTGGGCGTCGTAGTCGTCCTCGTCGGTGAAGTACCGGAAGTCGAGGGCCGGCTTGACCTCGGGGTCGGCGCTGGTCAGGTAGAGGCGGCCGCGGCTGTGCGGCTTGGGGATGTTCGGGGTCATCGACACGCCGTGCGCGGGGCGTTCGTAGCCCAAGCGCTCGGGGTTGTCGGTGAAGGGGATCTGGTAGAAGTGGAACATCAGGTCCGGGCCGCGTCCCTTGGGGTCGCGGCGGACGAAGAGCCCGGCGTCGCTGTCCATCGCCGAGTTCTCGGGTATGGGTCCGTCGGTCTCCCAGACGATGACCGACTCGGGGTGGTCGAGCAGGTTCTCGCCGACGCCCGGCAGGTCGTGGCGGACGGTGATGCCGAGCTTCTCCAGGTCGGCGCGGGGCCCGATGCCGGAGTGCAGCAGCAGCCGCGGCGAGTCGACGGCCCCGGCGCAGAGCAGCACTTCGCGCCCGGCCTCGACCAGGATCTCCTCGCCGTCCTTGGTCCGCACGTGCACGCCGGTGGCGCGGTCCCCGTCGAAGGCGAGCTGGTACGCCCAGGTCTCCAGCATGAGGTGGAGGTTGGGCCGGTCCAGGTACGGGTGGAGGTAGGCCACCGAGGCGGAGGACCGCTTGTTGTTCTCCGGGTGGTAGGCCAGGTCGAAGAAGCCGACGCCCTCGCTGAACGGCTTCTGGTTGAACCCGTCGACGTGCGGCACGCCGAGCGCGCCCTGCGCGGCGTCGACGAAGTCGCGGGCGATGGCGTTCCGGTCCTTCTCGTCGACCGGGACGATGTTGTTCTTCAGCCGCGCGTAGTACGCCTCCATCGGCACGGCGCCCCAGCCCTCGGCGCCGGCGGTCTCCCACTCGTCCCAGTCGGAGGGGAGCGGCTTGAAGGCGATGAGGGTGTTGTGGGAGGAGCAGCCGCCGAGGACCTTGGCGCGGCTGTGCCGGATGTGGCTGTTGCCGCGTGGCTGCTCGGTGGTGGGGTAGTCGTAGTCGAGGTCGCCGCCGAGCAGGCCCATCCAGCGGCGCAGCGTGAGGACGTCGGGCCGGTCGATGTCGGAGGGGCCGCCCTCGATGATCGCGACGGTGGTGTCCGGGTTCTCGGTCAGCCGGGAGGCGATCACCGATCCTGCGGTGCCGCCGCCGATGACGACGTAGTCGTACGTGGGCATGTTGCTCCTCCTTGGCCTGCAAGGTGCTGCGCGTGGTGGGGCGTCGCCGCCTGGTGCGGCCGCCTGCGTGCTGCGGGACTTGCGGTCGTGGCTCTGCGTGGGGGGTACGGGCGTCCCGGGTGGGGCGGGGTGCCCTGGCCCGGCCGCCGGATCGGGTGCCGGCGGCCGGACGGGGTGGCGGACCCGGGGTCAGCCCGCGAACCAGCGCACCGGCTTGGGCGCGAGGTTCTGGTAGACGTGCTTGGACTCGCGGTACTCGGCGAGTCCGGCGGGGCCGAGTTCGCGGCCGGTGCCGGACTTGCCGAAGCCGCCCCATTCGGCCTGCGGCAGGTAGGGGTGGAAGTCGTTGATCCAGACGGTGCCGTGGCGCAGCCGGGCGGCGACCCGGCGGGCGCGGCCCGCGTCGGTGGTCCAGACGGCGCCGGCCAGGCCGTACTCGGTGTCGTTGGCGAGCGCGACGGCCTCCTCCTCGGTGGTGAAGGTCTCCACGGTGAGGACCGGGCCGAAGACCTCCTCGCGGACGACGCGCATCTCGCGGTGGCAGCCGTCGAGGACGGTCGGCTCGAAGAAGTAGCCGGTGGCCGGGCGGACTTCGCTGGGCTCGGGCTGCTTGCCGCCGGTGCGCAGCACGGCGCCCTCCTCCAGGGCGGAGGCCACGAACCCCTGGGTCTTCTCCAGCTGGGCCTGGGAGACGAGGGGGCCGCACTCGACGCCCTCCTCGGTGCCCCGGCCGAGGCGGATGAGCTGGGCGCGGCGGGTGAGTTCGGTGACGAAGCGCTCGCGCACCGACTCCTCGATGATCAGGCGCGAGCCGGCCGAGCAGACCTGGCCGCTGTGGATGAAGGCGGCGTTGAGGGCCTGGTCGACGGCGGTGTCGAAGTCCTCGTCGGTGGCGCAGGCGTCGGCGAAGACCACGTTCGGGTTCTTGCCGCCCAGTTCCAGCGCGACCTTCTTGACCGAGGCGGCGGCGGCCTGGGCCACCTTGGTGCCGCTGACCAGGCCGCCGGTGAAGGAGACCAGGTCGACGTCGTCGTGGGTGCCGAAGCGGGCGCCGACGGTGTGGCCGGGGCCGGTCACCAGGTTGGCGACGCCCTCGGGCAGGCCCGCCTCGGCGAGCAGACGCATCAGGGCGATCGTGCTCAGCGGGGTGATCTCGCTGGGCTTCAGGACGAAGGTGTTGCCCGCCGCCAGCGCGGGGGCCACCTTCCAACTGGCCTGGAGCAGCGGGTAGTTCCACGGCGTGATCAGGCCGCAGACGCCGACCGGCTCGTGCACGACGACGCTGTGGACCTCGTCGGTCCCGGCGTCGACCACGCGGCCCGCGCCCTCGCCGACGACCAGGTCGGCGAAGTAGCGGAAGGCGTCGGCGACGCAGTCGACGTCGACCCGGCCCTCCTCCAGGGTCTTGCCCGCGTCGCGGCTCTCCAGCAGGCCGATCTCCTCGCGGTCACGGACCAGCAGGTCGGCGACGCGGCGCAGCAGGGCGGCGCGCTCGGCGACCGGGGTGTGGGGCCAGGGGCCCTGGTCGAAGGCGCGGCGGGCGGCGGCGACAGCGGCGTCCGCGTCCTCGGTGCCGCCCTCGGCGACCACCGCGAACGGCTTGGCGTCCGCCGGGTCGATGATCTCCCGGACGGCCCCCGACGTGGCCGCGCGCCACGTTCCGTCCACGTAAATGGTCTGTTCTGCCGACACGTCGTGTTTGCCTTTCGATCCAAGGGGTGTGCTGCCGCCTGCCTGCACGGCAGCCCGGTGCACCTGCCCATGGGCGTCGAATCCATGCCGTGTGGTGGGGGCATCGTGGGATGGCTCACCGGCGCCGTATGACATACGGCGCCTTTACTGGGCAAAGGGGGCCTTACCGTTGGTCACGTTGGTGCGGCGGTGTGTTGCCGCGCGGTGTGTTTCGGCCCTCCGGGCCGGGGGTGGGGCCTCAAGCGCCGGCCGGGCTGATGGAGGGGTTCGGTGGGATCGACCGTGCCGGTCACCGATGGCCTCAAACGCCGGCCGGGCTGAGAAGTGGCCTCAGACGCCGGCCGGGCTGGAAGGTGGCCGGCCGGGATAGACGGTGACCGGGGCCGGGGTGGAAGGCGGCCAGCCTGGGCGGAAGGTAGCCGGGGCCGGGGTGGAAGGCGGCCGAGGCCCGGGGGGAAGGCGGCCGACCCGCCTAGGCGTCCGGCTTCGGGGGGCGGAGGAGGGATACCGCTTCGGTGAGGGAGAGGGTGGGTTCGGCCTTGCGGAGGGCTCGGACTGCGGCTACGGAGTCGCGGTCTCCGGTGAAGGCGACGGAGGCGAGGCGGGCGTCGAGCCAGCGGGTTCGCAGGGTGTCCTCGTCGAGGCGGGCGGCGCGGGCCACGGCGAGGGCGCGTCGCAGGCCGGGGCGTTCGCTCTCAGGCGCGTCGGCGAGGGTGCGCTCCAAGGCGGCGAGGACCTCGTCGGAGTCCTGGACGAAGCGCAGCCGGGTCTGGTTCTTCGGTGTTCCCCACATGACGGTTCCCTACCTGAACGCGCTGGAGCTACACACCAGTTGAGCAAGATCTGAGACTGGGCCGCCATCGGGGGCACACGCCGGGCATGCTGAGGAACTGGTGGGACCTGGAGCGTACGGAAGAGCTGTCGCCCCGGCAGGAGCGGTGGCTGCGGCGGGCGTGGTGGCTCTACTGGTCGATGCTGGCCCTGAGCGTGGGCCTCGTCGTGCTGCGGGTGGTCGAGGGAGACCCCCCTCTCCAGATCCTGTTCTCGGCGCTGCTGGTCGCCGTGTGGATCTTCAATCTGTACGCGCTGCGGAAGCGGCTCCGGGGTCACGAAGCCGCCTCGGCCGCCCGCCAGGAGGGCTGAGCGCCGCCGATCTGCGGGTCCGCTCCCCCGCTCGTACGCTGGGAGGAGCCGCAGATCGGCGGAGGTGAAGCCATGCCCCATCCCATCCGCGCGGCAGCCGCAGCGGCGGCGTCCACCCTGCTCGCGGCGACCGCGGCGCTGGCGGCGCCCGGAGCGGCGTCCGCCGCCGAGGACGACCTGAGCCGGCTGAGCGCCGAGGAGATCGCCGAGCGCGCCCGTACCGAGCTACGCGGTGCCGCCTCGCTGCGCGTCACCCTCGACCAGGACCAGTTCGACGGCGGCACCGGCGCCCTGGAGGACCCGGCCACCGCCGACCTCGCCATGGACGAGCGGGGCCGGTGCGCGGGGAACGTGACGCTGACCCGCGGCCGCGGCAGCGTCGAGCTGGTCAAGCGGGGCGACGAGGTGTGGGTGAAGCCCGACCGGGACTTCTGGGAGGCCCAGCTCCCCGGCGGTCAGGGCACGGCCGCCGCCGACACCCTGCACGGCCGCTATGTGCACGGCTCCACCCGGGACGGGGTCCTCGCGGCGGTCACCGAGGCGTGCGACCTGGACTCCCTCAAGGAGGACCTGACCGGCGAGGCCACCCCGGACAAGGGCACCCGGATGACCAAGGGCGCCGCCACCACGGCCGTCTTCACCCCGGTGATCCCGCTGCTGCGCCAGGGGGACGGCGAGCGCGTCACCCTCTACGTGGCCACCGAGGGCCCGCCCCGCCTGGTCCAGGCGACCCGCACCTCCGACGTCAAGGAGGACACGGTCACCGTGACCGGCTACGGCGCCACGGTGCGCGCCGAGCCGCCGGCCGAGGAGGACACGGTGGACCTGAGCACCCTGCGTGACCGCCTCGGGCCGCTCTGAGGGAGGCACGGGGGGCGTACGACGCGAAGCAGCCTCCGGCCGCCCGGGTCGCGGGGGTCGGAGGCTGCTTCTGGGTCACCGTGGCCGCGTGGTCGGTGCGCTCGCGCGGTCACGGGAGACGGGGGCGGCCCGGGGGCCGGGGGTGACTCAGATGAGGCCCAGGGCGCGGACGGCGTCGCGCTCCTCGGCCAGCTCCTGCACCGAGGCGTCGATGCGGGCGCGGGAGAACTCGTTGATGTCCAGGCCCTGGACGATCTCGTAGGTGCCGTTCTTGGTGGTCACCGGGAACGAGGAGATGAGGCCCTCGGGGACGCCGTACGAGCCGTCCGACGGGATGCCCATGGAGGTCCAGTTGCCCTCGGCGGTGCCGTTGACCCAGGTGTGGACGTGGTCGATGGCGGCGTTGGCGGCGGAGGCGGCCGAGGAGGCGCCGCGCGCCTCGATGATGGCCGCGCCGCGCTTGGCGACGGTCGGGATGAAGTCGTCGGCCAGCCACTGCTCGTCGGCGATGACCTCGGCGGCGTTCTTGCCCGCGATCTCCGCGTGGAAGATGTCCGGGTACTGGGTGGCGGAGTGGTTGCCCCAGATCGTCAGCTTCTTGATGTCCGAGACCTGCGCGCCGGTCTTCTTGGCCAGCTGCGACAGGGCGCGGTTGTGGTCCAGGCGGGTCATCGCGGTGAAGCGCTCGGCCGGTACGTCCGGGGCGGCGGCCTGGGCGATCAGGGCGTTGGTGTTGGCCGGGTTGCCGACGACCAGGACCTTGATGTCGTCCGCGGCGTGGTCGTTGATCGCCTTGCCCTGGGGCTTGAAGATGCCGCCGTTGGCCTCCAGCAGGTCACCGCGCTCCATGCCCTTGGTGCGGGGGCGGGCGCCGACCAGCAGCGCGACGTTGGCGCCGTCGAAGCCGACGTTCGGGTCGTCGGTGATCTCGATGCCCTGGAGCAGCGGGAAGGCGCAGTCGTCGAGCTCCATGGCGGTGCCCTCGGCGGCCTTGAGGCCCTGCGGGATCTCCAGGAGGCGGAGCCGGACCGGCACGTCCGCGCCGAGCAGGTGGCCGGAGGCGATGCGGAACAGCAGCGCGTAGCCGATCTGGCCGGCCGCGCCGGTGACGGTGACATTCACGGGAGTGCGGGTCATGGCGATCTCCGTTAGACAGCGGGCGGTGGGGCGTACCCCAGGTGCGGTGGACCCACCGGGCCGGGCCCGGAGCCGGTCATCCGGCACCCGGGTCGCGCGGCGCTGGATGATCGATCTCTTGGTATCAAGAGAGTTCCGGTGGTCAGGCTATCGCGCTCCCGGGGTCACGCCAGGTGCGGGTGCTGTGGCGGGCCTCACGTGCCGCCTCCCCGCCCGGGGCCGCCCCGTCCGTGCCCCGGGCCCGGGGCACGGACGTACGGCCGGTGACGTTCCGTCGGGAGTGGGCGGGGTCACCCGCCGGGGCTCCGTGGCCACCGGGGCGCGCCCGCCCCGCCCGACGCCGTCACGGCGTCGGTGTCGTTGACGGAGTCGTGCACCCCGTCGTGCCGGCGGCCAGGGTGGCGCACGCCTTGGCGTCGGCCGGGTTCTCGACGGCGAGCATCGCGGTGTACGCGTCGAAGGTGGTGGCGACCTTGGCGCTCTCCTGCGCCTCGGTGCCGACGTCGATGGCGATCTCGTCGCCGGCCGCGGCCTGGGTGATGCGGGCCCAGGCGGCCTCGCAGGTCTTGCTGTAGCGGATCTCCACCACGGTGGGGCCGACGGTGGCGGTGGCGCTGGTGACGGCCTGTTCGCCCGCGCACCCCATCGCCTCCGGGTCCTCGCCGGTGCAGTCGGCGCCCGCGCACTTCACGCCCGCCGGCAGCTTCTTGGCCGTCTTGGTGGGCTTGGCGGTGGGCTGCGGGGCGGGCTCGTCGCCGGGGGCGAGGAGGAAGAAGCCGCCCGCGACGAGGGCGAGGGCGGCGACGGCACCGCCGAGGATCAGCGGCAGACGCCTGCCCTTGCCGCCCTTGCCGCTGCCGCCGGAGGCGTCGCCGCCGGGCAAGGGTCCGGGCGGGACCGCGGCGCCGGGCGGGCCGGGCTGGCGGGGTACGGAGGGTATCGGCGGGGCCTCGCGGACGCCCGCCGGGGCGCCGCCGCGCCCGCCGGGGCCGTCCGCGCCGTTGACCTTGGCGCGCGCCCCGGCCTTGGGGGCCCGGTGTCCGAGGTCGATGCCCTGCGGCGGGGTGAAGTCGCCGAGGGCCGCCCGCGCCTGGGTGATGCGGATGGCCTCCATGGTCATGTCGTGACGCATCTCGGAGCGGCTCCAGGCGCGCTCGGCCAGCTCCCACATGGTGGTGAGGTGGACCGGGTTGGTGCCGGTCGCCTCGGCGAGGGCGATGATCGCCCGCTTGGGCGCGAGCAGCCGCCCGTTCAGATACCGTTCCCAGGACGTCTTGCTGTAGCCGGTGCGGTCCGAGACCGCGGCGATGCTCAGCCCGCTGCGGTCGACCAGCCGGCGCAGCTGCCCCGCGAACTCGCGGACCTGCGGATCGAGTTCCTCCGGCAGTGGTTTCCATCGAGCCATGACGTGCCCCCCATTCCCCCCGTACCTGCCTTGCTGCTGCTTCCCCGTGCGGTGTGCGGTCGCCCCCGGTGCTACCGCTCCCCACCCTATTTCCCCGGGCCGCCTGGCGGACCGAGTCCCTCCGGAAGCTCCGGCCGCCGGTCGTGCGGCCGAGTTCCGACCTACCCCGAGGATGCGTGCGGCAAGGATGCCAGTTCCCGGACACGGGGCGCACGGGTGCACGGAGGCATCCGCCGCGCACAACGCACGCCCCGGTGAAGGGGGATGGCCTTCACGGGACGCACACAGTCTCCCACCGGAATGCGTCACCCCGGGACGCCGTTCGTTGCGGGACGGGAACACCGTGCCGGAACCGTCACTTCCGTGCGACAGGGCCCCTCACGACCTTGAGGTGCCCATGGCGCCTCGCTCAATCTGTACCGGGGCGCCCGCCCTCCGACGGGGGAGAGGACGGGCGCCCTCTCTTCCGCCGCCCGGCAAAAGCTCGCCCTCCGCGCGGATCAGCGCACGGGGGCGCACTCCTCGGGGCCGTGCACCGGCAGCAGGCAGGCCGTCGCCCCGGCCGCGGCACCCGGCCCGGAGACCCCGGTCATCAGCGTCGCCAGGTACCCGGCGGCCTCCTCCTCGCCCACCGGCCCCGCCGTCCGCGCGGGCGCCCCGGGCAGCCGCAGCGCGAACCGGTCCCCGGCCCGCAGCCCGCTGGCCCGCGCCCACAGCGCCCGGCAGTCCCGCCCGTACCGCACCTGGACGCGCCGGCCCTCCTCGGTGCGGTGCTCGGCGAGGGTGACCACGGCGTCGGCCCGGTCGCACCCCAGGGCGCCGGGGGCCAGCCCGTCGCACCCGGGGCCGGTGCAGCCGTGCACGAGGGGGCCGTCCTGCCGCCACGGGCCGGCGTCCGGCTCGGACGCGGCGGCCAGCGGGGCGCGTTCGGCCAGCGCCTTCACCCCGGCGCCCGCCCCGGCGACGACCGCCAGCACCGCACCCGCCACCAGCAGCCACCAGCTCCGCCGCCGCCGGGACGGCCGGGCGACGGGCTCCGCCGTGATGCCGGTCTCCGCAGGCGCGGCGGGCACCCCGGGCGTCCCCGTCCGCCCCTGGGCGGTGTACGACCCGCGCCCGCTCCACTCGGCGTCGGCCAGCTCCCACAGCGCCAGCAGCCGCGCGGGCCGCTCCCCCGCCACCTGGCAGAGCGCCACCACGGCGGCCCGGGGCACGGGCTGGGCGCCGGAGAGGTACCGGCCCCACGACGACTTGCTGTACGGGGTCACGGCGGCCAGAGCGGCCAGGCTGTGCCCGGACCGCTCGCGCAGGCAACGGAGTTCGCCGAGGAGGCGGCGGCACTCCGGGGGTGTCGCGTCGTCGGTCATCGGCGCAGCTCCCCCCAGGTGTCGGGGCCCACGACCCCGTCGACCGGGATGCGCCGGGCGGCCTGGAAACGCCGGACCGCCTCCTGGACCACCGGCCCGTACAGCCCGTCCACGGCGCCCGGGTCGACCCCGTGGTGGCGCAGCAGGCACTGGGCCTCGACCACGTGCCAGCCGGAGCTGTTGATGTCGAGGTACGCGGTCCGTTCGTGGCTGTGGCCCGCGTGCAACAGGCCCTCGGCGCGGTGGACACGGCAGGTGTGCTCGGCCCCGCGCCGCCAGCGCTCCCCGTCCGGCCGCACCAGGTCGGGGCCGTCGGCGCGGCCCGGCCCGGCGGCGGCCCGCGTCCCCGAACCGGCGACCAGACCGGTGGTCAGCCCCACCGCGAACCCCAGCGCCACCGCCCCCACCAGGAGCGCGGCAGCGACCGCCGTACGCCGCCGGCCCGCCGGCGGGCCGGGCGGTTCCGGGTGCTCCCCGGCCCAGGAGCGCGAGGCCGGGCCGGTGTCCGCGAGCGGCTGGGCGGTCCCCGTGCTGTGCCCGTCGGCGGCCCGGTGCTCGGTGGCCACCTCGTGCAGGGCCAGCAGCCGGGTCGGGTCGACCCCGCAGACCTCCGCCAGCCCGATCACGGCGGCGCGCGGCACGGGCGCCCGCCCGCTGAGGTACCGCTCCCACGACGACCTGCTGTACCCGGTGCGCGTGCCGAGCGCCGAAAGGCTGAGCCCGCTGTGGTCCTTCAGCCGCCGCAGCTGTACGACGAGCTGCCGCTCACGCCGGTCGAGACCGGCGGGCAGTTCCGCCCAACGTGCCATGTGTGCCGCCCCTGTCACCCGCTCCGCCCGCCACCACCCGTCACCGGCGGTCGCCCTCAGGCCGAAGCATGGCGGACCGACCGGCCCGTCCATGCGCGATACGGCCCGGAATCACCCGATCCGGAGACCTCTGCCCGGGGTTGCGCCGGAGTGTGCCGGGCGCGTGCGGTGGCCCGCACGGCGCGAACAGCGCGCATGCGGCTCACGACTTGGGCCGCGCGCCGCGGGGCCTGGGACACCGGGTGCGGATGGCTCCACCCCGACGTGGTGGCGATGGACGTCCGCATGCCCCTCATGGACGGCATCGAGGCCACCCGCGCCGTCCTGCGCACCGTCCCCGACCCGCCGAAGATCGTGGTCGTCACCACCTTCGAGAACGACGCGTACGTGTACGGGGCGCTGCGCGCGGGCGCCGACGGCTTCCTCCTCGAGCGCGCCCGCCCGGCCGAGATCGTGCACGCCCTGCGCGCCGTCGCCGCCGGGGACTCGCTCCTCTTCCCCTCCTCCGTAAGGGAGTTGGCGGCGGCCCACGCCCAGGAACCCGGCTCCGCCGAGGCCCGGGAGACTCTGCGCCGGGCCGCCCTCACCGACCGCGAGGGCCAAGTCCTCCGCATGATGGCCCGCGGCCAACGCGGAGATCGCCACCCATCTGACCGTCGGCACCGAGACCGTCAAGTCCCACGTCAGCGCCGTCCTGTCCAAACTCGGCGCCCGCGACCGCACCCAGGCGGTCATCGCCGCGTACGAGTCGGGCTTCGTCTCGCCGGGCTGAGACGAGGCTCCGGCGGACGATCGCCCTCTCGACCGCGCCGACCCCCGCCACTACTGTGACGCCATGCAATCGGGGGATACGACGGCTGCCCTGGAGGCCCTGCCGCCACTGGAGTCGGCCGAGCACCACGGCGCCGCGATGGCCATCTGCACCTCACTGGCCGAGGCCGACGTGGCGGCGCTGGAGGAACTGATCCGCGACACCGCCGATCCGTTACGGGCCTTCAACGCCTTCTACATCCTGCTGGCCCGCCACCGCCGGGCCCTGGACGGCGGCCGGTTCCGCACCCTGTACCTCCGCCACGCCGGACGCTTCAGCGCCGTACCGATGCGCGCCGTCCTCGAATCCGACCTCGCTCTCCTCGACCCGATGGGCCCGAACTTGCCGGCCGCCCTGCGCCACGCCGTCACGGCCGTGACCGCCTACCCGGACAACCTCGCCCTGGTCGCCCACCACGCCCGCGTCCTCGCCGAGTACGGCTGGAGCGGCGCCGAGACCTCCGAGGACGAGGTGCGCGAGGCCCTGACCCAGGTGGAGCGGGCCGTGGAGATCAGCCCCGACCAGCCCCGCTACCGGGCGGTCCGCGCCCAGCTCGCCGCCCTGCTGAACGACTTCGACACCGCGCTCGCCTCCATCCAGCGCGCCCTGGACCTGGAGGACTCCTCACGCGCCGGCTACGCCGTACGCATCGTCGAGTTCCACCGCATACGGGCCGACATCGTGCTGCGCCGGGAGACCGAGCAGAACCGCACGACCCTGCGGGAGACCGCCGAACGCCTGGAACGCTCCATGGAGGAGCGCGTGCGGCGGGTCGCGGAGGAGACCCGCGCCCACGAGCAGAAGGAACTCACCCGGCTCCGCTCGGAGACCCTGGCAAGCCTCGGCCTGCTGGCAGCCGTCATCGCCTTCATCGCCACCGGCACCCAGATCGCCCAGGACCTCCCCGTCCGCGAGGCACTGCGCATGCTCGCGGGCCTCGCCGGCATGCTCACCCTCGTCTTCACCGCCTTCGGCGCCATCTTCGGCATAGGCCGCCCCTCCCGCCTCATCCTCCCCGGCCTCTTCGGCGCCACCCTCTTCCTCTTCGCCTGGGCAACGGCATGACCTGACGACGCCCCCCCGAACCGCCTCCCAGAGCCCGGCCAAAACCAAGCCCGGCCGGCGCATGAGGCCGCATTGGAAAGCCCG
This sequence comes from Streptomyces albidoflavus, assembly GCF_000719955.1. Classification (GTDB taxonomy): domain Bacteria; phylum Actinomycetota; class Actinomycetes; order Streptomycetales; family Streptomycetaceae; genus Streptomyces; species Streptomyces albidoflavus. Next base: position 173,190 of record NZ_JOII01000001.1, read on the forward strand.
GCCGGCGATTGAGGCCATCAGTGACCGTCGGCCGAGGCATCACCTCAGCCAAACGACAGCCCGGCCGGCGCTTGAGGCCAAACCAAGCCCGGCCGGCGCTTGAGGCCACCCCCCGCAACCGCGCCGCGAGGCTAGTCCACCGTGAAGTGCAACGTCCGGTCCAGGAACGGCAACTCAAGCAGCGGGTCGGGCTGCTGCATCAGCGCGAGCACCACGATCACCACACCGAGCACGGAGTACGTCACCAGATCCGTGAACCGCGAGCGAACAGCGAGCATCCCCACGGAGGGCAACCACCACCGCAACCCCGCCCCGACGAGCAGCGCCACCCCGATGAGCAGGGTGCCGACCCGGGTGACGTCGAAGGCGGTGAGGATCAACCCCAGCCCCACCAGCGAGAGCACCAGCAGCATCGGCCACTGCCGGGCGGGCGCGGGCGCGTCCCCGGCGGCGGCCCGCCCCCCGCCCTCGGGCCGGGCGATGGAGCGGGTGATCCGCGGGAAGCGCCGCGACCCGGGCTCCCGCCGGGTCCACCCCAGCTTGGCCACGCCGGTGCGCACCCCGGCCCCGGCGCGTGTGGCCCCGCCGGCGGGCTCGGGGCGCGGCTCCGGGGCCATGGGGGTCTGCTCGGCAGTGGGCCGGTCGTCGGGGGCGTCGGTGCTCATCGGTGGCGGCCTCTTCGGGGGATCAGGCGGCGGAGGCGGCCTGGCGCTCGGCCGCCTCGACGACGTTGACGAGGAGCTGGGCGCGGGTCATCGGGCCGACTCCGCCCGGGTTGGGGGAGATCCAGCCGGCCACCTCGGCGACGCCGGGGTGGACGTCGCCGACGATCTTGCCGTTCTCGTCGCGGCTGACGCCGACGTCGAGGACGGCCGCGCCCGGCTTCACGTCCTCGGGCTTGACCAGGTGCGGCACCCCGGCGGCGGCCACGATGATGTCGGCGCGGCGCAGGTGGGCGGCGAGGTCGCGGGTGCCGGTGTGGCACTGGGTGACCGTGGCGTTCTCGGAGCGGCGGGTGAGCAGCAGCGGCATCGGGCGGCCGATGGTGACGCCGCGGCCGACGACGACCACCTCGGCGCCGTTGATCTCGACGCCGAAGTGACGCAGCAGCGTGACGATGCCGAACGGCGTGCAGGGCAGCGGCGCGGGCTCGTTGAGTACGAGGCGGCCGAGGTTGGTCGGGTGGAGGCCGTCGGCGTCCTTGGCCGGGTCCATGAGTTCGAGGATGCGGTTCTCGTCGATGCCCTTGGGCAGGGGCAGCTGCACGATGTAACCGGTGCAGGCCGGGTCCTCGTTGAGCTCCCGGACGACCGCCTCGATCTCCTCCTGGGTGGCGGTGGCGGGCAGTTCGCGCTGGATGGAGGCGATGCCGACCTGGGCGCAGTCGCGGTGCTTGCCCGCGACGTACTTCTGGCTGCCCGGGTCCTCGCCGACCAGGACGGTACCGAGGCCGGGCAGCACGCCCTGGGCTCGGAGAGCGGCCACACGCTGGGCCAGCTCGGACTTGATCGCGGCCGCGGTGGCCTTGCCATCGAGAATCTGGGCGCTCATACCCCCATCCTCGCGGATGCGCGCCCTCCGCCGCCAATCCGGGCCGGAGTACGGACGCGGGGGCCGGGACGACGCCTTTCCCGGGCCGCCGTTTTCGGCCATCCGGTCCGCTCTGCCCGAATGATCACGGAGGTTGCACTTGCACAACGTCCACGGCTGGTGACTGGACAAGACCCCGGTGTATTGAGAACGATGATGTGCAGACAGTGCCGCGGGCAGTGCCGGGGGGAAGCGCCGCTTACGTCTTTCATCGCAACCTCCTGCGCGGGCCGCGCGTCCCCGCGCTTCAACGGAGGAATCCCGCCATGAGTTTCGGCGACCCCAACAACCCCTACGGTCCCCCGCAGGGCCAGCCCGGCGGCTACGGCTCGCCCCAGGGCCAGCCCGGCGGCTACGGCGCCCCCCAGGGCCAGCCGGCCTACGGCTACCCGCAGCAGGGCGGCCAGCCGGGCCAGCCCGGTTACGGCTACCCGCAGCAGGGCGGTCAGCCGGGGTACCCGGGTGGCCCGGGCATGAACCCGATGAAGCCCGAGATGCCGGGCCTGATGAAGACGGCCCGCGTGCTGCTCTTCATCGTGGCCGGCCTCCAGATCCTGGTCGGTCTCCTTTTCGGTGTCGCCATCGGCGCGGCCAAGGACGTCGCCAACGGCATGGACACGGACGCCGCCAACGGCCTCGTCGGCCTCGGCTACGTGCTGGTCTTCCTCCTGCTGGCGCTGGCCGTCCTCGCCATCGTGCTCGGCGTGAAGTTCTCCACCGGCGGCTCCGGCATACGCATCACGACGATCGTCTACGCCTCGCTGATGCTGCTCGGTTCGCTGAGCAACCTCTTCGCGGGCGAGGGCGGCTCGGCCACCTTCGGCGGCATCGTCGCGCTGGCGATCTACGGCATCATCCTCGCCGCGATGGTCAACAGCCAGGCTTCCGTCTGGTTCAACCGCCCGCGTTACTGACCCGCGCGAGCAGCTGAGACGGCCGAGGGCCGCGCCCCCGCTCGGGGGCGCGGCCCTCGGCCGTCTCGCGTTGCGGTCAGTGGAAGAAGTGGCGGGTCCCCGTGAAGTACATGGTGACGCCGGCCTTCTTGGCGGCCTCGACGACCAGTTCGTCGCGGACCGAGCCGCCGGGCTGGACGACGGCGCGGACGCCGGCCTCCAGCAGGATCTCCAGCCCGTCGGGGAAGGGGAAGAAGGCGTCGGAGGCGGCGAAGGCACCCCGGGCGCGCTCCTCCCCGGCCCGCTCGACGGCGAGCTTGGCGGAGTCGACGCGGTTGACCTGGCCCATGCCGACGCCGACCGAGGCACCGTCCTTGGCGAGCAGGATCGCGTTGGACTTGACGGCGCGGCAGGCCCGCCAGGCGAAGGCCAGCTCGGCCAGTTCGCCCTCGCCGAGCGCGTCGCCGGTGGCGAGCGTCCAGTTGGCCGGGGAGTCGCCGCCGGCCTGGAGGCGGTCGGCCTCCTGGAGGAGGGCGCCGCCGTCGATCTGCTTGGTCTCGACGGTGGCGGCGGGCGGCTCGGGGCAGCGCAGCACCCGGATGTTCTTCTTCCGGGTCAGCGCCTCCAGGGCGCCGTCCTCGTAGTCCGGGGCGACGATGACCTCGGTGAAGATCTCCGCGACCTGCTCGGCCATCTCCCGCGTGACGGGCCGGTTGACGGCGATGACGCCGCCGAAGGCGGAGAGCGGGTCGCAGGCGTGCGCCTTGCGGTGGGCCTCGGCGACGTCACCGGCGACGGCGATGCCGCACGGGTTGGCGTGCTTGATGATCGCGACGCACGGGTCCGCGTGGTCGTAGGCGGCGCGGCGGGCGGCGTCGGTGTCCGTGTAGTTGTTGTAGGACATCTCCTTGCCGTGGAGCTGCTCGGCCTCGGCGAGGCCGCCCTCGCCGAGGGTGTAGAGCGCGGCGGGCTGGTGCGGGTTCTCGCCGTAGCGCAGCACGGTGGAGCGGGTCAGCGCGGAGCCGAGGAAGTCGGGGAAGCCGCTGTCGTCGGCCGCCGCGTAGTCGTCGGCGAACCAGGAGGCGACCGCCACGTCGTACGCGGCGGTGTGCTGGAACGCCTTGGCGGCGAGCCGCTTGCGGGCGGCCAGTTCGAAGCCGCCGTCGCGGGCGGCTTCCAGGACGGCGCCGTACTGGCCGGGGTCGGTGACGACCGCCACGGACGGGTGGTTCTTGGCGGCGGCGCGGACCATCGAGGGGCCACCGATGTCGATCTGCTCGACGCACTCGTCGGGGGTGGCGCCGGAGGCGACGGTCTCCCGGAACGGGTAGAGGTTGACGATCACCAGCTGGAACGGCTCGACGCCCAGCTCGGCGAGCTGCTCGCGGTGGCTGTCCAGGCGCAGGTCGGCGAGGATGCCGGCGTGGACGCGGGGGTGGAGCGTCTTGACCCGGCCGTCCAGGCACTCGGGGAAGCCGGTCAGCTCCTCGACCTTGGTGACGGGGACACCGGCGGCGGCGATCCGCCCGGCGGTGGAGCCGGTGGAGACCAGCTCGACGCCCGCCTCGTGCAGCCCGCGGGCCAGCTCCTCCAGGCCCGTCTTGTCGTAGACGCTGACCAGGGCGCGGCGGATGGGCCGCTTCGTACCTTCGGCGGTCACGGAATCAGAACCTTTCGTCCCTCAATGCGGTGGCCGTTGCGGGCCAGACGCCCCACGACCTCGACGAGCAGCGTGCGCTCGACGTCCTTGATGCGTTCGTGGAGGGCGGCTTCGCCCTCCGCCGAGTCGTCCTCGACGACCTCGACCACGCCCTGGGCGATGATCGGGCCGGTGTCGACTCCGTCGTCGACGAGATGAACGGTGCAGCCGGTGACCTTGACGCCGTACGCGAGCGCGTCGCGTACGCCGTGGGCCCCGGGAAAACTGGGGAGCAGCGCGGGGTGGGTGTTGACCACCCGGCCGCCGAAGCGGGCGAGGAACTCCTTGCCCAGGATCTTCATGAACCCGGCCGAGACGACGAGGTCCGGCTCGTACGCGGCGACCGCCTCGGTCAGCGCCCGGTCCCAGGCGGCCCGGTCGGGGTGGTCCTTGACCCGGCACACGAACGAGGGGATTCCGGCGCGCTCGGCGCGGTCCAGTCCGGCGATCGCGCCCCGGTCGGCGCCGACGGCGACCACCTCGGCCCCGTACGCCCCGGCGCCCTGGGCGGCGATGGCGTCGAGGAGGGCCTGAAGGTTGGTCCCGGAGCCGGAGACGAGGACGACGAGGCGCTTCGGGCGTGAAGACGCGGCGCTGGGAAGCGGCGAGGCCACGGCGGGGGCCTTTCTACGGTGACGCCGGCCGTGCGGGCACGGCGCGTACGAGCGGTGCGGGAGGCGCTGCCTTGTCCGCCCGGACACCTTTGTGCGGTCGTACAAAGGTCGCGCTCTCCGCGATACGGGGAACTCTACGAAGCTCCCGACCGTCAGCAACGATACCGGCACACTCACCGGCCCCCACGGGACGGGGGCCCGAGGGGGCGGTAGCGTCTGGGAGGGGTCCCCAGGGGCCCTCGGGCCCGTCCCGGCAGCACACCACCCGCACCGGACCACCGGATTCACCACCGAGGGAAGACACGCACCTGATGCCGGACCGACGCTCCGCCGTGAGCCTCCGCCTCCCCCTGCCCACCGCTGCCCCCGGCTTCGGGGGCCTCGCCCTGCCGGGCGCCGCCGCGACGGCCCCGGATGCGTGGGGCGTGGTGGCGGTCAGGGAGAGCTCGGAGACGGAACGGAAGTCCTCCTCCGAGCCGGAAGGCCGTTCCGGCTCGGATTCCGGTTCCGGGTCCGACTCCGGTTCCGGCCAGTCGGACAACCCCTTCGCGGCGCCGCCCGAGGGCCGGCCCGACCAGCCGTGGAAGCCCCGGACGCCCGCCGGAGGCTCCGACGACGGCTCCGGGCAGGGCGGCGGGGGTGGCCGCTGGAGCGACCGCCAGCCCGGCCGCTCGCCCAACCCCTTCGGTTCCGGTTCGCGCGACGGCAGCGGCGAGGGGCGCCCGCCCGGCCCCCGCTGGGACCCGCGCGACCCGGGCCAGCGCCGCGCCCGGTACGCCCTGCTGTCGGGCATGTGGTCGTTCTTCTTCGCTCTCTTCAACTGGCCCTCGGTCGCCCTGCTGCTCGGCGCCCTCTCGGTGTACTGGGGCGTGACCTCGCTGAAGATGCGCGGCAAGTCCGCCGAGGGAGCCGACGGCGAGGCCCGCGAGAAGCGCGGGCCGGGCGAGAGCGCCCCGGCGCCCACCGAGTCGGGGACCCGCCAGCAGACCACGGCCGCCGTCAGCGGCCTGGTCACGGCGGGGCTGGGGCTCGCCCTGGTGGCCGCGATGTTCGGCGCCCGGATCGTCTACAGCGACTACTACTCCTGCATGGACGACGCGCTGACCAACGCCACCCGCGACACCTGCGAGAAGCACCTCCCGAAGGACCTGCGCCCGCTGCTGGGCGTCAACACCGAGAACAACGGCTGAGCGGGCACCCCGTGTGAGCGGGCGGACGGGGCACTCCCGTCCGCCCGCTCACGCGTCCGGCTCCCGCCCGGCGGGCCGCTCCCCCGGCGGGGCCGGCTCTTCGGCGGGCAGGGCCCGCCAGTCCTCGGGGCCGTGGGCCGGAAGCTGGTCGTACAGGTCGTACGGGGTGCCGAAGGAGCCGCCGAGCGCGGCCACCGGGTCGGGGCGGGAGACCCGCTCCCACCAGTCCAGCGGGTCGACGCGTTCCGGGTCGTCGTCGGGCTCGTCGGCCTCTTCCTCGATGTCCGCGTCCGCGTCCGCTCCGGGGCGGGCCTCCGGGTCCGTGCCGCCGTCCGCCGCGCCCGGCACCGCCAGCCCCGTCCCCGTCATGGCGATCCCGAAGAGCCCGGCCCCGGCCCACCGGCCACCCCCGGCCCCGGCCTCGCGCGGCTTGCGGGTGCGCAGCCGCCAGGCGCGCAGGGCGAGGGCGGTGGGGACGCCGAGAAGCAGGGTCCAGGCGAGCGCGGCCCCGCCGGCCGCCCACCAGACGGGGCCCAGCTCCGCCAGCCGCCCCGTCCCGAGCGGGCCGCCCGCCGCCCGGGCCGCGACCGCGCAGACCAGACCGGCGACGAGGGCGGCCAGGGCGGCGGTCGCGGCGGTGACCGGGGCGGACCAGGGCGGGGGCGCTCCTTCCGCGTCCGTGCCGGAGGAGCGGTCCGGGGCCGCCGCGCGCCCCGTGAACCAGCCCGCGGTGATCCCCGCCACCACCGGGATCGCGGCACAGGCCCAGGTCAGCGGCGTACCGGACCCGTCCGGCGGGACCGCGGCCAGCAGCGGGAAGGGCGGCAGGGCGGGGCCGGAGGTGGCGGCGAGCGGCGTCACGAGAGTGCCGGTGCCGACCTGGAACCCGGTGCCGAGCGCGTAGGCGGCGCCCCAGATCACCGCGTTGGGGAGGAGGGCGAGGGCGAGCAGGAGGACGGCGAGCCGCCCCGACCAGACGTCGGTGAGCATCAGGTACGAGGCGCGGGCCGGGTCCCGGTGGAGGGTGAGCGAGACGCCTACGAGGACGGCGCCGCCCCCCGCGAGGGTGAGGGCGGCGGCGAGCCCGGCCCGGCAGGCGGTGGCCCCGCGCCGCCCGGCCAGCGCCGCGCGCACGCCCCCGGAACCGCTGTCCGGCCCGGCGGGTGACGGTGCGTCGGCTCCCCGGCCGCGCACGGAGCGGAGTCCGGTGAGGGCGGCGGCGAGCGCCAGCAGCGGCAGGTGCCAGGCGGCCTCGCGCAGGGTGGGGCGCAGCTCGCCCCCGGTGGCGTAGAGGGCGGCGAGGGCGCCGACGGCGGTGTAGCCGCCGGTAACGCCCCAGACAACGGTGCGGGCGGGGATCTCGGGCGCTTGGGGCGTCTCCGGCTCGGCGGCGTCCCGGGCGGCGCGGCGGACCAGCCAGAACGGGAGGAGGGCGAGGAGCAGCGGGGTCAGGCCGAGCGGGGCGGGGACGCCGGTGAGCGTGTCGGCGCGGGTGAGTCCGACGCCGTGGCCCAGCAGCCACAGGCTCACGGCGGTCCCGGTGGCGCCGCCGGGACCGCTGTCCGGGTAGGGCGAGCCGATCCAGAGCGCCATGACCACCACCGCGTACGCGCCGAGGCCGAGACCGGCGGCGACCGCGCCGCCGAACAGACACCCCGCCAGGGCCGGCGACCGGTCGCGGAGGCGGTCGGCAAGGGCCTGGAGACGGGCGGCGGGTGAAAGGGAGTCATCGGTCATTCGGGTCACACCGGTCATGCTCCCAATGCCACGGAGGGGATGCGCGCAACAGGCGAAGTCCGGAGGTGTCGCCGAAGATACGGTTATGTACTTTTCCGTACGGACGGGTGAGGTGTGCCCGCGCTGCCCGTGCCCGCCGCCCGTCCTGGCGGTCCCGGCCCCTGCTGTGGAGAACGCGACATGACGAACCGTCCCGCCCCGACGCTCCCGACCCCCGCGGAACGCCGGAGACTCCGCGAGGCGGCCTCCCTCAGCCAGGCGGCGCTCGCCGCGCGGATGAGCGTCACCAGCACGACCATCCACTCCTGGGAGACCGGGCGCGCCACCCCTCGCGGCCGCGCCCTGGAGGCGTACGCCAGCTTCCTCACCACCACGGCCGGCCGCCCCGGACCGGCCGGAAAGCCCGTCAGAACCTCGCGGTCGCAGGCGGGGACGGCGGTGAAGGGGGCCGAGGACAAGGCCCGGGGCGAGGTGGGCGAGAAGGCCGAGGCCCCGCCGGAGCCCGCCCGCGCGGAGGCGTCCCGCCCGCGCCCCGCCCGGCCGGAACCGCCGCGTCCGTCCCCGCGCCCCCCGCGCCCGACCGGGGCGACCCCCCGCGAGGCGTTCGACGCGCTCTACGCCTCCTGCGCGGGGGTGCTCGTCCGGCAGACCTACCTGCTGACGGGCCGGCACACCGTGGCGGTGGAGTCGGTGGAGCGGGCGTTCCAGCTGGCCTGGGCACGGTGGCCGGAGGTCGCGGTGGACCGGGACCCGGCGGGCTGGGTCCGGGCCGCCGCGCACGAGTACGCCCTCTCGCCCTGGCACCGGATGCGGGCCGCCCACCGCCGCCCGGCCACGCCCGGCACCGTCCTCCCGCCGCCGCGCGGCCGCGCCGACCACGACCTGATGGACGCCCTGCTCTCGCTCGCCCCCCGCCACCGCCGCACGCTGCTGCTCTACGACGGCGTGGGCCTGGACCTGCCCGAGACGGCGGCCGAGACCGAGGCGACCACCCGCGCCGCCGCCCACCGGGTGCTCTCGGCGCGGGCCGCCGTCGCCGAGCGGGTCCCGGCCCTCGCCGACCCGGCCGCCCTGCACCGGCGGCTCGACGCCCTTTCCCCGCTGGAACCGGCCACGGAGGAGCAGGGGGCGCTCATCCGTACGGGGGGTGAGCGCCGGGTACGCCGGTGGACCCGGTCGGCCGTGGTGCTCACCGCGGTGATCGCCGGGGCGACGGCCTTCTGCGTCAGCGTCGCCCCCGACCACTACGTCCGGCCGCCCGCGGCGGGCGAGGCGATCACCGGGGTCCCGCCGCACGCGGGACCCGGCCCCCTGTCGGAGGAGGACCGCTCGCTGCGGGAGAAGCTGCGCGAGCACCCGGCGGCCGGACCGGAACGGGTCAGGCCGCTGCCGCGCTGAGCGCCGCCCGTCCCCGGGTACGCCTGAGGGCCCGCACCCCCGGCAGGGGATGCGGGCCCTCAGGCGTCGCTGGTCGCGCCGTCAGGCGCGGGACCGGTCGGCGAGTCAGCCGGCGAGGATCGCGCGGGCCAGCTCGGCGGTCTCGGTCGGGGTCTTGCCGACCTTGACACCGGCGGCCTCGAGGGCCTCCTTCTTCGCCTGGGCGGTGCCGGAGGAGCCGGAGACGATGGCGCCGGCGTGGCCCATGGTCTTGCCCTCGGGCGCGGTGAAGCCCGCGACGTAGCCGACGACCGGCTTGGTGACGTTGGCCTTGATGTAGTCGGCCGCACGCTCCTCGGCGTCGCCGCCGATCTCGCCGATCATGACGATCAGGTCGGTCTCGGGGTCCGCCTCGAACGCCGCGAGGGCGTCGATGTGCGTGGTGCCGATGACCGGGTCGCCACCGATGCCGACGGCGGAGGAGAAGCCGATGTCACGCAGCTCGTACATCATCTGGTAGGTCAGCGTGCCGGACTTGGACACGAGACCGATGCGGCCGGGCTTGGTGATGTCGCCCGGGATGATGCCGGCGTTGGACTGGCCGGGGGTGATCAGGCCGGGGCAGTTCGGGCCGATGATCCGGGTCTTGTTGCCCTTGCTCGACGCGTACGCCCAGAAGGCGGCCGAGTCGTGCACGGCGATGCCCTCGGTGATCACGACGGCCAGGCCGATCTCGGCGTCGATCGCCTCGACGACGGCGGCCTTGGCGAACTTCGGCGGGACGAAGATGACGCTGACGTCGGCGCCGGTCTTCTCCATCGCCTCGGCGACCGAGCCGAAGACGGGGACCTCGGTGCCGTCGAAGTCGACGGACGTGCCGGCCTTGCGCGGGTTCACGCCACCGACGATGTTGGTGCCGTCACCCAGCATGAGCTTGGTGTGCTTCATGCCCGTGGCACCGGTCATGCCCTGGACGATGACCTTGCTGTCCTTGGTGAGGAAGATAGCCATGGTGTTGGAGTCCCTCGTCCTTACTTCGCAGCCGCGAGCTCGGCGGCCTTGTCGGCCGCACCGTCCATGGTGTCCACGCGCTGCACCAGCGGGTGGTTCGCGTCCGACAGGATCTTGCGACCCAGCTCCGCGTTGTTGCCGTCGAGGCGCACGACCAGCGGCTTGGTGACGTCCTCGCCCTTGGTCTTGAGCAGCTCCAGGGCCTGGACGATGCCGTTGGCGACCTCGTCACAGGCGGTGATGCCACCGAACACGTTGACGAAGACGGACTTGACGTCCGGGTCGCCGAGGATGATCTCCAGGCCGTTCGCCATGACCTCGGCGGAGGCGCCGCCACCGATGTCGAGGAAGTTGGCGGGCTTCACGTTGCCGTGCTTCTCACCGGCGTACGCGACGACGTCCAGGGTGCTCATGACGAGACCCGCGCCGTTGCCGATGATGCCGACCTCGCCGTCGAGCTTGACGTAGTTGAGGTTCTTGGCCTTGGCGGCGGCCTCGAGCGGGTTGGCCGCGGCCTTGTCCTCGAGGGCCTCGTGGTCGGGCTGGCGGAAGTCGGCGTTCTCGTCGAGCGAGACCTTGCCGTCGAGGGCCAGGACCTCACCGGAGGCGACCTTGGCGAGCGGGTTGACCTCGACGAGGAGCGCGTCCTCGGCGACGAAGGTGTCCCACAGCGTCACCATGACCTCGGCGACCTTCTCGGCCACCTCGGCCGGGAACTTCGCCTGCGCGACGATCTCGCGGGCCTTCTCGATGGTCACACCGGTGTTGGAGTCGACCGGGACCTTCGCGAGGGCCTCGGGGGTCTTCTCCGCGACCTCCTCGATGTCCATGCCGCCCTGCACCGAGGCCATGGCCAGGAAGGTGCGGTTGGTGCGGTCGAGGAGGTACGAGACGTAGTACTCCTCGACGATCTCGGGAGCGGTCTCGGCGATCATCACCTTGTGGACCGTGTGGCCCTTGATGTCCATGCCGAGGATGTCGGTCGCCCGGGCGACCGCCTCGTCGGGGGTGGCGGCCAGCTTGACGCCACCGGCCTTGCCGCGCCCGCCGACCTTCACCTGGGCCTTGACGACGGACTTGCCGCCCAGCCGCTCGGTCGCCTCGCGGGCCGCCTCAGGCGTGTCGATGACTTCACCGGCCAGCACCGGTACACCGTGCTTGGCGAAGAGGTCCCTCGCCTGGTACTCGAACAGGTCCACGCGCGTCCGTCCCTTATCAGTGGTCTCGCCGCTGTGCGGTCGATGGTCTGCATGGGCGTGCCGCGGCGGGCAACGTGACTGCGCACTGTCACAGGGGAGGCGTACTCGGTCACCGGTACGCGGCATGTCCGTCTGGCAGGTTAACGCCGCCGCCGTGCCGCCTCTAAATCGCAGATCACACCTGAGCGGTGATACCTGTCACAGAGTGCCGCCACTCCTCCCGGCCCGGCCCCTGTCCGGCGGCTGATCGACTTCGCCAGGGGCGAACGGGCCGGGCGGGAGGCCGGGCCGGGGCGGGAGGCCGGGCGCGGGCCACCACGACCGGCGCCCTCAGGCCGCGGCCCCCTCCGGTATCGGGATCGTCCCCTTCTCCAGGGCCGCCGCCATCACGTCCGGGAAGAGGTCGGGGGTGCAGGCGAAGGCGGGGGCACCCAGTGCCGCGAGGGCCGTCGCGTGCTCGCGGTCGTAGGAGGGGGCGCCCTCGTCGGAGAGGGCGAGGAGGGTGACGAACTGGACGCCCGCCGCCTTCATCGCCGCGACCCGCTTCAGCATCTCGTCCTTGATCCCGCCCTCGTAGAGATCGCTGATGAGGACGACGACGGTGTCGGCGGGGCGGGTGATCCTGCTCTGGCAGTACGCGAGGGCGCGGTTGATGTCGGTACCGCCGCCGAGCTGGGTGCCGAAGAGGACGTCGACCGGGTCCTCCAGCTTGTCGGTCAGGTCGACCACGGCCGTGTCGAAGACGACGAGCCGGGTCGCCAGCGACCGCATCGAGGCCAGCACCGCGCCGAACACCGAGGCGTACACCACCGAGGCCGCCATCGACCCCGACTGGTCGACGCAGAGCACCACTTCCTTCTTCACCGCCTGCGAGGCCCGGCCGTACCCGATCAGCCGCTCCGGCACGATGGTGCGGTACTCGGGGAGGTAGTGCCGCAGGTTGGCGGCGATGGTGCGGTTCCAGTCGATGTCGTGGTGGCGCGGGCGGCTGATCCGGGCGCTGCGGTCGAGCGCCCCCGTCAGCGTCGTCCGGGTCCGCGAGGCCAGCCGCTTCTCCAGCTCCTCCACGACCTTGCGGACCACGGCCCGCGCCGTCTCCTTGGTCTCCTCGGGCATCGCCTTGTTCAGCGACAGCAGCGTCCCGACCAGGTGCACGTCGGCCTCGACCGCCTCCAGCATCTCCGGCTCCAGCAGCAGCGCCGCCAGCCCGAGCCGGTCGATGGCGTCCCGCTGCATCACCTGCACCACCGAACTGGGGAAGTACGTCCGGATGTCCCCCAGCCAGCGCGCCACCGACGGCGCCGACCCACCGAGCCCGGCCCCCCGTTCCGCCCCCGCCTTCAGCCGCCCGTCCTTCCCCTCACCGCGCCCGTACAGCGCAGCCAGCGCCTTGTCCATCGCCGCGTCGTTCCCCGCCGGCACGTACCCCGTGCCGTCGGCGGGCCCGCCACCGAGCACCATCCGCCAGCGCCGCAGGCGCTCCTCCTCACCGCCACCACCCTCGGGCACCTCACTCCCCCGGGCCGCCTGAGCCGTCCTGTCCTCGGTCATCGCTGGTTCCTTTCGTACGTGGGGCGGCTCGGAGTGGGTCTGCGCTTCGGGGCTGGGCGGGGTGTCGTGACGCCCGGTCACCCGGGCCCCCCGTCCCCCGCGCCCACCGCCACCAGGTCGCCCAGGAGGTGGCGGAGCACCTCGGTGACCGCGTCGGCGCGTTCGGGGTCGAGGCCGGGACCGAAGCCGTCGGCCGGGGTTCCGGGGAGGGCCTCGGTGCCGGGGGCGGGGCTGCCGGCGGCGCGCCCGCCACGGCGGACCAGTTCGCCGAGGGTGCGGCGCACGCCGGACTCGTAGGCGGAGAAGGTGCGGCGCAGGAGGGGCAGGACGTCGGTGAAGGCGGTGGCCGGGACCGAGGCGAGCCAGGTGTCCAGCAGCTGGCGGAGGCGTTCGTCGTGGACGAGGAGCATGCCGCCGCCGGCCGCGCCGCCGAGGAATCCCTCGATCCAGGCGGCCGCGTCCGGGGGCGGGGTGCCCGGGGAGAGGGCGAGGCCCATCCGGCGGGCCACCGCGTCCTCGTCGAGGGTGCCCTCGTCGAGGAGGAGGCGGACCGCGCGTCCCCGGACCAGGCCGGGCGCGCTCTCCCGGTCGGCGATGTTCCGGAGCACCGCCCGCCAGCGCTGCCGCAGCCCGGCGCCGTCGACCTGGGCGGCGGCGGTGTCGGCGAGCAGCCCCACCGCGGTGTGCACCGCCTCGATCTGGCGCCGGAGTTCCCGCGCGCCGTCGGCGTCGAGGCCGGTGCAGGCGGGCGGGAGGCCGACGAAGACCCGCTCGGCCAGCCCCGCGGCGACCTCCGCGAGGGCGGCGGTGTCCGTGCCGCGTACGTCGCCATACCGCACCGACCGCACCAGTGCGGGCAGCGCCTGTGCCAGGTGGCCCACGTCGGTGTCGAGGGCGGCGCGGTCGGCGAGGGCGCGCATGACGTCGGGGAGCGCCTCGGACAGCTCGGCGCGCAGGCAGAGTTCGGCGAGGGCGGTGATGTCGGCGAGGTGGGTGGCCGACGTGGCGTCGGAGCGCGCCTTGGCGGTGGCGGCGGAGGCGACGGTGGTGCCCCAGACGCCGGCCTCGGCGACCCGTACCGCGAGTTCCGGCTGCCAGGAGAGGCGCCAGCTCTCCCGGAAGGTGCCGGTGCCGGAGCGTGCGGCGGCCGGTGTGCCCCAGTCGACGCGCAGCAGGCTGAGGCGGTGGAGCAGGCGGCTGCGGGCGGCGTCGTTCTCCTTGCGGAGGTCCAGGTCGATCTCGCGGTCCGCCGCCTCGGGCTTGAACCGCAGGCTCCGCTGGAGGCGTTCCAGGTCGCGCTGGAGCGGCACGGCCGGTGCGGCGGCGGGGACCTCGCCGAGGACGTCGCCTACCGTCAGCCGGTCCTCGATCAGCGCGAGGGGGACGTCGGAGCCCTCGCAGAGGACGGAGCGGATCGCGTCGGTGGTCTCGGTGAGCCCGGCCAGCGGCCGGCCCCGCAGGGTGGCGAGGGCCCCGGCGAGCCGGACGGCCTCGATGACGTGGGCGGAGGAGACCTGCCGGCCCTCCTCCCGGAGCAGCCCCGCGACCTTGGTGAGCCAGCGCTCCACCGGCCGGTCGGGGGCCGAGAAGAGGTGGCCGTACCAGCCGGGCGAGGCGATCCCCGCGCCGTATCCCCCGGCCCGGGCGAGCCGGCGGTGGGTCCAGGGCACCCAGGTGAGGCCGGTCTTGACCTTGGGCAGGCCCTTGAGCAGGGCCCGGTCGGCGGTGAGCGTGGTGCGCAGCGCCAGGGCCGGCACGTGCCAGGCGCCGCAGATCACGGCGACGGAGTCCCCGTGCTCCTTGCGGGCGGCCTTGAGCCGGACCCGCATGTGGGCCTCGCGGACGAGGTCCCGGGTGTGTCCGCCGTCCCCGAACTCCTCGCGCAGGGCGCCCATCGCCTCGCCGAGGGCGCGGAACGAGGCGAGCGCGGCCTCGCCCGCGTCGTCCTCCGCGCCGGCCCCGGTGCCGCCCCGGTGCTCGACCACGTCCTCCCACCAGCGCTCCGGGTCGTCGTACCCGGCGGCGTCGGCGAGCACGGCCAGCGGGTCCACCCGCAGCGCCCCGGGGTGCGGGCGCGGGGGCTGCTCCTCGTTGCCCGCCTCCTCCGCCTTGTCGCCGCCGGTGCCGTCGGTGCCGTCGGTGTCGTCGCCTTCGGCCTCGTCCCCCGCGCGCAGGGCCAGTGTGTGGGTGGCGGGGAGGTCGATGAAGTGCACCGGGACGCCCCGGTCCAGGGCCCAGCGCAGCGCGACCCACTCCGGGGAGAACTCCGCGAACGGCCAGAAGGCGGAGCGGCCGGGGTCGTCGGTGGCGTGGGCCAGCAGGGCGACCGGGGGCCGCATGTCCATGTCGGCGGCGAGGTGGGCCAGTTCGTCGGCCTCGGGCGGTCCTTCGATGAGGACGGCGCCGGGCTGGACCGCGTCGAGCGCGGCCCGCACCGACCGGGCCGAGCCGGGTCCGTGGTGCCGTACCCCGAACAGCCAGGGCCCCTGCGCCCCCGCCTGACGGCCCTCCGGCTGCCGCATCGCCCTCCCCCTCTCCTTCTCCTTCTCCTCGCTCACGCTGCCCCCGTTCGTGCCGTCGCCGGTCACGCGCTGACCTCGCGGCAGGCGCGGTAGAAGTCCTTCCAGCCGTCCCGCTCGCGGACGACCGTCTCCAGGTACTCCTGCCAGACGACCCGGTCGGCGGCCGGGTCGCGGACGACGGCGCCGAGGATGCCGGCGGCCACGTCGGTGGGCCGCAGGACGCCGTCGCCGAAGTGGGCGGCGAGGGCCAGGCCGTTGGTGACGACCGAGATGGCCTCGGCGGTGGAGAGGGTGCCGCTGGGGGACTTGACCTTGGTGCGGCCATCGTCGGTGACCCCGCCGCGCAGCTCGCGGAAGACGGTGACGACCCGCAGGATCTCCTCGGTGCCGTCGGGCAGGCGCGGCAGGTCGAGGGAGCGGCCGAGCTGCTCGACCCGGCGGGAGACGATGTCGACCTCCGCCTGGACGCTCTCCGGCAGCGGCAGCACGACCGTGTTGAAGCGGCGGCGCAGGGCGCTGGAGAGTTCGTTGACCCCGCGGTCGCGGTCGTTGGCGGTGGCGATGAGGTTGAAGCCGGGGACGGCCTGGACCTCGGCACCCAGCTCCGGGATGGGCAGGGTCTTCTCCGAGAGGATCGTGATGAGGGTGTCCTGCACGTCCGCCGGGATGCGGGTCAGCTCCTCCACCCGGGCGGTCATGCCGTCCGCCATCGCCCGCATGACGGGGCTGGGCACCAGGGCGTCCCTGCTGGGGCCGTGGGCGAGGAGCTGGGCGTAGTTCCACCCGTACCGGATGGCTTCCTCGGGGGTGCCGGCGGTGCCCTGGACCAGGAGGGTGGAGTCGCCGCTGACGGCGGCCGCCAGGTGTTCGGAGACCCAGGTCTTGGCGGTGCCGGGGACGCCCAGGAGAAGGAGCGCGCGGTCGGTGGCGAGGGTGGTGACGGCCACCTCGACGATGCGGCGCGGCCCCACGTACTTCGGGGTGATCACCGTGCCGTCCGGCAGGGTGCCGCCCAGGAGGTAGGTCGCCACCGCCCACGGGGAGAGGTTCCACCGGGCCGGGCGGGGGCGGTCGTCCTGGGCCGCGAGGGCCGCCAGCTCACCGGCGAAGGCGGTCTCGGCGTGCGGCCGCAGGGCCTCCTGCGGGGCGCTCTCCGCCTGCTGCTTGTTCGAATTACCCATCTCACCCGTCCCCCGCTGTCCGTCCTGCTCCGCCGCCGCACCCGCCACGTCACCCACGTCCTTCCCGCTCTCCACCGACACGCTCATTCCCACGATCCCCCTTCGGCCCGATTGCTGGTGTCCACCGTGCACCCCGCCACTGACAATCGCCCTGACCTGCACCGATGACGGATTGTCAGTGGCGGCCCCTACCTTCGACGACATGACTCAGCAGGGGGTGCGCTGGGCGGCGGAGCAGGTGCTGGCACTTGCTCCTGACGCAGCGTCACGCAAAGCGGGAAGCAGACTCGGCGCTTCGGGCCCGTGGTCCGAGGCCGGATGTTCGAATGAGGGGGCGGTGTGGGGACTCTGCAAGGGCAGCGGCAGCAAGCCCTACCGGACGGTGGTCGACACGACCGGTCCGGCGTACCAGTGCAGCTGCCCGAGCCGGAAGTTCCCGTGCAAGCACGCGCTGGGGCTGCTCCTCCTCTGGAGCGACCCGGACGGGCCGGTGGCATCCGGCGAGAGTGAGGGCGCGCCCGACTGGGCCCGTACCTGGCTGGCGGGCCGGGCGGAGCGCACCGCCAGGAAGAAGGCCGCCCCGGCCGCTCCCGCCGACACCGAGGCGGCGCGCAGGCGGGCGGAGCAGCGCGCCGAGCGGGTCTCGGCGGGCGCCTCCGAGCTGGAGCAGCGCCTGGAGGACCTGCTCCGCGGCGGCCTCGCCGCGGCGGAGCAGGCCGGGTACTCCCTCTGGGAGGAGACGGCGGCCCGGATGGTCGACGCCCAGGCGCCGGGGCTGGCCGCGCGGGTGCGGGAGCTGGGGGCGATACCGGGTTCGGGGCCGGGCTGGCCGGTGCGGCTCCTGGAGGAGAGCTCCCTGCTGTACCTGCTGGTGCGGGCCCGCCGCCGGCAGGCCGAACTGCCCGAGGCGCTCTCCTCGGTGGTCGGCGCGCGGCTGGGCCTGCCGGTGCGCGCGGAAGGTCCGCCGCTCCGTGACACCTGGCTGGCCCTCGCCCAGTACGACACCGCCGACGCCCGCCTGACCACCCGCCGCGCCTGGCTCCACGGGGCCGCCTCGGGCCGTACGGCGCTCCTCCTCTCTTACGGGGCTGCCGGAAAGGCACCGGAGCTGACGCTTCCGGTCGGGCTGGCCATGGAGGCGGAGCTGACCTGGTTCCCGCGCGGCACCGGGGGGCGCGCGGAGCTGGGCGAGCGGTTCGGCACCCCGGCCGTCCCTTCCTCACGCCCCACGGGGGTGGACGTGACGGAGGCGCTCGGCCGGTACGGGCAGGCCGTGCGGGAGGACCCGTGGACCCCGCACTGCCCGGTCACCCTGGGCCCGGTCGTCCCGGCGCCGCTCCCCGACGGCCGGGGCTGGCAGCTCGCCGCCCCGGACGGCTCCGCCGCACTCCCCGTGAGTGCCTCGGCCGCCGCCGGGCCGGGCCTGTGGCGCCTGGTCGCGCTCTCCGGCGGCGCTCCGGTCACGGTCTTCGGCGAGTGCGGCCACCGGGGGTTCACTCCGCTGTCGGCGTGGGTGGAGGGGGACGAGGCGGTGGTGCCGCTGAGTTGAGGCATGGCCCGGCGAGGGCTGGGCGGGCCCGGTCGGTCACACGCGGGCAGCGGGCAGCGCGCGGGCAACCGGCTTCGCGGGCGGTACGAGAACGGGCCCCGGCGTGCGGACGCGGCCGGGCGGCAGAGCGGGCACGTGCGCCGTGCGCCGAGCGGCGAGCGGCGAGCGGCGAGCGGGACGAGAGGAATGAGGGGGCAGACCGGTGCGGAGGACGGCGGACATGCGTGACGAGACAGTGGGCGCGGCCCAGCAGGCGGGCCGGCAGGGCGGGGTGAGCGTGCGAGACACGACGGGCCCCGCCGGACTGAGGGAGGCAGCAGCCACGGAAGCCGCCGACGACTCCGGTTCCGGCCCCGAAGCCGGAACCGAGGCCGGCCCCGAGGCAACCTCCGTGAACGGAGCCCTTCCGCACCCCCTCCCCTGGGAGGAGCTGGTGAAGACCGCGCTGCTCGGGACCGACCGGCGGGCCTCTCCCGTAGCCGCCGGGGCGGAGGGGAACGCTCCGGGGGCCTTGCTGGCGGCTGCGGCGGTGCGGACGGTGCGGTACCGGGCGGGGCTGCGGGCGGCGGCTCCGGCGGGTGCGCCCCTGTCGGCGGCGAGGCCGGACGAGCGGCCGCCGCTGCCCCGCGCCGCGCGGAACCGGCTGGCGCAGCTGCTGGCGGTGCGGACGGCCGGGGGGACGGACCGCAGAGGGGCGGCGCCGGATCTCACGGAGCTGCTGCCGCAGTGGCTGGCGACGGCGCTCCGGCAGGGGTTCGCGGCCCCGCACGATCTGCTTCCCGCCCTGCTGGACGCCGCGCGGGCCCGGACCGATCTGCGGCCCGCCGCGCTGGCCTTCGCGGGGCCGCGCGCCCTGTGGCTGGCGCGGCTCAACCCGGCCTGGCGGTTCGCGCTGCGCGGTGTGCCGGGCGGGGCGGCGGGCGCTCCGGCGCCGGAGGACGCCGAGGGCGTGGCCCGGTTGTGGGAGGAGGGGCTGTTCGCCGAGCGGGTGGCGCTGCTGGGGACCCTGCGGGAGCGCGACCCGGCCCGGGCGAGGGAACTGCTGGCCACAACCTGGCGTACCGAGCGCGCCGAGGACCGTCTGCTCTTCCTCGACTCCCTGCGCGCCGGGCTCGGCGAGGCGGACGAGCCCTTCCTCGACGAGGCGCTGGCGGACCGCAGCCGCAACGTCCGGTCGACGGCGGCCGAGTTGCTCTCCGCGCTGCCGGGGTCGGCGCTGGCCGCGCGGATGGCCGAGCGGGCGGCCTCCTGCGTCAGCCTGGCCCTGACCGGCGAGACCCGGATCACGGTGGAGGCCCCGCACGAGTGCGACGCGGGGATGGAGCGCGACGGCGTGACCGCCAAGCCGCCCGCCAATCGCGGCGAACGCTCGTGGTGGTTCGGCCAGTTGGTGGAGGCGGCGCCGCTCGCGACCTGGCCGGGGCGGCTCGGCGGGCGTACGCCGGAGGAGGTGGTGGCCCTGCCGGTGGACGAGGGCTGGCAGAGCGAGCTGCACGGCGCCTGGTGCCGGGCGGCGGTGCGCCAGCGGGACGCCGCGTGGTCACGTGCCCTGCTGGGCGCCCCCGGCTCGCCCGTGGCGGACGGGCCGGGAGCGGTCTCCCTCGCCGAGCGGGCGCAGTTGCTCGGCGCGCTGCCCGAGGGGGAACGGGCCGCGTGGGTGGCCGGGTTCATCGCGGCGCACGGGCTCTCCGACTCGTTCCAGCTCCTCGCCACCTGCACGGCCCCGTGGGCCGGGCCGCTCGGCGCCGCCGTGGTCGACGCGCTCACGACGGCACGCCGGGCGGGCGGTTACCCGTGGAGCTACAGCGGCATCATGGGCCTCGCCGAGCGCTGCCTCGACCCGGCGGAGGCCCCGCGCCTGGACACCCTCACGCAGCCCGACCCGCCCGTGGCCGACCCGCCGGCCAACTCCACCACGGCCTACTGGACGGACGCCTTCGCACGCCTCACCGGCACCCTCCGCCTGCGCGAGGCCATGCACGCCGAACTCACCCGGCCCCCGGCGTGAGCACGAGCCCGAGCCCGAGGAGGGGCGGCGTGTCCTACTTCTCCACGCCCTTCTCCACGCCGATGTTGGCCCGGACCCACTCCACGATCGCCCCGGTGGTCGCCCCGGGCGTGAAGATCTCGGCCACGCCCTTCTCCTTGAGTAGCGGGATGTCCTCCTCGGGGATGATCCCGCCGCCGAAGAGGCGGATGTCGGCGGCGTCGCGTTCGGCGAGGAGCTCGATGACCTTGGCGAAGAGCGTGTTGTGGGCGCCGGAGAGTACGGAGAGGCCGATGGCGTCGGCGTCCTCCTGGATGGCGGTGTCCACGATCTGTTCGGGCGTCTGGTGCAGCCCGGTGTAGATGACCTCCATGCCCGCGTCACGCAGGGCCCTGGCGATGACCTTGGCGCCCCGGTCATGGCCGTCGAGCCCCGGCTTGGCCACGACCACGCGGATCGGTCCGGCTGCCACACCCATCACTGCCTCCATGTAGCGAGATGTTCGCGCACCCTCACGGGCCGGGAATGTGAACGAACGTTATCGCCAGCATCGCCCAACCGGCAGTTTCGGGGTCGGGCGGGAGGGGGAAATCACACGGGGGACACGGATGGCGAGGCGGCGGGACGCGCCCGCCTCGTACGCAGGCCGGAGGTCGGCCCATGTCAGCACTGTCGCTGCCCTTGACCCTCCTCTCCCCTTCCCGGCTCACCTCTCTCCTCCGCCTCCCTCCGCTCGCCCGCCTCCCGGGCGCGACGCCCGTCTCACACCCCCCGGGGGCGTTACTTCGCGCGGCCGCGCTGGAGTTGTCCGTCCTGGTGGCCCATCTCGCGCTCTACCCGACCGGGTTGGCGGACGAGCGGCCGGTGGACGAGGCGGGTCCGGCCGGGCCGTCGCCCGGCGCCTTCCCGCGTCTCCCCCTCGCCCCACCTCCCCCGGTCGTCCTCCTGCACGGTTTCGCCGACAACCGTTCCGTCTTCGTGCTGCTGCGGCGGGCCCTGCTGCGTGACGCGGACGGCACGGCGCGGCGGCGGACGCTGGTCTCCCTCAACTACTCGCCGCTGACCTGCGACATCAGGGCGGCGGCCGAGCTGCTGGGGCGGCACGTCGAGGAGGTGCGCAGGCGGACCGGGGCGGATCGCGTCGACGTGGTCGGCCACAGCCTCGGCGGCCTGATCGCCCGCTACCACGTGCAGCGGCTCGGCGGGGACGCCGCCGTCCGCACCCTGGTGACGCTGGGCACTCCGCACAGCGGTACGCGCGTCGCACGCCCCGCCGACGTGCATCCGATCGTGCGGCAGATGCGGCCGGGGTCGCCGGTGATCGAGGAGTTGGGGCGCCCGGCGCCGGGATGCCGGACGCGGTTCGTCGCCGTCCGCAGCGATCTCGACCAGATCATGGTCCCGACGAGCGCCGCCCGGCTCGACCACCCCGATCTGCGCGTGGAGAACGTCCTGGTCACCGGTATCGGCCACCTCGCCCTCCCCGTCCACCCCACGGTCACCTCCCTGGTGCGCGAGGCGCTGTCCGCCCCCGCCGGGCAAGGGGCCGGGGACCGGGCGTACGAGGTCCCGGGAGGGGCGGAAAGCGCCGCCGGCACGGTCGCCTGAGCCCTCGCGGGCCGGGCGGAGGGCCCGCCGCGTACCGGCCGCTTGCCGCCCACGTGACGCAATGCCTTGGCCATCACCTTGCGGCAGGAGTCGCCCCGCCACGCCCGATTGACCCCGTTCACCCCGCTTCGCCATCTCGCTCCCGTGTCGGGGAGGACTCGAAACGGCAACGGGCGCAACCATCCGGCCGTCCGCCCAGCCCCCGCAACGGCCCGCCGCATTCGAACAGGAATCGAATCTCCGGCCAAGCCTGCGCCCGCCGTCCCCCGAAAGGCGACCGAATGCCCCTTTCTCAACGCCAGGAAACCTGCCGAAGATTGTCGGCTCCGCGAACCGGCGGGTACAGTCGCCGCACTGCTCTGCCTCTGGGGGTGCCCCACACCAGACCCCCAGCCCTGCTGTCGAGGCGAAAGAGAAGTTGGTGAACGACCGTCACCCGTCGGGGAGCACGCACACCCCCGACCCGGCTCCAGACGCCGACTACACGCAGTACGCCACGTACGACCAGCAGAACGCGCAGTTCGGCTACACCGGGTACGAGAGCTACAGCGCGCATGCCCAGGACACGGGCGCCTATGCGGGCGACCCCACCTACGGCTCCGGGATGAGCGGGCTCTACGGCAACGCGGGTTACGCGACCGGGGCCTACGACACCGGCCAGTACGACGCCACGCAGTGGACGGACACCGGCCAGGCGGCCACGCTGACCGAGCAGCACACCCAGACTTTCGACCCGTACGCGGCACAGCAGACGCCGTACGACACGGGCACGTACGACACCTCGGGCAGCGGCACCGCCTACGGCACCGGTACGTACGACACCACCGGCATGTGGGCGGCCCCCGGCTACGAGCAGGCGGACCTCTCCGGCGCCCCGGCCCAGACGACCGGCACGTGGACGCCGCCGGGCACGTACGACGCCACCGGCCAGTTCGAGACCGGGCAGTGGGACACGACGGGCCAGTGGGAGACCGGCCAGTGGGACACCACGGGCCAGTGGGACCAGGCCGCCGGCGCCCCGGTCGCCACGCCCGAACCGGATCAGCACGCCTTCGGGACGGCCGCGTTCGAGACCGGCCAGTTCGAGACCGCGCAGCCCTTCGAGACCGCCCAGTTCGACGCGGTCCAGGACGCCACCGGGTACGCCACCGGCCAGTTCGACACGGGTCAGTTCGACACCGGCGAGTGGCAGGCGGCGGCGCACCCCGCCGACGAGGCCGAGGCCGGTGAACCCGCCCCGGCCGGGCGGACCGACGAGGACGACGCCCCGCACGCCTACGCGGCCGAGGGCGAGGGCGACACGCCCGGCTCCTACTACGACCCGTACGAGGACGGCGACGGCGCGGGCGACGGCCGGTCGGCGGCTGCCGGACGGCAGGTCTCCCGGGGTGGCCGCTCCTCGCGGCGGCGCCAGCCCGCCAAGCGGTCGGCGCTGCTGACCGTGGCGGTGCCCTCAGTCTGCGTGATGGGCGTGACCGGGATCGCGGCGGCCTCCGTCGGTGACCTCGGCGGCGACGACCAGGACAAGGTGACGACGCAGGCGGCACCCGACGCGAGCGCGGTGAAGCCCGCCGTCGCCAACCGCACGCTCGACACCCAGCTCAGCAACCTCCAGGCGGACGTGAGCAGTTTCGCCGACCGGGCCAGCCGGACCCAGGAGCGCATCGACCTCAAGGAGCGCCAGGAGGTCGCCCGGAAGAAGGCCGCCGAGGAGGCCGCCCGCGCCGAGCGGCTGCGGCCGAAGTTCGCCCTCCCGGTGGCGCAGCACGGCCTGAGCGCCTACTACGGCCAGGCCGGTATCAACTGGCTCTCCGTGCACACCGGCATCGACTTCCCCGTCTCGCACGGCACGCCCGTGATGGCGGCGACCGACGGCACGGTCCGCACGCAGTGGAACGACGCCTACGGCAACATGGTCATCGTCACCGCCAAGGACGGCACGGAGACCTGGTACTGCCACCTCTCCAGCACCACCATGCAGAGCGGCGAGGTCAAGGCGGGCCAGACCATCGGCCACGCCGGTACCTCCGGCAAGTCGACCGGCCCGCACCTGCACTTCGAGGTCCGCCCGGGCGGCGGCGCCTCGATCGACCCGCTCGCCTGGTTCCGCAGCCACGGCCTCGACCCGCAGTAGCCGCGGGCCCCGCGCGCCGGTCAGGTGGCGGGTGCCTCGCCCCATTCCCAGGTGTCGACGACGCGGGGCCGGATTCCGTCGCCCGCGACCGGGTCGGACAGGACGCGGTCCGGGTCGATCAGGGTGACGGCGTGGCCGTCGTGGGTGAGGCGGCGGACCGTTTCCAGAATCATCCGGCGGGCGACCGGGTTGATGGAGTACACCCGGGTGAGATCGAGGGCCACCTCGTTGTGGCCGGGCGGGGTGTGGGCGATGCCGTGCACGAGGCGTTCGGCGCCCGCGAACTGGATGGTGCCCTGGAGTTCGTAGACGAGCGCCGTCCTGCTGGCCGGGCCGTGCAGGACACGGCCGCCGCGCAGGACCGAGCGGGCCGGGGCCGGAGCGTCCATCATGTGCAGGCCCATGTCGGCGGAGAGCCGTTCGCAGACGCTGACGCCGCGCACGCTGTTGCCGTGCCGGTCCAGGCGCGGCGAGAAGACGCCGATGCCGACCTGGCCCGAGAGCACGCCGAGGATGCCGCCGGAGACGCCGCTCTTGGCGGGGATGCCGACGGTGGTCACCCAGTCGCCGGCCGCGTCGTACATGCCGCAGGTGGTCATGACGCTGAGGACCTGACGGACCACGTCGCGGCTCACCACCTGCTCGCCGGTGACCGGCTGCACGCCCCCGTTGGCGAGGGTGGCGGCCATCAGGGCCAGATCGCGGGTGGTGACCAGCAGCGAGCACTGCCGGACGTAGTCCTCGACGACGTGCGGGGCGTCCTCCTCGATGACCTCGTAGCTGCGCAGCATGTGGGCGATGGCGAGATTGCGGTGGGCGGTCTCCATCTCGGAGCGGCAGACGGCCTCGTCGATCTCCAGCCGCCGCCCGGCGAAGGCGGAGATGCCGGAGACGACCCGCTCGAACCGCTCCGCACGCGACGCCCCGGGCGGGCCCGCGAGGGTGTGGGCGGCCAGGGCGCCGACGTTGATCATCGGGTTGCGGGGGCGGGCCGAGCCCTCCTCCAGCGACAGCTCGTTGAACGCCTCGCCTGAGGGCTCCACCCCGATCTTGGCGAGGACCGCCTCGTAGCCCCGGTCGGCGAGGGCCAGGGCGTAGGTGAAGGGTTTGGAGATCGACTGGATGGTGAAGGAGGTGCGGCTGTCGCCCGCCTCGTAGACGGTGCCGTCGACCGCCGAGACCGCGACGGCGAGCTGCTCGGCGTCGGCGGCGGCCAGCTCCGGTACGTAGTCGGCGACGGCTCCCGCCCGGTCGCCCGCGCAGGTCCGGAGGACCTCGTCCAGGTACTCGGGGATCGGTGACCGCACGGCTCGCTCCTCCTGGCGGCCGCCCGGCGTACCCCTCCGGCCGCCTCGGGACCGCGCCCGCCCAGTCTGGGCGACGCCCGGCCGGAAAAAGGGGCGCGACGCGATGATTTCCTCCCGCCACCGGGGTCTGCCCTGCTGCACCGTGTACGGAACCGCTGTACGCGCCGACCCCGGGAGCCCCCGCCATGCGCCTCGTCATCATCGAGTTCACCAGCCTCGACGGCGTCGTCCAGGCACCCGGCGGTGCGGAGGAGGACACCGACGGCGGCTTCGCCCACGGCGGCTGGTCGAACGCCTACTTCGACCCGGAGATCGTCGGCGGCGCCTGGGACTCCGTACTGGAGCGGGCCGACGCCCTGCTCTACGGCCGCCGCACCTGGCAGGTGATGGCGGCGGCCTGGCCCGAGGCGAAGGACGACCCGTTCGCCGACCGGATGAACGCGTTCCGCAAGTACGTGGTCTCCGGCACGCTCGGCGAGGCCGACCTGACCTGGAACAACAGCACGCTGCTCGCCGGGGACCGGGCGCTGGAGCTGATCCGCGAGCTGCGCGCGAGCGAGGGCGGTGACCTCCTCCTGCTGGGCAGCGCCTCGCTGGCCCGGACGCTCCTCGCGGAGGGGCTGGCCGACGAGCTGAAGCTGATCGTCATGCCGGTCCTGCTCGGCGGCGGCAAGTCGCTCTACCCGGCGGACGGCACCAGGCGCCCGCTGGAGCTGGTCTCCACCACGACCAGCCCCGCCGGCGTCAACGTCTGCACGTACCGGGTCCCGCACGACGACTGACCCGGTACGGCGGCGGCGCCTACAGCTTCTCGACCGGCGCGTACCGCAGCAGGAGCCGCTTGGGCTTCTCGCCGCCGAAGTCGACGGTGGCCTCGGCGGCCGAGCCCGCGCCCTTGACGCCAACGACCGTGCCCAGGCCGAACTGGTCGTGGGTGACGCGGTCGCCGACGGCCAGCGCGACCACCGGCTGCTCGGCGGCGCGCCGGGTGGCGAAGGCCGGGGCTCCCTTGGCGCGGGTGGAGGAGGAGAGCGAGGAGGCGACGGAACCGGCCGGGCCGCGCGGGCTCGCGGCGGCCGGGGCGCCCATGGACCCGGTCCGCTTCCACTTCAGGTGCTGCTCGGGGATCTCCTCCAGGAAGCGGGAGGGCGGGTTGTACGAGGGCTGGCCCCAGGCGCTGCGCATGGCGGCGCGGGTGAGGTAGAGCCGCTCACGGGCGCGGGTGATGCCCACGTAGGCGAGGCGCCGCTCCTCCTCCAGCTCCTTGGTCTGGCCGAGGGCGCGCATGTGCGGGAAGACGCCGTCCTCCATGCCGGTGAGGAAGACGACGGGGAACTCCAGGCCCTTGGCGGTGTGCAGGGTCATCAGGGTGATGACGCCGGAGCCGTCCTCGTCCTCGTCGGGGATCTGGTCGGAGTCGGCGACCAGGGCGACCTGCTCCAGGAACTCGGGGAGCGTGCCCGCCCCCTCCTCCTCGCTGCGGTCCTGCTCGAACTCCAGGGCCACGGCGGCCAGTTCCTGGAGGTTCTCGATGCGGGTCTCGTCCTGCGGGTCGGTGGAGGCCTGGAGTTCGGCGAGGTAGCCGGTGCGCTCCATGACCGCCTCCAGGACGGTGGCGGGCCCGGCACCGGACTCGACCACCGTGCGCAGCTCCTCCATCAGCGTGTTGAACCGCTTGACGGCGTTGGCCGACCGGGCCGCCATGCCGTACGCCTCGTCGACGCGGCGCAGGGCCTGCGGGAAGCTGACCCGTTCGCGCTGCGAGAGGGCGTCGATCATCGCCTCGGCGCGGTCGCCGATGCCGCGCTTGGGGGTGTTGAGGATGCGGCGCAGGGAGACGCTGTCCTCCGGGTTGGCGAGGACGCGCAGGTAGGCGAGGACGTCGCGGACCTCCTTGCGCTCGTAGAAGCGGACGCCGCCGACGACCTTGTAGGGCAGGCCGACCCGGATGAAGATCTCCTCGAAGACACGGGACTGGGCGTTGGTGCGGTAGAAGACCGCGATGTCGCCCGCCTTGGCGTCGCCCGCGTCGGTCAGCCGGTCGATCTCCTCGGCGACGAACTGGGCCTCGTCGTGCTCGGTGTCGGCCACGTACCCGGTGATGCCGGCGCCCGCCCCGGCGTCGGTCCAGAGGTTCTTCGGGCGGCGGTTCTCGTTCCGCTCGATGACGGCGTTGGCCGCGGTGAGGATCGTCTGGGTGGAGCGGTAGTTCCGTTCCAGGAGGATCGTGGTGGCGTTCGGGTAGTCCTCCTCGAACTGGAGGATGTTGCGGATCGTGGCGCCGCGGAAGGCGTAGATCGACTGGTCGGCGTCGCCCACCACGCACAGCTCGGCCGGCTCGGGGGCCGGGTGGAGCGGGTCGTGGTCGGACTCGGCGCCCTCGGGGACGTCCACCGGACGGTCGGCCGGGGTGCCGACCAACTCCCTGACCAGGGAGTACTGGGCGTGGTTGGTGTCCTGGTACTCGTCGACCAGGACGTGCCGGAAGCGGCGCCGGTAGTGGTCGGCGACGTCGGGGAACGCCTGGAGCAGGTGGACCGTGGTCATGATGATGTCGTCGAAGTCGAGCGCGTTGGCCTCGCGCAGCCGCGACTGGTACATCGTGTACGCCTGCGCCAGCGTCTTCTCGAAGCCGTCGGCCGCCTGGGCGGCGAAGTCCTCCGGGTCGACCAGCTCGTTCTTGAGGTTCGAGACCTTGGCCGTGAAGGACTTCGGCGGGTACCGCTTCGGGTCGAGGTCGAGGTCGCGGCAGACCAGGGCCATCAGCCGCTTGGAGTCGGCCGCGTCGTAGATCGAGAACGACGAGGTGAAGCCGAGGTGCTTCGACTCGCGGCGCAGGATACGCACGCAGGCGCTGTGGAAGGTGGAGACCCACATGGCGTTGGCGCGCGGGCCGACCAGCTCCTCGACACGCTCCTTCATCTCGCCCGCGGCCTTGTTGGTGAAGGTGATCGCGAGGATCTGGCCCGGGTGCACACCGCGCTCGCCGAGCAGGTGGGCGATGCGGTGGGTGAGCACGCGGGTCTTGCCGGAACCGGCGCCCGCGACGATGAGCAGCGGCGACCCGCTGTGGACGACGGCGGCGCGCTGCTCGTCGTTGAGCCCGTCGAGCAGGGCGGCCGGGTCGACGGCGGGACGCGGGGCGCCGTCCCGGTAGTACGCGTCCCGGTCCGCGGGCGCGTCGAACTTCCCGCCGAACAGGTCGGCGGGGATCTCCTCCGGTGCCTCCTCCTCGGGCGGGGGCGGCGGCTCGTCCCCGAGCCGGGCGGAGGGCGCCGAGGACTGGAGGTCGGCCAGGAAGCTGTCGTCAAAGAGGCTGCTCATCGCCTACCGAGTCTAGGCCGCCGCACCGACAACCGGACCGCCCTTCCCGCGACCGGAGCCCTGACCTCGGGGAACGTGACGTACCGGACACGGGGCCGCACAGGAGGACGGGCGAAGGGCGTGCGCCAGGTCACACGGACCGCGACCCGGACCCGCTTTTCGACCGTTCACCGACAAGATAACGAAAATGTATCGGGCATATCGCTCACCAACCTTCACAGGCACCACACGCGTTGGCTAGCGTGCTCGCCGGGTCGGTTCGTCCCCCACCGGCGACTCGCGCCGGAGCGCACCGCCCCCTGCCGAATCCGGTCCGCCCCGACGGGCCCCGGAGCCGGGGACCCACCGCGCACCACCGGGGTGAATCGGTCCTGGACCGTAGGGCGGCCTTCCGAAGCCCGAACCCGACAGCTAACCCGGCAGGCGGTCCACGGAAGGAGTTGCACGCCTTGGCGTCGCATCGCAAGCCTCGTGCCCCGCGCAACCGCACCGCCGGTGCCCTCGGTCTCACCACCGCCGCCCTGACCTCGGTGGCCCTGCTGTCGCAGACCGCGCAGGCGGCCCCGCAGCGCCCGGCGGCCAAGCCCTCCCTGGAGGAGGTGCAGAAGAAGGTGGACCGGCTCTACCGCGAGGCGGGCACGGCGACGCAGAAGTACAACGCGGCCCAGGAGCGGACCAAGAACCAGCGCGCCAAGGTCGACAAGCTGCTGGACGGCGTCGCCAAGCGGGCCGACAAGCTGAACGCCGCCCGGGGCGAGCTGGGCGCCTTCGCCGCCGCCCAGTACCGCAGCGGCGGCGTCTCCGAGACCGCCACCCTGCTGCTCGCCGACGACCCGCAGAGCTGGTTCGACCAGAACCAGCTGATGAACCGCCTCACCCAGCGCCAGAAGGCGGTCATCGACGACTACCAGACCCAGCAGGCCGAGGCGGGCCGCGAGCGCGCCAAGGCCGCGCGCCAGCTGGAGAGCCTCACCGAGTCGCAGCGCGCCCTCAAGGACAGCAAGCGCGAGGTGCAGGGCAAGCTCACCGAGGCCCGCACCCTGCTCTCCGAGCTGACCGCCGAGGAGAAGGAGCGGCTGGCCGAACTCGAGCGGAAGAAGCAGGCCGAGGCGGAGCGGAAGGCGAAGGAGCGCGCCGAGAAGGAGGAGGCGGAGCGCAAGGCCCGCGAGGCCGCCGAGGAGAAGGAGCGCGAGGAGTCCGGTTCCGGTTCCGGATCGGGCTCCGGTTCCGGTACGGGCACCGGGTCCGGCGGCGGCTCCACGGCCCCCGACTCCTCGTACGCGGCCAAGGCCGAGAAGGTCATCGCCTTCGCCCGCGCCCAGATGGGCAAGCCGTACGTCTGGGGCGCGGCCGGCCCCGACTCCTTCGACTGCTCCGGCCTCACCCAGGCCGCCTGGAAGACCGCCGGCATCTCCCTGCCCCGCACCACCTGGGACCAGGTCGGCGTCGGCCAGAAGGTCTCCGTGGACAACGCCCAACCCGGTGACCTTGTCTTCTTCTACGACGACATCAGCCACGTCGGCATCTACATCGGCGGCGGCGAGATGATCCACGCCCCGAAGCCCGGCGCCGACGTCCGGGTCGAGTCGATCTACTACATGCCGATCCACAGCGTGGTGCGGCCGGCCTGATCCGCGGAAATCCCGTGGCGGCCGCGATCATGACCGTCCTACTGTCGGTCAGGTCCGCGGCGTCCGTCGCGGCCACGACGGGAGGTGGGGGCCGGTGAAGCTCGCGGAGGCACTGGCGGAACGGGCGGCCGCCGTCCGGCGCGTGGAGCAGTTGCGCTCCCGCGTCGAGGCGAGCGCGCGCTACCAGGAGGGGGAGACCCCGGCCGAGGACGCGGCCCGGCTGCTCGCCGAGGCCGACGAGGTGCTGGACTCCCTGGAGGCGCTGATCCGGCGTATCAACCGGACCAACGCCACCGTGGAGCTGGGTTCGGACGGCACCCTCACCGACGCCCTGGCCCGCCGGGACGTCCTGCGGCTGCGCCACGCCACGCTCACGGCGGCGGCCGACGCGGCCGCGGGCAGTGGTGGCCGGGGCGGGTACGGGCGGCAGCTGCGGTCCGAGCTGCTGATGCTCTCCGCCCTGCCCGTCGCGGAGCTGCGGGAGCGGGCCGACCTCGTCGCCCGGGACCTGCGGCAGCTGGACGTCCGTATCCAGCGCGCCAACTGGGAGGCGGACCTGGTCCTGTGACGTGGAGCAGTAGGTAGCCGTTCCGGAGGCGTGCACAACCGAGGGCCGGCGGTTCCGGTCCACCTCCTGGCGCGTGAAGGGCAACGCGGGGTTCGACTCCCCCTCGACAGCGCAGCCCAGCACCACGCACAGGTGACGGCGCACCGCGCACAGCACATCACCGCGTGCAGATCCGGACGGCGAGGGCGGGTTCGGGGCTCTCCACGTCGCGCGGCCGGGCCGCGCACGGCGAAGGCCGGGTTCCCCCGCGTCGATCTCGACGGTGGGGAACCCGGCCTTCGCCGTGTGTGCCGCGGCCCGCGTGGTGTCCGGTGGGCGGCGGTCAGGTCCAGACGGTGGCGATGAAGATGTTGAGGACGGTCAGGCCGCCGACGGCGGCGAAGACACCCTTGTCGACCTTCTCGTCGTCGCGTTTCACGTAGACCAGCGCGAGGATGACTATGAGGACCAGCAGCTTGATGCCGATCTTCATGTGGTTGAGGGTGCCGCCGTCCATCTCCCGGAGACCGACCAGGATGATGCCGGTCACGAGCATGGTGAGGGCGCCGTGGAGCATGGCGGGGATGAAGCGGGCCGTGCCCGCACCGATCGCCTTCATCTGGGTGAGGAAGCCACCCAGCAGTGAGGCGATACCGATGATGTGCAGGCCGACGAACACATTGATGAGGACGTCCATGGCCCGCACCCTAACGAGGGCCCTCGCGTCCCCTTCCCACCAGGGTCCTACCCGCCGAGGCGCCGGTGGTCCACCGGCAGCGGCCCGCGGCTGAGCACGGTGCGGATGGCGAAGGTGGAGCGCACGTCGCGGACGGGCCCGATGGCGAGGACCTCGTCGAGCAGCACCTGCTCGTAGGCGGCCAGGTCCGGTACGGCGATCTCCACCAGGAAGTCGGCCTCCCCGGAGACCACGTGGCAGGCGACGACCGCCGGGATCGCGGTGAGGGCGGCCTGCTGCTCCTCTCCGGCCTCATCGCCCTCGTCTTCACCCGCCTCGGTACGCGGGCAGGGTCGGCGACCGGCGTCGCCGGGTACACCGCGGCCGGGCTCGGCCCGCGCGCCGGACAGGCCGCCGCCTGGTGCTTCCTGGCGGGCGTGGTCACGGGCGCGCCGGTGGTCTGCCTCATCGGCGGCGCCTACGTGGCCGAGCTGCTCGGCGCCGGCGGGCGGGCGGCGTACGTGGCCGCGCTCTGCCTGCTGGTGCTGGTCCTGGCGGTCCGGCTGGGCGGGGTGCGGGCCGGGACCGGGCTGCAGCTGGTCCTGGTCGCCGTGCTCGTCACCCTGGTGGTGGTCGCCGTCGCCGGTGCCGCTCCCGGGGCGCGCGCCGCGCACTGGACGCCGTTCGCCCCGGGCGGGCGGGCCGGTGCCGCTGGCCGGGCTGCTGCGGGTCGCGATCGGCGGGTACGGGCCCGTGCTCGCCGCCGCCGCCGCGGTCGCCCTGACGCTGGCCGCCACCCACGCCTACCTGACGGGGGCCACCGCGCTGGCGACCGCCCTGGCCGGCGGCGCGGGCACCCGGCGCGGGACGGCCGGCGTCCTGGCCGCCGTCGCCGCCACCAGCGCGCTGCTGCTCGGGGCGGCCTGGGCGGGGCTGGTGACGACCGCTCAGCTCGTCACCGTACCCACCGCGCTCTTCCTCCTCGTCTACCTCGGGTGCCTGGCCGCCGCCGTACGCCTGCTGGCCGGAGCCGTGCGGCTCGCGGCGGGCGTGGCCTGCACGGTGGTGGCGCTGCTGCTGGCGGGCAGCGGGTGGGCCGCCCTGGTCGCGGCCGGTGTGGCGGTGGTCGCGGGGACGCGCGGCCGCCCGGCCCCCTCGGCCCGAGTTCGATCACGCGCCCCTGAGAGTCGGCACAACCCGGAAGCCGGGCGGTCCGAACCGGTCGATCCCGGCCCCGCTTCGGATGTTTGCGGACAATCCGTCACCGGGCCGTGACATCCGGGCTTAGCTCCTCCCTGGCGCAACCGGCAGTCGGCATAGTCCACAGGCACCGGCCGCGCCACCGAGACGACCCCGGCGGCACCCGCTCCCCCTGTGCGGGCTCCGCCCGGGCCCGGCTCACCCCCCGACCCCGACCGGAAGGACGCGCGGCTGTGGCCTCGCACCGGAAGCCTCGATTCCGCAAGCTGGCGGTGAACCTCCCCGCCCCCGGGCGCCTCACTCCGGGAGCCTCCCTGCGTACCGCCACCGCCACCGCGCTGGCCCTCGCCGGGGCGGCCGGGTCGGTGGTCGCCGGGGCGCCGGTGGCGCAGGCCGCGCCCGGGCCGACGACCGCGCAGGTCAAGGCCAAGGTGGACCGGCTGCACCGGGAGGCGGAGATCGCCACCGAGAAGTACAACGGGGCCAAGGAGAAGGCCGACAAGGCCGAACAGCGCCTCGACCGGCTCCAGGACGAGGCCGCCCGGCGCACCGCCCAGCTCAACCAGGCCCGTACCGCGCTCGGCGCCACCGCCGCCGCGCAGTACCGCGCGGGCGCCGTCGACCCGGCCGTCGAGCTCTTCCTCACCTCGGACCCCGACGGCTACCTCGACCGGGCCGCCCGCGCCGACCGCGCCGCCGGACGCCAGTCCGCCCAGATCGCCGGGGTGCGCCAGAAGATGCGCGCCGTCGACCAGTTGCGCACCGAGGCCGACACCGTCCTCGCCGGGCTGGAGAAGCGCCGCGGCGAACTGCGCACCCACAAGAAGACGGTCACCGGCAAGCTGGCGGAGTCCCGCGCCCTGCTCGCCCGCCTCACCGCCGCCGAACGCGCCGAGGTCACCGGCGAGACGCCGCGCGCCTCCCGCGACCAGGCCCGGCCCGCCGCCGCGTCGGCCGCCCCCGCCGCCGGCGCGGTCAAGGCCCCCAACTCCCGCGCGGCGCAAGCCATCGCCTTCGCCCACACCGCCATCGGCAAGCCCTACGTCTGGGGCGCCACCGGCCCCAACGCCTTCGACTGCTCCGGCCTCACCCAGGCCGCCTGGCGCGCCGCCGGCGTCTCCCTCCCCCGCACCACCTACACCCAGATCAACGCCGGCCAACGCGTCTCCCGCTCCCAGCTCGCCCCCGGCGACCTGGTCTTCTTCTACTCCTCCATCAGCCACGTCGGCCTGTACATCGGCAACGGCCAGATGATCCACGCCCCGAACCCGAACGCCCCCGTCCGCGTCGCCCCGATCAGCGAGATGCCGTTCGCGGGGGCGACGCGGGTGGGGTGAGGGAGCCCCTCAGGCGTGGCTCGTCCGTCCGTGTCCGCGGGGGCGGCCGGTCGCCCAGCGGTAGGCCGCGCCCAGGGCGAGGGCCTGGACCAGGGCGCCGACGGCCACTCCGACGAGGGGGAGCGGGCCGGGCAGGGAGGCGAAGAGGAAGGAGGTCGGGGCGGTGACGAAGAAGCCCCAGACGCCGGCCATGCTGGCGTCGGCATGGGTGACGAGCAGGGTGTCCACGGCGATCCAGGCCCAGACGGCGGCCACGACGGCCAGGTAGCCGAGGGCTGCCGGGTTGAGCAGGGAACGGCGGAAGGTCGTACCGGCGGAGCGCTGTGCGGCAGCCATCTGAGTGCCTCCTGAGAATCGTGGCGGTCGCTGTCGTGTTCCACGTTCTCAAGGCCGGGGCTCGGCGGCCTGAGTAGCCGTACTCACCGGCTCGTACGTACGTGTCAGCGGTACGTGTAGGTGTTCAGGGCGTCGACGGCGGCCATCGGGTTCCCGTCGCCGTACTGGTCGACGGCGAGGAAGTTGGGCTTCTTGGCGGCGGCCGGGAGGCAGTGGTTCTCGGCGCGGTCCTGGAGTTTGGTGTTGTCGTTGCGGTACGTCGGGTACATGGGGACGTCGCGGAAGTGGTTCATGACGAAGAGGCGGCGGAAGCCGGGTTCCTCGCGGGTGAGCGGGACGTCGTCCCAGCGGCTGTAGCAGGACCAGTCGGCGTCGCCGATGCCGCCGCCCATGGACCAGTAGTTCTCCACCGTCCAGTCCTTCTGGGCCATGAAGCCGAGGCGGTTCTTGCCGTGGTCGCGGCTGGAGGCGGCGGTGTCGTCGGTGAAGAGGAGGAGCCGGTGGCCCGACTCGCGCAGGGAGCTGACCGTGGGCCAGCCGTTCTCGCGCACCCCGGCGGCGTCGGGCCGGAAGACCTTGGCGCCGAGGCGGCCGTCGGGGGCGAGGAGGGCGCCGAGTTCCGCGCCGAGCTGGTCGGCGGTGGTGTAGTCCTCCAGGAAGACGGTGACCACGGCCTCCCGGTCCCGGTCGAGGAAGTCGGCGATCGCGGTGAAGACGGTGGCCGCGTCGGCGTTGGAGCCGCAGGGGTTGAGGACCGGGATGGCGTGGCACATCCGCACCCGGCCGTTCGCGTGATGCGCGTCCAGCATCAAGGCCCGTACTCCGTCGTCCAGTTGGCGGGCGACGCGGTGCGGCTGGTTGGGGGCGGCGAGGGACGAGCGGCCCTGGTCCTCGGTGTTGTGCATGGCGTTGTGGGCGGTGAGGAAGGTCAGGTCGGCGAGGG
The DNA here is from genome assembly GCF_000719955.1 of Streptomyces albidoflavus. Classification (GTDB taxonomy): domain Bacteria; phylum Actinomycetota; class Actinomycetes; order Streptomycetales; family Streptomycetaceae; genus Streptomyces; species Streptomyces albidoflavus. The sequence continues at coordinate 208,333 of NZ_JOII01000001.1, forward strand.
TGGGGTTCGCCGGCATGGGTTCGCGCCCGGCCGCGGACGCCTGGCCGGTGAGCCCGGTGAGCGCCAGAGCGAGGGCGGCGGCGGCCACCGCGCACCGGCCCGTGAACGTACGACATGCCCGCACCGCTGTTCCCCTCTCCGCCCAACTGATGGCGCTCATACGCCCGTTGGGAGGGTGGCACAGATCAGGGCGGCGGGCCAGGGTGCGGCCGGCGCCTACACTGCCCGCCATGGCATGCCGCATCAGTGAGCTGGTCCTGGACGTCGCCGACGCCGAAGGGCTCGCCGTCTTCTGGAGCGCGGTGCTGGGCTACGTCGAGGTCGGCCGGGAGGACGACGGCAGCATCGAGATCAGGCCCGCGGAGACCGGCTTCGGCGGACCGCGGCCCACCCTCGTCCTCAGCCCGAGCACCGACTCGCGCCCGAGGCGGCTCCGCCTCCACCTCGACGTCAGCCCGACCGACCGCGACCAGGACGCCGAGCGGGAACGCCTGCTCGCCCTCGGCGCCCGGCCCGCGGAGGTCGGCCAGAGCGGCGAGGAGAGCTGGCACGTGCTGGCCGACCCCGAGGGCAACGAGTTCTGCCTGCTGCGAAGGCGCGTACGCCCCGTCTGACCGGCCCGGTCCCGCCCCGGCTCCGGGTGCGGGCCACCCGGGCCGCGCCTAGCCTGGCGTCATGGCCGCGATGCTGATCAGCGGGGCGTCCGTCTGGGACGGGCTCGCCGACGCCCCGGCGGGAGTACTGGACGTCTGGGTCGAGGACGGCCGGGTCCGGGCGGTCGGCGCGGGGCTGACCCCGCCGCCGGGCACGGAACGGATCGACCTGACCGGGCACACCCTCACGCCGGGGTTCATGGACTGCCACACCCATGTCGCCATCGACCCCGACCTCACCCGCTCCCTGCTCAGCTCCTCGGCGGCGGCAGCGCTGCGCGCCGTCCCGGTGCTGCGGACCCTGCTCGACCACGGCTTCACCACCATCCGCGACCTGACCTGCGCCGACGTCGCCTACACCACGCCGGCTCTGCGGGACGCGGTGGCGGCGGGGCTGGTCGTGGGGCCGCGGATGCTGGTCGCCCCGCACCTGATCTCGGCGCGCGGCGGCCACGGCGACTTCAGCGGCGCCCTCGACGACCAGCGGCAGGGCCACGACCGGGTGCTGGAGATGGCCGCGGCCGACGGCCCCGACGAGATCCGCACCCGGGTACGCCAGGAGATCCGGGCCGGTGCCGACTGGATCAAGTTCGCGGCCTCGGGCGGGTTCAGCTCCCCCTCGGACGACCCCAGCCGGCCGACGTACAGCCAGGAGGAGATGGACACCCTGGTGGCCACCGCCGCCGACCTCGGTGTCCCGGCGACCCCGCACGTCTACAGCGACGAGGGCGTCCGGCGCGCGGTGCGGGCCGGGGTCCGCAGCGTCGAGCACGGCAACCTCGCCTCGGCCGCGACCCTGGCGATGATCGAGGAGGCCGGGGTCTTCCTCGTACCGACGCTGTACACGATCCTCGCCGACGCGCGGCGGGTGGACGACGACGCCTACTGGGCCACCAGGCCGCCGTACAAGCGGCGCAAGTTCCGGGAGTTCCACGACGCGCTGGTGGGGGCCGCCGAGCACCTGGCCGCCAGCGAGGTGAAGATCGCTTTCGGGACGGACGCGGGGATGTTCCCGCACGCGGAGAACTGGCGGGAGTTCCCGGCGCTGGTCTCCGCCGGAATCTCGCCGCTGCGCGCGCTGAAGGCGGCCACCAGCGTCGCCGCCGAACTGCTCCAGCTCGACGATCTCGGGGTGATCGCCGAGGGGCGGACCGCCGACCTGGTCGCCATGCCCGGCGATCCGTTCACCGACATCGAGGTGACGGGGCGGGTCGACTTCGTCATGAAGGGCGGGGTGGTCCACCGCCGCCCGGACATCACCTAGACCGTCGGCTGGCCCGCGACCTCATCGGGGCCGGCGGAGCCGTCCCGGCCGGCGGCGGGCCCCGGGCGGGGTGCGCGGGGGCGGACGCGGAGCTTGGACTGGCCGTGCGGCAGGGCCTCCCAGTCGTCCATGAACTCGGCGGTGAAGCCGTGTTTCTCCGCCAGGGCCACCAGGGTCTCGGTGCGGTAGTAGAAGTCCTCCCGCAGGACGTGGTGCTCCTCGCGTTCGGTGCGGTCGAAGGTGAAGTCGAACCAGCCGTCGGGCCGCAGCACCCGGCCGACGTGGGCCAGGCACTCCTCGATGACCTCGATCGGGGAGTGCGAGAAGACGCTGTGCGCGTGGACGACGCGGAAGTGCGCCTCGGGCAGGAAGGCGAGGGTCAGGTCGCGTACCGGGGTGAGCCGGGGCAGCTTCTCCTGGAGGCGCCGGCGGACCAGGGTCTCCTGGGCGGCGAAGAGGATGTCCGGGGAGATGTCGAGGCCGTAGTAGTGGCCGGGGTCGAGGTACTCGATGAAGCGCCAGCCGCCGCGCAGGTTGCCGCAGCCGATCTCCAGCAGGTGGTCCCCGGGCCGCAGGCCGTGGCCGGTGAGGTAGTCGAACTGGAGGGCGCCGAGGGCGAGCCAACGCTCGTGGGACTTGCTGCCGACCGCGGCCTCGGGGCCGGCCGCCGTGTCGTGGCGCATGACGGCCCGGTAGTAGTCGACGTGGCCGGGGTGGCGCAGCCGCAGCCAGGCGTCCCGGCCCGCGCGGGCGAGGAAACGGGGCACCCGCTCCGGGTACCGCGCGGCGTAGCGGACGCGGTGGGCGAGGGTTCTGCGGTTGGCGGTCAGGTTCTTCCCCGGCACGGGCACTCCCCGGAAGTCGCGGCACGCGGTCAGGAAATATCACCGCAGGCGGCAGAGCCTAATGACCGGAACATCCCTTTTCGCGGCGGAGGGCGGCGGGTGTGCGCCAGCCGGGTCAGCCGTCGCCCGATTGCCCCGCCCCTCATTCTCTGACTAAGGTCAGAGAATGACGAAGGAGCAGGTGGAACAGGTACGACGGTTCAGCAGGACGACCGCCGAACGGATCGGAGTGCTCCACGAGCACCACCTGGGCGGCACCCGCCCCTACGGCCAGGCACGGCTGCTCTGGCAGCTCGGCGACGACGGCGGCCCGCACGACGTCCGGACGGTACGGGACCGGCTCGGCCTGGACTCCGGTTACCTGAGCCGGCTCCTGCGGGCGCTGGAGGGCGACGGCCTGGTCGCCCTCGCGCCCCACCCGGACGACCGGCGGGTGCGCACCGTACGGCTGACCGAGGCCGGACGGCGGGAGCGGGCCCGGCTCGACGAGCGCAGCGACGCCCACGCCGCCGCCCTCCTCGCTCCGCTGAGCCCGGACCGGCGCACCGAGCTGACCGACGCGATGGCGAAGGTCGAGCGCCTGCTCACCGCCGCGACGGTCACCCTGGACCCGCTCGACCCGGACCACCCGGACGCCGCCTACTGCCTGCGCGCGTACGCCGCCGAGCTGGCGGAACTCTTCGCGGAGGGCTTCGACCTGGCGGCCAGCCTGCTGCCCGACCCGGAGGCGCTGCGCGCCCCGCGCGGCCTCTTCCTCGTCGCCCGGCTGCACGGCGAGCCGGTGGGCTGCGGCGGGCTCAAGCTGCCGCCGGGCGCCCCGGCCGAGATCAAGCGGCTCTGGGTGCGCCCGAGCGCACGCGGCCTGGGCCTCGCCCGGCGCCTCCTGGCGGAGCTGGAGGAACGCGCCGCCCGCCACGGCGCCGGGGCGGTCCGGCTCGACACCCACCGGGCCCTGACGGCGGCGACCCGCCTCTACCGGGAGAGCGGCTACACCGAGGTCCCGGCCTTCAACGACGAGCCGTACGCCCACCACTGGTTCGAGAAGCGGACGGGTGACATGGCCTAGAGGTGTTGCCCGCCCTCGTACATGGGTCGGCGCGCCCTGGGCATGAGTCCCCGGTACGACACACGTGTAGAAGCGGCTGCTGGGCAGACCGGGAAAGCAAAGGACACGCTCATGGGCATCATCGCCTGGATTCTGATCGGCCTCATCGCCGGTGCCATCGCCAAGGCACTGACCCCCGGCAAGGACCCCGGGGGCTGCCTGGTCACGATGGTCATCGGCATCGTGGGTGGTCTGCTGGGCGGCTGGCTCGGCAAGGTCATCTTCGGTGTCCACTCGATCAACGGGTTCTTCCACCTGTCGACCTGGATCGCCGCCATCGCCGGTTCGGTGATCGTGCTGCTGCTCTACCGCCTGCTCACGGGGAACCGGCGCTGACGCGCCCCTTCCGGTACGGCGACGGGCGGCCACGAGGACGATCCTCGTGGCCGCCCTTTCCGTGCGCGGGGACCGGCGAGGGTCACGGCGCCCGGTCGCCCACCGGGCCCACCTGGAAGCTGTCGCCGCAGACCTTGAGGCCGGCCAGGTCGGCCGTGGTCACCGTCTGCCGGGAGCCGGGCGGGTAGACGAGCAGGGTCGCGGCCTCGGGCCAGCACCGGCCGTCGGTGACGCCCTCGCCCGCCGTCTTGACGGTCGCGTGGGCCGCCTGACCGGGCCGCAGCCGGACCGCGCCGGCGTCGCCCGTGCCGTCCTGGCTGCGGGTGGCGGGCTCGCCGACGCGCTTGCCGCCCGCGTCCAGCAGGGAGACCCCGGGGTGGCCGAGGAGGTCGCAGGGCTCGCTGCCGGTGTTGGTCAGGCGCAGGTCGAAGTACTTGCTGTTCATCTCCTGCCCGTTGGCCACCAGCGACAGCGCCAGGCCGTCCGTCTCGCACCGCGCGATCCCGCCGGGCTTCGCCGAGGCGGACGGGGCCGCGCTCGTCGGCGGCGATGAGGGGGCCGGCTCCGCCGGGGTGCCCGTGCCGGTCGGGGTGGCGGCGGGCGAGGTGGGGGCGTCGCTCGCGGCACCGGCGGCGTCCGCGTCCCCGCCGTCGGGCCCGCACGCCGTGAGCGCGGCCGCACAGGCGAGGGCGAGGGCCGCGCCCCACACCCCGCGCGGCCACCCCCGCGCCTGATCCGGTCCGCCCCGCCGCCGCCCGTGCCCGTCGCGCCTGTGTGTATGGCTCATGCTGGTGCGGTTACCCGCGCGGCCGGGAGGCTGCACCACGCGCCGCCGCCCGGTCGGTGGGCGACGGCGCGCGAGGGGGCGTAGGGGGCTCAGTCGTGCAGGGCCTTGGTGAGGGCGTCGATCGCGAGGTGGCGGGCGACGTTGGCGGCGCGGGTGTCGCGCAGGCTGTCCAGGAGCAGGAAGTCGTGGACCATGCCGGCGACCCGCACGGCCGTCACGTCGACCCCGGCCTCCCGCAGCCGCGCCGCGTACGCCTCGCCCTCGTCGCGCAGGACGTCGGCCTCGTCGGTGATGACCAGCGCCGGAGGCAGCCCGCGCAGCTGCTCCGTGGTGGCCTGGAGCGGGGAGGCGTAGACCTCGGTGCGCTGGGCGGGGTTGGGGGCGTACTGGTCCCAGAACCACTTCATCTCGTCCCGGGTGAGGTAGTACCCCTCGGCGAACTGGAGGTACGAGGGGGTGCCGAAGTCCGCGTTCGCGACCGGGTACAGCAGCACCTGCGCCCTCAGGTCGATGCCGCCGCGCTCCTTGTTCATGATCGCGAAGACGGCCGACATGGCGCCGCCGACGGACTCGCCGGTGACCGCGATCCGCGAGGTGTCGAGCCCGTGCTCGGCGCCGTGCCGGAGCACCCACTGGCCGACCGCGTAGTTCTGCTCGACCTGCGTCGGGTACTGGGCCTCGGGCGCCCGGTCGTAGACGGGGAAGACGCCGGCCGCGCCGGCGCCCACGGTCAGCTCGCGGAAGAGCCGGTCATGGGTGTTCTCGTCACCGAAGACCCAGCCCGCGCCGTGGATGTAGAAGACCACGGGCAGCGGCCCGGTGGCCCCCTTCGGGCGGATGATCCGCGTCCGCACCTGCCCCCACTGCCCCGCGTCGACGGTCACCCACTCCTCGTCGACTTCGGGCCGCTCCACACCCTCCCCGCTCTGGAGCCCGGCGAGGATGTCCCGCCCCTGCGCGGGCGGCACCTCGTAGATCCGGGGATGCGGATCGGTCGCCTCGGCCAGTTCCTTGGCGGCCGTCTCGAGGTAGGGGTCGGGGGGCGGGGGGAGCTGGGACGCCATGCGGTCCTCCGGTGATGGACAGGGGGGCACTTCGTCCAGTTTTGGGGGATCGCGACCTGGTCGCAATCGGAGCACGGGGGGTGGCTGCGGCCGGCTCCTCCGCGAAACACAGGGCGAAGCCCCCGGTCGCGCACCAGGTCGTCAGAGGCCCAGCGGCGGGAGCTTCGCCCGCCGGGACGGCCTCCGCGCCCTGCGCCTCCTCGTCCACCGCCAGTAGTTGGAGCGTGCCATTCCCGCCCCCATGAGCAGGGCGGCCACCGCGATCAGGGGCAGCCACTGCCGGGCGACGGCCGGCAGCGCCAAGCAGAACCCTGCCGGGACCAGCCACCGGAACCAGGACTCACCCGGGGCCCTGAGGGCGTCCCACACCAGGAAGGCGAGGACGCCCAGCGCCATCACCGCGCCCACCACGGGGATTCCTGCCGGGGTGACGTCCACCGCGTGCGGAGCCCCGGAGGCGTACCCGAGCCAGGTCATCCTCCACCCGCCCCTCGCCCCGGCGCACCCCCGGCCTCCCTCTCCGCCACCGCCCGTATATGTGCGTTGCGCTCGCGCATCAGATGGGGCATGTAGCGGTCGAGGACGGCTCGTTCGGCGAGGCGGCCGAGGGGGCCCAGAGGGGCCTGGAAGGTGATCTCGTCGCGCATCAGGGTGCCGCCGTGGCCGTCGGGGGTGAAGTGGTGGGCGTGCCACCAGTGGTGGAAGGGGCCGGCGGTCTGTTCGTCGACGAAGTGGGTGGGGTGGTCGTAGGCGGTGATGCGGGAGGTCATGCGCCAGACGACGCCGAAGTGGCGGGCGCGCCAGGTGACCGTGTCGCCCAGGGCCATGGCGCCGCCGGTGACGCCCGCGACGGCGCGCTCGCCGGAACGGGCCATGGAGGCGGTGTGCGCGTCGACGTCGAGGGAGAGGCCGAAGACCAGCGGCACCGGCGCGGCGATACGGGTCTCGAGTTCGAAGCGCGTCATGGGGGGACTGTACGGCGGGCAAGGGCGGCCCCGGTCCGCGCCCCTCGGCATATGTACCGGCCCGTTCACGATGTCGTCCCGGTTGGGCCGCACCACCTTCCGCGACCCTCCCCGCACGGCCTAGGTTCCTCGGCGCAAGCGGGATTCCGGACACAAGTCACCACAGGGGGACGGCACGATGGCGAAGACGACGGTGGGCGGGGCTTCCAGACGGCGGGTGCTGCGGCTGGCCGGGAGCGGTCTGGCGCTGGCGGCGCTGGGGGCGGGGGCGGCCGGGTGCCGTGAGGACGACGTCGACGATCCGGCGGCCAGGGGCGACAAGCCGGCCGGGAGCGGCGAGCCGTCGGCCGGCGAAGGCGGCGGGGAGGACGGGAAGGCGCCGAAGGCCCTGTGGAGCCAGTCGGTCCCGGCCGAGACCTACGGGGACAACGACGAACTCGTCGCCGTGGCGGGCATGGTGATCGCCAGTGGCTCGCCGCTCTCCGCCCGGGACGCCGCCACCGGCGAGGAGCGCTGGTCGCTGCCGGACGGCGTGGCCCCCGGCGCCCCGCTGCTGCTCGGCGACGGCACGCTGTACCTGGCGAGCGGCAAGTACGACGGCACGGTCTCCGGCTACGACCCGGCGAGCGGCAAGGAGACCTGGCAGGGCCGGCTCGGCAAGGAGTACCGCCAGCCGAGGCCGATCGCGGTGGACGCGCGGCAGGTGTACGTGGTCGCCGAGATCCTGGAGAAGGACAACTCCTCGCACACCAACCTGATCGCCGCCCTCGACGCCGGCTCGGGGAAGATCGTCTGGAGTGAGCGGCGCGACCTCGGCACCGAGCAGAACGGCATCCACGCCGCCGTCCAGGGCCGCCACCTCGTCTACACCGACTTCAAGAAGAACCTCACCGTGCGCGACACCGGCAGCGGGCGCCAGGTGTGGACGCAGAAGACGGAGAAGACCAACTACGGCTTCTTCACCGTCCACGAGGAGCTGGTGATCGTCCCCCAGGGCGACCGGCTCCACGCGTACGCCCTGGCCGACGGCGCCCGCAAGTGGACGGTGAAGGCCGCCCACCTCACCACCTTCAAGGAGCCCGCCGTGGTCGACGGCGTCCTCCACATCGCCGACAGCGCCCGCACGGTACGCGCCCTGGACCCGGCCACCGGCAAGGAGATCTGGCAGTCGAAGGCGCTCGCCGAGGCGGGGTTCCAGGTGCCCCGGCAGTACGTGAAGGCGGGCAAGCTCCTCTGCGTCGCCACCGACCTCGACAAGGACGGCGGCGTGGCCGCGCTCGACGCGGCCACCGGCGAGCTGCGCTGGACCTTCAACGACGGCACGGGCGACTACCACGCCTGGCTGGTCGCCACCGACGGCAAGCGGGTCTTCGCCCTGCACGGCAAGAAACTGCACGCGCTGCCCGTGTGACGCGGGCGCCGGGGCGCGGGTCCCGGGGCGCTGCCGCGACACCCGGGACCCGCGCCCGGATCAGCCGCCCGGGGCGTCGTCGACCTTGAAGTCCATCTGGACGGTGCCGCCGGTGACCGACTTGGCGGTGACCGTCACGCCGTACTGCTCGCCGTCGGCGGCGAGCTGGCAGCGTACGGTGGCGCCCTTCTCGGCCTTGAGGTCGTCCTCGCAGGTGACGGAGTCGGGCTCCTGGCCGACCTGCTCGCCCAGCGCGGTCTTGGCCTGCTTCGCGACCTCGTCCTTGCCCACCGACCCGCCGGAGCTCACGTTCACCGAGCACCCGGCGCCGAGCAGCACCGCCACGGCCGCGACCGCCACCCGTACCGTCGTCCGGCCCGGCCTCTTCCGTCCCGTCTTCTGCACAGTTCCCCCCGTTGGACTCTTGTTCGGCAGCTCTCGGCCGCAGAACCTACCACCACCGTCGCGGGCCGCCGCCTGAGTCCTCCCCCGCCCCCACCACCCCCAGAATCCGGTCGACCCGCTCCTCCACCCCCGCCGCCGGGACCTCGACCAGGCGGAACCCGAACCGCCGGTAACTCTCCTCATGCACCCGCTCGAAGGCGAGCGCGTCCTCGTAGCTGATGCGCCGGGCCGCGGTGGGTTCCACGAAGCCGAGGGGGCGGAGGAGGAACACGTACGGCTCGTAGAGGCCGGGTGGGGTGGTGAGGCGGGTCAGTTCGGCGGTGAGGGCGGGTGGGACGGGGTGGCCGAGGTAGGTGGCGAGGGCGTGGGTGCAGACCGGGGAGCGGTCGAAGAAGCAGGGGCCGGGTGCCCCGGCAGCCGCCTCCTGGCGGGCGCGCTGTTCGGCGGTGACGCGGGCGATGAACTCCGGGCCCATCCAGGGTTCGGGGACGCCCAGGGCCTGTTCGCGGGCGATGACGTCGGTGGCGGCCTCGGCGACGGTGCGGTGGCCCCGGGACGCGAGGGCGCGCAGGACGGTGGTCTTGCCCGCTCCGGGGGTGCCCGTGAGGATGTGGTGCCGCATGGCGGGGGTCCTTTCCGGCCGGACTCCCCGTCATGCGGCGGGCCCGGCCTACTCCTTGTCGGGGGGTGTCTGGTCGGGGCCGCGCTCCGTACCCCGGTCCGGGGTCTCCGCCGGGCCGGTCTCGCCCTGGGCGCGGCTGCGGGCGGCGCGGCGCAGGCGGGGGTGGGCGGTGGGGTCGTTCCGGCCCTCGGACATGGCCTCGCCGATCATCTTGCGGACGGCGTCGCGCAGGCCGTGCAGGGCCTGGTGGCGGCGGGGCCCCGCGCCGGGGTCCTCGCGGAGTTCGCGGACGGTGGCCCAGCACAGCCCCAGCATGACGACGACGAAGGGGAGGGCGACGAGGATGGTGGCCGACTGGAGGGAGTCGAGGCCGCCGGCGATGAGCAGGGCGGCGGCGACGGCGGCCATCAGGACGCCCCAGGTGACGTTGAGCCAGGCCCTGGGGTGCAGGGCGCCCCGGCTGGTCAGCGACCCCATCACCAGAGAGGCCGAGTCGGCGCTGGTGATGAAGTACATCATGATGAGGACCATCGCGAACCAGGACGTGACCTGGCCGATCGGCAGCGCGTCCAGCATCGAGAAGAGGGTGGCCTCGGTGCCCTCGGACTCCTTCTCGGCCATGTCGACCACGCCCGTCTCGTCCAGCCGGATGCCGGTGCCGCCCAGCACGCAGAACCAGACGGCGGAGGCGCCGGAGGGGATCAGCAGGACGGCGAGGAGGAACTCGCGGATGCTGCGGCCCTTGGAGATGCGGGCGATGAAGGTGCCGACGAAGGGCGCCCAGGAGAGCCACCACGCCCAGTAGAAGATGGTCCACTGGCCGAGCCATTCGCTGTCGGTGAAGGCGCCGGTGCGCGTCGCCATCGAGATCAGCTCGTTGAAGTACCCGCCGATGCTGGAGGGGATGGCGTCGAGGATGTAGACAGTCGGGCCGACCACGAAGATGAAGAGCATCAGCAGCGCGGCCATCACCAGGTTGACCGAGCTGAGCCACTTCACCCCGCCGTGCAGCCCGGTGAAGGCGGAGATGACGAAGGCGGCGCCGAGCACCACGATGATCAGCAGCTGGAGCCCGGTGGTGTTCTCCACCCCCGCCGTCAGCTGGAGCCCGGTGGCGATCTGCAGGGCACCGATGCCGAGGCTGGTGGCGGTGCCGAAGACGGTGGCGAAGACCGCGAGCAGGTCGAGCAGGCGGCCGATGACGCCGTTGGCCAGGCGTTCCCCGATGAGCGGGATGAAGACCGCGCTGATCCGGTTGCCGCGCCCCAGCCGGAAGGTGGTGTACGCGAGGGAGAGGCCGACCACGCCGTAGATCGCCCAGGGGGTCAGCGTCCAGTGGAAGAACGAGTACTCCAGGGCCCGCCCGGCCGCCTCGGGGGTGCCGGCGGTGGCGTCGGTGGAGGGCGGCGGGCTCAGGTAGTGGGCGACCGGTTCGCCGACGCCGTAGAAGATGAGGCCGATGCCCATGCCGGCGGCGAACATCATCGCGACCCAGGCGAAGTCGGTGAACTCCGGTTCGTCGTCGCCCTCGCGGGCCAGCTTGATACGGCCGAAGCGGCTGAAGGCGAGGATCACGCAGAGGATCAGGAAGACGTCGGCGGCGATCACGAAGAGCCACTCGAAGTTCTTCAGCACCCACGGCAGGGCGGAGTCCGAGAAGCTCTTGAACGAGCCCTTGCCGAGGCTCGCCCACAGGACGACGCCCAGGACGCCGAGCACGCCGATGGCGACGACCGGGACGTCCGGCCGGGAGTCGGCGCCGGGCGGTTCGGCGGACGTCGGGCCGTGCGGACTGTCCGGGGGCAGGTCGGTGTCGGTGGTGCTCATAGCTGCCCACTATGGTCCGCGTACCGGACATACCGTCACCTACCACGCCGGAGCACGGCCGAACGGCGCGGCGGGTCCCTCCGGCCGCCGCGCCCTCTCCCCCGGGGTCAGACCAGGCGGCGGGCGGTCGCCCAGCGGGTCAGCTCGTGGCGGTTGGAGAGCTGGAGCTTGCGCAGCACCGCCGAGACGTGCGACTCGACCGTCTTCACCGAGATGTACAGCTGCTTGGCCACCTCCTTGTACGCGTACCCCCGGGCGATCAGCCGCAGCACCTCGCGCTCGCGCTGGGTGAGCCGGTCCAGGTCCTCGTCGACCGGCGGGGCGTCGGTGGAGGCGAAGGCGTCGAGCACGAACCCGGCCAGCCGGGGCGAGAAGACGGCGTCGCCGTCCTGCACCCGGAAGATGGAGTCGACCAGGTCGGCGCCGGTGATGTTCTTGGTGACGTAGCCGCGGGCGCCGCCGCGGATGACGCCGATGACGTCCTCGGCGGCGTCGGAGACGGAGAGCGCGAGGAAGCGCACCGGGCGCTCGGCGGCGCCCATCAGCGGGGCGCAGCGGCGCAGCACCTCGACGCCGCCGCCACCCGGCAGGTGCACGTCGAGCAGGACGACCTCCGGACGGGTCGCGGTGATGACGGTGACCGCCTGGTCCACGTCGTCGGCCTCGCCTACCACCTCGACGCCGGTCTCCTCGGTCTGCCCGATCTCCGCCTGGACGCCGGTGCGGAACATCCGGTGGTCGTCGACGAGGACCACCCGTACCCGCCGTCCGCCGTCCTCGCCCGCGCCGCCGCCGGCCGTGGTCTCGTCACTCATCTCGTCGCCCTCTCTCTCGGCCCGGCCACCCTCTGGAGCCCGCCTGCACCCATCATCAGCCCGCCCGCACCCGTCGTCAGGTGTCGTCACGTTTCGTCACGTGACGTCACCTGTCGTCACGAGGTCGTCCGTTTCATCTCCAGCTCCACCTCGGTGCCGCCGTCGGGCGCCGAGCGCAGCCGGGCGGTGCCGCCGTGGCGTTCCATGCGGCCGATGATCGACTCGCGGACGCCCATCCGGTCGGCGGGCACCGCGTCCAGGTCGAAACCGGGGCCCCGGTCCCGTACGGAGACGAAGACCTCCGGGCCCGAGACCTCCGCGAACACCTGCACCGGGCCGCCCTCGCCACCGTACTTGGCGGCGTTCACCATGGCCTCCCGCGCGGCCTGGATCAGCGCGGGCAGCGGCTCGTCCAGCGGGCAGTCGCCGACCAGGACGACCTCCAGCGGTACGCCGTGCTTGTCCTCGACCTCGGCGGCGGTGCGCTTGACCGCCTCGGCCAGCGTCGCCGGCTCGTCCTCGGCGGCGCGGCCCGACCCCTCCGGGCGGTGCAGCCAGTTGCGCAGCTCGCGCTCCTGGGAGCGGGCCAGGCGGCGGACCTCGGCGGGCCGGTCGGCGTTGCGCTGGATCAGGGTGAGGGTGTGCAGCACCGAGTCGTGGACGTGGGCGGCGACCTCGGCCCGCTCCTGGGCGCGGATGCGCATCAGCCGCTCCTGCCCGAGGTCCTGCGCCATCCGCACCAGCCACGGCCCGGCCAGCAGCGCCACCCCGACCAGCACGGCGAGCGATGCCTGCAGCACCGCCCCCAGGTGCTCGGCCGACCCCTGGATGACGAACATCCCCGAGACCCCGGCCCCGACCAGCAGCACGCCCGCCGCCGACCGGGCCAGCGTCAGGTTCCGCCGCCTGCGCCCGGCCTCGGCCCAGCGGGCGCGCCGGGCGTTGTCGGCCTGCCGCCACACGACGGCGACACCGGCGCCGACCAGCAGGGCGGGGAAGAGGTAGGCGCGGGCGGTGCCGTTGAGGTCGACCGAGGCGACGAAGACCATGGAGGCGACCAGCAGCGCCAGCAGGGCGACCAGCTGCCCCCGGTCGGCCTTGGCGGGCGCGCTCGGCGGCTGCGGCGAGAGCCCGCCGACCCCCAGCGGGACGAAGGACCAGAACGCGGCGTAGAGCAGCGCGCCCAGGCCGTTGGCGACGAAGAGGGCGACGAAGGCGAGCCGGACCCAGAAAACGGGCAGGCCGAGGTGGCCGGCGAGACCGCGCGCCACCCCGCCCAGCCAGCGGCCGTCGCTGCTGCGGTAGAGCTTGCGCGGCTCCCGCTCCTGCTCGATGGTCCCTGCTGCGGCGTCCGGCATGGACCGATCGTCACACGGGCGCGCGGCCAGGGGCATCAGGGTTGTCCCCGAGGACGCCCCCGGTCCGGCTCTCGGGGTCGATTTCAGGGTCTGCCCAGGGTCGTACCGGCTGCCCGCACGCCGCGCGCCCCGTCACCATGGAGCCATGACCCCGCCGCCCGCCGGAGCCACCGGTGCCCCGCCCGCCCCCGAGCCGCCCGTCGAGGAGCGGCCCCCCGGCTTCCGCCGCGACCGGCGCCACCGCAAGATCGGCGGCGTCTGCGCGGGGCTCGGCCTCCACTACGGCCTCGACCCGCTGATCTTCCGCATCTGCCTCGTCGTCCTCTCCGCGACCGGCGGCATCGGCCTCCTCTTCTACGGCTTCGCGTGGCTGCTGGTGCCGTACGAGGGCGAGGAGGAGAACGAGGCGCGCCGGCTGCTCTCCGGGCGGGTCGACGGGCCCGCGCTCACCGCTGTCCTCTTCGCCCTGGTCGGCTGCGGGCTGCTGCTCTCGGTCATCAACAACGGCAAGCTCCTCTGGTTCGCCGTGCTGCTGGGGCTGCTGCTCGCCGGGGCCGCCCGCTGGTCCAGGGCCCGGCCGGAGCAGGGGGAGAGCGCGCCGGAGGGCATGCCGCCCGAGCCGAAGGCGCCGCCGGTCCCGGACGGGCCCGAGTCCTGGTGGCGCGGCCCGATCCTCAAGGACGGCACCCACGAAGGCTCCACCGGCTACCTCTGGGGCCCGGCCGCCCTCGGCGACGACACCGGCGGCGCCACCAGCACCCGGGCCCGCACCCCCGGCCGCCGCCCGGCCGACACCCTGTCCGGACGCCCGCGCCGCCCCCGCTCCCTGGGCTTCCTCACCTTCCTGCTGGCCGGGGCGGCGGGCACCCTCACCGCCCTCGCCGACTGGGACACCCAGCCGCTCGGGCCCGCCCTCCAGACCGGCCTGGCCGTCGCCCTCGGCGTCCTCGGCCTGGGCATCGCGGTCAGTGCCTTCCTCGGCCGGACCGGGCTGGGCACGGTCTTCCTCGCCGTCCTCACCGCCGTCGCCCTGGCCGGCGCCGCCAACCTCCCCGCCGACGCCACCACCGGCTGGTCCTCGCTGACCTGGCGCCCCGCCGACACGGCCGCCCTCCGCCCCGACTACCGCATCGGCACCGGCGACGCCACCCTCGACCTCAGCGAGGTCACCGTCCCGAAGGGCGAACGCGCCTCGGTCCGGGCCCGCGTCGCCACCGGCCACCTGCGCGTCCTGCTCCCCCGCACCACCACGGTCGACCTCCGCGCCGACTCCGGCGTCGGCACCGTCCACCTCCCCGGGGACCGGACCGACGGCTTCACCGTCGGCAACGACGTCACCCGCAAGGCCACCTACCGCGCCCCGGAAGGCGGCCTCCTCACCGTCCACGTCGAAACAGGCTTCGGCCTGACGGAGGTCATCCGTGCTACGCCATGAGCCCCAGCCCGGCCGCCTCCTCGCCGGCCTCGTCCTGATCACCGCAGCGGTCCTGTACACCGGCGACGCGTTGTCGGCCTGGTCGATCCCGTGGTGGGTCCTGTTCCCGCTGGTCTGCGGGGGGTTGTGGCTGGCGGCAGCGGTGGGGGTGTTCGGCCACCTGCTCCGCAGGCGGCGCCGCCGCAGGACGGGCGAAGAGGTCAAGGGGTGCTGACGTGCCGATGATTCCGGATCTCCCGACTGACCTCGTACGCCTTGCTCCGGTCGCCGTACGCCAACGCCTCCTCCCGCTCACTGGCCAGGGCGGTGCAGACCTTGCAGTGGGCGGCACGGGTGCCTTCGAGCAGCCAGGGGTCGATGGGGAGTTCCACCGAGGGTGACGGGTAGGTGCGGGGTTCCGTCATGGCGAGGCCCTTCTTCTGGTCGGGGAACCAGCTCCGTCTGATTCCCGAAATCCGCTTCGTGCGGGCTTCATCGTCGTCCGCCGCCGCCTGCCGTCGCGACGACATCGAAGGCGTCGAACCGGCGTCATACGAAGGGCGTCAAAGAGGCGTCATCATCGCCCTCCTGGCCCTATCGTGAGCCCATGACAGAGAGCGTGCAGCAGGCCCCGAACGATGTTCTCCGCGCCGTCCGCATCGGCTTACGCATGTCGCAGGACGACCTGGCGAAGGCGTTGCGGCAGGCCGGGAACGAACTGCGGGAGCCCAACGACGCCAGCAAGCGGCTCGTCCAGCGGTGGGAGTCCGGCGTGAGCCGAGCACCTCGCCCCGTGTACGCCCGAGCCCTGGAGAAGGTCACCGGGCGACCCCTGGAGTCCCTCGGGTTCGCCCTTCCCGTACCCAAGGCCAGGGTGCACGGGGACGGTTCTGGAGGACATGGCATGGACGCGGGAGCACCCGGCGTCGCGGGAGCCGAGAGGGACAGCCGGGCCTCGACGCGAACAGCCGAGGAGAACCACTCCGGAATCTGGCTCTCCCGCTACGAGTTCTTCTCCTCCAGCCGCGAGCAGTCCTTCACCGCCGCCCATCACGTGGTCCTGCTCCAGCACGGGAACCGCCTCACAGCCCAGAGCCTCAGCGGCGCCTCCACCAACCCGGGCTCCCCGCTCTCCCTGGACCTGACCGTCGACCGCAACGTGGCCACCGGAACCTGGACCGAGCAGACCGCCCCCGACGGCTACTACCAGGGCGCCCGCTACCACGGCGCCATACAGCTCCTCGTCGAGCCCACCGGCCGTCGCATGGCCGGGAAGTGGGTCGGATTCGGCAAGGATTTCGACGTCAACACCGGTCCGTGGGAGCTGCGGCTCCTGGACACCTCGACAGCGAAGGCGACGCTGGAGCGGTACAGCCGGGTGCCCGACCAGCAGGGGCGATGACCCGCACCGAGTACTACGACGACCCCCAAGCCCCCCAGCCCAACAGCCTGGTCGTCGCCGCCTCCGCCGTCGTCACCGACGATCAGGGCCGCGTCCTGATGCAGCGCCGGGCGGACTCGGGGCTCTGGGCCCTGCCCGGCGGCGGCATGGAGCTGTCCGACACCCTCCCCGGAACCGCCGTCCGCGAGGTCAAGGAGGAGACCGGCCTCGACGTGGAGATCACCGGCCTCGTCGGCACGTACACCGACCCGCGTCACGTCATCGCGTACCCGGACGGAGAGGTACGCCGCCAGTTCAACGTCTGCTTCCGGGCCCGCCTCGTGGGCGGCACCCTGACCGTCTCGGACGAGTCGCTGGCGCTGCGGTGGGTGACCCCCGCCGACCTGGACGCGCTGGAGATGCACCCGACACAGCGGCTGCGGCTGAGCCACTTCCTGGAAGGGCGGGACGCGCCCTACCTGGGGTGACTCAGTCCCCCACCCCCAACCCCATGTCCAGCCCCCTCCGGCGTCGCAGTCGCAGTGCGTTGTCCGCCGAGAAGTGTTCCGCGCCGGCCAGGATCAGGGGGAGCCAGGCCATCAGGTAGGCCAGGTCGTTGCCGTAGTAGTACGGGGTGGCCGACCAGCTGACGGTGAGCCACAGGACGAGGGAGATGAGGGCGCCGCCGGTGGCGGCGACGCGGGCCCAGAGGCCGAGCAGGGTGGCGAGGCCGACGAGGAGTTCGCCGATGGCCAGGGCGTAGCCGAAGGCGGTGGGGCTGTGCTGGGCGAGGTCGATGAGGAAGGGGGCGCCGGCGGTGGGGCGGACGTTGTCGAGGAGTTCGCCGAGGGAGCCGGGGCCGGAGGCGGAGAGGAAGGCGGAGTCGGTGAGTTTGTCGAGGCCGGCGTAGGTGAAGGTGATGCCGAGGAAGACGCGCAGCGGCAGCAGGGCGTACCGGCGCAGGGTGGCGCGGACGCCGCGCCGGGGGCCGAGGCCCCCGGGCTGTTCGAGCAGGGTTCCGTGGGCCATGGCTGGTCGGCCGCCTTTCAGGTCGCAGCGGGGTGCGGGGGTCGTCGGCGCCCCTGCCCGTTCCGGGCTCCGACCATACGTACCCGCGTGGCGGACGGGGAGTCAGCGGCCCCCGGCGACGCGGAGGACGGCGCCCGTGGTGTACGAGGCGTCGGCCGTAAGGAGCCAGGAGACGGCGGCGGCGATCTCCTCGGGCTGGCCCGCGCGGCCCAGCGGAATCCCCGGCGCCTGCTTGGCGGGCCGCTCGGGATCGGCGTGGAACTCGGTCCAGATGACGCCGGGGGCCACGCAGTTGACGCGGATGCCGTCCTCGGCGACCTCCTTGGCGAGGCCGACGGTGAGGGTGTCGACGGCGGCCTTGGCGGCGGCGTAGTGGACGTACTCGCCGGGGCTGCCGAGGGTGGCGGCGGCGGACGAGATGTTGACGAGGGCGCCGCCGCCGGAGGCGGCCAGGTCGCGGACGGCGCGGCGGGCGCAGAGGAGGTAGCCGAGGACGTTGACGTCCAGGGCGCGGGAGAGTCCGGCCGGGTCGGCGTCGGCGAGGCGGCCGACGGGGCCGCTCATCCCGGCGTTGTTGACCAGGCCGGTGACGGTGCCGAGGGTGGCGGCCTCGTCGAAGAGGGCGTCCACGGAGGCGGCGTCGGCGGTGTCCACGGCGACGGCGAGCGCGCGGCGCCCGGCGGCGCGGACCCGCTCGGCGACGGCCTCGGCGGCGGCCCGGTCGGAGCGGTAGCCGACGACGAGATCGTGGCCGTCGGCGGCGAGGCGGGCGCAGACGGCGGCGCCGATGCCCCGGCTGCCGCCGGTCACCACGGTCAGGGGCTGCCGGCTGCTCGTACCGGTTGTGGTCGTCATCGTGGGAGACCTCCGCGTCGCACGCTCCCCCGCCGGGCGCGGAGGGCCGCCCTCACCGTAACGGCCGCCGGCGAGCGGTCAGTCGCCGACCTCGATGGTCACCTTGTTGGTCTCCACGCCCGCCGCCGAGACCAGCTGCACCTCGGCCTTGCCGGGCTCGACCTCGACCGGGACCGGGACGATCAGCGTGGTGTCGGAGGGGTTGGTGAAGCCGCCGGGCACCGGCACCAGCGGGACGTGGACGTGGACGGCCCCTATGCGGACGACCATCCGCGCGAGCCGGTCCGGGGTGCGGGCGCTCGGCGGCAGGAATCCGGCGCCGCGGATCTCGATGTCGTCGCCGGTGCGGATCGGCCCGTCCAGGTCGCCGGCCTCGCGGGCGCGCACCACGGCGTGGATGACCGGCCGGGACCCCTCGGCGTACTTGCTTGCCAGGTAGGTCGCGGCGGAGACGAGGACGAGCAGCGCCAGGCCCCAGGGGAGGTCGGGCAGTTGGTCGGGGCGGCGGGCCAGGCGGACCAGCGCGTAGACCACGGCGACCGCGCTGACCAGGACGTACTGGGTGTCGGCGAAGTGGGCGCGGCCGTTGTCGTCGGTGAGCAGGTCGGCGGCGCGCGGCCGGGGCGCCTGCGCCTTCTGGAGCCGCTGCCCCTGGACGCGTACGGCGACCACGCGCCGGACCACGACGGCCACCGCGCAGGTCACGGCGAGCACGGTGACCAGCCCCGCGCCCCGGGCGAGGTCGAGCCCGGCGAGGAGCGTGTCGCGCTCCCCGTCACCGGAGGCGAAGGCGAGCCGCCCGGCCAGGACGAGGACGGCGTACGCGGTGAGCAGCACCCAGAACGCCGCGACCGCGCGGGAGGTGGAGAGCCGGTTGTCCTCGCCGATCACGGGGGCGAGGACGCCGCCGCGCCGCCCGTGGAGGTGGGCGGCGCCGGTGAGCAGCCCGCCGCCGAGGAGGGCGGCGAGCAGTCCGGCCGTACGGGCGGCGGTCCACCCGGCGGTGAAGGCGGTGGCGACCTGGCCGAGGAAGAGCGCGGCGACCGTGCCCCAGACGACGTACACGGTGCGCCGCCACAGCAGCACGTACCACCCCTCGGCCTCGGCCCGGGCGCGGGCGCCGACCTCGCGGGCCGCCTGCGTCAGCTCGTCGGAGATCCACTGGCGGGAGGCTCCGGCCGAGTACGAGACGGCGGCGGGCAGCCCCTCGCCCGCCGCCAGCGCGTCGCGCCGGGCCCGGAAGGCGGCCTGCGCCTCCCGGTGGGCGGCCCGGGTGCCGCGCGGGCAGACCGGGCACGTGCAGGTGTGCGGGTGCGGGGCGTCGGCCTGCTCCGCCTCATCGGCCGGCTCCCCGGGCGCGGGCTTGTCGTCGGGGGCTCCGGCCTGGTGCGGTACGGGCGGCGGGGCCTCGTCCGTGGGGTGGCCCGGGGCGGGCGTCACGCCGGCCCCGCTGGTGTCGTCCGCCGTGTTACCGGCCTCTCGCCCCGCCACGGTCCATGCCCGCCTTCCCCGTCGTCCACGCTGGTCCCGGTGCCGTACGGCACCCTCGGCGCGCGCCGGTCCCGGGCCCGTACAGGGCCCCGCCAACTTCCGCGCGGTGACTGCAAATTGTGCCGTATGGGCGGGGTCCGGGGCACATCAGGGGCGCGCAGGGACCTCCCGGGCACGCACACACCCACAAGCACGCCGCTGACCTGCGACGAAGCGAGCGCCGGGATCCCAGCCCGGCCGGCGCTTGAGGCCACACCTTCCAGCCCGGCCGGCGCTTGAGGCCACACCTTCCAGCCCGGCCGGCGCTTGAGGCCATCAGTGACGCGCGCCCCCACGGCGCGCACGCACATCCGGCAACGAGGGGTACCCCCGGAAACGCCAGATGCCGCCGCACCCCCGGCAAGGGGACACAACGGCACCCGGCGTCAACCCTGAGCCGTCAGGCTCACTCCCACTCGATGGTCCCCGGCGGCTTGCTCGTCACATCGAGCACGACCCGGTTGACCTCGGCCACCTCGTTGGTGATCCGGGTGGAGATCCGCGCCAGCACGTCGTACGGCATCCGCGTCCAGTCGGCCGTCATGGCGTCCTCGGAGGAGACGGGCCGCAGCACGATCGGGTGACCGTAGGTCCGCCCGTCGCCCTGGACGCCGACCGAGCGCACGTCGGCGAGGAGCACGACGGGGCACTGCCAGATGTCGCGGTCGAGCCCGGCCGCGGTCAGCTCCTCGCGGGCGATGGCGTCGGCGTCGCGCAGCAGGTCGAGCCGGTCCTTGGTGACCTCGCCGACGATGCGGATGCCGAGGCCGGGCCCGGGGAAGGGCTGGCGCTGGACGATCTCCTCGGGCAGGCCCAGCTCCTGGCCGACCATGCGGACCTCGTCCTTGAACAGCATGCGCAGCGGCTCGACGAGCTCGAACTCGATGTCGTCGGGGAGGCCACCCACGTTGTGGTGGGACTTGATGTTGGCGGTGCCGGTGCCGCCGCCGGACTCGACCACGTCCGGGTAGAGGGTGCCCTGGACCAGGAAGGCGACGTCCTCGCCCTCACCGGCGGCCTCGGCGACGATCTCGGCCTGCGCCTGCTCGAAGACGCGGATGAACTCCCGGCCGATGATCTTGCGCTTCTGCTCGGGGTCGCTGACCCCGGCGAGCGCGGTCAGGAAGCGCTCCTCGGCGTCGACCACCTTGAGCTGGACGCCGGTGGCGGCGACGAAGTCCTTCTCGACCTGCTCGGTCTCGCCCTTGCGCATCAGGCCGTGGTCGACGTAGACGCAGGTCAGCTGGGTGCCGATGGCCTTCTGGACGAGAGCCGCGGCGACCGCGGAGTCCACACCGCCGGAGAGGCCGCAGATGGCGCGCTTGGTGCCGACCCGGGCGCGGATCTCGGCGACCTGCTCCTCGATGACGTTGCCCATGGTCCAGGTCGGGGAGAGCCCCGCGCCCCGGTACAGGAAGTGCTCCAGCACCTGCTGGCCGTGGGTGGAGTGCATCACCTCGGGGTGGTACTGGACGCCGTAGAGCTTCTTCTCGTCGTTCTCGAAGGCGGCGACCGGGACCACGGCGGTGGAGGCGGTCACGGCGAAGCCCTCGGGCGCGGCCGAGCAGGCGTCGCCGTGGGACATCCACACCGACTGCTCGTCGGGGGTGCCCTCGAAGAGCGTGGAGCCGGACTTGGAGACGGTCAGCTCGGTACGGCCGTACTCGCGGGCGCCGCTGTTGTCGACGGTGCCGCCGAGGGTCTGCGCCATCAGCTGGAAGCCGTAGCACATGCCGAAGACCGGGACTCCGGCCTCGAAGAGCGCGCGGTCCAGGGTGGGGGCGTGCTCCGCGTACACCGAGGAGGGGCCGCCGGAGAGGATGATGGCCGCCGGGTTCTTGGCGAGCATCTCCGAGACGGGCATCGTGCTGGGCACGATCTCGCTGTAGACGCGGGCCTCACGGACGCGGCGGGCGATGAGCTGGGCGTACTGCGCGCCGAAGTCGACGACCAGGACGGTCTCGGCTGCGGCGGGCGACGCGGGGGACGCTGAGGGCACTGCGGCGGCCTTCCGGCGGGTGATCGGGTGATTCATGGGCTGATCACAGGGGGTGGATGTCCACTGATTCTAACGGGGCCCCGGTCCGCTTCATTCCGTCTCGTCCCCGCGGAGGAACGCGCTCCGCGCCGGGTCCGGCGGCCGCGTCGGCCAGTTCGGGCGCGGGCCGCCCCGGGCGTGTGGGCCGTCTCACCATCCGGCCGGGTTGGCCCCGGGGCCGGGCGGCGGGTGCATACTGGCCTCGTGATCCAGCACCTGAGCTTCCTCTTTACCTATGGCACCCGGCCCGCCGGCTGCCATGGTCGTGCTGCTTGATCCACTGACAAGCGTGCGAGGGCGCCCCGGGCCGAACGGCCCGGGGCGCCTTCCGTTTCCCGGACCTCTCGCACCCGGTGCTCCCCGCCCGCCCCACACCGCCGGCCCCACCCGGACCGGCCCCGACGGAGCAGGAGCCCACCTCATGACCACCACCACGACCGCCACCACCGCCGCCACCGCCACTGACCGGCCCGCCGAACGCACCGGTGCCCGCACCCCCGAGGCGGCCGAGCTGATCGGCGGGGCGCGGGAGCGGATCGACGCGCTGGACGACCGGATCATCGGCCTGGTCCAGGAGCGGATCGCGGTCTCCGCCGTCATCCAGGAGGCGCGGATCTCCTCGGGCGGCCGCCGCGTCAACCTCTCGCGTGAGATGGAGGTCCTCAGCCACTACCGGGACGCCCTCGGCGCCCCCGGCACCTCGCTCGCCATGACGCTGCTGGAGCTCTCCCGGGGCCGGGTCTGAGGGCGTGCGCCAGGGCCCCGCACCTGAGTTCGCATCGCTTCTCACCCGTACGGCGCGTGACCGCCGGGCGCCGGGCTTCGTTGGTCCCGGTGTCCGTGCCAGCCAGGGGCGGGCCAGCAAGAACCACGCGTGGCTTTCACTGGAGCGATGAGACGTGCGGCGCCTGTCCGCACGTCGTGGGACCTCGCTCCAGCGTGACCGGACGGCAGGGGACAGCGGTCCGGTCACCCCCTGAACGGCCGGCTCCGGGGACGCCCGGAACCGGTCGTCTCGGGCCCCGTCTCCCCGCGCGGGCCCGGCACCGCCTCACCCTCACCTCCGTACGACTTTCCGGCGCCGCTCCCCTCCCCCGGCGCCGCCGCCCGGCACCCTGGCGCCCGACGACGCCGTGCCGCATCGAAGGGCCCCGCCACGTCCAGGACGAGGACACGGCGGGGCCCTTCGCGCGTCCGGAGGCCGGAACTCCCCTTTCTCGCCGGCCCCATCGGCCCCGCCGGGCAATACGGGATCAAGGTGCGGCAACCAGGACACTGCCCGGGGCATGTGCCAGACCGCGTAAGAATTCTGTGAAGTTCCGTACAACCATTCGTGCGGGCGCACGGTCATCCATGCGAAACACCGGCCACTTCCGTGCTTTGTGCGGCGGGCGGCCGCCTTCACCTCCGTACCGCTCTCCAGGCGGTACGCCTACACACGAGGTCTGAATGAAGCTTCGCCGTGCCATGGCCGTCGCCGCAGCGACCGCCGTCATCAGCCCCGTCGCGCTGCTCGCGGCCCCCGCCGCCTTCGCGACGGACGGACAGCAGGACGGCCAGACCAGCGAGACCACCCCGGCGCCCACCGCGTCGGAGAGCGAGACGACGGCTCCCGAGGAGCCGGCCGAGCCGCCGACCACCGCCCCGGAGGAGAGCGAGCCGGCCCCGACCGACTCGGCTCCCGAGGAGGAGACCCCCGGCACCGAGGACCCGAGCGGCGAGCCCACCGAGGAGCCGACCGAGAGCAGCGAGCCGTCGCCGTCCCCGTCCGACGACGAGGACGACGAGGAGGGTCCCTGGGACTGCGTCGACGAGGACGGGAACGACCTGGCCTCCGACCTGACCGTCGCCGTCTCCGGCCTGCCCGGCCAGGTCCGCGCCGGCTCGACCCACGAGTTCAAGCTGAGCGCCGCCAACTCCGGCAAGAACACGCTGGAGTCGGTCGAGTGGGGCGCCGCCATCATGAACGACGACGACTTCTGGATGGAGGACGGTCTCCTCAGCCACGTCGACCTGGCGTTCTACGACCCCGAGTCGCAGCAGTGGATCTCCTTCTACAAGGAGGCCGGCATCGGTGTCGCCTTCGGTGAGACCACCCTCAAGGCCGGTCAGACCATCGACATCAAGCTGAAGATGACCCTCTCCAAGGACGCCCCGCTCGGCGAGGGCTACGCCATCGGCTTCGGCGGCTACCTGGACGAGGACGCCGACTGCTTCGCCAACGCCTACGCCGAGTACGGCTTCACTGTGATCGGCGCGAGCGCCACCCCGAAGCCGGGTGACGCCAAGGAGAACGAGGGCAAGAAGCCGCAGGGCGGCCTCAAGCCCATCGAGGAGAAGAAGACCCTGGAGCCGACCGGCCAGCTGGCCGAGACCGGCGCCGGTTCGATGCTGCCGGTCATCGGCCTCGTGGGCGGCGTGACCGTCCTCGCGGGCACCGGCGTCGTCTTCGCCGTCCGCCGTCGCGGCGGCGTCGGCACCGCCGCCTGATCCACCTCGCACGGTTCCGGCGACGTGCCGGGGCCGTGCGGGGGAAGGCGTGCACACAGCGGAGGACCTGCGCTCGGAGGGGGGCGCAGGTCCTTCGTCGTTTCCGGAACGGCCCGGACAGGCCCGGGAGTTACGCGCCCTCGCCCGGCCGGGCCGGCGCGTCGGCGGGCCGCTGCTTCGGCGGCATCGCGGGCATCCCGAGGAAGGGCAGGTCGAGCGCGGCGAACGCCTTGGCGGGGACCGCCGGGCGGACCGGCGCGACGGGCGCGATCCGCTCGTAGGGGTGGCCCTGGGCGGGGCGCGGGTCGGCCTCGCCCTTGTTGGGCCAGAGCGAGGCGGCGCGTTCGGCCTGGGCGGTGATGGTCAGCGAGGGGTTGACGCCGAGGTTGGCGGAGACCGCGGAGCCGTCGACCACGGTGATGCCGGGGTGGCCGTAGAGCCGGTGGTACGGGTCGATGACGCCCTCGTCGGCGGTGGCGCCGATGGGGCAGCCGCCCAGGAAGTGGGCGGTGAGCGGGGTGCCCATCAGCTCGCCGATGTTGGAGCCGGCGAAGCCGTTGATCTCGGCGGCGATGGCGGTGGCGGCCTCCCCGGCCTCCTTGATCTGCGTCGGGTTGGGCGCGCCGTGGCCCTGGCGGGCGGTGAGCAGGCCCTTGCCGATCCCCTTCGGCTTGCGGTAGGTGGTCAGGGAGTTGTCCAGGGTCTGCATGACCAGGCCGATGATGGTCCGCTCCGACCAGCGGCGGTTGGAGAGCGAACGGACCACCAGCAGCGGGTGCTTGGCGCAGTTGGCGAGGAAGCCGGCGACGCGCGAGGAGTTCTCGGCGTACGGCACCTGGAGGATGGTGAGGCCGCCCATGGCGTTGGACTTCTTGCCGTAGCGGACCGGCTCGATGTGGGTGGAGTCGTTGGGGTGCACCGAGGAGGTGATGGCGACGCCCTTGGTGAAGTCGGCCTTCTCCGCGCCGTGCGCCTTGCGGTAGCGGCGGTCGGTGGTCTGCGCGCCGACCAGGCCCTCGGAGTTGGTGCGGGTGAGGGTGCCGAGCTTGTCGGAGAGGTGCGGGAGCAGCCCGGTGTCCTTCATCCGGTGCAGCAGCGTCTGGGTGCCGTAGGTGCCGGCGGCCAGCACGACGCGGCGGGCGGTGAAGGTGCGGCCGCGGCCCTTGCGCTTGGCGTTGGTGGGCAGGGTGCGGACGGCGAAGCCGCCGCGCGAGTCTTCGGTGACGGCGACCACGGAGGTCATCGGGTGGATGGTGGCCCCGGCCTTCTCGGCGAGATACAGGTAGTTCTCGTTGAGGGTGTTCTTGGCGCCGTGCCGGCAGCCCGTCATGCACTCGCCGCACTCGCTGCACGCCCGCCGCGAGGGCCCGGCCCCGCCGAAGTACGGGTCGGGGACCTCCTCGCCGGGCTTGGCGCGGCTCTCCCCCGTCGCGTCCTTGCCGTCGCCGAAGAAGACCCCGACGGGCGCCATGTGGAAGGTGTCGCCGACGCCCATCTTCTCGGCGGCCGCCTTGAGGTGGACGTCGGAGGGGGTGGTGGTCGGGTTGAGCCGCACGCCGAGCATCTTCTGCGCCTGTTCGTAGTACGGCTTCAGCTCGTCCTGCCAGTCGGTGATGGCGCCCCACTGGGGGTCGGTGAAGAAGGGCTTCGGCGGCACGTACAGGGTGTTGGCGTAGTTGAGGGAGCCGCCGCCGACGCCCGCGCCGGCCAGCACCATGACGTTGCCGAGCAGGTGGATGCGCTGGATGCCGAAGAGGCCCAGCGCCGGGGCCCACAGGTAGTTCTTCAGGTCCCAGGAGTTGCGCGGCAGGGTGGCGCGGGTGAAGCGGCGCCCGGCCTCCAGGACGCCGACGCGGTACCCCTTCTCGGTCAGCCGGAGCGCGGAGACGGCCCCGCCGAAGCCGGAGCCGACGATCAGCACGTCGTAGTCGTACCCTTCCCCGTCCGTCGGGGGCGCCGCCGCGGCGGGCTCGGGGGTGACGTCCCGGCTCTGGGCAGAGCTCTCCTGTGACATGGGCACTCCTCGGTTCGTACGGGCGCGGCCGGCCGGCGCGCGGGACCCCTCCGGCCGTCCCGTGCCGGGTCGCGGGTCCCCGCGTGCGGCGGGGTGGTGCGGGCGCCGGGCGGGTGGGCCGGCCCGGCGCCGGGGTGGATCAGCGCAGGCGGAAGAGCTTCATGGCGCGCAGGCTGCGGGTCATGAACTCGGCGTACTTGGCGTCGTCCATGCCGAACGACGGGGCCATCGGCAGCAGCCGCTGGTGGGCGACGGTCTGCGGCTCGGTGTACTTGAGGATGCCCTCGGACCCGTGCCGGCGCCCGATCCCGGACTCCTTCATGCCGCCCATCGGCGCCTGCACCGAGCCGTAGGCGGAGGCGTACGCCTCGTTGACGTTGACGGTGCCGGTGCGCAGGCGGGCGGCGATCGCCCGGCCGCGGCGGCCGTCCTTGGTCCAGACGCTGGAGTTGAGGCCGAACGAGGTGGCGTTGGCGCGGGTGATCGCCTCCTCCTCGTCGCGGAAGCGGTAGACGGAGACGACCGGGCCGAAGGTCTCGTCGTTGCAGACCGCCATGGCCTCCTCGACGCCGTCCAGGATGGTCGGCTCGAAGAAGTACGGGCCGATGTCCGGCCGGGGCTGCCCGCCGGCCAGGACCTTGGCGCCCTTGGCGACGGCCTCCTCGACGTGGCCGCGGACCGCCTCGAACTGGCGCTCACCGGCGAGTGAGCCCATGTCGGCGCCGTAGGCGAGGGAGTTGCCGAGCCGCATCGCCTTGGTGAGGGCGGTGAACCGCTCCAGGAAGGCGTCGGCGACCGACTCGTGGACCAGCAGCCGCTCGATGGAGATGCAGAGCTGCCCGGCGGAGGAGAAGCAGGCGCGGACGGCTCCGGCGGCGGCCTTCTCGATGTCGGCGTCCTCCAGCACCAGCATGGCGTTCTTGCCGCCCAGCTCCAGCGAGCAGCCGATCAGCCGGGCGGCGGCGCGCTGGGCGACGATCTTGCCGGTGATGGTGGAGCCGGTGAACGAGACGTAGTCGGCGTGCCGGACCACCTCGGTGCCGACGACCTGGCCCTCGCCGATGACCACCTGGAACACCTCGGCGGGCAGCCCCGCCTCGATGAGCAGGTCACGGCCCCACAGGGCGGTCAGCGCCGTCTCGGTGTCGGGCTTCATCACGACGGCGTTGCCGGAGACGAAGGCCGGGAGGGCGTCGCCGACGGAGAGTTCGAAGGGGTAGTTCCACGGCACGATCTGGCCGACGACCCCGCGCGGCTGGCGCAGCTCGGTGATCTTCGTCAGGACGGGGACGGCGCCGGTGTGCCGCTTGGGCCGCAGGTACGAGGGGGCCTTGCGGCCGTAGTGCCGGGCGGCCAGCGCGACCGCCTGCACCTCCTCGTGGGCGTGCAGCCGGGCCTTGCCGGTCTCCACCTGGATGAGGTCGAGCACCTCGGCCTGGCGGGCCAGCACCAGGTCGTGGAAGCGCAGCAGCACGGCGGCGCGGCGGGCGACCGGGGTGGCGGCCCACGCCTCCTGCGCTGCACGGGCCCGCTCGAAGGCGTCCGCGACGTCCTCGGGGGTCGACTCCGGCAGGTCGGCCAGCTTCTCGCCGGTGAACGGGGCGTGGTTGGCGGTCCGCCCGGAGCCCACCACGTCACGGGTGAGCTGCGCGACCACCTGGGGAGTCACCACGTCGGCCGCGGTGCGGGTCCCCTGGGGGGCCGGGGCGAGGGGGTTGGTGCCGGTGCGCGCACCGGTGGCCTGCGTCTCCGTCATGAGCGTGAGCGTACGGCCACCCAGCGCTTTTGGGTACCCGCCGGTAAGTACGTTTCACCCCGCCCTCACATCGCGCCAGCGGTCACTGGCACATATGCGCTGATCAGCGGCTTGGCACCGTCAGGAGGCGCGGCGAACTCGATCACGGGCATGTGCGGAATGCGACGGCGCGGGGGCGGGAGGCGCTCGCCCCCGCCCCCTGCCGGGCCCCGAACCGGCACTGCGCCCGTCCGCCGCGCCAGGGAATCACTTCTTCATCTTCAGGGCGCGTAGCAGCGACTGCGTCCTGCTCAGACCGGGTACGCCGTCGAGCTGCCGCTCACTCTCCGGGGTCACCCAGCCCAGCGACTTCCAGAACTCCAGGGCCTCCGGCGGGAAGAGCGACTGGAACTCGGTCGCGCTGATGGCCACCTCAGGCGCCTCGGCAGTGCTGTGTGGCTGCTCCATGACCCGGTGGTGCTGCCCGGTGTAAAGCTTGAGGACCTTCTCCACGAAGGCGGGACCCGAAATATCGGGGGCGAAACTCGGAAGGTCACCATCTATGACCTTGTCTCCGTACTTCTCCTTCAGGTCGGCAAAGTGTTTCGGAAGCTTCTCAAGTAGCTCACTCATGAATTCCGAGCCTGGGGCAAGGATGAAGTTGTTACCCAGAACACCCTTGCGGTATCGGCCCGTAGCCGCCTCCTCCAATTCTCCCTGCGTCGGGTCCTGATCCGGGTTCTTTCGGTCCAGTTCTTTGTTGACACTGCTCTTGTCGCGCAGCCGTGGGGCGAGAAGGGGAATCTCCTCGCTGCGCATCAGCACCTCGGGGGCCGCCGTGAGCTGTACGGAGCCGGGCGCCACGTCGATGTCCATGTACACACCGCCGTACTCCTTCATCACCGTGTAGCGAAGAATGTCGGAGGACAGGTTGTAGGCCTTCTTGGACTTGGCGCTCTTGTAGAGGTCGTAGTTCTCCTTCCTGCGCGCCTTGTCCTCGCCCGCCTTCTCCTTGACGAACTTGTCGCTGTCGGTTCGCAGCTTCAGATGGCCCCCGAAATCCTTCTCGAGGCTCTTGAACGCCGAGCTGTTCCCGTCGGTCCACAGGTTCAGCGTCCAGTCGCTCTCCTCGGCGTTCTCCTTCCACTCCTTCAGGTTGGCTACGGCGGATTCGCTCGGTTTGCTGCCCAGCCAGATGAAGTGCAGGTCCTTCGGCACCGGTACGCGTCGCGCCGACCGCGCCTTCTCCGCCCCGTTCCAGACCTGCTGCAGGGCGGCGGCCTGGGCGTCGGCCTTCCGGTCGTGCAAGCGCTGGAGCAGCAGCCGGTAGATGTCAGGCCGGTCCTCCTGCGCCAGATGGCGCACATAGGCGGTGAGTTGCTCCACGTCACCCGAGTGCAGCTCGTTGCGCAGGTGGTCGTGGAGTTGCAGGCTCTCTCCGCGCGCCGCCTCGGCTCCCTGCCGCTCTTCGGCACGCTCGTCCGTGGCGGCTGTTCCGCCGGGAGCCCGCTGCACCGCCGCCGTGATCCCGTCCTGACGCCCTGGTGCCGCTGCCTCCGCCGTCGCCACCCGTTGCACGGGACGGTCACCGCCCGCGGGCCGGTGCCGCCCGTCGTCGCACTTCTCTCCGTGCTGGTGTCCCGCGCCGGTCGCCTGCTGCCCTTCGGCGGAGACCCGCTGGACGGGCAGGGATCTGGACATGGCCTGGTCGGCCGCGGCGTCCGCGAACTGTTCACCCCGGTCGCGGGGGCTGGAGATGGACAGTCCGGCGCCGTTGTCCGTGCCGACGGCCGGTTCCGGGTCCAGGGTGTGGGCCAGCTCGTGGGCCCAGTCCTTCTTACTCATCGAACCGCCGTCGACGATGTGCCCGTCGACGGCGAACGCCCTGGCGTCGACCAGGCCGGCCGCCTTGCGGGCGACCACCCCGTCGTGCACCCGGACGCCGCCGAAGTCCGCGCCGTCGTAACGCGCTTCCATCTCCTGGCGCAGGGAGGGGTTCAGTGGGCGCGACGGCGACTGAAGGGCTTCGTTCACGGCTGCCCGCTGCACTTGCGCGGCATGGTCGGCGGCTTCTTGCGAGGGGCCGGCCGATGCCGCCTCCGGCTGAGAGGCGATCCGCTGAAGATGGGTCACCCAGTGCGAGTTCAGCCCGACGGCCCGACCCGCGCGGAATGGCCTCGCACCCTCTCGGCCGACCTGCTGGGCGTCTCTGTCGTGCGTGCGCACGCATGCCTCCATCGCGTCAAGTGCAGTTGCCGGTGTGCGAGTTCACGCTACAGCCCTGCCGCTGGGCGTGCCTCGCCGTCGCGTCGCGCCTCCCCGGAACCCGGGCTCGCCCCGGAAACGGGACGGAGCACCTTCACGGCGGCCGCGTTGCCCGCCGTCCGCTGCATCAGCGCGATACGTGCGACGACCCCGCTCTCCGGGGCAGACCGCTCCA
This sequence comes from Streptomyces albidoflavus, assembly GCF_000719955.1. Lineage (GTDB taxonomy): Bacteria > Actinomycetota > Actinomycetes > Streptomycetales > Streptomycetaceae > Streptomyces > Streptomyces albidoflavus. The sequence continues at coordinate 238,716 of NZ_JOII01000001.1, forward strand.
CCCCTGCGGCCGCGCTCCGCCCTTCCTCGGTGAGCCCGCGCGTGCCCGCTCTCGCGGCGTCCTCCTGCCCCTCGTTCATCCGTTCTCCTTTGTGGGAGAGGCTGCTCCTCTCCCACCATGCTCCACGGAGAGCGCCGTCGGCGACCGAGGACCGCGATGCGACGGCTCCGCCCGGGGGTCCCGCGGGCGGAGCGCGGTTCTCCTCGTACGCGTCCCCTGTCCCTACAGCTGCACGGTGAAGTTCTCCGTGATGGTGCGGAACAGCTCCTCGCCGTCGTCCAGGGCCTTGCCCGCGCCGGGCATACCCACGCGCAGCCGCCAGTAGACCTGGTCCTCGCCCGGGACGACGAGTTCGTGGTACCGGCGGCGCAGCGCGTCCTCGTCGTCCGCCTCGCCGTAGCGGTAGTGGTCGACGACGGTCTCGAAGGAGTCCCGGCGGCCCTGGTGCTCGACGGCGGTGGTCGTGACCTTGGCCTCCTCGATCTCGCTCTCGTCCGAGCCGCCGCGCTCGTAGTACCGCTTCCAGGCGGAGGCGGAGGGCGCGAGGGGCTTCTCGTCCAGGGAGGAGGTCTTCTCCTTGCGGTCGACCCGCTCGACGTAGACGAAGAAGACGCCGCTCGGGTCCTCGAAGCGGACGCTGGTGTCGTCGCTGTCGGAGGCGGACCGCTTGTACTCCTTGGGTACGCCGATGTCGGCGGCGACCGTCTCCGCCTCCGGCCGGGAGACCCAGTCCTCGGGCAGCCCGCCGCCGAACGGGTTGACCGCGATCAGCACCAGCACGAGGACGACCGCGACCAGACCGCCGAGCACCCCGTACTTCGCCTTCGGGCTGCGCTGCATGGCAGGCGGCAGCCACTGGCTGGTGCCCGGGCCCGAGCCCAGCAGCCGCGTGGCCGGGGCGGCGGCCGGCTGGGCGAGGGCGGTCAGGGCCTGGCGGACCTCGGCCGGGCCGGGGCGGAACGCCGGGTCCTTGCGCAGGAGCTGCATGATGACCTGGCCGAGCGCGCCGGAGGCCCGGGAGGGCGTGGCGGGGTCGGCCGACAGGACGGCCTGGAGGGTGGCCGGGGTGTGCGAGCGGCGGAACGGCGAGACGCCCTCGACGGCCGCGTACAGCACGACGCCGAGCGACCAGAGGTCGGAGGCCGGGCCCGGCTGCTGGCCCAGGACCCGCTCGGGCGCGATGAACTCCGGGGAGCCGACGAACGCGCCGGTCTCGGTCAGCCCCTGCTCGCCCTCGACCTGGGCGATGCCGAAGTCGGTGAGGACGACCCGGTCTCCCTTGCCGAGCAGCACGTTGTCCGGCTTGACGTCCCGGTGCAGGACCCCGGCCTCGTGGGCCGCCTCCAGCGCGCCGAGGACGGCGAGGCCGATCCTGGCCGCCTCGCGGGCGTCGAGGGTGCCGTCCTGGAGGCGGTCACCGAGCGACTGGCCGGTGACCAGCTCCATGACCACCCAGGGCCTGCCCTCCTCCACCACCACGTCGTGCACGGTGACGACGGCCGGATGCTCGATCCGGGCGGCGGCCCGCGCCTCGCGGTGCATCCGCTGGTACGCGTTCTCCCGCTCGGCCTCGCTCAACTGGTCGGGCAGCCGCGGTTCTTTGACGGCCACCGCCCGGTGCACCACCAGGTCGAAGCCACGCCAGACGGTCCCCATCCCGCCGTGCCCGAGCCGGTCGTCGAGCCGGTACCGCCCGCCGACCACCCGCCCGGCGCCCGGGTCGGCCGCCGGGGCCGCCGGAGTGGCGTACGGGTTGGGGCCGGCCGGCTCGGGCGGGCGCGGGGCCGGCGGGTAGCCGTACTGCCCGGCCGGGGAGGGCTCGCCCTGGCGGGGCGGGGGCGGCTGCTGCGGCGGGCGCAGGTCGTAGCTGGTGGGGTCGTTCTGCTGTCCCCCGTTGTTCGTCATGCCCACATCCTGTGGGAAGCGGCCGGTCCGAATCCACCGCGAAGGCGACTCGGTGTCCGCACCGTGACACGGCGCACCTCCCCGTGCCCGCCGCCTACTTCGGGGTGTAGCTCCCGGACGCCTGCTCGAACAGGCGGTCCACCTGGTCGCGTTCGGCGTCGGGGCCGCGCACCTGGACGACGTGGTAGCGGTTGCCGACCAGCATCGCGAGGTTGCGGACGTACAGCTCGGTGCCGCCGGCGGAGTCCCAGGTGAAGGTGCCCTCCGCCATCGACCGGCCGCCCACCTCGATCAGCCGCAGGTTCTGCGAGGTGGTCCAGGAGGAGGCGCGGTACGGGTCGAGTTCCCGCTCGTGCTCCAGCTGGTACTTGAGGAGGTCGTCGCCGTAGCGGCTGGTGGAGTCGCGGCCGGGGACGACGATCAGCTCGAAGGAGCCGTTGGTGTAGACGACCTGGCCCCGGCCGTTCCTGGGCTGGCGCTGCCAGCCCTTGGCGACGGCCACCTGGAAGCCCTCGGCGTCCTTGCGCAGGGTGAAGCCCTCGGCGACCTCGGGGGCGTTCGCGTCGGGGGGTGGCTCCTCGTCCTCCGTGGGCCCGGTCTGCCCCCCGTCGGGGGAGGTGCCCGCCTCGGGGGGCGCGGAGCCGGCGGGTGCCTCGCGGGTCTCGCTGGGGGCGGGCGGCGTGGCGGGGTCCGCACCGTCGCCCTCGCCCTCCTTGGGCAGGAAGAACACGGCGGCCACGATCACCACGGTCACCCCGCCGAGGATGCTCAGCAGCAGGGTCCGGCCCAGCGACTTCGGCTCGCCCCGCTCCTTGGGCGGCCGTCCCTGCCGGGGGGCGCGGCGGGCGCGGGGCGTGCTGTACGCGCGGTCGAGGTCGGCGCCGTCGCCGTACTCCGCCCGGGGCGGCGGGGGCACGGGGCGCTCCTCGCGGACGGGCGGCCTCGGCGCGGCGGCGCCCCTGCGCCGCCTGGTGCGGCGGCGGACGAGATCGCCCCGGCGGCGCTTCTCGGGGAGCTTGCGGGGCTCGTAGGGCGGGGCGGCGACGATGTCGCGCCCGGCGTCCGGCTCCGGCGCCGAACGCACCAGCGAACGCAACCAGCCACTCAGCTCCTCGAAGTCGGGCCGCTCGGTGGGGTCCTGGCGCAGCAGCGACTCCACGACCGGCCGCAGCGGGCCGCACTCCTCGGCGAAGGCGGGCGGCTCGGCGCAGACCATCTGGACCAGTTCGGCGACGCTCTCCTCCGGGTAGGGCGCGTGGCCCTGCACGGTGCGGAAGAGCAGCGCGCCCAGCGCCCACAGGTCGGCGGCGGGGCCGACCGGCGCGGCGAGCTGCCACCGGTCGTGCACGGGCCCGGCCTGCTCGGGCGCCCACCGTTCGGTGACGGCCCCGACCACGGTCATCCGCGCCTGCCGCGCCCGCTCGGCCTCCAGCGGGGTGTCAGGGCCGCCGCCCGTGGCGCGGGGCGCGGCCATGACCTCGTCCCAGCTGGCCGGCGCGGGCTTCTCCAGCTCCACCGCCGCCTGCTCGGGCACGTACGGGACGGCGGCGACGGGCAAGTTGTCCGGGCTGGGCAGGACGACGTGGTCGGCGTAGGGCGAGGGCGCCGCGTCGCCGGGGGCGAGCGCCTCGGGCTCCAGGCCGGGCGGCAGGGCGTAGGGGTCCCGGTGCGGGGTGCCGTACGGCTCGGGGTGGTCCTGGTAGGGCAGCCGGGGCCGGTCCTCCTCGCGGTCCTGCTCACCGGCGGCCGGGTCGCGGGGGCGCGGGGTGGCGCCGTGCCAGGACGGGGCCGCCTGCTCCCGCGCGCCGACGCCGTACGGGTCGGCTATCCGGCCGGGCACCCGCTCCTCGGGCTCCTCGGCGGCGGGCGCGGGCTGCTCGCCCAGCCGGCGCCGCTGCTCCTCGCCGAGCTGGGCGGCGGCCCGCGAGGTCCCGGCGCGGTACGCGGCGATGGCCCCGGCGCGGGCGGCGCGGGCCTCGGCGGCGGGGTCCGGGGCGTTCGCGGCGGGAAGTTCGGGCTGCGCGGGGAGTCCGGGCTGCGGAGCGGGGTCCGGCCGGGCGGGAGGAGTGGGCTCGGGCCCGTCCGGGGCGGGCTCCTCCTCGCCCTCGGGGGGCGGGACCGGGTCGTAGCCGCAGAGGGCCTCCTCGGCGGCGCCGGCGGCCAGCCCGGTGAGCATGACGCGGCCGTCCTCGCAGACCAGCACGGTGCGGGCGGTGATGTTGCGGTGGACCCAGCCGTGGGCGTGCAGCACCCGGAGCGCGGTGAGCACGTCGGCGGCGACCTCGGCGGCGCGGTACGGCGTCAGCGGCCGCTCGGCGAGCAGGGCGGCGAGCGGCCGGGCGGGCACGGCCTCGCTGACGATCCAGAGCGAGCCGTCCTCGGCGAAGACGTCGAAGACCTGGTCGAGCCGGGGGTGGTCGGGGATGCGGGCGGCGGCCTGGGCGGCCTCCATGGCGCGGCGGACGGCCGGGTCGGCGGGGCGGCGGGTGGCGCGGGCGCCGGGCGGGGCGGCCTGCGCGTAGTCGTGCGTACCGGCCTGTCCGTCGAGGACCTCGGCCTCGACCACCTCGGGCAGCAGCACCTGGCGGACCAGGACCTCCTGGCCGCTGTAGGAGTCGAAGGCGGGGGTCTCGGACAGCTCGAAGGCGCCCGCCGGGGGTAGCGGCAGGCGGTACCGGTCGGCGAGGACCCGTCCCGCGTACTCGTCCATCCCGTCCCCCTTCCCCGGCGGCCAAATCCGTTCGCACACACGCCCGTTGGTTCTACCCGCAGACGCCGCACCTCACGATACGTGGCGAGGCGGGCGCAGATGCGGCGATGGGCGATCCAGGGAACATCTGCCCGGGAAGTGCCGCCTCACTTCTTCGGCCGGAAGGTCTCCGTGAAGGTCCGCCAGGTGCCCTCGCGCAGTTCGCCGTGCCAGTCCGCGTCCTTGGCCGTGTACATCAGGCCGTACCCGAGGCTCTTGTTGACGACCAGGCCGCGGTCGATCGAGCGGTACTTCACGCCGCCGTCGACGTAGGTGAACTCCCAGTCGGCCGTGTTCCAGCCCCGGTAGTCGACCGCCTCGATCTGGATGCGCTCGTACTGCGCCCGGCGCATGTACTTCTCCTGCGCCTTCCAGTCCGCGACCGGGTCGTCCTTCGGCGTCCCCGTCCACCCGACCAGCAGCTTCTGCCCGTCGGGCCCGACGAACCGGGCCCCGGCCGCCCCGGTGGTGGTGTACTTCCACCCCTTCGGCAGCCCGATCCTGAACCCCTGGGAGTGTTCGTACGTGGTGTGGTCGAGGGTGTCGTCACCCGGCTCGCCGGGGTCGTGGCCGCTGCCCTCGCCGGCGTCGTCGCCCTTGCCCCCGTCACCGTCCTCGCCCTTGTCCCCGTCCGCGGAGCCCGTGCCGTCCTTGCCGTCGTCCTTGCCGTCGTCCTTGCCGCCGTCCTTCCCGCCGTCCTGCGCGGGGCCGTTGCCGCCGTCGGCCTTGTCCCCGCTCTCGCCGCCGGTGGCCCCGGCCGAGGCGTTCTTGTCGCCGCCCTTGGCCGCGTCGCCCCCGTCGCCGGAGTCGCCGCCCCGGGTGAGGACGAAGCCGAGCACGGCCGCGACCAGCAGCACGGCGACGCCCAGCGCCACCAGCAGCGAGCGCCGCGACACCACGTCGGTGAGCGAGGCCCGCGCCGCCGGCGGCCGCCCGCCCGCGGCGGTGGCCGTGGTGGGGGCCGCGGCGTGCGACACGGCGGCCGGGGGAACGGCCGGCGCGTCGTCGGACGCCTGCATCTTCGGCCAGAGCGCCGGGGACTTGGCCGCCCCCGCCGCACCCGCGGCGGCCGCCGCCTTCGGGGCCTTGGCCGCCTTCGGCGTCTTCTCCAGCTTCGGCCGGCTCTCCCGGGCGGCGCCGTCGGCCGGCTTCGGCAGCGGCACGACCTTGGTCGCGTCGGCGGCCTGGCCCGCGCCCGCCTCCTCACTGGCGATCACGTCACGCAGCAGGGCCCGCGCCCCCGCCTCGTCCAGCCGCTGCTCCGGGTCCTTGGCGAGCAGCCCGTAGATGACCTCGCTCAGCGGTCCCGCGTTCTTCGGCGGGTCCAGCGGCTCCGTCATCACCGCGGTGAGCGTCGCGATGGCCGACCCCTTGTCGTACGGCGGGATGCCCTCCACCGCCGCGTACAGCAGCCCGCCCAGCGACCACAGGTCGGCGGCCGGACCCGGCTTGTGCCCACGGGCCCGCTCCGGCGAGATGTACGAGGGGGCGCCGACCAGCATGCCGGTCGAGGTGATCGAGGGGTCGCCCTCCACCTGCGCGATACCGAAGTCGGTGAGCACCACCCGGCCGTCGTCACCCTCGATGAGCACGTTGGACGGCTTCACGTCCCGGTGCAGGATGCCCTCACGATGCGCGGCACGGAGCACCCCGAGGATGGCCAGCCCGACCTCGGCGGCACGCTTGGGGGTGAGCGTGCCGTCCTCCCGGATCACCTCGGCGAGGGACTTGCCCTCGATCAGCTCCATCACGATCCACGGCCGGTCGTCCTCGTCCACGACGTCGTAGACGGTGACCGCGCCGTTGCTGCGGATACGGGCGATGGCCTTCGCCTCGCGCAGGGTCCGCGTGATGAGCCGCCGCTTCTCCTCCTCGTCGATCGACGAGGGGAACCGCAGCTCCTTCACCGCGACGGTCCGCCCCAGCGTCTCGTCCTCGGCCCGCCACACCGTGCCCATACCGCCCCGGCCCAGCACACCACCCAGCCGGTACCGCCCGGCGAGCAGCCGGCCGCCGTCCTTGGCCCCGTCGTCCCGACGGCCCTTCTGCGACTGCTCCGCGTCCGTCATGCGTCCCCTCTGAACCCGCCCCGACAGAGCCACCATTGTCCCTCACGCGGGGAGCAGACTGCGCCTGGGGGATGGGGCCACTGTGCGGGGCATACGCCACACCGGGCAAGACGAGCAGGGCTCCAGCGGGGCCACCCGCCAACCGATATGACGACACATCATGGCCAGGTGGGGCGATACGGGCGCCAGTGGGGCCCGCCTTGACAGCCCACCGCTCCCCCTGGGCACACACCCTCCCCGGGCCCCTCGCCCCTTCGACCATCACCGCATCCGCCGGCACGACCGAGGGCACCCCACCCGCAGCCCTGCTTTCTGGAACAGGGCTCGAATACCTGCGCTCCCTCAAGAAGGACAACAGGACAAGGAGGGAGAGGTAGCAGGATCGGACTGCAGCGACAGCGGGCTCGCCTTCACCACGCCCACCGGACGGCTCCTCGGCCCGCCCAACCGCCCTGCCCAGCTTCCGCGGCTTCCACCGGGCGGCCTCCGCCCATCCGCTTCCGCGACCTACGGCATTTCACCGTCGCCCCGCCCCTGGAACAGTGCGTCGACCTCGCCGCCAACAAGGAACTGATCGACCACGCCCCACATCTGCATCACCGCCACCGTCGATGACCGAGTCAGCGCCCCGTCTACGGCAACACCCGGAAGGAGGCCCTGGCCAAGCTCACCGAGAAGATCGCCAACAGCAACCGCGGCCTTACCGTCCCTTCCGCGCAGGGCAGCGTGGCCGTGTACCTGACGTAGTGGCTGGAGAACGTCGCCGTCCACCACCTCCGCGAGAACACCCACACCCGCTACACCACCTGCGTCAGCCGCTACCTGATCCCCGGCCTGGGCATAAGAAGCTCACGAAGCTCACCGCCAAGGACATTCGCACCTGGCTCAACCAGCTCCGCACCACCTGCCAGTGCCGCACGCGCGGTATCGATGCCCGGCGTGATGAGCCCAGCTGCTGTGCCGCAGGCCAGTGCTGCCACAAGGTGCTCTCCCCGCTAACGCTCACCTACCTCCACTCCGTGCTCAAGTCCGCCCTGGGGCACGCCGTCCGCGAGGACGAAATCCCGCGCAACGTCGCCCGCAACGTCCGCACCGGCACCTCACGGCCCCGACGCTTCGAACCTCTCACCGCCGACGAAGCCCGCCAGTTCCTCTCGACTACGCGCGGACACCGGCTGCACGCATTGTTCGAACTCGCCCTCCACACCGGACTCCGCAAAGGCGAACTCCTCGGCCTGCACTGGGAAGACCTCGACCTCGACGCGGGCACCGCCGCCATCCGCCGCACACTCCAGCGCACCAGCACCGGCGGGCTTACCACGCTACCCACCAAAACGCGCGCCTCCGAGCGCCGCATTGCCCTCCCCACCCGCTGCGTCCAGTCGCTGAAGCTCCACCACGAACAGCAGGAGCGCGAGCGTGAGGCCGCGGGCGCCACGTGGCAGCACGACGGGCACGTGTTCACCACAGTGCAGGGCAGACCGATCGACCCGACCAACCTCACCCGCGCCTTCACCGCGTTCCTCCGCAAGGCCGGCCTCCGCCGCATCCGCTTCCACGACCTCAGGCACTCCACCGCCACCCTGCTCCTGGAGCAAGGCATCGAACTCGTCGTGATCAAGGAACTCCTCGGCCACGCCCACATCGGCGTCACCGCCACCGTCTACGCCCATGTCCGACTCCGCCTCCAGCGAGACGCCATCGACTCCCTCGGCCGCGCCCTCGACTATCCCTGACATACGTACGGCAACGGCGGCGGACACCCAGGTGTCCGCCGCCGTTGCCGTCAACTACTGCCGTCAACCCGGCCAGAAGCCCCGATACATGAAGCTCTATGCGGCCGAGATTCACTAACGAGAATCAGGTCTCGGCCAAGGATCGAGTCCCGGATCGGAGTGCAGACAGTTCAGTGGGCGATTCGCGCAGACCGCCAACTCTAGGGAGTCTTCAAAGGTGGAACCAAGCTCCCAAATCCAACCCATGCCAGCAGCAACCACCCTCCCCCCAGCTTCTACGAAAACGCTTGAATAACTGAGCCATTCACCGATGGGGAAATAGTCCCCACCGAGAACACTCTCCACCTCTGCTGCTAGATCACGCTGACCTGATCCAGCGGCGATGGGATCGAAATTGTAAGGCTCGTCATTGCTGAAGTTCGGGCCGACTCGATTTACCGGCTCGATTGAGAGTCCCCCCATCGCCGCGAGAATTCCCTCTGCCAATGGATGGGACCGGTATCCTTCACCCTCCAGCGGCAAGACCCATTGACCTGGGTCAACCTTCCTGTCTGCGCTCCATCCTGACGCAACAAGCGCCCCAAGCAGATCCTCGCTGAGCGAGCCGAAGCGAATCAGAGACATCAGTTGATCTCCAGGTCTTCCAGCAGTCGGCCACAACGACCACAAGGGTGAGCCGGTTCACCATGCCCATCCGTATTCGATGTTGGCATGGAGTTGTTCCGCGTCCTCACGGTTCGCATGGTTCCGCCCCTGATGGCCTCGGGACCCTCAGCCGCCTGGGCCTGAATGAGACAGTGCACCTCTGCGCATCCTCCATGATGCCCTGTCCGTTCGAGCGCATCCGCCAACGGCCCTTCCACCTGCTGGCCATGCTTATTGCGGCCGTAGTACTTCGCCCCTGAAGGAGACGTGTACTCGGAGGTAAACTTCACCCCAGATTCGTTGCGAACGCTGTCGGCATAGTCGCCCAGATTGCAGTTGTGAACGAGGACCGGCGTGGCGCCCGCCAGCACATAGTACGTATGGACCCCAGCAACCGTCAGGTTGTGAACAGTCGCGTCCAGTACCGTCGTCCGTTCGACCGCCGTGATCTGTACCCGGGTGCCGGCCGAGGTCTGTAGCCAGTTGCCCTTGTCCAGGTCGGTGGCGTCGAGCCATTCGTTCAGTTCGGGGACCCAGAACGGGTGGTTGTCGGTGGCGGTGACCGAGGCGGTGTGGTCGCCCTTCTCGCCGTCGAGATCGAGGGTGAGGCGGACCAGGTGCTTCAGGCCCTGGCCGCGGATTTCCGCGGTGACGTCCTGGGATGTGGTTTCGCCGGTTTCCGGGTCGGTGGCGAGGACCTCGTCACCGATCTCCACGTCCTCGATGGGTTTGGTGGAGCCGTCGGCCATGAGCACGAGGGTTCCGGGGACGAAACTGTTCTTGCAGCGAATCCACTGCTTGACGTTGTCGAAGAGCTTGCCGGCGAGCTCTCCGATGCGGCGCACGAGTGCTGCGGCCTTGTCCCAGTTCCTGAAGTCCAGGCCGTACTTGACGGCAAGTTTCCCGGCCAGTCCGCTGGCAAAGCTCAGCGCGATGTTGACCGCCGTGGACCCACAGGACCCCAGGGCCCCCGTGGTGAAACAGTCCAGCGCGTCCGTGATCCCCAGTTCGTCCGCCGCGATCTGGGCCAGTTCCTTCGCCACGGCGATGGCGCGCTGCTTGGCGGCGTTGGCCCGGTCCTGGTTGACGCGCTTGGTGTACTGGGCCGGGGTCTCCTTCGGCTTCTGCACCCCGTAGTACGTGTAGTAGGTCTCCGTGGGCTTGACGGTCCAGCCGCCCTTCTCGCCCTTGTACTGGCACGAGATGCCGACGTGTATGCAGTCGTCGGGGGCCAGGCCGTCGGGGTCGGAGAAGGTGACTGGGTTGTTGAGGCCGTAGGCGTAGCCGTTGATCTGCTGGGGATCGGTGTAGTCGATGATCGGGTCCGCCGAGAGGAAGCGGCCGGTCGTCGGGTCGTACTGGCGGGCTCCCATCTGGAGGAGGCCCGTCGAGGGGTCGTTGACGGCGCCGACGAAGCCCCGTTCGTTCGGCCATGCGGAGACCTCGGCGGAGCGCTCGTCGCGGGCCTGGCCGAACGGGTCGAGGCGGCGGCGCTGGAAGTCGCCGGTGGCCGGGTTCACGGCGACCTCGGCGGTGCCGTGGTGGTCGCCCGCCACGAACATCAGGCCGTTCTTGTCGCGCGAGGCGACCACCGTGTTGTTGAAGGTGTAGTACCGGGTGCCCTCGACGGCCTTGGTCTTGGTGTCGAGCCGCAGTTCCATGCCGGGCAGGTACAGCGTGGTCTGCCCGGCCGTCTTCCGCAGAATGCGGCCGCCGGCGTCGTCGTAGGTGTAATCGGTCCGGGAGCCGTCCGCCTCCTCCGCCGTGGCCAGCTTGCTCTGGGCGTTCCAGGTCAGCTTCTGGGTGTCGCCGCCGATGACCCGGGAGGTGGTGTTGCCGGTCGCGTCGTACGTGTAGGTGTCCTGCGAGCGGACGGCGGGTTCGGTCTCCGAGGCGTCGGTCTCCGTGACGACCTTGGTGACGTGGTGCGGGCCGGCGTCGCCCTCGCCGTAGGTGTAGGTGGCGCGGGACTCGGGGTCGCCTCCCACGGCGTGCCGGGTGACCGAGGTGCGGTTGCCGGTGACGTCGTAGCCGTAGCTGTGCCAGTAGGGAGCGGTGCCTCCGGCGGTGTCGGCCGTGGGGCCGCCCTTGCACGCCGCGTCGGCCGCGCCGGTCCCGGCCTTGCCGTCGGTGAGGGCGCGGGAGGTCCATGCCTCGGTCATCCGGCGCAGGCCGTCGTAGGTGAAGCACTGGGCGTCGGCCATGTCCGACCCCGGCTTGTCCACGACCGACTGGACGTTGCCCGCGGCGTCGTAGGTGTACGTGCCGTCGTAGGCGGGGCCGCCGCCGGCGCCCTCGATGCGGACGGACGCGTTGTTCAGGCGCTTGGTACCGCGCTCGTAGGCGTAGGTGAGCCAGGTCTTCTTGTCGGCGGCCCGGCCGGTGTGCAGGACGAGCTGCTCCAGCTGGTTGGTCGGGGAGTAGACGGCCTCCGGCACATAGGTGCCGCCCGCGAGCGAGGTGTTGAGGGCGACCGGCCGCTGGCTCTCGTCGTACTGGTAGGAGACGGATTCGGCCGGGAGCCCGCCGACGGCGGGGTAGCTCTGGCTCTGGAGCGTGCCGTCCGCGTAGTACTGGGTGGTGAACTCGTACTTGTCGCCCAGCTCCGGCTCGACGGCCTTGGGGACGGTGAACTGCGTCCGGGTCGGGCGGTACATCTCGTCCAGCTCGGCGTTGACGACGCTGTTCTGGAGGACTCCGCCCTTGTACGCGAACCTGCCGTAGACCTGGCCCTTGGCCACCGTGTCGTAGGTGGTGACGGTCAGCCGCTCGCCGGTCCCGGCGGGGCCGTTCCACGTGCCCTTGACCCGGCCCACCACGTCGTACTCGGTGGTGGTGGTGTTCTTGCGCGAGTCGGTGACGGAGATCTGCCGGTCGAGCTTGTCGTAGCCGTAGGTGGAGACGCCCACGTCCGGGTCCTCGGTGCGGATCTTCCGGCCGCGCTGGTCGTACCCGTACGTCCAGGTGTCGCCGTCCGCGTCCGTCACCTTGGCCAGCTGGCCGGAGGGCGTGTGGGCGTACTTGGTGGAGACGTAGTCCGCGGCGGGCCCGCTGGGCTGGGGGGAGGCACCCTTGTACTGGCGCAGCTCAACGGTGCGCTCACGGGCGTCCGTGAGGGTCGTCGTCGGGGTCTGGCCCTCCGGCGGGTCGACGTGGACGCGGTCGCCGCCGTAGGTGTACGTGGTCCGGTTCTTCTCCTCGCCCTCGACCCTGAAGATCGTGGCGCGGGTGCGTCCGGCGCCGTCGTACTCCGTGACGGTCTGGGCGTCGATGTCGGCGTTCTTGGGCGTGAAGAGCTTCCCGGAGGGGGCCACGTCCGCGAAGTAGGTGTCGTTGGCCCTGATCACGCGGCCGGAGCCGTCGTAGTAGGTGTCGGCGATCAGGGCCTTGCCGTCCTGGCCCTCGCCCTGGACCTGGCGCGGGCGCATCATGCCGTCGTACAGGGCGTACTCGTTGCCGTAGGTGGTGCCGTCGGCCTTGAGGCGCTGGGTGCGGACGTAGCTGGTGCCGTCCCGTCGCACGCCGTAGCTGTACTTGAGCGAGGGCGTCATGCCGGACGCCTTCTTGCGGTCCGGAAGCCAGACGGAGACCAGGCGGCCCAGGCCGTCGTAGGCGAGGTCGGTGCGCTTGCCGTTCTGGTCGGTCTGCACCACCGGGTGGCCCCATTCGGGGGCGTATTCCGTGGTGTTGGTCCAGCCGAGCGGCCCTGTCTCCTTCTTGGCGGTGCCCAGGCCGTTGGTGTCCGTGTACGTGGCCGTGGTGGCAGTCCCGGCCGCGTCCGTGGCCTTCAGGGGGCGGCCGTAGTCGTCGTAGGTGCTGGTGCTGACCGTTTCGTAGGTGGCGGTGGTGCCGGAGTGCTCTGCCAGGCGCTTCTGGGTGGTCGGGGTGCCCTTGGTGGGGGCGGCCCCCAGGGTCGTGCTGCCGTCGTAGTAGGTGAGGTTGTCGGAGATGACGTCCCTGGCGCGGTCCGGCGTGGTGCCGCAGTCGACGGCGAGGGTCTCGACCCGGGAGGTCAGGTTGTAGATGTGCTTGCCCGGGTTGTCCGCGTACTCGGTACGGGTGCACTGGTTGTCGGACACGCCGGTCTCACCGAGGTCGGCGACCTGGACGGGGCGTCCGGTCCTGTCGTCGTGCGTGGTCACCGACGCGGTCTGGCGCCAGCCGCCCGAGGCGAGCTTGGTGTAGGTGTCGGTGCGCTCTTCCCGGGTGAACCGGGCGTAACGCGTGCCCCAGTCCTCCTTCCGGGTCGCGGTAACCTTCGTCCAGGGCGTGGTGACCGACCGGGTGACGACCTCCTCGCCGTCGTACTGGGTGGTCTGGAGTTCCAGGCCCGACTTCCAGTCGCTGTCGGTGTGGCTGACGCCCAGGGCGTCGGTGACCTTCGCCTCCCGGGTGCCGCCACCGGGCTGGCTGTCGCCGTCGAGGCCACGGAAGAAGACGTGCTCGGTGATGCCGTTGGACGGGTGATTGGTGCCGTCGGAGGTGGTCACCCGGACCCGCTCGTACCCGCGCCAGTCGCCCCAGGTGAGGTACTTGCTCTCGGTGAGCCCGTCGGAGCGGTTCTTCCGCCAGCCGGCGTCGCCGAGGTACTGGTAGCTGGTCACCTGGTCCGGGGAGCCGCCGACCAGGTCCTGCTCGATCACGGAGGAGACGGCGTACTTGTGGAACCAGTCGGTGATGGGTTCTTCCTCACCGGGCGGGTTCCACTTCACCGGGTAGCAGCGGACGGTGGACTTGCCTTCGGTGGGCAGGTCACCGGCGGCGCACTCGCGTCCCGCGTAGTTGACGCTGAGCATGCTGCCGGCCTCGCTCTCCACCCCGGAGAGCCGGAAGCGGTGGAAGGCCTGGATGTTGTCCCGCTGCTGGTCCACCCGGTTGGGAAGCTGGGTGCCGTAGAGCTTCACCGAGGGCAGCTCTACGGTGGTGCCGGCCTTCCCGCTGTGGTCGATGGTGTTGAGCCACAGGGACCTGGAGCCGTCGCCGTTGTCCGTGAGGAGGTGGCCGAACTTCCAGGTGTCCACGTCCTTGTAGCCGGTGGTGCCGGACCGGATCTGGGTGGTGACGGCGGTGAGCTTCTTGCGCGTCCAGAAGGTCGGGGAGTTCTGCCCCTTGCACTGGGTGTCGACCTTGCAGTTGCGGTCCCAGGGGACATCGGGCCAGTCCGCCGCCGTGTCGTCCTTGAGCGCTCCCGGCGAACAGTCGGTGAGGTCACCGATGCAGCGCTCCGCCGTGTCGAAGACGACCCGCGCGGCGGCCGGCACGTCGTACGCCTTCTGGTCCCGCAGTCCGTACTCGGCGCGCTTGAGGTAGCCGCCCCGGTGGTACGCCTTGCCGTTCTCGCCGGTCTTCAGGCCCTGGGTGTAGTAGTTGGTCTCGGTGCCGTAGTAGTAGGCCATCGCGCTGCCGCGTGGGTCCACGACGTAGTCCAGGTTCCACCGCCACGCCTGCTTGCAGTGCGAGGTCTCGAAGGTGGAGGCGTGGCAGGGCTCGTTGGCGTCGTCGCCGTAGACCGGGACGGTCCAGGCCGATTCGGTCGCGGTGTCGCCGCTCTCGTAACCCGGGAGTCGGTTGAGGCCGAAAAGGTACTGGGTGCCGTCGGTGGCGGTCAGCTTCCAGTGCTCGCCGTCGTTGTCGCCGTTGGTGGCGCCGTCGAGCAGCTCGATCTTGCTGAAGTCGTCGGAGGCGACCCGCCACTCGTCCGTCTCGTCGTCGAGGATCAGCTCACCGGAGGCCCCTCCCGGTAGGGAGATCGTGGCGTTGTGGTGGCCCCAGCACTGGTCGCCGTACGTCTCCTTCTGACCGTCGTCCGCACATGCCTTGTAGCGGCGCTCGATGTAGCCCGGCTCGTAGCCGAAGCCCTGCCCGACCCAGCTGCCCTGGTTGTTGGTGGCGGCTGTCTGGCCGTCCACCGACTGGGAGTTGTAGGAGAAGGAAATGCCCGGGACGAGGCCGCCTGGCACCGGCGGGACGCTGAGCGGGTAGGACCAGTTGAAGGCGCCCGAGGAGTTGGACACGCTCCACTGGGACGAGGGCTTGAGCGAGGTGGCGGCGAAGTCGCCCTGGGACCCCGAGTCCCCTGCCACGGCGGCGAAGACCTGGGCCCCCGTGGCAGGAGCCACCACGTCGGCGGTGAGGGTGCGGGCGGCCGGATCGTTGGTGGATTCCAGCGGCCGGGGCGTGGCGCACTTCTCCTTCTCCGGTGTGGTCAGGGCACAGGCCGGAAGGCTGACCATCCGCAGGCGGGAACCGTACTCGCCGCCGAACCGGCCGGTGAAGTCCTCGTAGTCGAGGGTGACTTCCACCGGGCCGGCGTCCTTCTGCCCGTCGGTGCGCTCCACCGTCATGAGGGCACCGTCCACGCCGAGGCGTTCGGCCGGCCCCCGTCCGAGCACGGAGAGCCGTACGTCCGCCGGGCCGGCCGAACCGTTCCGGCCGACAGTGAGAGGAGTGCCGGCGACCCGCGCGGGCTTGGCCCCGAGCGCCGTCTCGACCCGGGCAGTCTTGGGCCAGGAGCTGCTCTCCGCCTCACGTACCGCGGACTTGGCGGCGCGGTCGGCCGGGGGGCGCTTGGCGAGCTGGTGCTTACCCTCGACCGGGTCGTCCAGGGCTGTCTGGGTGCTCGGCCTTCCCGAGGGCTTCTCCTCCGCCTCCGCCACCGGGGCGAACTGGGGCAGGAGTCCCACGGACAGGGCGACGCCCAGCCCCAGCAGGGTGGCGCGTCTCAGGGTCAGGGGCAGCCCTGAGGTACGCGGGCGGCGCCGGAACGGCGAAGGCATGACAGCTCCCGGTCTCGGGTGAAGCGGGTGGGGGTGAGGTGCAGGGGCCCGGGGCCGCGACGGACGCGGCCCCGGGTTTGCGTGGACGGAGCGGTCAGGTGACCGTGTCCTCCACGCTGGATCCCGCCGGGAGGCCGGCGACGGTGGGAATCAACGCGGCGTCCAGCGCGCCCCGGAAGACGCGTACCTCGTCGAGGGCTCCCGCGAAGGGCTTGGCCGTGGCCGTGCCCTGCTGGGTGCGGCCGACCTGGAGGCTGGTGGTGGTGAAGTCCCAGGCGTTGTCCCAGGGCACCTTCAGCGCCAGGGTCCCGTTGACGTAGAGGGCCACGTCCCCGAAGACCGCCGAGTAGACGAGCGCCAGGTGGTCGCCGTCGCCACCGGTGCTCGGCAGCACGCCGGGGGCCGATGCCGTCGAGGTGACGGACCCCCCGTCCTTGTCCGTGGTCGTGACCTGCCACCGGTCGGCCGTCGCCGAGTAGGTGACGTCCACGGCACTGCCGCTCGCGCCGTGCAGGGCGAAGACGGTCTGGTCGGCTCCGCCCGCGGAGGCGAGGCGCGCCCTGGCGGTCACCGTGAAGCTGTCCTCGGGTGCGAGGAGCCCGGCTTCCCGGGAGGCATGGCCCCCCGCTCCGTCGAGGGCGAGGTGTCCGTCGCCCCAGAGCGGCGGCGACGCGGGGACGCAGGTCGGGTCGAGACCGGGGTCGCAGGAGTCGTCCTGCCGGTAGATGACAGCGCCGTTCGCCAGCTTCAGCGGCCGTCCGGTCCCCACTTCCGGCGAGTCGGTTCCCGCGGCCTCGTCGAGTGCCCAGTAGCCGAGCTGGGTGGCGGAGACTCCGCCCAGGTCCTCGCCCTCGGCCTCGGGAACCACCCGGTCGTAGACCTTCACGTCGGCGAGCGCGCCCTTGAGGTTCGCCGTGTACCCGTCCGGTGCCATCTTGCGGCCGAGCTGCACGGGTCCGTCCGCCTTCCAGACGGTGCGCCTGGCCTGCACGTCGTCCTCGATGAGGTCACCGTTGACGAAGAGGCTGAGCATGCCCGTGTTGCTGTCGTAGACGCCGATCAGGTGGGTCCAGCTGCCCGGGGCGGCGGAGGCGCCGGACACCTTCCACGTGCCCATCGTCTCCATGTCGGTGACGGGGACCCGGAAGGTCCAGGACTCGGTGTCCACGTCGTAGCCGAGATCGAAACCGGGCTGACCGGTGCCGTCCTGGCTGACCAGCGTCAGGTCGTCCTTCGGCCGCTCGGGCAGGTTGACCCAGGCGCTGACCGTGAAGGTGCCAGAGGTGTCGACCGCGGGCTGGGCGGATTCCAGGTAGGCGTCGGCCGATCCGTCGAAGGAGGCGGCCACGTCGGTCGGTCCGAGCGGGCCCTCGGAACCGAAGGTGACTCCCTTGCCGGGGACGGCACTCGGCGTCTCGCCGATCCCGGACGCCGTGGCGGAACCACGCGGGTCACCCAGCGACCAGCCGGCCCTGGGGGCCCGGCCGTCGGCGACGAGGAAGGTGTGGGCGGTGGTGGTCACACGGGCGTTGCCGGCCCCGTCCACCGCCTTGGCCTCGACGTACATCGGCCCCTCGTCCGGCGGCATCCAGTGCACTGACACCGCCCCGCCGGTCTTGGCCGGGCGCACGGTCCGCCAGGTCTCACCCCGGAACCGGATGCGGTACTCGGCGGTGTCGGCGGAGGAGGAGGCGAACGTGAAGGTGCCGTAGTCGCCCACCCCCGCGTGCCACTCCTCGTCGTCCGGGTAGCGGTCCGAGGTGATGACCGGCGCCTTGGGGGCTTCGTTGTCGTAGATGAACTCACAGCGGGTCGCGTCCCCGGCCAGGCTCCACGGGCCCCAGGCGGAACCGTCGTTCCCGCGTACCGCCCAGCCGACGACGACGTTCTTGGGAACCGTGAAGCCCGCCTCGCCGTCGCCTGCCAGGTCCGACCCGACCACGTAGCCGAAGGTGGCCAGCCCGGTCTGGGTACTGCCCGGAGCATTGCGCGTGCTCACCGGCTTGGTGGTGGCGAAGTGCTCGTACTCCTTGCCGTCCTTCGTCCAGAAGACGCGGAACTGGGCTTTGATGCTCTCCGAGTTGCCCTCGACGTCCCCGTGGTCGAGGTCCTTGATGGAGGCGCGCAGTTTGGGGGGCTCGGCGACGTAGTGGTCGTCGGCCTTGCCGTACTCGCAGGCTCCGCCGGGCGCCATGGTGAGGTCGCTCATCGCCGGCTGGAGCGGCGGACGGTTGTAGGTGACCTCCAGGTGGGCGTTGCCGCAGAACCGCTTCCAGTAGGAGTAGTCACTCTCCGAGCCGGCCTTGAGGCGGAAGGTGGTGGTGCCCCATCCGCTGTCGGCGGCCTTCTGCACGGTGCTCTTGACGTTGAACCGGACGTTCTGGTTGGTCCGGGTGCAACTGCCGGCGGCGTTGCTGGGGGACTTGCTGTCGATCAGCTCCTTCTGCGACGGCTGGTTGCCCCAGTTGGTCGACGAACTGATGGCGCTGCCCCCGGCGGAGTTGACCCGGCCCAGTTCCACGGCCTTCCCGGAGGAGCTGTACGTGTGGACCATCGTCACGGCGAACTCGGCCGAGACGATGTCCTTCCCTTCGAAGCTGCCGGTGGGCATCGCGAAGAACTGACGCTTGACGTCGTTCCCGCTCGCGCACTGGTACGACACGTCGGCTGGGCAGCGCCCCACCCCTTCGTGGTCGTCGAACTTCCAGAACTCGGCGGAGGAGTGGTGTGAGGAGACCATCGTCCAGCCCGACCGGCCGGCGGTGCGGACGACGGGGTCGATGTAGACGGGGTAGACGGTGTCCTCGCCACGCAGAAGTGCCTCGTCCGGCGTGAGGCTCATGGCCTCGCCCGCGACCTCCAGGCCGACGTCGGACACCCGGCCGCTCTCGTGGGCCTCGACCGGGTCACCGCTGGACTCCTCGGAGCGCTGCCCTGCGGAGCGTTTCGCCGCGGAGCCCGGCGTGGCCTCTGTGCTGGAGTCCCACATCACCGGCTGGGCCGCCTCGAAGACGACCCCGCCCGTTCCCTCGTCGACGGCCTGGAGGCCACCGTCCTCAGTGGTCGCGATCCGCAGGTCGCGCGTGCTGAGACCGATGTCGATCTGGTCGAGCGCGGGTTGCCGCGCGGCCTCGGGGCTCTTCACGACCAGTACGTGGGACAGTCCCTCCGGGTCGGCGGTGACCCGCAGGTCCACGCCGGGCAGGACCTCCGCGTAGACGGCCGTCTCCCCTTTCACCTCGGGTTCCGGCAGTGCCTGGGGCCAGGAGAGCACGAGCGAACGGCTCTCCTTGCCCAGCACCGCGAAGGAGCGGTCGCCGCCGCCGGAGAGGGAGATCGCGGCCGGCGTGGCGACTGTCTCCAGCCGGCCGCCGGTCCCGCGCACGAGAGTGGCGTCGATCTCCGTCCACTTCCCGTCCTTCATCGTCCGCACGGCCTGCGCGTAGGTGCGGGTGGTGAAGGTGCCGTCCGGGTTGGCCACCGTGTCACTGCGCTCGTCCCGCAGCGCCGTCACCTCAACTGGCTCCCCCGCCTGGACGGCGGCGTCCCGCGCCTCGTCGGCGCTCGTCTGCCGCGCGGCCGGTGCGCTGTCGGCGGTGGCGGGCGAGGGGCTGACCCCGCCCGGTCCGAATGCTCCGGAGAGGAGCATCAGCGACAGGCCGACCACGGTTCCCCGGCGGAGCCGGGCCTGCCGGTTCTTCCTCACGCTCTTGGTCATCCGACCGCTCCGAAGGTACGACCGGTGTCCGCGACACCGTCCTGGCCTGGCTTGAAGACGCGGACGCTGCCGGCCGCACTGGTCTCCAGCACGCTCCACGGCACCTGGAGGAGCAGCCCCTTGGCCGATCCCGACGCCTTGCTGTACGGCACGCCGACCCAGAGGTTGGCGCCGCCGGAGGTCAGCGACGCCCCGGTGTAGTCGGCGGCCTCGGCGGGCCCGGGGAGGGGGCCGTCGGCGGCACCCAGAGTGAGTACCCGGTCGCGGGTACCCGCGGCGGCGTCCAGCGGCCGGAACAGGTGGACGGCTCCGGCGTCCTTCTTGGTGGAGACCTCGCGCCCGGGAACACCCACCGCCAGCCAGACCGCGTTCGGCTGGGTGACGGCGTCCGTGCCGGTGTTGGCGAGGGCCACCCGCTGTCCGAAGTGGTCACCCTGCTTGGCGACACCCTCGACGTTCTCGCGCTCCGCGTCGACGGCCAGCGTCTCCTGGTACGTGCCGTCCGGACGCACCCGCACCACGTGGGCCGACCCCGCGCCCGCCACGGAGCCGATGGCCTCCCCGGGAGCGCCAATCGCCAGCAGGGCGTCGGAGTTGTAGGTCTGGTCCGCCGGACGGTAGGGCGCCATGTCCAGCGAGGTCCCCAGAGCGTCGCCGGCTTCCGCCTCGCCGGAGAGCCCCGCACCGAGGTCGCCTTGGTCCAGGCCGACGAGTCCGCGCGGAACACCGTTGGCCACGGTGTGCGAGAAGACCGTGGCGGCACCCGCGAAGGCGGTTCCCTCGCCGATGGTCTCGCCCGGAGCGCCGACGGCGAAGAACCGGTTCGTCGACGTCAGCGAGTAGCCGAACCGGTCGTGCGCCTCGACGACTCCGGGGACCCCGGTGTCGTCCTGATTGACGGTGTACCGGGTGCCGCCGACCTCGTAGTGGATGCAGCCCGCGTCGGCGTAGTCCTTGCCGCCGCTGGTGACGTTCTCTCCGGGGACGCCGATGACCAGGAACGGCTCTCCGCCCGATGTCTCACCCGCCTCTACGGCGAACCCGAAGCGGTCGTACTCCTCCGTGGCGGTGCCGGAGTCGTACCGGGACTGGTTGTACTCGGCGACCCGCGACCCCATCCCGCTGGGAGCGCCGTACACGACGTAGACGGCACCGGCGTCGCGCAGCGTCTTGCCGTCCTTCTCGATGTCCTCGTAGGGCACACCGACGATCAGGTCACTGCATCCGTCACGGTCGAGGTCGGTCCACGTCCGGGCGAAGCCGAACTGGTCTCCCCGCTCGGGGGCGGCCTTCATCGCCGGCATCGCCTGCGAGACCTCCAGCGCCCCCTTGCCGCCCCCGAAGACGACATGGACCGCGCCGGCCCGCGCGACACCGTCCACGGTCGCCTCGGGGTCGGAGGCGAGAGTGTCGGCGACACCGTCGCCGTTGAAGTCCGGGCCGACGCCGCCCGTGCACCCGGCGGCTTCCGCCGGGGGCGCGCCCCCGAGCCATCCGGAGACGGCGATCAGCCCCGCTACGAGGAAGACCGCCCCTCGTCCTCCACCTCGCGCTGTACGCACGCCCACCCCTTGACCGAGTCCCCCACCGACCGCCCTTAGCGACCACAGAGAGTCGCCATCCACGCACCGGACGTGGCAGAGCGGAGATCAGGAGACGGCCAGGTGACAGGAACTGTCAAGAACCGGTCCGTATTGCCCGGAAATGACGACGGATCAGAATCGCACAAGGGCGACCAGTTGCCGCTTCCACACAAAGAGCGCATGCGAACCACAAACATGAAGATCTCTTGACCTGCGCGTGAAGGTAAGTTGAAAATCTTCACAGCGGGATTCGGCAGAAGCTCCCTTCCCGTTCCGGAGTGGATTTCTACCCCGAACTTCTACATAACTGTAGAAATAAAACGGACGCGAACTGCGGAGGAAAGACCGCTGCCCCGCGCTCCTCTTCCGGAGCACGGGGCAGCACGTACCGGTCCTATCAGGCACTCCCCGCCGCCGACCCCCTTCGCTCGAACCGGCTCGGGAATGGCAGATACGTGTCGAGGAAAGTCCGCAGCTCCCCGGCGACGCGCTCCTTCTCGCTCTCGGGCGTGTTCACGTCGTTCAGGCAGAAGGAGTCGAAGCGCCTGGTCGCGAGCAGGTCGTCCATGCGCTCGCGGGCGTCCGCGCGGGCCACGTCGACATAGCGGGTGCGGTACTTGCCGGGCACGGCCCGCCCGGTGAAGAAGGCGTGGTGGTGGTGGAGTGAGGCGCCCATCGCGATGTCGTCGACCGCGCGGAAACGGGAGCGGCTGGTGGACCGTACCGCCTCCTCGAACTCCGTCTCGATGTCCCGCATGACGGAACGTATCTGCGGATGCGGGGTGTGCATGAACTTGTGGGTGATGAACCGGGCGTGACGCTCCCACAGCAGCGCCCGGACGTTCTTACCGGCGGAATTCGGGGCCGGCTCGTCCGGGTGCGGCGCTCCGAGACCGTACTGGAACGGGGAGAAGGGCAATTTGGCCACGCCATTGCCGTGGAAGAAGTGACCGGCGGTGACCGGGCGGCCGAAGAAGACGTCGTCGTTCAGGTACAGGTACCGCTCGGAAAGCCCCTCGATGTGGTGGAGCTGCGTACCGATGGCGTGGGAGTTGAAGACGGGCAGCGCGTCGCGGTCCGCGAAGATCTCCCGGTGGTCCACGACCCTGATCCCCGGCACCGAGGTGTCGAGCCATGACGGCACCTGCCCGTCCGTGACGACGTAGATGTCACGGACGAAGGGCGCGTACGCCTCCAGCGACCGCAGTGAGTACTTCAGCTCGTCGTGGCTGGTGTAGCGCGAGGCACCGGTCTCGCGGGAGTGGATGGCGGAGGCGCTCTCCCCGCGGAAGGCGGCCCGCCTGGCGGCGAGTTCGGGGTCGTCGCCGTCCACCCACGTGTAGACGACGTCCACCGGGAAGTCCACCGCTTCGAGGCCGGGCCGGTCGAGGTCGGCGAAGGTCGGGTGATCGGTTCCGGCCACCCGGCGCTCGACCGTGACGCGGGCCTGCGCCGGCACCGTGTCCGTGACCGGGTTGACCCTGGGCGCCACCAAGGCCCCCGGCAGCAGGGCCTCCGGCAACTGGGTGCGGAGGGAGGCGATGCGCGCCGCCGCCCGGTCGGCTGCCGGGTCGTCTCCTTCCCGGCCGGCCAGCAGGTCCTCTCCCCGCTCCCAGAACTCGACCTCACAGCCGTAGGACAGATCGGCGAGCACCTGCCCGGACGGCCCGAGCAGCACTTCGCCGAAGGCGATGGCCGACTGCCGCTTCAGCCCCGCGGGCAGAGCCCCGTCCGCGTACAGGGAGGCGGACGGGAGTCCGGCCTTCCTCCCCGGCTCCCAGGTGTACACGGGTGACACCGCGTACAGCTCCCGCATGGCCGTGAGGAATGCCTTGCGGTTGGCGCGGAGCATGCCGACGACGTGCGCGGCGGCTGTCCCGGAGGGGACCAGGAAGTAGTCGACGCCCGCCTTCCTGCACGCCGCCGCGACGAGTTCCAGGTTGTGCGCGGCAGCCGCCGCCGCGCTGAAGGAGGTCACCTTCCGCCCGTAGTACGTGCCGCCGTCCACGGCGAACTCGACCACGTCGGGGTCCTTCTCCCGCAGAGCGCGCCGCCGCTCGGCGATCCTCTCCGCCTTCCGCCTCTCCTTCTCCAGGCGCTCGCGTTCCTCCGCCTCGGCCAGGGCCGCCTCGCGGTCCCGGGCGCGTTCCTCCTCCCTGGCCGCGCGGACCTGGGACGGAAGGAGTCGTTCGGCTGCCAGGGCTATCCGGGAAGACATCGGCGCGAGGCACCTCTCTCGGCGGGGGACGGACTCACGGCATCGGTCGCGGCGGAGTCCCGGCTCCGGCCTCTGCCGACACGCGCCCGGTCACGGCGCGCGAGCGCCTCGTTCTCCGCACACCTTTGTACGAATGGTAAACGCGGCATTTCCTTCTGCCGTACGGGTAGTCACCCTCACCGCAGAGCCCGGACCCTCACCCCTGCACCACATCCGGCGCCCCCAGCCGCGCCGCGTCCGCCGTCAGGTCGTCCGGCTGGCGTTGCGACTCGCGTTCGGCCTCGACGCGCATCTCGTAGTGCGCGACCTCGTTGTCGATCCGCTCCTGGTCCCAGCCGAGGACGGGGGCGACCAGTTCGGCGCACTCGCGGGCGCTGCGGGTTCCCCGGTCGAAGGTCTCGATGGAGATGCGGGTGCGGCGGGTGAGGATGTCGTCGAGGTGGTGGGCGCTCTCGTGGGTGGCGGCGTAGACGATCTCGGCGCGGAGGTAGTCGTCGGCGTAGCGCAGCGGTTCGCCGAGGGAGGGGTCCTCCGCAATGAGCTGGAGGAGTTCGTCGGTGAGGGTGCCGTAGCGGTTGAGCAGGTGCTCGATGCGGACCACGTGCAGCCCGGTGCGGGCGGCGGTGCGGGCGCGGGCGTTCCACAGGGCCTGGTACCCCTCGGCGCCGAGCAGCGGGACCTCCTCGGTGACGCAGTCGGCGACGCGCTGGTTGAGCCCGCGCACCGCCTCGTCCACGGCGTCCTTGGCCATGATCCGGTACGTCGTGTACTTGCCGCCGGCCACCACGACGAGCCCGGGCACCGGATGGGCCACGGTGTGCTCGCGGGAGAGCTTGCTGGTGGCGTCGGACTCGCCGGCGAGCAGCGGGCGGAGCCCGGCGTAGACGCCCTCGACGTCGTCGCGGGAGAGCGGGACGGCGAGGACGGAGTTGACGTGTTCGAGGACGTAGTCGATGTCGGCGCTGGAGGCGGCCGGGTGGGCCTTGTCCAGGTCCCACTCGGTGTCGGTGGTGCCGACGATCCAGTGCCGGCCCCAGGGGATGACGAAGAGGACCGACTTCTCGGTGCGCAGGATGAGCCCGGTGGAGGAGTTGATGCGGTCCTTGGGGACGACCAGGTGGACACCCTTGGAGGCGCGGACGTGGAACTGGCCGCGCTCGCCGACCATGGCCTGGGTGTCGTCGGTCCAGACGCCGGTGGCGTTGACGACCTGCTTGGCGCGGACCTCGTACTCGCCGCCGTGCTCGACGTCGGTGACCATGGCGCCGACCACGCGTTCACCCTCGCGGATGAACCCGGTGACGCGCGCCCCGTTGGCGACCTTGGCGCCGTACGAGGAGGCGGTGCGGATCAGGTCGAGGACGAAGCGGGCGTCGTCCATCTGGGCGTCGTAGTACTGGAGGGCGCCGACCAGGGCGTCCTTGCGCAGGCAGGGGGCGACCCGCAGGGCGTGCCGGCGGCTGAGGTGGCGGTGGGTGGGCAGGCCCCGCCCGTGGCCGCGGGCCATCGCCATGCCGTCGTAGAGGGCGACGCCGGCTCCGGCGTAGAGGCGCTCCCAGCCGGCGTGCTGGAGCGGGTAGAGGAAGGGCACCGGCTTGACCAGGTGCGGGGCGAGCCGCTCCAGGAGCAGGCCCCGTTCCTTCAGGGCCTCCCTGACCAAGGCGAAGTCGAGCATCTCCAGGTAGCGCAGGCCGCCGTGGATGAGCTTGCTGGAGCGGCTGGAGGTGCCGGACGCCCAGTCGCGGGCCTCGACGAGGCCGGTGGCCAGGCCCCGGGTGACGGCGTCCAGCGCCGTGCCCGCGCCGACCACCCCGCCGCCGACCACGAGGATGTCCAGTTCCCGTTCGGCCATCGCGGCGAGCGCCTCGGCCCGCTCGTCCGGTCCCAGTGTGCCTGTCCTCACCCGTAACCTCCCGTGACGTCTGCCTGATCCGGACTGGTCTGGTCTGGTGCCGCGGCGGGACGGGCGGATGCTCGCGGCCGGGGCGGGCCCACGGCCCTCGTGTTCCCGTTCCCCGGGCGGCCCACGCGTGGCCTCCCGGAAACCCGCTCCCTCTGCCCGAATTCTGACCCGCTTGTCCCGTATCGGCCACCGCCGGGGTGCGGGAGGGGCACCTGACCGGCGGTACGCATGCCACCCCTGCGGGCCGACATGCGCGCGATCCGACATCAATACCGCATCTCGTTCATATGTATGCCTAGTCTGACATTCACGCAGGTCCGCGCCGGTCCAGCGGCACCTCGGGGAGCCCGGGCCGGCGCGTCCCGCGCCCCCCTCGACGCCCGGCCCCCTCGAAGGACGGTCCACCGCCATGCCCGCAGACCTCGCCGTCATCGGACTCGGCTCGCACGGCCTGCCACTCGCGCAGGCCGCCGTCGGCGCGGGCGTCGACACCATCGGCTACGACCCGGACCGCGCCCGCGACCTGGCCTCGGGCCGCCTCCCCGGCACCGGCGCCGAGGGCGCGCTGACCGCGGCCGACGTCCGCCGGATGCTCTCCGGCGGCTTCCGCCCCACCGCCGACCCGCGCGAACTGGGCCGGGTACGGACCGCCGTCATCTGCGCCCCCGCGCCCGCCGGCCCCTCCGGCGGCGTCGACCTCGGGCCGCTCGCCGAGGCCGCCCGCGCCCTCGCGGCCCGCCTGCGGCCGCACACCACGGTCATCCTGGAGTCCCCGGCGGGCCCGGGCACCACCGAGGAGTTCCTACGCCCCCTGCTGGAGTCCGGCTCGGGCCTGACGGCCGGCCGCGACTTCCACCTCGCCTACTCCCCCGGCCGCACCGACCCCGGCAACCGCACCCACGGCTACGCCGCCACCCCGAAGGTCATCGGCGGCCTCACCCCGGCCTGCACCGAGTCGGCCGCCGCCTTCTACGGCCGCCTCACCGACAAGGTGGTGCGCGCCCGGGGCCCCCGCGAGGCCGAGACCGTGCACGTCCTGGAGACCAACTACCGGCACGTCAACCTCGCCCTGGTCAACGAGATGGCGGTGCTCTGCCACGACCTCGGCGTCGACCTCTGGGACGTCATCCGCTGCGCCGAGACCAAGCCCTTCGGCTTCCAGGCGTTCCGCCCGGGCCCCGGCGCCGGCGGCCACGGCCTCCCGCTCGACCCCAGCTGCCTCCCGCACGCCGACGCCACCCCGGGCAACGGCCTGCGCATGGTCTCCCTGGCCCGCGACATCAACGCCCGGATGCCGCAGTACGTCATCCAGCGCGCCACCCAGCTCCTCAACGAGCACGGCAAGTCCGCCCGCGCCGCCCGCGTGCTGCTGCTCGGCGTCACCTACAAGCCGGACGTCGCCGACCAGCAGGGCGCCCCGGCCCAGGAGATCGCCCTGCGCCTCACCGAGCGCGGCGCCTCGGTCAGTTACCACGACCCGTACGTCCCGCACTGGTCGCCGGCCGGGCGCCCGGTGCCGCGCGCCGACTCCCTCTACGAGGCGGCCGCCGAGGCGGACCTGACGATCCTGCTCCAGAACCACCGCACGTACGACCTCCAGGGCCTCGCCGTGAAGGCGCAGCTGCTCCTCGACACCCGGGGCACCACCCCGGCGGGCGCGGCCCACCGGCTCTGAGCCGTGTCTCCGGCCGGCCCGGACACGCCGCTGCCCGGCACTCCGCGAGGGGGTGCCGGGCAGCGGGGCGTGCGAGAGCGGGGCGGTCAGCGCTTGTGGTGCGAGTCCGCGACGGTGACCTCGACGCGCTGGAACTCCTTCAGCTCGCTGTAGCCGGTGGTCGCCATCGACCGGCGGAGCGCGCCGAACATGTTCATCGAGCCGTCGGGGGTGCGGGACGGGCCGGTGAGGATCTCCTCGGTGGTGCCGACCATGCCGAGGTCGACCAGCTTGCCGCGCGGCACGTCCTCGTGGACGGCCTCCATGCCCCAGTGGTGCCCCTTGCCGGGCGCGTCGGTGGCGCGGGCCAGCGGGGAGCCCATCATCACGGCGTCGGCGCCGCAGGCGATGGCCTTCGGCAGGTCTCCGGACCAGCCGACGCCGCCGTCGGCGATGACGTGCACGTACCGGCCGCCGGACTCGTCGAGGTAGTCACGGCGGGCGGCGGCCACGTCGGCGACGGCGGTGGCCATCGGGACCTGGATGCCCAGCACGTTGCGGGTGGTGTGGGCGGCGCCGCCGCCGAAGCCGACCAGCACACCGGCGGCACCGGTGCGCATCAGGTGCAGGGCGGCGGTGTACGTGGCGCAGCCGCCGACGATGACCGGGACGTCCAGCTCGTAGATGAACTGCTTGAGGTTGAGCGGCTCGGCGGCGCCGGAGACGTGCTCGGCGGAGACGGTGGTGCCGCGGATGACGAAGATGTCGACCCCGGCGTCCACGACGGCCTTGGAGAACTGGGCGGTGCGCTGCGGGGAGAGCGCGGCGGCGGTGATGACGCCCGCGTCGCGGACCTCCTTGATCCGGCGGCCGATCAGCTCCTCCTGGATCGGCGCGTCGTAGATCTCCTGGAGGCGGCGGGTGGCGCGCTCCTCGTCCAGCTCCTCGGCGATCTCGTCGAGCAGCGGCTGCGGGTCCTCGTAACGGGTCCAGAGCCCTTCGAGGTTGAGCACGCCGAGGCCACCGAACTCGCCGACGCGGATCGCCGTCTCGGGGGAGACGATGGAGTCCATGGGGGCGGCGAGGAAGGGAAGCTCGAAGCGGTAGGCGTCGATCTGCCAGGCGATCGAGACCTCCTTCGGGTCGCGGGTGCGGCGACTCGGGACGACGGCGATGTCGTCGAATGCGTACGCCCTCCGGCCGCGCTTGCCGCGCCCGATCTCGATCTCAGTCACTGGGTGGCCTTTCCTGTGGGTCTCAAGTCCATCAGTATCCCCCGCCCGCACGCCGAGGAGGCGGCCCGGTGTCCCGGGCCGCCTCCTCGACCGTGCGACGGGTCAGCGCTTGGCGGCGTAGTTCGGCGCCTCGACCGTCATCTGGATGTCGTGCGGGTGGCTCTCCTTGAGCCCCGCCGAGGTGATCCGGACGAACCGGCCGTTGCGCTGCAGCTCGGGGACGGTGGCGCCGCCGACGTAGAACATCGACTGGCGCAGACCGCCGACGAGCTGGTGCACGACCTGCGCGAGCGGGCCGCGGTAGGGCACCTGGCCCTCGATGCCCTCGGGGACCAGCTTCTCGTCGGAGGCGACGCCCTCCTGGAAGTACCGGTCCTTGGAGAACGACTTGCGGTCGCCGCGGGTCTGCATCGCGCCGAGCGAGCCCATGCCGCGGTACGACTTGAACTGCTTGCCGTTGATGAAGAGCAGCTCGCCGGGGGACTCCTCGCAGCCGGCCAGCAGCGAGCCGAGCATCACCGTGTCGGCGCCGGCGACCAGGGCCTTGGCGATGTCGCCGGAGTACTGGAGGCCGCCGTCGCCGATGACCGGGACGCCGGCCGCCTGGGCGGCGAGGGAGGCCTCGTAGATCGCGGTGACCTGCGGGACGCCGATGCCGGCGACGACGCGGGTCGTACAGATGGAGCCCGGGCCGACACCGACCTTGACGCCGTCGGCGCCGGAGTCGATGAGCATCTGGGCGCCGTCACGGGTGGCGATGTTGCCGCCGATGACGTCGACGCCGGAGCTGTTCGACTTGATCTTGGCGACCATGTCGCCGACCAGGCGCGAGTGACCGTGCGCGGTGTCGACCACGATGAAGTCGACGCCGGCGCCGATCAGCGCCTGGGCGCGCTCGAAGGCGTCGCCCGCCACGCCGACGGCGGCGCCGACCAGCAGGCGGCCCTCGGAGTCCTTGGCGGCGTTCGGGTACTTCTCCGCCTTGACGAAGTCCTTGACGGTGATGAGGCCCTTGAGGACACCCTCGTCGTCGACGAGCGGCAGCTTCTCGATCTTGTGGCGGCGCAGCAGCTCCATGGCGTCCACGCCGGAGATGCCGACCTTGCCGGTGACCAGCGGCATCGGCGTCATGACCTCGCGCACCTGGCGCGTACGGTCCGACTCGAAGGCCATGTCGCGGTTGGTGACGATGCCGAGCAGGCGGCCCGAGCCGTCGGTGACCGGCACGCCGCTGATGCGGAACTTGGCGCAGATCGCGTCGGCCTCGCCGAGGGTGGCGTCCGGGTGCACCGTGATCGGGTCGGTGACCATGCCCGACTCGGAGCGCTTGACGAGGTCGACCTGGTTGGCCTGGTCCTCGATGGAGAGGTTGCGGTGCAGGACACCGGCGCCGCCCTGGCGGGCCATGGCGATGGCCATCCGCGACTCGGTGACCTTGTCCATCGCGGCGGAGAGCAGCGGGACGTTCACCTTGACGTTCTTCGACAGGCGTGAAGTGGTGTCGATCTGGTCGGGCGCCATGTCCGACGCGCCCGGCAGCAGCAGCACGTCGTCGTAGGTCAGCCCGAGTGTCGCGAATTTCTCGGGCACTCCGTCGACGTTTGCAGTCATGACACCTTCCCCAAATGGCCTTGATCGGTGCGGATGTCCATGCTAACGGGATTCTGCCCGCTCCCATTCCACTCCGGGGAGATGAACGGGATGGCCCCGGACACATGTGTCCGACATCTCCCCGGGACTTCCGCGGGACTTCTGCCCTCCCGCCGCCCCGGCTACTGCTCCGCCAGCGCCCGCAGCCGGCTCAGCGCCCGGTGCTGGGCGACCCGGACCGCGCCCGGTGACATCCCCAGCATCTGGCCGGTCTCCTCGGCGGTGAGGCCGACGGCGATCCGCAGGAGGAGCAGTTCGCGCTGGTTCTGCGGGAGGTTGGCGAGGAGTTGCTTGGCCCAGGCGGCGTCGCTGCTGAGC
Organism: Streptomyces albidoflavus; assembly: GCF_000719955.1. Taxonomy (GTDB): domain Bacteria; phylum Actinomycetota; class Actinomycetes; order Streptomycetales; family Streptomycetaceae; genus Streptomyces; species Streptomyces albidoflavus. Next base: position 268,875 of record NZ_JOII01000001.1, read on the forward strand.
AGGGCGCGCTCCTCGGGGCCGAGGGAGTCGTCGGGCCGCTCGGGCATCTCGTCGGAGGGGACGGCGGTCGAGCCGGGGTGGCGCATCGCGGCGCGCTGGAGGTCGGCGACCTTGTGTCCGGCGATGGCGAAGACGAACGCCTCGAAGGGGCGCCCGGTGTCCTTGTAGCGCGGCAGGGCGAGGAGGACGGCGACGCAGACCTCCTGCGCGAGGTCCTCCACGAAGTGCCGGGCGTCGCCGGGCAGCCGGGAGAGGCGGGTGCGGCAGTACCGCAGCGCCAGCGGGTGGACGTGCGCGAGCAGGTCGTGGGTGGCCTGCTCGTCACCCTCCACCGCGCGATGGACGAGGCCGCCGATCGCCGTCGTCTCGTCGTCACGCATCGGTCCATGGTGCCTTGGTGCCGAACGATCCGGGACATCGCGTCCCTCGTTGTGCACCGAAGCGTTATGAGCAGGTGCGCCGGACCTCATCGACTGCGCCCTCCCCTGCCGCTCGACCGACTCGTTCCCGAGGAACTCCACCCCTCAAGGATGCGGCATCGGCGCGCGAACCGGCGCGAGCCCTCCTGGCGAGGCGGAGAAACGGGGGTGTGCGCCCCGCCCGCCGGACGGCGGACGGGGAGGACCGGCAGGTCAGCGGACGAGGCCCCAGCGGAATCCGAGGGCCACGGCGTGCGCGCGGTCGGAGGCGCCGAGTTTCTTGAACAGGCGCCGGGCGTGTGTCTTGACGGTGTCCTCGGAGAGGAACAGCTCGCGGCCGATCTCGGCGTTGGAACGGCCGTGGCTCATCCCCTCCAGCACCTGGATCTCGCGCGCCGTCAGGGTGGGCGCGGCGCCCATCTCGGCGGAGCGCAGGCGGCGCGGGGCGAGGCGCCAGGTCGGGTCGGCGAGCGCCTGGGTGACGGTGGCCCGCAGTTCGGCCCGGGAGGCGTCCTTGTGGAGGTAGCCGCGGGCGCCGGCCGCCACCGCGAGAGCGACCCCGTCGAGGTCCTCGGCGACGGTGAGCATGATGATGCGGGCGCCCGGGTCGGCCGAGAGCAGCCGCCGGACGGTCTCCACACCGCCGAGTCCGGGCATCCGGACGTCCATGAGAATCAGGTCCGAGCGGTCGGCGCCCCAGCGGCGGAGGACTTCCTCGCCGTTGGCCGCGGTCGTCACACGCTCGACGCCGGGCACGGTGGCGACCGCCCGGCGGAGTGCCTCTCGGGCAAGCGGGGAGTCGTCGCAGACGAGGACGGATGTCATACCCGCCCTCCCGAGCTGATGCGCGTCACTTTGAGCCTCCAGGCTGGTACGTAATCGTCACCTGCGCGATCGACGCTGTCGGACATCTGCCCGACCGCTTTTTCCTTCAATCGCCTAGCCCTCTCAACGACGGTCACCCGAAAGAGTTACGGGGTCACCGACCGCATTCGGCACTCTACGTGAGGAGCCGGACACGGGGCGGTGATGGCGCGGCCATCGAGGAGAGCCGTACTCCACGAACTCTGCTATGCCCCATTTAGCGCCTCTTCTTCCCTTTTGGCAGTGTCTGTGCCTAGATTCGCAATGAGTCATATTTTCATTTCCTAGGACAGTAGATGTGCGGTCTTCGAGAGCGAGCACCCCGGACACCCCGCCCGGCGCCCGTCCCTCACCCCCGGACCGTCACCACGCCAGCACGGCCGACACTGCTACGACGGGACCAGTAATGGCTGATTTCTCCCGCCTGCCCGGACCGAACGCCGACCTGTGGGACTGGCAGCTGCTAGCCGCCTGCCGAGGCGTCGACAGCTCCCTCTTCTTCCACCCCGAGGGCGAACGGGGAGCCGCCCGCAGCGCCCGCGAGACCTCCGCCAAGGAGGTCTGCATGCGCTGCCCCGTACGCGCCGAGTGCGCGGCCCACGCCCTCGCCGTCCGCGAGCCCTACGGCGTCTGGGGCGGCCTGACCGAGGACGAACGCGAAGAGCTGATGGGCCGCGCCCGGACCCGCCTCACCCCGGCGGGGGCGGCGCCGGCACCCGGGCCCACCCCGCCCGGGCCCGGCTTCCCGTGACCCTCGCGAAGGAACGTTTCGCCATGCGGTGACCAGGGCCCGGGGGGGGGCGGCCGGGGTGCTTCCGCGAGCCATGCGCGGAACGGCCCGGCCCTGGCGGAGCGGGGAGAACTCGGCGTGCCCGGGTGTGCTGCGGCGCGCGCCGCGCGATCCCCGCCCCCGCCTCACCGCCTCACCGCCTCACCGCCCCGCCGTGGCCGCCAGGTGGTCCAGAGTCGCCGCGACCGCCGGGACCTGGGCCAGGTCGGGGAGGGTCAGGGCGACGATCTCGCGCTCCACGGCGGGCTCGACCGCGATGGTGCGGACGCCCTTCGGGCGGAGCGATTCCAGGGCGAGGGCGGGCAGGACGGCCACGCCGAGGCCCGCCGCGACGAGGCCGAGGACGGCCGGGTAGTCGTCGGTGGCGAAGTCGATGCGCGGGGTGAAGCCCTCGGTCTCGCAGACCTCGACCAGTTGGCGGCGGCAGCGGGGGCAGCCGGCGATCCAGGGGTCGGCGGCCAGTTCGCCGATGCCGGCCGAGGCGGCGTCGGCGAGGCGGTGACCCTCGGGGACCAGGCCGACCAGGCGGTCGGCGAGGAGGGGGCGGACCACCAGGTCGTCCCACTCGTCGGGGGCGGTGGCGCCCGCGTACCGGAAGGCGAGGGCGATGTCGCAGTCGCCGGCGCGGAGGAGTTCGGCGGAGCGCGGGGGCTCGGCCTCCTCCAGGGAGACGCGGGTGCCGGGGTGGGCCGCGCGCAGGGCGGCGAGGGCGGCCGGGACCAGGCTGGAGCTGCCGCTCGGGAAGGAAACCAGGCGGACCCGGCCGGCGCGCAGCCCGGCGATGGCGGCGACCTCCTCCTCGGCGGCGGTGAGCCCGGCGAGGATGCCCGCGGCGTGCCGGGTCAGCGCCTCACCCGCCTGGGTGAGGCGCATCTCGCGGCCGGTGCGGATGAGCAGCGGGGTGCCGGCCGAACTCTCCAGGGCCTTCATCTGCTGGCTGACGGCCGGCTGGGTGCAGCCCAGTTCCCGGGCGGCGGCGGAGAAGGAGCCGGTGGCGGCGACGGCGCGCAGGACGCGCAGGTGGCGTGCCTCGATCATGCGTCGAGCATAAGCGAGGCTTGGGGGTGACCGGAAATATCGGCCCCGGGCTTTGACTCCGTGTGGCCGGGGTGCTCGCGCGGGTGGCCCGCACCCCGCCCCTGCACGGGCACTGATCGTCAACTCGTAGCCTGACCCCATGACTACGGCTCTGATTACGGGATCGACCGCGGGCATCGGCGCCGCCTTCGCCCGGCGGCTCGCCGCCTCCGGCACCGACGGGAGCGGGGCGGACCGGGGCCACGGCGCCGGGCACCACCTCGTCCTGGTGGCCCGGGACCGGGAGCGGCTGCGGCGGCAGGCGACCGAACTCCACGACCGGCACGGCGTGGAGGTGGAGGTGCTGCCCGCGGACCTCTCCACCGACGAGGGGATCGGGGCCGTCGAGGCCCGGCTGGCCGACCGTACGCACCCGGTCGACCTGCTCGTCAACAACGCGGGGTTCGGCAACAAGGGCGCCTACCTCGAAGTGCCGCTCGCCGACGAGCTGAAGATGCTGAAGGTGCACTGCGAGGCGGTGCTGCGGCTCACCACCGCGGCCACCGCCTCGATGCGCGAGCGGGGGCGGGGCGGCGTCGTCAACGTCGCCTCGGTCGCCGCCTTCGTGCCGCGCGGCACCTACGGCGCGTCCAAGGCGTGGGTGGTGCAGTTCACCCAGGGCGCCGCCCACGACCTGGCCGGTTCCGGGGTGCGGCTGATGGCGCTCTGCCCCGGCTTCGTGCGGACCGAGTTCCACCAGCGGGCGAAGATGGGCACCGACAACATCCCCGGGTGGATGTGGCTCGACGCCGACAAGCTGGTCGCCGCCGCCCTCGCCGACCTGGCCCGGGGCCGTACGGTCTCCATCCCGGACCCTCGGTACAAGGCGCTGATGGGCCTGGTGAAGCTGACCCCGCGGGCCCTGCTGACCGGGATGACCTCGCGTACCGGCCGCAAGTACGGGCCGCAGTAGGCGTCGCGCGTCCCGGGGGGTCCCGGACACGCCGGAGGCCCGGCTCCCCGCGACGGGGAGCCGGGCCTCGGCTGCGGAAGGGGTCAGCCTCAGTGGCTGTGCCCGTGGCCGTGACCGGCCTCGGGCTCCTCCTCGGCCGGCTTCTCGACGACCAGGGTCTCGGTCGTCAGGAGCAGGGAGGCGATGGAGGCCGCGTTCTCCAGGGCGGAGCGGGTGACCTTGACCGGGTCGATGACGCCGGCCTTGACCAGGTCGCCGTACTCGCCGGTGGCCGCGTTGAAGCCCTGGCCCTTGTCGAGCTCCGCCACCTTGGTGGTGATGACGTAGCCCTCGAGGCCGGCGTTCTCGGCGATCCAGCGCAGCGGCTCGACGGCGGCGCGGCGGACGACCGCGACACCGGTGGCCTCGTCGCCGGTACGGCCGAGGTTGTCGTCCAGAACCTTGACGGCGTGGACCAGCGCGGAGCCACCACCGGAGACGATGCCCTCCTCGACCGCGGCGCGGGTCGCGGAGATGGCGTCCTCCAGACGGTGCTTGCGCTCCTTCAGCTCGACCTCGGTGGCCGCGCCGACACGGATCACGCAGACGCCGCCGGCCAGCTTGGCGAGGCGCTCCTGGAGCTTCTCGCGGTCCCAGTCCGAGTCGGTCGACTCGATCTCGGCCTTGATCTGGGCGACGCGGCCCTGGACGTCCTCGGCGTTGCCGCCGCCGTCCACGATGGTCGTGTCGTCCTTGGTGACGGTGACGCGGCGGGCGGTGCCCAGCACGTCCAGACCGGCCTGGTCGAGCTTGAGGCCGACCTCCTCGGCGATGACGGTGGCACCGGTGAGGGTGGCCATGTCGCCGAGCATCGCCTTGCGGCGGTCACCGAAGCCGGGCGCCTTGACGGCGACGGCGTTGAACGTGCCGCGGATCTTGTTGACCACCAGGGTCGACAGAGCCTCGCCCTCGACGTCCTCGGCGATGATCAGCAGCGGCTTGGAGCCACCCGCCTGGATGACCTTCTCCAGCAGCGGCAGCAGGTCCTGGATCGAACCGATCTTGCCCTGGTGGATCAGGATGTACGGGTCGTCGAGGACGGCCTCCATACGCTCCTGGTCGGTCACCATGTACGGGGACAGGTAGCCCTTGTCGAAGGCCATGCCCTCGGTGAAGTCCAGGTCGACACCGAAGGTGTTGGACTCCTCGACGGTGATGACACCGTCCTTGCCGACCTTGTCCATCGCCTCGGCGATGAGCTCGCCGACCTGCTTGTCCTGCGCGGAGAGCGCGGCGACGGCGGCGATGTCGGACTTGTCGTCGATCGGGCGCGCGGTGTCGAGCAGCTCGGCGGAGACGGCGGCGACCGCGGCGTCGATGCCCTTCTTCAGGGCGGCCGGGGAGGCGCCGGCGGCGACGTTGCGCAGGCCCTCGCGGACCAGCGCCTGGGCCAGCACGGTCGCGGTGGTGGTGCCGTCACCCGCGATGTCGTTGGTCTTGGTCGCCACCTCCTTGACGAGCTGGGCGCCGAGGTTCTCGTACGGGTCGTCGCACTCGACCTCACGGGCGATGGTGACGCCGTCGTTGGTGATGGTCGGGGCGCCGAACTTCTTGTCGATGACGACGTTGCGGCCCTTGGGGCCGATGGTCACCTTGACGGTGTCGGCCAGCTGGTTCACGCCGCGCTCAAGGGCGCGACGGGCGTCCTCGTCGAACTTCAGAATCTTCGCCATGGGAGCTTTTCGAATCCTCTCGGAGCGGCCTGCCGCCGCGCTCTCGAAATGAAACGCGCCCCTCGCCACCCGGCAAACACTCGCGGGGGCCAGGGGCGCGCTTCAGGAAAAAGGTGGAGTCTGCCGTCCGGGCTCGCGCCCGGACGCCTCCGGCCTGCTACTTCTCGATGATGGCGAGAACGTCGCGGGCCGAGAGGACGAGGTACTCCTCGCCGTTGTACTTGACCTCGGTGCCGCCGTACTTGCTGTACAGCACGACGTCGCCGGTCTTGACGTCGAGCGGCAGGCGCTCGCCGTTCTCGAAGCGGCCCGGGCCGACCGCGAGGACGACGCCCTCCTGGGGCTTCTCCTTCGCGGTGTCCGGGATGACCAGGCCCGAAGCCGTGGTCTGCTCGGCGTCGAGCGGCTGGACCACGATGCGGTCCTCGAGCGGCTTGATGGCAACCTTGGAGCTGGCGGTCGTCACGATCCGACCTCCCCCTTCGGAGATCACGGGGTTAACTGATCTGAGTGTGGCGACCAGGTCGATCCGTCGTCGCGGGTGCCGGACCTGCCCGTCGCTGTGTTGGCACTCTCCTGCGGGGAGTGCCAGACCTGAGACTATGACCGCGATTAGCACTCGGTCAAGCGGAGTGCCAATGCGCGCGGCGCGCGCTGCCCTCCCGCACCCCCTACCGGGCCGCCTGCCCCACTCCCCCACCCTGCCGAGCCCTGGCCTGGCCGCGCCAACTCGGCCGGGGGAGCCCGGTCGGGGCGCCTCGGCCCGTCGGCCGAACCCGGCCAACCTCAGCCCGGCCGGCGCTTGAGGCCATCGGTGACCGGCACGGTCAGACGTGTCCGCACCAAAACCAGCCCGGCCGGCGCTTGAGGCCACCCGGACCGCCCGGGCGGAAGACTCGCCGCTCCGCGGCTCATCGGCCTCAATCGCCGGCCGGGCTGAGATGGGCCGGGCCGAGATAGGCCAGGCCGAGATGGGCCAGGCCGAGAGCGGCCGGGCCGAGAGCGGCCGGGCTCAAAGATGGCCTCAAACGCCGGCCGGGCTGAGGTGGGCCGGGCTCAGATGTAATCCTCCAGCCGGGCAACGGCATATCCCTTGGAGGTGATCACCTTCATCGCCTGGCGAACCATGTCCACCATGGTCCCGTCCCACTGCCCCGTCCCCCGGAAATGGGTGAGCACGATGTCCCCGGGATGCAGATCCCGATCCCATTCGCGGTAGTCGACGCGGTCGATGAACGCCTCCGCGTTCCAGAGGGGGACGGCCTCGATGCCGCAGGACTTGGCGGCCTTGAGGGTGTCCTGGTTGTAGTTGCCGTACGGGGGGCGGAAGAGGCGGGGCCGCTTGCCGTACTGCTTCTCGATGATGTCCTGCATGCCGCAGATCTGGTGGCGCTGCTCCTCGTAGGAGAGGCCGGGCAGGTAGGGGTGGTCGAGGGTGTGGTTGTGGAGGGCGGTGCCCTGCTTCTGCATGGCGCGGAAGTAGTCGTAGTCCTCGCTGACCAGGTAGTCGCTGAGGAACGCCGAGTAGGGGATGTCGAGTTCCTTCATCATGCGGAGGAACTCGGGGTCCTTCTCGGCGCCGTCGTCGATGGTCAGGAAGACGACGCGTTCCTTGACGGGGACGGTGGTGAAGACGTGGGGCAGGTCCTCCTGGCCCTCGACCTCGAAGCCGTCGCGCGTGCTGAGGGTGGGTTTGGCGTCGGGCGGGGCGGGCGCGGTCAGGGGGACCTGCGCGAGCCCCCACCGGCGGGTGGCGGCGGCGATGGCGGCCTGCTTCTTGGCGAGCCGCTGGGCCTTGGTCTCGGGGGCGGGGCCTGCCTGACCGGTCGCACCCGGTCCGCCGGACCCGCTCTCCGTGCCGAGCGCGCACCCCGAGAGGAGCGCTGCGGCGGTGAGCCCGGCGGCGACGAGCCGGGCGGCGCGGGTGCGGCGCAGCAGGCCGCCCGGGTGGAGCCTCCGTCCACCCGATTGTTCATTTTGTCGTACTTGTCCCATGAATCCGCATCCTGGCAGCGCCCGGCGCCCCCGCCGCCCCGACACCGCGAGGGGCGCCCCCCGGTCCACCGAGTGGCCGACAGGGGCCGGGAGAATGGCCGGGTGACCGACCTCGACTCCTTCACCGCCCTGCTCACCCCCGAGGGCCGCGCCCTGCTCGACGCCGTCGCCGGGCACGACCCCGCCGACGAGCTGGCCACCGCGACCCGGCTGCGCCGCGACCACCCGGCGCCGCTGGTCTCGGCCGCGCTCGGCCAGGCCCGGCTGCGCCAGCGGGCGGCGGTCAAGTTCGGCGCGGACGCGGCCCGGATGTTCTTCACCCCGCACGGCGTGGAGCAGGCGACCCGTACCGAGGTCGCCGCCCACCGCGCGGCCCGGATCGCGGCACTGGGCGTCCGGAGCGTCGCCGACCTGTGCTGCGGGATCGGCGGGGACGCCGTCGCACTGGCCCGGGCCGGGGTGCGGGTGCTCGCGGTGGACCGGGACCCGGTGACGGCGGCCGTGGCGCGGGCCAACGCCGAGGCGCTGGGGCTCGCGGAGCTGATCGAGGTCCGGGAGGCGGAGGTCGCCGAGGTGGAGGTGGGCGGCTACGACGCGGTCTTCGTCGACCCGGCGCGGCGGGGCGGGCGCGGCGGGCGGGTCTTCGACCCCGAGGCGTACTCCCCGCCGCTCTCCTGGGCGGTCGAGGCGGCCCTGCGCGCCCCGGTGGCGGCGCTGAAGATCGCGCCGGGCGTGCCGCACGAGGCGATCCCGCCGCAGGCCGAGGCCGAGTGGATCTCGTACGGCGGGGACGTGAAGGAGGCCGTCCTGTGGTTCGGCGGCGCGGGCGCGCCCGAGGGCGTGCGCCCGGCGCCCGGTTCGGTGCGCGCGACCCTGCTGCCCGCCGGTGAGCAGCTCTGGAGCCCGGAGCCGCCGCCGGACGTGCCGGCGGGCCCGGTCGGCCGGTACCTCTACGAGCCGGACGGCGCGGTGATCCGCGCGCACCAGGTGGCGGAGGTGGCCGAGCGGGTCGGCGGCCACCTGGTCGACGAGACGATCGCCTACGTCACCTCGGACAGCCTGCGCCCGACGCCGTTCGCCGCCGTGTACGAGATCACGGATGTCCTGCCGTTCAACCTCAAGCGGCTGAAGGCGCTGCTGCGGGAGCGTGAGGTCGGCGTGCTGACCGTGAAGAAGCGGGGTTCGGCGGTGGAGCCGGAGGAGGTCCGGCGCCGGATGAAGCTGCGGGGCCCGAACGCCGCCACGGTCTTCCTGACCCGGGTGGCCGGAGCGCCGACGATGCTCGTGGGCGGCCCGGCCCCGGCCGCCTGACCCGAACTCCCCCACGCAGTCGCGGAATTGGCACCTCCACATTTCCCCGAAGAAATTCTGCAAAATTTCCTTTGCGAATGGCCTCGTCCCGCCTACGCTCCTGCCATGCCCGAACAGCCCTCCTCCCGCATAGACCTCACCCACAACCCGGCCGCGCTCAAGGCCCTCACCCACCCCCTGCGCGTCCGGCTCCTCGGACTGCTGCGGTCGGAGGGCCCGGCCACCGCCAGCGAGCTGGCCGCCACCACCGGCGAGACCTCCGCCTCCACCAGCTACCACCTGCGGGTCCTGGCCCGGCACGGCTTCGTCTCCGAGGCCCCGGCCCGCGACGCCCGCGAGCGGCGCTGGCAGGCCGCGCACACGCTGACCACCTGGGACAACGAGGCGCTGCTCGACCAGCCCGGCGCCGAGGTCTTCCTCGCCACCACCCGCCGCCAGCAGGTGGACCACCTCGGGCGCACCCTGGACCGCCACGAGGCCGACCTCGCCGCCGGACGGCTGGACCCCGCCTGGCGCGCCGCCGCCCACCTCGACGACTACGAGGTGCGCCTGACCCCCGCCTCGGCGGCCGAGCTGGGCCGCGAGTTCACCGCCCGCGCGGCCGAACTGGCCGCCCGGGACGACGCCGGGAACCCCGAGGCCGCCCGGGTCGTGGTCGTCACGGCCGCGCTCCCGGTGGCCGACCGTCCGGCCCGTGACGCCGAAGCCCCCGAAGCCCCCGACGCCGGACCCGCCCAGGACGGAGAGACCCCGTGACCGCAGCACCGGCCCCCGCCGACGCGCACATCCTCGACCCGGAGACGGCCCGGCGGCGCTACGTGACTGTCAGCGCCCTGTTCTGGTTCCCCATCGGCCTCTACGTCCCCTCGCTCGTGCTGATCCTCGGCGAGCGGGGCCTCGCGCTCGCCGCCGTCGCCGCCGTGCTCAGTTCGCAGGGGCTGACCGTGGCCCTGCTCGAACTGCCCACCGGCGGCCTCAGCGACGTGCTGGGCCGCAGGGCGGTGCTGGCCGCCGGCGGCGTGCTCTCCTTCGCCGGACTGCTGCTGCTCGCCCTCGGCACCGTTCCCTGGGTGCTCATTACCGGCATCGTCCTCATGGGCGCCCCCCGTGCGCTCGCCTCGGGCCCGGCCGAAGCCTGGTACGTCGACATGGCGCAGGCCCACTCCGGGCCGGAGGCCGAACTGCGGACCGGTCTGTCACGGGGCAGCTCCGCGATGGGGGCCTCGCTGGCGGTCGCCACGCTGCTGGGCGGGCTGCTCCCCTGGCTGTTCGCCGGTTCCGGGCTCGCCGAGGCCACCGGCGGGCTGGTCCTGCCGCTCTCGCTGCCGGGGCTGCTCAGCGCGGCCCTGGTCCTCTGCTACCTCGCCTACGTCCTGCTGCGCCTCCCGGAGCCGCCGCGCGCCCCCAGTACGCTCCGCTCGGTCCTCGGGAGCGTCCCGGGCACCATCGCCTCCGGCGTCCGCCTCGCCACCCGCGAGCGCGTCGTCCGCAAGGTCGTGCTCACCACCGCCGCCGTCGGCGCGGCCCTCGGCGCCATCGAGCTGCTGACCCCGGGCCGGGCCGCCGCGATCACCGGCGCCTCCGAGTCGGGCGCCGTCGTCTACGCCGGGCTCGCCACCGCCGGTTTCGCCAGCTCCTCCCTGGGCGCCCGGCTCGCCCCGCTCTTGGCCCGCCTCACCGGGGGCAGCGGCCGGGCCGTCCTGACCGCACTGGGCGGGATGGCCTGCGGCCTGGCCCTGCTCGGCCTCTCGGCGCCGGGCGCGGGCGAGTCCGCCTCCACCCTGGCCGTCGTCACCGGCGTCCTCGGCTACGTCCTGGTCTACCTCTGCCTCGGCGCCGCCGGGCCCAACGAGAACGACCTGCTCCACCACCGCGTGGCCAGCTCCGCCCGCGCCACCGCGCTCTCCGTGCAGTCCCTCGCGCTCCAGGCGGTGGCCTCCCTCGGCGGCCTGGTCGCGGGGCTGCTGCCGCTGGGCCCGCTGCCCCTGCTGCTGACGGCGGCCGTGGTGGGTGCGGGTGCCCTCATGTGGGTACGCGCGGTACCGGACGGACCGCGACCCGGTCATCCGGATGGCGCCGACGCACTCGCGGCGCCTGCCGCCAGCGGCGAACCTGGTCGCTGAGCGGTCGGCCGGCCGGGAGAAGGGCACCAGATGAGCGACAGCGAAGACTTCGACGCCTTCGGCGACGACGTGTACCAGCCGCAGGGCGAGGACACCACGGACGACTCCGGGATCTTCGACGAGGAAGACAACCTCATGAACACCGGGCTCGACGACCTGCGGGACGAGGGGTACTCACCCCCGGAGAAGCCCCGTGCCGTCGAGCACACCGGGACCACGGCCGAGGAGGAACGCGAGGGCGAGAGCCTGGACGAGCGCCTCACCGAGGAGGTCCCGGACGTGCAGGTGCCGCCCGGCGACGGCCTCGGCGACACCCTCGACACCGACGGCGAGCTGATCGACGACGAGGTCGGCGATCTCCGCGCGGGCCGCCTGGTCGCGCCGGACGAGGGCGCCCACGAGGACGCCGAGAAGGACATAATCGCCGAGGACGTGGGCATCGACGGGGCCGCCGCCTCCGCCGAGGAGGCCGCCGTGCACCTCGTCGACGAGGACGCGGACGACCTCTGACACCACCTCCCGGCAGGCCCCGGCAGCCCGCCGGCGACCGGCTCGTACGCACGCGAAGGCCGGGCGTCCCCCGTGACGGGGGCGCCCGGCCTTCTCGCGTCCGGCCCGTTCAGCCCTGGTACACGCGGCGGACGAAGGCCGCGAGGTCCTCGTCGGCGAGGTGCTGGGCGAGGTCGGCCTCGCTGATGATGCCGAGGAGGTCGCCGTCCTCCACCACCACGACCCGGCGGACCTGGGCGTTGCCCATCGCCTGGAGGACCTCGGTGCTGTGGGCGTCGGGGGTGACGGCGACCGGGGTGTCCTCGACCAGGTCCTCCAGGGTGGTGCGGTCCGGGGTCTTGCCCGCCGCGAGGGCGCGGACGACCAGGTCGCGGTCGGTCACGATGCCGAGGAGGGCGCCGTCGGCGCTCTTCACGGGGAGGGCGCCTACGTTGTAGTCCCGCATGACCTGGGCGGCTCGGTCGATCGTCTCCTCCGCCAGGATCGACTGGACGTCGGTGGACATGAGGGTGCGGGCGTCTGCCATCGGGGCTCCTTGGGTTCCGGGCGGGATGTCCGCTCCGGTCCCAGGGTCACCGGGGGGATCGCCTGCGGCGATCGGGGGCCGCCGATCGGGGGACCTTGTCCGATGAGTCCGGGCCGGCCCGGGTCAGGTGGGGTGGCCTCAAGCGCCGGCCGGGCTGTCTTTCGGCGGGCGCCGCACGACCGTGCCGGTCACAGATGGCCTCGAACGCCCGCCGGGCTGTCAGAGGACCTCGACCGACTCGAAGTGCCAGCGGTGTACGGCGCGGGTGATCAGCTCGGCCGGGGGCTCCGGGAGTTCGGGGAGGTCCGGGCCGTGGTCGGGGTGCCACCAGGTGAGGCAGAGGACACGGTCCTGGGGGGCCTGGAAGAGTTCGGTGCGGAGGGGGGACGGGGTCGCTTCCGCGAGTTCGGCGGCGCGGGTGCGGGTCCATTCCAGGAGGTCGGCGCCTCGGCCCTGGGTGGCGCGGGCCTCCCACATCAGGGTGTGGGCGGTCATGAGTAGAGGTTGTCCTTGGCGGTCTCGTGGACGTGGTCGTGGGAGTGGGCGTGGCTGTGCGGGTGGGGGTGGAGGTGGGCGTCACCGGGGACGTGGGTCTCGGTGACTGGGAGGGAGGAGTCGGCGGAGAGCTGCCAGTCGGAGGCGGCCCGGTTGCGGGCGACCATCTCGGCGCCGAGGGCGGCGACCATGGCGCCGTTGTCGGTGCACAGGCCGGGGCGCGGGACGCGCAGACGGATGCCGGCCCGCTCGCAGCGCTCCTCGGCGAGGGCGCGCAGCCGGGAGTTGGCGGCGACGCCGCCGCCGATCATCAGGTGGTCGACGCCCTCGTCCTTGCAGGCGCGGACGGCCTTGCGGGTCAGCACGTCGACGACGGCCTCCTGGAAGGAGGCGGCCACGTCGCGGACCGGGATCTCCTCCCCGGCGGCCCGCTTCGCCTCGATCCAGCGGGCCACGGCCGTCTTCAGCCCGGAGAAGGAAAAGTCGTACGCGGCGTCGCGCGGCCCGGTCAGGCCGCGCGGGAAGGCGATGGCCTCCGGGTCGCCCTCGCGGGCCAGCCGGTCGATGACGGGCCCGCCGGGGAAGCCCAGCTGAAGGACCCGGGCGATCTTGTCGAAGGCCTCGCCGGCCGCGTCGTCGATGGTGGCGCCGAGCGGGCGCACGTCGGAGGTGATGTCGGAGGAGAGCAGCAGCGAGGAGTGGCCGCCGCTGACCAGCAGGGCCATCGTGGGCTCGGGCAGCCGCCCGTGCTCCAGCTGGTCGACGCAGATGTGCGAGGCGAGGTGGTTGACGCCGTAGAGGGGCTTGCCCAGCGCGTAGGCGTACGCCTTGGCGGCGGTGACGCCGACCAGGAGGGCGCCGGCGAGGCCGGGTCCGGCGGTGACCGCGATGCCGTCGAGGTCGCGGGCCTTGACCCCGGCGTCGGTCAGCGCCCGCTCGATGGTGGCGACCATGGCCTCCAGGTGGGCGCGGGAGGCGACCTCGGGGACGACCCCGCCGAACCGGGCGTGCTCGTCCACGCTGGAGGCGACCGCGTCGGCGAGGAGCGTCGTGCCGTGCACGATCCCGACGCCGGTCTCGTCGCAGGAGGTCTCGATGCCGAGGACGAGGGGTTCGTCGCGGTGGTCAGCCATGGTGTTCGGTTCCTTGTGCGGGCACGGAGTCGGGGTCGTCCGTGGCGGGGGTGGCGGGGGCGGCCGGGTTGACCGACGGGTCGCTGAGGCGCATCACGAGGGCGTCGACGTTGCCCGGCTGGTAGTAGCCGCGCCTGAAGCCGATGGGCTCGAAGCCGAAGCGGGCGTAGAGCGCCTGGGCGCGGGTGTTGTCGACCCGTACCTCCAGCATGACCTCGGTGCAGTCGAAGGCGGTGGCGTGTTCGAGCAGGTCGGTGAGGAGCCGCGAGCCGAGCCCGCTCCCCCACTGGTCGCGGGCGACGGCGATGGTCTGGACGTCGCCGGTGCCGCCCGCGGTGGCGAGTCCGGCGTAGCCGACGAGGCGGTCCCCGGTGTAGGCGGCGACGTAGCGGTGGGTGGCCTCGGGGCCGCGGGCGTGGGCCAGCTCGGACCAGAACATGCCGCGGGACCAGGCGTCGTCGGGGAACAGCTCCCGTTCCAGGGCGAGCACCGGGTCGATGTCCCACCAGCGCATCTCGCGCAGGACGGGCTGCTCGGGCGGTGCGGTCTCCTGGCTGCTCACTTCGGGGTGACCACCTTGTAGTTCTTCGGCACCTGGGCGTCGGGCCGGCGCAGGTAGAGCGGCCGGGGCGGCAGCAGCTCCTCGCCGGCCGCGAGGCGTTCGGCGGCGACCGAGGCGAGGGCGGCGGCCGAGACGTGCTCGGGGGCGCGGGCGTCGGCGAAGGTCTCCGGGTACAGCAGGGCGCCCGCTCCGACGGCCGGGAGGCCCGCGACGCGGTCGGCGAGGTCGGCGGGCCGGTCGACGGCGGGCCCGGAGAGCGGCGTGCGGGAGTCGGCGTAGAGGCCCCAGTAGACCTCCTTGCGGCGGGCGTCGGTGGCGACCACGAAGGGGCCGGCGTCCGGGCCGAGGTCGCTGGCGTAGGCGAGGCCGTCCAGGGTGCAGACCCCGTGGACGGGGACGCCGAGGGCGAAGCCGAAGGTGTCGGCGGTCATCAGGCCGACGCGCAGCCCGGTGTACGGGCCCGGGCCGACGCCGACGACGACGCCGGTGACGTCGGCGAGGGCGAGCCCCGCGCCGGTCAGCAGCTTGTCGACGGCCGGGAGCAGCAGCTCCCCGTGGCGGCGGGCGTCCACCTGGGTGTCGGAGGCGAGGACCCGCTCGCCGTCGTGCAGGGCGACCGTGACGGCGGGGGTGGCGGTATCCAGAGCGAGCAAGAGCACGCAAACAGCCTACGGCGCCCGCGCTGCGAACACCGCCTGCCCGGGCCCGGCCGGGGCTCCTGCTACGGTCACCGGGTATCCGTATGCGCAGACGCCGTACCCCGGCGCCGTACGAGAGGTGGACCAGGTGTCCAGGAGCAGCTCGGGAGCCGTCGCCGGGCTCACCGCGGCGGCCATCGCCGTGGTCGGTTTCCTCGCCTATCAGGCATCCGCCAGCGTTCCCGACAACCTCGGCAAGGCCCCCGCCGCCAGTTCCGGGCCGGGCCCGACGGGTTCCGCGAAGCCCTCGGCGAAGCCCCGCCCGGACGCCCTGCCCGAGGAGTCCGGCAGCGGCACCCGCGTGGTGTACGCGCTGGGCAAGGACCGGGTCTGGCTGGTGGACGCCAAGGACAAGGTCGAGCGGACGTACAAGGTGTCGCCGAGCACGGTCGACCCGGAGCCGGGAACCTACGCGGTGACCTCCCGGTCGGGGTCCATCACCGGTTCGGACGGCGTCCCGATCGAGCACGTGGTCCGCTTCGCCACCCGCGACGGCGTCGTCATCGGCTTCTCGGCCGCGGTCAACGGCTCGGTGCCCGAGCTGGACCCGACCCAGCGCACCGGCGGGGTCCGCGAGACCCGTGAGGACGGCAAGGCCATGTGGGTCTTCGCCACCGTCGGCACCAAGGTCGTCGTCCTGCCCTGACCTCCCCTCGCACGCGACAGCGCCCCGGCGGCCGAGAGGCTGCCGGGGCGCTGTGCCGTACGGGTCCAGGCCGGTCAGGCCGCGCGGGGCGTCGGGAGTTCCGGGGGTGTGGAGACGGCGGAGGCGGCGGCGCAGGACTGGAGCAGGGCGCTCATCGAGACGGCGCCCTTCTTCTCCTGCCCGGCCTCGGCCGCCGCGTCGTCGGGAATCCCGGCGAGTGCCCCGTGCGACGGAACCTCGGGCACGGCCTGGACGGCGGGCGTGTCGGATGCGGACGTCGTCATCAGGGTGCCTCCTGCGATCAGGGGGAAGGCGTACGGAGCAGGTAAGGCAGACCTAACCTGTACTCCCCGACCATGGGAACACGGCCGGTACCCCCCGCGCAACATCTTCCCGACAGCGCGTCGGAAAACACCCGCGTGCGGGAGCCCGGCCCGAACACCCGCTCCCACCTGCCCGCTTGATCGAACCGGGCGCCGCTCAGCCCTCCCGCCCGTACGCCCCTTCGTCCCCGTTCCCGTCCTCGCCCGCCCGCAGCCCGTCCAGCGCGCCGCCGGCCCAGCGCCCGCCGACGCCGCCGACCGTGACCAGACGCACATCGTCCACGTCCGCGTCGGCCACCCCGGCGGGCAGCTCGTCGCCGGTGGCGCGGTCGATGCGGACGTGCAGCCGGTCGGCGGAGAGCTCCTCGACCTTGCCGTCGCCCCACTCCACGACCACCACGGAGTCGGACAGCGAGACGTCGAGGTCCAGGTCCTCCATCTCGTCGAGCCCGCCGCCCAGCCGGTACGCGTCGACGTGGACCAGCGCGGGCCCGCCGGTGAGCGAGGGGTGGACGCGGGCGATGACGAAGGTCGGCGAGGTGACGGCCCCGCGGACGCCGAGCCCTTCGCCCAGCCCCCGGGTCAGCGTGGTCTTGCCCGCGCCCAGTTCGCCGCTGAGCAGGACCAGGTCGCCGGGGCGCAGGACGCCCGCCAGGCGGAGGCCGAGCCGCCGCATGGCCTCGGGCGAGTCGACGGTGAGGCGGAGGGCGTCAGGGCCGCTCACGGGGGCGGTCCGGGTGTGCGGTGTTTCCATGCCCGCCAACGGTAGTCGCCCCGGGCACCGCTCCCGCGCGGACCAGCAGGTCGGCGAGGCGGTCGGTGACGGCCTCGGGGTGCTCCAGCATCACCAGGTGCCCGGCGTCCGGGACGAGCACCAGTTCGGCGTCGGGCAGGGCGGCGGCGATGGCCTCGCTGTGGGCGCTCGGCGTGATCAGGTCCCGGTCCCCGGCCAGCACCAGCGCGGGCACGTCGGCCAGGAGCGGCAGCGCCCCGGTCTTGTCGTGCTCGGTGAAGGCCGGGTAGAACTCCGCGACCACGTCGATCGGCGTCGACTCGATCAGCCGTTCCGCGAACCGGATCACCCCCGGGTCGACGTCCCGCGAGCCGAACGAGTACCGCTTGACCACTCCGGCGAAGAGGTCGGCCGTCGCCCGCCGCCCCCGCTCGACCAGGTCCACCTGCGAGCCCAGCGCCTTCAGCACGCCCGGCAGCACCCGCCGCACGGCGTTGACCCCGACGACCGGGAGCCCGAAGTCGACCTCGGAGAGCTTCCCGCCCGAGGAGCCGACCAGGGCGACCCCGACCACCCGCTCCCGCACCAGCTCCGGGAACTGGTCGGCCAGCGCCATCACCGTCATCCCGCCCATCGAGTGGCCGACCAGCACCAGCGGCCCCTCGGGCGCGGCCGCGTCGATGACCGCCTTCAGGTCCCGGCCCAGCTGCTCGATGGTGACCGGCACGCCCTCGGCCTGGGCCCGGCCGCGCCCGGACCTGCCGTGGCTGCGCTGGTCCCAGTGGACGGTGCGGACCACCCCGGCGAGGGCGGCCCGCTGGAAGTGCCAGGAGTCCTGCGAGAGGCAGTAGCCGTGGCTGAAGACGACGGTGGCCGGGGCGGGGGCCTTCCGCCCGAAGAGGCGTCTGCGGCGCGCCGTGGCCGCCGCCGGGGCGGCGTCCGCCTCGTCGACCTCGTAGTGCAGCGCCGTCCCGTCCTCGGCGATGGCGGTGCCCGGCGTACCGCGCAGGGTGCCGTACGGCCCCGAGGCGTCCAGGGCGAGCCGCGCCCGCTTGCGCATGCCGCGCCCGACGGTCATCCGCTCCACGGCGACCCCGGCGGCGGCTCCGGCCGCGACGACCCCTATGGCGGCCCCGGCGAGCCCCGCCCGGCGCCAGCCGCCCGAGGCGGCCTCGGCGGCCTTCGGCCCCAGCGCCTCGGCGGCCGCTGCCGCGATCCGTGCCTCGACCTCGTCCACCCGCCGCTCCCTTCGCCGGTCCGGGCCCACTCCTGCCATCCTGCCCGCGCCGGGGCGCGGGCGGCGGTCAATCCCGCGGACCGGCCGCGTCGGCGCCGGGTCCGGCGTCCCCGTGCGGCTCCCCGTCGACGTGGACGCGCGGGACCCGGCCGCCGATCCGGGTGACGATCTCGTAGCCGATCGTGCCGGCCGCCCGCGCCCAGTCCTCGGCACCCGGCTCACCCCGGTCGCCCGGGCCGAACAGCACGGCCTCGGTGCCCTCGGGCGGGGTCTCACCGCCGAGGTCGACGACGAACTGGTCCATCGCGATCCGCCCGGCGACCGTGCGCCACTTGCCGTCGACCAGGACGGGCCCGGCGCCCGAGGCGTGGCGCGGTACGCCGTCGCCGTAGCCGAGCGGGACCAGGCCGAGGGTGGTGGGGCCGGCGGTGACGTAGTGGTGGCCGTAGCTGACGCCGTGGCCGCCGGGGACGTGCTTGACCAGGGCGAGGGGCGCCGCCAGCGTCATCACCGGGCGCAGCCCGTGGTCGGCCGGGGTGCCGAGTTCCGG
The DNA here is from genome assembly GCF_000719955.1 of Streptomyces albidoflavus. Lineage (GTDB taxonomy): Bacteria > Actinomycetota > Actinomycetes > Streptomycetales > Streptomycetaceae > Streptomyces > Streptomyces albidoflavus. The sequence goes on from NZ_JOII01000001.1 coordinate 287,492, forward strand.
GGCGGGCGAGAGGCCGTACATGGCGATGCCCGGGCGGACCAGGTCGAAGCGGGCCTCGGGGAGGGTGAGGACGGCGGGCGAGTTGGCCATGTGCCGCACCTCGGGGCGCAGGCCCCCGGCGTACGCCCGCGCGCTCATCTCGTCGAAGCGGGCGAGCTGGGCGGCGATGGAGGGGTGGCCCGGCTCGTCGGCGCAGGCGAAGTGGGACCAGAGGCCGGTGACGGTGACCAGCCCCTCGCGTTCGGCGGCCCGCGCCTTGTCGACGAGGTCGGCCCAGTCGGCGGGCTGGCAGCCGTTGCGGCCGAGGCCGGTGTCGGCCTTCAGCTGGATCCTGGCCCTGCGGCCGGTGGCGCGGGCCGCCTCGGTGACCTCGGCCAGCGCCCACAGGTCGCTCACCGACATGTCGAGGTCGGCCTCGATCCCCTCGCGCCAGGGTCCGCCGGGCGTCCAGAGCCAGCACATGACGCGGGCCCGCTCGGGCGTGATCCCGGCGGCCCGCAGCTCCAGCGCCTCGTACGGCGTGGCGACGCCGACCCAGGTGGCTCCCGCCTGGAGCGCGGCCTCGGCGCAGCGCACCATGCCGTGCCCGTACGCGTCGGCCTTGACCACCGCCATGTAGGCGGCGCCGTCCGTCCGGGCGCGCAGGGCCCGCACATTGGCCCGCAGGGCCCCGAGATCGATCTCGACCCGCGCCCGCATCCGCTACCTCCGGTGGTTCTGGCGGTCTTCGCCCGGGGACGCAGACCGCGACGCTCATCGGGGCAGACGGGGTGGGGGCTGCGCCCCGCTTTCGGGGGCTGGGACCTGCCTGTCGGCGGGCCCCGGCTCGCCCGTAAGCGTAACCGGAGCCTCCAGGAGGGCTGGTCAGGCGCCGGGGCACGGCGGTAACCAGCCACCGTGCCCGTTTCGGGCAGCGGCTCACAGGCCAGTTTTTGACTGAACATTGACAATTATTCGGTGGACTCGGAAGGCTGCGCTCTCATCCCGCCACCCCGGCAGGGCCCGCCCCACCCAGGAAAGGGAATCCCCCCATGCGTTCCAGACGGTCCGTCAGAGCCACCCTCGTCGCCCTCGCCGCCACGGCCGGCCTGCTCGCCGCCGTGCCCGCCGCCACCGCGTCCCCCGAGGGCCCGGCCCCGGCCGCCTCGCCCTCCGCCGGGGTCACCGTGAAGGTGGCCCAGAGCGCCGCCGACCGCCTCGGCACGGCCCGCAAGGCCCTGGTGGACGCCGTCTCCGCCGACGTCCTCACCCGCTCGCACGACGCGAGCGAGCTGTCCCCGAGGACCGCCGTGGCCCAGCTCGCCGAGGAGGGCCGCAAGGTCGTCGTCGACGTCCGCGAGGCCAAGGGCGACTGGGCACGCGGCGTCGCCTACGTCGAGGCGTCCCGCGAGCACCACGGCGGGCCCGAGGGCTGGCTCTTCCTCGCCCAGCGCGAGAACGGCACCTGGGTGCCGGGCCTGGAGGGCGACAAGGCGTTCGCCGAGCACGTGGCCACCTCCCCGCTGGTCGGCAAGGCCGAGCGCGAGACGATCACCGCCTACGCCGAGCGCGAGGCGGACCCGCAGGCGAAGCCCGGCAACATCGGCATCCAGGCCAACGTCAACGGCCTGCTGCTGCCCTGGGCCCCCGACACCGTCATGACGCTCACCGGCGGCCCCCACACCCACGGCGGGACCGGCAACTGGAGCGCCCTCGACTTCGCGGGCGGCAGCGGCGAGGTCCGCCCCTCCCGTGAGGGCACCGCCACCTCGATGTGCGGCGCCGGCGGCGGCTGGACCCGGGTGATCCACCCCGGCGGCTTCTCGACGGACTACTACCACATGCACAACACGGCCTACTTCAACGGAACGGCCATCTCCGGCAGCACCCGCCTCGGCTCCATCGGCGTCGACACCTGCGCCGGCGGCTCCGCGACCGGCCCCCACGTCCACTGGAGCCTGCGCACCTACGACGCCAACCTCAACGGCGCCTACACCTGGCTCAACGGCCGCACCCTCGGCGGCTGGACCTGGTACAACGGCGGCGCCGAGTACTCCGGCTGCGGCACCCGCCAGGGCCTCACGGCCTGCCCCGGCACGGTGATCTACAACCGGCGCGCCTGACGCCCGCCTGAGACAGGCCACCGAGGCCCCGGCACCCGGCTCACCGCCGTGCCGGGGCCTCGGCGCCTTCCGCCTCAGCGCTTCCGTCAGCGCTCGACGTGGGCGGCGAGATTGGCGAGGATCATCGTGCTGCCCTCACGCGCCCGGGCGCACTCCTCGGCGGTCGCGTTGGTCTGGTCGATGGTGACCTCGACGCCGCCCCCGGCCTCCTCGAACGTCACCCCCATGACCTCGTCCGGAGCACCGGGCACCGCCATCGAGAGGACGAGCCGCCGCCCCTCCTCGACCTCCAGGAAGGTCCCGCCGAGCGGGTACCGACCGCCGTCCGGCCCGAGCAGCACGCACTTCCACCGGCCCCCGACCCGTACGTCCAGCTCGGCGCTCCCCTCCTCCGCACCGAACCACGCCTGCCACTCGGCAGCCGTCGTGTACGCCTCCCAGGCGCGGGCGGCCGTGGCGTCCATGACCCGGGAGACGCGGTAGGGGAAGCCGGTGGTGGTGTGCGCGTTCATGCCAGTACCTCTCGCGTACGGTCGGCCCAAGTAGCCGTTCCTGTCGCAGTGTTGACCGGCTTGCGCCCGGAAACTCATCGGCCGGCGGGCAGGATGGTCAGGCGGGGCCGGGGACGCCTCCGCCGACCCCCTCGGCGCACTCCTCCACCACGGCGCGGAGCCGCCGGACGAGGCTCAGGTAACCCGGGCCGGGGTCTCCCCCGCGATGCCGCATGTGCGGCGCGGTCCGCAACCACTCCCGCCACAGACCGTCCAGCGCCGCCGCGCGGTCACGGTCGACGTAGAGCAGCGCGCCCCACACCACCGCCTGGTCGTACCCGAGGTCAGGCCGTCGCAGATACCGCTCCAGGTACGCGGCCAGCAACTCGGCGTCCCGCTCCGCCCCGAAACTGGCCAGCGTCACGGCATACGAGGCCCCGGCACAGCACACCTCACTCTCCCGCAACAAGCCCCCGACCCGCTCCCGGAACTCGGTCCGCCCACCCACAGCCACCAGCCAAGCGGCGGTCCGCCGCTCCCGCCACCCGCCTTCCAGCAGCACCCCGATCTCCTCGGCGGTGACCGCCCTCGCGTCCTCCCGCAGGGCACGCAGGAACCGGCCGTACTCACCCTCCTCCATCCGGAGCAGGGGCCCGCCGAGCTTCAGATATCGCCGCCCGGGCATGACGTAGCGCCGCACGAGGGCATGGAGTTCGGGATCTTCGCGGGGGTCACGCATGGGGACACTGATCATGCCGTCCCGGACACAGCGGCCTTATGTGGCGGCCCAGTTGCACTCCGGGTCAGCCTTCTCGACCGACACCGTTCACAAAGACCTGCCATGCGGCCGAGCTGACGGCGAGGTGGGGCCGGGCGGGGGCTTTGCCGTCGCGGACGGGGACGGTACCGGTGGCTAGCGCGACAGAGGGCGCCCACTCCACGCAATCGCCGCCGTCCTGGCTGCTGTACGAGGACTTGGTCACTCGGGGTCGAACACGGCTGAGCCTCCCAGGAGTTCGGTCACTTCAGCACGAAGGACCTACCCCCGGGAGATCTCGTTCAGCCCTGCGCCTTCAGCGAGCCCACGAAGGCGGACCAGGCGGAACCGCTCACGGTGATGCCGGGGAGCCTCGTGTCCTTGCTGTCACGGATCGGAACAAGGCCAGTGGCTACGGCGTGCCCTCTGGCCCACTCCAGACAGTCTCCGCCGGACCCGTTGCTGTAGGTGGACTTGATCCACTCAGGATCGATCATGGAAACGCCTCCAACGCCTTCTTCAAGAACCGGGCCGTCTCCATGGGAGACAGAGAACGGCCCCATAGCCGATCCCAGTGACGCTCAAGGTGCTGCACGCGCTCCGGCGCCTCCACAAGCGTGCCTGTGGAGATGGCTTCCTCGTACGCGTACGTCTGCCCCTTCGGGGTGGTCATGAGGATCAAGGTGCCGCCGAGAAGTCCGTGGGCTCCAAGACCTGCCGGAACCATGTGGATCTCGCACGTCGGAGTGTCCACCATGCTGAGCACGAACTCCAATTGGGTTCGCATGACTTCGGGCGTCCCGATCTGCCGGGTAAGCACAGTCTCGTCGACCAGCACGGACAACAACGGAGGATCTTCGGAGGAAAGACGAGCCTGCCGTTTCCGACGCAAGATGCCCTGCGTCTCCGACCAGCCTTCATCCCCCGGTCGCCACGCACGAAACAACTCGCGCGCATACTCCTCGGTCTGCAACAAACCCGGTATCACGGTGCCGCCATACGCCTTGATGGCGACCGCCTCACGCTCCAGGTTCGAGCGCAACTTGTACTGCTGTGGCACCGCCTCCACGCACGCCAAGTCGTACATGTCGACGAACAGTTCATTGTCAGTCTCGAAGAACCGGTCGAGCAACGACGGAAGCACCGGCTGCGCCAAGTACTCCCCCCGTTCGATGCGCCCGAGGCTCGCCTTGCTGATCGGCGTGCGGGTGCGGCCCACAAACTCCTCGATGAACGTGTCCATGCTCAGCCCACGCTGCTGACGAGCCTTGCGCAGTTGCAGTCCGAACAACTTGCGACCCGAATCCGGGGTCAGCTCCTTGGGTGTTTGCCCGCCTGGCATATGCCCTCCACGTGCCATGAGCCGACTTCCGAATCGGCACATGTATCCGTCGCCAAGTTATCGAGGAATGGACCAGATTGAGGGGTAGTTGCAGATCCCCTCACCCCCTAGAGGCACCCCATGCCCTACATCGCCTGGCACCCCCGCACCCGGCGCCCCCTGGTCGTCCTGACCCGTTCCGGACCGTGCGCGAAAGTGCGCCTCGTGCACAGCGAGGTTCCCTTCGAGGTGCCCGTCGGGGAGCTTGAGCACTACCCGTGGGCCGCCGATCCGCACGCGCCCCCGGGGTTCGTGGCCGTGCTGCTGGACTCCCCGCAGGCGGTGCGTGAAGGGGACTGGGTGGTGGTCGTGGGGTGTGCGCGGCGGGTGCGGGCGTTGGCCCCGTACTCGGCCGGGAGCCGGTTGCTGGAGCTGGAGGGGTACGGAAAGTGGGTGCTCGCCGCGCCGCGCGTCGCGTACAGGCGGCCGTCGGCCGACGGGCAGGGCCCCTGACCGCGCTGCTCATCGTCACCTCCACCGTTGCCGCCGTCCTCTTCGCCGTGGAAGGAACCCCGTGTGAACCCCTTGAGCCACCCCCCGAACCCGTCGAACCCCCTGAGGACCGTGAACGCCGTGAACGCCGTGAACGCCGTGGGCACACCCGCCCCCGTGAACCCCGCCCTCTTCGACCACCTGGAGTGGAAGGCCGAGCAGATCCTCGGGCAGCTTCGCGCCGGGTACTCGCTCGAACGCCTCAGCGCGGTCTACGAGGTCCCGGAACCGCATCTGCGGGACCGGGTCCCCGAGTGGCGGCGGAAGTACCCGGGGCTGGAGGAGGGGCCCGTGCGGGTCAGCCGTTCCGGACCGTGACGGCGCCGTTGCTGGTGCGGATGTCGAGCGTGAACTTGCCCTTCGGGTCGTCGGGGACGTCGATGGTGCGGCTGCCGTTGGAGGTGTCGGCGGAGACCCGGTAGGCGGCCTCCGGGACGGTGAGGGTGACGGCGCCGTTGGAGGTCTCGGCGCGAATGTCGGCCGGGGTGTCGGAGGCGAGGTCGATCTTGCCGTTGGAGGTGCGGGCCTGGATGCGGTCGGTCTGCAGGGCGGTGCCCTTGACCGGGCCGTTGGTGCTCCGCACCTTGACCGGGCCGGTGACCCCGCGCAGCTCCACGCGGCCGTTGCCCGTGGACACCTCGACCGCCCCGACCCGCGCCAGCCGGATCGCCCCGTTGGCGATCTCCCCGCCGACCGGCACCCCGGCCGGCACGTCGACGGTGTAACTGACCGAGCAGCGGTTGCCGCAGTCGCCGAGGACCAGGACGCCGTCCTCGATCCGGTGGGTGGCGCCCGAGGGCCGCTCGCCCCTGTAGTCGAGTTCCCGGTGCAGCTTGTACGGGGTGGAGGCGCCGTCCTCGACGCCGTTGACCTTGACGCTGCCCGAGTCGTTCTCCAGGCGTACCGAGGTGATCTTGTCCGCGCCGGTGAGCGTGGACTCGTCCTCGTACCGCTCGCCCCGGCCGAGGCCGCAGGAGGTGAGCGCGCCTACGGCGACGACGGAGACCGTGAGCGCGCCGAGAGCGCGGAGGAGTGGACGCATGGAGGTACCCCGTTTCGATATCCGCCGGGCCCTGGCCGGCCCGGCGCAGTCGACGCTATGGCACGCGCGGCCGGGGTCACCATGGGGTAAACCCCCCGGTCCGGTGGGCCATTTGTCCCCACTCCGAAGCGGGCTCCCCGGAATCCCGCGCTCCGGCCACTACCCTCGACCGAGCGACGAGAGGCGGGACGAGCATGCGGCCAGAGACGACCGACAAGGACCGGTTCCTGATCTCCCTGGGCCTGATCGCGGTGAGCCTGCTGTGGCTCACCGTCGCGCGGAACGCCTGGATGACCGGGCTCTGCTGGACCGGCGCGCTGCTGGGCGCGGCCGGCGCCGTCCGCTTCGGGTGGCTGCGCCGGAGGGCGGCGCGGAGCGAGGAAAGCTGACCGGACGCTCCCTGGGGCCCGGCGGCGCGGGCGGACCGAAGGCGGGATCTCCGTACGCCATCCGCAGGAGACGGGGGCGCGTCCGGGCGGTCCGGGACCGGCGGCGGCCGCAGGATCGGCCCATGATGAAGCACCTGACGGCCGCCGCGCTCGCGGCCTGCCTGCTCTCCCTGGCCCCGGCCGCGTCGGCGGCCGTGCCCGCGCCCCCGCCGCACGCGACCGCCGAGGCCGCGCCCACCTTCGCGAAGGCGGCGGACCGGCACACCGCCCAGGAGATCCGCGCCTTCCTCCGCTGGTTCTACGACGGCACCGGCCCCTCCCCGTACCAGCGCGAGCACTGGACCTCCGACTACCTGAAGGCCAAGCAGGCCGAGACCCCCGACCACGACGTGATCCTCTGCGCCCAGAACGAGCCGGTCGCCATCGAGGTCGGCCCGGTCACGGTCGCCCAGTCCGCCGGGTTCGGCTGGGCCACGGTGACGACCTCCTGGGCGGGCGGCGCCCGCCAGACGCTCACCGCGTACGTGGCGCTCGACTCCGACCCGATCGAACTGCACGACGTGGTCTGCGGCTGACCCGCCGTCAGAGTGCCGACGGGAGGCCGGGCGGGGTGAACACTGGGCAGGGCTCCAGGCAGGGTTGCAGGGCTCCCCACCCGCCCTCAGCCCCGCTTGACGTCCCGCCAGGCCGCCGGGAGCGCGCCGGCCACGTCCTGCGCGTCGACCGGGGCGCCGTCGGCCGCGTGGCGGGCGGCCAGGCCGTGCAGGTACGCCCCGGCCGAGGCGGCGTCCCGGGCGGAGAGGCCGGCCGCCAGCAGGGAGCCGACGACGCCGGAGAGGACGTCGCCGGAACCGGCGGTGGCCAGCCACGGCGTCCCGGTGGCGTTGACCCGGACCGGCATCGACTCGTCGGGCGCGGCCACCAGCGTGGTCGAGCCCTTCAGCAGCACCGTCGCCCCGTACTCCAGCGCCAGCCGCCGCACCGAGGCCAGCCGGGCCGCCTCCACGTGCTCCCGCTCGACGCCGAGCAGCCGGGCCGCCTCCCCGGCGTGCGGGGTGAGCAGGGTCGGCGCGGTACGGGCCCGCAGTTGCTCCCGGTCGAGGAAGCGCAGGGCGTCGGCGTCGACGAGCACGGGCACGTCCTGCGCCAGCACGTCGGCGACGCGCCGCCCGGCCTCCTCGTCCTCCCCCAGCCCCGGCCCGACCACCCACGCCTGGACCCGCCCCGCCTCGGACGGCAGCCCGGCGCTGACCAGCGTCTCGGGGTGGCGCGCGACCACCGCCTGGTCCCCGGGGCCCGCGTACCGCACGGCCCCCGCCCCGGTCCGCAGCGCCCCGTGCACGCACAGCACGGCGGCCCCGGGATACCGCGCCGACCCGGCGCAGATCCCCACCACGCCCCGCCGGTACTTGTCGCTCTCCGGCGCCGGACGCGGCAGCAGCGCGGCCACGTCGGCGTGCTGCAACGCCTCGGCCGCCGCCGGTCCCGGCAGGTCGAGGCCGATGTCGATGAGGCGGACCGTGCCCGCGTGCTCCCGGGCCGGGTCGACCAGCAGCCCCGGCTTGTGCGTACCGAAGGTGACGGTGAGGTCGGCGGTGACGGCGGGCCCGTGCACCTCGCCGGTGTCGGCGTCGACCCCGCTCGGCAGATCGACGGCGACGACGGGCACCTGGTCGGCCTCGGCGGCGTGCGCCAGCCGTGCCGCGCCGGTCCGCAGCCCGCCGTGCCCGCCGAGCCCCGTGATCCCGTCCACCACCAGGTCGGCGCGGGTCAGCATCCGCTCGACGTGGTGCCAGTGCGCGGCGTACGCGGGATCGGTCGCCGTCTCCTCCGCCGTCTCGATGATCTCGCCCCCGGCGGCGGCCAGCGCCGCCAGCCCGCCCGCGTGCGCCTTGGCCGGGGCGAGCAGCAGCGCCGTCACCCCGGCCCCGCGCCGCACCAGGCGCGCACCGGCGTACAGGGCGTCGCCGCCGTTGCCCCCGGCACCGATCAGCAGGACGACCCGTGCCCCGTACACCCCGGGACCGCGCCCGGGACGTACGGCGGGTACGGGTCCGCGTCCCGCCAGCAGGGCGGCGCAGGCGGCGGCCAGCCCGGCGGCGGCGCGCTGCATGAGCGCCCCCTCGGGCAGCCGCGCCATCAACTCACTCTCGGCAGCACGGACGGCTTGCACGCTGTGGGCATGTCGCATGGCCTCAACCTTCCGCGATCACCACGGCGGACGCCACTCCCGCGTCGTGACTGAGCGACACATGCCACCCGGTCACCCCCAGCTCCGCCGCCCGCGCCGCCACCGTCCCGCGCACCCGCAACCGGGGCCGCCCGGTGTCCTCGGCGTACACCTCGCAGTCCGTCCAGAGCAGCCCCGCCGGCGCCCCGAGCGCCTTGGCCACCGCCTCCTTGGCGGCGAAACGGGCGGCTAGGGAGGCGGGGCCGCGCCGGTCGCCGCTCGGGGTGACCAGCTCGGCGGGGACGAAAAGCCGGTCGAGGAGAGCCGGGGTGCGCTGAACGGAGGCGGCGAACCGCTCGATCTCGGCCACGTCGATGCCCACGCCGATGATCATGACCGGGCCTCGCCGGGAACGACGCGGACCACCGCTCGACACCTGCCACTCACGCCACTACCGACCTTTCCAGCTCTGCCGGGCGAGGGCGGAACCGCCCCGCACGCGCGGGGACGACGCGTGAGCGCCATGCTAGGCCGGGACGGTGCCGGTGACAGGACCGGCCCACCCCGGCCACGGAGGTGGCAGGCCGCGCCGCGCCTCAGCCGCGCGCCAGCAGCTCCAGCGAGTCGATCACCCGGTTCGAGAAGCCCCACTCGTTGTCGTACCAGGCGACGACCTTCACGTGGCGCCCGTCCACGCGGGTCAGCGCCGAGTCGAAGATGGACGAGGCCGGGTTGCCGGTGATGTCGGACGAGACCAGCGGGTCCTCCGAGTACTCCAGGACGCCGGCCAGCGGACCCTCCGCCGCCTTGCGGTAGGCGGCGAGCACGTCCTCGCGGGTGACGTCGCGGGCGACCGTGGTGTTCAGCTCGACGATCGAGCCGACCGGGACCGGGACGCGGATCGAGTCGCCGGAGAGCTTGCCGTCGAGGCCCGGGAGGACCAGGCCGATCGCCTTGGCGGCGCCGGTGGTGGTGGGGACGATGTTGACGCCGGCGGCGCGGGCGCGGCGGGGGTCGCGGTGCGGGCCGTCCTGGAGGTTCTGCTCCTGGGTGTAGGCGTGCACCGTGGTCATGAACCCGTGCTCGATCCCGGCGAGTTCGTCGAGTACGGCGGCGAGCGGGGCCAGCGCGTTGGTGGTGCAGGAGGCGTTGGAAACGACGGTGTGCACGGCCGGGTCGTACGCCTCGGTGTTGACGCCGTAGGCGAGGGTGACGTCGGCACCGTCCGAGGGGGCGCTGACCAGGACCTTGCGCGCGCCCGCGTCGAGGTGGGCGCGGGCGGCCTTGGCCGAGGTGAAGCGGCCGGTGGCCTCCAGGACCAGGTCGACGTCCAGCTCGGCCCAGGGCAGCTGCGCCGGGTCGCGCTCGGCCAGCACCTTGATGCGGTGGCCGTCGACCACGAGCGTGTCGCCGTCGGCGGTGACCGGGCGGCCGAGCCGGCCGGAGGTCGAGTCGAAGGCGAGCAGCCGGGCGAGCGCGGTGGGCTCGGTGAGGTCGTTGACGGCGACGACCTCCAGGGTGGTGTCGCGCTCCAGCAGCGCGCGCAGCACGTTGCGTCCGATGCGGCCGAAGCCGTTGATGGCGATGCGAGTGGTCATGAGGGTGCTCTCCCTTGTGCTTCTGTCCCGTCCCACCAGCGTCGTTCTCCGGCCGCGCCGCCGACAGTGGCGGGATCGCCATGGTTCGCGAGGATCTCGCCAGGCGGACGGGGCACGGGCCCGCTCCGTGCCAGGATGCGGGTATGCCTGATGCCGCCGTCTCCCCCGACGTGTCCCTGGCGTACGAGTGCTTCGGCGACCCGGAAGACCCGCCCGTCCTCCTCGTGATGGGTTTCGGCGCGCAGCTGCTGGCCTGGCACGAGGACTTCTGCCGGGCGCTGGCGGACCGGGGGCGGTACGTGATCCGCTACGACAACCGCGACTGCGGCCTGTCCACCAAGTTCGACGAGCACCCCGTCGACATGGGCGAGTTCATCGCCGCCGTCAGCTCGGGCGACCTTCCCGCCGCCCTGGCGATGGTCCCCTACCGGCTTCGCGACATGGCCGACGACGGACTCGGCCTGCTCACCGCGCTCGGTATCGAACGCGCTCACGTGGTCGGCACCTCGATGGGCGGGATGATCGCCCAGACGATGGCCATCGCCTCCCCGGAGCGGGTGCTGACCCTGACGTCGATGATGTCCTCCACCGGCGAGAGCGAGTACGGCGGGTCCAGTCCCGAGGCGCAGGAGGTGCTGTTCACCCCGAAGCCGCCGGACCGCGAGGGCTACGTCAGGGCGGCCGAGCGGGAACTGGTGTGGGCCTCCAGGCGCTACGGCGACGCCGCGGCGCTCCGTGAACTGGCCGCGGCGAGCCATGACCGGTCGTACCACCCCGCCGGGATCGGCCGGCAGCTCGGCGCGATGATCCTCAGCGGTTCCCGCGCGAAGGCCCTCCGTGAACTGCGGGTGCCGACGCTGGTGATCCACGGCCTGGACGACACGCTGATCGACCCCAGCGGCGGCAGGCGCACCGCGGAGCTGGTCCCCGGCTCGGAACTCCTGCTGATCCCCGACATGGGCCACGACCGCCCCCGCGAGCTGTGGCCGGTACTCGTCGACGCGCTGGTGTCCCACACCGGCCGCACGGGGCCCGCGTAGCCGGCGCCCCGCTACTCACCCCGCGTGAAGGTCCGCCGGTACTCGCTCGGGGTCGTGCCGAGGATGCGCTGGAAGTGGAGGCGCAGGTTGGCGCCGGTGCCGAGGCCGACGTCGGCGGCGATCTGCTCGACGCCGCGCTCGGACCGTTCGAGGAGTTCGCGGGCGAGGTCGAGGCGGGCGCGCATGACCCACTGCATCGGCGTGTAGCCGGTCTCCTCGACGAAGCGCCGGGAGAACGTACGCGCCGAGACCCCGGCCTGGCGTGCCAGCAGGTCGAGGGTGAGGGGCTCGCCGAGCCGGTACAGCGCCCACTCCCGCGTGTCGGCGAACCGCTCCCCCAGCGGCTCGGGCACGCTGCGCGGCACGTACTGCGCCTGCCCGCCGCTGCGGTACGGCGCGGCCACCAGCCGCCGGGCCGCGTGGTTGGAGGCGGCCACGCCGAGGTCCCCGCGCAGGATGTGCAGGCAGAGGTCGATGCCGGAGGCGGCCCCGGCCGAGGTCAGCACGGTCCCCTCGTCCACGAAGAGCACGTTCTCGTCGACCTGGACCAGCGGGTACCGGGCCGCGAGCGCCCGCGTGTAGTGCCAGTGCGTCGTCGCCCGCCGCCCGTCGAGCAGCCCCGTCGCGGCGAGCGCGAAGGCCCCCGTCGAGATGGCGGCGAGCCGCGCCCCGCGCTCGTGCGCGCCGACCAGCGCCGCCACGACGGCCGGCGGCGGGTCCTCCCGGTCCGGGTGCCGGTACCCGGGCACGAAGACGATGTCCGCCCAGCCGAGCGCGGAGAGCCCGTGCCCCACGTGATACGCCAGCCCGTCACCCCCGGCCACCAGCCCCGGCGCGGCCCCGCACACCCGCACCTCGTACGGCATGCTCGCCCGCGTCGTGAACACCTGCGCCGGAATCCCGACGTCGAGCGGCTTGGCCCCTTCGAGCACGAGGACGGCTACGCGGTGGAGGGGGGATGCGGGCACGGAACGAGGCTACGCGGACACGCCGCCACCCCGTCCACGGAGCATGCCGTCCGTGGCCCGGGGCTCCGGGATCAGCCTCCTGCCGTCACGGTGCCGCCCGCCGGTAGTGGACGCGGATCTCCGGGTAGAGCAACGACTTGTCCTTGATGAGGAACTCGTTGGTCCCGGTGGCGCCCAGCCTGGCCGGGTTCTTCTTCAGGCCGGGACTGACCAGGGACGTCCGGCCGTCCTTCAGGGTCTTGTGGTCCTCCGCCCGCCTGTTCTGCCCGAGGTGCGCGAACTCCGGCGACCCGATGAGGCCGCGCATCAGCATCAGCTGGCGGGGCGGGTGCGTGGCGTCCACGCACTCGGGGTCCTCGCACTGGGGGCAGGCGAAGTACGTCTGCGCCTTGGAGGCGTTGTCGGCGACGTAGGTGCCCTGGCCCAGCACGCCGTACCGGGGCTTGTCCGCGGTCCCCTTGTTCGTGCCCATCTCGGGCGCCGGTCCGCCCTTGTCGATCAGGTCCATGATGTGGGTCCCGGTGCCGTGCCAGAAGAACGCCTCCCCGGCGCCCTGGGGCACGCTCGGGGGCAGCTGGTCGGGGCGCTGGTAGCCCGGCTGGACCGAGGTCGACGCCGCACCGCCCAGGTCGGGCCGGCTCCCGGTGGCCCAGGGGATGCGGTCGCTGCGGTCCCGGCCCGAGGCCTCCAGCCCCTGCTTGCCGTGCGTGATCATCGACTGGTGGAACATCTGCCGATTGGTCGTGTACTTCTGCCACAGCGTGGGGTTGGCGCAGACGACGATCTCCACGATGTCCATGCGGGCGCTGCTGGGCGGCGGCGGGCCGCCGGGCTTGCCCTCCTGGAGCCGGCGGGTGTGGGACGTGCGCTGCTCGTCGGTGATCGCCGGGTCGGCGAGACGTGACTGGGACGCCGCCATCCGGGTGGCCTCGCCCTTCGGCGCGGTGACGGGCGCGCGTTCCTGCGAGAGCCGGGCGTAGTCCTCGATGGCGTTCCACACGCGGTGCCCCCGGGGCAGGGTGGCGGTGTGGTACCCCTGGCCGCTGTCGGCCCACTGGAGGTCGTTCCAGTAGTCCGGGATCTCCCTGCCGAGCGCGGCGTTGAGGTCCGGCGGCAGCCCGATCTGCGGCTGCGGCGCGGTCTGGGGAGCGGCGTTGGCCGGTGCTCGCTGGACGTGTTCGGCAGGGGCCCCGGCGGCGCGCTGCACGCCGCCTCCCGTGGCGGAGCCGGGCAGGGCCAGGTCGGGGCTCTCCCCCCGCGCCATTCGCCGGCCGTTCTCCGTGGCCTTGACCTCGAAGGGGTCACCCGGGCTGGAGACCTTCGTCCCGGTTCCGTCGTCGGTACCGGCGACCTTGCCCATCGCCTGCTGCCAGACGTGCCCGGCCTCGTGGTACAGCGTCTCGTCGTCGAGGCTCGACCGTCCGCTGACGATGTGCGAGCCGGTGGTGTACGCCAGGGCGCCGTGATCGGCCGCCGATCGCTGGGCGACGGGATTGTCGTGGAGACGGACGTGGCCGAACTTCATCGGGTACTCCTGCTCCATGCGCTCCACGATGCGCGAGGGCAGCGGCTTGCCGGGGCTCGCGATCGCGTCCCCCGGCGACACCCGGCGCTGCACGGTCGTCTCCCCGTGACCGCATCCGGGCCCGTGCTCGTGCAGCTCGGAGTCGGCGCTGCGCTGCACCGAGGTGTCGGCGTGTCCGCAGCCGGGGCCGTGCTGGTGCCGGGCCTCGTCGATCGCCCGCGAGACGGCCGCGTTGCCGGCCAGCCGTTGGAGCGAGAGGACGCGCGCCTCCCGCTCGGACACCTGAGAGGACCGGGGCCGGTGGCGGGCCGGCTCGCTCCCGCGCTCTTTCGCCTTACCGCTGTCCTCCGCGCGCACGAGCGTCCCCTCGGTGGTGGTTACAGGCCAGTCCGGCATCTTCCTCCGGCCCGTCCGGGCCCGGTAGGCGCACAAGGGCACCCTTGAGGGCAGAGAGACCGTTGCGCCACGAGGGCGGCCCCTCGACCGGCTCGGCGAAGGCGGGCGTCAGGCCGTGCGGCGGACGGCAAGGAGGGTGGCGTCGTCCGTCAGGTGGCCCGCGGTGTGGTCGGCCAGGTCGCCGACGAGCCGGTCGAGCAGTGCGTCGGGGGCCGTCGTCCGCCGCCCGGCGTCCGACGCCAGGAGGTCGCGGGCCCAGGCGGCGAGGGGGAAGAACTCGCCCTGGTGGTCGCGGGCCTCGGTGACGCCGTCGGTGACCAGCAGGACCGTCTCCCCCGGCGCCAGCGGGACGCGGCTGATCCGGGCCGGCCCGCTGCCGGTGAGTTCGGCCAGACCGAGCGGCGGGTTCTGCCCCTCGGGCAGGTGCCGTACTCCGCCGGGGCCGAGGACGAGAGGCCCCTCGTGGCCGAAGTTGACGACCTCGGCGTGGCTGCCGTCGCCGAGGAAGCCGATGACGACGGCGGTGACGAACCGCGGCTCGTGGCCCGGGTCGACGGCGGTGAGCAGCGCGTTGTGGCGGCGCAGGCCGTCCTCCACGCGGGCGGCGACCACGGCCATGTCCCGCTCGTGGTAGCCGGCCTCGCGGAACGCCCCGACCACGGCCCCGGCCGTCGACAGGGAGGCCACCCCTTTCCCCTGGACGTCGCCGAGGACGATCCGCGCCCCGTGCGGGGTGGTCAGCACGTCGTAGAAGTCGCCGCCCATCCGGGCCTCGGTGTCGGCGGGCAGGTACGAGGTGGCCGACTCCACCCCTCCCCAGCCGCGCGGGATGGGCCGCACCACCACCTCCCGGGCGGCGAGCACCGCGGTCTGCAGCCGGACGACGTAGTCCCGGGTACGGGAGCGCAGCACGGCCACCAGGACCGCCAGGAGGACCACGCACACGTCCAGCAGGAAGCCCTCCACCCGGAGGTTGGGCCCCGGCGCCACCACCGTGAACAGCCGGTTCAGCAGCAGCGCGAGCACGCCGAAGAGGGCGGTCACCCGGGGCGAACACAGGGCCGCCGCCAGCAGGGGCACCATCAGCAGCCAGTTCTCGACGTCGTCCGAGCGCCGCAGCCAGCACCCCACCACCCCCACCACCACGAAGAACACGGCGGGCACCACCCAGCCCCACCGCTCCGCCCGCAACAGCCACGGCCCCCGCACCCCGTCCGAGGACCGCCGCACCGCCCTGGCCGCCCGCGCCTCGCCGGCAGAAGATCCCTCGTCCATGCCCCGCAGTGTGACCACCCGGCGCGCCCGCTTCCCGCAGCCACGCCACGACTCGGTGGCAGGGGCATCCAGTCGCGGCCACCGCCCGCCCACGCCCGCTCAGGCGGCGGCCGCCCCCGCTCCGTCCCTCACTCCACCGTCACCGACTTCGCCAGGTTCCTCGGCTGGTCCACGTCGTTCCCCCGGGCCGTCGCCAGCTCGCAGGCGAACACCTGCAACGGCACCGCCGCCACCAGGGGCTGGATCAGCGGCGGTACGGCCGGGAGCCGGATCAGGTGGTCGGCGTAGGGGGCCACGGCCTCGTCGCCCTCCTCGGCGAGCACGATGGTGCGGGCGCCCCGGGCGCGGATCTCCTGGATGTTGGAGACGATCTTGCCGTGCAGGAGGGCGGCGGTGACCGGGGACGGGACGACGACGATGACCGGGAGGTCGGGTTCGATGAGGGCGATCGGGCCGTGCTTCAGTTCCCCGGCGGCGAAGCCCTCGGCATGGAAGTAGGCCAGTTCCTTGAGCTTGAGCGCGCCTTCGAGGGCGACCGGGTGTCCGGAGTGGCGGCCGAGGAAGAGCACCGTCTCCTTGTGGGCGAGGCCGCGGGCCAGTTCGCGTACGGGCTCCATCGTGGCGAGGACGGCGGCGACGTCCTCGGGGGCGCGGCTCAGCGCCCGGGCGGCCTCGCGGAGTTCCTCGGAGGGGCCGCGCCGCACCTCGCCCAGGTGGAGGGCGAGGAGGAGGCAGGCGACGAGCTGGGTGAGGAACGCCTTGGTGGAGGCGACGGCGACCTCCGGCCCCGCGTGGGTGTAGAGGACGGCGTCGGACTCGCGCGGGATCGTCGAGCCGTTGGTGTTGCAGACGGCGAGGACGGTGGCGCCCTGTTCGCGGGCGTGGCGCAGGGCCATCAGGGTGTCGGCGGTCTCCCCGGACTGGGAGACGGCGACGACCAGGGTGCGCGGGCCGACGATCGGGTCCCGGTAGCGGAACTCGCTGGCCAGCTCGACCTCGCAGGGCAGCTGGGCCCAGCGTTCGACGGCGAGGCGGGCGACGAGGCCGGCGTGGTGGGCGGTGCCGCAGGCGATGACGACGACCTTCTCGGCCTCGCGCAGGACGGCCGGGTCCAGGCCCAGTTCCGCGCCGAGGGTGAGGGTGCCGAGGGCCGGGTCGAGGCGGCCGAGGAGGGTGTCGGCGACGGCCTTGGGCTGCTCGGCGATCTCCTTGAGCATGAAGGAGTCGTAGCCGTCCTTCTCGGCGGCGGAGGCGTCCCAGTCGACGCGGTAGGTGCGGGCGTCGGCCGGTGACCCGTCGAAGCCGGTGACGACGGCCCGGTCCGGGTGGACCTCGACCACCTGGTCCTGGCCCAGTTCCATGGCGGTGCGGGTGTGGTCGATGAAGGCGGAGACGTCGGAGGCGAGGAACGCCTCGCCCTCGCCGCAGCCGACGACCAGCGGCGAGTTCCGGCGCGCCCCCACGATCACGTCCGGCACGTCCGCGTGCAGCGCGACCAGCGTGAACGCGCCCTCCAGCCGGCGGCAGACGGCGCGCAGCGCCCCCGCGAGGCGGGGCCCGCCCTCCTGGCCCGTGCCCTCCAGCGCCGCGTACTCCTCGGCGAGCAGGTGGGCGGCGACCTCGCTGTCGGTCTGCGAGCGGACGTCGGCGCCCCGGGCGGCCAGTTCCTCGCGGAGGGCGGCGAAGTTCTCGATGATGCCGTTGTGGACGACGGCGCAGCGGCCGCTCGCGTCGAGGTGCGGGTGGGCGTTGGTGTCGGTGGGCCCGCCGTGGGTGGCCCACCGGGTGTGGCCGATGCCGGTGGCGCCGCCGTGCCCGTCACCGGTGGCGTCGGAGCCGGGCAGCGGGTCGTCGACCAGCGCCTTCTCCAGCTGCGAGAGCTTGCCGGCCTTCTTGACGCAGGCGACCTGGTCCCCGGCGAGGACGGCGACGCCCGCCGAGTCGTACCCCCGGTACTCCAGCCGCCGCAGCCCGGCGAGTACGACGTCGAGCGCCGACTGCGCCCCGACATAGCCCACGATCCCGCACATTCGCGCACCCTTTCGCCCACGCCGCGGGCCGCCCGTACGGCGACCCGGTTCGCATGTTCGCAGAGTGACCGCTCTTATACGATGAGCGACCGTTTGTGCGCGCGGCGCGCCCGCCACCCCGCATCGGGGCAACTTCCGTACTGGTCAGACCGGTTCGAGCGGGCGGTGCTCGCCGGCGGGCAGTTCCACGCCGACCGGATCGCCCGGACGGAGGGTGCCGCCGGTGCGGACGACGCCCATGATCCCGGCCCTGCGGACGACCGAGCCGTCCGGGGCGCGGCCGACGACACGCCGGAGCAGGCCCTCCTGGAAGGCGTCGATCTGGAGGCAGGGGTTGCGCAGCCCGGTGACCTCCACGACCGCCTCGGGACCGAGCCGCAGCAGGGCGCCGGTGGGCAGGGCGAGGAGGTCGACGCCGTACGTGGTGACGTTCTCGCCCAGCTCGCCGGGGGCGACCGGGTGGCCGGCGGCGGCCAGCTCGGCGAGGAGTTCGCCGGCGAGAAGGTGGACCTGCCGCAGGTTGGGCTGCGACGGGTCCCGGGCCACGCGGGAGCGGTGCTGGACGGTGACGCCCGCGTGCGCGTCCCCCGCCACGCCCAGCCCGGCCAGCAGGGTGATGCCCGCCCGGTTCGGCTTGCTGAAGCGGTGGGTGCCGTCGCTGCTCACCGCGGTGATCCGGCCCGTGGCCCCGTCGCGCACGCTCATGCCCCGTCCCCTTCCCGTCCCGCACTCACCCGACCCGGTCGAGCGCGTCCGCCACCAGGTCGAGGTACTCGGCCTCCTCCGCGTACGGCTTGCTGCCGTCGCGGTAGAGCGCCACCGCGTCCTCCAGGTACTCCCCGAAGTCCTCGTCGGGCAGCTCCCGCGCCAGCTCCGCCACCACCGCCGAGCGGGCGAGGAGCGCCCGGTCCCGGCGCGCCTGCGCCCCGCCCCGCCACCGGCGCCAGGCCGCCAGCGGCCCCCGCCGCCCGGCGGGAGCAGCCTCGGCGCGCTCCACGGCGAACCAGAACACACCGCCCGCCCCGTACGCCCCGCCGACGGCTCCCGTGCTCATCGCGTGCCCCATTCCGTCCCCCTTCGGTCGTCCCGTCCGTTCGGCCACGTGACCGAACCCACCCCCCACGGCGTTCACACAGCCGCAACAATGAGGGGGTGATCACTCCCGAGTCCCGGAGCGCCCACCGCAAGCCGGAGGCGACTCCCTACGTGGACCTCACCCGCGAGCAGTGGAGCGCTCTTCGTGAGAAGACTCCGCTGCCTCTGACAGCCGACGAGGTCGAAAAGTTGCGCGGCCTCGGGGACGTGATCGACCTCGACGAGGTCCGGGACATCTACCTGCCGCTCTCACGCCTGCTCAACCTCTACGTGGGCGCCACCGACGGCCTGCGCTCGGCGCTCAACACCTTCCTCGGCGAGAAGGGCGAGCAGTCCGGCACCCCGTTCGTGATCGGCGTCGCGGGCAGCGTCGCCGTCGGCAAGTCCACGGTGGCCCGTCTGCTCCAGGCGCTCCTCGCCCGCTGGCCCGAGCACCCCCGGGTGGAGCTGGTCACCACCGACGGCTTCCTGCTCCCCATGGCCGAGCTGCGCGCCCGCGGCCTCACCGCCCGCAAGGGCTTCCCGGAGTCGTACGACCGGCGCGCGCTGACCCGCTTCGTCGCCGACATCAAGGCCGGCAAGGACCAGGTGACCGCGCCGGTCTACTCGCACCTGGTCTACGACATCGTCCCGGACCGCCGCCTGACCGTGAACCGGCCCGACATCCTCATCGTCGAGGGGCTCAACGTCCTCCAGCCCGCCCTGCCCGGCAAGGACGGCCGCACCCGGGTCGGCCTCGCCGACCACTTCGACTTCAGCGTCTACGTCGACGCGCGCCCCGAGGACATCGAGCGCTGGTACCTCAACCGCTTCCGCAAGCTGCGCGCCACCGCCTTCCAGGACCCCTCCTCCTACTTCCGCCGCTACACCCAGGTCAGCGAGGAGGAGGCGCTCGACTACGCGCGCTCCACCTGGCGCACCATCAACCTGCCGAACCTGGTGGAGAACGTCGCCCCCACCCGGGGCCGCGCCAACCTGGTCATAAGGAAGGGCCCGGACCACAAGGTCCGCAAGCTGAGCCTGCGGAAGCTGTAGGCCACCGGAGACACGGAACGTCCCGTCGCCGGGACCCGGCGACGGGACGTCCACGAGACGGGCGCGCGGCCCGACGGCCTTATCCGAGCGCCGACTTCACCACGTCCGCCAGCCGCCCCGCGATGGCCCCGGCCTGCTCGATGTCGGCGGCCTCGACCATGACCCGCACCAGCGGCTCGGTCCCCGAGGGGCGCAGCAGCACCCGGCCGGTCGCGCCCAGCTCCTGCTCGGCCTGGGCCACCGCCGAGGCCAGCTCGGCCGAGGTGGTCACCCGGCTGCGGTCCACGTCGGGCACGTTGACCAGGACCTGCGGCAGCCGCTCCATGACTGAGGCCAGCTCGGCCAGCGGGCGGCCGGTCTCGGCGACCCGGGCGGCCAGCATCAGGCCGGTCAGGGTGCCGTCGCCGGTGGTGGCGTGGTCGAGGATGATGACGTGGCCGGACTGCTCGCCGCCCAGCGCGTAGCCGTGCTCCTTCATCTCCTCCAGGACGTACCGGTCGCCGACCGCCGTCTGGACCAGGGAGATGCCCTCGCGCTCCAGGGCCAGCTTGAAGCCGAGGTTGGACATGACGGTGGCCACCACGGTCTGCGAGCGCAGTCCGCCGTGCTCGCGCATCGACAGGGCCAGCACCGCGAGGATCTGGTCGCCGTCGATCTCCCGGCCCTCGGCGTCGACCGCCAGGCACCGGTCGGCGTCGCCGTCGTGGGCGATGCCCAGGTGGGCGCCGTGCTCGACCACGGCGGCGCGCAGCAGTTCCATGTGGGTGGAGCCGCAGCCGTCGTTGATGTTGAGGCCGTCGGGGTCGGCGCCGATGGTGACGACCTCGGCCCCGGCCCGGGCGAACGCCTCGGGCGAGACGCGAGCGGCGGCGCCGTGCGCCTCGTCCAGCACGATCTTCAGGCCGTCGAGGCGGTTGGGCAGCACCCCAATGAGGTGCGCGACGTACTGGTCGAAGCCCTCGTCGTAGTCGCGGACCCGGCCGACGCCCGCGCCGGTGGGCCGCTCCCAGGCGGCGCCGGTGCGGTGCTCCTCGTAGAGCGCCTCGATCCGGTCCTCCAGCTCGTCGGCGAGCTTGTGCCCGCCGCGGGCGAAGAACTTGATGCCGTTGTCGGGCATCGCGTTGTGGCTGGCGGAGAGCATCACACCCAGGTCCGCGCCGAGCGCGCCCGTGAGGTACGCCACCGCGGGCGTCGGCAGCACGCCGACCCGCAGCACGTCCACCCCGGCGCTGGCCAGGCCCGCGACGACCGCGGCCTCCAGGAACTCACCGGACGCCCGGGGATCCCGCCCCACCACGGCCACCTGCCGGTGACCGGTGCTCGCCGTGCCCGCCTCGGCGAGCACGTGCGCCGCCGCGACCGACAGGCCGAGCGCCAGCTCCGCCGTCAGATCCGCGTTGGCGACGCCGCGTACCCCGTCCGTGCCGAAGAGTCGTCCCACTGGTGTGTCCTCCGAACCTCAGGGCCCGCCGACCGCGCGCACGTACGACAAACGCGCGGATGCGCGAACGCGACGCGGGCATGCCGGGGCCCGTGCTCATGCTTCATACCGTTGTACGGCATACGGCTGCACGACCGGTGATCGCACGGCGCGTACAGCCCCGTATGCCCGAGATTCCCGGTCCGCACCCTCGTGGGGCACACGCGACCGGGCGCAGATAGACGTACGCCCCGGCGGCACAGCACGTGCCGCCGGGGCGAAGCGTCGCGAGAGCAGCGAGCGATTTAGCGCTTGCTGTACTGCGGGGCCTTGCGGGCCTTCTTGAGACCGGCCTTCTTGCGCTCGACCGCGCGGTCGTCACGCGTGAGGAAGCCGGCCTTCTTGAGGGCGCCGCGGTTGTTGTCCACGTCGGCCTCGTTCAGCGCGCGGGCCACGCCGAGGCGCAGGGCACCGGCCTGACCGGAGACGCCGCCACCCGAGATGCGGGCGATGACGTCGTAACGGCCTTCGAGCTCGAGCACCTTGAAGGGCTCGTTGACTTCCTGCTGGTGCACCTTGTTGGGGAAGTAGTCCTCAAGGGTGCGGCCGTTGATCTTCCACTTGCCGGTGCCCGGAACGATCCGGACGCGGGCGATGGCGTTCTTGCGGCGGCCCAGGCCGGCGGCCGGCTGGGGCTCACCGAAGCCGGACGCGAGGGACTCCGAGGTGTAGTCGCCCTCGGGGGTCTCGGACTCGGTGGTGTACTGCTCGATGTCGTCGAGGGGGAGCTCGGCGGTGGTCTCGGCCACGATTCTCCTCAGATTCGTTTCAGTCTTAGGGGTGTGGCCGGAACTACTGCGCGACCTGGGTGATCTCGAACGGCACCGGCTGCTGGGCAGCGTGCGGGTGCTGCTCGCCCGCGTAGACCTTCAGCTTCGAGAGCATCTGACGGCCCAGGGTGTTCTTCGGGAGCATGCCCTTGACGGCCTTCTCGACGGCCTTCTCGGGGTTCTTGTCCATCAGCTCGTCGTAGCGCACCGAGCGCAGACCGCCCGGGTAACCGGAGTGGCGGTACGCCATCTTCTGGGTGCGCTTGTTGCCCGAGAGGTGGATCTTGTCGGCGTTGATGATGACGACGAAGTCACCGGTGTCGACGTGGGGGGCGTAGATCGGCTTGTGCTTGCCCCGCAGGAGGGTGGCGGCAGTGGTCGCCAGACGGCCCAGGACAACGTCCCGGGCATCGATGACGTGCCACTGGCGGGTGACATCGCCGGGCTTGGGGCTGTACGTACGCACGGTTCGTAGCCTTCGCTTCTTCAGTGAGTGGGTCCTGACATGGCCACCACGGACGATCACGACAGCCCTGGCCGCACATCGGTGACGCATCCGAGTGCTTGCCGCTGGTCATCGGCCCGGTGGGACCGGTGTAAGGGCCCCTCACGTGAGAATGAGCAAGCCAATACACATAACGAACACGCACGATACCCGCGTTTCCCCGAACGGGTCAAAACGCGAGTGCGCACGCGGCGGACCCGAAGATCCGGACCGCGAGCCGAGGCGTATCCGCCCCTCCACCATAACCAACCCCGGCCGTAGGATGCGGGCCATGAGCTATGGGCAGGGGGGCCCTCCGTGGGGCCAGGGGGACAGGGGCCCGCAGGGGCAGCAGCCGTACGGGCAGCAGCGGCCGGCCACGCCGGACTGGGAGGCGCTCGCCTCGGCCTCCGAGGCGCGGGGTCGTAAGCGCCGCTGGACGCTGATCGGGGGCGGCGCGGTCGCCACGGTCGCGGTGGCCGCGCTGGTCGCGACCCTGGTGGTGCGCGCCAACAGCGACGACCCGAAGGCGTCCGACCCGATCGGCGGGGTCTCCAGCTCCTCGGCGCTGCCCGAGGACACCACGGCCCCGGCCCCGTCCTTCTCCGAGGTGGCCCCGCCTCCGCCGCCGGACCCCAAGGACTTCGTCTCCAGCGCCGAGAAGGACAAGGCCCCGCTGACGGCCCTCTCGCTCTACCCGGGCAGGAAGCTCACCGTCGGCGATCGCGTGTACGCCAAGGGCGCGCTCCACCGCACCACCAAGTGCGCGAGCGGCACCCAGGGCGCGCTGGGCCAGGTCCTCACCAAGAACGGCTGCGAGCAGCTGATCCGCGCCACCTACCGGCGCGACGGGGTCGCGGTCACCGTGGGCGTCGCCACCTTCAAGACGGCCGACGTGGCCGCCCGGGTGAAGGAGGAGACCAGCGGCAACGTCGCCTCGCTGGCCGGCGAGGGCGTCCCCACCTTCTGCCGCACCACGGTCTGCCGCTCCACCGCCAACGCCTACGGCCGGTACGTCTACTTCACCGTCGGCGGCTTCACCAACGGCGACAACGTCACCAAGCAGGACCGGGCCGTCTTCACCACCGGCGACGACGTGGCGGAGTTCACCCTGCGCCAGATCCACCGCCGCGGCGTCGCCCAGGCCTCCCAGGCGGCCGCCGCGCAGTGAGCCCGGCCGCTCAGCCGCAGCAGGCGGTGTTGGGCAGGGTCCGCTTGTTGCGGGCCTCCCGGTTGCGGGCCGCCAGCAGCTCGTCGGCCGGGTAGCCGACCTCCTCCAGGGTCAGCCCGTGCGGCCGCACCACGTGCACCGCGGAGTCCCGCACCCCGGCCGCCAGCACCTTCCCGGGCCATTCCACGGGCCGGTGGCCGTCGCCCACGAAGAGCAGCGCGCCGACCAGCGAGCGCACCATGTTGTGGCAGAACGCGTCGGCCCGCACGGTCGCCGTGACGATCCCGTCCCGGTCCCGCTCCCAGCTCAGCTCCTGGAGGGTGCGGATAGTTGTCGCCCCCTCCCGCCGCTTGCAGTACGCGGCGAAGTCGTGCTCGCCGAGGAGCGCCACGGAGGCCGCGTTCATCGCCTCCACGTCGAGCGTCCAGTCGTGCCACAGCACGTGCCCGCGCAGCAGCGGGTCGACCCCGCCGGGGTGGTCGGTGACCCGGTACGCGTACCGCCGCCAGACCGCCGAGAACCGCGCGTCGAACCCGGCCGGGGCCTCGGCCACCCGCCAGATCCGCACATCGTGCGGCAGCCGCCCGGCGAGCCGCCGCAGCAGCTTCTCCCGGTGCTCCTCCCAGACCGCCGCCGGCAGGTCCACGTGGGCCACCTGCCCCCGCGCGTGCACTCCTGAGTCGGTCCGCCCGGCCACCGTCAGCTCGTACGTCCGCTCCCCCGACCGCGTCACGGTCCGCAGGGCGTCCTCGATCTCGCCCTGCACGGTCCGCCGGCCGGCGGCCTGCTTGGCCCAGCCGGAGAAGTCCCGCCCGTCGTAACTGAGGTCCAGCCGCACCCGGACGTGCCCGTCCTCGGGCCCGTCCCGCCGCACCGTGTACTCCACCTGCTCGCTCACCCGCGCATCCTTCTCTCCACCGTCCCGGTACGGCGGCGGGCCCGCACCCCCGAGGG
This sequence comes from Streptomyces albidoflavus, assembly GCF_000719955.1. GTDB lineage: Bacteria > Actinomycetota > Actinomycetes > Streptomycetales > Streptomycetaceae > Streptomyces > Streptomyces albidoflavus. The sequence continues at coordinate 312,137 of NZ_JOII01000001.1, forward strand.
GATACGGGCCCGCACACACGCGTACGACCGGCTCAGGCGTCCTTCGCCTCGTCGTCCTTGGCCTCGGCAGCGGCCTCGGGCGCCTCGGTGGCGGCCTGGTCCTTGCCGGCGGCGTCTTCCTTGACCGCGCGCTTGGTCGCGGCCTCGGCCTCACCGGTGGCCTCCTGGGCCACGGTCAGGGCCTCCACCAGCTCGATGACGGCCATGGGAGCGTTGTCGCCACGGCGGTTACCGACCTTGGTGATCCGGGTGTAGCCACCCGGGCGGTTCTCGTAACGGGGGCCGATCTCGGTGAAGAGCGTGTGGACGACGCTCTTGTCCGTGATGACCTGGAGAACCTGGCGGCGGTTGTGAAGGTCGCCCTTCTTCGCCTTGGTGACCAGACGCTCGGCGTAGGGACGCAGACGGCGCGCCTTCGCCTCGGTCGTCTTGATCCGGCCGTGCTCGAACAGCGAGCGCGCGAGGTTCGCGAGCATGAGCCGCTCGTGCGCGGCGCTGCCGCCCAGACGGGCACCCTTGGTGGGCTTCGGCATGGTCTTTCTCCTTGTGATCTGCACCGGCCGTATCAGGTACCGATGACAGTGTCCGCACGAACTTGTGTCCGCCGGAGTCTCGACCCGAACGACTCCAAAGAGCCACCCGGACCCCTCAACCGCCCCAGACCGACTGCAGCCTGTCCGACGGACCCAACTGAGCCCGTCCGACGAACCCAACTAAGCCAGTCCGACGGACCCAACTAAGCCCGTCCGGCGATTGAGGACATCTTTTCAACCGGCCACGCACCCGAGGAATCCCCCGGAAGCCCGGCCAAACTCAGCCCGTCCGGCGCTTGAGGACAATTTCAAGCCCGTCCGGCGCTTGAGGACACCCGAGCCCCGGCAGGGGCAAGCCCGAAGGCCCACCCCTGCCGAGCGGAACCTCAGTACTGCTCGGTCTCCACGAACCCGGCGTCCGCGTCGTCGTCGGCGCCGAAGGCGTCAGCCGCGGCGGTCGGGTCGAATCCGGGCGGGCTGTCCTTGAGCGCCAGCGACATCCCGGCGAGCTTCGCCTTGACCTCGTCGATCGACTTCGCACCGAAGTTCCGGATGTCGAGCAGATCGGCCTCGGAGCGGGCGACGAGCTCACCCACGGAGTGGATGCCCTCACGCTTGAGGCAGTTGTAGGAGCGGACGGTCAGCTCCAGCTCCTCGATCGGCAGCGCCAGGTCGGCCGCGAGCGCGGCGTCCGTCGGCGAGGGGCCCATGTCGATGCCCTCGGCGTCGACGTTGAGCTCACGGGCCAGACCGAACAGCTCGACCAGGGTCTTGCCCGCGGAGGCCATGGCGTCACGCGGACGCATCGCCTGCTTGGTCTCGACGTCGACGATGAGCTTGTCGAAGTCGGTCCGCTGCTCGACTCGGGTCGCCTCGACCTTGTAGGTGACCTTGAGGACGGGCGAGTAGATCGAGTCGACCGGAACCCGGCCGATCTCCTGGCCCGCCTGCTTGTTCTGGACGGCGGAGACGTAGCCGCGACCGCGCTCGACGGTCAGCTCCATCTCCAGCTTGCCCTTGGCGTTCAGCGTGGCGAGCACCAGGTCGGGGTTGTGCACCTCGACACCGGCCGGGGGCGCGATGTCGGCGGCGGTGACCAGACCCGGGCCCTGCTTGCGCAGGTACATCACGACCGGCTCGTCGTGCTCCGAGGAGACGACCAGCTGCTTGATGTTGAGGATCAGGTCGGTGACGTCCTCCTTGACGCCCGGCACGGTGGTGAACTCGTGCAGGACACCGTCGATGCGGATGGACGTGACCGCCGCACCCGGGATCGAGGAGAGCAGCGTGCGCCGCAGGGAGTTGCCGAGGGTGTAGCCGAAGCCCGGCTCCAGCGGCTCGATCACGAACCGGGAGCGGAATTCGTCGACGACCTCTTCGGTCAACGAGGGACGCTGAGCGATCAGCATGCTTTCTGTTCCTTCAGTCAGGGGCGCCCGCTATTTGACGCCCGACCCGCCGGGCGGTGAGCCCGGCATTGACACTGCTCAAGGGTACGGGCGGTACGGCCGAATCGGCCGTACCGCCCGGAAACCCACAGCCGGCCGGGGCTCACGCCCCGGCGGTCCGATCAAACGCGGCGGCGCTTGGGGGGACGGCAGCCGTTGTGCGGGGTGGGGGTGACGTCCTGGATCGAGCCGACCTCCAGGCCGGTGGCCTGGAGCGAGCGGATCGCGGTCTCACGGCCGGAGCCGGGACCCTTGACGAAGACGTCGACCTTGCGCATGCCGTGCTCCTGCGCGCGGCGGGCGGCCGACTCGGCGGCCATCTGCGCGGCGAAGGGGGTGGACTTGCGCGAGCCCTTGAAGCCGACGTGGCCGGCGGAGGCCCAGGAGATCACGTTGCCCGTGGGGTCGGTGATCGAGACGATCGTGTTGTTGAACGTGCTCTTGATGTGCGCGTGGCCGTGAGCGACGTTCTTCTTTTCCTTGCGGCGCACCTTCTTGGCAGCGCCCTGACGTCCCTTGGGGGGCATGTCTTATCTCCAGTGGGAGGTGGTCGGTCCTACAGCGAAGACCGCTGACGAGCGTCCGCTGCGGACTACTTCTTGCCCGGCTTCTTCTTACCGGCGATGGCGCGACGCGGGCCCTTGCGGGTGCGGGCGTTGGTGCTGGTGCGCTGGCCGTGGACGGGCAGGCCACGGCGGTGACGCAGACCCTGGTAGCAGCCGATCTCGACCTTGCGGCGGATGTCGGCCTGGATCTCGCGACGGAGGTCACCCTCGGTCTTGATGTTGTTGTCCACGTACTCGCGGATCTTGACCAGGTCCTCTTCGGACAGGTCGCGAACGCGGGCGTTGGGGTCGACGCCGGTGGCCTCCAGCGTCTGCTGCGAAAGGGTCCGGCCGATGCCGAACACGTAGGTGAGGGCGACCTCCACACGCTTTTCGCGCGGGATGTCGACACCGGAAACGCGTGCCATCTAATGGCTCCAGTTGTCTGTCGGAGGTCTGCCGCAGTGCCGCTCCCGACCGCCGATCCACCGGGGCGGACGGAGCCGCCGAGGGGCATGGAACGGAACGGGTCCCCGGCCTCCGACCGGGGGTACCGCCCTTCTCACGTGTTCAGGACACGGGAAGAGGCGGGCACTGCGTTTGGTGATACTGCTGTGCGTCGCGCGTGATCTGCGAGAGCAGGTGTGCGTCAGCCCTGGCGCTGCTTGTGGCGCGGGTTGTCGCAGATGATCATGACCCGGCCGTGACGGCGGATCACCCTGCACTTGTCGCAGATCTTCTTGACGCTCGGCTTGACCTTCATGGTGAGGTTCTCCGGGTCAGGTGCCGGCCACCACCCCGGGGAAGGGGCGGCGAGCGGGCAAGATCTACTTGTACCGGTAGACGATCCGGCCACGCGTCAGGTCGTACGGAGACAGCTCCACCACGACCCGGTCGTCAGGGAGGATACGGATGTAGTGCATACGCATCTTGCCGCTGATGTGTGCCAGGACCTGGTGGCCGTTCTGGAGCTCAACCTTGAACATGGCGTTCGGAAGAGACTCGACGACAGTGCCCTCGATCTCGATGGCACCTTGCTTCTTGGCCACGCTTCGCCCTTCGAATCGACTACCTTGACCGGCTCCGTGTCCCTTGCACATCCATACGGACATACGGGTGCACGAGAGCCGACGCGTCAGTCTACGCCAGGGCTCCCGCAAAAGGCGAATCGAGGAACAATGCCCCGATGCGCTGATCCTTATGCGTCCCGGCCGCAGACCGTCGCAGGACCCGCCCGGACGGACGAATCCGCCGGCCCACGCGCCCCACGGGACGCGCACGCCGGACATCTCTGGATCAGGCCGCCGGGTCCGGGGCCGTGGTGATGCCGAACTCGGCCAGCTTCGCCTTGCCGCCGTCCTCGGCGGTCAGCACCAGCGGGCCCTGCTCGGTGAGGGCCACCGAGTGCTCCCAGTGCGAGGACCAGGTCCCGTCGGTGGTGATCACCGTCCAGTCGTCCTCCAGCACCTCGGTCTTCGGTGTGCCGAGGCTCACCATCGGCTCGATCGCCAGGCAGAAGCCCGGGACCAGCTTCGGGCCCTTGCCCCGGCGCCGCTCGACGTAGTTCAGCAGGTGCGGGTCCATGTGCATCTCGGTGCCGATGCCGTGGCCGCCGTAGTCCTCGACGATCCCGTACTTGCCGCCGCCCGGCTTCGGCTGCCGGCGGATGTACGTCTCGATGGCGCGGGAGATGTCGACCAGCCGGTTGCCCTGCTTCATCGCGGCGATCCCGGCCCACATCGACTCCTCGGTCACCCGGGACAGCTCGACCAGCTCCGGAGCGTGGCCGGAGCCGACGAAGGCGGTGTACGCGGCGTCGCCGTGCCAGCCGTCGACGATCGCGCCGCAGTCGATGGAGATGATGTCGCCGTCGGCCAGGACCGTCTTCTCGTCCGGGATGCCGTGCACCACGACCTCGTTGACCGAGGTGCAGATGGTCGCCGGGAAGCCGCCGTAGCCGAGGAAGTTGGAGCGGGCCCCGTGCTCCTCCAGCACCTTGCGGGCCACCTGGTCCAGGTCCTGGGTGGTGGCGCCGGGCACGGCCGCCTCTCGCGTGGCACGGTGGATGGCGGCCACGACCAGCCCGGCCTCACGCATCTTGGCGATCTGCTCGGGACTCTTGATCTGCACCACGGGACTTGAACCTCCTGATTGTGGGCGGGATTCACCGCCGGCCTCGGTACCGGCCGCGGGACGCACCGTCCTCCAGTCTGCCGGACGCGCGACGGCCGCGGGCCCCTGGCGGGGACCGCGGCCGTCGAGGCGCGTACGCGCTATGTCACTTCTGGTCGGCGCCGAGGGCCGCCATCGCGCGGGCGGTGACCTCGTCGACCTTGCCGAGCGCGGAGATCGTCACCACGAGGCCCTGGGCCTTGTAGTGGTCGATGATCGGCTCGGTCTCGTTGTGGTAGACCTCGAGCCGCTTGCGGACGGTCTCCTCCTTGTCGTCCGCGCGCTGGTACAGCTCGCCGCCGCAGACGTCGCAGACGCCCTCGGTCTCGGGCTTGCTGTACTCCACGTGGAAGACGTGGCTGGAGTCGTTGCGGCAGATGCGGCGGCCGGCGATGCGCTTGACCACCTCGTCCTCGGGGACCTCCAGATCCAGGACCGCGTCGAGCGCGACACCCTGTGCCTTGAGGGACTCGTCCAGCGCCTTGGCCTGCGACACGTTCCGGGGGAAGCCGTCGAGGAGGAAGCCGTTCTCGGCGTCCGGCTGGGCCATGCGGTCCTCCGCCATGCCGATGGTCACCTCGTCGGGGACGAGGTTGCCGGCATCCATGTAGGACTTGGCCTGCTTGCCCAGTTCTGTGCCCTGGCTGATGTTGGCGCGGAACAAGTCACCCGTGGAGATGTGCGGGATCGACAGGTTCTTGGCGAGGAACGCGGCCTGCGTTCCCTTGCCGGCACCAGGCGGTCCGACGAGGACGATTCGCATCAGCGGAGGAACCCTTCGTAATTGCGCTGCTGAAGCTGGCTCTCGATCTGCTTCACGGTCTCCAGACCCACACCCACGATGATCAGGATGCTCGTCCCGCCGAACGGGAAGTTCTGGTTGGCCCCGAAGCCGGCCAACGCCATCGTCGGCACCAGTGCGATCAGCCCCAGATACAGCGAACCCGGCCAGGTGATCCGGTTGAGTACGTAACTCAGATACTCAGCGGTCGGTCGGCCAGCCCGGATGCCCGGGATGAACCCACCATACTTCTTCATGTTGTCGGCGACTTCTTCGGGGTTGAAGGAGATGGCCACGTAGAAGAACGCGAAGAACACGATGAGGAAGAAGTACAGGATCACGTGGGCCGTCGCGCCCGTGTCCGCCAGGTTGTTGTTGATCCATTGGGCCCAACCCGCCTGGGAGTTGGAGAACTGGACGATCAACGCGGGGATGTAGAGCAGCGACGAGGCGAAGATGACCGGGATCACACCGGCCTGGTTCACCTTCAGCGGGATGTAGGTCGACGTACCGCCGTAGGAACGGCGGCCGATCATCCGCTTCGCGTACTGGACGGGGATGCGGCGCTGCGCCTGCTCGACGAAGACCACCAGGCCGACCATGGCGAGACCCACCAGGATCACGGTGCCGAACTCGATCCAGCCGCCGGCCAGGTCGCCCTGCTCCTTGATGGCCCACAGGGAGGCGGGGAAGCTCGCGGCGATCGAGATGAACATCAGGATCGACATGCCGTTGCCGATGCCACGGTCGGTGATGAGCTCACCGAGCCACATGACGAGGGCGGTACCGGCGGTCATGGTGAGGATCATGACGGCGGTCACGAAGATCGACTGGTCCGGCACGATCTCGCCGGCGACCGGGCAGCCCTGGAAGAGCGAGCCGCTGCGGGCGGTCGCCACCAGGCCGGTGCCCTGCAGGACGGCGAGCGCCACCGTCAGGTACCGGGTGTACTGCGTGATCTTCGCCTGGCCGGAGGAGCCCTCCTTCTTGAGGGCCTCCAGACGGGGGATGACCACGGTCAGCAGCTGGAGAATGATGCTCGCCGTGATGTAGGGCATGATGCCCAGGGCGAAGATCGTGATCTGGAGCAGCGCGCCACCGGAGAACATGTTCACCAGGCCGAAGAGGCCCTGGGTGGCGTTCGCCTGGTCCATGCAGATCTGGACGTTCTGGTAGCTCACGCCCGGGATCGGTACGTGCGCGCCGATCCGGTAGAGGACGATGATGCCGAGCGTGAAGAGCAGCTTCTTGCGCAGGTCGGGCGTCTTGAACGCCCGGGCGAACGCGGTGAGCACGGTGCCTCCTGCGACCCCCGCGCACGTGCGTCAGAGGTGACGGTCTTGAGGTTCGACGAATAGGGATCGGCGGATGAGCCGGGCGGCGGACCACTCGACCCCGGGGACGGGATGTCCCCTGATACAGCAACAGCGGACGCCACCTTACCGGCGAGAGCGCCCCCCTTGGAACGACCAACCGGGGATGCCCCATTTATGAGGCATCCCCGGTGGGTTACGTAACGGTCAACGAACTCAGACGAGCTCGGTGACGGTACCGCCCGCGGCGGTGATCTTCTCCTTGGCGGAGCCGGAGACGGCGTCGACCGTCACCTGCAGCGCCACGGAGACGTCGCCCTGGCCGAGCACCTTGACGAGGCTGTTCTTGCGAACGGCACCCTTGGCGACCAGACCCTCGACGGTGACCTCGCCACCCTCGGGGTACAGCTCGGCCAGCTTGTCGAGGTTCACGACCTGGAACTCGGTCTTGAACGGGTTCTTGAAGCCCTTGAGCTTCGGGAGACGCATGTGGAGGGGCATCTGCCCACCCTCGAAGCGCTCCGGAACCTGGTAACGGGCCTTGGTGCCCTTGGTGCCACGACCAGCGGTCTTACCCTTCGACGCCTCACCACGACCCACACGGGTCTTGGCGGTCTTGGCGCCCGGGGCAGGACGGAGGTTGTGGACCTTCAGCGGGTTCTGCTCCGCCATGTCAGTCGACCTCCTCGACCGTCACGAGGTGGCGGACGGTGTGCACCATGCCGCGGAACTCGGGGCGGTCCTCCTTGACAACCACGTCGTTGACCTTCTTGAGGCCGAGCGAACGCAGGGTGTCGCGGTGGTTCTGCTTGCTGCCGATGTACGACTTCTTCTGCGTGATCTTGAGCTGCGGCATTACGCACCCGCTCCCGCACGCGCACGCAGCAGGGCCGCGGGGGCCACGTCCTCGAGGGGCAGACCGCGGCGGGCCGCGATCTCCTCGGGACGCTGGAGGCCCTTGAGGGCCGCCACGGTGGCGTGCACGATGTTGATCGCGTTGTCGGAGCCCAGGGACTTCGACAGGATGTCGTGAACACCGGCGCACTCGAGGACGGCGCGCACGGGGCCACCGGCGATCACACCGGTACCGGGGGAAGCAGGCTTGAGCAGGACGACGCCCGCGGCCTTCTCGCCGGTGATGGGGTGCGGGATGGTGCCCTGGATACGGGGGACCTTGAAGAAGTGCTTCTTGGCCTCCTCAACACCCTTGGCGATGGCGGCCGGCACCTCCTTGGCCTTGCCGTAACCGACACCCACGGTGCCGTCCGCGTCGCCCACCACGACCAGCGCGGTGAAGCTGAAGCGACGACCACCCTTCACGACCTTGGCGACTCGGTTGATCGCGACGACACGCTCGACGTACGCGGTCTTCTCGGCAGCTGCGCCGCCGTCACGGCCCTTCCGGTCCCGCCGCTCGCCGCCACCGGCACCGCTTCCGCGGCGCTGGGGTCCAGCCATTGGATTTACCTCTCTCTGTTTCCGCTAGCTACGCAGCGACATTGAGTCGCTGTCCGCGACGGAGGCTCAGAACTTGAGCCCGGCTTCGCGGGCGGCGTCCGCCAGGGCGGCGATGCGCCCGGCGTACTTGTTGCCACCACGGTCGAACACGACAGCCTCGACACCCGCGGCCTTGGCACGCTCGGCGACGAGCGCGCCGACCTGCTTGGCGTGGGCGGACTTGTCGCCTTCGGCACCGCGGATGGACGTGTCCAGGGTGGACGCCGACGCCAGGGTGTGACCCTTGATGTCGTCGATCACCTGGGCGACCATGTGGCGGTTGGAACGCGTCACGACCAGGCGCGGGCGCACTTCGGTGCCCGAGACCTTCTTGCGGACGCGGATGTGGCGGCGCTTGATGGCAGCGGCCTTGTAGGCGTTGCCCTTAGCGATCTTCACACCGTATGCCATGGCTTACTTACCCGCCTTTCCGACCTTGCGGCGGATGACTTCGCCCTCGTACTTGACGCCCTTGGCCTTGTACGGGTCGGGCTTGCGCAGCTTGCGGATGTTGGCCGCAACCTCGCCGACCTTCTGCTTGTCGATGCCCTCGACCGAGAAACGGGTGGGGGACTCGACCTTGAAGGTGATGCCCTCGGGGGCCTCGACCAGGATCGGGTGGGAGTAGCCGAGAGAGAACTCCAGGTTGGAGCCCTTCGCGACCACGCGGTAACCGACACCGTTGATTTCGAGCTTCTTGACGTATCCCTGGGTCACACCGGTGATCATGTTCGCCACCAGCGTGCGGGACAGGCCGTGCAGAGCCCTGTTCTGACGCTCGTCGTTCGGGCGCGTCACCGAGAGGGTGCCGTCCTCGCCCTTAGCGATCTCGATCGGCGCGACGATGGTGTGCGCGAGGGTGCCCTTGGGACCCTTCACGCCGACCGTGCGGCCATCGATGGTGACGTCCACGCCGGCGGGAACCGTGATGGGAAGCTTGCCAATACGCGACATGAGCTTTTCCTCCGTTCCCGACTACCAGACGTAGGCGAGGACTTCCCCACCCACGCCCTTCTTCTGCGCCTGCTGGCCGGTCAGGAGGCCGTGCGACGTGGAGATGATCGCCACGCCGAGACCGCCGAGGACCTTCGGCAGGTTGGTGGACTTCGCGTAGACCCGGAGACCGGGCTTGGAGATCCGCTTGATGCCCGCGATGGAGCGCTCACGGTTCGGACCGAACTTCAGCTCGAGGACGAGGTTCTTGCCGACCTCGGCGTCCTCGGTCTTCCAGCCCGTGATGAAGCCCTCCTGCTGGAGGATCTCCGCGATGTGCGACTTGATCTTGCTGTGCGGCATCACGACGGAGTCGTGGTACGCCGAGTTGGCGTTACGCAGACGCGTAAGCATGTCTGCGATCGGATCAGTCATGGTCATGAATCGGCCTTCGGCCTTTCTCGCCGGGGTTTCCTGTATGCGCCATCCCTCTCCCCGATCCGGGACGGGACGGGTGCGGCGCGGGGACCTGCGGCGTAGTAAGCGTCATATGCGGACTGCTCAGTGGTGAGCGTCCGCGGGCTGTCCAGGGCGGCGGACGGCCAACCTCTCCAGCCTAAGCCATCGGAGGAAGATCGTCCGCCGCCTGGTTGCTTACCAGAGGCCCGGTGAATCCCTGAAGCGGGATCTACCAGGAGCTCTTGGTCACGCCCGGCAGCTCGCCGCGGTGAGCCATCTCACGAAGGCACACACGGCACAGGCCGAACTTGCGGTAGACAGAGTGCGGACGGCCGCACCGCTGGCAGCGGGTGTAGCCGCGCACGCCGAACTTCGGCTTGCGAGCGGCCTTTGCGATGAGAGCCTTCTTCGCCACGGCTCACGCCTCCTTGAACGGGAAGCCGAGGTGACGAAGGAGCGCACGGCCCTCAGCGTCGTTGGTCGCCGTGGTGACCACGGTGATGTCCATACCCCGGACGCGGTCGATCTTGTCCTGGTCGATCTCGTGGAACATGACCTGCTCCGTGAGACCGAAGGTGTAGTTGCCACGGCCGTCGAACTGCTTGGGGGACAGGCCGCGGAAGTCGCGGATGCGCGGGAGCGCCAGCGACAGGGTGCGGTCCAGGAACTCCCACATGCGGTCGCCGCGCAGGGTCACGTGGGCACCGATCGGCTGACCCTCACGCAGCTTGAACTGCGCGATGGACTTCCGGGCCTTGGTGACGGCCGGCTTCTGGCCGGTGATCGTGGTGAGGTCGCGGATGGCGCCCTCGATCAGCTTGGAGTCGCGGGCGGCGTCGCCCACACCCATGTTGACCACGATCTTGGTCAGGCCGGGCACCTGCATGACGTTCTCGTACTTGAACTCGTCACGCAGCTTGCCCGCGATCTCCTCGCGGTACTTCAGCTTCAGACGGGGTGCAGTGGTGGTCGTCATCAGATGTCCTCACCGGTCCGCTTGGCAACGCGGATCTTGTTGCCGTCCTCGTCGAAGCGGTACCCGACGCGGGTGACGACCTTGTTGCCGTCCTTCTCCACGACGAGCGACACGTTGCTCACGTGGACCGGGGCTTCGGTGGTCACGATCCCGCCGGCCTGCGATGCGCGGCCCGGCTGGTTCGCCTTGGTGTGCTTCTTGACCCGGTTGACACCCTCGACCAGGACGCGCTCCTCGCGCGGGAAAGCGGCAATGACCTTGCCCTGCTTGCCCTTGTCCTTACCGGTGATGACCTGGACCAGGTCGCCCTTCTTGATCTTCATGCTTACAGCACCTCCGGCGCGAGCGAGATGATCTTCATGAACTTCTTCTCGCGCAGCTCACGGCCGACCGGGCCGAAGATACGGGTGCCGCGGGGGTCGCCGTCGTTCTTCAGAATGACGGCGGCGTTCTCGTCGAAGCGGATGTACGAGCCATCCGCGCGACGGCGCTCCTTGACGGTGCGAACGATGACGGCCTTGACGACGTCACCCTTCTTCACATTGCCGCCCGGGATCGCGTCCTTGACGGTGGCGACGATGACATCACCGATGCCCGCGTAGCGGCGGCCCGAGCCACCGAGAACGCGGATGGTGAGGATCTCCTTCGCACCCGTGTTGTCGGCGACGCGAAGTCGCGACTCCTGCTGGATCACGTCTATCTCCTGATCGTCTGCCGGTTCCCGGCAGGGGAGGAACCCCGTGGGGCCGCTCCCCTGCCGAGCCTGGCGGAACTGGTCCGAGAGTTACCCCTCGGAGGGATGCTCTTGCCTGTAGTCCCGGAAGGGATTACTTGGCCTTCTCGAGGATCTCGACGATGCGCCAGCGCTTGGTGGCGGACAGCGGCCGGGTCTCCATCAGGAGGACACGGTCGCCGACGCCGGCAGCGTTCTGCTCGTCGTGGGCCTTGAGCTTGTTCGTACGGCGGATGACCTTGCCGTACAGGGCGTGCTTGACGCGGTCCTCGACGGCGACGACGACGGTCTTGTCCATCTTGTCGCTGACCACCAGACCCTCGCGGGTCTTGCGGAAGCCGCGGGCGTCCTTGGTCTCTTCAGTCACGTTGCTCTCGCTCATCAGGCGCTCTCCACCGTCTCGATGCCCAGCTCGCGCTCGCGCATCAGGGTGTAGATCCGGGCGATGTCCTTACGGACGGCCTTCAGCCGACCGTGGTTCTCGAGCTGACCCGTCGCCGCCTGGAAGCGGAGCTTGAACAGCTCGTCCTTGGCCTCGCGGAGCTTCGCCAGAAGCTCCTCGTTGCCCAGCTCGCGCAGCTCGGACGCCTTGGTACCGGCCGACATCACGACTCACCTGCCTCGCGCCGAACAATCCGGCACTTCATCGGAAGCTTGTGAGCAGCGCGGGTAAGCGCCTCACGCGCAATCTTCTCGTTCGGGTAGGACAGCTCGAACATCACCCGGCCCGGCTTGACGTTCGCGATCCACCACTCGGGGGAACCCTTACCGGAACCCATGCGGGTCTCGGCGGGCTTCTTCGTGAGCGGACGGTCCGGGTAGATGTTGATCCAGACCTTGCCGCCACGCTTGATGTGGCGGGTCATCGCGATACGAGCGGCCTCGATCTGGCGGTTCGTCACGTAGGCGGGGGTGACCGCCTGGATGCCGTACTCGCCGAACGCGACCTCGGTACCGCCCTTGGCCATACCGTTCCGCTTGGGGTGGTGCTGCTTGCGGTGCTTGACCCTACGGGGGATCAGCATGACCCTCAGGCCTCCGTTCCGGTGCTCTCAGCCGGAGCGGCAGCGGCGGGCGCTTCGGCCTTGGGGGCCTCGGCAGCCGGCGCGGACTGCTGCTGCGGCTTACGACCGCGACGCTCGCCACCACGGCCACGGGCCGGGCGGTCGTTGCCGCCGCCACGGGCCGGGCGGTTGCCGGCGCGGGCCGCGGCGTTCTCGGCGCGAACCTCGGCGATGTTCTTGACGTCGCCCTTGTAGATCCAGACCTTCACGCCGATGCGGCCGAAGGTCGTCTTGGCCTCGAAGAAGCCGTAGTCCACGTTGGCGCGGAGCGTGTGCAGGGGCACACGGCCCTCGCGGTAGAACTCCGAACGGGACATCTCGGCGCCGCCGAGACGACCGCCGCACTGGATCTTGATGCCCTTGGCGCCGGCCTTCATCGACGACTGCATGCTCTTACGCATGGCGCGACGGAAGGAGACGCGGGAGGACAGCTGCTCGGCGACGGCCTGGGCCACCAGCTGAGCGTCGGTCTCGGGGTTCTTGACCTCGAGGATGTTCAGCTGCACCTGCTTGCCGGTGAGCTTCTCCAGCTCGCCGCGGATGCGGTCGGCCTCGGCGCCGCGGCGGCCGATGACGATGCCCGGACGCGCGGTGTGGATGTCAACGCGGACGCGGTCGCGGGTGCGCTCGATCTCCACCTTGGAGATACCGGCCCGCTCCATGCCCTTCGTCATCATGCGACGAATGGCGACGTCTTCCTTGACGTAGTCCTTGTACAGCTTGTCGGCGTACCAACGCGACTTGAAGTCGGTCGTGACACCGAGCCGGAACCCGTGCGGGTTTACCTTCTGGCCCATTACCGGGTTCCTTCCTTGCTGCTGACGACCACGGTGATGTGGCTGGTCCGCTTACGGATCCGGTAGGCACGGCCCTGGGCGCGCGGCCGGAACCGCTTCAGGGTCGGGCCCTCGTCCACGTACGCCTCGCTGATGACCAGCGAAGAGGCGTCGGTGTGGTCGTAGTTGTGCGCGGCGTTGGCGATGGCGCTGTCCAGCACCTTGCCGACCGGCACGCTCGCGGCCTGCGGGGCGAAACGCAGGACCGCCTGAGCCTCCGTGGCGTCCATGCCACGGATGAGGTCCACCACGCGGCGGGCCTTCATGGGCGTGACGCGGATGTACCGCGCCTGGGCCCTGGCTTCCATGGTTGTCCCTTCGGTGTTAGTCATAAGTCGTTTCCACCCCGCCTTTAGCGGCGCTTCGACTTCCGGTCGTCCTTGACGTGGCCGCGGAAGGTGCGAGTCGGCGAGAACTCGCCGAGCTTGTGGCCGACCATCGACTCGGTGACGAACACCGGGATGTGGGTCTTGCCGTTGTGCACCGCGATCGTGTGGCCCAGCATGGCCGGGACGATCATCGAGCGACGGGACCAGGTCTTGATGACGTTCTTGGTGCCGGCTTCGTTCTGGACATCCACCTTCTTGATCAGGTGGTCGTCGACGAAGGGCCCCTTCTTGAGACTACGCGGCATCTAAACCCGCTCCTAGCGCTTCTTGTTCGTCTTGCGGCGGCGGACGATGTACTTGTTGCTCGCCTTCTTGGGAGAACGCGTACGACCCTCCTTCTGACCCCAGGGGGAGACCGGGTGGCGACCACCGCTGGTCTTGCCCTCACCACCACCGTGGGGGTGGTCAACCGGGTTCATCGCCACACCGCGAACGGTCGGGCGGACGCCCAGCCAGCGCTTACGGCCGGCCTTGCCCCAGTTGATGTTCGACTGCTCGGCGTTGCCGACCTCGCCGATGGTGGCGCGGCAGCGGACGTCGACCAGACGGATCTCGCCGGACGGCATACGAAGGTGGGCCATGGCCCCTTCCTTCGCGAGCAGCTGCACGGAGGCACCCGCGGAACGGGCGAACTTCGCGCCGCCGCCGGGCCGCAGCTCGATGGCGTGGATGGTCGTACCGACCGGAATGTTGCGGAGCGCCAGGTTGTTGCCGGGCTTGATGTCCGCGCCGGGACCGTTCTCGATCCGGTCGCCCTGCGACAGGTTGCGGGGGGCGAGGATGTAGCGCTTCTCGCCGTCCGCGTAGTGCAGCAGCGCGATACGCGCGGTGCGGTTGGGGTCGTACTCGATGTGCGCGACCTTCGCCGGCACGCCGTCCTTGTCGTGACGACGGAAGTCGATCACGCGGTAGGCGCGCTTGTGTCCGCCACCCTGGTGGCGAACGGTCACACGACCGGTGTTGTTACGGCCGCCCTTGCTGTGCAGCGGGCGGACCAGCGACTTCTCCGGCGTGGACCGCGTGACCTCGACGAAGTCGGCGACGCTGGAACCACGACGGCCCGGAGTCGTCGGCTTGTACTTGCGGATACCCATTTCTCAGTCCTCGTCCGATATCGGACCAGGGCGCTCCGTTAGGAGGCCTGGCCGAAGATGTCGATACGGTCGCCCTCGGCGAGGGTCACGATCGCGCGCTTGGTGTCGGCACGCTTGCCGAAACCGGTGCGGGTCCGCTTGCGCTTCCCCTGGCGGTTGATCGTGTTCACCCCGGTGACCTTGACCTCGAAGACCGCCTGGACGGCTTCCTTGATCTGGGTCTTGTTGGCGTTGGGCGCGACGATGAACGTGTACTTGTTCTCGTCGAGGAGCGCGTAGCTCTTTTCCGAGACGACCGGCTTGACGAGAACGTCACGGGGGTCCGTGAAGCTCTTGCTCAGCGGAGTCTCGACGGTGTTCTTGCCCTCCGCGGCGTGCCGCTTCGTCTTGGCGACGCGGGCGGCCTTGGCGGCCTTGGCCGCCTTGGGGGCAATGCTCGGGTGACGCGTGGCCATCAGGCGTCGCTCCCTTCGGTCTCGTTGGCGGCCTTGGGGCCGGACACGAAGGACTCGAAGGCGGCCTGGGTGAAGACCACGTCGTCCGAGACGAGCACGTCGTACGTGTTCAGCTGGCCCGGGTCCAGGATGTGCACCTGGGGCAGGTTGCGTGCGGAGAGCAGCGCGGCCTCGTCGGAACGCTCGATGACCAGGAGCACGTTCTTGCGCTCGCTGATCTTGCCGAGCAGGCCCTTGGCGGCCTTCGTGGAGACCTCGCCCTCGACCACGCCGGTGACGACGTGGATGCGGTCGTGGCGGGCCCGGTCCGAGAGGGCACCGCGCAGGGCGGCGGCCTTCATCTTCTTCGGGGTCCGCTGCGAGTAGTCACGCGGCACGGGGCCGTGGACGACGCCACCGCCGGCGAACTGCGGAGCGCGGGTCGAGCCCTGACGGGCGCGGCCGGTGCCCTTCTGGCGGTACGGCTTGCGGCCACCGCCGCGAACCTCGCCACGCGACTTGGTCTTGTGCGTGCCCTGTCGGGCAGCGGCCAGCTGTGCGACGACGACCTGGTGGATCAGCGGAACGCTGGTCTTCGCGTCGAAGATCTCCGCGGGGAGCTCGACGGTCCCGGCCTTGTCGCCTGCCGGCGAAAGGATGTCAATGGTGCTCATCGTTACCTCAGGCCCCCTTGGCCGCGGTACGGACCAGGACGAGGCCGCCGTTCGGACCGGGGACGGCGCCCTTGATGAGGAGCAGTCCCTTCTCCGCGTCAACGGCGTGGACGGTCAGGTTCTGGGTGGTGACCCGCTCGT
Organism: Streptomyces albidoflavus; assembly: GCF_000719955.1. Lineage (GTDB taxonomy): Bacteria > Actinomycetota > Actinomycetes > Streptomycetales > Streptomycetaceae > Streptomyces > Streptomyces albidoflavus. The sequence continues at coordinate 328,159 of NZ_JOII01000001.1, forward strand.
TGCCCATGCGGCCCGCCATGCGGAGGCCCTTGAACACACGGCCCGGGGTGGCGCAGCCACCGATGGAGCCGGGCGAGCGGTGCTTGCGCTGGGTGCCGTGACCGGCGCCGAGGCCCTTGAAGTTGTGACGCTTCATGACACCGGCGAAGCCCTTGCCCTTGCTCTTGCCGGTCACGTCGACCTTGAGGCCCGCCTCGAAGGTGTCGGCGTTCAGCTCCTGGCCGAGGGTGTACTCGCTGGCGTCAGCGGTACGGATCTCGACGAGGTGACGGCGAGGGGTGACGTCGGCCTTGGCGAAGTGACCCTTGAGGGGCTTGTTCACCTTGCGCGGGTCGATCTCACCGAAGGCGATCTGCACGGCCTCGTAGCCGTCGGTGTCATTGGTGCGGACCTGGGTCACGACATTGGCACCGGCCTTGACGACGGTCACCGGGACGACCCGGTTGTTCTCGTCCCAGACCTGAGTCATGCCGAGCTTCTCGCCCAGGATGCCCTTAATCTGCTTAGCCATCTCTAGCGCGCCTCTCAGAGCTTGATCTCGATGTCGACGCCGGCCGGAAGGTCGAGTCGCATCAGAGAGTCAACGGTCTTGGGCGTCGGGTCGAGGATGTCGATGAGGCGCTTGTGGGTGCGCATCTCGAAGTGCTCGCGAGAGTCCTTGTACTTGTGCGGCGACTTGATGACGCAGTACACGTTCTTCTCAGTGGGCAGCGGCACCGGGCCTGCGACCGACGCACCAGTGCGGGTCACCGTCTCGACGATCTTCTTCGCCGAAGAGTCGATGACCTCGTGGTCGTAGGCCTTGAGCCGGATGCGGATCTTCTGTCCCGCCATGGCTACTTGGTAGTCCTGTCTCTCGTAACGCTCTGGGACCCGGGGTCCGGTCTCTCTCTCCGACCCACGCGGTCGGGTGTGTCGCCTTCCCGCCCGTACGAAATTTCCTCGCGGAATCCCATCTGGGGGGCTGCGTTCCACACCGTGGCCACGCGGTTCGGTGAAGCCACACCTTGCGATGTGGTGACCACCGGGCGCCTGGCTGGTACCCCGCACACGCTTCCCGGAAGATTCCCGTACGTCCGCCACAGCGCTGCCTTCGGCGAACCTGGGGCAGTTGAGGCGACGAGTACTGTGGGACTCGCTTCCAGTCCTCCCGGCGGGAGGCGCGCGGCATCGGCACTCAACCGAGCAACCCGGACAGTCTGCCACACGTGCCCCGCATAGAGCCAATCGAGCCGAGAAGCTTACCCCCGGCCTTCCCGCCGTCAAACGCGGACGCGGCCGAACGAGGGCGGGACACCCTTCGGGGACCTTCCGCACGGGCGTTCCCTTACTCCCCCATCAGGGTGAACGCACCCGTTCGGAGCTCCCTGGCATGTGCCGGAGTCATATGTTGCTGCCCCGATGATCAGACCGGCCGCTTGTCCGCCGGTCCCGAGGCAGGAGCACTCATGGTCAGCTCGCCCCACGAGGCGATGCACCGCGTCTTCCAGGACCATCCCGGCCTGTTCAGCCGGGTCGGCCCGGCACTCGGCGTGGACTTCCCCGCGTACACCTCGTTCGACGTCATGCCCACCGACCTCACCGAGCTCCAGCCCGTGGAGCGCCGGGTCGACACCCTCTTACGCTTCGACACCGAGCGCGACGGCTCGTTCCTGCTCGCCGTCGAGGCCCAGGGCAGGAAGGACCCCGCCAAGCTCGCGAGCTGGGCCTACTACCTCGGGTACCTGAACTCCAAGCACGAGGTCCCGCCCGTCCTGCTCGTCGTCTGCCAGGACCGCGCGACCGCGCGATGGGCCTCCCAGCCGATCCGGATCGGGCCGGCGGCATGGACCTCGTTCGCCGTCTTCCCTCTGGTCGCGGGCCCGCACAACCTGCCAGTGATCACCGATCCGGCAGAGGCCGCGGAGGACCTCGCCCTGGCAGTCCTGGCCGCCGTCACCCACGCGAAGGAACCGGACGTCGGTGCCATACTGAAAGCCCTGTCCGCAGCGTTGCGCGACGTCCCGGAGGACGTGGCCGACCCCCTGACCGAACTCACCGCGCAAGGGCTCGGGAAGCTCCCGGCCGCCGATCTGTGGAGGAACCTGATGGCCGTGGATCTCTCGTTCTACAAGTCGCCGATCAGCCAGGAGATCCGGGCGGAAGGGGAAGCGCGGGCGCTGCTCCTGGTGCTCCGGGGACGCGGCTTCGACGTTCCCAGTGAGACGGAACAAACGATCTCCGCCTGCCGTGACAGGGCAGCGCTCGAGCGGTGGCTGAGCCGCGCCGGTACTGCCGCGAACCTGGACGAGGTCTTCGCCGACGACTGACCTCGGCCGGCGAGGGGCCCGCAGCACGAACGCCGTGCCGCGGGCCCTCGCCGTACGCGCGGAGGCTAGACGCTCGCGGGGCTGCGTACCTGGTCGGTCCCGGGGACCGGCTCGCCCGGGTCCGTACCGAGCGTGACCACGTGGTTCTGGGCGTCGACGTGGACGACGGCCGGGACCAGGGAACGGGCCTCGGCGTCGTCGACCTGGGCGTAGCTGATGAGGATGACCAGGTCGCCGGGGTGGACGAGGTGGGCGGCGGCGCCGTTGACGCCGATGACGCCGGAGCCGCGTTCGCCCTCGATGACGTACGTCTCCAGCCGGGCCCCGTTGGTGATGTCGACGATGTGGACCAGCTCGCCGGGGAGCAGGTCGGCGGCGTCCATCAGGTCGCGGTCGACGGTCACGGAGCCGACGTAGTGCAGGTCGGCGTGGGTGACGGTGGCACGGTGGATCTTGGACTTGAACATGGTGCGCAACATGCGGGTGCACTCCTGAGGGAAGGGGTCGCGCCCTCGGGGAGGTGCGCGCCTACGTCGCCATGGTAGAGCGGGGGCGGGGAGCGCGGGATCAGTCGGCGGTGGCCCCCGCGCGGGCGCGGTCCCGGAGCGGAGCTTCCGCAGCGAACTGCTCGAACATCCGGGTCAGGGCCGAGCACGAGGTGCGACGGGCGGAGCCGTCGTCGGGGCCGTCCGGGAGCCGTTCCCACGGCACGGACGCGGCAGTCTCCGCTTCGTCGATCCAGGCGGCGCGGGCGGCGTGATCGGGAGCGTCGTCGGGGGCGATCACCTCGTACATCAGGGTGCTGCCGGCGGTGTTCACCGCGGTGCAGAGCGCGTTGACGCGGTCCCCGAGGCGGTTCGTACCGCTCTCCGTCCACTGCTGGAGCACCCGCGCCATGGCCAGTGCGGTCGGCTTGTGATCGACGGCGTCCAGCCGGAGCGCGGTGTTGATCATGTCCTGGTTGCCGCAGGCGACGACGGCCGGGCCGTAGTCGGGGCCGTCCCGGAACATCTCCGCCGACCACCACAGCCGAGCGAAGGCCTGGCTGTAGTGGGGGCCGACGAAACGGGCCGCGTTCACCTTCTTCGGCGCGGCCTCCTCGGACTGCCCCGCCGGCACGTGGCGCCAGAGCACGTAGTCGGGGGCCACGGCGAGCGCGAGGAAGTTCCACAGCCCCGGGTCCGCCGCTTCCGCGCGGGACATCCGCACCGTCGCGTGCAGACGGGGCGCCAGCCAGGCGTCCGCGTCGGTCCGTGCGTCGGCGAAGCGGTCCATCGCCTCGTCGAGGATCTCGCGCACCGGAGCGGTGCTCCAGCGGACGGCGTACCCGTCCAGCGGTGTGGCGGCACGCACGACGGCGACCTGAGGGATCTCGTCCTGCCCGGCCCGCACCCCCTCGGTGAGGAAGGAGGTCGCGCGGCCGGTGGTGAGCGAGGCGAGCCGCTCCGGGGGGTCGACGGGGTAGCTGTTCATCGACGCGCACCTCCCTGGGCGCGGGAGACGGCACGGATGGCGGCCGTCAGGTTCTTCGGCAGCGTGCCGCGCCGAGCCGCGGCGAACTGGATGCGGGACTGGACCTCTCCCCATCCGCGGCCGTCCGCCCGACGACTGTGTGCCTCGGCGAGGGCCTCCGCCAGGGGAAGCTCGGGGAAGACGTCGGGGAGCAGGGAGCGCAGGACGGCTCCCTGCCAGCCGCCGGGCAGGTGCGGGGTGCCGTCCTCGTCGAATTCGAGGTCGGCGAGTGCCGAGTGGAACATGGTGGACCAGGCATCAGCGGCGATCTGCGCCGCGAGCAGTCCGGCCGTCGCCTTCTCCAGCGGCCCGTGGGCACCCGACAGGAGTGGGGAGAGTCCTTCGAAGGAGGTGTTGAGGAGGATCGTCGGCTGTTCCCGCTCGGTGTCGATCAGCCAGGGGGCGTCGGCGAACCGTCGCAGCCACTCCTCGGGTCCGTCGCGGAAGTCCACCTCGACGATGTCCAGCTCACGTTGTCTGGTCGGGGTCCGGCCGTGCAGGTCCACCACCCACGGCGCGTCCGTCGTACCGATGACGCGGCCGTCGATCCCGCCGTAGGTGCCCACGACACACACGTCGAGGGTCGCCCTGGCGAGGTGGCAGGACCGGTGCACCCGGACCTCGCCGCGCCAGACGGAGTCGTCCCGCTGCTTGTCCAACCGGGTGACGACACGCGTGTTGGTGGCGCCCTCGCTCAGGACCGCGAAACAGCCGACTCGGGCCCAGGGGCCGTCGTCCACCTCACCCGCCGGAACGGAGACCTCCAGATCGAGAACGCCTTCCGTCCAGTCCTCCCGCTCCACCTGGTGCAGGGCGACGACACGCTCCGAGCGGGAGATCAACGACAGCTGGAGCGGCTTCCCGTCGATGTGGGCGCCCTTGACCGTGGCCTCGACCTTCCCGACCAGGGTCGGGTACGCGTACACCGTGCTCATGCCGAGACCTCTCGCGCCTGCTGGACGTCCACGATCACGCCGGCCATGGCGGCGGCGACCGGATGGCTCTCGACTGCGGTGACTCCTCGGAAGCGCGCCGACCGTACGTCGGGGGCGACGAGGAGTCTGTCCCCGACGACCTCGCAGTTCTCCAGAGGTTCGAGGGCCGCCCAGGCCAGCGACGGGCGGCCGCCCGAGCGCACGTCGAACTTGGCCACCGGTTTCATCTGCCACCGCTCGTCACGGCGCGGCACGGTCAGCGTGACGTCGAGGGTCCAGGCGCCGTCGGCGTCCACCCGGCCCGTCACCCGGTCCACGGCCGGCTGTCCCGGTCCGCGGCGACCGCCACCCGGCGTCGGGACGTCGAGGCGGAGCAGCTTGCGCAGCACTTCCGGGCCGTCCTCCCGCTGCCCGTCGGTCCGCCGTCCGATCACCGCGTGGAGCGCCTTGTCCATGGCGGCGTTGAACTCGGTGAGCCGACGGGGGGCGTTGGCATAGGTGGCGGTGAGGTCCTCGGTGGCACCCCACTTGTCGTGCTCCGGTGGTTCGGCGGCACGCAGGAACGCCTCGGCGGCGCGTGTCACCGCGTCGTCGCGTCCCGTGGCCGAGCCGGCGAGCAGGACCGCCTGAAAGGGATCGACTCCCATGCCCAGTCCGCGCGGGCGTCGCGCCATGACCCTCATCCGGGTGCCCCGCATGCAGATGACGCGGCTGTGCTCCTGGTCGGTGCCGTCGGCGGCGGTGACCAGCAGCACCGCTCGGTGTTCGTGGGTCGTGGACCGCTTTCCGCTGACGCGCGGCGTCGGTACGGCGAGCGGCACCTCCGTGGCGGCGACCTGACCGGCGGAGGTCAGCTCGGCGACCGTCTCGCCGTCGAGGTGCGCCCGCAGGGCGCGGGTCAGCGCGGGGTGCCGCTCGACCGGGTCGACCCGCCGGTCGGGGACCACCGTCTCGCCGTTCCGCAGGGCGCGGACGGACGCGTCGAGCATGGCGGGGGTGGAGCGGCCGGAGGTCATGGCGGCCCAGAAGTTGTCCGCCAGGGCCTGGTCGAGCGCGTCGCGCATCGACTCCAGGCTGTCACTGCTCCCGGCCGCGTCATGTGCGCCGACCACGAGGAAGGACGTTCCTGGGTCGTCGCCGTCCCGCTCCAGGCAGAGGTCGGCGACGACTCGTTCGTCGGCCCACCAGGAACGGGAGACGCCCTGGTGCTCCTTCTCGGTGTCGGGCTCGCCGAGCCAGGCCGGGCCCGCGTAGGCGACTCCGTCGACCTCGCGCCAGGGGAGGTCGAGGCGTCCGACGACCCTGCGCTCGGTACGCCCCTCGTGCGCCTCGGACAGGGTGCTGTTCATCAGGACCAGGCCCAGCCGGCTGGCCGCCCACAGGGTCGCCTTGCCCAGGCCGTAGGAGCCACCGGCGCGGTCGTCCCGCTTGTGACTGTCGAGTTGGCGTCGCACGACGGCCGCGTACCGCCCGTCCGCGTACTCCGGTCCGGTCAGCCCGGAGGCGTTGTAGTCGTCGACCCGCAGCAGGAGCAGCGAGGATTCCTCGCGGAGCGCGCGGAGCCCCTCCGCCAGGACCCGTGCGACCTTCTGGCGCGACTGTGCGGCGGCCTCGTAGTGCGGTGCGACCTCGTCCCACTTGAGGGCCGTGAGGAAGGAGTTCAGGTGCTCCCCGGTCAGCTCGTGCAGGGTGAAGCGGACCCGCACCGGGCGGTCGTGGTCCAGGCGCTCGTCGAGGGAGTTCTGCGTGACCTCGCGGGCCAGGACGGCGAGGTCGGCGTCGAAGGCGAAGGCGGCGGCGTTGCCGTACTCCCGGCCGCCGTCCAGGTGGGCGGTGCGGTGGTACCAGCCGATGGGGCGGGCGCCGCCGGTGTCGGTGTCCCGGGTGACCAGGGTTGCCAGGTCGGTCCCGAGGACTTCGGCGATCTTCGCCATCATCTCGGTCCGGGGACGCGCCCGACCAGTGACCCAGGCCGAGACCGCGGCACGGGTGAGGCCCAGCCGCTGCGCGAAGTCCGCCTGCGACAACTGGGTACGCCGCAACTGCCGTCCGAGCCAGACGCCGAACTCCTCGGACTCCTCCATGGCCGCCACTCCCCTTCTCCTGCAGGAGACCAAGACTAGCATCACCTTTGACACGCCTATGCTTGTCAAATCTAGTTAGACATCAGAGTCTGGTTACTGCGCCAGCAGTGGTGGAGATTTTTCTTCGCACCCCAAGATCGGGAACGCCGACTCGGCGTGGTACGGTCTTTTCGGCAACTCCCCACCCGGTTCCGGCCGTTGAAGGATGTGCCACCAAAAATCGACGGGAGAGCTCCGTCTTCAGACCGGCCAGCAGGTCGTCATCAGCATCCATGGCGGCGGGCATCTTCGGCATGTCCGCAGGGAGGGGTATACATGAGCACGGACGACGAGGCCTTCATGGCACGTTTCATCCGCCGGTACGACAACACGGAGGACCCGTATCTCCGCGCCGAGCTTCTCGCGAGCTCCGGCATCCATCCCGCGAGCCTCGCCTCCGCCCGGAAGCGCCTCGCCCGCGGGAACAGCACCGCCCAGCCGACCACCGAGCAGACGACCACCCCTTCCGTCCCGCCGGTGCGCCGCAAGAAGTCCCGGACCAGCCGTCGCCCCTCCACCCCTCGGGGCACCTCCGGTCCGCGCACCTACAAGGTCACCCGCACCACGCGGAAGTCGCGCCGGAGTGGAACCAGGACGGTCGTGACGACGGTCGTCACCGTTGTCACCACCACGGTGACGACCTTCTCCCGCTGACCGCTCCCCCCGCGCCGCCCCACATCGGCTGAAGCACCCCCCGCACACCCTCAGGCCCACGTTCGCCTGCCGGGGTGCCGGCGTCGTACGCGCCGGCACCCCGCCGACCCTCCCCCCGCGCGTCCTCGGTTCCTCCCCTCTTCTCAGAGACAGGTGCTCTCATGGCCGACCGGCAGTTCGCCGACCCCTCCGTCCCTCCCGTGATCGAGACCGTGCTGCGGCAGTCCGAGACCGTCCTGCGGACCTACCAGGTCGACCCGGGGCTGGTGCAGGAGCACGCCAACGGCGAACGTCGCATCACCCAGGGCGGGTACGGCGAGCGGCAGTTGCTCGAACTCGTGCAGAACGCGGCCGACGAGATCGCCAACGCGCCCGGCGGCAAGCTGCACGTCGTCCTCACCGAGGACCACCTGTACTGCGCGAACGAGGGCACCCCCGTGACGCCGGAGGGCGCGGAGACCATCCTGCGGATGAGCGTCTCCCGCAAGCGCGGCGGGCAGATCGGCCGCTTCGGGGTCGGAGTGAAGTCGGTGCTCTCCGTCAGCGACTCCCCGCAGTTCTTCAGCGACCACGGCGCCTTCGGCTTCGGCTTCGACCGGGACTGGTCCGCCGCCGAGATCGCCGAGGCCCTCGGCCTCGACGGGGCGGCCGACCTGAGCATGGAGACCCCGGTGCTCCGTATGGCCCGGCCGCTCGACGTCGACCAGGAACGGTCCGACGACCCGGTGCTGGACAAGTTGCTGACCTGGGCCACCACCGTCGTCCGGCTGCCGTTGATGCCGGGCGCCGCCCAGCGCCTGGGTCACGACATCAGCGGGCACCGGAGCGCGGACGGCCACACGACCGAGCCGTTCCCCGCGCGCTTCCAGCTCTTCTCCCCGCACGTCGGACAGGTGTTCCTGCACGACGAGCGGGCCATGCCGCCTGCCCGCCGCGAGATCTCGATCGACTCCGACGGGGTCCACCGTGTCCTCAAGGAGGTGGCGCGGGGCGCCAAGCAGACCACCGAACGGTGGCGGGTCTTCACCACCCAGCACTCCCCCACCAGCGAGGTCGCCGACAGCGCCGGCGAGCTGCACAACCGGCCGGAACTGGACATCTCCTGGGCGGTGCCGGAGTACACGGTGCGCAACGGTCTGCACACCGTGCCCTCGGGCAAGGGAACCTTCTGGGCCTTCTTCCCCACCGAGTACGAGATCTCGCTGTCCGGCATCCTCAACGCCCCGTGGAAGACGAACGAGGACAGGCAGCACCTCCTGGACGGCAGTCCGTTCAACCGGGAGCTGCTCCGGGTCGCCTCCCGTCTCGTCCTCGACACGCTGCCGGAGCTGTCGCCGGCCGAGGACCCCGCCGCGTACCTGCCGCTCCTCCCGGGCCGCAGCAAGGAGAAGCTCAACTGGGCGGACGACTACTTCCTCCGGCAGTTCTGGCCCATGGCCGCCCGGAGCCCCTCCCTGCCCGACCAGAACGGCGTGCTGCGTGTCCCGGGCGAGTTGCGCGTCCCGCCCACCGGTCTCGACAAGGAATGGGTGCAGATCTGGTCCGAGTACGAGGGCCGGCCCAGCGACTGGCTGCACAGTTCGGTCGACGCGGTGGACACCGCGCTGCGGCGCGGCAAGATGGGGCACATCCTGGACGCGGCCGGGCAGTCACCGGAGAGCGTCAAGGAGTGGCTGGAGGCGCTCGTCTCCGACGGCACGGCCGAGGCGTCCTCCCACGCCATCGAGATCCTTTCGCTGATGGTGCTGAAGGACGGTGCCTCGCGCCTGCGCGGGGACTCGGACATCACCGCCGAGGCCCGCACGGCCCGGATCGTGCTCACCGAGGGACACGGGATGGTCGCGCCCGTGCCCGGCGAGGTCTTCCACCGGACCGCCGCCGACACGCTCAGCGACGACATGGTCTACGTGCACCCGTCGATCTCGGACCGCCCGGAGATGGCCCGCCACCTGCACAACATCGGCATCCGCGTCGCCGACGCGCAGGGCCGGTTCGAGGGCGTCCTCGACCAGGGCTTCGACCACTACGACCAGAACGCCTGGGCCAACTTCTGGGTCCTGCTGCGCAGCGCGGGCGGCAGCGCGCAGGTCGAACGCATCCGCGCCAAGGTGCCGAAGCCGACGCAGACCCTGCGGGTCCGGACCCTCGACGGCCGTTTCCGGGCCATGCGGGACACCCTCCTGCCCGGGCCCGTGGTCCCCGGGGACGGCAGCCGGGACGCCACCGTCGCCGTCGACCTCGCCTTTCACGACAGCGACCGGGCGATCTTCCGCGACCTCGGACTCGTCGACCGCCCCACCGGCGGCCACCGCGCGACGGACGAGGCCTGGTTCGAGGAGTACCGGCAGGCGGTCCACGACCTGCACCTGCGCTCCCTTCCCAGCAGCGCTCCCCGCCCCAACATCTCCCGGCTCACCATCGAGGGGGCGCCCACCCTCGGCCCGCTGCACCTGCTGCCCCGGCTGTCGGAGGAGGGCCGGGCCGCCTTCGTGGCCGCGCTGCCGCCCGGGGACATCTCTCAGCACTGGCAGATGCGGTACGGCGCTGCCGTCAACACTCGTAAGCCCGTGACCTCCCCGCTGCGCTGGATGATCGCCAAGCACGGTCTGGTGCGGACCTCGCTGGGCCTCACCCGCGTCTCCGAGGCGGTCGGCCCGCAGCTCAAGAAGTACGGGACGGTGCTGCCCGTCGCCGCGATCCCGGAGGAGACGGCGCGCCGGCTCGGCATGCCCACCGCTCCCGAGGAGGTGCCGGTCAGCCGCTGGAACAAGCTTCTGGAACTGGTGCTGCGCAGCGAGGACGACGCCTTCATCGGTCGCGCCTACGCCCTGCTGCACCGGGTCGGCTTCGAGTTCCCCGACGACGTGCTCACCCGCTGCCGGGTGGGAGCGATTTGGGAGGAGCGCCCGGACAGCGAGATCGCGGTCGCGACCAACCCGGTGCAGTTCGAGGAGCTGGTCCGGGAGGGACTGCCCGCCCTGCTGGTCGCCGAGAAGGGCGACCTCGCGACGGCGAAGGCCATGATCGAGGAATGGGGGATGCTCAAGGTCTCCGACGTGATCAGTCGGGAGATCGAGCCCGTCAAGTCCGGCCCGGCCGTGCCGCTCCTGGACGAGTTCACCACGATCAAGGCCCGCCTGGGACAGAACGGGAGCGGGCACAAGATCCAGCGGTGCTCCGAGCTGTCCCAGATCCTCCGCACGCCCATGGGCAGCGACCGGGAGTCGCTGCGTTTCGCCCGCAAGGGCCAGACGCTCTACGTCCTGGACTCGCTGGACCGGCTGGAGGTGCTGTGCGCCGCCGACGAGGAGTTCAAGTGGGGCTTCGGCGAGGAGGGCTGCCGCCAGGCACTGGAGCACCAGGACCGGCAGGAGCGTGACCGGACGCTGCTGGAGCGGCTCGCCGCCGTCCGCGAGAGCGAGAGCGTCATCGACAAGATCGCTCTGCTGATCGGCGAGGACGCCCTCCGTGGCGAGCTGCCGTCCGGCCTGCTGGAGAGCGAGATCCAGGAACAGGGTGAGGAGCCGACGGCTCGGCGTGTCGCCGAGCTGGCGTACAACGCGCACGGCGAGGCCATCCTCCGGGTCCACACCCGGGACATCGCCGCCACCTTCCCGACACGTGCGCCCAGCTCCTTCACCGGCAACCAGAAGGCTCTGCGCTTCGTCACGGAACTCGGCTTCCCGGACTCGTTCGCGGGGGCGCAGACCCCCTCCCTGGAGCCGCGGCTCGAGGTCGACGGGCCCTCGGAGTTCCCCGCCCTCCACCCGTACCAGGAGGAGCTGGCGCAGGCTCTGCTGGGACTGCTGGAGAGCACGACACCCCAGCGGGGCATGCTCAGCCTGCCCACCGGCGCGGGCAAGACGCGTGTCTCCGCCGAGGGCGTCATCCGGTGGATCCGTGACCGCGCGGAGCTGCCCGGGCCGGTGCTGTGGATCGCCCAGACCGAGGAACTGTGCGAGCAGGCCGTGCAGAGCTGGAAGTTCGTCTGGTCGAAGGTCGGCCCGGAGCTGCCGCTGGTCATCAGCCGGCTCTGGTCGTCGAACGAGGCGACCCCCGTCGACGGCCGCCCCCACCTGGTCGTCGCCACCGACGCGAAGCTGGACGCGTGCCTGGAGGCCGAGGAGTACGCGTGGCTGCGGGAGACCGCCTCGCTCGTCATCATCGACGAGGCGCACACCGCGATGTCGCCCCGCTACACCCAGCTCCTGGAACAGCTCGACCTCACCCACCGCCGCACAGGCCGCCATCTGGTCGGCCTGACCGCGACCCCCTACCGGAACAACGAGGAGCTGACGCGGCTGCTGGTGCAGCGGTTCGGCAACCGTCTGGACACCGGCGTCTTCGACGGTGACCTGTCGGTGGCCATCCAGGAGCTCCAGCGGATCGGCGTCCTGGCCCAGGTGCGCCACCGCGAGCTGCCCGGCGGCGCGATCTCGCTGACCGAACGCGAGCGCGCCCAGTCGGAGAAGTTCGCCGTCCTGCCCAAGGGGGCCGAGCAGCGCCTCGCCGAGGACCACGAGCGGAGTCAGCGGATCGTCGACGAGATCGCCGCCATGCCGTCCGACTGGCCGGTGCTGGTGTTCGCCACCTCGGTGGCGCACGCCAAGCTGCTCGCCGCGAAGCTGGGCGACCGGGGGATCAAGGCGGCGGCGATCGACTCGTCCACCCCGCCCAACGAGCGCCGCAAGCGGATCGACGACTTCCGTAAGGGGCGGGTGCAGGTGCTGACCAACTACGGGGTGCTCACCCAGGGCTTCGACGCGCCCGCCACGCGTGTGGTGGTCGTCGCCCGTCCGACGTACAGCCCCAACGTCTACCAGCAGATGATCGGGCGAGGTCTGCGCGGGCCGAAGAACGGCGGCAAGGAGACCTGCCTGATCCTCAACGTGCGCGACAACATCACCAACTTCGGTGAAGAGCTGGCGTTCACCGAGTTCGAGTACCTGTGGGGGGAGAACCGGTGACCGCCACGGCCACCGTCGAGCACCGTCTCACCGCCGAGCAGCAGGCCGTGGTCGACCAGCCCTGGGACGCCCGGGTGCTGGTGACCGCGGGGGCGGGAGCGGGCAAGACGCACACCCTGGTCCGGCGTTTGGACACGCTGGTGGAGCGCGAGGAGCTGGAGGCCGGGGAGATCCTGGTGCTCAGCTTCTCCCGGGCCGCCGTGCGCGAACTCACGCAGCGGATCGAACGCCACGCGGCGGCCGCGCGCCGGGTCCGGGTACACACCTTCGACGCGTGGGCCGGCGCCCTGCTGCGCCGTGCCTACCCGGACACCGACTGGTCCGGGTACACCTTCGACGCCCGGATCGAGGCGGCCACCGAGGCCATCGACCGGGGGGCCGTCGAAGGGGGCGAGTACATCCCCGCCCACGTGGTCGTGGACGAGGTCCAGGACCTCGTCGGGGTGCGCCGGGAGATGGTCGAGGCCCTCCTCGACCGCTTCCAGGAGAACAGCGGTTTCACCGTCGTGGGCGACTCCGCCCAGGCCGTCTACGGCTTCCAGGTGGCCGACCCGGAGGCGCGGGCCGAGGAGACCGACCGCTTCCTCGACTGGGTGCGGGCCACCTTCGGCGAGGACCTGGTCGAACTCCACCTGGGCGACAACTTCCGTGCCCGCAGCGGGGAGGCCCGGCTGGCCCTGCCGTTCGGGAGCGCGCTGCAACACCTGCCCCACGAACGGGCCGAGGCCGCGGCCGCCGCCGAGAAGATCCACGGCGACCTGCGGTCCCTGCTGTTGACCACGCCGAACTTCGGCTCCCTGGACGATCCGTTCGTCCGGGCGGCGCTGCGGGACCACCCCGGCACCACCAGCATCCTCTGCCGGGACAACGGACAGGTCCTCACCCTGTCGGGTGCCCTGGCGGAGGCGGGTGTCCCGCACACCTTGCAGCGGTCGGCGCGGGAACGCTCGGCGCCCGTGTGGCTCGCCGAGCTGCTCGCGTCGACGGCTTCGAGCACCCTGGGACGGGAGCGTTTCGAGGAACTGCTCGCCGCCCTGCCGGTGTCGGTGGACGGGGCGCCGGAGGCGCTGTGGGGCTCGGTGCGCAAGGTGGCCCGCGGCACCGGTCGCGGCACGCTCGACGTGCCGGCGCTGCACCGGGCGCTGGCCGAGGGCCGGCTGCCGGACGAGCTCACCGAGACCCAGTCGTCGTCACTCGTGGTGTCGACCGTGCACCGGGCCAAGGGGCTGGAGTTCGACCGGGTCCTGGTGGTCGAACCGCGGGTGCTCAGGGAACCGCCCGCGACCCGCAAGAAGAAGTACGACTACGACCCGGCGGCCGAGGCCCGCCTCCTGTACGTGGCGATGACCCGCGCCAGGGACGACCTGTACGTCCTCGACGCCCCCAGCTCCTGGCTGCTGCGCAAGGACCGCCGGATCGACCGCTGGTACCTGGGCGGCCGTAGCGGCTGGGCCCGGAACGGGATCGAGGTCACCGGTGCCGACGTCTCGCACGAGCGGCCTCCGGGTACCGGGAGTCCGGGCCAGGACGCCGCCGAGGTGTGGCGGTACCTGCGGAACGAGGTGACCCCCGGGGCGGAGGCGCGCCTCGTCCTGCCCCACTCCATCCCCGTCGCCGCCGATCAGTCCCCGCCCTACGTGGTGGAGGTGGCGGGCCGCCCGGTGGGGGAGGTCTCCGAGCGCTTCCGCGCCGGTCTGCACCGGCTGCTGCGCCGGTCCGCCCACCAGTCCGTCGAGCGCTGGCCCGCACTGATCACGGGGCTGCGCGTCGACACGGTGGAGAGTGTGGCGGGCAGTCCCGCGGTGACCGAGGCGGCGGGACTCGGCACCCACGGAGTCTGGATCGCCCCCCGCCTCTGCGGCCTCGGTCGCTTCCACTGGGACAACGCACCCTCCGAAGGGGACCCGGCATGAACGACTCGCTCCACGAGGCGCACTACGAGGTGCGCGACGCGCTCGTCGACGCCCTCCGCGACGACCTCCTCGGGCCCCGTGGCGGGACGGAGGAGGTACTGCGGGACGACGCGCCGATCACCATGTACCCGGTGGGTGTGCTGTTCCCGCGTGCGCGGGAGGACCGGGAGGAGGCTCCCGCCGAGGGTCCCGCGGTCCCCGAGGACGAACTGGAGGCCGAGCGGGACGGGCTCGACACTCCCCCGGTCGGCAAGCGGCAGGACACGGAAGAGGGCGTGGGCGATCTGGGCGTCTCGCTGGCCAACGTGCGTATGCCCTCCTCGATGGGGTTGACCTTCACGGTCGATCCGAGCGTCTCCGCCGGCATCACGCTCTCCGTGACGGCGGCCGCCTACCTCCCCGAGGACCCGGACGGCAACGCCGTCGCCGCCCGCCGCACCGAGGCGCGCACCACGGACGCGCAGCGGGAGCACTGGCGACGGGCGCCGCTGCGGATCGATCCCGTGGTGGTGGACGTGACCCACCCCGGCTTGCTCACGCCCTCCGTCCTGCACCCGGGGCTGGAGCTGCGGGTACTGGTGCGGCCGGCGGCGCCCGACGGAACGGTGACTGTGACCGCCACCGTGGTGAATGCCCTGGAGGTCGGCCGGTACGACCTGCGGGACGCGCACTGCTTCTACCAACCGCGATTGACCGTCACCGCGGCGGACGGCCACGCCAAGGCTTTCGTGAGCCGTGCGGCGACGAACAAGGCGGCCGACGACGAGCAGGCGTTGAGCCGGCTCCTCCATCGGCACGCCCCGAACTTCGCCACCGGCCACGGTTGTGCCGCGCACTGGGACCGGACCCCGCCGCCGGTGGGCTCCGTGTCCTCGGCACGTCCGGCCGTCGAGGCCGTGCGTACGGAGTTCGTGCCCACGCACGAGGTGCTGCTGACCGACTCGAACCCCACCATCGACGTCGGGGCGCTGACCATGCGGGGGCTGGGAACGGCCACAGGCCCTGAGGCCGTCGCGGCACTGCGCGCCCTGCTGGACGGGTACGAACGCTGGATCACCGCCCAGGACGAACAGGCGCGGGCGCTCGCGCCGACGGAGCACGGCGCGACGGCGTCCGCCCAGGTGGAGCTGTGCCGGCACGCGCTGCGACGGATGCGGGAGGGCGTCGACCTGCTGGCCGACCCCGACCGGCCGGAGATCCTGCGCGCCTTCCAGCTCGCGAACCTGGCCATGGCCGACCAGCGGGCCCGCACGGCCTGGGTGAAGTCCGGGCGGTCGGGTGAGCCGGACGCGTCGGCCGGCCGGTGGCGCCCGTTCCAGATCTCCTTCGTACTGCTCTGCCTGGCCGGCATCGTCGACCCGGACCACAAGGACCGCGGTGTCTCCGACCTGCTGTGGTTCCCGACCGGTGGTGGCAAGACGGAGGCGTACCTCGGGCTGATCGCCTTCACCACCTTCCTCAGGCGGCTGCGGGACGGGGAGGCCGGCGGCGGGGTGACCGTTCTCATGCGATACACCCTGCGGCTCCTCACTCTCCAGCAGTTCGAGCGGGCGGCAGCTCTGATCTGCGCCATGGAGCGGCAGCGGGCGGCCGATCCGGGCCGTCTGGGGGACGAGGAGATCTCCATCGGCATGTGGGTGGGACGCTCGGCGACCCCCAACACGCTGGCGGCGGCCTCGGCCAAGCTCGCCGAGCTGAACCGCAACGAGCACCAGCAGCTGCCGACCGAGAACCCGGTGCAGCTCCGTGGCTGCCCCTGGTGCGGGGAGCCTCTGCGCCCTCGGGACTACGCGGTCGACGAGGGTCGGGTACGGATGACGGTGCGCTGCCCGGCCGTCTCCTGCGACTTCCACCGCGGGCTGCCCGTCCACCTCGTGGACGAGGCCGTCTACGCCCATCGCCCGACCCTGGTCATCGCCACGGTCGACAAGTTCGCCTCCATGCCGTGGCGCCCGGCCTCGGCCGCCCTCTTCAACCGCGACGTGGAGGGCACGCGGCCGCCGGAGTTGATCGTGCAGGACGAGCTGCACCTCATCTCCGGCCCTCTCGGCACGCTCACCGGTCTGTACGAGACGGCCGTGGACGCCCTGGCGAAGCAGCCCAAGGTCATCGCCTCGACCGCCACCATCCGGCGTGCCGAGCAGCAGGGAGCCCGGCTCTTCGCCCGCTCGGTCGAGCAGTTCCCACCCCCCGGCCTGGACTCCCGTGACTCCTGGTTCGCCGTGGAGACACCCCGCGAGTCGAAGGCGGCACGCCGCTACGTCGGTCTGCTGACCTCCAGCACGAGCCAGGCCACTCTGCTCATCCGGGTGTACGCGGCCCTGCTCCACCAGGCGAACGTCACCGAGGCACCGCCCGAGGTGAAGGACGCCTACTGGACGCTCGTCGGGTACTTCAACAGCCTGCGGCTGCTGTCCGCGGCGGAACTCCAGGTCCTGGACGACGTGCAGGAGCGGTTGACCCAGTTGGCCACCCGCGACGGCGTCGACAGGCGGCGGGTGGACGCCCTCACCGAGCTGAGCAGCCGGGCGGACTCCAGTGACATCTCCCGACGGCTCAAGGAGATGGAGCGCCGGCTGCCGTCCCGGGACGTGCTCGACGTCCTGCTCGCGACCAACATGATCTCGGTGGGGGTGGACGTCGACCGGCTCGGCCTGATGGCGGTGATGGGGCAGCCCCAGACCACCGCCGAGTACATCCAGGCGACCAGCCGGGTGGGCCGGCAGCACCCCGGCCTGGTCGCGGTGATGCTCAACTCGGCTCGATCCCGGGACCGTTCGCACTACGAGGACTTCCTCAGCTTCCACTCCGCCCTGTACCGGGAGGTGGAGTCGACCAGTGTCACCCCGTTCTCCGCCCGCGCCCGCGACCGGGGACTGCACGCGGTGGTCGTGGCCCTGGCCAGGCTGATGCTGCCCGCCGCACGCGACAACGCGGCGGCCGGACGCGTGGAGGAGTTCGTCGACGAACTGCGGGACGTCGTCGGGGCGACTCTGCTGGAGCGGGTGGCGGAGGTGGAACCGGACGAGCGGCAGAACACCGCGGACGCGTTCGAGGAGTTCGTCAACTGGTGGCGGGACGAGGCCCTGGCCCGCCCGAACCTCGTCTACGAAGCTCCCCGAGGCACCCGGACGCCGGCGCTGCTCACCGGCTACGACGACGAATCACCCCTCGCCTCCTGGCCGACGTTGTGGAGTCTGCGCGACGTCGACGCCTCGTCCCCCTTCTTCGAGGAGCGCTGACATGACACCTCCGCCTCCGCGCCGCCGGCGCGGCCTGCCCACCGCCCCAGCACGGTCCGCCCGGAAGCTCGGGGAGATCCGCCGGGCCCAGCTCGTCACCACCTACGGCGTCGGCGCCATGATCGCCGTGGACAACGAGTCGTTCCTCATCCGCTCCATCGACTCCTGGGACGTCTCCGAGGCACCCTCGTTGCACGAGCGGCGCCTGGAACTCCAACTCGGTGTCGACGGCTTCAAGATGCCTCCCGCACCCGACCGCGCCGAGGACGGGGTGCGGGCCGTGCGGTTCCCGCAGATGTACTCCTGCCCGCACTGCCACCAGCTTCTGCCGTTCCGGAAGTTCAACTCCCCGGCGAATCGGGCGGAGTGCTCCACCTGCCAGGAGAACCTGGTCCCCTCGCGATTCGTCATGGCCTGCACCCGCGGCCACCTGGAGGACTTCCCGTACTGGAAGTGGCTCCACCGCGGCAGGCGGACCGGCTCCGGGCTCTGCGGGGGGCAGCTCTCCATCCGGGCCGAGGGCTCGACCGCCTCGCTGCGCTCGGTGCTGATCGGTTGCTCCTGTGGGGTGCCGTCCGTGTCGATGGAGGGATCGTTCCGTCGTCAGGCCCTCCAGGAGCTGGGCATCCGCTGCGGCGGACGCAGACCGTGGCTGAAGGACGCACCGGCGGTGGAGTGCGGCGAGTCACCGAGGACCCTGCAACGCGGTTCGTCCTCGGCCTGGTTCCCGGTCATGCACTCGGCGCTGTCGATTCCCCCGGGGAGCGAGGGCATCGCCAAGATCGTGGACGAGCACTACGCCAACTTCGCGGACGAGGACGCCCCGGCCATCAGGACGTACGTGCGGATGGCCAAGGTGCTGCTCCACCACCCGCAGTACACCGCCGACGACGTCGTCCGGGAGGTCGAGAAGCGGCGTGCGGACGAGGCCGCCCAGGCCGCCGAGTCGGAGGCGACGCTCGGCGAGGTGCCCGGCAGGTTCCGTGACTACCGGCGGGAGATCTACGAGGGGGAGTACCTCAGCCTCTCCCGCCGTCACAAGGAGATGCCCAACCTCAAGCAGGACTTCGTATGCGAGCCCCCGGCCGGCTCGCTCGAAGCGGTCCGGTCCGACCACGGCATCGACCAGATCATGCTGGTCAAGCGGCTGCGTGAGGTCAGGGCGCTCCAGTCCTTCAGGCGCGTGGAGGAACCGGTGCCGGGCGATGTCGAGCGCGAGGCGCCACTGTCCGCCTCGAAGCCGGCCTGGCTACCGGCCTTCGAGGTCAGTGGGGAGGGGGTCTTCCTGCGGCTCGACCCGGGTCGCCTGCGGAAGTGGGAGGAGCACCCCGGCCAGGTCGCTCGCGCGGCCGCCGTCCGGCGCAACCACGAACGGCTGATCGCCGCCCGTGCGGGCGAGGCGGGCAGGCAGCTCCCGCCCTCCCCCGCCTCCCCCCGGTACCTCCTGCTGCACGCGCTCGCCCATGTGCTGATCAACGAGTGGAGCCTGGACGGCGGGTATCCGGCCGCCTCGCTGCGTGAGCGGGTGTACGGGGAGGGAGAGATGGCGGGTCTTCTCCTCTACACCGCGACCAGCGACTCCGCCGGAAGTCTCGGCGGAGTGGTCGCCCAGGGAGAGCCGGCACGCCTCGCCGAGACGCTGAGGTCGGCCCTCGACCGTGCGTCCTGGTGTTCCAACGACCCGCTGTGCATGGAGTCCGAGGGCAGCGGTGCCGACGCACTGAACCTCGCCGCCTGCCACGCCTGTCTGCTCCTCCCGGAGACGAGCTGCGAGAACAACAACATCCTTCTCGACCGTGCGGCGTTGGTCGGCACACCGGACGGGAGCGTGCCGGGGTTCTTCACCCTCTGAAGGAGCCCATCTTTGCTCCTCGTCGTGCGCGCCGTCTCCGGCAGCTTCTCCCCCAGCCCTGTGAGGGTGGGGTGGTCTCGGTGACGCGGGCCCGGATGGCCTCGGTCAGGGGGCTTTCCTCCATCTGGGCGCGGAGGACCAGGTCGGTGCGCTGCTCGGGGAGGTGGGTGAGGACGGCGCCGCTCATGGCGCTGTCGAGCAGGGTCATGGTGGCGGCGTCTTTCCGCACCACCCGGAGCTGAAGCTGATCCCGGCGCCCTTGCGGCGCCCTGCCCACCCGCGAATCGCGGATCACCGAGCACACGACGATGGCCGCCGCCCCGTCGATATAGTCGGCCAGGTCAACGGCCGGCCGGAGCGGGGGACGCAGCGTGGGGTCACCGCGAGGGGCGGTTCAGCCGGTGGCGGTGCGGTCGGTGGTGGAGCAGGCCACCCAGGTGCTGCGGCGGGCGATCCTGACGGGCGCGCTGGCCCCCGGCGCGGAGTACTCCCTGCGCGAGCTGGCCGGCATGCTCGACATCAGCTTCATCCCGATCCGCGAGGCCCTGCGCACGCTGGAGGGCGAGGGCCTGGTCGTCATGCGGCCCGGCCGCAGCGCCGTCGTCGCCCCGCTCGGCCTCGACGACCTCCGGGGCATCTACCGGCTGCGCCGTGCCCTGGAGCCGGAGATCGCCGCCCGCTCCTGCCTCCTGCTGAGCGAGGCCGAACTGGACCGGCTGGCGGAACGCGCCGCCGGGTCCGGCGCCGTGGCCGGGACCGACGACGACCCTCACGTCTTCCACCTGGCGCTGCTGGCGCCGGCCGCGACCACCTGGGACATCCGGGTGCTGACCCCGCTGTGGCGGGCCGGCGAGCGGTACGTCCGGATCGGCTTCGGCCGGACCGGCCCCGGCCCGGCCGGGCACCGGCGGGACGGCGCGGCCCACGGCGAACTGGTCGCCGCCTTCCGCACCCGCGACCCCGCCACCGTCTCCGCCGCCGTCGAACGCGATCTGGCCCGGACCGAGAAGATCGCCCTGGCCGCCCTCACCTGACGCCGGAAGCGCCGGCGGACCGTGTCTCCGCCGGCCTCGGCCAGGCCCCCGGCCTCACTCCGGGAACTCCTCCACGAGTTCCTGTTCCGCCCAGATGGTCTTCCCGCTCTGCCCGTACCTGCTCCCCCACCGGCGGCTGAGCTGGGCCACCAGGAAGAGGCCGCGCCCGCCCTCGTCGGTGGTGCGGGCCCGGCGCAGGCGGGGCTGGGTGTTGCTGGGGTCGGTGACCTCGCAGTACAGGAGTTCGCCGCGGATCAGGCGCAGGCCGATGGGGCCGCCCGCGTGACGCACCGCGTTGGTGACGAGTTCGCTGACGATCAGCTCGGTGACGAAGGTGTTGCCCTCCAGCCCCCACTCGGTCAGCTTCTCGGTGGCCGCGTTGCGGGCCGCCCCCACCGCGTCGGGCTCGGCCGGGAACTCCCAGCTCGCGACGGACCCGGGGTCCAGCGCGGAGGGTCGGGCGAGCAGCAGGGCCGCGTCGTCGAGGAACGGGGTGCCGTCCCCGCCGGTCATCAGCCCCTTGGAGAGCGAGGGCAGCCGCTCCTCGGAGCGCTGGAGCCGGGCCAGGCGGTCGGCGAGGTCGAGGGTGGCGGTGTCGAGGTCGGGCCCGTACCGCCGGAGCAGCCCGTCGGTGTACAGGCACAGCACGCTGCCCGGCGGGGTGTCGACCGTGGCCGTCTCGAAGGGCAGGCCCCCCACTCCCAGCGGCGGCCCCGGCTGGAGGTCGACCGGCTCGGCGGGCCCGTCGGGGAGGGCGAGGATCGGCGGCGGATGGCCCGCCGAGGCCATCACGCAGCGCCGGGTGACCGGGTCGTGCAGGGCGACCAGGCAGGTGGCGCCGACCGTGTCGCGGTGGCCGGGCTCCGCCTCGGCGGCCAGCCTCGCCACCAGTGTGTCGAGCTGGGTCAGCACCTCGTCCGGGTCCAGCTCCAGGTCGGCCAGGGTCTGCACGGCGGTCCGCAGCCGGCCCATGGTGGCGGTGGCGTGCAGCCCGCTGCCGAACACGTCGCCGACGACCAGCGCGGTGCGCAGCGAGGGCAGCGCGATGGCGTCGAACCAGTCGCCGCCGATCTCCGCCCCGGCCTCGGCGGGGACGTACGAGCCCGTGGTCTCCATGACCCGGGTGGAGGTGGACGCCTGCGGCAGCAGCCGCCGCTGGAGGCTGTCCACCGCCCGGTGCTCGCGGGTGTACCGGCGGGCGTTGTCCACGCTCAGCGCGGCCTGCGCGGCGATCTCGGTCAGCAGCTCGGCGTCCTCCTCGTCGAAGGGATCGGGCCGCTCGGCGCGCCAGACGCCGACGGTCCCGAGCAGCAGGGCGCGGGCGAAGAGCGGGGCGATGACCAGGGAGTGGCCGCCGTCGGGCGCCGCCAGCCGGATCCTCGCGGGGTTGCCGAGTATCTCCTCCACGGCGCCGCGGTCCATCCGGATGGTGCGGCCCTCCTGGATCTCACGCACCATCGGCCGGTCGGGGAAGGGCGGCACGCTGGCGCCGACCTGGAGCAGGTGCTCCGGCCAGGGCCCGTCGGCGGAACGTACCGCCACCCGGCGCAGCAGCAGGTCTCCCCCGCCCACCGACTTGGGCGGCTCCTCGCCGGTGAGGACGGCGTGCGCCAGGTCGACCCAGGCGATGTCGGCGAAGTCCGGGACCAGGGTGTCGGCGATCTCCTGCGCGGTCCGCTCGATGTCGAGGGAGTTGCCGACCCGCGCGGAGGCGCGGTGGCGCAGCTCGGCCCGCTGCCCGGCGCGCCAGTGCTCGGTGGCATCGGTGAGGAAGATCGCGACGCCGGTGGGCCTCCCCGCGGCGTCCTCGGTCCGGATGGTGGAGTAGGAGAGCGACCACTCCTGGTAGGGCGGCCGGGTGGAGCGTACGTGCTGCTCCTGCGCGGCCAGCGGCCTGCCGGTCTCCAGCACCTCCCGCAGCGTCCGCTCGGTCTCCTCGGCGTCCTTCCCCTCCATCACGTCACTCAGCACGCTGCCCACCGGCTGGGGCGGGCCGCCGAACTCCCCGGGCAGCACGTTGGTCCGCAGGACGGCGAGGTCGGCGTCGCGCAGCAGGAAGCCGAGGCGGTCCTGGGAGAGCAGCGCCCGGAAGACGGCCTCGGCGTCCTCGGCGCCGGCGGCGCGGTCGGCGCCGACCGCCATCACCAGCGAGAACGGGGAACCCCGCAGCTCCTCGGCCCAGTACCGCACGCGGACGCTGCCGGCCCCGCCGCACCGCAGGACGGCCTCACCGCGTTCCGGCAGCCGGGCCCGGTGCTCCTCGGCCAGCAGTCGCAGCACGGAGCGGCCCAGCACCTCGTCCGCCGCGCGCCCCACCAGTTCCCCGGCCGCCCGCGACCACCCCGCGACGATGCCCCGGCGGTCGACCAGCGCCACCGCAGCACCCTCCGGCGGACCACCACCCGCCTCGCTCGCACCCATGGTGCCGTCACCACCGCCTCTCACCGGGTCGGTGCCCCCATCATGTCCCCCCACCCGCACCCCCGCCTTCCAGGCCAGGGACTCCGGGTGACGCGCCCCGCGAAAACCCCACCCGCCCGGTCGCTGTTATCACATATAGCGCCGCCGGTGGTCCGCCCCGGCCGCCGCCCGGGCCCACACCCCCACGCACGCCGAAGGGCCCGTACGACCGGAGTCGTACGGGCCCTTCTCAAGCAGCTCGGAGAGCTACCAGATCAGCGCAAGGCCATCAATTACTTGATGATCTTGGTGACCTGGCCGGCGCCCACGGTCCGACCACCCTCACGGATGGCGAACTTCAGGCCCTCCTCCATGGCGACGGGCTGGATCAGCTCGACGCGCATCTCGGTGTTGTCGCCCGGCATGACCATCTCGGTGCCCTCGGGGAGGTTCACCACACCGGTCACGTCCGTCGTACGGAAGTAGAACTGCGGGCGGTAGTTGTTGAAGAAGGGGGTGTGACGGCCACCCTCGTCCTTCGACAGGATGTAGGCCTGGGCCTCGAACTCGGTGTGCGGGGTGACCGAACCGGGCTTGATGATGACCTGGCCGCGCTCGACGTCCTCGCGCTTGATGCCACGGAGGAGCAGACCGACGTTCTCACCGGCCTGGCCCTCGTCGAGCAGCTTGCGGAACATCTCGATGCCGGTGACCGTGGTGGTGGTCTTCTCGGTCTTGATGCCGATGATGTCGACGGTCTCGTTGACCTTGAGGACACCACGCTCGATGCGGCCGGTGACGACCGTACCGCGACCGGTGATGGTGAAGACGTCCTCGATCGGCATCAGGAACGGCTTGTCGACGTCACGCTCGGGCTCCGGGATGGACTCGTCCACCGCGGCCATGAGGTTCAGGACCGACTGGCCCCACTCCTTGTCGCCCTCAAGCGCCTTGAGCGCCGAGACCTTGACGACCGGCAGGTCGTCGCCCGGGAACTCGTACTCGGAGAGGAGCTCACGGACCTCGAGCTCGACGAGCTCCAGGATCTCCTCGTCGTCCACCATGTCGGCCTTGTTCAGGGCGACGACGATGTACGGAACGCCGACCTGGCGGGCCAGGAGCACGTGCTCCTTGGTCTGCGGCATCGGGCCGTCGGTGGCGGCGACCACGAGGATGGCGCCGTCCATCTGGGCCGCACCCGTGATCATGTTCTTGATGTAGTCCGCGTGACCGGGGCAGTCGACGTGCGCGTAGTGGCGCGTCTCGGTCTGGTACTCGACGTGCGCGATGGAGATGGTGATACCGCGCTGGCGCTCCTCGGGCGCCTTGTCGATCATGTCGAAGGCCGAGGCCTCGTTCAGGTCCGGGTACGCGTCGTGCAGCACCTTGGTAATGGCGGCCGTGAGGGTCGTCTTACCGTGGTCGATGTGACCGATGGTGCCGATGTTGACGTGCGGCTTAGTCCGCTCGAACTTCGCCTTCGCCACTGGGGTCCTCCTGGAGAGTGGTTCTGTACGCCTTACTCATCGGCGCCAGGTGATCTTTGCTGGGATGCCGGGCCCGGGACACCCCTTCCGGGGTGCGGACGAGGTGTCCGCGGGCTTCCGGTGACAAGCCTAAAGCGTGTGCTCCGAAGAGTTACTCGCCCTTGGCCTTCGCGATGATCTCCTCGGCGACGTTCCGGGGAACCTCGGCGTAGGAGTCGAACTGCATCGAGTAGCTTGCGCGACCCGAGGTCTTGCTGCGGAGGTCGCCGACGTAGCCGAACATCTCCGAGAGCGGCACCAGGCCCTTGACGACCCGGGCACCGGCCCGCTCCTCCATGGCCTGGATCTGGCCACGGCGGGAGTTGATGTCGCCGATGACGTCGCCCATGTAGTCCTCGGGCGTGGTGACCTCTACGGCCATCATCGGCTCGAGGAGCACGGGGCCGGCCTTACGGGCACCCTCCTTGAACGCCTGCGAACCGGCGATCTTGAAGGCGAGCTCGGAGGAGTCGACCTCGTGGTAGGCGCCGTCGAGCAGGGTCACGCGCACACCGGTCATCTCGTAACCGGCGAGGATGCCGAACTGCATGGCTTCCTGGGCGCCCGCGTCGACCGAGGGGATGTACTCCCGCGGGATGCGGCCACCGGTGACCTTGTTGACGAACTCGTAGC
This sequence comes from Streptomyces albidoflavus, assembly GCF_000719955.1. Classification (GTDB taxonomy): domain Bacteria; phylum Actinomycetota; class Actinomycetes; order Streptomycetales; family Streptomycetaceae; genus Streptomyces; species Streptomyces albidoflavus. The sequence continues at coordinate 353,259 of NZ_JOII01000001.1, forward strand.
TCGCGTCGCTGTCCACCAGAGGCTCGATCATGATCTGAACCTTGGCGAACTGACCCGTGCCACCGGTCTGCTTCTTGTGGGTGAAGTCCACGCGCTCGACGGTCTTGCGGATCGTCTCACGGTAGGCGACCTGCGGCTTACCGACGTTGGCCTCGACCCGGAACTCCCGCTTCATGCGGTCGACCAGGACCTCGAGGTGGAGCTCGCCCATGCCGCCGATGACGGTCTGGCCGGTCTCCTCGTTGGTGTGCACCTGGAAGGAGGGGTCCTCCTCCGCGAGACGCTGGATGGCGACACCCAGCTTCTCCTGGTCACCCTTGGACTTGGGCTCGATGGCGACCTCGATGACGGGAGCCGGGAAGTCCATGGACTCCAGGATCACCGGGGCCTTCTCGTCGGACAGCGTCTCACCGGTCGTGGTCTGCTTGAGACCCATGACGGCGACGATGTCACCGGCGCCCACCGACTCGATCTCCTCACGCTTGTTGGCGTGCATGCGGTAGATCTTGCCGATGCGCTCCTTCTTGCCCTTCACCGAGTTCAGCACCGAGGTGCCGGACTGGAGACGGCCCGAGTAGACGCGCACGAAGGTGAGCTTGCCGAGGTGCGGGTCGCTCATGATCTTGAACGCCAGCGCCGACAGCGGCTCCTCGTCGGACGGCTTGCGGGAGACGACCTTCTCCGCGTCCTTGACGTCCTGGCCTTCGATGGCCTCGACGTCGAGGGGCGAGGGGAGGTAGCGCACGACCGCGTCGAGCAGGGGCTGAACGCCCTTGTTCTTGAACGCCGTACCGCAGAACACCGGGGTGACCGTGGTGTCCGAGGACTTGCCGGACGCGATGGTGATGCGGCGGACGGCCGCGTAGAGCTGCTCGACGGAGGGCTCGTTGCCCTCCAGGTACAGCTCCATCAGCGCGTCGTCGTTCTCGGCGACGGTCTCCAGCAGCTTGCCACGCCACTCGGCGGCCAGCTCGGTGTGGGTCTCCGGGATGTCGACGGTGTCGTACATCTCGCCCTTGGCGGCGTCCGCCGACCAGACGTACGCCTTCATCGTCACCAGGTCGACGACACCCTGGAAGTCGGCCTCGGAACCGATGGGCAGCTGCATGACGATCGGGGTCGCGCCGAGGCGGTCCGTGATCATGTCGACGCAGCGCAGGAACTCGGCGCCGGTGCGGTCCAGCTTGTTGACGAAGCAGATGCGCGGGACGCCGTAACGGTCCGCCTGACGCCAGACCGTCTCGGACTGCGGCTCCACACCGGCGACGCCGTCGAACACGGTGACGGCACCGTCGAGGACGCGGAGCGACCGCTCCACCTCGACCGTGAAGTCCACGTGGCCCGGGGTGTCGATGATGTTGATGGTGTGGTCGACGTCCTCGAGCGGCCAGTGGCAGGTCGTCGCGGCGGACGTGATCGTGATGCCGCGCTCCTGCTCCTGCTCCATCCAGTCCATCGTGGCAGCGCCGTCGTGGACCTCACCGATCTTGTACGAGACACCGGTGTAGAACAGAATCCGCTCGGTGGTCGTCGTCTTGCCCGCGTCGATGTGGGCCATGATCCCGATGTTGCGGACCTTGGCCAGGTCAAGTGAAGTGGTAGCCATAAGGCTTCAGTCTTCTCTCGGTCTCGATGGGGGTAGCGACTACCAGCGGTAGTGCGCGAAGGCCTTGTTGGACTCGGCCATCTTGTGCGTGTCCTCGCGCTTCTTCACAGCGGCACCCAGGCCGTTGGAGGCGTCGAGAAGCTCGTTCATGAGGCGCTCGGTCATCGTCTTCTCACGGCGGGCGCGCGAGTAGCCGACCAGCCAGCGCAGCGCCAGCGTGTTGGCGCGGCCGGGCTTGACCTCGATCGGGACCTGGTAGGTCGCGCCACCGACACGGCGGGACTTGACCTCGAGGGTGGGCTTGATGTTCTCAAGCGCACGCTTCAGGGTGATGATCGGGTCGTTGCCGGTCTTCTCGCGCAGGCCCTCCATGGCGCCGTACACGATGCGCTCGGCGGTGGAGCGCTTGCCGTTCAGCAGCACCTTGTTGATGAGGGAGGTCACCAGAGGAGAACCGTAGACCGGGTCGATGATGACCGGGCGCTTCGGGGCGGGGCCCTTACGAGGCATTCTTACTTCTCCTTCTTGGCGCCGTAGCGGCTGCGGGCCTGCTTGCGGTTCTTGACACCCTGGGTGTCGAGGGAGCCGCGGATGATCTTGTAGCGAACACCCGGCAGGTCCTTCACACGGCCACCACGCACGAGCACGATGGAGTGCTCCTGCAGGTTGTGTCCCTCACCCGGGATGTAGGCCGTGACCTCGATGCCCGAGGTCAGACGCACACGCGCGACCTTACGGAGGGCCGAGTTCGGCTTCTTCGGGGTGGTCGTGAACACACGCGTGCAGACGCCGCGGCGCTGGGGCGAACCCTCGAGTGCGGGCGTCTTGTTCTTTTCGACCTTGTCCTGCCGGCCCTTACGGACCAGCTGCTGGATCGTAGGCACTACTTCTCCGGTTTCTGTGTGCCGAACAGGTAAAGCTAACCTGGAACACCCCCGACCCACGCGGTCGGGTGTGTCGAATACCGCGGAGCCCCGCTAGCACACGGGAGAAGCGCAGATTGCGGTGCTGACGCCTGACGCTCACCGCGCGGGTTGGACACGCACGGGAGCCCAGACACACCCCAGGCACAAGGTCTGAGCGTACCTATCGCACGGAGTTCGGTCAAAACAAATGCACGCGCAGCGGACGGGCTGGTCAGACGCCCCGTACCCCGGGGCGGACCGGCGCCCTCCGCTGCATGATCGTCTTCTGGTCCCGCGGGGGACGCTACACCGGGCCGCCGGGTGGTGCCAGGGGCACCCTGGCCGGAATCGTTCGCCGGCCCCCGGCACGCCCCCTCCCACCCTCTGTGTGTTTTCGGCCACAGAGCGCAGCTTTCCCGCCGAGTAGCGGGGCGGGGGGATTCATTCCGGTCAAGGGCGGGCCACCTGGGCCGGGGGGGTCAGTACGTTGACCCGTCCCGCCCCGTCCGTACCTCCGTACGGCCGCTCGGGCGCGGACGGGGAACGGGGAACCACGGGGAGGGGGCCGATGACGGCCGGGGGAGACGGGCTGGACGACCGGGTGCCGTTCCTGGCCCGGCTGGAGGGCGGCGAGCGGCAGGCGCTCCTCGCCCTCGGCTCACCGATGACGTACGCGCCCCGGCAGGCCCTGCTGCGCGAGCACGAACCCTCCGCGCACGTCCTGCTCCTGCTGACCGGGTGGACCAAGGTGACGGCCGCGGCCCCCAACGGGTACGAGGCGCTGCTCGCGCTGCGCGGCCCCGGCGACATCGTGGGCGAGTTCGCGGCCCTGACCAGCAAGCCCCGTTCGGCGCACGTGACGGCGCTGGAGGAGGTGCGGGCGGTCGCGGTGGAGCCGGCCCGGTTCACGGAGTTCCTGCGCTCGGCGCCCCAGGTGTCGATGACCCTGCTGGCGCTGGTGTCGGACCGCACCCGGGCGGCGGACCGGCGCCGGCTGGAGTTCGCCTCGATGACCGTGCGGGAGCGGTTCGCCTCGCTCCTGCTGGAGCTGGCGCGCGGGTTCGGGCGGCGGACCGCCGACGGGGTGGAGCTGCAGGTGCCGCTCAGCAAGCAGGAGTTGGCCGGGTCGGTCGGGGCCTCGCGGGAGATGGTGCAGCGGCTGCTGAAGGAGCTGCGCGACCGGGACGCCGTCGTCACCGGACGCCGGGCGCTGGTCGTGCGCCGCCCCGACGTGCTGCGCCGGATCGCCGGGGGCGGGCCCTGACGGGCCCGCCGGGCTCTCTCCCTCCGCGCTCCCTGTAAACACCGTCACAGTCCGACAGCGCCATCCGTCCTCACGCGGGGCGGCGCCCGGGCGCCACGCTGAGACCACTCGCCCGGCACAGTCCGCGCCGGGCCGGGAAACGCCGTTCGCACTCCGGCCCCAGGGCCGTTCCGAGAGGTAGGCAGGGCACGATGAACGATCCCGTCAACCGGACGATGCTGCTGGTCGACATCGAGAAGTTCAGCGACCGCGACGACGTCGAACAGGCCTTCCTGCGGCGGATGTTGTACGACGTGGTCGACCGGACCATGGAGCGGGCCGGGATCGACGAGACGCTGCGGCTGCGGGCCGACCAGGGCGACAGCGTCATGGAGTTCATCGATCCGAACGTCCCGGTGCCGCAGGTGCTGCGCTCGGTCATCTCGGAGCTGCCCGCCCAGCTGAAGGCGGTCAACCGGATGGCCTCCCGCGGCGCCCAGATGCGGCTGCGGACCGTGGTGGCCAGCGGGTTCATCGCGCTGGACGAGCGCGGCGTCTGGGTCGGCGGCGACCTCAACCACGCCTGCCGCCTCCTCGACGCCGACCTCCTGCGCGCCGCCCTGCGCGAGCGGCCCGGCGACGTCGCGCTCTGCGTCTCGCAGAGCGTCTGGACCGGGATCGTCCGCCACCACCATCTCGGCATCCCCGCCGAGGAGTTCCACGAGGTCACCCTCGCCAGCAAGAACGGGCCCCTGCCCGCCTGGCTGCTCGGCCCGGTCCCCGCCTCGGGACAGGCCGCGCCGTCGCCGGGCGCGTCAGGGCCCGCACCGACCCCGGTCCCGGACGCTTCGGGGGAGCGCCCGGGACCGGCCGGGGGAACGGAGGCCGGGCCGTCGGGGGGCGGCTCGGCCTCCACCTCCACCTCCGCCCTGGCAGCCGGCCCGGCCCCGGCAGCCGCCCCCGCTCCGGCGACCCCGCCCCCGGCGGGCATCCACTTCACCGGCGGCGCCCCCGCCTTCGGCGGCAGCCTCGTCATGGGGAACCAGCACGGCGTCTCCGGCGGCCGGGTCGACGGCGACGTGGTGATGGGCAGCGTCGGCGGGCCTCCGCGCCCGGGACGCGCCGCCGACGGTCACGCGCCCGCCGACGCCACCCCGGAGCAGGACGCCCCCTCCCCCGACGACCGGCAGCCCCCCGGCACCGGCGAGGCAGGCCCGCGATGAGCGCCCCCGACACCGCCGCGCCCCCGGCGAACCCTGCCCCGAACGGGCCCTCCGCGCCCCCGGCCGACCCGAACGCCCCGCCGCAGCAGGGCCAGGCCCAGGCCGAGGAACAGGACGAGGCGGCCGAGGAGCAGGACCGCCCGCAGGACGCCTGGGCCTCCCGGCGGGAACTGGCCGACCACGCGCCGCCCGCCCTGCGGATCGGCTCCGGTGCCGGGTTCGGCGGCGCCCTGGTCACCGGGGACCAGCACGGGGTGTCCGGCGGGCGGGTCGCCGGTGACGTGATCATGGGGAGCAAGACCGAGATCTGGCAGCTCGGGCCGCCCGCGCCGCACGCCTCGGGCGAGGTCCCGGCGGCGACGCTGGAGCGGCTGGCCGAGTCCTTCGTCGCCGACGAGGAGGCGTTCGGCGCCCTGGCCGACCGGCTGCGCGAGGAGCGCGTCCTGGTCGTCCGGGGCGCCGCCTTCACCGGCCGCCGCACCGCCGCCCTGATGCTGCTCCGCCGGGCCGGCGCCACCTCCGTACGCTCCCTGCTCCGGGACCGCCCGCCCGCCGAGCTGGCCGCGCAGCTCGATGCCGAGCAGCAGCGCGCCGAGCCGGGGCGGGCCGGGGACGCGCCCGCCCCGGGCCCGGTCGGCTACGTGCTCTGCGACCTGATGGCCGACCGCACCCGCCCGCTGCGCGAGCCGCACCTGCTGGCCGTCCGCGACCGGCTCGCCGCGCACGACGGCTACCTCGTGGTGACGGTCGGGCCCACCGCCGTCCTGGAGGAGGTCGACCCGGCCGGCTGGCAGCCGCCCTCGGTCGCCGAGGTGCTCACCGCCCACCTCACCGCCCAGCTGCGCGCTCTGGCCCCGGACCCGGCGACGTGCGAGGAGTACACCGGGCGGGAGTCGGCCCGCCTGCTGGCCCTGCCGGCCGTCACCGGCTTCCTCGCCCGCGACCACCAGCTCCGCGAGGCCGCCGCCTTCGCCCCGGCGCTGGCCCGGCACGCGGCCGGGGGCCTGCCCGCCGACGAGCTGGACGCCTTCTCGCTGGGGGCGCTGGAGAGCCAGGTGCGGGAGTGGTTCGAGGAGGACGAGGCGGCGCTGCCCCTGCGCGACAAGGCGTTCCTCATCTCGCTGGCCGCCTTCGACGGCGGGCCGTACGCCCTCACCGCCGAACTCAGTGACCGGCTCTACGCCGAACTGCTGCGCACCCAGCGCCCGCACGCCCCCGCCGACGTGCCGGTCTTCGGCACCCACATCGGCAAGCGGCTCCAACTGGCGCGGGCGGAGCGGCGCCAGGCCGAGGAGGCGACCGAGTGGGGCCCGGTCCGGCAGTGGGTGGCCGCCTTCCGCGACGACCGGGCCGCCCTGGTCCTGCTGCGGGAGCTGTGGACCGCCCACCCCTCGGCGCGGCCCGCGCTGGTCCGCTGGCTGCGCGCGCTCGCCGAGGACGGCCGCCCGCTGGTACGCACCCGGGCGGCGGCGACCACCGCCGTCCTCGCCCACGCCGACCTGCCCTCCGCGATGGCCCTGCTGATCGAGGAGTGGGCGGCCTCCCCGCGCTACCGCCACCGCATGGTCGCCGCCAGCGCCCTGGCCCTGGCCCACTTCGTGGGCGCCCCCAACGTCCCGCGCATCCTGGACGGCTGGAGCCAGGGCGAGGACCGCCCGATGCGCTGGGTGGCGATCCGCACCCACGCCCTGATCGGCCCCGAACGCCCGGCCGGCACCCTGCGCGTCCTGCGCACGGTGGTCCGCAAGGAGTACGAGGAGTCCCGGCGCGAGGACCCGCCGGCTCCGCTGGACGAGGCGATGGTCGAGGAGCTGGCCGGGGCGGTGGAGCTGCTGCTCCTCTCCGAGGCCCGCGAGACGGTCCTCGGCGAGCTGCTGGCCAGCTACGAGGTGGACCGGCCCGCCCGCGACCTCACCCTCGCCGGGTTCCTGCGCGCCTGCGGGCGGGGTGCAGAACCACATACCGGCCCGGAGTCCGGCCCCGGCCCCGGCCCCGGCGCCGAGGACGAGGGCCCGGACGAGGAACACCCGCCCGGCCGGCCGCTGGTCCTCGACTGGTACCGGGAGGCCGTCGGCGGCCCGGCCACCGCGTGGGTCGCGCACGGCCTGACCCGGCTGTGGCGCGCGGCCCTCGGCGACTCCCTGCACAGCCGGGACGCCCTGGAGGTGCTGCGGCTGTGGGTGCTGGCCGCCGGCCACCGCCAGGACGTCGAGTGGGCGCTGGCCGCGCTGCTCCCGGCGCTGGTCGCCGAGCCGGAGGACGCGCTGCGCCTGGCCCACCTGCTGCGCACCATGCCCGGCGAGGACGGCGCGCCCCCGCCGCCGGTCGCCGCCCGCCTGCTGACCGTCGTCCCCGCCGCCGGCCACCCCGTACCCCAGCACCGCTGAACGCTGAACGCCGAACCGCCGTACCGCCGTTTCGCACCACCGCACGCCGAGGAGACGCGAGCCATGCCCGACCACCACCGCCCGCCGGAGTGGCAGCAGAACGCCGACCGCCACACCGAGCTGCGCGACCCCGTGCTGACCGTGCGGCAGATCTCGCGGTTCGAGTTCAACCGCAAGGCCCTCACCCGCATCGACCACGCCCTGGTCTTCACCACCCCGCGCGGCGGCCACGAGGTCTACCTGCCGCCGCGCAGGCCCAGCCGCAGCGAGGTCGCCGCCCGGCGCTACACCTCGGTCTACGAGGTGGACATGGGCATCCACCCGTGGCGCGAGGAGCTGGCGCTGCCCAGCGACAACGACGCCTTCGAGTTCGGCGCCGAGGTCGACTTCTCCTGGCAGGTGGTCGACCCGGTGCGGTACGTCGCGGGCGGCCACCGGGACGTACCGGCGCTGCTCATCGGCGAGTTGCAGCAGGCGGCGCGCCCGGTCACCCGGCGTTTCCCGGTCTCGGCCAGCGCCGAGGCGGAGCGGGAGCTGCTGCGGGCGATGGCCGGGCTCGGCCCGCTCGGGGCGACGGCCGGGCTCCAGGTCACCTGGACGCTGCGGGTCCGCCGCGACGAGGGCGACATCGCCCATCAGCGGCGGCTGCGCGAGATCGACCAGAACGTGGCCGAGCAGATCCGCGCCGACCAGGGCGGCATGCAGGCCGACCTCGTCCGCCACCAGCGGGACCTCCAGCAGGACGCGCTCCAGATCAGCCGCTCCCTGGAGTACGGCGGGCAGGCCCAGCAGCTCGCCCTCCAGCAGCAGCGCTGGCAGCACGAACAGGCCCTGCTCGCCGGCCGCCAGCAGCTCGAACTCCAGCGGGTCAACGCCGAGAAGGTCGCCTTCTACCAGTGGCACCTGGAGCAGGGCGGCATCCACGCCCTCGCCCTGCACCTCGCCGAGCACCCGGGCGACACCCAGCTGGTGATGGAGAACATGCGCCAGGACCAGCTGGCGCTCATGCAGTCCCAGCTGCACCTGGTCGAACAGGTCCTCAAGGGCGACCATGCCGAGGCGTACGAGCTGGACGAGCCGAAGAAGCTCGCCCTGCGCACCATGACGGAGATCTTCAACCAGCGCCTCCCCGGCGTCCCCCACGAGCCCCCGGTCATCGGCCCGCCGCCCCCGCAGACCCCGCCCTACCCGGGCCGGACCGTGCCCGGCCAGACGGTCCCGGAGACCCCGCAGATCCCCGAGCAGCAGGCCCCGGCCGCCCCTGCCCCGCCCACACCGCCGCCGGCCGGCAACCCGTACACGTCCCCGCCGCCGGCCGGCCCCTACGCCCAGCCGCACCCGTACGCGCCCCCGCCCCCGCCCTGGCAGGCCCCGCCCGGCTACGGCACCTGTCTCTTATACACATCTCCGAGCCCACGAGACCAGAGAGGATCTCGTATGCCGT
>NZ_JOII01000002.1 GCF_000719955.1 Streptomyces albidoflavus
GGGTGGCGCGGGCCGGGGTGCGGGGTGATCTGGCGAGGGCGAGGGCGTGGCCGAGGGTGGCGTCAGGGGTCATGGGGGAGCCGGGGGTCACATGTGCGGGGCGGGGGCGAGGGTGAAGTCGGCGGGGTCGCGCGGGGGTTCGGTGCGCCAGCCCCGGGCGAGGGCGGCGGTGGCGAAGCGGGGGCAGCCGTAGTAGCCGAAGGCGGCGGGGGCGTTGGGGACGAGGCCGCCGACCAGGACGCGGGCGACGCGCAGGGCGGTCTCGGCGACGTCCTCGGTGGTCAGGTCGAAGGTGAGGACGCGGTGGCCGCCCGCGGCGAGGGCGGCGTCGAGCCGCTCCCGGCTTCCGGGCGCGAGCTCGGCGACGGGGACGGTCCCGAGGGCGGGTGCGGTGAAGCGGCGGGCGAGGGGGGCGAGGCGCGGGTCGAGCCATGCCTGGACGTGGGCGCCGAGGTCCCGTACGGCGGCGAACTCCTCGCCGCAGTCGTCGAGGTAGCGGCGGTCGGCCCGGTGGTCCAGGTAGAGGCCGCGGGCCAGGACGCCGGCCTCGACGGCCTGGTGCACCCAGCCGTCGGCGGCTTCGGCGCCCAGGGTGAAGACCCAGGTGTGGACGGCTTCCAGGACGGCCTTGCGGGCGGCTTCGGCCGGGTCGAAGCGGCAGGCGAAACCGGCCGCGTGGACACCCCGCCGGGCGTCGTGGACCAGGGCGGCCACGCAGGGCGCGAACTCCGAGGGCATCTCGACGATGCTCACCTCCAGGCCGGACCCGGCGAGGTCGGCGTCGAGCCCGGGGACGCTGCCGGGGTCGACGCCCCGGGTGGGCCCGTCCAGGTGCCACCACAGTTCGAGGGCGTCCCGCTCGACCACTTCGAGGAGGGCGCGTTCGGCGGCGTCGGCGAGTCCCTGTCCGGTGGCGATGCCCGCGTAGTTGAGGTGGTGGGTGCGCGGCAGTGCACGCAGTTCTCCCTGGCGCCAGTTGAGGTGGGTGAGGGCGACCGGCGCCCAGCAGTCGCGGCCGTTCTCCGTGCCGCGCGCCCAGAGGGCGGGGGTGCCGGGCGTGAGCGGGGCGTAGGGGAAGGCGGGGCGGCGGTACTGCCAGGGCGCGTAGGCGGGCACGTCGTCCGGGCCGTACACCTGGTGTCCCTCGGCGGTGAGCTGGGCGGCGGTGGCGCGGCGGGGTGCGTCGGGGTGGCCGGGCGGCGGGAGCCGGTTGCCGCAGTACCGTTCGACGGCCTCGGCGACGGCGGCGGTCCAGGCACCGGCCGGGTCGCCGAAGGTGGTGCCGAGCGAGACCCGGTCGGCGGGCCAGGCGCCGAACCGGCGGGCGTCGGCGACGTGCGCGGTCATGGCGGTGTAGCGGGGTGGCGCGCCCTCGGGGTGCGGGACGGGCGCGACGTCGCGGACGAGTCCGCAGTGGGGGTCGACGAGGGCGTCGAGGGGCAGGGCGGCGGTCATCGGCAGGTCTCCGGTACGGGGTCGACGGGGCGGGGGCGGCCGGCCACGGGCAGGTGGAGGGCGCTGCCCTCGCTGCGGACGGTGCGGCGGGAGGCGGCCAGGCGGGTGGCGGTGACGGGGTCCTCGCCGGTGTGCGGGTTGCGGGCGTGCGCGGGGAAGTGGTGGCCGGCGATCTCGACGCGCAGCCTGGTCCCGGCGGCCAGGGTCCGCCCGAGGGTCCCGAGCGGCACGGTGACGGGGTGCGGGATGCCGGGCGGGGCGTCGCGCCGGACGATGCCGAAGGCGAGGGGATCGGCGCGTCCGGCCGGGTCGAGGGCGACGACGCGGACCGCCCAGTCGGCGCGGGGCGTGTCCGCGACGACGGTCAGCCGGGCCTCGGCGGGGCCCGCCAGGTCGAGGGGGCGGGGCAGCGGCGGGGTGGCGAGCAGGCAGCGGTCGACGGGGGCCCCGCGCGGGACGGTGAGGTCGTCGGAGCGTACGGGGCGGTCCGGGTCGGCGGTGAACTCGGCGCCGGCGAGCAGACGCAGGCCGTTGGCGGCGCCGAACTGCCACACACAGCCCGCCACTTCGGGCCCTTCGGGCCGGGTCGGGGTGTCCGTGAGGTGGTGCCAGCGTCCGCTCTCCGCGAGGCCGATGACGCCGCGCCGCCCGGGACCGAGTTCTCCGTCGAGCGCGGCCCGGGCCCAGCGGGCGCAGAGGGCGCCGAGGTCGACGCGGCCCGGGGTGCCGGGGCGGGTCTCCGCCGTGAGGGTGTGGCCCCACGGGCCGAGCAGCAGCCGGGCGGGGCCGCCCCAGCCGCGCCAGAGGGCGACGGTGTCCTCGGCGAAGGGGTCGCGGGTGCCGCCGACGGCGAGCAGCGGGAGCCGGGCGGCGGAGCCGTGGGCGACCAGGCGCCCACGCCGGCAGTCCGCCCACAGCGCGGGCCAGGACGGGAGTTGGCGGTCGAGCCGGTCCGCGATCCGGGTCAGCGGCAGGTGTGCGGGCAGGCTCGGGTCCCGGGCGAGGGCGCGGTCGAGGGCGTCGGGCGCGGAGTCGCGCCGGTCGCCGTGGGCCGCCCACCAGCCGAGGCGGGCCCAGAGGCGTTCGGGTCCGGTGGGTTCGCGGGCCGTCTCGGTGAGGCCGAGGGCGGGGACGGCGGCGATCACCGCGTCCGGGCCTCGGGCGCCGGGGCAGAGGGCGGCGGCGAGGGCGCAGTACGCGGCGTACGAGGCCCCGGCGGCGACCACGCGGCCGTCGCTCCACGGCTGGGCGCGTATCCAGTCCAGCGTGGCCACGCCGTCCTCGGCCTCGTGGTCGCGGTACGGGTGCCACTCCCCCGCCGAGCCGTGCCGGCCGCGCACGTCCTGCGCGACGGCGGCGAAGCCGCGCTCCGCCCAGCCGCGCAACTCGGCCCGGTGGGCGCGGCGGTCGTACGGGGTGCGGATCAGCACCGCGGGGTGGGGGCCCGGCGTGGCGGGGAGGTGGAGGTCGGTGGCGAGGGTGGTGCCGTCGGCGGTGGTGAGGCGGGTGGTCGCGGGCGTCATGCCGGGCCGCTCCCCCTTGCGGGCAGCGGGGCCACCGGCGGTACGGGCAGTACGGGGTGTTCGGTGACGGTGAGGTCGCGCAGGTCGACGCGGCGGAGCCTGCGGCGCGCGGGGAGCCCGGAGCCGGGGCCCGGCGCGGCCCAGGCGAGGAGGTCGGCGGTGAGGAGGGCGGCGACCAGGGCGGCGGCGGCCTCGCCGGGGTGCGGGCCGTTGTCGGGGGTGCGGTGTCCGGCCCAGTAGGCGGCGAGCTGGCGGTGGGCGGAGGTGGCGGCGAGGCGGCGGAGACGGACGTGGGCGGAGGTCACGTCGCCGGGGGCGGCGGCGAGCGGTTCGGTCCACAGGTGGGCGCCCTCGCGGTGGCAGCGCAGCCAGGCCGTGCCGTGTGCGGGCAGCCGGTCGGCGGCGTCCCAGAGCGCGGGCGGCGCCGGCTCGTCGAGGCACCAGACGACGACGGTGGACGCGTCCGCCCCTTCACCGTCGGCGAGCCGGCCGACGTGCTCGGGGGTGGCGTGCCGGGTGCGGGCGCCTTCGGCGGCCGCGTACCGGGCGAGCGGGCCGGTGAGCCGTGCGTCACCCAGCACCAGGACGGTACGGCCGGTGAGCGCGCCGCCCTCTTCAGGGCCCGGCCGGACCGCGTGGCCCTCGCGCTCGAACGCCGCCGCGACGCGGGCCACTTCGGCGTCGGAGGCGGCTTCGCCAGCGACCAGGTGGCGGGTGAGCGCGGCGAGGTCGGCGGTGCCGGTGTCGAGGTGCAGGAACTCGCCCTCGGCGGTGCGTACGGCGGGCCGGCCGCCGGGGACGGTGACGATCCCGGCGCCCGGGGCGAGTCGGCTGCTGGTCACGGAAACCTCCGTCGGATGAAGTGCGAGGGGATGAGCGGCGCCGCGCTGCGGGGCGCCGAACGCAACGGGCCCGCCCGGGGGTTCGCCGGGCGGGCCCGTCACGGGTGTCAGCCGGCCGCCGTCACCGGCGGCCGGGGCCGACTACTTGTCGTCCGCGGCACCGGCCTCGTCGGCGTCGTCGAAGGGGTTCTCGACGAGGGCGTTGGAGTGGGTGGCGGAGAGGTGGGCCAGCTGGCCCGGGTCGGCGATCGGGGCGAACACCTTGTCGTGCTCCATGAGTTGAGCTCCATTCGGTTCGATGCGTGGTGGACGTGAACGGCGTGGCGCCTGCCGCACCACGGACATTAATGAATATGATTTTCATTCCGCAAGTGGCTTGCGACCCCCAGAGGGTGATCTGGGTAACAGACCGGCCAGCCGCCCCGCTCGTCCGGCGCCACCCGCCCCTCGACACCCAGCACTTCGGCGAGGAGCGCGGGGGTGACGATGGCGGCGGGCTTGCCGTCGGCGGCCACCCGGCCGTCCCGGAGGGCGACGATCCGGTCGGCGAACCGGGCGGCGTGGTTGAGGTCGTGCACCACCATCACCACCGTCAGACCGCGTTCCGCGCGCAGCCGGACCACGGTCTGGAGCACTTCCAGCTGGTGCCTGAGGTCCAGGTAGGTGGTCGGTTCGTCGAGGAGGAGAATCCGGGTGTCCTGGGCCAGCGCCATGGCCAGCCGTACGCGCTGCCGCTCCCCGCCGGAGAGCGCGTCGACCGGCCGCCCGGCCCAGTCGGCGACCCCGGCGTCGGCCAGCGCCCGCGCGCTCACCGCGTCGTCCCCGTCGCGGAGCATCCCGAGCGGCCCCCGGGCCGCGTACCGTCCCTGCCGGACCAGCTGGCGCACGGTCAGCCCCGGTACGGGCGGAGCCGACTGGTGGAGCAGGGCCACCCGGCGGGCGGCGCCCCGGCGGGAGAGCCGCGCCACCTCCTCCCCGTCCAGCAGGACGCGCCCGGCGTCCGGACGGAGCAGCCCGGCGGCGAGCCGCAGGAAGGTGCTCTTCCCGCAGCCGTTGAGGCCGACCAGGGCGACCAGTTCCCCCGCGCCGATCCGCAGGTCGACCCCGCGCAGCACCTCGCGTCCCGGATAGCCGAACCGCAGCCCTTCCGCGACCACGGCACCCGGTTCCCGATGGTCCATCACTTCTCCTTCCGGCCCCGCCCGTGCTCGCCGGGCGGGGCCGTCACTCGTCGGTACCGGCGGCGCGGACGCCCGCACGGCCGTGGTTCGGTACGCCTCGGGGGCGTGCGGTGTCGGCCGGCTCATCGCAGGTCGGCGCGGCGCCGGGCCACGATCAGCAGCAGGGCGGCGCCCGCGCAGGTGGTCAGGGCACCCACGGGGACGGTGAGCCGGTCGGCGTCCAGGGCCTGGGCCAGGGCGCGGGAGAGCAGTTGGGCCCCCGCGTCGGCGCCGCCCACCACGACCGCGCCGAGCAGGGCGGCGCCGGGCAGAGTGGCCCGCAGGTCGGCGCCGAACACGGCGAGGGCGACGTGCGGGACCAGCAGCCCCACGAAGCCGAGCGCGCCCACCGCCGAGACCGCCCCGGCGGTGAGTGCCACCGCGCAGGCCAGGGCGGCGGCGCGGGCCCGCCCGATGTCGAGGCCCAGCGCGGCGGCCTGTTCGTCGCCGCACCGCAGCAGCGTCAGCGGCCCGGCCAGCAGCCAGGCGGCGGCCCCCCAGCACAGGGCCCACGGCCACAGGAGTTCCCAGTGCCGCCAGACGCGTCCCTCGGTGGAGCCGACCAGCCACTGCACGACGCTGCCGAGTTCGCCGGGGGCGATCAGCAGCACCACGGCGGTGGCACCGGTCAGCACGGCGGAGACCAGGACGCCGTGCACGGCGGTCTGTTCGGGGTCGCCCCGCTCCCGCCCGGCGAGCAGCCAGAGCAGCCCGGCCCCGGCGCAGCCACCGAGGCAGGCGGCCACCACCACGGCGGTCGGCGACTGCCAGCCGGCCAGGCCGAGCCCGGTCGCGGTGACCGCCCCGAGCACCGCCCCCGGGGTGACCCCGGTGACCTCGGGACCGGCCAACGGGTTGCGCAGGGCCGACTGGAGGACCAGCCCGGCCAGGGCGAGGCAGGCCCCGGCGGTGAGGGCGACCAGGGCGCGCGGCAGACGGAGGTTGAGCACGATGTGCCGGGCGAGCGGGTCCCCGCCGCCCGCGAAGACCTCGGCGACGTCGGCCGTGGTCACGGCGGGCCCGGCGACGAGCCCCGCCACCCCGGCCGCGAGGGCGAGGACCACCAGGACGGCCGCCTTGACCCGGGTACCGGTCCGGCCTCTCCGGAGCACCGGCGCGGCGGTCCGCGCGGCGCTCACCGCTCGGCCTTCCGCAGGGCGGCCCGGTCGCCGGGCGCGGGGGCCGGTGAACTGCGTTCGGGCGTGCGCCATTTGAGCAGGGCCACACCGACCGGCACCCCGAACAGGGCGGTCCAGGCGCCGACCGGGGTCTCGACGGGGGCGAGCAGGAGCCGGGCGGGCAGGTCGGCGCAGACCACGACGACGGCGCCGCAGGCGGCCGCGTACCCGAGCAGCCCCGCCGCGTCGGCGCCGGGCCGCAGCCGCCGGGCCAGGTGCGGGGCGAGGAAGCCGACCCAGGCCACCGGGCCGCACACCGCGACGACGGGGGCGATGAGCAGCACGGTGACGCCGAGCGCGGCCACCCGGGCGCGGCCCACCCGCACCCCGAGGGCCCGCGCGTCGTCGTCGCCCAGGCGCAGCACACCGAGGACGGGGACGCAGAGGACCAGGGCGGGCAGCGCCACGGCCAGCCACGGCCAGAGCCCGGTGACGTCGTCCCAGGTGCGGGCGGAGAGGCTGCCGAGCAGATAGCGGTAGATGAGCTGGAGGTCGAGCTGGTCGGCGAGGACCATCAGTACCAGCAGCGCGGCCTGGAGGGCTGCGGCGACGGCGGCGCCGGTGAGCAGGACCGCCGAGGGGCTGCGGCCCAGTCCGGCGGCGGCCAGCGTCAGCAGCCCGCCGAGCGCCGCCCCGGCCAGCGCGAGGAAGGGCTGTACGGCGAGCGGCACGGACAGGGAGAGGACCAGCGGCGCCGCCACTCCCAGGGCGGCCCCGCTGGAGACACCGAGCATCTCGGGCACGGCGAGCGGGTTGCGCAGCGCCTCCTGGAGGACCAGCCCCGCCGCGCCGAGACAGGCCCCGGCGACCAGCGCCAGCACCAGCCGGGGCAGCCGCAGTTCACCGACGACGACGGAGGCGAGGCCGTCCCCGCCCAGCACCTGCGGCAGCCGGTGCGCGGGGACGTACGGCGTCCCGAGGCTCAGGGCGGCCACCGCGCAGGGCAGGGCGACGGCGAGCAGCCAGAGCCAGGGAGCGGGCGGCCGCCTCACCGCAGTGCGGCCGTGGCCTCGTCGAGCACGATCCCCAGCGACCGGGTGCCGCGCCCCTTGGCCCAGACCTCGGGGTCGACCTCGACGACCTTGCCCTGCTCGACGGCGGGGATGCGGGCCCAGAGCGGGTTGTCCGCGAGCTTCTCGGAGAGCTTGCCGTCCTCGCCGCCGAAGGAGAGCGTCTCCACGAAGAGCACGTCGACATCGCGGGCGAGGATCTCCTCCAGGCTGTACGAGCCGTCCACGCCCCGGCTCTTCCACGGGTAGGCGGAGAGCTTGGGGAAGAGCCCGGCGGCCACGTCGGTCTCGGGCGTCGCGACGCCGAAGTTCTCGTCGCTGCCGAAGATGATGAGCGAGGTCTTCTCGCTCCGGTTCCGCTCGGCCTCGGCGAGCCGGGTGCGGAAGGTCTTCTCGGCGCGTTCGCCCTGTTCGGTCCGGCCGGTGAGGGCGGCGAGGTCGCGCAGGTAGGCCACGCTGTCCTGCCAGGAGCCGGGCTGGACGGGCCAGAAGGTGGTGGCGCCTTCGAGGGCGGGGGCGAGCTTGCCGTGGGTGTCCTCCAGACCGATCACCAGGTCGGGCCGGTGGGAGAGGATCGCCTCGGCCTCGGGGCTCAGGAAGCCGCCGGGGACCACGGGTATCGCGGCGGCCTTCTCCTTGCCGAGGAACTCGGGGTGGGCGAGCAGGCCGGAGTTGGTGGCGGCCGGGGTCATCCCCAGCTCCGTCAGCATGTCGTCGCAGAGGGCGACCAGGCAGACGATCTTCTCCGGCGGCTTCTCCAGGGAGACGGTGACGCCCTTGGCGTCGGTGACGCGGGTGGCGGCCTCGATCGGCCGCACGTCGGTGCCGGTCCGCGCACCGCCGCCCTTCCCCGTTCCCTGGCCGTCGGCCGCGTCCGGCGCGGGGCCGCCGGTTCCGCAACCGGCCAGCAGTGTTCCCAGGACCGCTGTCGCGGCCCACCGGCGGAGCCTCATCGCTGTGCGTGGCATGGCTTCATCCCTCGGTTCCGTCCTGCGGGGACGCGTGGGACGCCTCTGCGGCCCCGGCGTTCGCCCGTCTTCCGCCGAGAGAATACACATGATAATCATTGCCAATAGAATGCGGTGCGGTTCCGCGCCCTGCGCCCGGCCCCCGCACCCCCTACCGAGGAGTTCCCCGTGCCCCTGCCCCCGCGTCTGCTGGCGGCGGACCAAGTAGCCGGTCGTATCGCCCTGTTGGACCTGCCGTCCGGAGCGGAAGTGGCCGTGCTGGCCGGTCGCCATCTGGCCGAGCACGCCGGTTTCCTCGCACTGCCCGGGGATCTGGCCGCCTGCGTGGACGACCGGGCCGGCGAGCTGCTGGTACTCGATCCGTACGGTCCGGACGCGGGGCGCCCGCTGCTGCGCGCGTCGGTGCCGGTGGCGGTGCCGGCCGAGCACCTGGCCGCCGCGCCCGGCGGGCGTCACCTCGCCGTCACCACCGGACTCGGCCGGAACGAGGCAGCGTGGAGCGACCTGTTGACCGCCGTCGACCTGGCGGCGCCGGAGGGTGCCCGTACGGTCCGGGTCCGCACCCGCGTCGGCGAACCGGGGGTGACCGTCCTCGGCGGTGGGCGTCCGCTGGTCGTCCTGCGCCACCGGGAGCCCGGCGAACTGGCCGCCTACCACCACGACACGCTCCTCACCGCCGCGCCCGCCTGCCCGCCGCTCCCGCCCCACCAGCGGCTCCCGCTGCCCGACGCCGACGGCCACGGCGACGCCCACGACCCGGTCACGGAGCGGCTGTTCGCGGCGGCGGGCTCAGGCGTCCACCGGGCCCGCCGGGAGGGCGACACCCTCGTCGCCGAAGCCCCGCTGCCCTGGGCGGCGGACGGCCGGAGCGGCGGGCGGGGCTACTACCTGCGGCTGGACCCGGTGCGCCGGATGCTGTGGTCGTGCGTACGCGGCGGCCTCGGCGATCCGGGGCGGTGGCCGGAGTGGTCCAACGACGCCTGGTGGCACCAGCTCGACTCGGGGCTGACCGGGCGGGTGCCGCTCGGCCCCGGGCTGGTCTTCCGGCTCGCGGTGGCCGTCCGGCACGTCGCGTTCGCCCGGGTCCACCCGGACGGCGACGAACTGGTCCTGCTCGCCGCGCCGACCGGACGCGGCGAACGGCCGTACGTGGCGGCGCGGCTCCCCCTCCCCGCGATGGCGGGCGCGCCCCGGCCTGGCGGCACCCCGTGGGACGGCGTCCAGCGCCGGGCGGTCGCGGCCTCCCCGGGCGGCCCGCTGGTCGCGGTGAGCCGGGGCGGCCACGGCGAGGTGCACCTGGTCGACGCCGACCACGCCGAGGAGGTCGCCACGCTGACGCTGCCGACCCCGATGGACGACGGCGGCCATCTCGCCCTGGTCACCCCGGGGGACGGCGCGGAGGCGGACCCGGTGGGGCGGTGACTCCTCAGCTCGGCCAGGCGCGGGCCAGGGTGTCGCGCAGCCCGGCCACCACCTCGGGCCCGAGCCGCTTTCCGAGTTCCTCCTCCAGGTCACGAAGGATGCCGAGGGCGATGTCGCGACGCCGACAGCCCGCGTCGGTCAGCCGGATCAGGGTGCTGCGCGGGAAGCCGGGCCCCGGCTCGCTCGTCAGCAGCCCTTCACCGACGAGCTGGGTGACGGCGCGGTGCATCGTCTGGCGGGTGACGCCGGCCCGGCGGGCCAGCTCCGCGACGCTCAGCGCCGATTCGTGACGCAGATGGGCGAGCACGGTGGTGTGCGCCGGTGTCACGGGGGGCGTCCCCGCGGCCTCCAGGCGCTCCGCCAGCTCGTCGGAGAACCACCGGGAGCCTCGTTGCAGGAGTACGGGCAGCGGCAGTTGCCCCTCCGGGCGGTCCTCAGCCGTCATGGTCGCGGGTCTCCTCGCTCGTCGTGTAGCGTCCCTGTGTCAGCTAAGCTAACGCAGGGAGCGTGGTCGCATGACAGGCTATGACGTCGACGTACTCGTGGCGGGTGCCGGACCGGTCGGGCTGACGGCGGCGGCACTGCTGGCGCGGTCGGGCGTGTCGGTGCGCCTGGTGGACGCCGCGGCCGCTCCGGCGACCACCAGCCGTGCGCTCGGTTCCCACGCCCGGAGCCTGGAGATCTACGACCAGCTCGGCATTCTCGGCGAGATCGCGCCGCACGGAACACGGATCAACACGTTCGTCATGCACCGGGGCGGCCACCCGAACCGGCTCGATTTCGACTTCGGCGGGCTGCCGACGCGCTTTCCGTACATGTTCAACGTCGATCAGGTGATCATCGAGCGCGTACTGCGGGGACAGGGCGCGGCGGCCGGGGTCGCGGTGGAGGGGAACACCGGGCTGGAGTCCTTCCGGCAGGACGCGGACGCCGTCACGGCCGTGCTGCGCGGCCCCGACGGCACCGAGGAGACCGTGCGCGCACGGTACTTGTGGGGCTGCGACGGCGGGCACTCGACCGTCCGCAAGACTCTCGGGCTGCCCCTGGCCGGGGAACCGGCCCACACCTGGCTGATCGCCGACGCGCTCGTCCACACCGACGTGGACATCGACGGCGTGCACTGGCTGTTCGCGCGGGGCGGCACCCTGATGCTGTTCCCGTCCCGGAGCCGGGCAAGTGGCGACTGCTGGACACGACCGGCGAAGGGCAGCCTGACGACCCCGAGCAGATCGCCCGGCAGTTCAGCGCCAAGCTGTCGCGGGCCCTGGGGCGCGACACGGTCGTCGAAAGGCCCAGCTGGGCGTCGAAGTTCACCATCCAGCAGCGCGCGGTTCCCGCGATGCGCCTCGGGCGGTGCTTCGTCTCGGGGGACGCGGCCCACGTCCACTCCCCCGCCTCCGGGCAGGGCCTCAACACCGGCATCCAGGACGCGTACAACCTGGCGTGGAAACTGGCCATGGTGGTGCACGGCCACGCCGACGCCACGCTGCTCGACACCTACGACGCCGAGCGCGTCCCCATCGGCCAGGCCCTGCTCGCCTCCACCGGCGAGGTCATGGACACCATCATGGTCGACAAGGCCGACGGCACCGGCGGCCCCGCGCACTCTCCCCGTGACTTCCAGCGCCAGCTCATCCGGAACATGTCGGGACTGGCCATCGCCTACCCCGACAGCCCACTGACGGTGCCCGGCGGCGGTACGGGCGGGGGCCCGCGTCCCGGCGAGCGCCTCACGCAGATCCGGGCCGCCGACGCCCAGTCACCGGGCTGGACGATCCTGCGCGAGAAACTCAGGTCTCCTGCCTGGCACCTGCTCGTCTTCGCCGGGAGCGAGGAGCCGGGCGGACAGGATCACCCCGCCGCCGGGGCCGGACCGCTGCCGGTCTGGGTGGAGATCCTGACGATCAGCCGGCACCGGCACCGGTACGACGGCGGCGATCGCCGCGTGTGGGACCCGGACGGCACGGTCCACGACACCCTGGCCGCGACGGACGGGGAGTGGCTCCTCGTCCGTCCCGACGGTCATCTCAGCGCCCGGGGCACCGGAGACGCCGGCCTCCGCGCCGCCCTGGACCGGCTGACGAGCCTTCACACGGCGGAGCCGGCCCGCGCGTGAACGAGCCGAGGAAGGAGACGCGCATGAGCGAGAACGATCCGCCCCTCAACTGGGGGCGCTGGGGCGACTCCGACGAGATAGGGGCGCTCAATCTCATCGACGACGCGGCACGGTCGCGCGCCGCCGCCGAGGTGCGCGACGGTACCTCCGTCAGCCTCGCGCGGCCGACCACCCCCGTACCGCTCACCACCGGCCTCGCGCCGGTCGGGACCCCCGCGACGGTGCCCGCACCGGTCATGCAGGTCGTGAACTTCAACGGCGTCCGGCCCGTGGCCGTCACGGACTCCCTGCTCATCAACACCCACAACGCCGGACTGACCCACTTCGATGCCCTCGCCCACATCCCCGTCGGCGACCAGGTCTACCCGGGTGTCCCGCTCCAGGAGGCGCTCACCCCCACCGGGGTCCGCCACGCCTCCGCCGACCATGCCGGCAAGGGCATCGTCACGCGGGGCGTCCTCCTCGACCTGGTCCCTAGCGGCGGCCGTCTCGACGCGGGCCACCGCGTCTGCGGAGCGGAGCTCGACGCGGCGCTCGACCGGGCCGGGACGTCGGTGCACCCGGGCGACGCGGTCGTGGTCCGGGGTGGCTGGGACGTGGACCGGCCCATGACGCAGCCCGTGCCGGGGCTGGACCTCAGCGCCGTCGCATGGCTGGACGAGCACGGCGCGGCCCTCTACATCGGGGACATCAGCGACGCCCGTCCCGCGAGTCTTCCGATGCCGATGCATCAGGTCGCCCTGGCACGGCTCGGGCTGCCGCTGGTGGACGCCGCCGCCCTCGACGACCTCGCCGACCGGTGCGCCGCCCTGCGCCGGTGGAGCTTCATGCTCGTCCTCGCGCCGCCGCGCATCACGGGCACCACGGGGCTCGCGGTCAATCCGCTCGCGGTCTTCTGAGCGCGGGCGGACGGCCGCGGACCGGGTCGCCCGCCGGCTCAGCCCCGCGCCACCCGGAACCGCAGGGTCTGCCCCGGCCGGGCCTGGGCGGCGAGGTCCAGGTCGGCACGGAGGACGCAGGCGACGACCGGGTAGCCGCCGGTCACCGGGTGGTCGGCCAGGAAGAGGACGGGGCGGCCGCCGGGCGGCACCTGGAGGGCGCCGGGGACCATGCCCTCGCTGGGGAGTTCGCCGCCGACGGCGCGTTCCAGTGCGGGGCCTTCGAGGCGCATGCCGACCCGGTCGCTGGCCGCGCCGACCGTCCACGGCTCGGCCAGGAGGCGGCGTACGGCCTCGGGGGTGAACCAGTCGTCGCGCGGCCCCAGTGCCACGCGCAGCTCCGGCTCGCCGCCGAAAGCGGTGCGTACGGGTGCCAGGTCGACGCAGGGGAAGGCGGCGGGGGCCGGACCGGCCGGGAGTACGTCGCCGGGGGCGAGCGGGGGCGGGCCCAGGGCGGCGAGGAGGTCGCGGGAGCGCGAGCCGAGTACCTCGGGGACGGTGAGCCCGCCGCGCACCGCGAGGTAACTCCGCAGTCCCGCCGGGGGTGTTCCCAGTTCCAGGCGCTCCCCCTCGGCGAGCTGGATCACCGACCGGGCCGCTCCGGTGCTGAGCGGTGCCGGGGCTCCAGTCACCGCCACGGTCAGCGGGCGCAGGGCGCGTACGGCGAGTCCGCCGAGGGTGGCCTCGACGGCGGCGGCGCCTTCCGGGTTGCCGACGAGGCGGTTGGCGAGGCGCAGGGCCGAGCGGTCGGCGGCGCCCGACGCGCCGACCCCGATGGCGGCCAGCCCGGGCCGGCCGAGGTCCTGCACGGTGGCCAGCGGCCCGGTGGCCACGATCTCCAGGGCGTCCCCGCTCATGGCTGTCCCGCCTCCTCGAAGCGGACCCGGACGCCGGGCCGCAGCAGGGCGGGGGGTGTGCGGTCCTCGCGCCACAGCTCCAGCTCCGTACGGCCGATGAGCTGCCAGCCGCCCGGGGAGGGGCGCGGGTAGACGCCGCTGTACTCGCCGGCCAGGCCGACCGCTCCGGCCGGGACGCGGGTGCGGGACTCGGCGCGCCGGGGCACGGTCAGTTCCGGTGGGCCGCCGGTGAGGTAGCCGAAGCCGGGGGCGAAACCGCCGAAGGCGACCGTCCAGATGGGCGAGATGTGCAGCCGGACGACCTCGCGGACCGGCAGGCCGGTCAGCTCCGCGACGCCGGGCAGGTCCTCCCCGTCGTACACCACGGGAATCCGCACCAGCTCGCCCGTGCCGGTCCGGGCCTCGCCCGGCTCCAGGCCGCGCACGGCCTGTTCGACCCGGGCCGGGTCGGCGCCGGGCGCCAGTCGCAGCAGGACCGTGCGGGCCGCCGGGACCAGGTCCTCGACGCCCGTCGGCGGGCTCTCCTCCAGCGCGCGGTAGAGGGCCAGGGCCTCGTCGAGCGAGCCGGTGTCGACCAGCAGCCCCTGGTCGGCGCAGGGCAGGAACCTCACGTCAGCCCTCCTCCCCGGTGAAGGCGCGCAGGGTGATCCCCTCGGCCTCCAGCCGCTCACGGACGGCGAGGGCGACGACCACGGCGCCCGGGGTGTCGCCGTGCACGCAGAGCGAGTCGGCGTGGACGACGAGCGGGGTGCCGTCGATCGCGGTGATGGGCTCGCCACGGGCGAGGCGGACGCACCGTTCGGCGATCTCCTCGGCATCGTGCAGCACCGCGCCGCGCTCCCGGCGCGGGACCAGCGTGCCGAAGGGCGTGTAGGCGCGGTCGGCGAACGCCTCGCGGTAGACCGGGAGTCCGGCCGCCTCGGCCAGCGCCAGCCAGCGCGACCCGGGCAGACCGAGCACCGGCGTCCCCGGGTCCCAGGCGCGGACGGCCGCGACCACGGCCCCGGCCTGCTCCTCGTGGTGGACGATCGCGTTGTAGAGCGCGCCGTGCGGCTTGACGTACCGCACCCGGGTGCCGGAGGCGCGGGCCAGTCCGTCGAGGGCGCCGATCTGGTAGAGCACGTCGTCGGCGAGTTCGCCGGGCGGTACGTCGATGAAGCGGCGCCCGAATCCGGCGAGGTCGCGGTAGCCGACCTGGGCGCCGACCGCGACGCGTCCGGCGGCTGCCTGGCGGCAGGCGCCCCGGATGACGGTGGGGTCGCCCGCGTGGAAGCCGCAGGCCACGTTGGCGCTGGTCACCACCGTCAGGAGGGCGTCGTCGTCGCCGAGTTCCCAGCGTCCGAAGCCTTCGGCGAGGTCGGCGTTGAGGTCGATGCGGATGGAGATCACCACTTCCGGTCCAGGGCGTCGCGCCGGGGTGCCCCCAGTCCACCACAGGTGATCGCCGCCGCCCCCGCACCGTCCGCCCGCGTACCGCCGTCCGCGGCCGGGTGCCGGAATCCCGCGATGCCGGGGCGTGCGCGGCGACACCCCGGCCGCACGAAAGGGAGGTTTCAGACAAGGCGGTGACCGGGAACCCCCTCGGGCATGCTGCGAAACCTTGTCCGAGGCCTGATCGCCGGCGCCGCCGGCACCACCGTGCTGGACGCCGTGACCTACGGGGACATGGCCTACCGGGGAAGAGGCTCCAGCGGAGCCCCCGGCGAGGTCGTCGAGCGGCTCGCCGAGGACACCGGGCACCCGGTCCCCGGCGAGGGCCCCACCCGGACCAACCGGCTCACCGGCCTCGGCGCCCTGGCGGGCATCGCCGCGGGCTGCGGCACCGGGGCCGCCGTCGCCGTCCTGCACGGCGCGGGCCTGCGCCTGCCGTGGTGGGTGGGCGGTCCCCTCACCGGCGCGCTGGCCATGGCCGCCGCCGACCTCCCGATGGCGGGGACGAAGGTCAGCGATCCACGGACCTGGTCGGGCAAGGACTGGGCCTCGGACATCGTCCCGCACCTCGCGTACGGGCTGGTGACCTACGCCGTGGCGACGTGCGGGCAGGACCGGGCCCCGGAACGGTGCCGCTCCGGGGCCTGACGGGCAGGGCCCGGCCTCAGGCGGCCTGGCGGGCGTACGCCCTACAGGTCACGGCGCCGCACAGGACGTGGACCGCGAGGAAAGCGGCGTGGGCGAGGTCGCCGGAGCGGTCCACGAGCCTGCCCGCCTCATGGCACCGGCGAGGGCTGCGGCCTCTGCGAAGCCGTCGTCTCCTGTCTCGCCGGCCGGGCGGGCCCGTGACCCCGGATGCCGCGAGCGCGTACGTCACGGGGCAGCGGTGAGGTCAGTCCCAGCGCAGCCCGGTGGCCTCGTAGACGACCGTCGAGCTTCGGGCCAGGCCGCGGCAGGTCAGTTGGCGTGGGGGCGTGCGGTGGGAGCGGACCTCCACGTCGAGGAGGGCCGGGTGCGGGGGATGGCCGGTGAGGTGGACGTGCCAGTGGTCGTCGAGGCGGGTGGTGGCGGTGACCGTCCAGGCGTGGCGGCCGGCGGGGCCGAAGTGCTGGAGGGCGGCGCCGACCGCCACCTGCTGGGCGGGGACGAGGTCGGTGTATCCGCGCAGGTGGCCGGCGTGGACGCGGTCGCGCAGGTGTTCCTCGACCGTGGTGACCGCGGTGGCGGCGTCGAGGCCGCCGTAGTAGACGCCGTCGGGCAGGACGACCACGTTGGCGGCGAAGCGGTCGCCGCCGACGTGGGTCGACTCCCAGACGAGGCCGGGGTGCAGCCGGCTCAGGGCGCGGGCGGCGGGCCGGCCGCGGACCGCGCAGCAGGTGTCGTGCAGGCCGTGGGCGCAGACGAGGACGACGGGCGGCAGGCCCGGCTCGCCGGGGGCGGCCAGGGCGGCGACGATCCCGGCCAGTTCCTCGTCGCGGGTCCAGGTCCCCCACTGCTGGTGGTGGGCACCGGAGCCGGCGTACCGCAGGACGGCCCAGCGGCGCGGGCCGCCGAGCGTGCGGCGGCCGTGGCGGCGGATCAGGAGGATGCGGGCCTTGACCGACTGGGCGGCGGCGAACACCAGGGCCTTGACGCCCGGTTCGAGGTCGAGGCCGTCGAAGCCGTTGGGGGGCCAGCCGCCCGGGTACTCGATGAGGACCCAGACGAGGCCGAACGGCGCGGTCCCGGCGAGCGGGTCGCCGCGTCGGCGGGCCGCGTCGGCGCAGAAGAAGCGGGGGAGGTCAGTCACCGTCGGCGGCGCGCTCGTCGTCGGGGACCAGAACGCCCGCCCGCAGCAGCCGCGCGACGAGGGCGACGCCCAGGTCACCGGCGCGGTGGGGCGCACCGTCGAGCAGGCGGGCCACGGCCGGGAGTTCGGTGTCCGGGAATTCGAGCCAGCCGGCCCGGGTGGTGAGGCGGTTGCCCTCCAGCCGGGGTGCGAGCGCTCCGCGCAGCCGTACGGGCGTGTCGGGGCCGAGCGTGTCGACGGCCGCGAGCTGGGCCAGCGGTCCCAGCGGTGCGGGTCGGCCCTGCGCGCGCCGGGCCCGGTGGAAGAGCGGGGCGGGGTCGGCCTGGGCCAGGGCGGCGGTGAGGCTTGCGCGGACCAGTTCCAGGTCGCCGCCGGGCCCGTCCACGCCGAGCGGGAGCGTGGCGCGCAGCGCGGGGTCCTCGCGCAGGGTGGCCAGCGCGGCCTGGGCGAGCTGTTCGGCCAGCGTGTACCGGGTCCAGGTGTGGATGCCCAGGGTCAGGTGGACCGAGACGGCGCCCTGCGCCTCGGCGGCGTGCAGCCAGCCGCGCGGGAGGTACAGGACGTCGCCGGGGGCGAGCACCACGTCGAGGTACGGCTCGCTCGCGGC
Source organism: Streptomyces albidoflavus (assembly GCF_000719955.1). Classification (GTDB taxonomy): domain Bacteria; phylum Actinomycetota; class Actinomycetes; order Streptomycetales; family Streptomycetaceae; genus Streptomyces; species Streptomyces albidoflavus. Next base: position 17,357 of record NZ_JOII01000002.1, read on the forward strand.
GGCCTCGGCGACGGCCGGGCGGCGGTCGGTCCAGGGCTGGTCGCGGAGCGGGTCGGGGTGGACGGGCCGGTGGACGAGCCAGCGCTTGGTGCCCTCGATCTGGAGGACGAAGACGTCGTGGACGTCGTAGTGGTCGTCGAAGCCGCGGTTCTGCGGCGGGGTGACGTAGGCGTTGGCCTGTACGGGGTGGCCCAGTTCCGTGCCGAGCCCGGCGCAGAACTCCGCGACCGGCTGCCAGGTGCGGTGCAGCGCCTGCAGGACGAGGGTGGCGCCGTCGGCGAACTCGCGCCACAGGGCCGTGTCGTCGAGCTGGTCGGCGATGGTGGCGCCGACGCCGGCGGGCGAGGTGTAGGCGGTGTCGGGGAGCGTGGCCCCGTTCCTGGCGACGCGCAGGAAGGGGGTGCGCAGTCCCCGGCGGGCGATCAGTTCGTCGACGGCGGCGGCGGAGAAGAGGTCGGAGAAGTCACCGGCGCGGCGGTTGAGCAGGGCGGTGCGCGCCCAGAAGTCGCGGGCGAACTCCGCACGGCTCAGCCCCGTCAGACGCGCTTCGAGGACCCCGGGGCCGGTGGCGCCGGGGTCCTCGTGTGCGGTCCGGAGAGTGGTCAACGGCCCCGGCCGGGCCCATCGGCGCTGCCGTCGGCACCACCGTCGTGGACGCCGGGCGTCCCGGCCGCGCCGCCGTCGGCACCACCGTCGTGGACACCGGGCGTGCCCGCCGCGCCGCCGTCCGCGGGTCCTTCCGCGGCTCCGTCGGCTCCGCCGTCGTGCACGCCGGGCGTACCGGCCGCACCGCCGTCCGCCGGGCCTTCCGCACCGCCGTCGGCACCACCGTCGTGGACACCGGGGGTACCCGCCGCGCCGCCGTCCGCCGGACCCTCCGCGGCTCCGTCGGCACCACCGTCATGGACACCCGGCGTGCCGGCCGCGCCACCGTCCGCGGGGCCTTCCTGCTGGTTGGGGTCCTGCTCGGGGTTGCTCATCTTTCCTCCCGCGCGTCATAGGGCTGGACGTCCGTGCCGGCGCCCAGGCGTGGAGCAGCGTCATCCCCCCGGCACCGCCCGAATCAGCGTACCGCTATGGGAGGAAAGTCACGATTTGGGAGAGAAGGGGGTGCGAGGCGGGAGGCGCGAAGCGTCGGGAGAGGGGTGCGGGCCTGCCCGGATCACTACATCGGGTGTCCCGATCCATCGATTGCGGCAGCGGTGGGCACGCTTCTACAGTGCACCCTGCAAGTAAGCCTTGCCTAAGTTGCTCGCTCCGGCTGCGCGCAGCCACTCCACGACGACCGCCCTGTGGCCGGGCGTGGGTGAACCGGCACCTTCGGCCCCAGCACCTCGTGGAGTACCGCCATGCCCCCGTCCCGCCCGCGTGAAGGCGGCCGCCCGTGAAGCCGACGTTCGCGGCCGTCCTGCCCGACCTCTCTCCCTGGCGCTCCTCGCGTGACTTCCGGCTGCTGTGGGGGCAGGGCCTCATCACCTTCTTCGGCTCCACCATGGCGCTGGTCGCGCTGCCGCTCCAGATCAAGGAGCTGACCGGGTCGCCGCTGGCCGTGGGGGCGATGGGCGCGGTCGAGCTGGTCCCGCTGGTCGTCTTCGGGCTGTACGGCGGGGCGCTGGCGGACGCCGTGGACCGGGCGCGGGTCATCGTGTCGACCGAGGCGGGGCTCGGGCTGCTGGCGCTGATCCTGCTGGTCAACTCGATGCTGCCGGAGCCGATGCTCTGGCCGCTGTACGTGGTCGCGGCGGGCGTGGCCGCGCTGGCGGGGCTGCAACGCCCCGCGCTGGACTCCCTGCTGGCCCGGATCGTGCCGCACGAGCAACTGGCCGCGGCGGCCGCCCTCAACGCGCTGCGCTGGCAGGCCGGGGCCATCGCCGGCCCCGCCGCGGCCGGCCTGGTCGTCGCGTACGCGGGCAACGTCCCCGCGTACGCCACCACGGTGACCTGCTTCGCCGTGTCGGTGCTGATGTGCCTGCGGCTCTCCCCGGCCCCGCCCTCCGAGAACGCCGCGAAGCCCTCGTTGCGGGGGATCGCGGAAGGGGCGCGCTACGCCTGGTCGCGGCCGGTGCTGCTGGGGACGTACGCGATCGACCTGGCGGCGATGTTCTTCGCCTTCCCGAACACGATCTTCCCCTTCCTCGCCGACGAACTGGACGCCGACTGGTCGCTGGGCCTGATGTACGCGGCCGGGTCGGTGGGCTCCCTGTTGGTGAGCCTGACCAGCGGCTGGGCCTCGCGGATGCGGCGGCACGGGCTGCTGGTCGTCTTCGGCGCCACCGGCTGGGGGCTGGCCATCGCGGCGGCGGGGTGGATGTCGAACGTCTGGCTGGTGCTGGTCTGCCTGGCGCTGGCCGGGGCGGGCGACATGCTCAGCGGACTGGGCCGCTCCACCATCTGGAACCAGACCATCCCCGACGGACTCCGCGGCCGGCTGGCCGGGATCGAGGTCCTCTCCTACAGCATCGGCCCGCAGCTCGGCCAGGTGCGGGCGGGCGCGATGGCCGGCTGGACCGGCGCCCGCCCGGCCATCTGGACCGGCGGCCTCGCCTGCGTCGTCTCGGTGGGCCTGCTGACCGCCGCCCTGCCCAAGCTCGTCACGTACGACGCGCACACCGACGAGGACGCCCGGCGCCGGCGCGAGGCGCACACCCCGAAGGCCGCCGGCGAGGAGGTGCCGGACGCCACCTGAGGCGGGCGCCGGAGCCGCTCCCGGCCCGCCGAACCACCCGTCTGCCACACCTGGTTCGTCCTGGTGTGCGGTGATCGGTCCGGAACCATAGCCTGCTCGCACTGCTCGGGATGTCGAGTGCCGGCCCCGCCGGCGGAGGGCGAGCTTCGATGGCTGAGCCACGTGCGAAGTCGGGACTGTTGAAGGAGATGTCGGCGGAGTTCGCCGGCACGATGATCCTCATTCTCTTCGGATGCGGTGTGGTGGCCCAGGTGGCCGCGGGCGAACTGACCGACCCGCCCGGCGGCCTCGGGGACCACGACAGCATCTCGTGGGCGTGGGGCCTGGGTGTCACCATGGGCGTCTACGTGGCGGCGCGGCTGAGCGGCGCCCACCTGAACCCCGCGGTGACCGTGGCCCTCGCCGCGTTCCGGGGCTTCTCCTGGGCCAAGGTGCTGCCCTACGCGCTGGCGCAGACGGCCGGTGCCTTCGTCGCGGCCCTGCTGGTCCGCTGGAACTACAGCGAGGCGCTGGCCAAGATCGACCCCGGCCACACCGTCAAGACGCAGACCGTCTTCTCCACCCTGCCGGCCAACGGCAACCCGGCGCTGCCGGTGCACGAGTGGGGCGCGTTCCGCGACCAGGTGATCGGCACCGCGATCCTGCTGCTGCTCATCATGGCGGTCACCGACATGCTCAACACGGCGCCGGCCGCCAACATGGGCCCGTTCATCACGGGCCTGATCGTGGTCGGCATCGGCATGGCGTGGGGCACCAACGCGGGCTACGCGATCAACCCCGCCCGCGACTTCGGCCCGAGGCTCGCCAGCTTCCTCACCGGATACGGCGGGGCATGGCGAGATCAGTACGGGAACTTCTACTTCTGGGTGCCCATCCTGGGCCCGCTGGTCGGCGGTCTGCTCGGAGCGGGTCTGTACAAGTTCTTCGTCGGACGGCTCCTGCCCACCGCGCTCCCCGAGCCCCCCGGGCGCGCCCCGCGTTCCGAGAGCTGACGGCACCAGCCGGAGAGGCAGCACATCATGGCGGACTTCATCGGTGCGGTGGACCAAGGCACCACCAGCACACGATTCATGATCTTCGACCACGGCGGCAACGAGGTCGCCAAGCACCAGCTGGAGCACGAGCAGATCCTGCCCCGCTCCGGCTGGGTGGAGCACGACCCGGTGGAGATCTGGGAACGCACCAACTCGGTGATGCAGAACGCCCTGCGGTACGGCGGGCTGGCGGCGAGCGACCTGGCGGCCATCGGCATCACCAACCAGCGTGAGACGGCGGTGGTCTGGGACCCGCGCAACGGGCGCCCCTACTACAACGCCATCGTCTGGCAGGACACCCGGACCGACGCCATCGCGGCGGCCCTCGAACGCTCGGGCCGCGGCGACGTCATCCGCCGCAAGGCGGGGCTCCCGCCGGCCACGTACTTCTCGGGCGGCAAGATCCAGTGGATCCTGGAGAACGTCGAGGGGGTGCGGGAGGCCGCGGAGGCGGGCCACGCGATCTTCGGCAACACCGACGCCTGGGTCCTGTGGAACCTCACGGGCGGTCCGGACGGCGGCATCCACGCCACCGACGTGACCAACGCCAGCCGCACCATGCTGATGAACCTGGAGACCCTCGACTGGGACGACGAGCTGCTGGGCTTCTTCGGCATCCCCCGGTCGATGCTGCCCACCATCAACCCGTCCTCGGACGCGCAGGCGTACGGCACGACGCGCACCTCGCGGCCGCTGCGGGGCGCCGTCCCGATCGGCGGGGTCCTCGGCGACCAGCAGGCGGCCACCGTCGGCCAGGTCTGCTTCGCGCCCGGCGAGGCGAAGAACACCTACGGCACGGGCAACTTCCTCGTCCTGAACACCGGCACGGAGCTGGTCCGTTCCGAGAACGGGCTGCTGACCACGGTGGCGTACAAGTTCGGCGACGAGCCGGTGGTGTACGCGCTGGAGGGCTCCATCGCGGTGACGGGTTCCGCGGTGCAGTGGCTGCGCGACCAGCTGAAGATCATCAAGTCGGCGCCGGAGAGCGAGGAACTGGCCCGTACCGTCGAGGACAACGGGGGCATGTACTTCGTACCCGCCTTCTCCGGTCTGTTCGCCCCCTACTGGCGCTCGGACGCCCGGGGCGCGGTCGTCGGCCTGGCCCGGTACAACAGCGGCGGCCACCTGGCGCGGGCGACGCTGGAGGCGATCTGCTACCAGAGCCGCGACGTGGTGGAGGCGATGGAGCAGGACTCCGGCGTCCACCTCGACGTCCTCAAGGTCGACGGCGGGGTCACCGCCAACGACCTGTGCATGCAGATCCAGGCCGACGTCCTCGGCGTCCCGGTCAGCCGTCCGGTGGTCGCCGAGACCACCGCCCTCGGCGCCGCCTACGCGGCCGGGCTGGCCGTCGGCTTCTGGCGCGACACCGACGAACTGCGCTCCCAGTGGCACGAGTCGAAGCGCTGGGAGCCGGAGTGGACCGAGGAGCAGCGCGCGGCGGGGTACGCGGACTGGAAGCGGGCCGTGGAACGCACCCTGGACTGGGTGCAGGTGCCCTGAGGGCGTAGCGGCAGCCGGTACGGCGAAGCCCGGCCGTCCGTCCCCGTTCAGGGGCCGGACGGCCGGGCTTCGCCGTACATGATCATGGTTGTTAGCCTCGATTGATGACTGCGATCTTCGACGAAGCCGTCCGTGCCCGCCTCCGCTCTCCCCTCATCTGGTACGTCGGGACCGTCTTCCCCGACGGAGCCCCGCAGGTCAGCCCGATGTGGGTGGACCTGGAAGGGGAGAACGAGCTGACCTTCAACACCTCGGTGGGGCGGGTGAAGGAGGAGAACCTGCGCCACGACCCCCGCGTCTACCTCTCGCACGCGGACGCCGAGAACCCCTTCGACCGGGTGCAGATCAGCGGCGAGGTGGCGCGGTTCGTCGAGGGCCCCGAGGCGCACGACCGGATGGACCGGCTGGCGCGCAAGTACCTGGGCAGCGACCGGTTCGAGTGGATCATGCCCGGGGAGCAGCGGGTCGCCGTGGTCGTCCGCCCGCTGAAGGTCCGGCACATCGTGGGCGTCGAGCGGTTCCGCCCGGGCGGTCCGGTCCCGGCTCCCTGAGCGCCGTTCACCCGGCCGGACCGCTCCACGGGCCTCCCTGGAGCGGCGTGCTTATGGTCGGCTCGGGCCCGCCTCCGACGGCGGCGCCAGGGTGCACCGACGACGGCGGGAAAGGCGGGACCTCGATGGCGGGGACGATCCTCATCACGGGCGCGGGCAGCGGCTTCGGCAAGGAGGTCGCCCTGCGGCTCGCCGCCGACGGACACGACGTGATCGCCGGGGTGGAGATCATCGCGCAGGTCTCCGCGGTTCGGGCCGAGGCCCGGGAGCGGGGCGTGGAGCTGCGCGTCGAGAAGCTCGACGTCACCGACCCGGGCGACCGGGAGCGGGCACTCGACTGGGACGTGGAGGTGCTGCTCAACAACGCCGGCGTCTCCGAAGGCGGGTCGACCGTGGACATCCCGGCCGAGCGCCTGCGCCGCCAGTTCGAGGTCAACGTCATCGGCCCGATCCTGCTCACCCAGCCGCTCGCCAGGCGGATGGCCCGGCGGCGCAGCGGACGGATCGTCTTCATGTCCTCGGTCGCGGGCCTCACCGTCGACCCGTTCACCGGTGCGTACGCGGCCTCGAAGCACGCCGTGGAGGCGTTCGCGGACGCCCTCGACCAGGAGCTGGCCGAGTTCGGCGTCACGGTGGCCACGATCAACCCGGGCCCCTTCCTCACCGGCTTCAACGACACCATGTTCGAGACGTGGAAGGAGTGGCGCGACGACCCCGCCGAGCGCCTCTTCGACTACTCGGCACTCGCCTTCCCGCACGAGCAGTACGACCCGGAGCCGGTGCACGCCGCCACGGTCCGGGTCCTGCTCGGCGAGGACCGGCGCTACCGCCATCTGCTCCCCGGGGAGATGGAGCCGCAGGTCCGCGAACAGCTCGCCGCGGAGTGGGACCGCGAACTCAACGACGGGCGCCGCCCCGCCCTCGTGCAGAAGGCGTACGACATCGCGCCCTCGACGCCGGTGCGGGAGAGCTGACCCGCGCCCCGGCTACGCCACCCAGGTGTACCGGCGCTCCGGGCGGCCCGTGCCGCCGTACCGCAGGGCGACCTGGACCCGGCCGGTCTCGGCGAAGAACTCCAGGTAGCGGCGGGCACTGACCCGGGAGAGCGCACCGGCGCCGGCGCACTCGGCGGCGGAGAGTCCCGCCGGGTGGTCCCGCAGGGTCCGCTCGACCAGTTCCGCGGTGTGCGCCGCCAGCCCTTTGGGCAGTTCCCGCGAGCCGGGCGGCCGGGTGCCGAAGAGCTGGTCCACGTCCTCCTGCCGGGCGACCTCCAGGGCGCCGAGCCGGGAGCGCGCCGCCGCCACGTGCCGCAACTGCTCGCGCAGGGCCGCCTGGTGGAAGGGTTTGAGCAGGTAGTGGTGGGCGCCCGCGCGCAGCGCCGAGCGTACGGTCGCGCCGTCCCGGGCCGCCGTGATGAACAGCGCGTCGGTCCCGGGGCCGGAGTCGAGTGCGCGCTCCTCGGCGGCGCGCAGTTTGCGCAGGACGCTGATGCCGTCCATGTCGGGCAGGTAGACGTCGAGCAGCAGCAGGTCGGGGCGGAGCCGCTCGGCGGCGCGCAGCGCGTCCGCCCCGGTGTGGGCGACGCCGACGACCGCGCAGTCCTCCGTCGCGGCCACCTGCCGGCTGTGCAGTTTCGCCACCATGAAGTCGTCGTCGACCACCAGGACCCTGAGCATCGCGCCAGCGTAGGCCGCGACCACAACGACCACAACGTCCGTTGATTGCGGAAGGGCGACAGCCCGTTAACACGCGGGCAACATGTGGGCCACCTCGCCGCTTCGTCCGTCACGAAGCGGGCCAGAGCCTCCTCACGAACAGAACCCGCACCGGACCCGTGGGCCGCGCCCCGGGTCCCCCGTACTCGACCGACAGGTGGTGGCACACGTGCGTCTGCGCACTCCCCTCGCCCTGTTCGGGGCCGCACTGCTGGTGCTCGCGGGGCCGCCGCTGCTCACCCAGGGCAGCGGCGCCGACACCGGCACCCACATCCCCGGACTCCGCGTCATGGTTCCCAACACCCCCGGCGGGGGGTACGACATCACCGCCCGCACCCTGGTCAAGGACGCCGAGGACGCGGAACTCATCCGCAACGTCGAGGTGTTCAACCTCCCCGGAGCCGGCGGCACCGTGGGCCTCAGCCGGCTCGTCTCCGAGCGCGGCAACGGCAAGCTCGCCATGTCCATGGGGCTGGGCGTGGTGGGCGCGGCCCGCTCCAACCACTCCCCCAGCACGCTCGCCGACACCACGCCCATCGCCCGGCTCACCGAGGAGCCGGACGTCGTGGTGGTCGCCAAGAACTCCCCGTACAAGACGATCGACCAGCTCATCGACGCCTGGAAGGAGAACCCGGGGAAGGTCTCGGTCGGCGGCGGCTCGGCGCCCGGCGGCCCCGACCACCTCGCGCCGATGCAGATGGCGCAGGCCGCGGGCATCCCGCCGAAGGAGGTCAACTACGTGCCCTTCGACGGCGGCGGCGAACTGCTCGCCTCCATCCTGGGCAACAAGATCGGCTTCGGGGTCTCCGGAGTCGGCGAGTACCTCGACCAGATCGAGTCCGGCGAACTGCGGCTGCTGGCCGTCACCGGACCCGAACGCGCCAAGGGCCTGGACGCGCCGACGCTCCAGGAGGCCGGGTACGACGTCGAGTTCACCAACTGGCGCGGCGTGGTGGCGCCGCCCGGGATCACCGACGGCGAACGGGACCGGCTGGTCGCGCTGATGGAGGAGCTGCACGACTCCCCCGAGTGGCGCGACTCGATGAAGCGGAACGGCTGGGACGACGCCTTCCTGACCGGTGACGCCTTCGGCGACTTCCTGGCCGCCGAGGACAAGCGGGTCGTCGACGTACTGAAGGAGCTGGGACTGTGACCGCCGGACCCACCCCCGAGCCCGTGCCCGAGGAGCGGCCGGCCCCGTCCGGCCGCCGGGCCTGGCTGCGCGAGCACTCCGAACTCGGCGTCAGCGTCCTGCTGCTGGCGCTCGGCGTCCTCGTCCTCACCGACGCCCTCACCATGGACGTCGACATCTCCCAGCGCGGCCCGGTCGGCCCGCGGACCGTCCCGCTGGTGATCGGCGCGGGCCTGCTGCTCGTCGCGGTGCTGCTCGCCGTGGACGTGCTGCGCGGCGGCCGCGGCGAGGCCGAGGGCGGCGAGGACGTCGACCTGGACGAACCGGCCGACCTGCGCACCGTCCTGCTGCTGGTCGGGGTCTTCCTGGCCACCGCCGTCCTGATCGAGCCGGTGGGCTTCCCCGTCGCCGGCGCGCTCCTCTTCTGGGGTACCGCCTACGCGCTGGGCAGCCGCCGGATCGACCGGGACCCGCTGATCGCGGCCGTCCTCGCGCTCTTCACCTACGTCGTCTTCAACAACCTGCTCGGTGTGCCGCTGCCCGGCGGACCACTGATGGGAGTGCTGTGACATGGATGCCTTCAACTCCCTGATCGACGGGTTCGGCACCGCCCTCACCCCGCTCAACCTGCTCTGGGCCGCCGTCGGCGTCCTGCTCGGCACCGCCATCGGCGTCCTGCCGGGCATCGGCCCCGCGATGGCGGTGGCCCTGCTGCTGCCCGTCACCTACGGCCTCGACCCGACCGGCGCCTTCATCATGTTCGCCGGGATCTACTACGGCGCGATGTTCGGCGGCTCGACCACCTCCATCCTGCTCAACACCCCCGGCGAGTCCGCCGCCGTGGTCGCCGCCATGGAGGGCAACCCCATGGCCAAGGCCGGCCGGGGTTCCCAGGCTCTCGCGGCCGCCGCCATCGGCCACTTCGCCGGTGGCATGATCGGCACGCTCCTGCTGGTCGCGCTCGCCCCGACCGTGGCGAGCCTGGCCGTCGACATCGGCGCCCCCGACTACCTGGCGATCATGGTGCTGGCCTTCATCGCCGTCACCTCCGTCCTCGGCTCCTCCCGGGTACGCGGCCTGGCCTCGCTCCTCATCGGCCTCACCATCGGCCTGGTCGGCCTCGACCAGATGACGGGCCAGCAGCGCCTGACCTTCGGCTCGCTCCAGCTGGCCGACGGCGTGGACGTGGTCATCGTCGCGGTCGGGCTCTTCGCCATCGGCGAGGCCCTGTGGGTCGCCGCCCACCTGCGCCGCACCAGCGCCGAGGCCATCCCGGTCGGCCGCCCCTGGCTCGGCCGCGAGGACCTCAAGCGCACCTGGAAGCCGTGGCTGCGCGGGCCGTTCATCGGTTTCCCGTTCGGCGCGATCCCGGCCGGCGGCGCGGAGATCCCGACCTTCCTGTCGTACGTGGGCGAGAAGCGGCTCTCCAAGCACAAGGAGGAGTGGGGCAAGGGCGCCATCGAGGGCGTGGCGGGCCCCGAGTCGGCCGCCTCCGCCTCGGCCGCCGGCACCCTCGTCTCGATGCTGACCCTGGGGCTGCCGACCACCGCCGTCGCCGCCGTCATGCTCGCCGCCTTCCAGCAGTACGGCATCCAGCCGGGCCCGCTGCTCTTCGAACGCGAACCCGAGCTGGTGTGGGGCCTGATCGCCTCGCTCTTCGTCGGCATGGTGCTGCTGCTCGCCCTCAACCTGCCGCTCGCCCCGGTCTGGGCCAAGCTGCTGCGCATCCCCCGCCCCTACCTCTACGCCGGCATCCTCTTCTTCGCGGCGGTCGGCGCCTACGCGGTCGGCGGCGAGTCGGTCGACCTGGTGATCCTGCTGGTCATCGGCCTGATCGGGTTCGGCATGCGGCGGTACGGGCTGCCGGTGCTGCCCGCCGTCATCGGCGTCATCCTCGGCCCGGCCGCCGAGCAGCAGCTGCGCCGCGCCCTGCAGATCAGCGACGGCAGCGTCTCCGGCCTGGTCAACACCCCGTTCTCCGTGACCGTCTACGCCCTGATCCTGCTGATCCTGGCCTGGCCCCTGCTCCGCAAGCTGCTCCCCGCCCGCTCGCGCCCCCCGGTCCGCCAGGACTGACGCGCACCACCCCGCAGCGGCCCGCCCGGTGACCTCGCGCACCGGGCGGGCCGCTGCGTGCGCGGGGCAGGGGCGGTCCCGCGCGGCCACGTTGCGCAAGCGTGACCCGACGCCCTCTCGCCTTGCGGTCAGCCCTGCCCCAGGGTGATGTATGCGCTTCCTGTAAGCGCATACAAAGGGATGGCAGCTCCCTGCGGCGCGGGGGCCACCGCTACCTGACGGACGGTGGCACCCGCACCGCCCCCTCCTGCCCGAGCGCTCCCCCCACCGCCACCGACGCCCCTTCCCCGAGAGGTTTCCGATGGACCGCCGCACCTTTCTCACCGCCGCCGGAACCGGCGCCGCCGCCCTCACCTGCGGGGGTCTCGCCGCCCCTGCCGCCGCCGCTCCGGCCGGCGGCGACCTCCGGCTCCTGGGCTGGTTCCGCGACACCTACCGGTCGCTGGAGGCGATGACGACCGAGTTCGGCCTGACCGCCGACAAGGCCGACCTCAGCGGGGCGGCGCCGGTCGTCTCCCGCCAGACCTCGCCGACCAACATCGGCTGCGGGCTGTGGTCGGCGGTGGCGGCCGCGGGGCTCGGCGTGACCGGCGAGAGCGCGATGATCCGCTCGCTGGAACGCACCGTGCGGGCGGTCGAGCGGCTGGAGCGCCACCACGGCTTCTGGCTCAACTGGTACGACGCCCACGACGGTTCGGTCCTCACCGAGTGGCCCGGCACCGGGGAGCCGGTCCGCCCGTTCCTCTCCTCCGTCGACAACGCCTGGCTCGTCACCGGCCTGCGGATCGCCGCCGACGCCGCCCCCGCGCTGCGGCCCCGGATCGCCCGCATCCTGGAGGCCGCCGACTGGTCGTACTTCTACACGCCCTACGACCCCGCCGACCCCGTGGCCGGCCCCGGCCAGCTGCGCGGCGGCGCCTGGACCGACACCGGGGAGTTCACCGAGCACCACTACGGCGCCCTCAACACCGAGACGCGCATGGCCAGTTACCTCGGCATCGCGGACGGCTCCCTGCCCGCCGAGCACTACTGGCGCCTGCTGCGCACCATGCTGCCCGAGCACGAGCAGGAGCAGCCGCCCGGCGGCGCGTACGTCACGATGGACGGCGTCCGCGTCTGGCAGGGGCACTACACCCACCGCGGCCGGAAGGTGGTCCCGAGCTGGGGCGGCTCCCTGTTCGAGGCGCTGATGGTGCCGCTCTTCGTCCCCGAGGCCCGCTGGTCGCCCCGCTCCTGGGGCCTCAACCACCGGCGGTACGTGCGCGGCCACATCGACCACGGCCTGCGCGAGGCCCGGTACGGCTACTGGGGCTTCTCGCCCGCCAACGTGCCCGAGGGCGGCTACCAGGAGTACGGCGTCGACGCGCTCGGCATGCAGGTGGACGGCTACGCCTCCAACACCGACCGCACCCACACCACCCACGGCGCGCCCCTCCCGCCGCCCTCGGCCTTCACCAACGGCGTGGTCACCCCGCACGCCTCCTTCCTCGCCCTGCCCTACGCCCCGCGCGAGGCCGTCGCCAACCTGCGCGGTCTCGCCCGCGACTTCGGCGCGTACCACGAGGGGTACGGCTTCCGGGACTCGGTCAACGTGGACACCGGCCGGGTCAGCGACTTCGTCCTCGCCCTCGACCAGGGCATGATCGCGGCCTCCCTGGCCCAGGCCCTGCGCCCCGGCCTGCTCCAGCGCCCGTTCCGCAGCGGAGGTTTCCACTCCCGGCTGCGCCCGCTCCTGGCGGCGGAGCGCTTCAGCCTCTGAGCGGCACCCCGCCCCGGACGCGGCGCTGGCGTCCGGGGCGGGGAGAGGGAAAGATCACCGGCATGGTCTCAGTGGTGCAGAACGTGGCGATCAACTGTGCGGACGCGTACGCGCTGGCGCGGTTCTGGAGCGAGGTGACCGGGCGTCCGCTGGACGCGGCGGACCGGCCGGGTGACCCGGAGGTGCAGGTGACCCTGGCGGAGGGCAGCCCGGCCCTCTACTTCCACCAGGTGCCCGAGCCCAAGACGGTCAAGAACCGGCTCCACCTGTGCCTGCGTCCCGAGACCACGCGCGAGCAGGAGGTGGAGCGGCTGCTGGGGATCGGCGCGACGCTCGTCGCCGACCGCCGCGAGGCCGACGGCGCGGGCTGGGCGGTCCTCGCCGACCCCGAGGGCAACGAGTTCTGCGTGCTGCGCAGCGCCTCCGACCGGGCCGCTTAGGCATTTCCTCAGGCCGCGCGGCCGGACCCCGCCTGTAGGAAGCGACGAAGATCGTGTGGCGTCCGGGGCGCGGTTTCAGGTCTTCCACGCCTGGTTGTCCGTGGTCCCCGGGCTGTCTACTCCTGGTACGCGGTACGACGGCGCCCGGCGCGTCGCAGTGCCCCTCCCCCGGGCGCAGGGAGGCGGCACCTCGTGCCCGGCCCTGCCTCGTCACCAGGACGGAGACCTCCCGATGTCCCACCCGACCTCCCCCGCCCGCACCTCCCAGCGACTCGACGAAGCCGTCACCGGGGGGATCGGGGACAGCCCGCTGCGCCCGGACAGCACTCTGAAGGTCACCGGGGAGTACGCCTACTCCTCCGACCTGTGGGCCGAGGACATGCTCTGGGGCTCCACCCTGCGCAGCCCCCATCCCTACGCCCGGATCAGCTCCCTGGACATCTCGGAGGCGCTGAAGCAGCCCGGTGTGCACGCGGTCCTGACCCACCAGGACGTGCCGGGCGAGAACGTCTACGGCCTGAAGGTCTCCGACACCCCGGTCCTCGCCGAGGACATCGTCCGCTACCAGGGTGAGCCCGTGGCCCTGGTCGCCGCCGACCACCCCGAGACCGCGCGCCGGGCGCTGGCCAAGATCGTCGTGGAGTACGAGGTCCTGGAGCCGGTCACCGACCCCGAGCGGGCCGCGCACGACGACACCCTCCCGAAGCTGCACCCCGAGGGCAACATCGTCCGCTACCAGCCGGTCGTCAAGGGCGACCCGGAGGCCGAGGCGGAGGTCGTGGTCTCCGACGTGTACACCATGGGCATGCAGGACCAGGCGTTCCTGGGGCCGGAGTCCGGGCTGGCGATCCCCGACGAGGACGGCGGCGTCGACCTCTTCCTCGCCACCCAGTGGCTCCACGTCGACCAGCGGCAGACGGCCCACGCCCTCGGCCTCCCGCTGGAGAAGGTCCGCTTCACCATGTCCGGCGTGGGCGGCGCCTTCGGCGGCCGCGAGGACCTCTCCATGCAGATCCACTGCTGCATGCTGGCCCTGCACACCGGCCGGCCCGTGAAGATGGTCTACAACCGGCTGGAGTCCTTCTACGGCCACGTCCACCGCCACCCCGCGAAGATGTACTACGAGCACGGCGCCACCAAGGACGGCAAGCTCGTCTACGTGAAGGCGCGGATGTACTTCGACGGCGGCGCGTACGCCTCGAAGACCCCCGTCGTCGTCTCCAACGCCACCTCGCTCGGCACCGGCCCCTACGTGGTGCCCAACGTCAGGATCGAGGGCTGGGGGCTGTACACCAACAACCCGCCCTGCGGCGCGATGCGCGGCCTCGGCGCGGTGCAGCCCGCCTTCGCCTACGAACTCCAGATGGACAAGCTGGCGGCCGCCCTGGAGATGGACCCGGTCCGGCTGCGCCGGCTCAACGCCGTCGAGGAGGGGGACTCCCTGCACACCGGGCAGGTGCTCGACTCCCCCGCCCCCGTCGCCGAACTCCTCGCCCGTCTGGAGCGGATGCCGCTGCCGCCCGAGTCCACCGACCTCCCCCGGGACGTCCGCACGCTGCCCGGCGGGCTCTCCAACACCTCGCACGGCGAGGGCGTGGTCCGGGGCGTCGGCTACAGCGTGATCATCAAGAACGTCTCCTACGCGGAGGGGGTGGACGACTACTCCACCGCGCGGGTGCGCCTGGAGGTGATCGGGGGTGCGCCGGTCGCGCTGGTCCACACCGCCGCGGCCGAGGTCGGCCAGGGGCTGATCACCGTGCACCAGCAGATCGCCCGCACCGAACTGGGCGTGGAGCGGGTGACGATCCACCCGGCGGACACCAACATCGGTGACGCCGGGTCGAGTTCGGCCTCGCGCCAGACGTACATCACCGGCGGCGCCGTCCGCGAGGCGTGCACGGCCGTGCGGGAGGCGGTCTTCGAGCGGGTGGCGCGGCGTTTCGGCGAGGACCCGGCCGGGCTCTCCCTGGCCGGCGGCAAGGTGGTGTGCGCCTCCGGCGCCGTCCTCGACCTCGTGGAGGTCCTGGGCGAGGAGCCGGTCGAGGAGACCCGCGAGTACCACCACCTGCAGACGTACAAGATGGACCCGGTCACCGGGCAGAGCCGGCGCGTCCACGTCCAGCACGCCTACGCCGCGCACCGCGCCGTCGTGGAGGTCGACACCGAACTGGGCCTGGTCAAGGTCATTCAGCTCGACTGCGCCCAGGACGTCGGCAAGGCGGTCAACCCGGACGCAGTCGTCGGGCAGATCCAGGGCGGGTCGACCCAGGGGCTCGGACTGGCCGTCATGGAGGAGATCAAGGTCAAGGACGGCAAGATCCGCAACCCCTCCTTCACCGACTACCTGATCCCGACCATCCTCGACACCCCGCCCATGCGCATCGAGGTCCTGGAGCGTGCCGACCCGCACTCCCCCTACGGCGTACGCGGGGTCGGCGAGCCGCCCACCATCTCGGCCACGCCCGCCGTCGTCAACGCCATCCGCAACGCCACCGGGCTGAACCTCACCCACACCCCGGTCTCCCCCGAGCAGCTCTGCGGCTCCTGACCGCGTCGGCCCCCTCTCCCGAAGGAAGAACGATGACCCTCACCCACGCCCAGGAAGACGGCGTCCGCGCCCTGGAACGCGCCTGGATGGAGCAGGCGATATCCCTGGCCACCGACAGCGCGCGCAGCGGCGGCGGCCCGTTCGGCGCCCTGATCGCCAAGGACGGCCAGGTCGTCGCCACCGGCCACAACCAGGTCACCGCCACCCTGGACCCCTCCGCGCACGCCGAGGTCAGCGCGATCCGCGCCGCCTGCAAGGAGCTGAACACCTTCTCCCTCGCGGGCTGCGTCCTCATCACCTCCTGCGAGCCGTGCCCGATGTGCCTCTCGACCGCCCTGTGGGCCCGCGTCGACCGCCTCGTCTACGCGGCCGACCGGCACGACGCCGCCGTGGCCGGCTTCGACGACCGCGCCTTCTACGACCTGTTCGACAAGAAGCCGCAGGCCGACTGGCCCCTGGAGGTCGCCCACCTGGACCTCCCCGACCGGACCCGGCCGTTCGACACGTGGGTGGCGAAGGGGGACCGGGTGGAGTACTGACGGGGCGTCCGCCGGGTGGGCCGGGCCCGGCTCAGGCCGGGCCGGCCCGTCCGTCAGATGCCCTGCCAGGCCGGCTTGGCCGCGAAGGCGGAGCGGAAGTAGGCGGCCAGTTCCAGGCGCGAGGCCGCTGCCTCGTCGGCGACGACGGTGGCGTGCGGGTGGAGTTGGAGGGCGGAGGACGGGCATCTCGCGGTGAGCGGTCCTTCGACCGTCGCCGCCACCGCCTCGGCCTTGGCCTCGCCGGTGGCTAGGAGGACCAGGTGGCGCGCGTCCAGGATGGTGCCGACGCCCTGGGTGAGGACGTGGCGCGGCACCCGGCCGGGGTCGCCGCCGAAGAAGCGGGCGTTGTCGGCGCGGGTCCGCTCGGTGAGCGTCTTGAGCCGGGTCCGCGAGGAGAGCGACGAACAGGGCTCGTTGAAGCCGATGTGGCCGTCGGTGCCAATCCCCAGGAGTTGCAGGTCCACTCCGCCGGCGGCGGCGAGCGCCCGCTCGTACGCGGCGCAGGCCGCGGCGGGGTCGTCGGCGCTCCCGTCGGGTCCGAGGAAGGAGTCCGCCGCTATGCCCAGGGGCTCCAGCACCTGGCGGGCGAGGACCGAGCGGTAGGACTCGGGGTGCCCGGGCGGGAGTCCGGCGTACTCGTCCAGCTGGGCGATCCGGGCGCGGGAGAGGTCCGCCTCGCCGCGCCGGGCCATGGCCGCGAGCGCCTCGTAGACCGGGAGCGGGGTCGAGCCGGTGGCGACGCCGATCAGGGCGTCGGGTCTGCGGGCGAGCAGCCGGGCGACGGCCTCGGCCACGAGGGCGCCGCCCGCCTCGGCGTCCTCGACGATGACAACTTCCATGCTGGTTCCACCGGTTCGTGAGTCGGTCGGGTGTGCCGGGCGGTCAGGGCGTGAGACCCGCCGCGAACAGCCGGGTCAGGGCGGTGGGGGCGGTGATCGCGGTACCCACCACCACGCTGGTGGCGCCCGCCGCCAGCGCCGCGGCGGCCTGCTCCGGGGTGGCGATCCGTCCCTCCGCGACGACGGGGACCTCGACGGACCGGGCCAGTGCGGCGACCAGTTCCAGGTCGGGCAGGGTCTGCCGGGGAGAGCCCGGTGCGTAGCCGGAGAGGGTCGTGGAGACGAGGTCGGCGCCCTGGGCGGCGGCCTCGCGTCCCTCGTCGGCCGTCGCGACGTCGGCCATGACGAGCCCGCCGCCCGCGTGGACGGCGGCGACCAGGTCGGCGAAGGTACTGCCGTCGGGGCGCGGGCGGGCGGTGGCGTCGGCCGCGACGATCGCCGCCCCGGCGTCCACGAGGGCGAGGGCGTGGCGGACGGTCGGGGTGATGTAGACGCCCGTGTCGCCGTCCTTCCAGAGGCCGATCACGGGGAGGTCCACGGCGGCGGCGGTGGCCGCGACGACCTCCGGTTCGTTGACCCGGACCGCCGCCGCGCCGCCCGCCTGCGCGGAGCGGGCCATGCGGACCAGCGTGCCGGTGTCGCGCATCGGGTCGCCGGGCGGGGCCTGGCAGGAGACGATCAGGCGGCCGGTCAGGGCGGTGAGCGGGGAGGCGGGCCGGCGGGGTGTCATGACGGGGCTCCGGTGGTGGCGGCGTGGGTCGGGGGCAGGGCGCGGGCCAGGGCTGCCGCGCCGAGGACGGCGGCGTCGGCCCCGGCGAGCGGCGGGGCGGGGCGCAGTCCGCGCAGGGGTGGCATGAGTTCGGCGGTGAAGGCGTCGCGGAGGGCGTCCTGGTAGAGCGGGCCGATGTGCGGTACGCCGCCGGCGACGACGACGCGGTGCGGGGCGAGCAGGTTGGCGAGGCCGCCCAGGGCGCGGCCGGCGGCCCGGGCGCCGTGGGTGATCGCCGAGGTGGCGTGCGGGTCGCCGTGGGCCGCGCGTGCGGCGACGGTGTGCAGGGACGGGGCGGGTTCGCCGCTGGTGCGCCGGTAGTGCGCGGTGATGGCGGGCCCGGCCGCGACGGCCTCCAGGTGGCCGGTCGCGCCGCAGGTGCAGGGCAGTCCGGCCGCCTCGGGGCTGGGGAGGTGGCCGAGGTGCCCGGCGACGCCGGCGGTGCCGTGGAGCAGCCGGCCCGAGGTGGCGACGGCGCCGCCCACCCCGGTGCCGACGGCGGCGTACAGCAGGACGGCCTCGCCGGGCAGCGTCGCCAGTTCGGTCGCGGCGGCGGCACGGACGTCGTTGTCGCAGGCGACGGGGAGCCCGGTACGGGCGGTGAGGCCCGGCCCGAGCGCGGTGCCGGCCCAGCCGTGGATGGTGTCGGTGGCGCTGACCACGGTCCCGGTGGCCGGGTCGATCACTCCGGCGGCGGCCACCCCGATCGCGGTGGCCCCGGCCGCCCCGACGGCGCGGGCGGCGAACGCGAGGGCGTCGAGGACGGCTGCCGGGCCGCGTGTCGCCGGGGTGGGGTCGGTGCGCCGGGTGAGGACGGTGCCGTCGGGCGCGACCAGGGCGGCGGCGATCTTGGTGCCGCCCAGGTCGAGGCCGACCACCGGGCCCGGGTGGTGCGGGGCCGTCATCGGACGGGGAGCAGGCCGGCCGCGCGCAGCCGCGCCTCGACGTGGGCGACCGCCGTCCCGTCCAGCGGGATCTGGGGTGCGGCGGTGGTGCCGTGCGCGACGACGCCGAGCAGGCGCAGGGCGTGCTTGAACGCGCCGATCGCGGAGGAGTTGCGGCCCATCTCGCCCTCGGGCCCCGCGTCGACCAGGTCGAAGAGGGCGACCAGCCGCTCTTGCTCGGCCACGGCGCGGTCCAGGTCCCCGGCGCGTACGGCGTCGTAGAGGCGGACGTAGCCGGCGGGGTCGACGTTGCCGAGGCCGGGGACGACGCCGTCGGCGCCGGCGAGCAGGGCGGCGTCCACGGTGAGTTCGGAGCCGGTGAGGATGCTGAAGGCGGGGGCGGGTCCCTCGGCGCGGCCGTCCCGGCCGCCGAGGGCGACGAGGAGCCGGCGCAGGGAGCCTTCGTCGCCGCTGCTGTCCTTGAGGCCGGCGAGCGTGCCGTCCTCGGCGAGTTCGCGGACCAGGGCCGGGGAGAGCTTGCTGTGGACCGAGACGGGGAGGTCGTAGGCGTAGAGCGGCAGGCCGGAGCGGTCGCGGACGGTGCGGAAGTGGCGGGCGGTCTCCCGGGGGTGGGTGCGGGCGTAGAAGGGGGCGGTGGCGACCAGGGCGTCGGCGCCGGCCGCGCGGGCGGCCTCGGCGTGGGCGAGGACGCGCGGGGTGGTCATGTCGATGACGCCGGCGAGGACGGGGACGCGCCCGGCGGCGGCCTCGACCACCGTCCGCAGGGCCACCTCCCGTTGCGGGTCGGTGAGGAAGGCGACCTCGCTGCTGGAGCCCAGGGCGAACAGCCCGTGCACTCCCCCGCCGACGAGGTGCTCGACGAGCCGGGCGAGCGAGGCGGTGTCGACCTCGCCGGCCGCGTCGAGCGGGGTGCAGACGGGCGGGACGACGCCGCGGAGGGGCTGGGACGGGGACATGAGGACTCCTGGGCTGTGCGAGAGGGTGGTACGTGGTACGGAAAGGCTGCCCGCCCGCCGCACGCGGGGGCGGGCGGGCCGGGGGGGGGGTTCAGGGGGTGGTGACGGTGAGGGTGGTGTCGCCGTAGGCGTGCTGGGAGCCGCGCACCTGGTAGGTGGCGGTGGCCCGGACCTCGCCGGCGGTGGTGCCGGCGGGGACGGTGACGGGGATCTTGACGTTGGCGCCCTGGCCGGGCTTGAGCGCGGGGAGGGTGACGGCGGGGGCGGTCCAGCCCTGCGGGAGGGAGAGCGAGACGGTGCCGGCGGGAAGGTCCACGTCGTTCTGGCTGACGACGCGGATGGTGACCTCGGTGGTGGTCCCGGCGGGCAGGGCGGCGGGCGGGGTGACGGTGACCGGGGCGCAGACGCCGCCGAGCCAGCGCAGGTCGAAGGAGGAGTAGGTGATGTGCCGGTAGTCCGCGCGCTCCCAGGCCATGCCGACGCGGGGGTTTGCCCCGGTGCCGTCGCTGAGCGGGGTGAGGGTCGAGTAGCCGGCCGAGCCTGCCTCGGCGGTCCTGCGGACGGGCCAGGTCTCCCCGTTGTCGCAGGAGAGGCGGACGGTGAGGTTGCTGCGGCTGCCGGTGGTCGCCGTGTTGCTGAAGAGCAGCCAGGAGGCGCGCGGGTGGGAGGCGGGGACGTCCGGTGCGAAGCGGGTGAGGGAGCCGTTGTTGGCGGGGTCGGGGAGTTCGGTGTCCTGCTGGAAGGGCGTGTAGGTGACGCCGCCATCGGTGGAGTACGCCACCGTGCGGTAGGGCGCGGAGCGGTTGTTGAGCAGGACGCGGCCGTCGGACAGCTCCACGGTCTTGTTCTCGTCGCCGCCGGGTCCGACCGGTGTGCCCATCCGCCAGGTGGCGCCGTGGTCGTCGCTGTAGGCGCTGACGGCGTAGTTGGCCCCGTTGTTCCGGATGGCGTACTGCTGGATCAGGCGGCCCTTGTGGGTGCCGTGGCGCAGCTGGATGCCTTCGCCGGAGGCGGCGAACATGCCGGCCCAGGCGGGGTTCTTGATGTCGGCGGTGATCCGTTCGTGGTGCCAGGTGAGGCCGTCGTCGTCGGAGTAGCTGTAGTCGGCCTGGAGGACGTCGGGGTCGTTCTCGTCGTTGCCGGTGGCGGAGCCGAAGAAGCCCTGGTTCACGGAGGCCGCGTAGAAGACGAAGATGCGCCCGGTCTCCCGGTCGACGAGGAGGCTGGGGTCGCCGTACCCCTGGGGCGCGGGGTCCTTGCGGACGATCTGCTGGGGCTGCCAGGTGGCGCCGCCGTCGGTGCTGCGCCGCAGGACGATCCCGAGGTTGCCGGGCAGGTCGGCGAGGGTGGGCCGGGCGTCGTAGGCGGCGAGCAGGGTGCCCTTGGTGGTCCTGGTGAGGGCGGGGATGCGGTAGTGGGGGGAGCCGGTGCCGGCGGTGGCGATGTCCTGCGAGGTGAAGTCGGCGGTGGCGCCCTGGGCGGTGGGGACGGTGGCGGTGAGCAGGGCGAAGGTCGCGGGGAGTACGGCCAGGAGGGTGCGGCGCTGCATGGACGGACCTCTTCTCGGTGGGCGGATCAGGCGAGCTGGGCGTCGTGCGGGGCGTCGGGAGCGCCGGCGGTCGCCGGTCCGGGAGCGGTCAGCAGCTCCCGGACCCAGGTGAGTTGTGCGCGCCGGTGGTGGGCGCCGCCGCCCTCGTGTCCGTTGAACTCGTAGACACGCAGGTCCTTGGGGCCGCCGTACCGGTGGTAGGCGGCGAAGCAGGTGGAGGGCGGGCAGACCTCGTCCATCATGGCGATGGAGAAGAGGGCGGGAGCGGTGGCGCGGGAGGCGAGGAGGGCCGCGTCGATGTGGGAGAGGGTGTCGAGGACGGTCGCGGCCCGGTCGCGGTGCAGGCGGAGGTAGTCCGCCACCTCGGTGTAGGGCGGCCGGTCCGCGAGGCGCACGGCGCGCCGGATGTCGCACAGGAAGGGGACGTCGGGCATGACGCCGGCGAGGCCGGGGACGAGCGCGGCCGTGGCGAGGGCAATGCCGCCGCCCTGGCTGACACCGGTCACCACGACCTTGGCCGGGTCGACGGCGGGATGGGCGCGGACGGCCTCCACGCAGCGCACGGCGTCGGTGAAGACCCGCCGGTAGTAGTGGTCCTGGGGGCTCTCGACGCCCCGGGTGAGGAAGCCGGGCACGCTGCCGGAGAGCGAGGCGGTGTCGGGGGTCTCCCCGGCGGCGGTGGACCAGCCCTGGCCCCGGGTGTCCATGAGGAAGTGGGCGTACCCGGCGGCCGCCCAGAGCAGTTGCTCGTGCGGCAGGCCGCGCCCACGTCCGTAGCCGAGGAACTCCACCACGCAGCCGAGCGGTTCACGGGCGCCGGCGGGGAGATGGAGCCAGCCCCGGACGGGTTCTCCGGCGAAGCCCGGGACGACGGCGTCGTAGGTGGTGACCTGGGTCAGTCCGGTGTCCACGGGGGTGAAGCGCGGGGGCGTGGGGTGGGCGGGCGCCGTGTCCAGGGTCCGCTGCCAGAAGGCGTCCAGGCCGGCGGGTTCGTCGAGGTCGGGGCGGAGCGCGAGGCACTCGGCGAGGGTGAGGTCCGTGAGTGGCATGAGGGGCCCGTTGGGTGAGGCGGGCGCGTGACGCGCCGCTGCGAGCGGAGGCGTGGGGAGGGGGGAACCGGCGAGGCCGACTCCCACACCAGGAAGTCAGACGTCTGATGTCCTTGATTCCGGGACACTAGAGACCCGGACGCCGACCGTCAAGTGCCCCCACTCGCCCGGCCGTCCGGCATCGGCTCCCGACGGCCGCCCCACAGCACGACGAAGGCACCCCTCGGACGGAGGGGTGCCTTCGTCGTCCGTACGGGCCGGTCAGCGGCGGGCGCGAGCCTCCGCGATCCGCTGCTTCACCGGCGCGTAGTGCTCGGTCAGGGCCGTCGCGAACTCGACCGGGTCGCGGTCACGGATGGCGTCGACGATGCGCTGGTGGTTGGCGATGGTCGCCTCCTCGTGCTCGTGCGTGAAGACGTCGAGATGGGGGGCGACGATCACGTAGACGTCCCAGAACGCCATCGACAGCTGGCCGATGAGGTCGTTGCCGAGCGGGGCGACCAGCAGGGCGTGGAAGGCGCGGTCGGCCTCCACGAAGCCGTCACCCTTGCCGCCGCCGGCCTTGCGCATCTCCTCGACCAGCGCGGCGAGGCGGTCGATCTGCTCCTGGTCGGGGGCGGCGACGAGCCGCTCGGCCATGCCCCGCTCGAACAGCTCGCGCACCTCGACCAGGTCGGACATCACCTGGAAGTCGTCGTCGGGGCTGAGCAGTCCACGGAAGGTCAGGCTCTCCACGAGGGCGGAGAGGCTGAGCCTGCCGACGTAGGTGCCGTGGCCGTGGCGCACCTCGACGATGTCGAGCGCGGCCAGGATCTTGATCGCCTCGCGCACGCTGGACCGGCTGGCTCCGAGCGCCTCGCACAGGGCGGGCTCGCTCGGCAGGGGGTCACCGGGGCGCAGCTGGTTGCGCAGGATGTAGCCCTTGATGCCGTCCACGACCTCCTGCCGCAGCGACTGTCGTGCCGGTTTGGGCCCAGGCACCGTATGCCCCGCCGCCTCCTGTCCCACCGCCACCTCTTGACCCCTTTCATTCGGCAAGCTACGTTCCCCTGTTATTGAGCATCATACATCAGACGTCTGATGTGCCTGGTGGAGCGCCGACCGTCTCGCCTCCTCTCCGTTCGACCATCCCTCATCTTCCTTCTGGAGGACCCCTTGCCCTCGCGCAACGCAGTTGGCGTCGACCGCCGCACCTTCATGAGATACACCGGTGCCATCGGTGTGGCCACCGCGGTCACCGCCGGCCTCACGGCCTGCGGCGGTCCGGCCTCCAGCCAAGGGGCCTCCGGCGGGTCGGACGCCGGCGGTGACACTATCGAAGCCGGTCTCTCGTACCCGCTCTCCACGGGCTTCGACCCGATGATCACCTCCGGCGCCACCCCGTACGCCGCCAACATGCACATCTTCGAGGGGCTGGTGGACCTCGACCCGGCCACGCTCACCGCGCGGCCCGCGCTGGCCACCAAGATGCCCCAGAAGATCAACGCCACCACCTACCGGGCCACCCTCCGCAAGGGCGCGACCTTCCACGACGGTTCCCCGGTCCGCGCCGAGGACGTGGTCTTCAGCTTCGAACGCGTCCTGGACCCGGAGAACGCCTCCCTGATGGCGCAGTTCGTGCCCTTCATCGACCAGGTCACCGCCGTCGACGCCTCGACGGTCGAGTTCAAGCTCAAGCACCCCTTCGCCCTCTTCCCCTCGCGCATATCGGTGGTGCGGGTGGTGCCGGAGAAGATCGCGGGCGCCGACCCGAAGGGCTTCGACGCCGCGCCCGTCGGCTCGGGCCCCTACCGCTTCGTCCAGGCGGTCCGCGAGGACAAGATCGTCATGGAGGCGTACGACCGGTACAACGGGCCGCACCCCGCCAAGGCCGGGAAGATGGTGTGGCGGTTGATGTCCGACCCGTCCGCCCGGGTCAGCGCCCTGGAGTCCGGGCGGGTCCAGGCCATCGAGGACGTCCCCTACATCGACGTCAAGGGGATCACCGGCGAGAACACGGTGGAGTCGGTCCAGTCCTTCGGGCTGCTCTTCCTCATGTTCAACTGCGCGGACGAGCGGTTCGCGGACAAGCGGGTGCGCCAGGCCCTGCACTACGCCCTCGACACCGAGAAGATCATCTCGACCGCGCTGCTGGGCAACGCCGAGGCCGCCAGCGGCTACGTACCGCCCACCCACCCCGACTACCACAAGGCCGCCACCGTCTACCGGCACGACGTGGCCAAGGCGAAAAAGCTCCTCGCCGAGGCGGGAGCCGGGAAGCTCTCCTTCACCCTGCTGGTCACCGATACCGGCTGGGTCAAGGACATCGCCCCGCTGCTCAAGGAGAGCTGGGCGGAGGCCGGCATCGAGGCCCGTCTCGACATCGCCCAGTCCCCCGCCCAGTACGCCAAGGTCGACAAGGGCACCTTCGACGTGCTGGCCGCCCCGGGCGACCCCTCCGTCTTCGGCAACGACGCGGACCTGCTGCTGCGCTGGTTCTACTACGGGTTCTGGCCGGAGAAGCGGTACGGGTGGGCCGGCTCTCCCGTCTACAAGAAGACCAGGTCGCTCCTGGACCGCGCCGCCCGGGAGGCGGACGCCGGCCGGCGCAAGGAGCTGTGGGGCGAGGTGACCGACCTGGTCGCCGAGGAGGCCGCCCTCTATCCGGTCCTCCACCGCAAGCTGCCCACCGCCTGGCACTCCGGCGCGCTGAGCGGGTTCAAGCCGCTGCCCACCACCGGGCTCTCCTTCGTCGGCGTCGGCCGCGCCTGAGCCCCACCGCCCCGGCCCGTCGGCCGCCGCCGCCTCACCACGGCGGCGGCCCTCGCCCCAATCCCTAGGAAACCCAGGATGGTTGCTTTCCTCCGGCTCGCGCTGCGCCGCGTCGCGATCATGCCGGTGATGGTCCTCGGCATCACGCTGCTGGTCTTCGTCGTCCTCCAGTTCTCGCCGGCCGACCCCGCGTACAACGCGCTCGGCGACTCCGCCGGCCCGGCTGCCCGCGCCGCCTTCGCCGAGGCGCACGGCCTCAACGACCCGCTCTTCGTGCGGTACTTCGCCTTCCTCGGTGATCTGCTGCGGGGCGACCTCGGGGTCACCGTGCCGCCCAGCCAGCCCGTCGCCGACCGCATCGCCACCGCGTTCCCGCTGACCCTCCAGCTCACCCTGCTCGGCCTCGCGCTCGCCGTCGCCCTGGCGCTGACCGCGGGCGTCCTCAGCGCGATGTACCGGGACCGCTGGCCCGACCAGGTCTTCCGCGTCCTGTCGATGGCCGGGGTGGCGCTGCCCTCGTTCTGGCTCGGCGTGCTGCTCATCCAGCAGTTCGCCCTCGCCATGGGCCTCTTTCCGACCGGCGGCTACGTCAACCCGGCGGACTCCTTCCCCGGCTGGCTGGAGAGCATGACGCTCCCGGCGGTCGCCCTGGCGCTCCCGGTCGCCGCCTCGCTGGCCCGGCTGGTGCGCACCTCGATGGTCTCCGAACTCGACCGGGACTACGTGCGCACCGCACGCGGCAGCGGCCTGCCGCCCTTCCTCATCATCCGGTCGGTGCTGCGCAACGCCCTGGTCACGCCGTTGACCGTGCTCGGCGTCAAGGTCGGCTACATGCTCAGCGGCGCCGTCGTCATCGAGGCCATCTTCGACCTGCCCGGCATGGGCAAGCTGATCCTCGAAGGGGTCACCGGGGGCGACGTGGGGCTCGTGCAGGGCACGGTGCTCACCATCGCGGTCGCCTTCCTCGTGGTCAACGTCGTCGTCGATCTGCTCTACCTGCTCGTCAACCCGCGCATCAGGACGGTGTGATGTTCGCCCCCACTTCCCTCGCCAAGCGGCTGGCGCGGCCCGGCGTCCGCCTGCGCCGCCTGCCCGTGCCCTCCCGCGTCGCCCTCGGCGTGCTCGTGGTGGTCGTGCTGGGCGCGGTCCTCGCCCCGCTCCTGACCCAGGACCCGCTCGCCACCGGCGTCCCCGCCCAGCCGCCCGGCGCCGACCACTGGTTCGGCACCGACCGGGCCGGCCGTGACGTCTTCGCCCGGGTGGTGCACGGCGCCCGGTACTCCCTCGTCATCGGCCTCGGCGCGACGCTGCTCGCCCTGATTCTCGGCTCGCTGCTCGGCGCGCTGGCCGCGACCTCCCGCAGACTCGCCGACGAGGGCGTCATGCGCACCCTCGACATCGTCATGTCGTTCCCGCCGATCGCGCTGGCCGCCGTCCTGGTCGCCGTCTTCGGCCCCAGCGTGCCGGTCATCATCTTCACCATCGCCTTCGTCTACACGCCCTCCCTGGCCCGCGTCGTCCGGGCCAACGTGCTGGAGCAGTACGGCGAGGACTACGTGGCCGCCGAGCAGGTCATCGGCGCCCGGCGCGGCCACATCGTCGCCCGGCACGTCGCCGTCAACTGCGCCGCCCCGGTCCTGGTGTTCGCCACCGTGATGGTCGCCGACTCCATCATCTTCGAGGCGAGCCTCTCCTTCATCGGCGCCGGCGTGCAGGACCCCGACCCCAGCTGGGGCAGCGTCCTGGCGTACGGCCGGCAGTTGCTGCTCTCGGGCGGCTGGTGGGCCACGCTCTTCCCCGGCCTCTGCCTGCTCCTGACGGTGCTCGCGCTCAACGTCCTCTCCGAGGGGATGACGGACGCCGCCGCCTCCCCGGACAGGTCCCGCACCGGCGGCGACGACACCGGGCAGGAGCCGGCCGCCGCGACTCCCGCCGCCGACGCCGACGAGGTGGACGCGGCCCTGGCGGCGCTCGCCACCCGCCTGTCCGCCACCGACCCGGCCGTCACCCCGCTCCCCGAGGACGCCCCCGCGCTCCTCACCGTACGGAATCTCACCATCCGCTTCCCGGACCGGTACGGCGACACCCGCGTCGTGGACGGCATCGACTTCACCGTCCGCGAGGGCGAGACGCTGGGCCTGGTCGGCGAGTCGGGGTGCGGCAAGTCGGTCACCAGCCTCGCCGTCATGGGCCTGCTGGCCCGCAACGCGCGGGTCGAGGGGGAGATCCTCTACCGGGGCCGCGACCTCCTGACGCTGACCGCCAAGGAGCGGCGCGCCCTGATGGGGCCGGAGATCGCGATGGTCTACCAGGACGCCATGTCCTCCCTCAACCCGTCCGTCCTCATCGGCACCCAGCTGAAGCGGCTCACCTCCCGGGGCGGCACCCGCACCCCCGCCGAACTGCTGGAACTGGTCGGCCTCTCCCCCGCCCGCACCCTGCGCAGCTACCCGCACGAGCTCTCCGGCGGCCAGCGCCAGCGCGTCCTGATCGCCATGGCCCTCTCGCGCGGCCCGCGCCTGCTCATCGCCGACGAGCCGACCACCGCGCTCGACGTCACCGTGCAGGCCCAGGTCGTCGAACTGCTGGTCAGGCTCCGCGACGAACTGGGCTTCGCGATGGTCCTCGTCTCCCACGACCTGGCCCTGGTCGGCGACCTCGCCCACCGCGTCGCGGTGATGTACGCCGGTCAGGTCGCCGAGGCCGGCGGCACCCGCTCCCTGCTGACCGACCCCGCCCACCACTACAGCCGGGGCCTGCTCGGCTCGGTCGTCTCACTGGAGTCCGGCGCCGAGCGGCTCCACCAGATCCGTGGCGTGGTGCCCGCGCCCAAGGCGTTCGGGCCCGGCTGCCGCTTCGCCTCGCGCTGCGCCGCCGCCACCGAGCTGTGCGCCACCACCCCGCCCGCCCCGGCCGCACGCGCGGGGGCGCGGGACCACCACGTCGCCTGCCACCACCCGGCGACCGCCCACCCGCAGACCGAGCGACTGGAGAGCGCCCGATGACCGCACCGCAGGACCCCGCGACCGCTCCCCTGGTCCGGCTGGACGGTGTCCACGTACGCCACCGGGCGCGCGGCGGCGGCCTGTTCCGCAAGGACGCGGTGCACGCGCTGACCGACGTCTCGCTGGAGATCCGGCGGGGCGAGATCCTCGGCCTGGTCGGCGAGTCGGGGTGCGGCAAGTCGACCCTGGCCCGGGTCGTCACCGGCCTCCAGCGGCCGACCGAGGGCACGGTCTCCTTCCAGGGCACGGACCTGTGGAGCATGAGCCCGGCCGCGCGGCGCGAGCGGTTCGGCCCGGCGGTCGGCGTGGTCTTCCAGGACCCCGCCACGGCGCTCAACCCGCGCCTCTCGGTCCGCCGCATCGTCCGCGACCCGCTGGACGTGCACCGGCGGGGCACCCCGGAGCAGCGCGAGGCGCGGGTGAGGGAACTCCTCGACCTGGTGGGCCTGCCGGGCCACACGCTGGAGGCGCTGCCCGGGCAGCTCTCCGGCGGCCAGCGCCAGCGGGTGGCCATCGCCCGCGCCCTGGCGCTGGACCCGGAACTGATCGTCGCCGACGAGCCCACCAGCGCCCTCGACGTGTCGGTACGCGCCCAGATCCTCAATCTCCTGGTGGACCTGCGCGCCCGCCTCGGCCTGGGCATGGTCTTCATCTCCCACGACGTCCAGACCGTCCGTTACCTCGCCGATCGCATCGCCGTGCTCTACCTGGGCCGCGTCGTCGAGGAGGGAGCCGCCTCCCAGGTCTCCGGCGAGTCCCGCCACCCGTACACGGAGGCCCTGCTCTCCGCCACCCCGAGCCTGCTGGAGCGGCCCGAACGGATCGTGCTGCACGGTCCGGTGCCGTCCGCGACCAACCCGCCCTCGGGCTGCCCGTTCCGGACGCGGTGCTGGAAGGCGGACGAGACCTGCGCCACCGCCTTCCCCCCGGCGACCGAGGACGCGGCGGGACACCGGTGGCACTGCGTGCACCCGCAGCCGGCCACCGCGACGGCGACGGCCGTCGAGTCCTGACAGAGGTCGCCTCTCTCCCCCCCCCACCACCGGTCGACCGGGTCGGGTGGGGGGAGGTGACTTTCCGGCACCCCTCGTCGCCTTGTCGTCCTTGGCGCCGGGGTGCCGAGCAGGCGGGCCGGCTCACACGCGTACCGGTACCGCCGTTGGCTCGACCCTCACTTCCGCACCCCTCACACGGGCCGCTCCGCCGGGACGAAAGTGCCCGCCGGGCGGGGTGAGTGCCAGATGCGCTCGACGGTGTCGCCGGTCAGGACGGTGGCCGGGGCCCCGGACGCGACCAGCCGTCCTTCCTGGAGCAGCAGGACGCACTCCGCCTCCCTCGCCGCGTCGAGGTCGTGGGTCGCCTGCACGACGGTGACTCCGTCCGCGACCGCCTCGGCGAGCACGTCGGTGATCAACTGCCGTGCGGCCATGTCGAGCCCGGTGGTCGGCTCGTCCAGCAGCAGCAACTCCGCCTCCTGGGCGAGCCCTTGGGCGACCAGGGCGCGCTGGCGCTGCCCGCCGGAGACTTCGCCCAGCTGCCGTCCGGCGAGGTCGGCGATGCCGAGGCGCTCCATGCTCGTCTCCACAACCCGCCGGTCGGAGCGGGACAGCCTGCGCCAGGGCCCGCGCCGCGCCCACCTGCCCATCGCCACCGCGTCGCGCACGGTGAGCGGCAGCACGTCGGCCACCCTGCTCCGCTGGACGACGAAGGCGGGGCGCCCGTCGGTGCGGTGCGCCACCTCACCCGCCGCGACCGGGATCACCCCGGCGATCACGCCGAGCAGCGTCGACTTGCCCGAACCGTTGGGGCCGACCAGCGCGGTCGTCGCGAACGCCGGTATGTGCGCGCTCAGTCGGCGCAGCACGGGCCGTCCCGCGTAACCGGCCGAGACCTCGTCGAGTGCCACCTGCCACCGCATCCGCAGGGCCTCCCTCTCGTTGATTGTGATGATAATCGTTTTCATTGTAGGGTCCCGCTCCATGGAATGGTTGACGGCCCCCTTCGAGGTGGCCTTCGTGCAACGGGCCTTGTGGGGCGGGGTGCTCGTCTCGCTGGTCTGCGCCCTGGCCGGGACCTGGGTGGTGCTGCGCGGCATGGCGTTCTTCGGGGACGCGATGTCGCACGGGCTGCTGCCCGGCATCGCGCTCGCCTCGCTGGCGGGCGGCAGCCTGGTGGTCGGCGCCTGCGTCAGTGCCGCGGTGATGACCCTGGGCGTCCACGCGCTGCGGCGCTCACCGAGGCTCTCCCAGGACACCGGGATCGGCGTGCTCTTCGTCGGCATGCTCGCGCTGGGCGTGATCATCGTCTCGCGGTCGCAGTCGTTCGCCGTCGACCTGACGGGGTTCCTCTTCGGGGACGTGCTCGCCGTACGGCCGGCGGACCTGGCCTACCTCGGGGTGGCGCTGGGCGTCGCCCTGGCCGTCTCCGTGCTCGGGTACCGGCCTTTCGTCGCCCTCGCCTTCGACGAGCGCAAGGCGGCCACGCTGGGGCTGCGGCCGCGCCTGGCCCATGCCGTGCTGCTCGGCCTGCTCGCGCTTGCCGTCGTGGCCTCGTTCCACGTCGTGGGGACCCTGCTCGTCTTCGGGCTGCTCATCGCGCCGCCCGCCGCCGTCCTCCCCTGGGCGCGCGGGATTCCGGTGATCATGGCCGGCGCCGCCTGCCTGGGCGCGCTCGCCACCTTCCTGGGCCTCCTCCTCTCCTGGCACCTGCACACCGCCGCCGGGGCGACCATCGCGGCCACCGCGGTCCTCCAGTTCCTCGTCTCCGTCCTGGCCTCCGGCGCCGTGGCCCGGTGGCGCGGACGGACCGCCCACCGGCTCGACGCCCCCGGCCCGCACACGGAATACGGACATCCGGCATGACACGTACGAAGACCAGAACCACCGCGGCCGTCTGCGCCGCGCTCGTCGGCTCCGCCCTGCTCTCGGCCTGCGGGTCCGGCGACGGCGAGCGGCCCGACGCGGCGCCGAGCAGTTCCGGCGTCCCGCACGGCTACGTCGAAGGGGCCGAGGAACAGGCCGAGCAGCAGTCCCGCCTGGTGCTGGCCGACGCCGGCAGCGGCGCGGTCCACGTCCTCGACCTGATCACCGGCGAGGTCACGAAGCTGAAGCGCGGCGCCGGACCACGGGCGCTCCACACCGACGGCCGCTTCGCCTACCTGGACACCCCGGACGGCACCCGCGTCCTGGACAGCGGCTCCTGGACGGTGGACCACGGCGACCACGTCCACTACTACCGGGCCGACATCCGCGACCTCGGGACGATCGGCGGCAAGGCGCCCGAGCACGTCCACGCCGATCAGGCGCTCACCGCCCTCTCCCCCGCCGAGGGCCCCACCCGGCTGTTCGACCGCGAGAAGCTCGAAGGCGGCTCCGTCGGCCGCGCCCGCACCCTGGACGGCGACGCCACGGGGCCCGTCGTCCCGTACGCGGAGCATCTGCTGGCGGCGGGAGCGGGGACGGACCGCGACCGGGTACGGGTGCTCGACCGCGAGGGCGCCGAGGTCGCCTCGCTCGACGAGCCGTGCGCGGAGGTGCGCGGCGAGGCCGTCACGCGCCGGGGCGTCGTCCTCGGCTGCGCCGACGGCGCGCTCCTCGTGCGCGAGGAGAAGGGGAAGTTCAGCGCCGAGAAGATCGCCTACGACGGGGAGGTGGACGCCCGGGACCGCGCGGCCGGCTTCCGCCACCGGGCGGGCAGCACCACCCTCGTCAGCCCGTCCGGTGCGGATGCGGTCTGGGTGCTCGACGTCACCGACCGCTCCTGGACCCGGATCGAGACCGGCCCGCTCACCGCCGCCAACACCGCCGGCGAGGGCGCCGACCTGCTGGCCCTGGGCAAGGACGGGGCCCTCACCTCCTGGGACATCGACTCCGGGAAGCAGACCGCCCGCAAGAAGCTGCTGGCCGGCCGGGCGGCGGACTCCGCGACGATCGAGGTCGACACCGGCCGCGCCTACGTCAACGATCCCGGCGCCCGGAAGGTCTACGAGATCGACTACAACGACCGCCTCCGGCTGGCCCGCGCCTTCCCGCTCTCCCTCACCCCCACGCACATGGTGGAGACCGGCCGATGACCGCCACCCGCCGGGCCGGAAACGTGTCCCTGCTCCTCCTTCTCCTCTGCCTCCTCGCCACGGCGACCGGCTGCGCCACGGAGCAGCGGCACCGGCCGAGCGTGGTCGTCACCACCAACATCCTCGGCGACCTCACCCGCAACGTCGTCGGCGACGAGGCGGAGGTGACGGTCCTGATGCAGCCCGGCGCCGACCCGCACTCCTTCGGCGTCTCGGCGCCCCAGGCCGCCGCCATGGAACAGGCCGACCTCGTCGTCCACAACGGCCTGGGGCTGGAGGAGAACGTCCTGCGCCACGTGGAGGCCGCCCGCGTCTCCGGCGTACCCACCCTGGCCGTCGGGGAGTCGGTCGACCCGATGACCTACAGCGGAGGCGAGTCGGCCGGCCGGCCCGACCCGCACTTCTGGACCGATCCCGTACGCGTCCGCAAGGCCGTACGCCTCATCGGCGACCGCGTCGTCCGGCACGTGGAGGGCGTCGACGCCGCCGCCGTGCGGAAGAACGCCGAGCGGTACGGCGCGGAGCTGGCCGGGTTGCACACCTCGATGCGGGACGCCTTCGCGTCCGTACCCGCCGACCGGCGGCGCCTGGTGACCAACCATCACGTCTTCGGGTACCTGGCGGACCGTTACGGCTTCCGCGTCGTCGGCGCCGTCATCCCGAGCGGGACGACGCTCGCCTCCCCCAGCGCCTCGGACCTCGACTCGCTCGCCACCGCCGTCAGGAAGGCCGGGGTCCCGGCGATCTTCGCCGACTCCTCCCAGCCGGACCGCCTGGCGCAGGTGCTGAAGCGCGAGAGCGGGATCGACGTGGACGTGGTGCCGCTCTTCTCCGAATCCCTGACGCCGAAGGGCCAGGGCGCCGCCACCTACCTGCAGATGATGCGCGCCAACACCGAGGCGATCACCAAGGGCCTGACCTCCCGCTGAACCCCGCTGTCGCCGCACCTGGCGACAGCTCCCGGAAAAGGAAACCAAGGAACCCCATGAAGAACGCAGTACGCCCCCGCGCGGCCGCCGCTGCCGCCGCCCTGCTCACCGCCTCCGCCCTGCTCACCGCGTGCGGCGGCGACAGCACGGAGCCCGCGGCAGGAAAGGCGCGGGACACGACGGACGCCTCGGCCGGCCCGGTCAAGGACCCGGTCGTGGCCACGTACGACGGCGGCCTCTACCTCCTGGACGGCGCCACGCTGAAGGTCGCCGAGGACATACCCCTGAAGGGCTTCAACCGCGTCAACCCGGCCGGCGACGACCGTCACGTGATGGTCTCCACGTCGACCGGCTTCCGCGTGATGGACGCGGTGGGCGGAAAGCTGACCGACGTCGAGTTCGAGGGCAGCAAGCCCGGCCACGTCGTCCGGCACGCGGGCAGGACCATCCTCTTCTCCGACGGCACCGGCGAGGTCACGATCTTCGACCCGGCCCAGCTCGGCGACGGGAAGCCGAAGAGCGAGACGTACGACTCCGACGCGCCGCACCACGGGGTCGCGATCCAGCTGGCCGGCGGCGAACTGGTGACGACCCTCGGCACGGAGGAGAAGCGCACCGGCATCAAGGTCCTGGACAAGGACCGTAAGGAGATCACGCGCAACGAGAAGTGCCCCGAGGTGCACGGGGAGGCCGCCGCGAAGGACGAGACGGTCGTCGTCGGCTGCGAGGACGGCGTCCTCGTCTACAAGGACGGCTCAATCAAGAAGGTCCAGAGCCCGACCGAGTACGGGCGGATCGGCAACCAGGCCGGTTCCGAGGAATCGGCCGTCGTCCTCGGCGACTACAAGCAGGACCCCGACGCCGAACTGGAACGCCCCGAGCAGGTCTCGCTGATCGACACGGAGACCGGCACGATGCGCCTGGTCGACCTGGGGACCAGCTACACCTTCCGCTCGCTGGCCCGCGGCCCGCACGGTGAGGCCCTCGTCCTCGGGACGGACGGCAAGATCCACGTCATCGACCCCGAGACCGGCAAGGTCGAGCGGAAGATCTCCGTACTCGACGCGTGGCAGGAGCCGCTGGACTGGCAGCAGCCCCGCCCGGCGCTCTTCGTCCGCGACCACACGGCGTACGTCTCGGACCCGGCGAACAAGAAGCTGACGGCCGTCGACATCGAGAGCGGGAAGAAGCTGGCCTCCACCGAACTGGAGCAGGCCCCCAACGAGGTGAGCGGCGTCGACGCGCACTGACCGTGGGTGAACGGCCGGAAGGGGCGCTCCGCCCGGGATGCGGGGGCGCCCCTTCCGCGTCCGGGGAGGCCGGGGCTTCGGTCACGGCACGATCCGCGCGACCCCTCCCGTCTCCAGGGCCGCCCAGAGCGCGCCGTCGGGCCCCGAGGTGATGCCGTGCGGCTCGGACGCCGGTGTGGGCAGGTCGTACTCGGTGATCTCGCCGTCGCCGGTGAGGCGGCCGACCCGGTTGGCGCCCCACTCGGTGAACCAGCACTCGCCGGGGGCGGGGGCCACGACGGCGTGGGGGCGCGCAGCGGGGTCCGGCAGCGGGAACTCCTCGATCGCGCCGTCCACCGAGATCCTGACGATCCGGCCCGCCCCGATCTCGACGAACCACAGGGCGGTGCCGTCGCTGGTGATGCCCACGGGTGCGGCACCGGAGGTGGGCAGGGGGTAGGTGGTGACCTCGCCGTCCACCGTGACGCGGCCGATGGCGTCGGCCTGGTTGAGGGTGCACCACAGGGCTCCGTCCGGTCCGGCGGTGATCGCCGAGGGGAAGGCGCCGGGGGCGGTCCCGGGGAGGCCGAACTCGGTGACCTCTCCCGCCACGGTGATACGGCCGACGCGGTCGGTCCGCGTCTCGGTGAACCAGAGCGCGCCGTCGGGTCCCGCGGTGATACCGAACGGCCCGCTGTCCGGCGTCGGCAGGGGGAAGGAGGTGCTGTCCCCGTCGACGGTGACGCGGCCGATCCGGTGGTCCCCGTGACGCGTGAACCAGAGGGCGCCGTCGGGCCCGGGGGTGATCACCGTGGGCCGGCACCCGGGTGCGTCGAGGGCGTACGTACGGAGTCCGCCGCCCGGTGCGAGGCGGGCGATGCGGCCACTGCCCGCGAAGGTGAGCCACAGCGCGCCGTCGGCTCCGGAGGCGATGCCGTACGGCCCGTCCTTCTCGTCCCCCAAGGGGATCTCTTCGACGGACGGGGGGTCAGGAAGGTGCATGGCGACTCCTCGTGATCGGAACCCGTCCCACTCTCCCCGAGCCGGCCGCCCGCCGCACCTGTGTTCCCCGGCTTCCTCGCCGATGCCGGCGACCTATTGACCATCGATAGAAAACCATCGATTATCGATACATGCATCCGATCCTCACCACCCTGCTCCGGGCCGCCGTCGTCGTGGTCCTCGCCGTCGGACTCTTCGGCCAGGTCGTGGTCATCCCCACGACGGCGGCCGACGAGGCGGAACTGTTCCCCCCGTACGCCCCGTACGCCGTGCCGTACGCGGTGCTGGCCGTCCTCGGGGTGGCCTGTGTCCAGGTCGCTCTGGTCGCGGTGTGGCGGCTGCTCGGCATGGCGCGGCACGGGGCGCTCTTCGCACCCCGTGCCTTCCGGTGGGTCGACGTGGTCATCGTCAGCTCGGTGGCGGCGACCGTGCTCGCGACGGGGGTGGCCACGCATCTCCTGCTGGCCGAGATCCCGTCGCCGGACGGCGGCATGGGCCTGGAGAGCGCCCTGGCGGCCGCCGTCACGGCCGCCGGTGCCGGTGCCTCCTTCGCCATGGTCACCGTGATCATGCGCAGCCTGCTGCGCAAGGCGACCGAGCTCCAGCAGGAGATGGCCGAGGTCATCTGATGGCGATCGTGGTCGACATCGACCGCCGCCTGGCCGAACTGGGCATGTCGGTCGGCGAGTTCGCCGAGGCGGTCGGGATCACCCCGGCGAACATCGCGGTCCTCAAGAACGGCCGCGCGAAGGCCGTCCGGTTCAGCACGCTGGACGCGATCTGCCGCGTCCTCGACTGCCAGCCCGGCGACCTGTTGCGCCGGGTTCCGGACGACGCGGAGGCGGCCCGGCCGTCCGGCTGACCGGGCCTCAGCCCACCAGCTCCGGCGCCCGCAGCAGCTCCGGCGGGACGCCCCAGGCGTCGACCAGGTCCAGGGCGAGGGGGCGGATCTTGCGGCAGAGGTCGTTCACCTCGCGGGTGATGGCCTTGGAGCGCTGGACGGTGAGGCGGCCGTGTTCCATGAACCAGGCACGGTCCGCCTCGATCGTGGACAGGGCGAAGAGGTCGCAGAGCAGCCCCAGCGCGACCTTCTCGCCGCCCTCGGGCAGCTCGCGCACCTTCGCCACGAACGCCTCCAGCACCAGCCGCTCGACATGGGCGTGGGCGAGAGCGATGACGTGGTCCTGCACCTGGGAGAAGACGGCGCCCGGATCGCGCTTCTGGTCGACGCCGCTCTTGAGGCGCCGGGCCACGCCGGCGAGCATGTGCTCCTCGCGGTAGCGGACCATGGCGAGCTGGTACTCGGAGTCGAGCAGCCCGGCCTCCTGGTCCCACTCGTCGCCGCCGGGGAGCAGGTCGCGGACGCGCTCCAGCAGCTTGTGGGCGGAGGTCTTCTCCAGGAGCGTCTCGACGGCGAGGCCGGTGACGTGGCGGACCGTGCCGAGCTGGTCCAGGTCCTCGAACTCGCTGGCGTAGTCGGTGAGCAGGCCCTTGGCGACGAGTTGCAGCAGGACGTGGTTGTCGCCCTCGAAGGTGGTGAAGATGTCGCTGTCGCTCTTGAGGGCGGCGAACCGGTTGACGCTGAGGTACCCGGCGCCGCCGCACGCCTCGCGGCACTCCTGGATCGTGCGGGTGGCGTGCCAGGTGGTGAGCGCCTTGGTGCCCGCGGCCCGCGCCTCCAGCTCGCGCCGCGCCTGGGCGTCGGTCTCGATGCCGGAGAAGACCTCGTGGAGCCGGGTGCGCACCACGTCCTGCGCGAAGTGCAGCGCGTACGTCCGGGCGATGAGCGGCAGCAGCCGGCGCTGGTGCAGGCCGTAGTCGAGCAGGAGCTGCTCCCGCTCGCCCGGGGCCGGCTCGAACTGGCGGCGCCTGGTCGCGTACCGGGTGGCCACGGTGAGGGCGACCTTGGCGGCGTTGACGGCGGCGCCGCCGACGCTGACCCGGCCCTGGACCAGGGTGCCGAGCATGGTGAAGAAGCGGCGGTTGGGGTTGTCGATCGGGCTCTCGTAGACGCCTTCGGGGGTGACGTCGGCGAAGCGGTTGAGCAGGGCCTCGCGCGGGATGCGGACGCCGTCGAAGTGGAGGCGGCCGTTGTCGACGCCGTTGAGCCCCATCTTGCGGCCGTCGTCCTCGATCCGGACGCCGGGCGCGGGCTCGCCCCCGGCCCGGATGGGCACCACGAAGGCGTGCACGCCCTCGGAGGTGCCGTCCACCTCCAGCTGGGCGAAGACCACGGCCACCTCACCGTGGCGGGCCGCGTTGCCGATGTAGTCCTTACGGGCCTCCTCACCGGGGGTGGTGAGGACGAACTCCTGGCTCCGGGCGTCGTACCGCGCGACGGTGCCCAGTGCCTGGACGTTGGAGCCGTGCCCGGTCTCCGTCATCGCGAAGCAGCCCATCAGCTTCCCGGTGATCAGGTCGGGGAGGTAGGCGTCGTGGTGGCGTTCGGTGCCCAGTTGCAGGATCGCCCCGCCGAAGAGCCCGAACTGCACGCCGACCTTCACCAGTACCGAGAGGTCGCCGAAGGCCAGGGTCTCGAAGGCGGCGATCGAGGCCCCGACGTCCCCTCCCCCGCCGTACTCGCGCGGGAAGCCCATACCGGTCTGGCCCGTCGCCGCCATCTCGACCACCAGCTCGCGCACCCGCTCGCGGTAGGCGTCGAGGCTCAGCTCGTCGGCCTCCTCCAGGATCGAGGCGTACGTCTTCAGGTTGCTGCGGACGAGCTCGCGGATCTCGGCGTACTCGCCGTCGAGCAGGGCCGCGAGGGCGGGGACGTCGATCTCGGGCTGCACGTACCCGCTCGCCTCGGTGGGCGCTTCGTCGGTGACCATGACACTCCGCTACCCCGCGCGGGCCCGGTCAAGCGAGGCTGATCGGGCGACCGGGCGCCGGGTTGCCCTGGTGGGTGAAGGCCGCCCAGTGGCAGAGCTGGTGCAGGTCGGGCCGGGCGGCCTCGGCGCGCAGGGGGCCGGTGAGGGTGGGCGGGGGCTCGCGGTGCGGGTCGAGCATCCAGAGCTGGGTGGCGCGCAGGGCGTCGGGCGGGGCGAGGCGTCCGTCGGTGAGGTGGTGGTGGAGGACGGCCGTCAGCGCGGAGGTGGGCCCGTCGCGGACCGCCCAGCGTGAACCGACGACATCGGCGGCGCCGGCCGCGACCAGGGCGGTGGCCAGGGTCAGCGCCTCGTCGTGGTGTCCCCCGCTCAGGTCGGTCTCACAGGCGCTGAGGACGACCAGGGGCCCCGCCGGGCCGGGCCGCTGGTCGGCGGAGGCGTCGAGGATGCCCGCGACGGTGAGCCGCCCGGCCCCGGCCGGGGCACCGGGCGGGACCGCGAGCCGCAGGGCCGACTCGGTGGGCCGGGACGCGGCGACGGCGTGGCAGGACAGGTGGACGAGGGAGGCGCGGACCGTGCCGCCGGGCAGGGCGGCGAGGACGTCCTCGGGGGTGCCGGCCGCGTCCCGCTCGCCGTCGGCGGTAAGGAACTCGCCGTACCGGAGCGCTTCGGGGTAGCAGGTGGCGCGCAGGGTGGCCGTCTCCAGTTCCGCCCAGGGCAGGGAGAGTTCGGGGTCGGCGAGGAGGACCTGCGGCCCGGCGGCGAGGGGGAGGCGGCGCCGGGCGGCGGCTGCCAGGAACTGGGCGCCGGAGGAGGCGTGGCTGAGGACCGCTTCGTGGACGGCGTACCGGGGCCCGGGGCCGCCGGGGGGCGCCGGGAGACGGGCGGCGTGCCAGGGGACGACGCCGAGGGGGCCGCACGGGACGAGGACGACACGGAGCGGCCGTGCCGGGTCGCCGCCGTCCGGCCGCATCTGGCGGACGGCGGCGAGGAGCGGGGCCATCACCGCCTCCCCGGCCCAGTCGTACAGCTCGGTGAGGGCCGACTGCCAGCGGGCTTCGCAGGCGGCCGCCGCCTGCCGGCCGGGGCGCGGACCGGTGAGGAGACGGGAGCGTTCGGCGGCCGCCTCCAGATACCGGTCGAGTGCTGCGCTGCCCGGGCGGAAGAGGCCGGGCAGGGCGAGCGCGACGGGCTCGGCGCAGGGGGTCACGATCAGCGCGCGGCCGGGGAAGTCACGGGCGGGCGTCGGCACTCCGGCCATGAGGTAGACCAGCGCGTCGGTGCCGGTGGCGGCGAGCCCGGCGGAGAGTTCCTCCACCGTCGCGCCGCCGAGGAGCCGTGGGGCGCCCGGACCCTGCGGGTCTCCCCGCCGGACTCCGAGGGCGGCCAGGGCCTGGCGGCGCAGGCCGCTGGGGACGGGCGGGGCGTCGTCGGCGGTGCGGGCCCGCCACTGCCGGGCGAGGGCGGGATGTCCGGCGGCGTCGAGCAGGGCGGGGATGCCCCGTGCGGCGGAGGCGGAGCGGAGCACCAGGGCCCGGCCCCGCTCCAGGTCCCGCACGGCCTCCGCGGGGCGCCCGGCGCGGAAGGCGATGGAGGCGAGGCGCGAGGAGAGCACGGTCCCCTGGAGGGCCGCCGACAGGCCGTGGCCCGCGCCCTCCTGGAGCAGGACGTCGGCGGCCAGTTCACCGAGCGCCTCGCGGAGGACCGCCACGCACGCCTCCAGGTCGGCGCGGGTGCCGGGGGCGCCGGGCGTGGCGGCACGCCTGGCGTGGGCCTCCGCCAGCTTCGTCAAAACCTCCACGCGGCGGGCCTGGCCGTGTCCCCGGGCGATCAGCCGGCGGACCCGGGTCAGTTCGCCGATGGCCTCGTCCAGCTGTGCGGCGGAGCCCGTCCCGCGTACCACCTCGAACATCAGCCGGAGGCCGAGGGCGCCCCGGCGGTCGTACTCCTGGTCGCGGTACTGGTGGGGTTCGGCGAGCGCGGCGCGGAGTTCGGCGAGCGGGAGCCGGAAGATCTCGGCCTCGTCCGGTGGCGGGGCGGCGTGGAACGACTCCGGCTGCCGCCCGTCCTGCCCGGCCGGCGCCACGAGTTCCTCCACCGCGGCCAGCCGCTTCTCCAGCCGCCCGCGCCACTCGCTCTCCGGGGGCAGGGCGCCGTGCCGGCTCCGCAGTTCGGCGTGGAGCCGTGGCAGGTGCGCGTGGTCCTCGGTGCGCCGGGCGTGGTCCAGTTCGCAGTCGGCGGCGGAGAGCGTGAGGGTGAGGGCGAACGGGGCGTCGGGCGGCACCGAGCCGTCCCGGTCCAGCCCGGCGCGCAGTTCCCGCAGCCCGGCCAGGGCGGCATCCGCGTCGTGGAA
The DNA here is from genome assembly GCF_000719955.1 of Streptomyces albidoflavus. Lineage (GTDB taxonomy): Bacteria > Actinomycetota > Actinomycetes > Streptomycetales > Streptomycetaceae > Streptomyces > Streptomyces albidoflavus. Next base: position 57,576 of record NZ_JOII01000002.1, read on the forward strand.
GTTGCCGCCGTAATGGGCGGCCTGCTCCAGGACGCGGACCAGGTCGGCCTGGAGAGCGACGGCCCACCAGGAGCCCGCGGGGCTCGCCTCGACGCCCTCCCTGAGGAGCCCGGCGGCGTCGTCCAGGTAACCGGGGTCGCCGGTGCGCAGGGCGAGGAGCACGTCGCGGCCCGCGACCACGCGCCGCTCGCGCAGGCCGGTGTGCGCGACGAAGTCCCGCAGATGGCTGTCGAGATACGGCAGGAGGCCGGGGTCGGTCTCCGTGGCGACCGGCCACTGGGCGAGGCGGGTGGCGCGGTCGCCGTCCGGCGGCGGCGTGGGCCGTTCCACGTCGCTGTAGTCGGCGGGCTCGCCGGTCAGTGTCTCCCAGTCCGCCAGCAGGTAGGCGTGGAGCCGCGCCACCCTGGCCCGGTGCGGCGTGTCCGGCGGCAGCGCGCGCAGGCTCGCCAGCGCCAGGCCGGCGGCGCGGCGGACGCCCTCGGCGCCGGCCGCGGGCATCGCGCCGCCCGCCTGCTCCAGCAGCCGGGTCTCCCGGGCGCTGAAGGAGCCGCTGGGATCGCCGTGCCACCCGGAGGTCAACGCCGTACCGAGCCAGAGGAGGGTCCGGGTGAACCGGGCCGTGCCGGAGGTGTCGGCCAGCTCCACCAGGCCGCGCACCGCGTCCAGGAGCCGGTCGGCGGCGCTCGGGTCCGCTCCGTCCGTGCGGTGCGGCGCGGCGGTCTCGGCCCGCTTCCGCGAGCCGGCGGCGAGCATCCGCTCGATGTCCTCCAGGTTGCTCTCGCACTGCCGGCGGAACTCCTCGCCGGCCGGGGTCCTGATCAGGCGGCCGGTCACCTCGCCGGCCTCGGTGAGGTCGCGGCGGAGGGCATCGGTGAGCACCTCGCCGTCGGCCGCGCGGAGCAGGGCGTGCTGGAGGGCGGTCCGGGTGCCGTCCGGGCGGGGCAGGGCCCAGGGCACGAGCAGGAAGACGCACATCATGCGGGCCTGGGCCGGCAGTCCGGGAGTGAGGGGGGCGTGGCGGTCGATCCGGCGCAGCCGTCCGAGCGCCGCGGCGCGCTCCGCCGGGTCGAGCCGGCCGCCCTGGTACCGCAGGTGGCAGCGGGTGCCGAGGAGAAGGGCCAGGTGGACGCCGACCTCGGCGGCTTCCTCACCCACGCTCGTCAACTCCTCCTCCGCCGCCGTGAGTCGCCGGACGAGTGCGTCCAGCCGCGCCTCGTCGCACCAGTCCTCGCCCGCCATCAGCCGGATCGCGGCCTGGACCGCCTCCGCGCCCCGTTCCCGTGGTCCGTCCGTCATCGTCTCCCCCTCCTCGGCCCCGCTCCCGGCGCTACCCTGACGGTCCATACGGCCCGGAGCCGCCGGTCCGCCGAGTATGCCGAGGAGGGGCCGTGGCGAGTGGGGCCGGGCAGCGGATCGCGGAGGCGCTGGCGGAGACCGGGAGGGACGACCGGGAGACGGCGCTGCTGGTCCTGGAGCTGGCGGTGGGCTGGGCCGCGGGCGCGCTCGTGGGCGGTACGCCGGAGAGCGGCGACGACGGGGCCGAGGCCCTGGCCGTGCTGTCGGCGCTGGACGACGCGCTGGCCGAGGTTCCCGCGCTCGCCGGGGCGCTGCCCGTACTGCTGGAGTCGGCGCGGGCGGGCGGGCAGTTGCGCCGGAGCGCCGAGGAGCTGACGGCCGGACTCGCCGCGCTGGCGGAGCGGGTGACCGTCGAGCGCGAGCGGCTGGACGGGCTGCGGGCGGGCGAGGCCGCACTGCGGGCCCGTGTCGCCGAGCACGAGGAGCTGCGCCGCGAGGCGGCCGAGCTGGAGCGCCTGACGCGGCTCGCGGCACAGGCGGAGGCGCTGGGGGCGCAACGCGCCGAGATCGGCGCCCACCTGGACGCGCTGCGCGCCCAGGACCCCGAGGCGGCGGACCGCGCCCTGCGCACCGACGCCGAGTCGCTGCTGCGGCTCACCGGGGAGCAGCTCGCTCTCCTCGCCCCCCGGACCCGCGAGGCCCTGGAGGAGGTGGCCGCCACCCAGCGGGAGCTGGCCGACACCGAGCAGCGGCTGCGCGAGAGCGAGCGCGAACTCGACGCACTGCACAGCAAGTTGACGGAGGTCCGGACGGCTTACGAGCCGTCGTTCGGCGCGCTGGCGCGTCATGCCCGGGCCGACCGTGAGCTGGCCGCAGCCCTGCGGGAGGCCGCGGACGCCGGGGGCGAGGAGGCGGACGGGGGCCTGACCCTGGCGGAGGTCGCGGCGCTGACCGCCACGGTCGAGCGGCGGCTCGCCGACGCGGACCGCGTCCTGAGCCGCGCCCTCGCGGAGCGGAGCGGCCCGGAGGCCGACGGCGCGAAGAAGATCACCGGCAGCCCGGCCGCCTGAGCGGGGACCGGCCCGGGGGTCACCGCTCACCCGGCCGCCCCGACGGTGCCCGGACGCCTCCGGTCTCCAGCTCCTCCGGTACGTCCTCGGGCAGGAGCTCCGGCCCCCTGTCCCCCTCGGCCCAGCGGGCGCCCTTGAGCCCCTCCATGGCCTCCAGCAGGCGCCGTACGTCGCGGGCGTTGCCGAAGGCGGTGGGGCGGGCCCGGCGGGTCTCCTCCAGGAGCCGGCGGGCGCGTTCCTCGGTCCCGGGGGCGAGGACGTAGCCGTCGGCGGTGGCCGAGCGGCGCAGGATCTCGCCGAGGTCCTCCGGGGAGAACGCGGGGAACGGCACCGTGAGGGTGAACCGCGAGCGCAGTCCCGCGTTGGAGTCGAGCAGCCGCTCCAGGTCGGCGGGGTACCCGGCCGCGACGACGACGAGACGGCCGCGCCGGCTCTCCATCTCCCGGAGCAGGGCCTCCACCGCCTCCTTGCCGAAGCCGGCGCCGCTTCCGCCCGCGTCGGCGACCAGGCTGTACGCCTCGTCGATGAAAAGCACGCCGTCCATGGCCTGTTCGCACGCGCCCACCACCTTGGGCGCGGTCTGCCCGAGGTACTCGCCGACGAGGTCGACGCGGGTCACCTCCACGACGTGCCCGCCGCGCAGCAGGCCGAGGGAGCGGAAAAGTGCGCCGACCAGCCGCGCGACGGTGGTCTTCCCCGTCCCGGGCGGCCCGGTGAACAGCAGGTGCGGCGGGTCGAAGTTCCCCGCCCCCCGCTCCTGGCGCATCCGCAGCCGCCAGGCGAGGGCGGTGAGCGCCGCGCGGGCCGGTGCGAGGCCGACGTAGGCGTCGAGGCCCGCGAGGAGTTCGGCGGGGTCCGGGGCGGGGCGGGGAAGGTGACCGCGGTAGGTCTCCGGGATGTCCTCGCCGGTGACGGGCTCGTCCACCTCCGGCCCGATCCGTACCGACCAGCGGGAGCGGACCGCGTCGGCGAGGGTGCGCATCTCCCGGACGTTGCCGAAGGTCGCGCTCCGGGTGCGGTGCAGGTTCTCCACGATCTGCCGCAGCTCCTCCGCCACCTCGGCGCCGGCGGTCATGCCACGCTGGGCCAGGCGGTTCATGAGGATGGTGTGCAGGGTGCCGGGGTCGTGGTCGGGGAACGGGACGACGTTGGTGACGGGAAAGCGGCTGCGGAGCCCGGGGTTGGCGTCCAGGAACTCCTCCATCTTGCCCGGGTATCCGGCCACGACGACGACGAGGCGGTCCCGGTCGTCCTCCATGCGCTTGAGCAGTGTCTCGATCGCCTGGTCCCCGAAGCCTTCCCGCTGGTCGCTCAGCCCGTACGCCTCGTCGATGAAGAGCACGCCGTCCAGGGCCCGGTCGATGACGGCGGCCGTCCGTTGCGCGGTCTGCCCCACGAATCCGGCGATGAGGTCGCCCGGTCCGGCCTCCACGCAGTGGCCCCGGGTCAGCACGCCCGCGTCCCGGTACATCTCGCCGAGGAGGCGGGCCACGGTGGTCTTGCCGGTCCCGGGGTTGCCGGTGAACACGAGGTGCCGTGAGGGTGGTTCGCCTTCGGAGGGGCGGCCCCGGGCGCGCAGGGCGGCCTCCGTCTCCATCTCGGCGCGCAGCCCCTCGAAGCGGCGGACGAGTGCTTCCGTGCCGGGCATGGCGGCCAGCCGCTCCCAGGGGGTGCGTTCCTCGGCGGCGGCCGCGCCCAGCCAGGGGCGGACCGTCTCGCGATCCAACCGCGCTCCTTTCGCGTGAAGTTGATGAAGACGGGACCGCCACACCCGGGCGGTCTCGGGCTGCCCGGCCATGGCGCGGACCACCCGGTCCAGGTCGCGCCAGGCGACCCGCAGCCCCTTGCGCAGCCGGGCCGCGTGCACCAGCCGTTCCAGTTCCCGCTCGCCGGGGAGGCCGACGCGGTGGGTGCCGCCGCGGGCGGGCTCGTCGCGGCGTTCGGTGACGAAGGTCTCCAGGCCCGGGCAGCGTCCCAGTCCGGTGAGGAAGGCGGCCACCTCGTGCAGGGAGGTCCGGTTGAAGACGAGGACCCACTGGTTGCCCTCGACCCCGTCACAGGCCCAGGTGGCGAGGGCCTGGGCGAGTTGCCGCGACGCCTGGTTGTGCAGCAGGAACTCGTCCGCGTGCGGGAAGACCACGGCCGTACGGTGCCCGGTGCCGCGCAGGTACGCGGTGAGCGTCATCACGCCGAACGGGTCGGCCATGCCCGAGGCGCGGGCGGCCCCGGCGTCCGGGGCGGCGGGCCGCCCGGCTCCCGGGGCCGGCTCCGCCCTCAGGAGCCGTGTCGCGCCGAGCGGGCCGCGCAGCCCGGCATGGCGCATACGGGGCGGGCCCGCCCTGCCGTCCGTGCCCGGCGTACGGCGGACGGGCCGGCGGGACCGGCGCCAGGAGGCGTCGTCGCGGAAGTACACCGGGTCCTGCAAGGTGCTGAAGACGATCCGCTCGAACCCCGCCGCGCGCAGCATGTGCCAGAGCGCCTGCTCCATGGTGCGGACCTCGCCGGTGGCGTCGACGAAGACGTCGCCGACGCCGGGCCCGTAGAGGACGGTGAAGGGCTCGCCGGTGCGCACGGCGTCCGGGGGGAGCCGTTCGGTGCCGGGCGGCGGGGCGGCGGGGGCGGGGGTCTCCTTCGCCAGGGTCGCGTTCACGTGGTGGTACCGGCCGCCTCGTCCCGGCTCCCCCGGACGGAAGCGGGCGCGGGCAGGACCGTCTCCTCGACCGGTGCGGACGGCTCCAGGCCCATCGGCCCGCCCTCCTGCCGCAGGGCCTGGTACACCGCGTCGGCGCGGTCGCGGAGTTCGGCCTCGGCGGTGACGTCGTGGTCGGTGGTCTCCACGTGGATCACGCACTGGTCGGAGTCCGGGTGGGCCTGGGCGATACGGACCCTGATCTCGTTGCCGGTGGCCTCGTGGCGCAGCACGGCGTGGAAGTCTCCCCGCTCGTCCTCCCCCGCGTAGTGGCACTCCTCCTCCACCAGGTCGTAGAAGGCGACCTCGGCCAGGGTCTGGGCCACCACGTCGGCGAGGTTGACCCGTAGCTGGGAGGTGAGCTGGCGCAGCCCGGCCCGCTCCACCGTCTCGCCGAGGCGCCGCTCCAGCGCGGGTGCCTCCTCGTCGCGCAGGGCGAGCAGGGCGTCGGTGCCGGTCTGCGGGTCGCGGGCGCGGGTGAGGGCGGCGGCGGTGTCCTGCCGCACCTGGTCGTACTCACCGCCGGACCAGTGCGCGACGTCCAGGGAGTACCCGGTGACAGGGGTGCCGTCGGTGTCGACGACGGGCCGTCGCCGGTTCTCCTCCGCCAGCGCCTCCACCTGGACGAGGGCTTCCACCGCCTCCTTCCGGGCCAGGCAGCGGGCCAGTTCCCGCTGTTCGATGTCGACCCGCAGGTCGCTCAGTTCGTGGAAGGTCTCCTGCCCGAGGGCGAGCGCGGCGTCGAAGCGGTGCTCGGCCGCGTTTTGCCCGGCCGTCGCCAGGCGCTGGACCAGCCGGTCCAGGCGCCCGGGTGCGTACCGCTCGTGGGGCAGTTCGCGCTCGATGAGCCCGGCCATGGTGCGGGCGTCGGCGAGCCAGGTCTGCGCGGTCTCCTCGGCGCGGGCCCGGTCGGCCTTGACGGCGTCGATCTCCTGCGCGAGGCGGGCGGTCTCGGCCCGGCGTTCGGCGCGCTCGGCCGCGAGGGCCCGCTCGGCCTCGCGGCGCAGCCCGTCGAGGCGCTGCCGGGTCTGTTCCTCGATGCGGCCCGCCGTCTCGTGCAGCTCCTGGTGGAGGCGTTCGGCCTGTTCGCGGAGGCGGCGGCCGGTCTCGGCCTCGATGTGCCGGGTCCGGTCGCTGAGCTGCCGGACGGCTTCGTCCTGGCGGCGCTGCCGGGCGTCGACGCTGGCGAACGCCCGGTCGACGTCGGCCCTGGTCTGCGCCCGTACGTCGTCGAGCAGCCGGGGGACGTCCCGCTGGAGTCCCTGGAGCTGGCGCGCCCTGCGCTGGACGCGCCGCCACTGTGCCTCGTCGACCTGAATGGTCTTCCTGCCGCTCATGACCGTCCTTCCTGCTCCGGGACGCCCCCGGAGGTGTGGGGGTGCGCCGCCGTGTGCCGGGCGCGCACCGCGTCGACCGCCCGCGTGAAGGCGGCGGGGAAGCCTCGCGGCGGTACGCCGACGAGCAGGGCCTCGGGGCCGTCGACGGCGATCTCGACGTCCCGGGGGCGGCCCTCGAAGTCGTAGCCGCACTCGGCGAGGCGGCCGGTGAGGTGGTGGACGCGCTGGTTGCCGCTGCCGCGCAGGCCGCGCCCGTCGTCCAGGGCGGCGACGTAGGTGCCGTCGATCAGCACGTCGACGGCGTCGAGCAGGTCGGGCACGCCGGGTGCGGGCGGCCGGGTGCGCAGCCGCTCCAGGCGGTACCCGGTGAAGCAGACCACGGAGACGTCCCGCAGGAGCCGGGCCCGCCGGACCAGCCGGGCCAGTCCGGCGGCCTGACTCATCGGTTCGCCGCCGGAGAGGGTGAACCCGGTGACCCGGGGGTCGGCGAGCAGTTCGGCGGCGAGCCGGTCCGGGTCGGCCCGGCGTGCCGGGCGCTCGGGGATCCATTCGGGCGCGACGCAGCCGGCGCAGCGGAACGGGCAGCCCTGCACCCAGACCACGGACCGGACCCCGGGGCCGAGGGCGCGGGTGCCGACCCGGGTGGCGGCCACGTTGAGCGGCTGAGCCTCCGTCATCCGGACCCCTCGGGCGCGTGGCCGTCGGCCGGCGGGCCGTCCGGGCGGTGGGTGAACGCGAGCCCGCCGACGACGGCCTTGGCTCCCGGTGCGCAGGTCACCCGGTCGGGACGGCCCCCGGCGCCCTTCCTGGCGTAGTGGATCAGCAGGTCCACGCGGGGGCCCTCCGGGGTGCGGCGGCGGCGTCCGTGGACGGTGCCGCGTCCGCCCGCTGGCTGCTGGAACGCCACCCTCCGCCCGCTGAGGGCGATCCACCCCGGGGTGTCCGCCGCGAAGACCGGCGCGATGCCCAGCCCGCCGGAGAGGGACGGGCGGTGGACGCTCCGCCAGCGCAGCCAGCCGAGGGCCAGGGCGGCGGCGACCCCGAGCAGCAGCGCGGGGAGGAAGAGGACCGAGCCGGTCTCCGCGCGGGCGGTCAGCGGGCGGCCCCGCGCGGCGACCGTCCCGGGCGTCCTCAGCTCGACGTCGGGGGCGAGGGCCCGCTGCCACGGCGAGGCCACCTTGCCCGACACGCGCAGCGCGGCGGCGCCTTCCTCGGTCCGCCGGAAGGGCAGCCCGTCCCCGCCCACGCCGCCCGCCAGCCGCACGGTGTACGTCCGGGACTCGCCGGGGGCCAGGGTCAGGCGGTCGGGGACGCCGCTGACGCGGAGCGGGACGCCGTCGGTGGTGAGGCGGGTGCCGGTGACGGTCAGCGGGGTGTGCGCGGCGGCCGAGCGGAAGGTCACGGCGGCCTCGGCAGAGCCCGTGGTGAGGTCGCGGGTGCCGCCGGGCCGCCAGGACGCGGTGACGCCTTTGCCCCGGTCCTCGGCGAGCAGCCGGGCGGCCGACCGGGCCCGGGTGCTGTCCCCGGCCCGGCGGAGGTAGGCGCCGAGGTCCTGGATGCTGCCGGGGCGCAGCACCACGGTGTCCCGGACGACCTTGCCGAGCTGGCCGGCGCCGCTCGCTCCGGAGCCCAGCGGCAGGGCGTAGCCGGCGAGTCCGGCACGGGTACCGACGGCCTCGGCGCGCCGGTGCAGGGCGTCCCAGGGGGCGCCGGACGCCTTGGGGTAGGCGGTGGAGCGGGGCGGTTCGTGGCGCCCGTCGGTGAGCATGACCACGGAGGCGACGCTCGCGGCGTCGGACCGCTCCAGTTCGCGCAGGGCCAGGTCGAGGGCGGCGCCGATGTCGGTCCCGCCGTCCGGGTCCGGGGACTTGGGCAGGCGGCCGACGATCTTGCCGGGGTCGCCCGCCGAGCCGACGTAGCGGGCCTCGGGGCGGTCGTCGAAGGTGATGAGCGCGACGTGGTCGGAGCGGGAGAGCCCGCCGAGGAAGCCGCGCAGGGTGGACCGCACCGTGTCGTAGCGGCCCTTGGTGCGCATCGATCCGGAGGTGTCGACGAGGACGGCGTAGTCCACGGGCTGGTCGGCGACGCCGAGTTCCCGGTAGATCTCTTCCCGGCTCGGTCCTTCGGCGGCGGCCGCCGGAGCGGTGAGCACCGCCGTGGCGGCCAGCAGCACGGCTGCCACGGCCGCCCGGCGGCGCGGCGCGGTCGTGCCGCGCGGTGGCCTGGTGTGGGGCTTCACGGACGGTCTCCTGGAGGGGTCGGGCGCGCGGGTCGACCGCGTCGCGGCGAAGGGGCGGTGGTCAGGGCACGGGATCGGCCGGCAGGGCGCCCAACGGGATCTCCTGGGCGGCGGGTTCGGCTCCGTGCCGGTGCGGGGCCGGAGCCTCGGGCGCGAGGGGGTGGAGGACGAGGTGGGCGGTCCCGTCGGTGGTGACGCGTACGCCCACGTGGAAGCGGTCCCCGGCCGCCGCGGAGACGGTCACGGCGGTCGCGGAGACGCCGCCGCGGGTGCCCGCGCCCCGGACCAGGAGCTGGACCTCGCGTCCGGTGCCGCCCTCGGCGGGCGCGGCCCCGAGCCGGACCCGCTCGCCGCCCGTCTCGGCGAAGACGGTGGCCCCGCCCGGGGCGAGCGTGCCGGGCGGGCTGATCACCAGCTCCTCGTCGCGCGGCAGCCCGCCCACGGTGCGGTGGACCCGTACGGCGACGGCGTGCGGGTACCGGTCGGCCGCGTCCACCCGCCCGGCGGCCACCAGGGCGGCCCCGAAGACCGGGGCCAGTGCCGGATCGGTGCCGTCCGGCAGCGGCACCGGCAGGCCCAGCCGGTCCGCGAGGTGCCGCACCAGGGTCGCCGAGCGCGCCGCGCCGCCGACCGCGACCACGGGCGTACGGTCGGGGCCCGCGTCGGCGAGTACCCGGTCGAGGCCCTCGGTGAGACGGGCGAAGGCCCGGTGCACGACGCCGGCGGTGATCTCGCGCCCCGCCACCTCGTGCACCACGGTGTCGGCCAGCCGCTCCGCGCGGTCCGGGCGCGCCACCATCCGGTCCAGGGCCACCTCGGTCCGCCGCCCGCTCTCGGCCCGGGCGAGGGCCAGCAGCCGCAGGACCTCCGGGTCGTCGGCGGTCAGCCCGGCCCCGTCGAGCACCGCCCGGTCGAACGCGGCGCCGTAGCCGCCGGGCAGGGGCGCGTGCCTGGGCGGGCCGGAGACGGCCCAGGTCCCGCCGGTGAGGACGCACCGGGCGAGGCTCACCCCGGCACCGCCCAGGTCGCAGACGAGCACCGGTGACAGGGGCGGGGTGCCCGCGTGCCGCAGCAGGGCGAGCACCGCGTGCGGGACGCCGAGGAGTTGAGGCGGCGGCTCCCCCGTCTCCCCTGCGGGGGGCGGGCGTTCGCCGTGCGGGACGACCGCGACCAGCCGGCCGGGCGGGCCGCAGTGCGCGCGGTACGCGGCGCACGCGGCGGCGAGGGCGGCGGCCCGGTCGCCGCGGACCCGGTCCGGGGTCGGCAGGCCCTCGCCGGGCACCGTGCCGGGCAGGTCGACGAGGTACGGGGGCCCGTCGCCGTCGGCCCGCGCCACCCGCAGGTAGCGGGAACCGGCGTCGACGGCGACAGCCGGGGCGGCGGCCGTCATCTCCGCCTCCCGGGGACGACGCGGCCCATCTTCCGGAACAGGCCCGGGCGTTCCCCCTCGGCGGCGGGCACGGCGGCCGGCGGCGTGCCCGGCCGGCGGTGCCACAACTCCGCGAGAACCGCTTCGTGCCAGGCCCGTTGGTGCCGGCTGTGCTCGGTCAGCCGCTCGCGCAGCCCCGGGTGGCGGTCGTCGCGGGTGAGCGCCCCGTACAGGCGCAGCCCCGGCGAGCCCGGCGCCGCCGCGTCCATGGCCCGGGCGACCTGCTCCAGACCGCCCGGCCCCTCCGTCACCGTCCAGCCGGCGACCGCGTCGAGCAGCTGCGCGGGCAGCCGCACCGGGACACCGGCCTCCAGCAGCAGCCGGGCCAGCTCCTCGTACGGCGCCCCGCTCTCGGCGGCCCGCCGGAACTCGCCGACGGGGCGCAGCCACCCGAGGTCGTACCGGGCCGCCACGTGTCTCATGAGGTACGGGGGTACGTCGAGGTCGGCGAGGGGGCGGCCCCGGCCGGTGAGCCGGTCGTGCACGGTGTCGCAGACCAGGCCGAGGAAGGCGCCCGGGACGGCGGCGGCGAGCTGTTCGGTCACCTGCCAGCCGCGCGGCCCCGGCGGGCCGGCGAGGAGGGCGTCGACGGCGAGGCGCCGCAGTTCCCCGTCGGAGGCGCACCGGTTGATCAGGGCGGCGACGTACGCGGGGAGCTGCCCCTTCTCGCTGAGCTGGGCCAGGCGGGGCATTCCGGGGCCGCCGGTTCCGCTGGCCGCGCAGAAGAGGTCGGCGTCGGCCGCCACTGAGCCGTCGTGCCGCCCGTCGGCGGGGACGAGCCGCGCCACCGCCTCGCCGAGGGTGCGGTCGCTGCGGGCGGCCCGCCACAGCCCGGGCCACATGGCGCGGAGCGCCTCGGGGCGCCGCTGCTCCCGGGCGATGTCCAGGGTGGTCCGCCAGCCCTGGTCGGAGACCTCGGCGAAGTCGGCGGCGTCCCTGGCGGTGGTGGCTTCCGCGTCGCCGCCCAGGAGTACGGCGGCGAAGCGGAGCCAGCCGGGGGTGGCGGCCGGGGAGCCTTCGCCGTGCGCCCGCCGCACCAGCCGGGCGAGCGGCTGCAGGCTGCGCCGGCGGTTCTTCAGCAGGTAGCGGAGCCAGGTCCGCGCGACGGCCTCGTCGCCGAGGAGGAGGCGGTCGGCGCGGTCGGTGGCGCGTCCCCACTGGTCCTCCGCCATGTAGATGAGCGAACCCGCCCAGTCCTCGGGCGGACTCGGGGCGTCCAGCAGGGCGTGGAAGAGGTCGGCGAAGGAGCCGGGCCGGTGCGGCTCGACCTCCGCGTGGACGACGCCCAGGTAGCGCTGGGCCCGTTCGAAGGAGCGTGCCGGGTCCCCGGCGGCGAGAACCTGCGCCACGAGGACGGCGCAGAGCCGCCCCGACCACTGGGCGGCGAGGAGCGCTCCGGCCCGGGCCTCGCGGACGTGTGCCACCAGGTAGCCGGTGAGGACGGCGAGCCGCCGGTCGTCGAGGGAGTCGGCCGGGTGGCGCTGCAGGACCCGCGCCGCCTCGGCCGGCTCCCCCGCCCCGGCGCCGATCTCCTCGACCACCGTGTCCAGCAGGTCCGCCTCACGCAGGGCCTTGAGGGTGCCGTACGGCTCGGGGGCGGGGGTGGCCGGTCCGGTGGCGGCGAGCAGGTGCCGCACCAGGCCGTGGGTGTCGCCGCTCTTGGCCCGCAGCGCGAGCAGGCCCCGCAGGTAGCCGCGTGCCGCGTCGCCCCGGGGGCCCGGCGGCGGGGCGCCGCCGTACACCGCGGTGCTCTGGCCCTGGCGGACGGCGGGCGCGAAGAAGAGCCGGAGGTCGTGGTCGGCCTGCCCGGTCCAGGTGGCGGCGCTGAGCCAGGACCGGCAGGCGTACGGCAGGAGCGAGCAGATCGCGTCGAGCACCCGGACCCGCTCCGCGACGTCCGGGAGCGGCCGGCCGGGGCTCGGGGTGAGGGCGACCTGCCGGCCGTCGAGGAGCAGGGCGGCGACACCGGCGGCCCAGGGGAAGCCGAGTTCGTCGACGAGGGCGGCGAGTTCGGCGGCGGAGGTCTCCGGCACGGTGACGGCCGCCGGTTCCTCGCCCCCGGGACCGCCCGTCGGCAGGGCCGAGAGCGCGCGGTCGATGCCGGTCCAGGTCAGGGCGGTGTCCGAGACGTCCGGCCAGTCGAACAGGGCCAGTTGCCAGGTGTAACCGGGGGCGCCGGTGCCGTCGGTCGTCCCGTCCCAGCTGGTCTCCACGCGGGCGCAGGCCGGGGTGGGGCGGGTGTCGGAGGCGGCGAGGAAGACCCGCCAGGGCAGGGCGCCCTCGGGGTCGCGGCCCTCGGGGGCACCGGTGGCGGCGGCCCGCCAGAGGTAGTCGCCCGCCCGGTCGCCGGGGAGGCTGCTGCGCAGCACCTCGTACCCCATGGTGCGTCCGGGGTGCTTGCCGAGCACCGCGTGGTGGGCGGGGAGCCGCCGGCCGCCGGGGCTGCGGTTCACCACGGCTTGCCCCCGCGCCGGTTGGTCTCCCGGTGGATGCGGTCCTCGAGGTCGATGAGGGGTTCCAGGACGTTGATCGGGCCCGGTGAGGTGCGCAGGTACTTCCGTCCGTCGGCCTCGATCTCCTGGACGTAGTCCCGGTAGTCGAAGACGTGCTGCGGGGCGAGGCGGAAGCCGACGGCGGAGGTCGCGTAGTACGCGATGCGCCGCGGGTCGAAGTAGGTCTGGAGGGCGTCGCGGACGAGGCGGGCGGTGGCGCCCCGGAAGTCGTCGCACATCCACTGGAAGAACTGCTCGCCGCGCTCCCTGGGGATGCGGGGCAGCTGCGCGCCTTCGTGGTCCTGGGTGACCCAGCCGGCCTCGGCGGCGGGCTGGAAGATGCCCGGGTGGTCGAACTTGGCGACGCAGACGGAGACATGGTGGGGCAGCCGGCCGTCGACGAGCCCGCCCCGGTTGCGGACCTGCGCGGTGAGCAGGGTCAGGGCGGAGTGGAGGAAGTTGAAGCTCTCGGTCGCCCGCTGGGCGTCGCCGAGCGGGTCGAAGAGGTAGATCAGCCCGTGGGAGCGGGCGAGGAGGCTGACCAGTTGGGCCTGCTGGGGGTGGCCGTCGCCGTAGACCTCGCCGGCCGCGTCCTGGATGTCGAGGACGAAGTTGGGCCGCCGGCCCGGCCCCAGCTTGCGCTTCTTCCGGGGCCCCTGCACGGACCAGGCGATCTCGCGGACGCCCATGGTGGCCTCGGGGAAGGCCCGTTGCCGGGTCAGCAGGTCCATGCCCTGGCTGAGGTAGGCGTTGGCCTCCTCCGTCATGCCGCTGATGTGCCAGCCGCCGCCGTGGTGGCGCTGGTGCTGCATGGCGGCGAGCGGGAGCGCGGCCAGGTAGGTGGTCTTGCCCGAGCGTGGTGCGCCCCACAGGCCGATCCGGACGCGGTCGGCGTCCGGTCCGGCGGTGGGGACGCGTTCCGGCAGCCCCTGGGGCACGGCGTCCGGTACGGGCTGAGGTGCGGCGGGCGGCGGGCCGCTCCGGGCGCCTTCGTCGGCGGGCCCGGCGGGCGAGGGCAGCGCGACCGGCTCCGGGTCCGGCCGGGGGCCGCCGCCGTGCGGGGGCGTGACCGGCTCGTTCCGGTTCGGGTCGTAGAGATCGGCCATGGGCTCTCCTCGTACTGGGGCCACGTGGTGGGGCGGTGTCACCTGAGGGGTGTGGCGAAGGCGAGTGGGCAGGCGGGGCCTTCGTGCCGCCAGGGCGGGTCGAGGGCGCGGACCACGTCCTGGGGCGAGTCGGCGCCCGGCCGGAACACCCCGTCGGCGCCGAGGGCCCGCCATGCCTCGGCGGCGTACCGTCCGGCCTGGCGTGCCGCCGCGTCGGGCGCGGGCGGCCCGGTCGCGGGGTGCGTCCGGGCGAGCAGGCGGAAGCCGCCGGCCCGCAGCCGGCCGAGCGCCGTCCGCCAGTCCGTGCCGCGCGGGCAGGCCGGTACGACTCCGTGCTGGCGGGCCGGGGCGGGCGGCCGGCCGCCGACGACCAGCAGCACCCGGCAGGTCTCGTCCGAGTCGGCGCCCACGGGCCGCCGGGCGGCGAGCACGGCCGCCTCGTGCAGCGCATCCTCCAGGGAGGAGACGGTGTCCTGCCGCCCCGGCGCCGGGGACCAGGTGGCGAGGGCGGCGTGGAGTTCGGCCGGGGGACGGGCGACGACGGGGGCACGGAGCAGCAGGCCCGCCTTGGCCCAGGCGGTCTCGTAGTCGGTGTGGTCGTAGTGGCCGACGGCGCCGGCCCGGACGGTGGCGCCCGCAGGGTCCTTGCGGGCCAGGAGGGCGGCGACCTCCCGGACGAAGGCCAGGCGTTCCTCCGTCTCGGCGCGGTCGGCGCCGCCGAGGTCGACGGTGAGGAGCAGTTCCAGGGCCGGCGGGCGGACCATCCGCCGGGGCAGGGCGGCGAGGAGCCGGGAGAGGTCGGCGGTGGGCTCCTCCGGTGTCCGCTCGCCGGCCGGGGCGACCAGCTCCACCTCGCCGGGACCGCGCAGGGCGAAGGTGAGCCGCTCCGGTTCCAGCGCCCGGACCTTGAGCTGCCGCAGCGCGAGGGCGGGGGTGCCGGGCGCGGGCGGCCCGGCGAGTACCGGGAGGAGGGGCGTGCTGTCGGTGGGGCCGCCGTACACGGTGACCTCGGCCGTCACGGTCTCGTCCGGGCGCAGGACGAGGCCCGCCGGGAAGAGCACGTGGCTGTGGGGGTGGACGGCGCCGGTGTGCGGGTCGACCCGGGCGAGGAGCAGGGTGTGATCGGCCGGCAGGGGCAGGGTGCGCAGGAGCCGCCGCACCCGGACCGCGCCGCCGGGCCGGCCCTCGGGCGCGCCGCCCTCCCCGTCGGCGGCGAGGCGTACGGCGGGGTTCTGGACCGCCACGGCCCCGGCGCGCCGCAGGAGTTCCCAGCCCGGGGCGGACCGCAGCAGGACGGCCGTGGCCCCGGGCGCGGTGCGCAGGCTCTCGGCGAGCCAGGCGCGTACGGCCTCGTCGAACGCGCGCCGGTCCACCGGCGGGAGGGTGCCGACACCGCCCGCCAGCTGGAAGCGGCGCAGGGTGGGATCTCCGTCGAGGGCGGGCACCACGGAGCGCCAAGGGGTGCTCGACGTGTCGCCCGGCACGGGGATTCCGGCGCGGGTGATCTGCACCTGGGTCAGGTGGAGCCCGTCGGGGGCGCATTCGAGGAAGGACACCTGGGCGCGGCCCGCCAGGAGGGCCTGGACCCGGGTGCTGTCGCCGGTCTCCTCGCGCGGAGCGCCCGCCGGTACGTGACCGTCCCCGGGCGGGGTTCCCCCGAGGACGGCGGTGAGGCGGTGGTGGCCGTCGGTCTCCGGGCCGGGGGCGACGAGTGCGGCGGCGCGCAGGTCCCAGGCGTGGCGGGCGGCCCCGAGGGCGGCCTCGGCGGCGGCCAGGTCGCGGGCGGTCGCGGCGCCGAGCACCGGGTCGCCGTACAGGCGTACTCCGCAGACCTCACACAGTTCGCGTCCCGTCTCCGGGGTCGCGCAGACCGGACACCTCACGTCCACGCCGCGGCCCTCCGTCCTCCGTGGGTCTCCGGCCCCGCGGCAGGCTTCGCCGGGCACCCTCGACCGGAACCCGTACCGCCGTTCCGCGCCGGGCCGACGCGTACGACCGGATGCCACCACCTCGCCATGAACCCGCTCCCCCGCCGCTCCCCGCCCGGCGGACTGCCGGCCGGTGGGCTGGTTTCCATTGCAGCGGACCAGCCGGGCGCGGGCCGGGCGCGTTCTGGGCGCATCCCGGCCGCCGCCGGCTCAGGTCGGAAGGGGGCGGGCGGGATGAGGCCGAGTTCCGCCAGGCGGGCGGGGCGCGCGAAGACCGAGCAGGTGCGCGCCTCTTCGGGTACGGGAGCCCTGCGGTGCGGGTCAGGGCGGCCCCCAGGCCCCACGTGATGCCGTACGTCCGGGCGAAGCCTCGTCCGGGGCCGCGCCGTCGTCCGCGCCCTGCCGGTCGGGTGGGCGGTGCGCCGGTGGAAGGCGCTCAACCCGCCGGCCCACTCCTTCGCCGGCTGCCTGATCGAGGAGCAGCACGGAGCCGGCTAGGGGGTGTCCCCGGTGTCCCGTAGCGGCCGCGAGATCTCGGCCCGCAGGGGTTCGAGGTACCGGTTGGCCAGGTCGATCCCGGCGTCGGAGTCGAGGCGGGCGATGCCCGCGTCCGCCACCACGTCCAGCGGCTGGCCGCCGCAGCCGTCGAACCGGTCGTGGAAGAGGACCAGGGCCCGCTGCGGCCGGTTGTGGCGGGACTGCCAGATCAGTCCCGCCACGTCGGGCGCCTGCGCGCGGATCTCGCTCGCCCAGCGGCGGGCGGAGACGTAGTTCCGCTCGTCCTCCAGGAGCGTGGACTCCTGGCAGACGGCGGCGAGGTCCTTCGCCTCGATCAGGGAGACCAGGACCAGGTCGCACCGGGTCCGCAGCACGCTCAGGCGGCGCCCCACGACGGTGACGTACGGGATGCGGCGCCTGCCCGCGGGCAGTTCGAAGGGACGGGAGCGCAGCACGCTCTCGGCGAGCGCGGTGGTGGGGGTGTCGCCCAGGTAGAGGCAGTGGTACGGGTCGAGCCGCGTGCCGTCGAAGCGGCTGCCGTCCTTGAACTCGAAGGGATCGGCCAGCTTCGGGTTGAACAGGTGGGGCGCGTACCGCACGTTGTGCACCCGCCACAGCTCGGTCCCGGCCGGGATCACGTGCCGGACGGGGTGCAGTTCGAGCGAGGTCATCGGGAAGAGGCCGGTCATCAGTCGCCCTCCACCAGTGCCGTGGCGGCGGCGACCAGCTGCGCGTCGGGGAGCTGCCCGAGGAGCGACGCGGGCGTGCCGCCCAGCCAGGTGTTGCCGCTGAGCCACCAGGCGGCGGCGCCCCAGGGGTCGAGGTCGGCGAGGAGCAGCCGGTTGATCTCCAGGACGACCTCGTGCGGGCTCCCGCCGCCCTCGGGGAACTGGAACTCCGGGTAGCGGTCGCCGCCCACCGGGTCGGGGAGTCTGATCAGCCCGCGCTCGGGGGCCCCCGCCCCCGAGCGCGCGCAGACCTCGTCGGCGGAGAGGGCGGCGGCACCGAGCAGCTCGTCCGTCGTGCCCAGTGCCGGTCCAGCGGGCGGCGGCGGCGCCGACAGCAGCGCCATCAGCTCCCGCGCCCCCACGGCCACTCCCGGCCCGGGGGGCGCCGCGGTCAGCCGGAGGGCTCCCACGGCGTCGCGTACGGGATGGTCGTGCGGCAGGTCCAGCAGGACGCGGCAGACGTACTGGTAGGCCCGGCGCACCTCCATGGTGTCGTCGCACGGCACGGCCACAAGTGCGTACAGCCGGGCGAGCAGCAGCGCGTACCGCTCGTCGCCGAGCCCCTCGCGGACCGTCGTGCGGTGAGCCGCGATCAGGGTGAACAGCTCCTCGGCCGGCTCGTCACCACTCTCGTCCATCCCGTCCCCTCCTCGTTCCCGAAGTGCCCGGAGTGCCCGGAGTGCCTTCGCCGCGCTCCGTCTCCCGCTGCCCCGCCGGGGGCGGGAGCGCCGCTTCCCGGCCGCCGGCCGTCGCCGGTACGCCCAGCTCGGCCCTCATCCGGCGCCGCATCTCCCGCAGCAGGTGCCAGAGCACGTCGATGCGCTCCTGGGCGCCCGTGACGGAGTCTCCTTCGCGGGGCGCCCCCGCGTCGAGTCGTTTCACCATGCCGTAGACCGCGCCCAGTTCGCGGCTGAGCTGTCCGGCGAGATCGAGGACCGGGTCGGGTACGCGCAGCTGGGCCTCGGCGTACACGTCGCGGTGCTGGTCGCGGGCGTCGGTGAGCCGCTGCCGTACCGGGCCGGAGCCGTCCCGGCGCAGCGCGTGCACCTGGTCGGTGAGGGCGGCCAGGTACTGGCGTGTCGCGGTGTTGAGGGCGACGTAGCAGCTCCGTACGTCCAGCAGCTCGCCCCGGCGTTCGCGCGCCAGCTCGGCGCGCTCCCGCTCACGTTGCCGGCTGCGGTCCGCGGCGCGCTGGGTCAGCAGAGCGGACAGCAGTGTCCCGACGACCCCCACCACGGCGACCGACACGGCGGTCACACTCCCGACGTCCACACGTCCCCCGTTCCGGCACCCGGTCGCCTCACCCCACCAGCCAACCAAGCGCCGGGGCCCGGGCGCACCGCACACCCGGAAGTCGACCCGGGTACGGCCAGGAGACGACCGGACGCCCGGGCCGGTCCGCCGACGCACCGGGCGGCCTACCCCGCCACCCCGCCGATACGTGATTATCTCTCCTTTTGCCAGGACAGGGGCCGGCGAGGGCGTCGCGGGCACGGCGGAAGAGCAGGCGGCGCAGTCGGGCCGGCGACGGGAGGAAGCGGACGGGTGACGCGGGAATCGCCGGACGGAGCCGGTGGCGGGTCGGCCGACGTGCCGTACATGTCGCTGCTCAATCTGCCGCTCAGTTCCGATCTGGACCGGATCGGCGAGCAGATGCACGCGCTGGCCCAGGCCCAGCTGCGGCTGCAGGGTCTGCTCGAAGCCGTGCTCAGCATCACCGGTGAGCTGGAACTGCCCGCCGTGCTGCGGCGCATCGTGCGGACGGCGATGGATCTGTCCGGTGCCCGGTACGGGGCGCTGGGGGTGCTCGACGAGGAGGGCGAGTTCCTGGCCGAGTTCATCCCGCTCGGGCTCAGCTCGCAAGAGCTGGCGAACCTGTCCGGGGTGGAGCTGCCGCGCGGCCGGGGCCTGCTCGGCCACCTCATCCACCATCCCGACGAGCCGCTGCGGGTCGCCGAGATGGCGGCCCATCCGGAGTACGTCGGTTTCCCGCCCGGCCACCCGCCGATGCGCTCGCTCCTCGGCGTCGCGATCTCGGTCCGCGACCGGGTCTACGGCAACATCTACCTGTGCGACCGGGAGGACGGCCAGCCCTTCGACAGCCATGACGAGGGCGTGATCCTGGCACTGGCCGGCACGGCCGGGGTCGCGATCGAGAACGCGCGGCTGTACCAGCAGGAACGCACCAGCGCCGAGCAGTTCCAGCGGCTGCTGCTGCCGCGCCTGCTGGACGTGAGCCCCTTCGAGGCGCGCACGATCTACCGTCCGGCCGCCTCGCCGGGCCATCTGGGCGGCGACTGGTACGACGCGGTCAAGCTGCCCGACGGCTCCTGCACCGCCATCATCGGGGACGTCGTCGGCCACGACCTGAACGCCGCGGCGGCCATGTCCCAGATCCGCGGGATGCTCAGGGCCCTGTCCTTCGGCGAGACCACGGCACCCGGTCACGCCCTGGCCGAGCTGGACCGGATCGCCCACATGACGGACGAGCGCTTCTTCACCACCGCCTGTGTGGCGCGCATCGAACCCGACGGGCCGGGGAACTGGACGCTCCGCTGGTCCAACGCGGGCCATCCGCCGCCCCTGCTCGTCCTCCCGGACGCCACCACGCGGTACCTGGACGCCGAGCCGGGGCTGCCGCTCGGCGTCGACCTGACCGCCCCGCGCCCCGACCACACCCTCACGCTGCCCTGCGGGAGCACCGTCGTCTTCTACACCGACGGGCTGGTGGAACGCCGCGACGAGCCCCTCGACCAGGGCCTGGCGGCGCTGGCCGCGACCGCCGCCCGCCACGCCGACGGCCCCCTCGACGCGCTCCGCGAGGCGCTCATCGCCAACCAGCCCGGCGACGGCCACGACGACATGGCGGTCCTCATCGTCCGCACCCCGGATCCACTCGACGCCTGAGGCGAACGGGCCCGAGCCGCTTCCCCGACGGTCCGACGCCGTCCTCCCCGGCGTCGCCGGCGACCGCCCCGGGCACTTTGCGTCGCCAGCGACGAACTTTGAACACTCCGGTGACGAAGTATGGACGGCGCCGAGGGAAGCCTCCTACTGTTCTCGGCGCAGCCACCCGCCCGGAATCCCGTCCGGGCGCACCGCTGCCCCACTCGCACGCGCAAGAGCACGAGCCGCACGTTCACCCCCGGGCGCAGGGTGGCCCCACCCACCGCCGCGACGTGCCCCTCGCCGCGAGGGGCCAGGAGGAAACATGCTCTTACGGCCGTACCGCCGCTGCCGCAGACATCTCACCGGCCTGCTGGTCTCCACCTTCCTCGTCGGCACGTTCTCCGCCGTGCCGGCGGCCGCCGCCCCCGGGCCGCGCGACGAACTGCCGCCGCAGGAGCCCGGTGTCACCCTGCGCGTCTTCGACCTCCAGACCCCGATCGACGAACTCTGCGAGATCAAGGCCGGGCAGACGCCCAACGTCGACAAGCTGATGCCGGTGATCGACTGGAGCGCGACGGACGACTTCGGTGTCGCGGACCACTTCGTCTCCGAGGTCACCGCCAACCTCACCGTCCCCGAGGACGGCACCTACGACTTCCGGCTGACCAGTGACGACGGTTCGCGGCTGCTGATCGGCGGCGACACCGTCATCGACCACGACGGGCTGCACGGCGCCGAGCCCAAGGACGGCTCCAAGGAGCTGGCCGAGGGCCATCACGCCCTGCGGATCGACCACTTCGACCGCACCAACGACCAGCAGCTCACCCTGGAGTGGAAGCCGCCGGGCGCCGACGGCTTCACCGTCGTCCCCGACACCGTGCTGAGCACGGACGCGGACGTCGTCCGGGTGACGGCGCCCGGCCGCAAGGAGTGCGAGGGCGCCCTCGACTCGCCCGGTGACGGCCTGCCCCTCGACGGGGTCCACCCGGACTACGCCCTGACCGACCTGCGCCCCGACGGCTTCGAGCCGCAGGTCAGCGCGATGGACTGGCTGCCGGACGGGCGGCTCGCCGTGACCACCTGGGGCGGCACCGACAACACCGACGGCGAGGTCTACCTCCTCGACCACGTCCAGGGCGACACCGGTCCCGAGGAGGTGACGGCGAAGAAGGTGGCCGAGGGGCTCATGGAGCCGATGGGCATCAAGGCGGTCGACGGCAAGCTCTACGTCTCGCAGAAGCACGAGCTGACCGAGCTGTCCGACACCGACGGCGACGACGTCACCGACGAGCAGCGGACGGTGGCGACCTGGCCGTACGGCGGGAACTTCCACGAGTTCGCCTTCGGCCTGCTCTACCAGGACGGCGCCTTCTACCTGAACCTCTCCGTCGCCATCGACTACGGCGGCGCCACCACCGACCCGCAGCCGGCCGAGAACCGCGGCACGACCATCAAGGTCGACAAGGAGACCGGGAAGGTCAGCTACCTCGCGGGGGGCCTGCGCACCCCCAACGGCATCGGCTTCGGCCCCGAGGGCGACCTGTTCGTCCTGGACAACCAGGGCGGCTGGCTGCCCTCCTCGAAGCTGCTCCACATCAAGCAGGACCGCTTCTTCAACCACTACACCAACCCGTCGGGCCCCTTCGACGACCAGCCGGTCACCAAGCCGGTGCTCTGGCTGCCGCAGAACGAGATAGCCAACTCCCCCAGCACGCCGTTGCAGTTGACGGAGGGCCGGTTCGCCGGGCAGATGCTGTTCGGGGACGTGACCTACGGCGGCATCCAGCGGGCGTACCTGGAGAAGGTCGACGGCGAGTACCAGGGCGCGGTCTTCCGCCTCACCCAGGGTCTGGAGGCGGGCGTCAACCGGATCAGCATGGGGCCGGACGGCGCGATCTACGCGGGCGGGCTCGGCGCGGGCGGCAACTGGGGCCAGGAGGGCAAGCTCACCTACGGCCTCCAGAAGCTCACGCCCAGCGGTGACAAGGCCTTCGACATGCTGGCGATGCGCGCGAAGCCGGGCGGTTTCGAGATCGAGTACACCGAGCCGCTCTCCGAGGAGACGGCCGCCGGCCTCGCCGAGAGCTACCAGATCGAGCAGTGGGCGTACGCGCCGACCGCCGACTACGGCGGCCCGAAGATCGACGAGGAGACCCTGTCGGTCAGCGAGGCGACCCTCTCCGAGGACGGCAAGAAGGTCACCCTCTCCGTCCCCGGCCTCAAGGCCAACCGCGTCGTCCACCTCCGCTCGCCGCGCCCCTTCAGCTCCGCCGAGGGCACCGAGCTGTGGAGCACCGAGGCGTGGTACACCCTCAACTCCCTGCCGGGCGACCAGCCTCCGGCCACCCTGTACGAGGCCGAGGAAGCCGCGCTCACCGGCGGCGCGGGCGTCGACACCGAGCACGCGGGCTACTCCGGCGGCGGCTTCGTCGACAACTTCGGCGAGCAGGGCGCGTCCGTCGCCTTCGACGTGAGGGCCCCGAAGGCGGGCACGTACGACGTGGGGCTGCGCTACTCCAACGGCCCCGACCCGGCGCCGGGCACCAAGACGGTGAGCCTCCACGTCAACGGCGAGAAGGTGCGGCAGGCGGAACTGGCCTCCACCACCGACTGGAAGACCTGGAGAACCGCGACAGAGAAGGTGGAGCTGCGCGAGGGCCGTAACACCGTGGCCTACTCCTACGACGACGGCGACAGTGGCCATGTGAACCTGGACATGATCGCCGTCCACCCGGAGGGCGCCCGTATCCCGCTCTTCGACGGGACGGGCCAGGCGGCCTGGCAGCATCCGGACGGCCGCACCCCCGAATGGCCGGTGAGCGGCGGGGAGATGGAGATCGCCGGCGGGGACCTCCGCACCAAGCAGGGGTTCCAGGACTTCCGCGCGCACGTCGAGTTCTGGCTGCCGGAGCTGCCGCCGGACGTGACGGGCCAGGACCGCGCCAACAGCGGCGTGTACCTCCAGGAACGCTACGAGGTGCAGATCCTGGACTCCTACGGGGACACCACGCTCGCCGACGACGAGGCCGGGGCGATCTACACCAAGAAGGCGCCGGACGTGAACGCCGCCACGGCGCCCAAGACCTGGCAGACGTACGACATCACCTTCCGTGCCGCCCGGTACGACGCCTCGGGCGAGAAGACCGAGGACGCGCGGATCACGGTGGTGTGGAACGGGGTCACCGTCCACGACGACGTGGCGGTGGACGGTCCGACCGGCGGCGGCGCGGCCGAGGACCCGACGACCGGGGCCCTGCGCCTCCAGGACCACGGCAGCAAGATCCGCTACCGGAACGTCTGGGTGGAGCCGCTCACCTAGGCCGATGCCGGACGCCGGTTCCGGGGTGGCGGGCGCACGCCGCCGCCCCGGAGCCGCGGCGTTCCTACCGGCCCGCGCCCACCGGCGCGGTACCGGCCTGCTGCCGCAGGGTCCCCAGCGTGGCGAGGGTGGCCACGGCGGGGCCGCGCACCGCACCCGCGCCGGCGATCTCCCGCACGGTCCGGCGCAGCCCCTCCTCCAGGCCGGTCATGGTCCGGCGGGCCTGCGGGGTGTCGACGTGGATGACGTTCATGTGCAGCCCCTCGTCGTCCCGCTGGAACCAGAGGCAGGCACCGTTGGCGCGGGAGGACCAGACGTGGGTGGTGGGCCGCCAGACGTCGTGGTGGGCGGCGCCGGGACTGCGGCGCATGTCGATGTAGGAGAAGAAGTTCACCGGGTACGGCCACGAGGTGGCGGCGAAGTGCTCGGGGGCGAGCAGTTCCCAGGCCCGGACGAACGGCACGTCGACATGGCGGATCATCTCCGCGAAGGCGGCCTTCACCTCGGCGAGCAGGTCGGGCAGCTGTGCGCCGGGCCGGACCGGGAACTCGATGGGCATGGTGTTGACGAACCAGCCGACGGCGTGCCGCCAGGGTCCGTCGCCCCGTTCGCTGACCGGCATCAGTGCCCGGTAGATCTCGGGTCCCCCGGCCTCGCGCAGGGACCGGGCGAGCGCGGCCATCACGCCCATGAAGGGCTTGCCGCCGGCGTCCCGGCACTCCTGGTCGAAGGCGGCCGCTCCCCCGGCGTCCAGCAGGGTGCACGCCTCGTTGACGATCGGGTACATCCGGCCCGGCTCCACGCCGAGGTCCAGCGGGAACGGCGGGAAGAACGCCCCCGCCCGCTCGGTGTACGACCGCCAGTGGTCCAGCCGCGCGTCCTCGGCGGTCAGGGTCAGAAAGCGGCGGCGCTGGGTGTCGGCGAAGTCCAGGTAGCTGCCGGTGGGCGGCAGTTCCGGCTCGCGGCCGCAGAGGGCGGCGGAGTAGGCGTGGGCGATGTCGTGGACGACGTTGGGCATGGAGACGCCGTCGCAGACGATGTGGTCGAAGGCCAGGTACACCGTGGTGGAGGACTCGCGGACCACGGCGCCCATCGCGAACAGGGGCCAGGCCAGGGTGTCGATGGTGGCGCGGAACCGCTCGGCCAGGAAGTCGCGGACCCCCTGGGTGGTGGTGAACTCGCCCAGTTCCGCCGCCTGGAGGGTCAGCCCCTCGGGCGGGTAGGAGGCGCAGGAGAGGTCGCCGGCCAGGCGCCGGAAGGCGCACCGAAGCACCTCGTGGCGGCGGACGAAGGAGAGCAGCGCCTCTTCCAGGGCCGCGTGGTCGAGCGGACCGGGCAGTTCGAAGGTCACCGCGATCCAGGAGGCCACCGGATCGGCCGAGTCGCGGCTCTGTTCGGCGGCGGTGAAGTGCTTGTCCTGGTTGAAGGAGGCCCGCCGGGCAGCGCCGGGCCCGTCACCCCCGTCCGGCGCGTCCGGCGAGCACAGCCGCCACTCGACCAGCCTGCCGGGGGCCGTATCGAGCGCCTCCAAGGGGAACTGCCGCATATCGGATCGCCTTTCCGCTCAGAGCCGACCCGTGCTCAACGAAGCCGCCCCTGCTACGTCACGCGCCCCTCCTCACCCCGGGAGGTGCCACGGCACCCCTTTCGCAGGTACGTTCGGTCCGGTCCAGCAACCGAGGAGCCCGATGAGGATCACCGACGCCCAGGTCGTCGTCACCAGTCCCGGACGGAACTTCGTCACGCTGAAGGTGACGACCGACGAGGGGCTGACCGGCCTCGGCGACGCCACCCTCAACGGGCGCGAACTCGCCGTCGCCAGCTACCTCTCCGACCATGTCGCCCCGCTGCTGACCGGGCTGGACCCGCACCGGATCGAGGACACCTGGCAGTACCTGTACCGGGGCGCGTACTGGCGGCGCGGCCCCGTCACGATGGCCGCGGTGGCCGCCGTCGACGTCGCCCTGTGGGACATCAAGGCCCAGGCCGCCGGGCTCCCCCTCTACCAGTTGCTCGGCGGGGCCTGCCGCGACCGGATCGCCACCTACGGGCACGCGAACGGCCGCGACATCCCCGAACTCCTCGACTCCGTCCGCGCCCGGCTGGCCGAGGCGTACCCGGCGGTCCGCGTCCAGACCGGCGTCCCGGGCCTGCGCGCCGTCTACGGCGTCCACACCACCGACGGCGAGGGGGCGGCCGTCGCACACCAGCAGGCCCGCCCTCTCGTGGAGGACTGGGACACCGAGGCGTACCTGCGTCACCTGCCGGCCGTCTTCGAGGCCGTACGCGCCGAGTTCGGCCCCGAGCTGCCGCTCCTGCACGACGCCCACCACCGGCTCACCCCCGTCCAGGCGGCCCGGCTCGGCAAGGACCTGGAGCCGTACCGGCCGTTCTGGCTGGAGGACTGCACCCCGGCGGAGAACCAGGAGGCGCTGCGCCTGGTCCGGGGGCACACCACGACGCCGCTGGCGGTCGGCGAGGTCTTCAACACCGTCCACGACTACCGGGGGCTCATCACCGAGCAGCTCATCGACTACGCCCGCTCCGCCGTCACCCACTTCGGCGGCGTCACCCCGCTCCGCAAGCTCTTCGACTTCGCCGCCCAGTACCAGGTCAAGGCCGCGATCCACGGGCCCGAGGACATCTCCCCGGTCGGCATGGCGGCCGCCCTCCACCTCGACCTGGCCGTCCACAACTTCGGCATCCAGGAGTACAGCGGCCACACCCCGCTCACCCACGAGGTCTTCCCGCACGCCTACACCTTCACCGACGGCCACCTCCACCCCGGCGAGACCCCCGGCCTCGGCGTCCGCCTCGACGAGGAACTGGCCGCCGCCCACCCCTACGAGGCGGCCTACCTGCCGGTCAACCGCCTCCAGGACGGCACCCTGCACGACTGGTGAGCCCGCTGCCGGTGGCAGCTTCACGACGGGGGTGTACGCGACCGGTCCGGCTCCGTAGGCTCTGATCATGCGGGGGGCCGGACGTCGGCGTGCCCCACAGGAAAGGTACGGGGTAGGCATGTCCGGGAGTCGCCGGCTGGTCGCGATCAGCGACCTCCACATCGGGTACGCGGAGAACCGCGAGATCGTGGAAGGGCTCCGCCCGGCGGGGGACGGGGACTGGCTGCTGGTCGCCGGTGACATCGGCGAATACGTCCGCGACGTGGAGTGGACGCTGACCCGGCTCGCCAGTCGCTTCGCCAAGGTGATCTGGACCCCCGGCAACCACGAGCTGTGGACCCCGCGCGACGACACGGTCCAGCTCCGCGGCGAGGCCCGCTACCAGCACCTGGTCGCGCTCTGCCGCCGCCTGGGAGTGGTGACGCCCGAGGACCCGTACCCGGTCTGGGAGGGGGAGGACGGTACGTCCGCGCTGGTCGTCCCGCTCTTCCTCGGCTACGACTACACCTGGCGCCCCGCCGGGACCCACACCAAGGAGCAGGCGCTCGCCTACGCGCACGAGACCGGGGTGGTCTGCACCGACGAGTTCCTGCTGCACCCGGACCCCTACCCGGGGCGCGACGACTGGTGCCGGGCCCGTGTCGCCCTCACCGCGCGCCGCCTCGACGCCGAGCGCGAGGGCCGGCCGACCGTCCTGGTCAACCACTATCCGCTGGTGCGCGAGCCCACCCGGGTGCTGCACTACCCGGAGTTCGCCCAGTGGTGCGGCACCGAGCTGACCGCCGACTGGCACCTGCGGTACGAGGCCGCGGCGATGGTCTACGGACACCTCCACATCCCCCGGACCACCTGGCACGACGGGGTCCGCTTCGAGGAGGTCTCCGTCGGCTACCCCCGCGAATGGCGGCGCCGCACGACACCGCCGGGCACTCTGCGGAGCATTCTGCCCGCCCCCGCGAACCGAGGACGCTGACATGCTGAAGACGATCCTGCCCGAGGGACTGAGCGTGGTGGAGACCCGGGCGGACGTCCCGGAGTCCACGCTGTACGCGGAGGAGGCGGCGGTCGTCGCCCGCGCCGTGCACAAGCGCCGGGCGGAGTTCACCGCGGTGCGCCACTGCGCCCGGCAGGCCATGGCCGAACTGGGGGTGGCTCCCGCGCCGTTGCTGCCGGGCGAGCGCGGGGCACCGCGGTGGCCGGACGGCGTGACGGGCAGCATGACGCACTGCGACGGCTACCGGGCCGCGGTGGTCGGCCTGGCCTCCCGGTTCAGGTCGGTCGGCGTCGACGCGGAGCCGCACGACACGCTGCCCGACGGCGTTCTCGGCACCATCGCGCTGCCCTCGGAACGCGAGCGGCACACGGCGCTGCGCCGGGACCGTCCTGACGTGCACTGGGACCGGCTCCTGTTCAGCGCCAAGGAGAGCGTCTACAAGACCTGGTTCCCGCTGACCGGCCGATGGCTGGACTTCGAGGAGGCCGACATCACCCTGGCCCCGGGGGCAGGGCACACCGGAACCTTCACCGCCCGCCTGCTGGTGCCCGGCCACACCACCTCCGGGGACCCGCTGACCGGTTTCGAGGGACGGTGGACGGTGGCCGAAGGGCTGGTCTGCACGGCGATCGCCCTCCCCGCACCCGTCCCGCGGCCGTAGCGGCGCGCGCCGCTCAGCAGCCCTGCCTCCCGCACGCCCCGTCCGCCTCGGCCTCGCCGCCGGTGGGGACGTGCGGGTCGCGGTCGGTGAGGCAGTACAGGCTGCCCGCCGGGTCCCGCAGGACGATCCACTCCTTGCCCTCGGCGACGAAGCGCGCGCCGAGCGCCTCGTGGCGGGCCCGCGCTTCGGCCGGGCGCAGCACGGCGAGGTCGAGGTGGGCGCGGGCGGGCTGTTCGTCGTCGAGCCGTTGCACGAGGAGGCGCACCGGCACTCCGAGCGGGGGCCGGAGCCGGTGGAACTCGGGCTGCCCGGTGAGCACCGGCCGCCAGCCGGTGAGCGCGGCCCAGAAGGCGAGTTCCCGCTCGTGGGCGGCGGGGCCGATGTCGAGGCAGACCTGGTCCAGGCGCTCGCCGGCGACCACGGGCGGCGGTGTCCGCTCCCCCGCCCACGGCACGACGCAGAAGCCGAGCCCGGCGGGCGAGCGCAGCACACTGAGCCCGGGTTCCTCGAACGCCGTCGTGGCTCCGGTCTCCTGGGCGTGCCGTACGAAGGCCGGGACGTCCTCGACGCAGAGGTCCAGGTGGGCGCCGCCCGGCCCGTCGGTGACGGTCTGGTGCTTGAAGGACGGGTCGGCGCCGCTGGGCGGGAGGAAGGTGACGAACTCCCCGTGCTCTCCTCGCGTGGGAGAGAGGGTGCTCCCGGTGACGGCCGCCCAGAAAGCGCGGACGGCCTCCTCCTGGGGCCGGGGCCGGTCGGCGAAGGCGTAGATCCAGCGGACGGCGGGCGGCGGGGTCATCGGTCCTCCGGGGTCGGTGGCGTGGAGCGGGCGAAGACGTCTCGATGATCGCGTACGGCGGCCGGGCGGTCGCGGAGGCGAAGGACGACCGGCCGGGCCTTGGCGGTGACGGTGAGGGCGCGCCGGATCATCTCACCACCCTTGCCCGTGCGGGGCGTTGAGAGCGGACGGAACCGCGCGTCCGCTGGGCGAGACGGGACGTTGACACGGACATGGCCGGGTGGAAGGGTCCTGGGCCATGCAGCCCCTCGGTGATCTTTCGGTCACGCTCGTGGAGCGCCGCCACGTCGATCTGGGACGCCTGGCGAGCGCCGTCTGTCGCTGCTCCTGACGCTCCGCCCGCCCACCGCGCCGCCGGTTCCGCCGGCCAGGCCGTGGCGCGGGCCACCCCGCTCCTCCTTCCTTCTCCCCCCGGCCGCCTCGGTGAACGGGCCGTGCCCCCGCGCGGGCCCGGCGCCGCCGTGCGGGCGGGGCCCGCCGCACTGTCCGGAGACGCCGCCATGCCTTCCTCACCCGTCCCTTCCTCTGCCGGCCCCGCTGCCCGCACCTCCCCGGCCTCCCCGCTGAGCCGCCGCGCCTTCGGCGCAGCCCTCGGCGCCACGGCTGCCGCGGCGACGGTCGGGGCGGCGGGCGCACCCGCTGCCGCCGCCGCGCCCGCCGAACGGCCGTTCCGCGCCGCCCCCGGCAGGCCCACCGGCCGCCGTCCCAACATCCTGTTCATCCTCGGCGACGACCTGGGCTGGGCCGATCTCTCCTCGTACGGCTCGCCCCACATCCGCACCCCGCACCTGGACCGGCTCGCGCGGCAGGGCGTGCGGTTCACCGACGCGTACGCCGGCTCGGCGACCTGCTCGCCCACCCGGTTCAGCCTGTACACCGGGCGGTACCCGGGGCGGACGCCGGGCGGTCTGGCCGAGCCGATCGCGGACCGTTCCGTGGGGCTGGAGCCGTCCCATCCGACGCTGGCCTCGCTGCTGCGGGACGCCGGTTACGCCACCGCGCTGATCGGCAAGTGGCACTGCGGCTACCTCCCCGACCACAGCCCGACGCGCTCCGGCTGGGACGAGTTCTTCGGCAACTTCGGCGGCGCGCTGGAGTACTACTCCAAGCTCGGCCTCGGCGGCGAGTACGACCTGTACGAGGGCGACGCCACGTACCAGGACCTGCGGTACTACACACGCGTCCTGACCGAGCGGGCCGCCGAGTACGTGAGCCGGGACCACCGCGAGCCGTGGCTGCTCAACCTCAACTTCACCACCCCGCACTGGCCGTGGATCGCCGACGGGGACGAGGAGGAGAGCGCGGAGATCGTCCGCCGGATCAAGGCCGGTGACCGGGGCGCCCTGTGGCACCAGGACGGCGGGTCGCTCGACAAGTACCGGGAGATGGTCGAGGACCTGGACCGTTCCGTCGGCCAGGTGCTGCGGGCGCTGGAACGCTCCGGGCAGGAGGAGAACACGCTCGTCTTCTTCGCCAGCGACAACGGCGGCGAGCGCTTCTCGTACAACTGGCCGCTGGACGGCAACAAGGGGTCACTCAAGGAGGGCGGCATCCGGGTCCCGTCCGTCCTGCGCTGGCCGGCCCGGATCGATCCGCGCCAGGTCAGCGACGTCCCGGTCTACTCGCCGGACTGGACGGCCACCCTCCTGGACATCGGCGGCGCCCGGCCGGACCCCGCCTACCCGCTGGACGGCACCAGCCTCGCCGGCTACCTGCTGCACGGCGAACGCCCGGAGGAACGCGACCTGTTCTGGCGGGTGCGCGGCGAGCGGGCCCTGCGGCGCGGCGACTGGAAGTACCACCGCTCCCAGGACGGCACCGACCACCTCTACGACCTCTCCCGCGACCAGCGCGAACAGGCGGACCGGGCGACGGCGGAGCCCGCCCGGCTCACGAGCCTGCGCACGGCCTGGGAGCGGACCGACGCGGGGTTGCTGCCGTATCCGGCGGCCGGGTGAGAGGACGGTTCACCGCCCGGTACGACGGGCGACCCCGGCGGCCACCTCGCGCACGGTGGCGTCGGGGTCCTCGCGGCACAGCCGGGTGAGGCCGGCGGTGAACCGTTCACGCCGCGCCCGGGAGAGCCGGACGCCCTCCAGGATCAGCAGCGCGTGGCAGCGGACCGCCGGCCAGCGGGAGTTCAGCCCGTCGAGGGCGGCGTCCGCCTCCGCCGGTCCGGTCTCGCACAGGCTCCGGAGCTTGGCCCACGGCCACTTCACACGCGCGTGCGCGAGCCGCTCCACCACCTGCGGTACGGCGTCGGCGCCCACGGCCCGGAGCAGCGCGGTGGCCTGCTCGCGGCCGAGGGCGGCGGAGCCGGGCGGTGCCTCGACCAGGGCGATCAGCTCGCGGGTGCGCCGGCCCACGGGCAGGGCGGCCAGCCGCGCCGTCTCCCGGTACTCCGCGTCGAGTTCGGGAAAGTGCCGGCGCACCTGGGCCGGGGTGAGCGTGCGCGGCACCAGTTCCCGCGCCTCGTCCATCGCGACGACGAGGAACTCCCGGCCGACCGTGTCCTCGGCGAGCAGTTCGCGCCGCGCGGCCCGGCACGCCTTCACCACGGTCCGCAGGTAGCGGGCGTGCACCGGCTCCCAGCGCCGTCCCCCGTCCGCCGTGGCCGCCTCCTCCAGGCGGGCGGCCCAGGCGTCCTCGGCGGGACCGGGATCGAGCTGCCAGGGCCAGTCGGCGGGGCTCCACCGCAGTTCCCCGGGCGTGCACCGGTCACCGGCCGCCGAGGCGACGGCCCGCTCCCCGGCCACGCCGACGAGCGGCCAGGCGATCACCGAGCCGGTCTCGGCGTGGAACGCGTGGACGGCGGCGGCGTAGAGCCGGTCGTCGGGATGTTCGGCGCGCATCCGCCGGACGAAACCGGTGAGCTGGTCCTGTACGGCCTGCTCCAGGCCGGCCCAGTCGAACGACATCGGCGGATCATAGCCGGGCTCACGCGCCGGGGCCGGGCCGGGCGTCGAGGGTCCAGGCCAGTTCCGCGCGCAGGGGGCCGGAGCGGGCGGCGAGGGAGCCGTGGTCGGCGGCGAGGGGGGCGAGCTGGGAGGCGTGGCAGAGGACGGCGGCGCGTTTGGCGGCCCACTGTTCGTCGTCGAGGCGCACGTCGTGGGCGACGGAGCAGGGGTGGTGGCGGGTCAGCTCCTGGTAGGCGAGGCCCCATTTCTGGCTGGCGGCCAGGGCGTCGGAGGCGCCGTCGGTCGCCCATTCGGGGAGGTGGCCGGTGTAGGGCAGGTCGGCGTAGACCAGGGTGCGGGCGGCGTCCGGCCGGTCGAGGGCGGCCAGGGCCTGGTGCCGTACCCGCTCGTGGTCGGGCTGGTTGGTGCCGAGGGGGACGAGGACGGTGGTGTCGGCGGTGAGGCCGGCCAGCAGGGCGTCGAGGCCGCGCAGGGGTCCGGTGGCGCCGTAGGGGCCGTCGGGGTTGGGCAGCAGGGTCTGTTCGGCCTCCAGCAGGGCGCAGGCGCGGGCGTCCTCGGCGCGGCGGCAGGCGTACGCCTCGGCGGCCGAGGAGAAGCCGCAGGTCGCGTCCCACCGGGAGACGGGGCTGCCCTCGGGCGGGGGCCCGCCGAAGACGGTGACGACGGTGAGCGGGCGCGGCAGGCGCCGGACGAGGGCGGCGACGGAGAGGGCCGCGTCGTCGAAGTGGGGAGAGAGGACGACGGTGCGCCAGGGCGGGGTCATGCGTCACCTGCTTCGGTGGGGGCGGGGCGGGGTCGGGGAACGCGCAGGCCGGCGAAGGCGGCGTCCCAGGCGCGGTCGTCGCCCTGCCAGCGGCCGGGGGCGGCGGCGACGGTTCCGGTGAGGATGCCGGGCGGGAGGGCCGCGGCGTCGGCGGGGGCGGTCCGGCGCAGCCACAGCAGGGTGAAGGTGTGACCGGGGTGGCCGGCGGCGAGGACGGCGCGCAGTCGCCGGAGGTCGTCGGCGCTCGCCTCGTCGAAGGCGTCCAGGTGGACGTGGAGAACGCGCGCCGGCGAGGCCGTCAGTCTCCGCCAGCGCTCCGCGAGGGCGGCGAACTTGGCTTGGGCCCGGGGTAGTTGGAGGTCGATGTCGCTCTGGGTGAGGCGTTCGCCGTCGCCCGGGGTGAAGTCGTGGAAGAAGCGGATGTCGCTGCCCCGGTCCAGGGCGCACTGCCCGTCGCTGAAGGGCTCGACGGCTCCGGTGCGCAGGACGTCGCG
Source organism: Streptomyces albidoflavus (assembly GCF_000719955.1). GTDB lineage: Bacteria > Actinomycetota > Actinomycetes > Streptomycetales > Streptomycetaceae > Streptomyces > Streptomyces albidoflavus. Next base: position 90,125 of record NZ_JOII01000002.1, read on the forward strand.
GAAGCCGGTGTCCACGGCTTCGGTGACGGCGTCCAGGTCGAGGTCGAGCCAGTCGAAGAAGTGGGCGCTCTCCACTCCGGTGATCCGCCGGAGCTGATAGGTCGTCTCGCAGTGGTAGCCGAGGCCGACGCAGGCGTCGAAGGCCGCGCGGCGGGTGTCCACGGTCGCCCCTCTCTCAGTGGGGGGCAAGGGGGGCGGCGGGCGGTGGGGTCCTGCGGCGCAGGGCCAGGCCGTGGCTGCCGCGTTTGGTGAGGTAGGCGCGGCCGCCGCAGACGGCCTCGATCCGGGGCTCCACCAGGACCGTCTCGTCGGCCACCTCCCAGTGCGGGGTGTGGGCGAGCCAGGGCCGGACGGTGGTGCGCAGGGCCTCGGGTTCGAGGGCGAGGAGGACGAGGTCGGCGGGGAGCCGGTCGAGGAGGGCCAGGTCCTGGCCGTAGTAGAGCATCTCGATCAGCAGGTGGGGGCCGCGCGGTCCGGACCCGTCGGCCAGTTCCTTCAGGCCGTCGGCCGAGACGCGCAGGTGCTCGGCGCCGGCGAGGGCGGTGGTCAGGCGGTGGCGGAAGCGGTCGTTGGGCTCGGTGGCGTGGACCCGGTGGCCGGCGGCGAGCAGGCGGCGGGTCAGGGCGCCCTCGCAGGCGCCGGCCTCGACCAGGGGTGCCGTTCCGGGCGGGCAGTGGCGGACGGTCCAGGCGAGGGTGGCGTCGAGCCGGGCCCGTTCGTAGGGGGAGGCGGCGAACTCCCAGGGGTCGTCGACCTCGGCGGCGTCGTCGCCGAGGCTGGCCAGCAGCGCGTACAGGCGGTCGGCCTCGGCGGGCTCCGAGCGGAAGAAGCGCTCGGAGGCCGGGACGCGAGCGGTGTCGATCCGGTACTGCGGGGAGCCGGCGGCGAGCAGCTCCTGACCGTGGAGGTTGACGAACTCCCTCTTCGCCTCGGCCAGTTCCGGGGTGAGGGGAATGTCCTCGTCGCTGATGACCTGGAGATACGGCGAGTGGCCGACCGCGTGCCGCACCGACAGCCCGTGCGCGGCGCGGACGGTGTCCCGGCCCAGCCGGGCGCGTGCCTCGCGGTTGTCGGCGGGCGAGTGGGTCCACACCGCGGCCTCGCGCCCGGCGGCCGCCGCGCCGATCCGGGCGGCCAGCTCTTCCGTCGTGGGCCAGGGGGTGCCCGGCTCCTCGGGCGGACGCAGGTGCGGGGCGAGGAGGGCGAGCCGTTCGGCGAGGCCCGTGCCGGGCGGGAGGCTGACGGTGACCTCGGGGTCGGCCAGCACCACCACGGCCTCGTCACGCGCCTCCCGGCTCAGCACGGTGAGGAATTCGAGTACGGCGTCCTCCACGCGGACGCACACCAAGACATCGATCACGGGCAGTCCTGTCTGTCGCGTGCGCCGACCGGGCGGAGAATCGCCGGAGGGCGCGAACGGGACACGCTTCGGCGGTCTCCCGCCCATAGGACTAGACCTATCACGGTGGCTGCGGAGCGCCCCGGGGTTGGCGCGCTTTCCGGTCCGATCCGGAACAGGGCCCGGACGCCTGGCCTCTTGGGCGGATCACGGGCGGGAGAAGCCGTGACCTGCCTGACCGGCGGCGGCCGCCGCAGGGAGACGGGGCACCGGATGGCTGATTCCGGCGGGTGGGGCATGGCGGACGGGGCGCGACAGGGGCTATGGGGCCTGCGGGCTCGTGCGCCGGGAGGGGGGACGGAGGCTCAGGGGCGGGGCCACGGACGGCCGCTGAGCCGCTCGATCCCCGCGTTGAAGCGGCGCAGATAGGCGGCGAAGGCGGCGATGTCCTCCTCCGGCCAGTCGGCCATGACCCGGTCCAGGGAGGCCACGACCCCCTCGCGCTCCTCCCGCAGGGCCTCCATCCCGGCCTCGGTCATCCGGAACTTACGGGCCATGCCGCCCTCCGGATCGGGGACGCGCTCGGCCAGCCCGGCGCGGAGCACGGCGGCGGTCTGCCGGTTGAGCGTGGAGGCGTCCAGGCCGAAGGCGTCACTCAGTTCGCCGATGGACATCGGCCCCTGCACCTCCAGGCGGCTGAGCAGGATGTACGCGCTGCGCTCCAGCGCGCCGTGCCGGCGCCGCCCGGCGCGCTGGTGGAGGAAGGAGTGGCGGCCCAACAGCATCTGCTCGTACTCGACCTCGCGCGCCGCCTCGCCCATCCGCCCTGCCGCCTTCCGTTCACCCCTGGGAGCACCGGCGTACCCCCGCCCCACGCTCCGGAGCCATCGTCTCATGCGCGTGCAGAACGCACGTAGCATGCACGATACATTCGATGTGTACGATGCACATCACTTCGCAGCCCCTCCCCCACCGACCCCAGGAGCACGCCCATGGCCTCCTCGCAGCCCACCGCACGGCCCGGCGCGGTGGTCGCCGTGCTGGCCTTCGCCGGCACCACCGCCGCGATCATGCAGACGCTGGTGACCCCGCTCATCGCGGAGCTTCCCCGCATCCTCTCCACGTCCGCCTCGAACGCGACGTGGGTGATCACCGTGACGCTGCTGGTCTCCGCGGTCTGCGTGCCGGTCGTCGGCCGCCTCGGTGACCTGCTCGGCAAGCGCCGGATGCTGCTGGCCTGTTCGGTGCCGCTGATGGCCGGCTCCGTGGTCTGCGCGCTCGCCTCGTCGGTGGTGCCGATGATCGTCGGCCGCGGCCTGCAGGGCATGGGAATGGGGATGGTGCCGCTCGGCATCGCCCTGCTGCGCGACGTGGTGCCCGAGGAACGGCTCAGCTCCTCCATCGCCCTGGTCAGCGCCTCCATGGGGATCGGCGGCGGGCTGGGCCTGCCGCTCTCCGCGGCGGTCGCGCAGTACGCGAACTGGCGGGTGCTCTTCTGGGGTTCCGCCGCGCTGGCCGCGGTGATCGCCGCGCTGGTCTGGTTCCTCGTCCCGAGCGTCCCGGCCGTGGGCAAGGGCCGGCGGTTCGACGCGGCGGGCGCCGTCGGGCTGGGCGCGGGCCTGGTCTGCCTGCTCCTCGCGGTCTCCAAGGGGGCCGAGTGGGGCTGGGGTTCGGCCACCACGCTCGGCCTCTTCGCGGCGGCGGCCCTCGTCCTGCCGGCCTGGGGCGCGTGGGAGCTGCGGATCGCCGACCCCCTGGTGGATCTGCGCACGACCGCCCGGCCGCGCGTACTGCTCACCAACCTCGCCTCGGTCTTCGTGGGTTTCGCGATGTACGCGAGCATGCTGGTGATGCCGCAGCTGCTCCAGTTCCCCGAGGCCACCGGGTACGGCCTGGGGCAGTCGATCCTCGCGGCGGGCCTGTGGATGGCCCCCGGCGGCATCATGATGATGGTGGTCTCGCCGTACGGCGGGAAGCTCACCGACGCACGCGGCCCCAAGTTCACCCTGATCACCGGCGTCCTGGTGATCGCCGCCGGCTACGGGGCCTCGGTGGCCCTGATGGGCTCCGCCTGGGGCATCATGCTCGCCATCATGGTGATCAACAGCGGTGTCGGACTCGCCTACGGCTCGATGCCCGCCCTCATCATGAGTTCCGTCCCGCGCACCGAGACCGCCGCGGCCAACAGTTTCAACACCCTGATGCGTTCGCTCGGCACCTCGACGGGGGCCGCGGTGACGGGCGTGGTCCTCTCCCAGATGACGGTGGGGCTGGGCGGTGCCGTCGTGACCTCCGAGAGCGGGTTCCGTACCGGACTGCTGATCGGATGCGGGGTCGCACTCGTCTCCGCGGTCGTCGCGTCGGCCATTCCCGCCGCCCGCCGCGCGGCCCGGGAGGAGTCCGCCCCGCCCGCGGAGAAGGCTCCCGCCGGAGTGTGAGAAGGGCGCGCGGCACCCGTTCACCTGTCCGCGTCGATTACCGGCCGCATACACCGAACGCTCCCGCCCGCCCGCCTCCCGAATGCGACAGCTTTCTCCACAGGAACGTCGCAGGGCGGCGCGCGGTCCGGAGGCGGCCCCATCCGGAGGCCCGGGAAGTTCCTGGCCGAGGCCGTTCCCCGCCCACCGAGCCGCGTACGCGCGTGCCCGTTCCGAGCCTTTCCGGTAAATGGCCGAGAAGAGCTCGGAGAAGTTAAGTCAACTGCTTTACTCGGGGCCCTGTCCGCACTGACGAGGAGGCCCGTATGGCTCGTTCCGCCGACACCCCGCCCCTGGACTACCCCCTGACGTCGAAGGCGGCCCTGGAACCGCCCGAGGAGTGGGCCGGACTGCGCGAGGGCTGCCCGGTCGCCCGGGTCACGCTGCCCAGCGGCGACGAGGCGACACTGCTCACCCGCTACGACGACGTCCGGGCGGCCCTCTCCGACCCCCGGCTCAGCCGGGAAGGGCTGGCATCGCCGGACGCGGCGCGCGTCGCGGCCGGGGACACCGCCGGGATCTTCGCCAGCCCGATGGCGAGGGCCCTGAACGACGAGGGCCACGAGCGGTGGCGGCGCATGGTGGGCCGGTGGTTCACCGCGCGCCGGATGTCCGCGCTGCGGCCCGGCATGGAGGAGCTGACCGCCCGGCTGATCGGCCGGATGCGGGAGCACGGCGGCCCCGCCGACCTCGTCGCTCACCTCGCCTTCCCGCTGCCCGTCCTGGTGATCTGCTCCATGCTGGGCGTCCCGGAGAGCGACCGGGACGCGTTCAAGGGGTGGTCGGACACCTTCCTGAACACGACGCGGTACACCAAGGCCGAGACCGAGGCCGCCCACCGCGACTTCGCCGCGTACATGAGCGGCCTGGTCGACGCCAAGCGGGCCGCGCCCGGCGACGATCTGCTGAGCCACCTGCTGGCCGGGGCGGACAGCGAGGGCGAGCCGATGTCCGAGGCGGGACTGGTCGCCACCGGACAGGCCCTGCTCCTGGCCGGGCACGAGACCACGGCCGGGTTCATCGCGATGATGACGGCCCATCTGCTCTCCGACCGCACCCGCTGGGAGCGCCTGGTGGCCGACCCCTCACTGGTCCGCCGCTCCGTCGAGGAACTGCTGCGGTTCGACCCCAACGGCAGCGGCTTCGGCATGCTCCGCTACGTCCACGAGGACACCGAGTTCTCCGGCGGCACCGTCCCGCGCGGCACCACCGTGGTGTGCAGCATGGCGGCCGCCAACCGGGACGAGCGCGCCTGGCAGGACGCGGCGGCCATGGACCTCGACCGCTCCCCCAACCCGCACCTGGCCTTCGGCGTCGGTCCGCACTCCTGCCTCGGTCAGCCGCTGGCCCGCACGGAACTCCAGGCGGTCCTGACCGTGCTGCTGCGGGAACTGCCCACCCTCCGCCTCGCCGTGGACCCTCGCGAGCTGCGCCGCCACGAGGGGCTGCTCACCAGCCCGCTGCGCGAACTCCCCGTCACCTGGTGACCAACGGCTCCACGCCGGGCACCACCCCACCAGCGACCGGAGAAGGACGGCTCATGAAGATCACTGTCGATCAGGAGAAGTGCTGCGGCGCCGGTCAGTGCGTGCTGATCGCGCCGGAGGTGTTCGACCAGCGGGACGAGGACGGCATCGTCGTCCTCCTCGACGCCGCACCGCCCACCGCGCTCCACGGCGACGTCCGGGAGTCGGCCGAGGTCTGCCCGACCGCGGCCATCGAGGTGGCCCAGGAGGAGTGAGCCCACCGGGGGCCGGGGCGCGGCGGATCAGGCGGGCGGTACCGGCCCCCGGGGCTCCAGGTCGTTGACCAGGACGGCGGCGCCGTCGAACCGCCCGGCCTTCAGGTCCCGCAGGGCGTCCTGGGCGCGGGAGAGCGGGTAGGGGTGCGTGGTGGCGCGGACCCGGTGGCGTTCGGCGAGGGCGAGGAAGTCGCGGCCGTCGCGCCGGGTGTTGGCGGTGACGCTGCGCACCTCCCGCTCGTAGAAGAGGTCCTGCTCGTACTTGAGGGGCGGGATGTCGGAGAGGTGGATGCCGGCGACGGCGAGGACGCCGCCTCGGTCCAGGGCGCGCAGCGCCACCGGGACCAGTCCGCCCGCGGGGGCGAAGAGGATGGCCCCGTCGAGGGACTCGGGCGGCCGGCCGTCGGCGCCGCCCGCCGAGGCGGCGCCCAGGTCGAGGGCGAGGCGCCGGGCGGCGGCGCCCCGGGTGAGGACGTGGACGCGGGCGCCCTGGGCGAGGGCGAGCTGTGCGCAGAGGTGGGCGCTGCCGCCGAAGCCGTAGAGGCCGAGCCGGCCGTTCTCGGGGAGGGAGGTGCGGAGCAGGGCGCGGTAGCCGATGATGCCGGCGCAGAGCAGCGGGGAGAGCGCGGTGTCGCCGACGCCGCCGGGCAGCGCGTAGGCGAAGGCGGCGGGGACGGTGGTGTACTCCGCGTAGCCGCCGTCGGCGTCCCAGCCGGTGTAGCGGGAGGCGGGGCAGAGGTTCTCGTCGCCGCGCCGGCAGAAGCGGCAGGTGCCGTCGGTGGAGCGGAGCCAGGCGACGCCGACCCGGTCACCGACGGCGTGGCCGTCCACGTCCGGCCCGGTGGCGGCGACCACGCCGACCACCTCGTGCCCCGGGGTGACGTGCGGCCGGTGCACGGGCAGGTCGCCCTCGGTGACGTGGAGGTCGGTGCGGCAGACCCCGCAGGTGCGGACGTGCACCAGGAGTTCGCCGGGGCCCGGGGTGGGCACGGGTTTCTCCACGTACCGCAGGGGCTGTCCCTCGACCGGCCCCGGTTCGCGGACCTCCCACGCGTGCATCGTCGCGGTCATGGCACCGGTCACCTCGCCTTCGCGTGTCCCCTTCGACCAGCCTGCGAGGGCGGGGGCGCGGGCGCAATCCGTGGCGGTCGGGTGAGCCGGCGGCGGGCTGCTCCGGGCGGACGCCCAGCGTTGGCCGGGGCCCGGTGTCCGTGCGCATGCTGGGCGGAACGTCCCGGCCGGCGGGGCGGGGGCAGGAGGCGCGGCGGGTGGCGGGACGGCGCACAGCAGGAGCGACGAACGGGGCGGCCCACCGGACGGGCAGAGGCCCGCTGGCCCTGCTGCCTCCGGCGCTGATCGTCGGCGGCGTCCTCGCCAACGTCGTGGGGCCCCAGCCGTACACCGGGCTCCCCCTGCTCGCGGCGGCCCCGCTCGCCGCCTGCATCGTGCTCAGCTTCCGTGGCGCCGTCGTCATCGCGGCGCTCAGCGTCGTCGCCTCGGTCGCCGTCGATCTCGGCCTCGACCGCCCGACCGCCGCCCGGCTGGTCGACGTGGCGGACGTGCTGGTCATCTCGCTGATCGGGCTGTGGCTCAAGCGGGTCATGGACAACCGCGACCGGAGCCTCTCCCTGACCAGGGACATCGCCGAGGCCGCCCAGCTGGCGGTGCTCCCCCAGCCGCCGCCCCGGGCGGGGGAGCTGCTGGTGGCCACCCGGTACCAGGGCGCGCACGAGGGGGCGCGGATCGGCGGTGACTTCTTCGCGGTCCAGGACACCCCGTACGGCGTGCGGCTGATGATGGGGGACGTGCGGGGCCACGGGCTGCCCGCGGTCTCCGCGATGTCCGCCGTGGTCGGGGCTTTCCGCGAGAACGCCCATCACGCTCCCGACCTGCACGCACTGGCGCGGCGGCTGGACACGGCGGCGGAGCGGGCCGAAGGCGAGAAGGGGGAGGGTTTCAGCGAGGAGTTCACCACCGCGCTGCTCGGGGAGATCCCGCCCGGCGGTGACCGGGTCGTCCTGCTCAGCCGGGGGCACCTGCCTCCCTACCTGGTGGCGGACGGGCGGGTGGCGCCGCTGATCCGCAGCACGCCCGGCACCCCGCTGGGCGCGGGCCTGCCCGGCCCGGACAACGCCGAGACCGACACCTTCCCGCTCCCGCCCGGGGCGTCCCTGCTGCTGACCACGGACGGCGTGACGGAGGCCCGCGACCGGCACGGGGTCTTCTACGACCCGGTGCGCGGGCTGGCCGGGCACTCCTTCGGCGGGCCGCAGGAACTGGTGGACACCGTCGTCCGCGAGGTGACGGCGTGGAGCGGCGGGCGGCTCCACGACGACATGGCGGTCCTGGCCCTCACCCGGCGGGAACCGCCGGGAGCGGAGGAGGCGTGAGGCTGCGGGACTCCGCGCCGCTCAGTTCAGGTGCTGCTGCCAGTCCTCGGGGACCGCTCCGGCCGGGCCGGGTACGGGCTGGTCGGCCGGGTGCGAGGTGGGCGGGGCGAGCTGCGGGCCCTCGTAGAACTGCTGGGTCTCGTTGTTGTAGAACCAGTCCTCGCCCGGCTCGTAGCTGGTGATGAAGGGGTGGCCGGCCGCCTTGGCGTGCTTCGTGCCGTGCTGGGACGGCGAGGAGTCGCAGCAGCCGATGTGTCCGCAGGCGGCGCAGCGCCGCAGGTGGAACCACCAGCCGGGCCCGTCCCCCGTCAGGCAGTCGGCGCAGCCCGGGCCGCTCGGGGCGGCGGCCGGGTCGATGCCGGGGATCGCTTGGTCGGTCACCGGTACGCTCCTCGCTCGGTCGGCGCCGGGCGGCGGGCCGCACGGCGGCGGGGCGGGCGCCCTTTCTCCAGGCTGCGCCCGGCCGGGGAGGGCCGCCAGCGGGGAGGGACGGCGGCGGCCGGGCCGCCGGTGAGGGCCCGGCCGCCTGCTCACCTCACCAGGACGACTTGGTCACGCCGGGCAGGAACCCCGCGTGGGCCTGTTCGCGGACCCGCACCCGGGAGAGCCCGAACTTGCGCAGGTGGCCGCGGGGGCGGCCGTCGACGCTGTCGCGGTTGCGGACGCGGGTGGGGCTGGCGTCGCGCGGCTGGCGGCGCAACTCGGCGAGGGCGTCGCGGCGTTCGGCGTCGGTGGAGGAGGGGCGCCGGACGATCTCCTTGAGTGCGGCGCGGCGGGCGGCGTACCGCTCGACGACGGCCTTGCGGTGCTCGTTGCGGGCGATCTTGCTGCGCTTGGCCATCAGACCTTCCCTCCCCGGGCGCGGATGCGGGCGACGGCCGCCTCGATCCCGATCACGTCGATCGTCTTGACCGCCCGCGCGCTCAGGGTGAGGCGGACGGTACGGCCCTCGCTGGGCAGCCAGTAGCGGCGGCGCTGGATGTTCGGGTCGAAGCGGCGCGAGGTGCGCCGGTGCGAGTGGGAGATGGAGTTGCCGAAGCCGGGCTTGGCTCCGGTCAGTTGGCAGTGCGCGGACACGGTGTGACCTGCCTCTCTGATGCGGCTCCCCGATTTGGAGATGAAAACCGTTTCCATATACTAGCCCGCATGGCTCGCAACGAAGTACGCCCGGTGGTCAAGCTCCGCTCCACCGCCGGCACCGGATTCACCTACGTCACCCGCAAGAACCGCCGCAACGACCCGGACCGCCTGGTCCTGCGCAAGTACGACCCCGTCGCCCGGCGGCACGTCGATTTCCGCGAGGAACGCTGACGGCCGCTCCCCCGTCCGCTCCGCCCCCTCCCGAAGGAGACCCCCATGAAGCCCGGAATCCACCCGGCCTACCGCCCCGTCGTCTTCCGCGACCGCGCGGCCGGTTTCGCCTTCCTCACCCGCTCCACCCTCACCGGCGACCGCACCGTCGAGTGGGAGGACGGCCAGACGTACCCGGTGATCGACGTCGAGATCTCCTCGGCGAGCCACCCCTTCTACACCGGCAAGGCGCGGGTGCTGGACACCGCGGGCCGCGTCGAGCAGTTCGAACGCCGTTACGGACGGCGGGCGGACCGGTGACCGGCGCGCTGCCCGTCGCGATCGTCGCCGGGCTCCACGCCGACGCCCGCCGCGCGGCCGTCGAGGAGCTGCTGCGCACGGTCGAGGGGAGCGTCGCCCTCCACCACGACCTGGCCACGGCCGTCACCGGCACCGTGCGGCGCACCGTGCGCGACCGCTCCGGGGAGCTGGGCGCGGGCGACACCCCGCTGGTCAACGACTGCGCCTGCTGCGCCCTGCGGGAGGACCTCGTTCCCGAGCTGCGGCACCTGGCCGGGGACGGGCGGACCCGGCTGGCGGTGGTCGAGCTGTGGGACTCCGTCGAGCCGCAGGCGATGGCCGAGGTGGTCGCGGCCCACGGCGGCGAGGAGCTGACGGTCACGGCGGTGATGACCGCGATCGACCCCGCCCTGATCCTGCCCTGCCTCGGCAACGGCGACGACCTCGCCGAATCGGGCCTCGCGGCGGCCCGGACCGACCAGCGCACCGTCGCCGACACCTGGGCGCGGCAGCTGGAGTACGCCCCGGTGCTCGCGGTGGCCGAGAGCGAGGAGGCCGACGACGAGGACCGGGCGCTGCTGGCCCAGCTCCACCCGACGGCCCGCCATGTTCCCCTCGGATCCGGCGAGTTGGCACGGTTCGCCTTCGCCGGGTTCGACCCCGAGGCGGCCTCCGTCGCCCAGCACCCCGCCTGCGCCCTGCTGCCGCAGGAGGCGGACGAGGCCGGCGTGGCGACCACGGTGTGGCACCGGGACCGGCCGTTCCACCCCGGGCGGCTCTTCGCGGCGCTGGAGGATCTGGCCTGTGCGGCGGCGCGCAGCCGGGGCCGGTTCTGGCTCGCCGACCGGCCGGACACACTGCTGGTCTGGGACTGCGCGGGCGGCGCGCTCTGCGTCGAGGAGGCCGGTCCCTGGCTGGCGGCGCTGCCGGACGCGGCCTGGGAGATGGTGCCGCCGGTGCGCCGGGCGGCCGCCGCCCTCGACTGGCACCCCGCGCACGGCGACCGCTGCCAGCACCTGGTCTTCACCTCGCCGGGGCTCGACAGCGACGGCCTGGTCCGGCTGCTCGACTCCTGCCTGCTGACCGAGGAGGAGTTCCGGGCGGGACGGCGACTGCTGCGGGAGCTGCCCGACCCCTTCGCCCGGTTCCTCGACCCGGTGCGCTGACCCGCGCGCTCTCCCCCGTACCCCGTCAACCAGTGAGGAGCGTGCCGTGGCACGTCGTTCCGAGGCCGGCCGGAAGCCGGTCAAGTCCCGCCCCAACCCGCTGCTCGCGGCGGGCATCACCTACATCGACTACAAGGACACCGAGCTGCTGCGGAAGTTCCTCTCCGACCGCGGCAAGATCCGCAGCCGCCGCATCACCCGGGTCACCGCCCAGCAGCAGCGGCAGCTGGCCCGTGCCGTGCGCAACGCCCGCGAGATGGCACTGCTGCCCTACCCCGGGCGGTGAGCGCGCGTCAGCTGCGGTGCTCCGGGTTGGGCGCGTCGAAGCGGCAGCCGGCGTCCCACTCGGGGCGCTGGTTGCCGTACGTGGGGATGCCGCCGGCCCGCTTGAGGAGGGCGGCGAGGTGCATGAGGTTCCAGGCGGCGAAGGTGGTGTTCCGGTTGGTGAAGTCGTTCTCGGGGCCGCCCGAGCCCGGTTCGAGGTAGCTGGGGCCGGGGCCCGCCTCGCCGATCCACCCCGCGTCGGCCTGCGGCGGGACGGCGAAACCGATGTGCTGGAGGCTGTAGAGGATGTTCATGGCGCAGTGTTTGAGGCCGTCCTCGTTGCCGGTGATCAGGCAGCCGCCGACCCGGCCGTAGTAGGCGGACTGGCCGGCCTCGTTGAGTTCGGCCGAGTTGGAGTAGAGCCGTTCGATGGTGTGCTTCATGACGGAGCTGTTGTCGCCGAGCCAGATCGGGCCGCAGAGCACCAGGATGTCGGCGGCCATCACCTTGGCGTACAGCTCGGGCCAGCCGTCGCTCGCCGCGCCGTGCTCGGTCATGTCGGGCTGGACGCCGACGGCCAGGTCCCGGTCGACCGGGCGGATCACCTCCGTGCGCACGCCGCCCGCGCGCATCACGGCGGTGCTCCGCTCGATCAGCCCGTCGGTGTTGCTGGTCTCCGGTGACGGCTTCAGGGTGCAGTTGAGGTAGAGGGCGCTGAGGTCGTCGTAGCGGGGCGGGTTGCCGGACGGCATGGCGCGGGTCCCTTCGCAGCGGCTGGTGGCACGAGCCTGGAACACGGCAGGTCGGGCGGCCACCACAGCGCGGCGAACGCGGTACGCGCCGCCGCCCAGCGGATGCGGCCCGGCCCGCCGGAGCCGAGAGTGGGACGCAGTGCCCCCGGCCGTCCGGGGCCGGGGCGTGCCGTACGGGAGGCACCCCCGATGGACCTGTTCCCCGCGCTGCCCAGGCAGTCCTGGGCGCCGACGAAGGAGACGCTGCACCGCTTCCTCCAGATCGTCGGGAAGGTGCGGCTGGCGGCCAGTGTCCGGCGCAACCACTGGTGGAACGTGCCCTTCCACCTGACCGGGGACGGCATCACCACCCGGCCCTGCGGCCCGCTGGCCGACGGCACGGTCTTCACCGTCGACTTCGACTTCACCGCCCACCGGCTGCGGGTGCTGACCCTCGACGGGCGGCAGGTGTCGTTCGGCCTGGCCGGCCTCTCGGTCGGCGGGTTCTACCGCCGGTTCACCGGGACCCTGGCCGCCCTGGGCATCAGCACCGTCCCCGCCCACCCCTACCCCTTCGACCTGCCGGACGCCGCCCGTCCGTTCGCCGAGGACGAGGAGCACGCGACGTACGACCCGGCGGCGGTGGGGCGCTACTGGACGATCCTCACCCAGGTCATGCTGGTCCTGGAGGAGTACGCCGCCGGGTACTCCGGCAAGACCAGCCCGGTCCACCACTTCTGGCACACCTTCGACATCGCCGTGACCCGGTTCTCCGACCGGCACGTGGCGCAGGGGGCCTCGGCCGACCCGGTCACCCGGGAGGCGTACTCGCGCGAGGTGATCAGCAGCGGCTTCTGGTTCGGCGACGAGCGCTCCTACCCCGAACCCGCCTTCTACGCGTACGCGGCGCCGGAGCCCGACGGTCTCGCCCGGCAGCCGCTGGAGCCCGCTGCCGCGCGGTGGACGGAGAGCAACGGCGCGCACCTCGCGCTGCTCCCCTACGACGAGGTGCGCACCGCCCCCGACGCACGCGCCGAGATCCTGCGGTTCTACGACAGCGCCTACGCGGCCGCCGCCCGGCTGGCCGGCTGGCCCGCCGACCGGCTCTGCCCGGGCGGCGTCACCGACCCCGAGGAGCGGGTCGTCCCCGGACCGCTGTGAGCACCGGTCAGCGCAGGACGCCGGCCTCGCGGGCGGCGCCGAGCCAGAGCGGGAACTCCGAGAGCAGCCGGTCGTACATCTCCGGGTCGGCGACCTGGTCGACGTCGTCCACGGCGAAGAAGCCGACGTTGTCGACGGTGCGGCCGGCCAGCGTGTCGAAGTACTCCAGGACGCCGTAGTGCGAGCGTCCCAGTCCCACGAACTGCCAGAAGACCGGCTCGTCGGCGGCGGCCCGCAGTTCGCGTTCGATCTCCTTGCTGCGGTAGACGCCGCCGTCGGAGAAGAAGAGCACCAGCGTCGGCAGCGGGACGGGGTGGTCGCGGACGTAGGCGCGGACGTCGGCGATGACCTTCTGCTCCTCGTTCTGGATGCCGACGGTGCGCATGTCGACCTGGCCGTCGGCGCGGGACTTGGGGCGCTTCTTGCGGCCGATGACGCCGAGCTGGCCGACGCGTACGTGCAGCCGCAGCCACTCGGGCAGCTCGCCGAGGTGCAGGTCGGGCAGGCGCGCCGGGCGGGTGGCGAAGGTCCATGCCTGCATGGTGCCGTCGTCGTCGAGGAGGGCGGCGACGGCCGCCATCCGTTCGGCGACCCGGGCGACGGTCCCCTTGGCGTAGAGGCCGCTCATCGAGCCGGAGGCGTCCAGGACGAGGATGACCCGGGCGGTGACGCCGGTGAGGCCGCCCTTGCGCAGACTGGTCGCGACCTGCTGCTTGCGGAGCGAGAGGCGTTCGCCCATGTCGGCCGGGAGCAGTTCCTCACCACGGGTCTGCGGCCGGGCGGGCGGGGCCGGACGGGGTGCCGGGCCGGGGCGCGGGGCGCGTGCCGGGGCGGGGGTGAGGCCGAAGTCGGCGGCGAGGCCCGCGAAGCCGTGGTCGTAGCCCTGGCCGACGGCGCGGAACCGCCAGCGCCCCTCGCGGCGGTAGAGCTCGCCGGCGACCAGCGCGGTCTCGCTGCGCGGAGCCATGTCGAAGTGGGCCAGCACCGTGCCCGAGCCGGCCGCGACCAGGCGCAGCCGCAGCCCCGTGACCCGTCCGAGGGTGCCGGAGCCGGTCCAGGCGCAGAGCGCGACGCGTTCGGTGGAGTCGGGGAGCGCCGCCAGGTCGACCTCGACGGCCTCGGCGCCGTCGAGCGTGCCGACGTGGCGTACGGCGTCTCCGGGGGCGCCGGGCTGGTCGCGGGCGACGAGGTCGGCGCCGGAGCGGACCCGCCCGGCGCCGGTCAGCAGCAGCGCGGCGGCGCTCACGGCGGGGCCGTCGGCGCGGCCGAGTTCGAGCCGCACCCGGTCCACGTCGACCGGGAGGTTGGCGCCCATGCTCATCGTCGTCACGGAGGTCAGTCTGCCAGGGCCCGCGGGGGTGACCGGTGGCCGGTGCGGCCGGGCCGAAGCGGACGACACGCCGCCGGTGGTCCGCTCCCGCGCGCCCGGCGAGGGCGACGATGCTGAGCGACAGGGCAGCGGGACCGGTATCGGCACGGACGAGGGACGGCGCGGTGGACGCGGAGATCGTCATCGTCGGCGCGGGCGCCGCCGGCCTCTCCCTCGCCCACCACCTGTGCGCGGCGCCCCCGGGCGCGCGCCTCCCCTCCGTGGTGCTGGTGGAGCCGCCGCCCGGCCCCGCGCGCCCCGCCGTGCGGACCTGGTGCCACTGGGGTCCCCCCGACGGCCCGTACGACGCGGTGCTCACCGCCTCCTGGGACCGGCTGCGGGTACGCGACCGCGCGGGCCGGGAGGCCGGGGGCGTGCCACGCGGGCTGCGCTACAAGATGCTGCGCTCCGACGTGTTCGAGGAGTTCGTGCTCGGCGAGCTGTCCGGCCGGCCCGGCTTCGTCCGGGAGACCGCCACCGTCACCCGGGTCACCGGCGGGCCCGGCGGGCCGGTGGCGGAGGGGCACGACGCGCGGGGGCGGCCCTACCGGCGCCGTGCGCGCTGGGTCTTCGACTCGCGCCCACTGCCCATGCTGCCCCCGGCCCGGACCACGCTGCTCCAGCACTTCCGCGGCTGGTTCGTGCGCACCGCCGGACCGCGCTTCGACCCCGGCTGCGCCGACCTGATGGACTTCCGCACCGCGCAGCCCGCGCACGGCCTCTCCTTCGGCTACGTGCTGCCGCTCGGCCCGCGCGAGGCGCTGGTGGAGTACACGGAGTTCTCCCGGGCCCCGCTGGACGCGGCCGGGTACGAGGCGGCGCTGCGGGACTACACCGGGAAGGTGCTGCGGCTCGGGTCGTTCGAGGTGACCGGGAGCGAACAGGGCGTCATCCCGATGACCGACGCGCGCTTCCCCCGCGCTCCCGCGCCCGGCGTCTTCCGCGTGGGCACGGCGGGCGGCGCCACCCGCCCCTCCACCGGCTACACCTTCGCGGCCGTCCAGCGCCAGGCCCGGCGGGTCGCCGACCGGTACCACCGGGGACTCGCCCCGGTCCCGCCGGTCCCCCACGCGCGCCGGTCGCGGGCGATGGACGCGGTGCTGCTGCGCGCCCTGGACCAAGGACGCGTCGACGGTGCCGCGTTCTTCGCCCGGCTCTTCACGGCGCTGCCCCCGGAACGGGTGCTGGCCTTCCTGGACGGCGCCACCGGCCCCCTCCAGGACCTGGGCATCGGCCGCCACGTGCCCTGGGGGCCGATGACCCGCACCGCCCTCGAACTGCCCTTCCTGCGCCGCCGGCCGGCCGGTGCCCCGCCCCACCGAGGAGAGCCATGACCACGCGTTCCGCCCGCCGCGAGGTGCCCCGCCGGGGCCGCGACCGCCGGGCCGAGTCCCTGCCGGCGGGGCCGGGCCGCCCCTGGTTCGGCGCCGACGCGCCCCGGGTCGCGGTGATCGGCGGCGGGATCGCGGGGCTCGCCGCCGCCACCGGCCTCGCCGAACGCGGCGTGCGCGTCACGCTGCTGGAGCGCCGGGAGCAGCTCGGCGGACGGCTCGCGGGGTGGGCCGACACCCTGTCCGACGGCTCGCCGGTGACGATGAGCCGGGGCTTCCACGCCTTCTTCCGGCAGTACTACAACCTGCGCGGGCTGCTGCGCCGGGCCGACCCGTCCCTCGCCATGCTGCGCGGCCTGCCCGACTACCCGCTCCTCGGCCGCGACGGCACCCGCGACAGCTTCCGCCACGTGCCGCGCACCCCGCCGCTGAGCGCCCTCGGCTTCGCCACGCTCAGCCCGAGCTTCGGCCTGCGGGAGCTGGCCGGGCTGGACGCGGCGGCCGCGCTGCCGCTCCTGGACGTACGGGTGCCGGAGGTGTACGCGCGGCTGGACGGGGTCGGTGCCGCCGCCTTCCTGGACCAGGTGCGGTTCCCCGAGCGGGCCCGGCACCTGGCGTTCGAGGTGTTCTCCCGGAGCTTCTTCGTCGACCCGTCCGAACTCTCCGCCGCCGAGCTGGCGCTGATGTTCCACATCTACTTCCTCGGCTCCTCCGAGGGGCTCCTCTTCGACGTCCCCGACGAGCCCTACCCGCAGGCGCTCTGGGACCCGCTGGCCGCCTACCTCACCCGGCTCGGCGTGGAGCTGCGCACCGGCACCGAGGTGGAGCGCGTCCAGCCCGCGGGCGGCGGGCGCCACCGGGTGAGCGCCGGGCGGGAGACGGTACCGGTCGACGCCGTGGTGCTGGCCCTGGACACCGGCGGCCTGCGCCACCTGGCCGCCGCCTCCCCGGACCTCGCCGACGCACGCTGGCGCCGCCGGGTGGCCGGGCTGCGGACCGCTCCCCCGTTCCTCGTCAGCCGCCTGTGGCTGGACCGCCCCGTCGACGCGGGCCGTCCCGGCTTCCTCGGCACCAGCGGGTACGGGCCGCTGGACAACGTCAGCGTGCTGGAGCGCTGGGAGGGCGAGGCGGCGCGCTGGGCGGCCCGCACCGGCGGCTCGGTGGTGGAACTCCACGCGTACGCCACCTCTCCCGGCTGCGATCGCAAGGCCGAACAGCTGCGTCTGACCGAGGAGTTGGCGAAGGTCTACCCGGAGACCCGGGACGCGCTGGTGGTGGACCGGCGCGATCTGTGGTTCGAGGACTGCCCGCACTTCCCCGTCGGCGGCTACGCGGACCGGCCCACCGTCAGCACCCCCGACCCGTCGGTGGTCGTCGCGGGCGACCTGGTCCGCACCGGCCTGCCCGTCGCCCTGATGGAACGCGCGGCCACCTCCGGCTTCCTCGCCTCCAACGCCCTGCTCCAGCGCTGGGGCGTACGCGGCCAGCACCTGTGGACGGTGCCCGACCGCGGGCGCTCGGCGCTGCTACGGGGGCTGGCACGGCTCGCAAGCCGGTAGGCGAACCGGCCGTCAGGGAGCGATGCCGAGGCGGCCGATCAGCCCCTGGTCGCCGACGGCCTGCTGGAACGCCGCCCGTACCGGGCCGGCCCGGTCCGCCACCAGTACGCCCTCACCGAAGGCGGCCGTTCCCTGCGCCCGGTGATCGTCGCCCTGGTCGACTTCACCACCGGCCAGGAGGCCGAACCGGTGGTGGTCGGCGCGCGGACCGGTGAGCGGCTCGACGACAGCGAGGCGTACGTGTTCACCGCCGGGCCGGCGGCCAGTGCGGTGATGCGGGGGCGGTACGAGGAGTGGGGGCGGGCGTAGGGAACCGGCGGCTGCCCGGTCTGCCTAGTCGGCCCGGCCGGTGACCGCCACCGTCGTGCCCAGGCCGATCATGGCCAGGCCGCCCGCGCCGCCGACCATCGCCATGCGCCGGGGCGAGCGGCCGAACCAGGTCCGGGCGGCGGAGGCCGTCAGGCCCCAGAGGCCGTCGGAGACCAGGGCCAGCACCGCTCCGGCCAGTCCGAGGACCAGCATCTGGAGGGTGACGTGGCCGGCCTCCCGGTCGACGAACTGGGGCAGCATCGCGGTGAGGAACACGACGCTCTTCGGATTGGTCACGCCGACCAGGAAGCCGGCCCGGACCGAGCCCCGCTCGCCGGAGGGCGCCGGGGCGAAAGCGGCGGCGCGGTCCCGGCTGCGCCAACTCGCCCGTACCGCCTTCACCCCGAGGTGGATGAGGTAGGCGGCCCCGGCGAACTTGATCAGGCCGAAGACCAGGGCCGAGGTCTCGACCAGGGTGCCGATGCCCAGGGCGACCGCCACGACCAGGGCGTAACCGCCCAGGGCGTTCCCGAGCACCGAGGCCAGCGCGGTCCGGCGCCCGTGGGCCAGGGCCCGGCCGACGACGAAGAGCACGCTGGGGCCCGGAACGGCGGAGAGCAGGACGGACATCGTGCAGAAGGCCAGCAGCCGGTGAGGGTCGATCATGCGCGGCATCATCACGCGCCCCCGTCCCCACGCACCAGGCGACTTTGGACCTAGGCCAGGGAGACGCCCCCGCCTCAGCCCGGGAACCGTCCCGCCGCCCTGAGCGCCCAACGGCGTTCCGCGTAGGCGAGGTCGTCGCGCCACAGGCGGGCGGCGGTGGCGCGCATGAAGGGGCGGAGGAGAGGGGCGGCGAGGCGGGCTGCGGTGAAGCCGGGGCGGGTGGAGGCGGCGATGACGGCCTCCACGACGGCCGTGCGGGGGCGGCCCGTCGCGTCGGGGGTGAGCGGGGTCGCGTGGGTCTCGACGACCGAGCCGACGCCCTCCCCCTGGGTGATGTGCATGACGACCGTGCGGGGTTCGGGCGCGGTGAAGACGGCCTGGACGGGGACGACGGCGCGGCCCGCCACCTTGAAGGAGACCTCCACGGTGAACCCCTCGTCGGGGGCGGCGGCATCGGCACCGGGCACGTCGAGGACGCGCAGGTCCACGAAGGAGTACGGGTGGAGCCAGGCCCCGTGCCACGGGTCGAGCCGGTTGGCGACGACGTCCTCGGGCTCGCACCGGCCGACGGCGGTGTAGACGGCGTCGACGGCGGTACGGGGGTCGGGGCGGGCCGGGAGCACCGGCCGGTCCAGCGGAGCCTCACCGCCCGCCTCGTCCAGCCGCACCCAGAGCAGTACGCCGTCGTCGTACGCGGGGTAGGGGTGCCAGCCGGCGAACGGGGCGCCGTCCAGGGGCAGTCCGTGCCAGCGGCAGACCAGGGTGCCGCACTGTACCGGGCTGTCGCGCAGGGGCGCGCCGAGGTGCGGGCAGGCGCCCGGGCCCGCGACGAGGATGCCGTCGGCGGTGCGCCAGGCGACCACCTCGACACCGGCGACGGTGCGGCCGAGGGGGCGTCCACCGCCCGGGGGCAGGTCGCGGGAGGCGCCGATGACGTACCAGTTGCCGCTGGCGGCGGCCTGGGCGCGGGCGAGGGCGGCGGCGATCAGCGGCGGCCGGGCCTCGCGCCAGGTGGGCCGCATCAGGTCCCAGGGCACGGGGTCGCGGCGCAGCCGGAGCGGGAGGGGGCTCATGCCTCCACCTTCGGGGCGGGTGCGCGGCGGTGGCGGCGACGGGCGGCGGCGAGGCGGGCGAGGCCGTCGGCGGCGACGGCGGCGCGGCGACGGCGGGGCACCACGGCCCGGCGGTGGACGGCGGCGTAGCCGTCGGCGGCGACCGCGTCGAGGATGGAGCCGTAGAGGATGTGGGCGGTGCGGATGCAGGGGCGGGCGACGGGGTCGAGCAGGGCGATGCCGGGGGCGGCCCGGTGGTAGATCTCGCGGGTGACGGCGGCGGCCTCGCGCAGGGCGCGGGTGATGCGCGCGTCGCGGTGGCCGGTGGCGCGGCTCCAGCACAGCAGGGCGCGGTCGACGCCGTGGGCGGCGAGGAGGTCGGCGGGGAGGTAGATCCGGCCCCGGTCGAGGTCCTCGCCGACGTCGCGGAGGAAGTTGGTGAGCTGGAAGGCGACGCCGAGGCCGGCGGCGTAGGGGGCGGCCTCCTCGCGGGGGACGACGGTGCCGAGGACGGGCAGCATCTGGAGGCCGATGACGGCGGCGGAGCCGTGCGTGTAGCGGCTCAGCGCGGCGAGGTCCGGGTAGTCGGTGACGGTGAGGTCGCTGCGCATCGAGGCCATGAAGTCGTGGAAGTGCCGGTGGTCGATGGCGTAGCGGCGGACGGTGTCGGCGAGGGCGTGGACCACCGGCTCGTCGCTGGTGCCCGTGCGCAGTCCGGCGGCCAGGCGCCGGTCCAGGCGGTCGAGGGCGGCGGCGCGTTCCCCGGTGGTGGCCGAGGTGCCGAGGTCGTCGACGATGTCGTCGGCGTGGCGGGCGAAGCCGTAGAGGCTGTGCACGGCCGGGCGGCGTTCGACGGGGAGCAGCCGGGTGGCGAGGAAGTACGTCCTGCCGTGGCGGGCGTTGAGGGTGCGGCAGGTGCGGTAGGCGGCGCGCAGGGCGGGGTCGGTGATCTGGGCGGCGTCGAGTTCGCGGGCGCTCATGCTCCGCCTCCGGCGGTCGCGGCGGCGGGGGCGGTGCGGCGGGGCCGGGGTGTGCCGCCGGGGAGGCCGGTGACGCGGGCGGCGGCGAGCCGGCCGGAGATCAGCACGGTGGGAACGCCGACGCCGGGGGTGGTGCCGCAGCCCGCCAGGACGGCGTTCGCGGTGCCGCGCACCAGGTTGCGGGGGCGGAACGGGCCGGTCTGGGCGAAGGTGTGGGCGGCGGAGAAGGGGGTGCCGGCGGCGTGCCCCTGCGCGGCCCAGTCGACGGGGGTGACCAGGGCTTCGGCCTCGATGGCGGCGCCGATGCCGGGCAGGCCGCGGGAGTCCAGGACGCGCAGGAGGTGGTCGCGGTAGCCGGGGGCGAGCGCGGTCCACTCCTGGGTGCCGGGGCCGATGTCGGTGTTGGGGCAGGGGGCGAGGACGTAGTGGAGGTGGCGTCCGGCGGGGGCGAGGGAGGGGTCGGTGGCGGTGGGCCGGGTGATGAGCAGTGAGGGGTCGCTCATCGGGCGTCCGTGGCGGGTGAGTTCGTCGAACGTGGTGTGCCAGGCGCGGCCGAAGGAGAGGGTGTGGTGGCCGAGGCCGGGCCAGGTGCGGTCGGTCCCGGCGTGCAGGATCACCGCCGACGGGGAGTGCCGCAGCGGGACGGCGCGGCGCGGGGTGCGGCCGAGCAGGCGGTAGGCGGTGGGCAGGTCGGGGGTGAGGACGACGGCGTCGCAGGGGATGCGGGCGCGGTCGGTGCGGACGGCGGTGATCCGCTCGCCGGTGCGCTCCAGGGCCTGGACGGTGTGGCCGTAGTGGATCTCGGCGCCCGCCCCGGTGGCGGCCTCGGCCATGGCGCGGGGCAGGGCGTGCATGCCGCCGCGCGGGAAGTGGACGCCGGCCATGGTGTCCATGTAGGCGATGACCGCGTAGGCGGCCAGCGCGCGGGCCGGGGGGACGCCCGCGTAGAGCGCCTGGAAGGTGAAGACGCGGCGGAGCCGTTCGTCGCGGATGAACCGGCCGACCTGGGCGTCCATCCGGCCGAAGCCGCCGAGGGCGGCGAGGCGGGCGAGGTCGGGGGTGAGCAGGGCGAGCGGTGAGTCGAAGTTGGCGTCGATGAAGCGGCGCATCTGGAGGGCGTAGAGCCGTTCCAGCCAGGTGCGCAGCCGCCGGTACCCGGCCGCCTCGCCAGCGGAGGCGAAGCGGCGGATCTCCTCCTCCATCGGCTCGGGCCGGGTGTGGACGTCGAGGCGGCTGCCGTCGGCGAAGTGGGCGCGGTAGGCGGGGTGGAGTTCGGTGAGGTGGAGGTGGTCGGCGAGGCGGGTGCCGACGGCGGCGAACGCCTCCTCGACCAGGTGCGGCATGGTCAGGACGGTCGGCCCGGTGTCGACCTGGTAGCCGCCGAGGTCGGTGCGGCCCGCCCGGCCGCCGGGCAGGGCCTCGCGTTCGACGAGGGTGACGCGGCGGCCGGCGCCGAGCAGGTGCAGGGCGGCCGACAGGCCCGCGAGCCCGGCGCCGACGACGACTACGTGGTCAGTGGGGCCGTGCAGTGTCCGCATGCCCTGCCTCTCGCTCGGGGTGGTGGGGCGTGTGGCCGGGCTCCGGGGTGGTGCCGGCGGCGAGCCGGAGCAGTCCGCGCAGCCGCTCCCCCGCCACCGGGTCGAGCGGCAGGGCGTCCAGGCGGGCCAGGGCGCGGCAGGCCATCCGGCCGATGCGCTCCTCGACGGCGGCGCGGGCGCCGGTGGACTCCAGGACCTCGCGTACGGCGTCGAGGCCGGCCGGGGTGAGGGCGGGGTCGCCGAGCGCCGCCTCCAGGACGGCCACGTCGGCGAGGCGGCCCCGCGCGGTGGCCCGGGCGTGGGCGAGGGCGACGAGGAGGGTGGGTTTGCCCTCGCGGATGTCGTCGCCGGCCGGTTTCCCGGTGCGGGACGGGTCGCCGAAGACGCCCAGCAGGTCGTCGCGGAGCTGGAAGGCGAGCCCGGCGGGGGCGCCGGCCTCGGCGAGGCGCCGGGTGAGCGCGGGCTCGGCCCCGGCGAGGACGGCGCCGAGCTCCAGCGGCCGGGAGGCGGAGTACTGGGCGCTCTTGAGCCGGGCGGTGCGCAGCGCGAGCAGGGCCGAGCGGTCGGCGGTGACCTGGCCGTGCAGGTCGAGGTACTGGCCCGCGACCATCTCGCCGCGCATCACCCGCCACACCGCTCGCACCCGGCGCCGTACCGGGTCGGGGAGTTCGGTCTCGGCGAGGGTGTCCTCCGCCCAGGCGAGGGCCAGGTCGCCGGCGAGCACGGCCGCCGCCCCCGCGAACAGGTCGGTGCCGGCCGCCCCGTACTGGTCGGCGAGGGAGACGTGCAGGGCGGGGCGGCCCCGGCGCAGCCGTGAGCTGTCCATGACGTCGTCGTGGACGAGGGCGCAGGTCTGGAGGAGTTCGACGGCGGCACCCACCCGGAGCGCGGCCCGCGCCCGGTCGCCGTCGGGCAGCGCGCAGGCCCGCAGCGCCCACCAGAGCAGGGCGGGCCGCAGCCGGCGCCCGCCGAGCGAGGTGAACCGCGCGATCCGCTCGGCGATGTCCCGCCCGGAGACGGGGTCGGTGGCGCACGCCTCGCTCAGGCGCTCGGCGAGGAGGGTGTGGAGCAGGGCGCCCACGGTGCCGTTGATGTCGCGGTCGGCGGCGGCGACCTGGGGGTGCGGTCCGGGGTGTGCCCCGCCGGGGCCGGCGCGGGTGGTGTGGGGGCCGTCCGGAGCGGCGGTGGCCGTGGGGTCTTCGGTGCGGCCCACTGCGGTCCTCTCCTCCGGCTCGCTGCTGGACGCTCCCGCGACGGGCCGGGGAACGCGGAGGGCGGGGGGTGGCCCCGCCGCCCGTTGGGGATCAGTGCCCCGTCCGGGCGGGGCACGGTCGGCGGGTCCCTCCATTGGAGGAGCCCGGGAGCGGGAACGCCGCCCGTCCGGCGGAACAGGGGCCGCGTCGCGGGGGCCGCCGAGGGCTGCCGGGCCGTGCCCGTCAGCTCTGCCCGGCCCACTCCAGCAGTTCGTCGGCGGTCCAGGTCGTGATGACGTCCTCCGCCGGTACGCCGCACTCCTCGGCGCGGGCGCAGCCCAGGCGCTGCCAGGTGAGCTGCCCGGGGGCGTGGGCGTCGGTGTCGACGGCGAAGAGGGCGCCGGCGTCGAGGGCGGCGCGGATCAGGCGGAGCGGGGGGTCTAGGCGTTCGGGGCGGCTGTTGATCTCGACGGCGGTGCCGGACTCGGCGCAGGCGGCGAAGACGGCCTCCGCGTCGAAGGCGGACTCCGGGCGGGTGCGGCCGGTGATGAGGCGGCCGGTGCAGTGGCCGAGGACGTCGGTGTGCGGATTGCTGACGGCGGCGAGCAGGCGCCGGGTCATGGCGGGGGCGTCCATCCGCAGCTTGGAGTGGACGGAGGCGACGACCAGGTCGAGGCGGTCCAGCAGCTCCGGCTCCTGGTCGAGGGTGCCGTCCTCGAGGATGTCGCACTCGATGCCGGCGAGCAGGCGGAAGGGCGCCCATTCCGCGTTGAGGGCGGCCACCGTGTCGAGCTGACGGCGCAGCCGGCCGGCGGTCAGCCCGTGGGCGACGGTGAGGCGGGGGGAATGGTCGGTGAGGACGGCCCACTCGTGGCCGAGTGCGATGGCCGCGCGGCCCATCTCCTCGATGGAGCTGCCGCCGTCGGACCAGTCGGAGTGCAGGTGGCAGTCGCCGCGCAGCGCGGCGTACAGGGCGTCTCCGCCCTCGGCGAGGGGTGCCTTCGCGGCCTCCTCCTCCAGGCTCCGGAGGTAGGCGGGGGTCCGGCCGTCGAGGGCCTCGCGGATGACTTTCCCGGTCTTCGGGCCGATCCCCTTGAGCTTCTCCAGCGTGCCGTCGGCCGCCCGGTCGCGGATCTCGTCGGGCCCGTGCTCGCGCAGGACGGCGGAGGCGGTACGGAAGGCGCGGACCCGGTAGGTGGGTTCCTGGGCGCGCTCCAGGAGGAAGGCGATCCGGTCCAGCGCGTGTTCGGGGTCCACGGCGGCTCCCTCCGGTACGGGTCCGTTCCTCAGCGTCTCGCGGGCGGGCGGGCGGCGCATCCGGCACCGGCCCGCGAAGGTGGTGGAATGTTCAACCAACCGCCGCTGTTGTCGGGAGTGGGCGCACTCCCCGGCAACGGCGCCGGGAGCGGAGTACGGCCCGCAGTCGTACGGCAGGAGGGAAGAGCGTGACCGAGACCTACTTCGAGTTCGGGACGCCCGCGGACCGCTGGGACCGGGCGGAGCGGGAGCTGCGCACCCTGCTGGCGGCCGACCCGGTCGAGAGTTACGCGACGCTGCTGCTCGGCCGGACCCTGGAGCGGCAGGGCCGGAACGACGAGGCCCGCCCCTACCTGCGGATGGCCGCCGCGATGAGCGGCGACTTCGCGGAGCTGGGCCCGAGCGCCGCGGCACGCTGACCGGGCACCACCGGCGCCGGGCGCGGTACGGACGGACCCCCGTTCGGCCGCGCCCGGCCCGCGTGCGGGCGCCGTGCTGCCGAGGATGGTGAGCGGCACGCACGGTCACCGGGGGCGGCCCCAGATAGCGTGGGCCGACCGGACGCCCGTCCGGGCCGTCGCCGCCACCGCCCCGGGAGTCGCCCCCTCATGAGCGCACCGTCCCCGTACTCCAGCCCGCCGCCCGAGCCGCAGGCCGTCCTCACCCCGATCACGGAGAGCGCCATCTTCCTGGTGCTGACCATCGACCCGGGCGGGGAGGAGACGGTGTACGACCTCCTCCAGGACGTGTCGGCGCTCCGCCGCTCCGTGGGCTTCCGGGTGCCGGACGCCGGCCTGACCTGTGTGGCGGGGATCGGTTCGGACGCCTGGGGGCGCCTGTTCACCGGGCCGCGCCCGGCCGGGCTCCACCCCTTCAAGGAACTGCGCGGGCCGCGCCACACCGCCCCGTCCACCCCGGGCGACGTGCTGTTCCACATCCGCGCCCGCCGGGCCGACCTCTGCTTCGAGCTGGCCGCCCGGCTGATGGACCGGCTGCGGAGCGCCGTGACCGTCGCCGACGAGGTGCACGGCTTCAAGTACTTCGACGAGCGCGACCTGATGGGCTTCGTCGACGGCACCGAGAACCCGGAGGGCAACGCCGCGCTCACCGCGGTGGTGGTCGGCGACGAGGACCCGGAGTTCCAGGGCGGCAGCCACGTCGTCGTGCAGAAGTACCTGCACGACCTCTCCACCTGGAACGCGCTGCCGGTCGAGGAGCAGGAGCGGGTGATCGGCCGTACCAAGCTGGAGGACATCGAGCTGCCCGACGACGTGAAGCCCGCCGACTCGCACGTCGCGCTCAACACCATCACCGAGCCGGACGGGACGGAGCGGCAGATCAGGCGGCTCAACATGCCCTTCGGCACGCTCGGCGAGAACGCCTTCGGCACCTACTTCATCGGCTACTCCGCCGACATCGCCGTCACCGAGCAGATGCTGCGGAACATGTTCCTGGGCACCGACGAGGCCCGGCACGACCGCATCCTCGACTTCTCGACCGCCGTCACCGGCTCCCAGTACTTCGTGCCCGACGCCGGCTTCCTGGACGACCCGCCGCCCGCGCCCGGGGCGTCCGCCGCCGAGGCCCCGGACGCGGAGCGGGACGAGGCCGCCGCGCCCGCCCGCGAGACGGTGCCCGCCCCCGCGCCGGCCGACACCTCACTGCGGATCGGCAGCCTCAACCCCCGGAGGACGTCATGAACAACCTGCACCGCGACCTGGCGCCGGTCTCCGCCGCCGCCTGGGCCGAGATCGAGGACGAGGTGCGCCGCACCTTCAAGGAGCACCTGGCCGGGCGGCGCGTGGTGGACGTCGACGGGCCCACCGGCCCGGACCGGGCCGCCGTCACCACGGGCCACCTCACCGAGATCACCTCGCCCGGCGACGGACTGCGCGCCCGGCTGCACGCCTCGCTGCCGCTGATCGAGCTGCGCCGCCCGTTCACGCTGCAGCGGCAGGACATCGACGACGTGGAGCGCGGCTCGCGGGACTCCGACTGGGACCCGGCGAAGGACGCCGCCCGGGCGGTGGCCATGGCCGAGGACCGGGCCGTCTTCGAGGGCTGGCCGGACGCCTCGGTCACCGGCATCCGCGGCGGCAGCTCCCACCCCGAGCTGCACCTGCCGGAGGCCGTCACCGATTACCCGGACCTCGTCAGCCAGGCCCTGACCGCCCTGCGGCTGGCGGGCGTGGCGGGACCGTACGCCCTGCTGCTCGGCGCCACCGCGTACACGGCGGTCAACGAGACCTCCGACCACGGCTACCCGGTCCTGAGCCACCTGGCGCGGCTGCTGGGAGTGGGGCAGATCATCTGGGCGCCCGGCATCGAGGGCGGCGCCGTCGTCTCCCTGCGCGGCGGGGACTTCTCCCTCTATCTGGGCCAGGACCTCTCGATCGGCTACCTCGACCACGACGCGGAGACCGTACGGCTCTACCTCCAGGAGACGCTGACCTTCTCCCTGGACTCCCCGGAGGCGGGCGTCGCCCTGCGCCCGGCCTGACCCGGACCGCCCGCCACCCGGCGGACGGTGTCCCGGATGCGGCGTTCGCCCGGTTCAGCTTGGATGGCCGTGGCGCTCGCCGCGCCCCCGGCGGCCGGGTCCGCCGGACGGGTCCCGCAGTCGCACCGGATCGGAGCCTTCCATGACCCCGCCCTCGGACAACGTCCTCTTCTTCACCTTCACCGACCCCAGCGCCGCCTACCGCGCCTTCTCCGAGATCAAGGCCGTGCCCGAGGTCACCCGGGCGGCCATCATCGAGCGCAGCGCGGACGGCGTCCTCTCGGTGCCGGAGGACTACGAGCCGCGGGCGGGGACGGCGGCCCTGACCGGCGGCGCCATCGGCGCGCTGGTCGGCATCCTCGGCGGCCCGATCGGGGTGCTCTTCGGGTGGGGCCTGGGCACCGTGGCCGGGGCGACCGCCGACACCGAGGAGGCCGAGCACACCCACGACGCCTTGACGGTACTCAGCAAGAACGTGGACGACGGCAAGAACCTGCTCCTGGTGGAGGCCCCGGGCTACTCCCCCGCCGCCGCCGACGATCTCGCCGGACGGCTCGGCGGCACGGTGGTGGCCGTACCGGTGGAGGAGGTACGGGCGGAGGTCGAGTCCGCGGAGCGGGCGGCGGAGGAGGCCGTGCGCCGGGCCCGCCACGACCACCGCAAGCAGCGCCGGCACGAGTTCCGGGAGAAGATGGACACCCTCTTCGGGCGGGGCATCCCGGCCTGAGACGGCCGCTTCCGGGCCGCTGCACGGGTGGGGTACCGTGGAGCACAGCGAAGGGGAGTAGTCCCGCAACACCGCCGGTCGACATACTGGCCGTCCGCCACCGCGGACTGCCCGGCCGCCGGGCCGCACGCCGTGAGAGGCGGGCGGTGGACGAGACCTTCGGCCAAGGCATGAAGCCGTGCCCGCAGCAGAGCGGGTGCGGTCCGTCGTGCCGGGCCGAGCGGTCCTCCCGTCGCTGGTCCTGCGGGGCCTCACGGGGACGATCCGGGGCCCGGCCCCGTACAGAAAGCCCCCGGAATGAGTCTCGACCCCCTGGCGCTCGTCACCGCCTTCGGGCTGATCTTCCTCGCCGAGCTGCCGGACAAGACGATGTTCGCCTCGCTCGCCATGGGCACCCGGATGCGCCCGCTCTACGTCTGGTTCGGCACCTCCACCGCCTTCCTGGTCCATGTGGCCATCGCGGTCGGCGCGGGCAGCCTCATCGGACTGCTGCCCGACTGGATCGTGCGCCTGGTCTCCGCCCTGCTCTTCGCCTTCGGCGCCTTCATGCTGCTGCGCGGCGGGGACGACGACGAGGACGAGGAGGGCGCCGCCAAGACCGTCACCGGCTTCTGGCCCGTTTACACCACGGCGTTCATGGCCGTCTTCATCAGCGAGTGGGGCGACCTGACGCAGATCACCACCGCCAATCTGGCGGCCACCAACGGCACCCTGTCCACCGCCATCGGCGCCGCCGCCGCCCTCATGTCGGTCTCAGCGCTTGCACTCCTGGCCGGCCGCTTCATCGCCCAGCGCGTCCCCCTCAAGACCGTCCAGCGGATCGGCGGGCTCTGCATGGCGGGCCTGGCGATCTGGTCCCTGGTGGAGGCGATCAGCGCGTTCACCGGCTGACCCCGGCCGACGCCGCGTCCCCTGTCACCGCCCGGTGGGCGGCGACAGGGGACGCGGCGTTCTCACCCCCGGTACGCCTCCAGCAGCCGCAGCCACACCTCACTGATCGTCGGATACGGCGGGACCGCGTGCCACAGGCGGGCGATCGGGACCTGCCCGGCGACCGCGATGGTGGCGGAGTGGAGGAGTTCGGCGGTGCCGGGGCCGACGAAGGTGACGCCGAGGAGGATGTCGCGGTCTAGGTCGACGATCATGCGGGCGCGGCCTCGGTAGTCGTCGCGGAAGAGGGCGGCGCCGGCGACGGCGGCGAGGTCCTGGTCGACGGCGCGGACGCGGTGGCCCGCTGCTTCGGCCTGGGCGAGGGTGAGGCCGACCGAGGCTGCCTCGGGGTCGGTGAAGACCACCTGCGGGACGGCGGCGTGGTCGGCGGTGGCGCTGTGGGCGCCCCAGGCGCCGGTGTCCAGGGGGCGGTCCTGGGCGCGGGCGGCGATGGCCGCGCCGGCGACGCGGGCCTGGTACTTGCCCTGGTGGGTGAGGAGGGCGCGGTGGTTGCAGTCGCCGACCGCGTAGAGCCAGTCGCTGCCGGTGACCCTGAGGGTGTCGTCGACGGTGAGCCAGTCGCCGGGGGTCAGGCCCACCGTGTCGAGGCCGAGGTCGCCGGTGCGGGGTGTGCGGCCGGTGGCGAAGAGAACCTCGTCCGCCTGGAGGGTGGAGCCGTCGTCGAGGGTGAGGGTGACGCCGGAGGCGTCGCGGTCCAGGGCCGTGACGGAGACGCCGGTGCGGACGTCGGCCCCGGCGGCGCGCAGGCTCTCGGCGACCAGTTCGCCGGCGAACGGCTCCATCCCGGCGAGCAGCCCCTCGCCCCGGACCAGCAGGGTGACCCGCGCGCCCAGGCCCTGCCAGGCGGTGGCCATCTCGGCGCCGACCACCCCGCCGCCGACGACGGCGAGCCGCCCGGGCACCTCCTCGGCGCTGGTGGCCTCGCGGCTGGTCCAGGGGCGGGCGGCGGCCATGCCGGGCAGATCGGGGAGGGCGGCCCGGGTGCCGGTGCACAGGGCGACGGCGTGCCGGGCGGCGAGGGTGGTGACCCGGCCGTCGGCGCCGGTCACGGTGACCCGGCGTTGCCCGGCGAGGCGGCCGTGGCCGCGGTACAGGTCGGTGCCGGTGGAGTCGACCCATTCCACCTGGCCGTCGTCCTTCCAGTCCGAGGCGAAGCTGTCCCGGCGGTCGAGGACGGCACGGGTGTCGAGCGGGCCCGCCGTCATCCGCTCCAGTCCGGGCAGTCTGCGGGCGTCGGCCTGGGCGAGCACCGGGCGGAGCAGGGCCTTGCTGGGCATGCACGCCCAGTACGAGCATTCGCCGCCGACCAGCTCGCTCTCGACGATCGCGGCGCTCAGGCCGGCGGCCCGGGCGCGGTCGGCGACGTTCTCGCCCACCGGTCCGGCGCCGATGACGACCACGTCGTAGGTGTGGTCAGGGGTCTGCGCGGGGGCGGGCGTGTCGTCCGTTCGGGCATGCGTCATGGCGCCAGTGTGACGGGGGGTGTGCGCCGTGGCCACACGGGTAGCGGCACCCGGATACGGAATACAAGCGCCGCTCGCGCCGTTGTGCGAGGCGGTTCAGCAGTCAGCAGGAAGGTACGACCTCATGAGCACTGTGGAACTCACCAAGGAGAACTTCGACCAGACGGTGATGGACAACGAGTTCGTCCTCATCGACTTCTGGGCGTCCTGGTGCGGTCCGTGCCGTTCGTTCGCACCGGTCTACGAAGCGGCTTCGGAAACCCACCCTGACCTGGTCTTCGGCAAGGTCGACACCGAGGCGCAGCAGGAGCTGGCCGCCGCCTTCGGCATCCAGTCGATCCCGACCCTGATGATCGTCCGCGACCGGGTGGCGGTCTTCGCTCAGCCCGGCGCGCTCCCCGCGGAGGCCCTGGAGGACGTCATCGGCCAGGCCCGCGCCCTGGACATGCAGGAGGTCCACAAGTCGGTGGCCGAGGCACAGGCCGCCGAGGGCAAGGGCGACCAGCCGGACGCGCAGGGCTGACCAGCCGCCCCTGCTGTCCGCCAGGCCCTCGAAGGCGGGGCCGTACCGCCGTGCCGGTACGGCCCCGCCTTCGCCGTGTCCGGCGGCCTGTGGCGGCTCCGAGGTGGCGGTCCGGTGAACACCCGTACCCGGTGGACGGGTTGCGGGCGGCGGGGCCTACCGTGGCGCGGGTGACTATCGACACCGGTGACCAGCCCCTTTCCCCCTCCCCCGGCCGCGAAGGCGCCACGGCGACGGTCGAGGCCGACCCGCGCCGCGTCGGCGCGGTACGGACCGAGTACGCGCCCGAGACGGACGGCGACCCCGATCCCGGGGAGATCGTCTGGACCTGGGTCCCGTACGAGGAGAACGACGGCCGGGGCAAGGACCGGCCGGTGCTGGTGGTGGCGCGGGAGCGGGCGGGCACGCTGCTGGCCGTCCAGCTGACCAGCAAGGACCGGCGCGGCGACAACGACTTCGTGGCGATCGGCACCGGCCCCTGGGACCGCGAGGAGCGCCCGTCGTGGGTCGCGGTCGACCGGGTGCTGCGGGTCCACGAGGCGGGGATGCGGCGCGAGGCGTGCGCGCTGGACCGGGGCCGCTTCAACCTGGTGGTGCTGCGGCTGCGCGAGCGGTACGGCTGGAAGTAGCCCCGAGGAACCGTCGGGGCCCCGGAGCGGCCCGGTCAGGGCCCCTCCGGGGCGAAGGTCCTCTCGAAGGCGGACCGGGTGGTGCCGGCCTTCGACCGGTCCAGGACCGCGAAGACCACCGTGTCGAAGGTGGCCCCGAACCGCGCGCCGGGTGCGGTGAGCAGCCGCCGGAAGGCGCCGGCCACCTCGGCCGGGTCGTTCCGGAAGACGCCGCAGCCCCAGGCGCCCAGCACCAGCCTGCGCACCCCCTGGGCGGCGGCCACCTCCAGGACGCGCTCGGCCCGGCGGGCGAGCGCGGGCCCCACCTCGGCCTCCGCCCGGGCGGGGTCGGTGCGGCGCAGGACGCCCGCGTTGGGGGCTGGGCTGGTGAGGAAACCCGCGGTGCGCGGGGTCTCCAGCAGGGCGCCCCGGTCGTCGCGGAAGACCGGCACGCCGGGCGCGAAGATGACCCGGTCGGAGTAGAGGGCGTCCCGGTGCTCGCGGTGGTGGGCGTAGTAGGCGGGGGCGCGCAGCAGGCAGTCGTAGAGGGCGGAGGCGCGGCAGACCGCCTCCTCCTGGGCCTGGGCGCCGTTGAGGTAGCCGCCGCCGGGGTTGCGGGCGGAGGCGAAGTTGAGCGCGGCGACCGGGCCGCCCTCCTCGGCCGCCAGTCGCAGGACGGCGGTGGTGGTGGACTCCCCGGTGACGGTGACGGCGGTGACGGCGGTGGTGGCGCGCGGGGTGTCCGGGACGGGGACCGGTCCGGGTCCGTGGAGCCGGGTTCCCTCGCGGGCGAGAGCCAGCTGACCGGACAGATCGCGCCAGATTCCGGACGGGGCGTGATACCCGCCCCGGGCAACGATCTCCTGGGTCTCGCGGGCCGTCGCCCGCAGTCGTGCGCTCACGCCGCTCCTGTCGCTGGTCCTCCGGCCGCTCGCGGGCACGCCGGTACCGGCCACCGGCACGGCGGCCGGGAGTGCCATGGTGTCGGCCGGGATTTACGGGGCACAACTCCTTTTCCGGATCACCGGCCCGGCCGGGAGGCGCGGTTGTGCGATGCGCGCCGAGCGTCTTGGCTGGACGGGTGACACCACGGCGCGCCCGCCTGCGGAGCGCCGTGCACCACGGCGGTCCTCCCACAAGGAGTGCGTCCATGTCCCAGTCGTCTATCCCCTCGTCCGCCTCCTCGCCCCCGCCCGACGGCGGCGCGCCCGCCTGGCCCGGGACCTCGCCTCCCGGAACGGGTCTGGGCGAGGAGTCCTTCTCGGACCTGGTACGAGGCATCTGTTTCAAGACCGGCCCGCCCCGCAAGGTGGGGGTGGAGCTGGAATGGCTCGTGCACGACGCGGCCGACCCGCTGCGCGAGGTCTCCGCCGACCGGCTGCGCGCGGCCCACACGGTCCTCAAGGACCTGCCGCTGAACTCGCTGTTCACCGTGGAGCCCGGTGGCCAGCTCGAACTCAGCTCCGCGCCCGCGCCCTCGCTGGCCGTCTGCGTGGAACAGGTCTCCGCCGACATGGTGGTGCTGCGCGGGGCGCTGGCCGCCCTCGGCCTGCGGGTG
Organism: Streptomyces albidoflavus; assembly: GCF_000719955.1. Classification (GTDB taxonomy): domain Bacteria; phylum Actinomycetota; class Actinomycetes; order Streptomycetales; family Streptomycetaceae; genus Streptomyces; species Streptomyces albidoflavus. Next base: position 122,568 of record NZ_JOII01000002.1, read on the forward strand.
ACGGGACTGGGCACCGAACCCTCCCTCCCCGGCGAGCGGCTGCTGCGGGAGCCGCGCTACGACGCGATGGAGCGCTACCTCGACCGGGCGGGACCCGCCGGCCGGCACATGATGCGCTCCTCAGCCTCGGTCCAGGTCTGCCTGGACGCGGGGTACGAGGAGCCGGGGCCGCAGGGCCACCACCGGCGGTGGCACCTCGCCCATCTCCTGGGGCCGGTGCTGGTCGCCGCCTTCGCCAACTCCCCCGTCCACGAGGGCCGGCTCACCGGGTGGCGGTCGACCCGGCAGTCCCTGTGGGCCGAGATCGAGCCCGGCCGCTCCGCCGCCCCGCCGCTGGACGCGGAGCCCCGCGCCGCCTGGACCGAGCGGGTGCTGGACGCCCCGGTGATGTGCGTACGCGCCGAGGAGGGGCCGTGGGACGCGCCCGAGGGGCTGACCTTCCGTGACTGGGTACGCGGCAAGGGGCCCCGGCCGGTCACCGAGGAGGACCTCGCCTACCACCTGACGACGCTCTTCCCGCCGGTGCGCCCGCGCGGCCACCTGGAGCTGCGGATGATCGACGCGCAGCCCGGCGAGGACGGGTGGCGGGTCCCCCTCGCGGTGACCTGCGCGCTCTTCGACGACGCCGAGGCGACGGAGACGGCGTACCGGATCGTCAAACCGCTGGCCGAGCGGGCCACCGGCGGGCCGGCCCCGCACAACGCGCTGTGGGAGGAGGCGGCCCGCTCGGGCCTCGCCGACCCGGAGCTGCGGGAGGCGGCCACGGCCTGCTTCGCCACCGCGCTCCAGGCGCTGCCCCGCCTGGGCGCCGGCGAGGAGCTGACCGCCCAGGTGGCGGCGTTCACCGAGCGGTACCCGCGGGCGGGGCGCTGCCCCGCCGACGACTTCCTGGACACCTGTCTGGACATCCGCCCCGGCCGGGGGCCCGCCGAGGGGCCGCCCGCGCACGGGACGGTCAGGGGAGAGGACGCACCGGCATGACTTCGTCCACAGACACACCGCAGGCCGCCGGGCAGCCCCCGGCCGGCCCCGAGGCGCTGCGGCAGCGGGCGCTGGCCGCGCTGCTCGCGGCGCGGGAGCGGACCGCGCTGCTCACCGACTGCGTGGAGGGCCCGGACCTGACGGCGCAGCACTCCCCGCTGATGTCCCCGCTGGTCTGGGACCTCGCCCACATCGGCAACCAGGAGGAGCTGTGGCTGGTGCGCGCGGTGGGCGGGCGCGAGGCGCTGCGGCCCGAGATCGACTCGCTGTACGACGCGTTCGAGCATCCGCGCGCCGAGCGTCCCTCGCTGCCGCTGCTCGCTCCCGAGGAGGCACGGCGGTACGCGGCGGAGGTACGGGGCCGGGCGCTGGACGTGCTGGCGGCGGCCCCGGTGGAGGGTGAGCGGCTGACCGCCTCCGGCTTCGCCTTCGGCATGGTGGCCCAGCACGAGCAGCAGCACGACGAGACGATGCTCATCACCCATCAGCTGCGGCGCGGCCCGGCGGTGCTGGACGCCCCGGCGCCGCCCGGCCCCGCGCCGGAGGCGCCGCTGCCGGGCCCGGAGGCGCTGGTGCCGGGCGGCCCGTTCACCATGGGCACCTCGGCCGAGCCGTGGGCGCTGGACAACGAGCGGCCCGCGCACCGCCGTGACGTGCCCGCCTTCTGGCTGGACACGGCCCCGGTGACCTGCGGGGCGTATCTGCGGTTCCTCGACGACGGCGGGTACGACGAGGAGCGGTGGTGGCATCCGGCGGGGTGGCGGATGGTCCGCGAACACGGGCTGCGGGCGCCGCTGTTCTGGCGGCGGGAGGGGACGACCTGGCTGCGGCGCCGGTTCGGTGTGGTGGAGCCGGTACCGGCCGAGGAGCCGGTGGTCCACGTCAGCTGGTACGAGGCGGACGCCTACGCCCGCTGGGCCGGGCGGCGGCTGCCGACGGAGGCCGAGTGGGAGAAGGCGGCCCGGTTCGACCCGGCCACCGGACGGGCGCGCCGCTACCCGTGGGGCGACGCCGACCCGGGCCCCGCCCACGCCAACCTGGGCCAGCGCCATCTGCGCCCCGCCCCCGCCGGGGCCTATCCGGCCGGCCGTTCGCCGCTGGGCGTCGGGCAGCTCATCGGCGACGTGTGGGAGTGGACGGCGAGCGACTTCCTGCCGTACCCGGGGTTCGCGCCGTTCCCGTACCGCGAGTACTCGGAGGTCTTCTTCGGCGACGCCCACAAGGTGCTGCGCGGCGGGTCGTTCGGGGTGGACGCGGTCGCCTGCCGGGGCACGTTCCGCAACTGGGACCTGCCGGTGCGCCGCCAGATCTTCGCCGGGTTCCGCACCGCCCGGGACGCCGCCACCGGCGAGGGCGCCGCGTGAGCGGGCGGGGGCGGTCCTGATGTGCCGTCACCTGGCCTACGTGGGCCCGGCGCTGCCGCTGGGCGAGCTGGTCTCGGCGCCGGAGCACAGCCTGTTCCGCCAGTCCTGGGCGCCGCGCCACCAGCGGTACGGCACGGTCAACGCCGACGGGTTCGGCCTGGGCTGGTACGCGCCGGGCGACCCGGTCCCGGCGCGCTACCGCCGGGCGGGCCCGATCTGGGCGGACCCGTCGTTCGGCGATCTGGCGCGGGTGGTGCGCAGTACGGCCCTGCTGGCGGCGGTCCGTGACGCGACGGCGGCGGGCGCGGACCCGGAGGCGGCGGTCGCGCCGTACGCCGACGGGCCCTGGCTGTTCAGCCACAACGGGGCGGTGGCCGGGTGGCCGGAGTCGCTGGCCAAGCCCGCCGCCTCGCTGGAGCCGCTGGCCCTGCTGGAGCTGGAGTCCCGGTGCGACGCCGCCCTGGTGTGGGCGCTGGTCCGGGACCGGCTGCGGCGTGGCGAGGGGCCGGGCGACGCGCTCGGCGGGGCGGTCCGGGCGGTGGCGGCGGCCGCGCCCGGCTCCCGGCTCAACCTGCTGCTGACCGACGGCCGCTCGATCGCCGCCACCACCTGGGGCGACACCCTCTTCCACCGTCCCGGACCGGCCGGCGGCCGCGTGGTCGCCTCCGAGCCCTACGACGACGAGCCGGGGTGGCGGGCCGTGCCGGACCGCACCCTGCTGCTCGCCGATGCCCGGGAAGTCACCCTCCTCCCCCTCAAGGAGCCCTCCGCGTGAGCACGTTCCGCATCACCCGCACCCTGCCCGAGGACGCCACCGGCGCCGCCCTGCGCGCGGACGTCCGCGCCGGGCTCACCTCGGTGCCGAAGACGCTGCCGCCCAAGTGGTTCTACGACGCGCGGGGCAGCGAACTGTTCGAGGAGATCACCCGGCTCCCCGAGTACTACCCGACCCGTGCCGAGCGGGAGATCCTCGCGGACCGGGCCGGCGAGATCGCGGCGGCGCTCCCGGCCCGGACGCTGGTGGAGCTGGGCTCGGGCTCCTCGGAGAAGACCCGGCTGCTGCTGGACGCGCTCACCGGCCTGGAGGCGTACGTCCCGGTGGACGTGAGCGAGAGCGCGCTGCGCGGGGCCGGGGAGGCCCTGGCGCGGGAACGGCAGGGCCTGCGGGTGCACGCGCTGATCGCCGACTTCACCGGCCGGCTGGAGCTGCCCGAGGGGCTGCCGGGGCCACGCCTTGTGGCGTTCCTCGGCGGGACGCTGGGCAATCTGCTGCCCGGGGAGCGGGCGGAGTTCCTGGCCTCGGTGCGGGCGTCGATGGCACCGGGCGACGGGCTGCTGCTCGGCACCGACCTGGTGAAGGACGAGGAGACCCTGGTCGCCGCCTACGACGACGCGCGGGGTGTGACGGCCGAGTTCGACAAGAACGTGCTGCGGGTGGTCAACCGGGAGCTGGGCGCCGACTTCGACCTGGACCGCTTCGACCACGTGGCCCGCTGGGACGCGGAGCGGGAGTGGATCGAGATGCGGCTGCGGGCGCGCTCTGCGGCGACGGTGAAGATCCCGGCGCTGGATCTGGCGGTGGAGTTCGCCGAGGGCGAGGAGGTGCGTACGGAGGTGTCTGCGAAGTTCCGCGAGGAGGGCGTCCGCGCGGAGCTGGCGGCGGCCGGGCTCACGGCGGCCGGCTGGTGGACGGACCGGGCGGGGCGGTTCGCCCTGTCGCTGTCGCTGGCCTGACGCGCCGGTACGCCCGGGGGACGGATCTCCTTCCCCCGGGCGTACGGCCGTGCGGTCAGCGGGTGCGCAGGTCGAGCGTCTTGGTGATGCGCTTCGAGGCGGCCTCGGCGGCGGCCTCGGGGTCGGTGCCGGTGAGCACCTGGGTCATGTACGCCTTGATCGGGTTGTCGCCCTCGACGGCGGCCCAGCGCGGGGAGTTGGGGGTGGCCCGGCCGTGCGCGGCGCCCTCGGCCATCGCGGCCGACCCCTCGTCGCCGCTGACGGCCTCGGCGAGGGTGGTCTTGTTGGGCACGTAGTTCATCGTCTTGGCGAGGTCGATCTGCCACTTCTCGCCGGCCAGCGCCTTGATCAGCTCGACGGCCCCGGCGCGGTTGTCGGTCTTCTCGCGGACCACCAGGTCGGAGCCGCCGGTGAAGACGGCGCCGGGCTTGGCGGCGGTCTTGCCGGGGACGGGGAAGAAGCCGAGCTTGCCCTTGAGGGCGGGGTTCTCCTCGACGATGGTCTGGGCGGTGCCGGGGACCGTGATGATCTGTCCGACGTCTCCCTTGGCGAAGACCTCGGCCTGCGGCGGGTTCTCCTCGTCGGCGTCCTTCGGGCCGTTGCCCAGTTCCTGGAGCTGCCGGTAGAAGTCCATGCCGCGCAGGGCGGCGGGGGTGTCCAGGGTGCCTTCCCAGATGTTGCCGGACTCCTTGGCGAGGTCGCCGCCCTCGTCCCAGATGAAGCCGGAGAGGGTGTACCAGTCCTGGCCGGCGAGGTAGATGCCCTGGTTGCCGGAGTCGTTGATCCTGGCGGTGTCGGCGAGCCACTGATCGCGGGTCTTCGGGGGCTTGCTGACGCCGGCCTCGGCGAAGACGTCCTTGTTGTAGATGACGACACGGTTGGCGGCGTACCAGGGGATGCCGTACTGGGAGCCGCCGAACCGGCCGGGGTCGGCGAGGCCGGGGAGCCAGTCGTCCATGCCGAGGTCGCGCATCGACTCCAGCGTCAGGTCGACCAGGCCGCCGCCGTCGACGTACTGGGCGACCTGGGTGTTGCCGACCTCGATGACGTCGGGCGCGGTGTCGTGCTCGTCGGACTTGAGCGCCTCGTCGACCTTCCCGGTGATGCCGCCCCACTCCTGGATCTCGACCTTGAGGCTCAGGGAGGGGTGCTCCTTCTCGAACTCCTTCGTGAACCGCTCGACGAAGCCCGCCGTCGCACTGCCCTTCATGAGCCAGAGCGTGACCTCCTCGCGGTCGTCGCCACCGGGGAGCAGTCCGCAGCCCGTCAGGAGGGAGGCGGAGGCGAGGAACACGACAAGGGTCGTACAGCGGGTCTTCACGTGGGTCGCTTTCTGCCTGAGGACAGGAGGGAGACAGGTCCCGACGTGTGGGGGCAGCGCACGCGCTCGTACGGGTGTACGCACCACCCTGGTATAGACCAAATCGGTGGTCAAGAGGCTGAGGGCGAATCCGCCCATTACGGTTGGGTGACGACACCCGCCTCGGGGAGCACACTCGTACCGCTAGGAGGACGTACGCCATGTCCGATCACGTCTACCGCGTCACCGAGATCGTCGGCACCTCGCCCGAGGGCGTCGACCAGGCGATCCGCAACGGCATCGAACGCGCCTCCCAGACCCTGCGCGGCCTCGACTGGTTCGAGGTCACCCAGGTGCGCGGCGCCATCGCCGACGGGCAGGTCGCCCACTACCAGGTGGGGCTGAAGGTGGGCTTCCGCCTGGAGGGCTCCGACGGCGGCTGACGCCCGGCCGCCCCGCCGCAGCGGGCCGGACCGGATCAGGTCCGGCCCTCACTCTCCTGGCCCGCGCGCAACTCCGCGGAGGTACGCCCCCAGTCCGCCTCCACCACCGTGAACCCGGCCCGCTCGGCCTCCGCCAGGACCAGCGGGTCGTCGTCGACGAGCATCCGCACGGTGCGGGTGGCCCGCAGTCCGCGCAACGCCTCCAGCTTGGTGCGTACGGCCGGGCGCCGGTCGTGGTCGCGGCGCATCCGCACGGGCCCCTCGGGGAGCCCGTGCGCCCGCAGCCACTCCTCGGTGTCGGCCCGGCACCGCTCCGGACGCCCGGTCAGATAGAGCAGGTCGCAGTCGGCGGCGGCCTCACGGGCCAGCGCGACCCCCTCAAAGAGCGGCGTGTCGTCCGGCGCGGCGGCGAAGAACCCCCGCCAGTCGCGCGGGGAGCCTTCCAGGAAGTGCTGGCGGTGGGCGGTGTCGGCGAGGGTGCCGTCGAGGTCGAAGACGGCGAGGGGGCGCGGCTCGGTCACCGGGTCACGGTAACCCCCGGGGGAATCGCGCGCCCGGCGCGCGGCGTTGCAGCGGAGGTGAGTACCGTGACCGGCCCCGTGAGCCCCCCAGCCCCCTCCCCCGCCACCGCGGCCTCGCCGGGTACGGGGCCCTTTCCCGGGGTCCGTTTCTCGGTCCTGGACCGGTCCCGGGTGCGGGAGGGCCGGCCGGTCGGTGAGGCGCTGCGGGACACGGTGGCGCTGGCGCGCGAGGCGGAGGCGCTCGGGTACCACCGGTTCTGGGTCGCGGAGCACCACGGGGTGCCGGGGGTGGCGGGCTCCGCGCCGACGGTGCTGGCGGCGGCGGTGGCCTCGGCGACCTCCCGTGTCCGGGTGGGGACCGGCGGGGTGATGCTGCCCAACCATCAGCCGCTGGTGGTGGCCGAGCAGTTCGGGGTGCTGGAGTCGCTCTTCCCGGGCCGGATCGACATGGGCCTCGGGCGTTCGGTCGGCTTCACCGACGGGGTCCGCAAGGCGCTGGGGCGCGGCAAGGAGGAGGCGGACGCCTTCGCCGAACGACTCGCCGAACTCCTCGGCTACTTCGACGGACCCGCCCCCTCCGGCCTGCGGGCCCGCCCCGCCGACGCCGTGCGGGTCCCCGCCTTCGTCCTGGCCACCGGAGCGGGCGCGCGGACGGCCGCCGCGGCCGGGCTGCCGCTGGTGATCGGCGGTCCGCGCCGGGAGAAGCTCGCCGAGGCGGCGCGGACCTACCGCGAGGAGTTCCGGCCCGGCCCCTGGGCGGCCGCACCCTACGTGGTGGTCTCCGGCGAGGTCGCCCTCGCCCGGGACGAGGACTCCGCCCGCCGCCTGCTGCTCCCCGAGGCGTGGGCGATGTCGCACGCCCGCACCCACGGCACCTTCCCGCCCCTGGAGGCGGCCGCCCGGATCGAGGCGATGGAGCTGCCCGAGCGGCAGCGGGGCCTGCTGGAGAAGGGGCTGGACGGCGGGGTGTACGGCACCGAGGAGCAGGTCGTGGAGCGGCTGGGCGGACTGATCGAGGCGACGGGGGCCCAGGAGGTGCTGGTGACGACCAGTACGTACGACCGGGCGGGTCTGCTGGACTCGTACCGGCGCCTGGCGCGGCTCGCCGGGATCGTCCCGGCGGGCGGGGGCTGAGGCGGGGCAGACGCACGGGAGCCCCGTCACCGACCGGCCGGGACGGTGACGGGGCTCTCGGGGTGGCCCGCCGGAAGGGGCGCGGGACACGGGACGGGACCGGAGGGTTGAGCACCACGGCCGGTCCCGTCTGCCTAGGGGGTGGGTCAGCGCTTGCCGCTCTTGCGGGTGGCGCGCAGCCACTCCTTGTTCATGTTGGTGATGGAGAAGAGCGGGATGCCCTTCGGGCAGGCGGTGGCGCACTCCCCGGCGAGGGTGCAGCCGCCGAAGCCCTCGGCGTCCATGGTGGCCACCATGTCCAGCACGCGGGACTCGCGCTCCGGGGCGCCCTGCGGGAGGACGTTGAGGTGGCTGACCTTGGCGGCGGTGAAGAGCATCGCCGAGCCGTTGGGGCAGGCCGCGACGCAGGCGCCGCAGCCGATGCACTCGGCGTTCTCGAAGGCGTAGTCGGCGTCGGGCTTGGGCACCGGGGTGGCGTGCGCCTCGGGGGCGGTGCCGGTGGGCGCCGAGATGTAGCCGCCGGACTGGATGACGCGGTCGAAGGCGGTCCGGTCGACGACGAGGTCCTTGATGACCGGGAAGGCCGAGGCGCGCCACGGCTCGATGTCGATGGTGTCGCCGTCGGAGAACGAGCGCATGTGGAGCTGGCAGGTGGTGGTCCGCTCCGGGCCGTGCGCGTCGCCGTTGATGACGAGGCTGCACGCGCCGCAGATGCCCTCGCGGCAGTCGTGGTCGAAGGCGACCGGGTCCTCGCCCTTGAGGGTGAGTTCTTCGTTGAGGGTGTCGAGCATCTCCAGGAAGGACATGTCCTGGCTGATGTCGTCCACCTGGTAGGTGGACATGGCTCCGGGCTCGTCGGCGTTCTTCTGCCGCCAGACGCGCAGGGTGAGCTTCATGCGTAGCTCCGCTGGGTGGGGTGGACGTACTCGAAGACCAGGTCTTCCTTGTGCAGGACGGGCGCCTCGCCGGTGCCGCCGAACTCCCAGGCGGCGGCGTAGGAGAACTCCTCGTCCCGCCGGGCGGCCTCGCCGTCCGGGGTCTGCGACTCGACGCGGAAGTGGCCGCCGCAGGACTCGGCGCGGTGCAGCGCGTCGAGGCACATCAGCTCTGCCAGCTCCAGGTAGTCGACGACGCGGTTGGCGCGCTCCAGCGACTGGTTGAACTCCTCGCCGGTGCCGGGAACCTTGATGCGGCGCCAGAACTCCTCGCGGATCTCGGGGATGCGGGCGAGGGCGGTGCGCAGCCCGTCCTCGGTGCGGGCCATCCCGCAGTACTCCCACATCAGCTCGCCGATCTCGCGGTGGAAGGAGTCCGGGGTGCGGTCGCCGTCCACGGAGAGCAGCAGGTTGAGGCGGTCCTGGGTGTCGGCGACGGTCTCCTGGACGGCCGGGTGGTCGGCGGAGACGTCCTCGGTGTGCGGGTTGCGCGCGAGGTAGTCGTTGATGGTCGACGGCAGGACGAAGTAGCCGTCGGCGAGGCCCTGCATGAGCGCGGAGGCGCCCAGGCGGTTGGCCCCGTGGTCGGAGAAGTTGGCCTCGCCGATGGCGAAGAGGCCGGGGATGGTGGTCTGGAGGTCGTAGTCGACCCAGAGGCCGCCCATCGTGTAGTGCACGGCGGGGTAGATCCGCATCGGGACCTGGTAGGGGTCCTCGTCGGTGATCCGCTGGTACATGTCGAAGAGGTTGCCGTACTTGGCCTCGACGGTCTTGCGGCCCATCCGCTCGATGGCCTCGGCGAAGTCGAGGTAGACGCCCTGTCCGCCGGGGCCGACGCCGCGGCCCTCGTCGCAGACGTTCTTGGCGGCGCGGGAGGCGATGTCGCGGGGGACGAGGTTGCCGAAGGAGGGGTAGATGCGCTCCAGGTAGTAGTCGCGCTCGTCCTCGGGGATCTGGTCCGGCGGGCGCTGGTCGCCCTTGGCCTTGGGCACCCAGATCCGGCCGTCGTTGCGCAGCGACTCGCTCATCAGGGTGAGCTTGGACTGGTGGTCGCCGGTACGCGGGATGCAGGTCGGGTGGATCTGCGTGAAGCAGGGGTTGGCGAAGTACGCGCCCTTGCGGTGCGCCCGCCAGATCGCCGTCGCGTTGGAGTTCATCGCGTTGGTCGACAGGTAGAAGACGTTGCCGTAGCCGCCGGTGGCGAGGACGACGGCGTCCGCGAAGTAGGTGTCGATGCGGCCGGTGACCAGGTCGCGGGCGACGATGCCGCGGGCCTTGCCGTCGACCACGACCAGGTCGAGCATCTCGGTGCGGTGGTGCATCTCGATGGTGCCCGCGCCGATCTGCCGGGAGAGCGCCTGGTACGCGCCGAGCAGCAGCTGCTGGCCGGTCTGGCCGCGGGCGTAGAAGGTGCGGGAGACCTGGACGCCGCCGAAGGAGCGGTTGTCGAGCAGGCCGCCGTACTCGCGGGCGAAGGGGACGCCCTGGGCCACGCACTGGTCGATGATCTCGACCGAGATCTGGGCGAGCCGGTGGACGTTGGACTCGCGGGCGCGGAAGTCGCCGCCCTTGACCGTGTCGTAGAAGAGGCGGTGCACGGAGTCGCCGTCGTTGCGGTAGTTCTTGGCCGCGTTGATGCCGCCCTGGGCGGCGACCGAGTGGGCCCGGCGGGGCGAGTCCTGGAAGCAGAACTGGACGACGTGGTAGCCCTGTTCGGCCAGGGTCGCGCCGGCCGAGCCGCCGGCCAGGCCGGTGCCGACGACGATCACGGTGTGCTTGCGGCGGTTGGCGGGGTTGACCAGCTTCGCCTCGAAGCGACGGGTGTCCCAGCGTTCGTTGACCGGTCCGGCGGGCGCCTTGGTGTCGGTGACCGGCTCGCCGGTGGTGTAGCGGGTGTAGTCGGTGTCAGCCATGGGTCAGCTCACCAATCCGGTCATGACGGCGACGGGTACGGCGATGAAGCCGAGGGTCAGGACGAGGGCCAGCACGTTGGCGACGGTCTTCAGCAGCCGGTCCCGGTTCCTGCTGCCCGCGCCGAGGGTCTGGGCGGCGCTCCAGAAGCCGTGCTGGATGTGCAGGCCGAGCGCGACCATCGCCACGATGTAGATGGTGTTGCCGTACCAGGTGGAGAAGGTCCCGACGACGTTCTGGTACGCCTGGCCGTGCTGGAAGTCGCCCGCGTGGACGGTGCCCGTGGTCAGGTCCAGGATGTGCCAGACGATGAACAGGGCGAGGATGATCCCGCCCCAGCGCATGGTGCGGGTGGCGTAGCTGGCGCGCGGCCGCTTGTGGACGTACTTGACCGGGCGGGCCTTGATGTCGCGGCGGCTGAGCTGCGCGGCGGAGACCGCGTGCAGGATCACGGCGGCCAGCAGCACGAACCGCACGATCCACAGCGCCCACTCGTAGTGGAGGACCGGCTCGCCCATGGTCCGCAGCCAGTGGGCGTAGCCGTTGAAGTCACCGGGTCCGAAGAAGATCTTCAGGTTGCCCGCCATGTGGGCGACCAGGTAGCCGAGCATGATGAGGCCGGTCACGGCCATCACGGTCTTCTTGCCGACGGACGAGTCCCAGAGCGTGCGGATCGTGGACGGCCGTCGGTCCGTCCTCGTTGCCAGAGCCATGAGCATGACGGTAGGGCCGGAAGACCCGAGAGGTCCAAGACATGGAACAGTTCATTTCCATAGGCTTAGACTATTCGGGTGTAATGTACCGGTATGCAGTTCCAGCAGCTCCACTACTTCGTGGCCGTCGCCGAGACCCGCCACTTCACCCGGGCCGCCGAGATGGTGCACGTGGCGCAGCCCTCCCTCTCCCAGCAGATCCGGGCCCTGGAGCGGGAGCTGGGCGCCGACCTCTTCCTGCGTGCCCGGGGGAACATCACCCTGACCGACGCCGGGGAGGCGCTGCTGCCGCTGGCCCGGCGCATCCTCGCGGACGCCGACACCGCCCGCCACGAGGTGCAGGAGCTGGTCCAGCTGCGCAGCGGCCGGGTCCGCCTCGGCGCCACCCCGAGCCTGTGCACGGGGCTCCTGCCGGACGTGCTGCGCGCGTACCACGACCGCTATCCGGGCATCCGGCTGATGATCGAGGAGAACGGTTCGCACGATCTGGTCCGCGAGCTGGCGCGCGGCGCCCTCGACCTGGCGCTGGTGGTGCTGCCGCTGCCCACCCCCTCCCCCGCGCTGCTCACCACCGAACTGCTCCGTGAGGACCTGGTCGTCGTCTCCGGCCGGGACGTGCCCACCCCCGGCGGACACCATCCGGTGCGCATCGCGGATCTGGCGGGCGAGCGGCTCGTGATGTTCCGGCACGGCTACGACCTGCGGGAACTGACCGTCTCCGCCTGCCGGGCCGAGGGGTTCGAACCCACCTTCGCGGTGGAGGGCGGCGAGATGGACGCGGTCCTCGGCTTCGTCCGCGCCGGCCTCGGCCACGCCGTGGTACCGCGCATGGTCGCCACCCGGGCCGGCCAGGACGTCCAGGTGACCCCGCTCGCCTCCCCCGGCCTCCACCGCACCATCGGCCTGGCCCGGCGCGGCGACGTCGACCCGCCCCGCGCCGCCCGCGAGCTCCAGCGGATGCTGCTGGAGACGACGGGGACGGTACGGGAACCGGCGGCGTAGGGGCGGGCGCCGGGCGCCCATAGGCCGGCGGGATCAGCGGTCCGCGGAATCCGGCGGCGGCCTGGCACCGCCGCACGGCCTGGCCGGCGGCGAACGCCCCGGTCTCCCACGTCCGGGCTCAGCCGACGGCGTCCACCAGGTCGAGGGTGTGCAGGCGGTCGGGCGGGCCCGGACGGGCGTAGAACCAGCCCTGGGCGGTGTCGCAGCCCAGTTCCCGCAGGGCGTCCGCCTGGGCGCCGGTCTCCACGCCCTCGACGGTGACCGAGAGGTCCAGGCTGTGGGCGAGCCCGACGATCCCCTCGACGATCTTCCGGTCGACGGGGTCGGCCGGGTACTGCTGCATCCCCCGGGTGAAGGACCGGTCGAGCTTGAGCACGCTCACCGGCAGCCGGCGGAGGTTGGCGAGGTTGGAGTAGCCGGTGCCGAAGTCGTCCAGGGCGATGTCCACGCCCATCTCGGCCAGCCGCCGGAGCGGCTTGAGCAGGTCGTCGTCGGCTCCTATCAGCGCGGACTCGGTGAGTTCCAGGCAGAGCGCGCCCGGCTCCAGCCCCTCCCGCTCCAGGATGTCCACGGTGTCGGCGACCAGGCCGGGGTGGTGGAGCTGCATCGGGGAGACGTTGACGTTGATCCGGACCGGGCCGTTGTCGGTGCCCTGCCAGCGACGGGCCTGGCGGACCGCCCCCTCCAGCACCCAGCGGCCCAGCGGCACGATGAGCCCGGTGTGCTCGGCGAGCGGGATGAACCGGTCGGGCCCCAGCACCCCGTGCTGCGGGTGGGCCCAGCGCACCAGCGCCTCCGCGCCGCGCACGCTGCCGTCGCCGAGGTGGACCAGCGGCTGGTACTCGATGAAGAACTCGCCCCGCTCCAGCGCGGCCGGCAGGGCCGTGGTCAGGGCGTGCCGGGTGATGGCGCGGGCGTCGGACTCCGGGTCGGCCAGCTCGAAGCGGTTGCCGCCCGCCGACTTGGCCCGGTACATGGTGATGTCGGCGCTGCGCAGCACCTCGGCGGGACCGCGCTCGCCGGTCGGCCCGTCGACCACGCCGATGGAGCCGCGGACCAGCAGTTCGCGGCCGTCGATGCTGATCGGGGCCTCCAGCGCCTGGAGGATGCGCCCGGCCAGCTCACTGTGGCCCGGTTCGTCGCGCGGGTCGGTGGTCAGCGCGACGAACTCGTCGCCGCCGAGTCGCGCGACCATCTCGCCGGGGGCGGTGGCGCAGGACTGGAGCCGGTCGGCGACCTCGACCAGGAGCCGGTCGCCGGCGGCGTGGCCGAGGCTGTCGTTGACGGTCTTGAAGCCGTCCAGGTCCAGGTAGCAGAGGGAGAAGCGGCCCTCGGGCCGGGTGACGGCCTTCTCCAGCCGCTCGAAGAAGAGGGTGCGGTTGGGCAGCCCGGTGAGCGCGTCGTGGGTCGCCTCGTACCGCAGGCGCAGGTGGAGCAGGCGGCGCTCGGTGGTGTCCTCCAGCAGCGCCAGTTGGTACTGGGGTTCGCCGTCGGCGTCGCGGAGCAGGGAGACGGTGAGGTTGGTCCACAGGACCGTGCCGTCGCTGCGGAAGAAGGGCTTCTCCACGCGGTAGCTCTCCCGCTCGCCGCGCACCAGTTCGCCGTAGAGGTTCCAGACGTGCGGCGCGTCGTCGGGGTGGACCCACTCCGTGAGGTTGCGGCGGACCGGGTGGCCGAGGCCGCCGAACATGCGGACCAGGGTGTCGTTGGCCTCCAGCACCCGGCCGTCCAGCGAGGCGATGGCGATGCCGATGGCGGCGCCCTGGAAGACGGCGCGGAAGCGGACCTCGCTGTCGTGCAGCGCCTCGGCGACGGCGCTGCGCGCGTCGAGGGCCGCGCAGGCGACGGACTCCTGTTCGGCGAGGGTGCGGTCGCGCAGGGCGCGGGCGTACCCGGCGGCCATCCGGTGCTGGAGGCGGGCGCACCGGGCGCGCTGCTCCTCGCGGTCGCCGTCGGCGCCGCAGTACAGCACCAGGTAGGAGTCGACCACGTCGAGGCTGCGGCTGAGCGCCTCGGGATCGGTGCAGTGGGCGTCCACCAGGGCGGCGCCCGCGTACTGCCCGGCCTCGGACTCCAGGGTGCGGTCGGTGAGCGCCTCGCTGAGCCGGCCGGCCAGCGGCAGGAGCTGCTCCTCCAGTTCGGCGCGGGTGCGGGAGGTGGTCGTCACCGGGTAGACGGCGCGGCTCCAGATCGCGGCGAACCGGCGCAGGCGGTCCTCCGCCTCGGCCCGCGCGCTCACGCGGCGCGCCCGACGCCGCCGAAGCCCGAGAAGGCGTACGGGTGTTCGTCGTCGACGTCGCTCTCGGGGCGCCATCGCGGCAGCGGGACCAGGCCCGGGTCGACCAGTTCGACGGAGTCGAGGAAGCGGGCGATGCCTTCGCGGGAGCGCTCCACCAGCGGGGCGCGGACCGAGCGGTAGACCTCGACGGCGCCGCGCACACCCTCCTCGCCGGCCGGGACGGCGTCGAAGGCGGCGTGGGTGAGGATCAGCAGGCTGCCGGGGGCGAGCCCCTCGACCAGCTGGGCGACGGCCGCGTACGGGTCGTCGGCGTCGTCCACGAAGTGCAGGACGCCGACGAGCAGGACGGCCACCGGCCGGGTCAGGTCCAGCACCTCGGTGGTGACCTGGTGCTCCAGGATCTCGCGCGGCCGGCGCAGGTCGGCGGCGAAGGCGCCGGCGCGCTCGTCACCGGCGAGGACCGTGCGGCTGTGTGCGACGGCGACCGGGTCGTGGTCGACGAGGACGACGCGGGCGCCGGGATCGGCGGCGCGGGCCGTCTCGTGGACGTTGCCGTGGGTGGGGATCCCGGAGCCGATGTCCAGGAACTGGGTGACGCCCTGGCCGACGGCCCAGCGCACCGCGCGCCGGGTGAAGGCGCGGTCGGCCTGGACGAACTTCGGCAGTCCGGGGAGGAAGCCCACCGCCTGCCGGGCGGCTTCCCGGTCGACCTCGAAGTTGTGCGAACCGCCCAGGTAGTAGTCATGGATGCGGGACACGCTCGGCACCGTGATGTCGATACCTCGCGGCGCCCAGGCGGGACGCTCCATCAATGTCTCCCAGAGGTGGACAGCCGGTGTTTCGGGCAGAGGCTACTGATCACCCGCCAATACAGCGAGCTGAAGCGGAAATTGACCGTCCGTTCTCAGTCACAGCCTGCGACAGCGGCTCTGTGGGGGCAGGGTGGATCATGTCCCCCGAAGCCCCCGGGACTCAAGTGCGGGGCGGGTGCGGAACGCGCGGCACGGGTGGGCGAAAAGAAGAAAACCTGGACCAGGTACCGCAGAAATCCGGGGATTCCTTGAAGGGAAATCTCCCCGCCGGCCCACGCCCGGCGCATCGACGGAACACCGGAAGCGGGAATTCCGGAACCAGTGGCACGTGATCGAGGACACCCGGACGGGACCGGTGCGGGACACACGTGCCGAGCGTTACCGGTCCACCCCCGCCTCCGGGTAAACGCTTACGCTCCGGAACCACCCGATCGGACCAATCACTCCCGGCCGACGCGTGCGGCGGGTGCGGGCGGCCCATGATCCGAGGCGTGTACGCATCCGCGCGGGGGCCGGCCGCCCCCTTACGCCCGCCCGGGCTCCGGCCGCTGCTCCGGCCGTTCTGCCTGGTGGCGGTCGCCTGCCTGGCCTGGCTGCTGACGGCGCCTCCGCCCGCCCACGCCTCCGACTGCGGCTACGCCTCGATCGGCGACGACGGGGAGAGCAACGTCTCAGTCTCCACCGACGGCGACTGCTCGGCCGGGCCGCTCCCGCCCACGCCCGCCCCCACCCCGACGCCGAAGCCTCCGGCGCCCGAGCCCCCGCCTCCGCCACCACCGCCCGCCCCGGCGCCCAGGCCCGAGCCCCCGAAGGCGGTCGAGCCTCCGGCGCGCCCGGCGCCGCCGGCTCCCCCGCCGCCCGCGCCCGCGCCGCCCCCACCCTCGCCGAAACCGCGGCCCACGCCCACCCCGGAGCCGTCCCCGACCCCGTCGGCGTCGCCCAGCCCCTCGGTGAAGCCGGTGGTCTACCCGGCCTACCGCCCGCCGGCCCGGCGCACGCAGCCCCGGCACGGCCCCTCGCTCGTCTCGCTCACCCTGCTCATCACGGCACCCGCGGTCCTCGCGGTCGCCGCGCTGCGGCCTCGCTGACCGCCGGAGGAACCCATGTCGGAATGGCTTGTTCTCACTCTCGCGATGGCGGCCGTCTGCGCTGTCGTGGTGCTGGTGACCACCCTGCGCCACCGGCGCGTCGGGGACGACGACGACCCCAGCGAGACGCCGGACGTCATCGAGTACATGACGATGATGATCGGCGTGGTCTACGCGATCGTGCTGGGTCTGGCCATCGCGGGTGTCTGGGAGGCCCGGAACGCGGCGGAGGACCACGTCCGCGCCGAGGCCCAGGCGCTGCACGAGGTCTCGGAGCGCGTGCGCATCTACCCGGCGGACGTCCGGGACCGTATCCGGGCGGATGTCGACGCCTATGTCGGCCATGTCACGACCACCGAGTGGCAGTCGATGGCCGACCGGGGTGAACTCACCGACGAGGGCGCCCGGCTCCTCGACCGGGTCCGCCACGCCGTCACCGACTACGAACCGGCCGACGAGTTCGAGGCGCAGGCGTACCAGCCGCTGATGGACCAGGTGATGGCGGCGGACCAGGCACGTGGCGCCCGCGCCGACAGCACCGAGGCGACCATGCCGGCCGTGGTCTGGTTCGGGCTGATCACCGGCGGGCTGGTGACCCTGGGGATGATCTTCGCCCTCCAGATCCGGCGGACGGCCCGGGAGTTGATCCTCGCCGGGCTCTTCTCCGCCCTGATCGCCTTCCTGCTCTTCCTGATCTGGGACTTCGACGCGCCGTACAGCCGGGGGGTGGCGACCTCGGCCGAGCCGTTCCTGGAGCTGTTCCCGCACCTGGACCGCTGACGGCGCAGGCGGTTCACCCCGCCGGGCGGTCCTCCCTGCCCTCGCCCCGCAGCCAGAGCACCCCGCCGCCGATCAGGGCGGAGGCCACCATGAGGCCGCCGATGACCAGGTCGGCGGTGGAGGTGCCCTCGGACGGCGCGGGGCCGTCGCCGCCGCGGACGGCGCCGTTGATGACGGTGAAGGCCGCGGTGCGGGTGACGGACCGGCCGTCCTCGCAGGTGACGGTGATGTCGTAGCTCCCGGGTGCCACGTCGCGGGCGACGGCCGGGGTGGCGCGGCCCCCGGCCCCGTCCGCCTGCGGGGTCAGCGGGGTCTCGCCGAAGGCCGGGGAGGAGGCCGAGCCGGTACGGCACGAGGCGGCGTGGACGGTGACCGTCACCGGCTCGTCCCGGGTGGTGACCGCCGGGGCGACGACGATGTTGCCGGTACCGGTGCCGGTGCCGCTGTTCGCGGCGGCCGACGGGGCCGCCAGCGCCAGCAGGACGCACGCGGCGGCGGCCGTGCGGGCACGGGGAGTACGCATCTGGGACCTCCGCGGGAGACACCCCGGGGGCGGTCCCCCGGTCGGTCGGCGGGCAGCGCCTCCCAGGGGAGACCCTCGGACCGCCCGCCGCCACCCGCATGTCGGCGCCCGCCCCGCCCACCGGCCGACACGCCGGACAACACCCCCGACGCGTACGGTTCTCCCAGCTCACAGCCGTTCCGCCCCGCCCGGCGCGACGACCCGGATGGGCGCGCCCGGCCGGAGGGACACACGGTGTGGCGGAGCGTCAGCATCGGGATTCCGGTTGGTGAGCGCCCGTCAGGGACACGTCGGGCGCGCCTCGTCGGCGATCACGACGCCCCGTCAGACGACCGAACCGGCACCCGCGCCCCACCACCCGTTCGCCCCCGCTCTGTCGCCGCCCCCACGCACCGCGCCTACCGTGGCGACAGGCCCGTCCGGCCGCGTCGAGAGGGGAAGCCGCCATGACCGAACCCCGGCCCTTCGACCGCCTCGGCCCACCGTCGTGGCCCGCGCCCTGGGGCATCCTCGTCCTGCTGCTGCTGGCCGGGCTGGCCCTGATCCGCAACGGCTCGGGCGAGTTCGACAGCGGCCCGCCGCAGCCCGCCCCGCCCGCCTCCACCGGCGCCCGCTCCCCCGCCGCCCCGCCCGCCGCGGCCGGTGCCGCGCCCGCCGCACTGCCCGCCTCACCGGCGGTGCGGGTACGGGTGCCGGGGGCGGGGGTCGACGCGCCGGTGCGCCCGGTCGGGCTGGACGAGGCGGGCTGGATCGACCCGCCGCCGGCCCGGGCACCCCACCCGGCGGGCTGGTTCACCGGCTCCCCGGCGCCGGGCACCCGGGGCACCTCCGTCCTGGTCGGGCACATCGACGGGGCCGAGGGCCCCGCCGTCTTCCACGGCCTGGGCGCGGTGGAGAAGGGCGGCCGCGTCGAGGTGGCCCGCGCCGACGGGCGGGCGGCGGTCTTCACCGTGTACGGCGTGGACGTGGTGCCGAAGAAGGACTTCCCGGCCCGGCGGGTGTACGGGGACACCGGCCGGCCCGAACTGCGGCTGATCACCTGCGGCGGCACCTACCGGCCCGCCGGCGGGTACGACGCCAACGTGGTCGTCTTCGCCCGCCTCGGCGCGGTGACCTGAGGCGGGCCCGACGCGGCGTCAGACCTCGCCGCGCACCGGCACGGTGAAGCGGTGGCCGTCGGCGAGGAGCCGGGGCAGCCAGGTGCGGAGCGCGGTGACCGTCTGCGAGCGGTCGCCGCCCGCGTCGTGGGCCAGCACGATGACGCCCGGGCCGGCGCCGCCGAGCACCTGGTCGATGATGGTGCGGGTGCCGGGCTCCTTCCAGTCCAGCGAGTCGACGGTCCAGGCGAAGGCGTCCATGCCGAGTTCGGCGCCGAGCCGGAAGACCCGGCGGTTCCACGCGCCGTAGGGGGCGCGCATCCACTGCGGGGGCCGGCCCACGGCGCGCTCGACGGCCTCGCTGGTGCGCTCCAGCTCGGCGCGGACGACGGCGGTGGAGGCGCGGGTGAGCAGCGGGTGCGACCAGGAGTGGTTGCCGATCACATGGCCCTCGTCGACCATCCGCCGCAACAGCCCGCCCTGGTTCTCGGCCATCTCGCCGCAGACGAAGAAGGTGGCCCGCACGTGGTGGCGGCGGAGCAGGTCGAGGATGGGCGGTGTGTAGCGCGGGTCGGGCCCGTCGTCGAAGGTCAGCACCATGGGGTGGGCGGCCCCCGGCATCCGCAGCACGGGCTTGGTCCGTACCGGGGTGGGCAGGCGGCGGGCCGTCCCGGGCGCGGCGTACCCCGCCAGCGGGCGCAGCCGGTGGTCGGGGTGGGCGGGGACGGCGGCGCCGGGCCCGGCGGCGGGTGGCGGCCCGGCCGCCGGGAGGGTGCCGCCCGGTTCGGCGACCGGGTCGGCGGTGAGCAGGCGGGTGGTGACGGCGGCGCCGAGGACCGCGGCGGTCCGCAGCAGGAATCTTCGGGGGACCAGAGGCGCGTCGTTCGTCATATCTCATGACAAGCACGTGGGGCGGGCCGCCGCCGCTCCCCCACACCGGACGGCCGGGCACTTGCACCCGATGGGACGCGCTCCGCCCCGGGCGCGACCGCTTATCCTCTGGGCTGTGACCAGCCACCAGTCGTCCTCGTTCGAACGCGGCACGGACGGGCCGAAGGTGATCCTCGCCGGCCTCGACGGGTCGGCGCCCTCGCTGCGCGCGGCGGCCTACGCGGCCGGTCTCGCCCGCCGCCAGCAGTCGCTGCTGGCCATCGTCTACGTCCAGCCGGTGGTCATGGCGGGGACGGCGATGGGCATGCCGGTCCCGGCCGCGGCCCCCGACGGCCTGGCGGAGGACCTGATCCGCGAGGTGCGCGCCTCGGCGGAGCGGCTGCGGGACCTCTACGAGGTGCGCTGGGAGTTCCACACCTTCCACGGCGACCCGTACTCCGGTCTGGTCCAGGCGGCCGACGAGCTGACCGCCGACGCCGTGGTGGTCGGCGCCTCCGAGCAGGCAGGACACCGCATCGTCGGGTCGGTGGCGGTCCGTCTGGTGAAGGCGGGCCGCTGGCCGGTGACGGTCGTCCCCTGACCCGGCCGGGCGCGCCGCCGGTCCGGTCGCCCGTTCGCCGCACCACTCACCGACAGCATCGACCGCCCGCCGCAGAGCCGTGCACGGCGTATGTCGGTCGCGGGCGCGCTGCGTTGGCATACGCCCATGACCACCGTGACCCACACCACTTTCGAGGCTCCGGCGGCGCGCACCCACGAGCGGGAGCTCGCGGCCCTCCAGCACGAACACGGCGGAGCCCTCTTCGCCTACCTTCTCCGCCTGACCGACGGCGACCGCCAGCGCGCGGAGGACCTCGTCCAGGAGACGTTCGTCCGCGTCTGGCAGCACCCGGAGGCGCTGCGGTCCGACTACAGCTCGATCCGGCCGTGGCTGTACACCGTCGCCCGGCGCCTGGCCATCGACGCGCGCCGGGCCCGGCGGGCCCGCCCCGCCGAGGTGGGCGACGCGGTCCTGGAGCACTCCCGGGTGGCGGCCGACCACGCCGAACGCTCGGCGGCCACGCTGGACGTACGCGAGGCCGTCCGCACCCTCAGCCCCGAGCACCGGGCCGTCCTGCACCAGGTCTACTTCCGCGGTGCCAGCGTGGCCGAGGCCGCGGCGGTGCTCGGCATCCCGGTCGGCACCGTCAAGTCCCGTGCCTACTACGCGCTGCGGGCGCTGCGCAGGGTTTTGCCGGGATACGCCACCGACCTGCGCTGAAACCGTACGCTCGGTCAAACCTCGGCAAAGCGCCTTGCCGGGTGGCCCCTCGCGGTAATCGGCTGTCCCTGTCCGCCCTCGTGGGCCACCGGCCCGGGCGGCGGGGACGCGGACCGGAGGAAGGCAGGACGGCATGCGGTACGAGAGCGGGACCGGCACGGACGGGAGTGGCGGAACCGGCGGCACGGCGGTGCCGATGGCGTGGTTCTACGCGGAGTACATCGCGGAGGAACTGCTGCGCACCGGCGACCTGATGCCGCCGACCACCTTCGAGTTCCGGGCCGGCCGGGAGGCGCTGGCCCTCACCGTCTTCCTCGCCGACACCGAGGACGCCCTCTCGGGCATCCGGGTCGTCACCGAGCTGGAGACCTGGCTCGCCCTCACCGCGTACGACCAGCCCTGGAAGGAGTGGGTGGCCGGGCGGCTGGCCGAGCGGGCGGCGCGCGGCCCCGAGGACGCGGACCTGCGCCTCGCGCGGGCCGCCTGGCGGTGGCTGGAGGAGACCGAACTCCTCGCCCCCGACCTGGACGCCGTCCCCGGCGCCGCCGCCCTGCCCGACGCGGAGCAGCCCCAGGTGTGGACCCCGGCGTGGCGGCTGGGGCTGCCGCTGGGGCACCTGGCGATCCACCTGTTCTGAGCCGCCGGGCGGGAACGGCCTCAGCCGGAGGTGACGCGGTTCCAGAACTGGTGGGTGAGACCGCTCGGCGAGGTCACCGACTCGACGGTGAACCGGTCCTCCACCCCCGCCAGCCCCTCCCACAGCGAGACCCCCGCGCCGAGGGTGAGGGGCACCGTCACCAGGTGCAGGAAGTCGACGAGGTCCGCCGCCAGGAACTGCCGGATGGTGGTGGGGCCGCCGCCGATACGGACGTCCAGGCCGCCCGCCAGCTCCACGGCGCGGGCCAGCGCCTCCTCGGGCGTCGCGTCGAGGAAGTGGAAGCTCGTGCCGTTGTCGAAGTGGAGGGGGTCGCGCCGGTGGTGGGTGAGCACCACCACGGGCGTACGGAACGGGGGCTCGTCGCCCCACCAGCCGCGCCACTCGTCGTCGGTCCAGGCGCCGGTCTGCGGGCCGAACTTCCCCCGGCCCATGATCTCGGCGCCGATGCCCTGGCCCCAGGTGGTGGTGAGGGCGCGGTCGAGGGTGATCGGGGCGTCCACGCCGCCGAGGCCGTCGATGAACCGCCCGTCGAACGGCGCGAAGAGCCCCTGGGCCTCCCCGATCGGTTTCTCCAGCGTGATCGTCTCGCCGGCGCCGTAGCCGTCGAGAGAGACATGGAAGTTGTGCACGCGCGCCCTGGCCATGGGTCCACTCTCCTGAGTGCTTGCGATTCGCAACTGGTTGACGCAGCTTACGATCAGGAGTTGCGAGTCGCAATCAGTCAGGAGGTACGCGATGCGCGAGGAACCCCGTTCGGGGTGTGCGATCAACGCCGCGGTCGAGGTGCTGGGCGACCCGTGGACGCTGATCGTGCTGCGTGACGTGATCTTCGGCGGGCGGCGGCACTTCCGCGAGCTGATGACCCGGAACGAGGAGGGCATCGCCTCCAACGTCCTCGCCGCCCGCCTGCGCCGGCTCGTCGAGGCGGGCCTGCTCACCCGCGACGACGCCGCCCGGCGCGGCCAGCGCGGTACCTACACCCTCACCGAGGCCGGCATCAAGACCCTCCCCGTGATGGTCGCCCTCGGCACCTGGGGGCTACGGCACCGGCCCACCACCCCGCGCCTGGCGGTGCGCGCCCGCGTCCTCGCCGACTCCCCGCACCTCGTCGCCGAACTCATGGCCGAACTGCGCGAGATCCACCTCGGCGTCCCCCGCGAGAACCACACGGGCCCCAGCGCCTCCGAACAACTCCGCCAGGCGTACGAGGCCGCCTCAGGCTGAGGAGGGGTCCGAGCTCGTCCCGCCGCGCGCCGTAGTGGGCGATCAGCTCGGCCGCGTAGGCGTCCGGCACCCCCCGCCCGCCGAAGACCGGTGGCAGCCAGAACGCAAGCACGCCGGCTGCGTCGGCGCACGGCCCGTAGCGACGACGCCACCGCTCCCGCGCGGCCTCGTCCGGGAAGCCCCGGACGACGGCGACGTCAGGGTCCCGTTCGCCCCAGCAGCCCCAGCGGGCGGAAGGGCCGGTCTACTCCCCCGCCTCCGGCGGCGAGGAGTGCACTCCCGCGCGGAACTTCGGGATGCGGACCGTGATGCGGGTGCCGGCGCCCCGGGCCGTCTCGATGACCAGGCCGTAGGGGTCGCCGAAGACGGTGCGCAGGCGTTCGTCGACGTTGAGGAGGCCGACGCCTGCCGAGGGGCCGCCCTCGCCGCGCAGGAGGGCGCGGAGGCGGTCGGGGTCCATGCCGACGCCGTCGTCCTCGATGACCACCTCCGCCTCGGCGCCCGCGTCCTGGGCGGTGATGGTGATGCGGCTGCGGGTGACCGCGCCCTCCAGGCCGTGTTTGACGGCGTTCTCCACCAGCGGCTGGAGACAGAGGAAGGGGAGGGTGACGGCGAGGACCTCGGGGGCTATCTGGAGGGTGACGGAGAGCCGGTCGCCGAAGCGGGCACGGACCAGGGCGAGGTACTGGTCGATGGAGTGGAGTTCGTCGGCGAGGGTGGTGAACTCGCCGTGGCGGCGGAACGAGTAGCGGGTGAAGTCGGCGAACTCCAGGAGGAGTTCGCGGGCCCGGGTGGGGTCGGTGCGGACGAACGAGGCGATGGCGGCCAGCGAGTTGAAGATGAAGTGCGGGGATATCTGCGCCCGCAGCGCCTTGATCTCGGCCTCGATGAGGCGGGTGCGGGAGCGGTCGAGTTCGGCCAGTTCCAGCTGGACCGAGACCCAGCGGGCCACCTCGTCGGTGGCGCGGGCCAGCACCGCCGACTCGCGGGGCGCGTAGGCGACGAGGGCGCCCAGCACCCGGTGGTCGACGACGATCGGGGCGGCGACGGCCCAGCGCAGCGGGCAGTCGTCGGCGTGGCAGCCGCAGTCGAAGGCGGCGGTGCGTCCCGTGTCGAGCACCTCGGCGAGCCGGTCGAGGACCTGTCTGGCGTGGTGTTCGCCGGTGCCGTGCCAGGTGAGCACGGTGGAGCGGTTGGTGAGGCAGAGGGCGTCGGTGCCGAGCAGGGAGCGCAGCCGGCGGGCCGCCTTGCGGGCGCTGTCCTCGGTGAGCCCGGCGCGCAGCGGCGGGGCGGCGAGGGAGGCGGTGTGCAGGGTCTCGAAGGTGGCGCGTTCGACGGGGCTGCCGAGGTCGCTGCGGCCGGCGGGGTGGGCGGTGCGGCGGCCGGCCAGGAAGCCGCCGGCGAGCAGCAGCGGGCAGAGGGCGAGCAGGACGGCGGTGGAGCTCATGGGCCGCCTCCGGTGACGCGGGATCGGCGGGCGGGCGGTACGCCCGGGGCGGGTTCGCCGGGCGGGGGCGGGCGGCGG
The DNA here is from genome assembly GCF_000719955.1 of Streptomyces albidoflavus. Taxonomy (GTDB): domain Bacteria; phylum Actinomycetota; class Actinomycetes; order Streptomycetales; family Streptomycetaceae; genus Streptomyces; species Streptomyces albidoflavus. The sequence continues at coordinate 146,704 of NZ_JOII01000002.1, forward strand.
ACGGTGAGGGCCTCGGGGAGGTGGAGCCGGGTCATGGTGGCGCTGGTGTGCGGCGGGACGCTGCCGGGGGTGGCGAGGGAGACCAGGACCATGGTGAGGAAGCCGACCGGCACCGACCAGACGGCGGGCCAGGCGAGCAGGGTGTGCAGCCAGCCGGAGCGGACCACCCCGGCGACGGTGAGGCCGACGGCGAGCAGCGAGGAGCCGCCGCCCAGCAGGAGCCCCGCGACGGCGCCGGGCGGGGTGAGCCGCCGCCACCAGATGCCGAGGACGAGCAGGGGGCAGAAGGCGGAGGCGGAGACGGCGAAGGCCATGCCGACGGCGTCGGCCACGGGCACGCCGCTGACCAGGATCGTCCCGCCGAACGGCACCGCCATGGCGAGCACGGTGGCGAACCGGAAGTGGCGCACCCCCCGGGAGGGCAGCACGTCCTGGCTGAGCACCCCGGCGACCGCCATGGTCAGGCCGGAGGCGGTGGAGAGGAAGGCGGCGAAGGCGCCTCCGGCGACCAGGGCGCCGAGGAGGTCGCCGCCGACGCCGCCGACCATGAGGCCCGGGAGGAGCAGCACGGTGGCGTCGGCGTCGTGGGCCTGGCTGAGGGCGGGGGCGTAGAGGCGGCCGAGCCAGCCGTAGACGGGCGGCAGGAGGTAGAAGAAGCCGACCAGGGTGAGGACCATCAGGGTGGTGCGGCGGGCGGCGCGGCCGTGCGGGCTGGTGTAGAAGCGGACGACGACGTGGGGCAGGCCCATGGTGCCGAGCACGGTGGCGAAGATCAGCCCGTAGGTGGCGTAGAGCGGGTGGGCGGCGCGGCTGGTGGCGAGCGGCTGGTCGGCGCCGGCGCCGCCGAGCAGGGCGGCCGGGATGTCGGGGAAGGAGGGGGCGGCGCCGCCGTCGCGGTGCCAGACGAGCAGCAGGAAGAAGGCGGGGACGAGCAGCGCGGTGAGTTTGAGCCAGTACTGGAAGGCCTGCACGAAGGTGATGGAGCGCATCCCGCCGGCGGCGACGGCGAGGATGACGACGGCGGCGACGACGGCGCCGCCGAGCCAGCGGGGCGCGCCGGTGAGCAGCGAGAGGGTCAGCCCGGCGCCCTGGAGCTGCGGGACGAGGTAGAGCCAGCCGGCGCCGACCACGAACATCGAGACGAGCAGCCGCACCTGCCGTGACTCCAGCCGGCTCTCGGCGAAGTCGGGGAGGGTGTACGCGCCGGAGCGGCGCAGCGGGGCGGCGACGAAGACGAGCAGGACGAGGTAGCCGGCGGTGTAGCCGACCGGGTACCAGAGCATGTCCGGGCCGTGCACGAGGAGCAGTCCGGCGACGCCGAGGAAGGAGGCGGCGGAGAGGTACTCGCCGCTGATGGCGGCGGCGTTGAGGCCGGGGCCGACGCTGCGGGAGGCGACGTAGAAGTCGGAGGTGGTGCGGGACAGGCGCAGGCCGAAGCCGCCGATCAGGACGGTGGCGAGGACGACGACGGCGACGGCCGGTATGGCGTAGGCCGGGTTCACGGGCCACCGCGGTGCTCGGCACCCTCGACGAGGCGGGCGAAGTCGCTCTCGTTGCGCTCGGCGCGGCGGACGTACCACCAGGCGAGGAGGACGAGGACGGGGTACGCGGCGAAGCCGAGGACGACCCAGACGACGGTGGCGCTGCCGAGGGCGCCGAAGAAGAGCGGCAGGGTGGCGAGGAGCAGGACGAGGACGGCGAAGGCGGCCAGACCGGTGCGCAGCTGGCCGCGCATCAGGGAGCGGACGTAGGCGGCGCCGAGGGTGGTCTGTTCGTCGATCTCCCAGCGGGTGTGGGGGCGCTGGGGCCGGTGCACGCGCCGGGGTTCGCCGGTCACGGTCTCGCGGCGCGGCGCTGGCTCTGCGGACACGGCGGGGAGTCTAACCGCTGGCCGGGGCGGGCTGAAGGGGTCGGCGGATCTCTTCGGGGAGGCGGCTCCGGCGGCGAACAGCCAGGTCACAAGGTCAGCTCGCGGAGCGTCTGAGGAGCAGTTCGCGCAGTCGGCTGGCGTGCCGGCGGGAGACGGCGAGTTCGGCCTCGCCGACGCGGACGCTCATCGAGCCGCCGTCGAGCCGCAGTTCGTCGATGCGGTGGAGGGCGACGAGGTGGCGGCGGTGGATGCGGACGAAGCCGTGCTGCTGCCACCGCTCCTCCAGCGTGGTGAGCGGGATGCGGACCAGGTGGCTGGCGTCCTGGGTGTGCAGCCGCGCGTAGTCCCCCTGGGCCTCGGCGTAGGCGATGTCCTGGACGGCGACGAGGCGGGTGACGCCGCCCAGTTCCACCGGGATGGTGTCGGGGGTGGTGGTGGCGGGCGGCGCGGCCCGGCGGTACCCGAGGGCCTCGGCCTGTTCGGCGACGCGGCGGACGGCTTCGGCGAGGCGCTCGCGGCGGACGGGCTTGAGGACGTAGTCGACGGCCTTGAGGTCGAAGGCGTGGACGGCGAAGCCCTCGTGGGCGGTGACGAAGACGATGAGCGGCGGGCGCGCGAATCCGGCCAGCAGGCGGGCCACGTCGAGCCCGGTGAGCCCGGCCATCTGGATGTCGAGGAAGAGTACGTCGATGGCCTCGTCGCTCTCCGGGCCCGCCTCCACGGCCCGGGTGATGCGCCGCAGCGCCTCGGTGGCGTCGGTCGCGCCCTCCGCCGCGCGCACCCGGGGGTCGGCGCGCAGCAGGTAGAGCAGTTCGGCCAGCGCCGGTTCCTCGTCGTCCACAGCCAGTACGCGCAGCATGCCGGTGGAGTGTAGGCGCAGGTCGCGTTCCGGCCAATCCGTCCGGGCCCTGGCTGGGCCCCGCGGGGCCCGGACCGGGGCCCCGGCTCACTTGAGCAGGCGGCTGAGGCGGCGGTCGGCGAGGACCTTGCCGCCGGTCTGGCAGTGGGGGCAGTACTGGAGGGAGGAGTCGGCGAAGTTGACCGAGCGGATGGTGTCGCCGCAGACGGGGCAGGGTTCGCCGTCCTTGCCGTGGACCCGCAGGTTGGTCTTCTTCTCCTTCTTGAGGTGGCCGGCGGCGACGCCCCGGCCGCGCTCGACGGCGTCGGTGAGGGTGGTGCGGAGCGCCTCGTACAGGGCGGTGGTCTCCTCGTCGGTGAGGCGTCCGGCGTTCTTGAACGGGGAGAGCCGGGCGGCGTGCAGGATCTCGTCGCTGTAGGCGTTGCCGATGCCGGCGATCAGGCTCTGGTCCCGCAGGGCGCCTTTGAGCAGGCGGCTCTCGGGGGCGAGGAGCGCGGCGAGCCGGTCGCGGTCGAAGCCGTCGGCGAGCGGGTCGGGGCCGAGCCGGGCGATGCCGGGGACGTCGGCGGGGTCGCGGACCACGTACACGGCGAGGCGTTTCTGCGTGCCGGCCTCGGTGAGGTCGAAGCCGGAGCCGTCGTCGAGGACGACGCGCAGGGCCAGCGGGCCCTTGCCGGGCCGGGGCGGGGCGGCGGGGACGGTGTCCTGCCACTTGAGCCAGCCGGCGCGGGCCAGGTGGGTGACGAGGTGGAGCGGGCCGACGGTCAGGTCGAGGAACTTGCCGTACCGGTCGACGGCGGTGATCCGTTGCCCGGCCAGGTCGGTGGCGGGCGGGTCGTAGGTCTTCAGGACGTGGAAGGCGACCGGCAGGACCCGCTCCACTGTCCGGCCGACGGCGTGGACGGCGAGGAATTCCCGCAGGGCTTCGACTTCCGGCAGCTCCGGCATGGTTCCAGCCTGCCTCAGCGGCCGCCGGAACGCTTCCTGTACGGGGAGGTGGCTCAGCCCGGTCCCGGCGGGACGACGAACTCGCACCAGACGCACTTGCCGGTGCCGCGCGCCTCGACGCCCCAGCCGTCGGCGAGCCGGTCCACCAGGAAGAGGCCGCGCCCGGAGACGCCGTCCTCGCCGGCCTCGCGGCGGCGGGGCAGGGCGCTGGAGGTGTCCTCGACCTCTACCCGCAGCCGCCGCTCGGTGCCGGTGAGCACGCGCAGGGTGACGACAGCGGACCCCTCGGTGTGCATCAGGGCGTTGACGATCATCTCGTCGGCGGCCAGTTCGATCTCGTCGGCGCGTTCGCCCGAGCCCCAGGAGCGGACGGCGGCCCGGATGAGGTGGCGGGCCCCGGAGAGCGCCTCGGGGTCCTCCGGCGCCACGTGCTGGCGCAGCCGGCCGCCCGCCGCCGGGGTGGAGCCGGTGCGGCGGCGCATCAGCAGGATCGCCACGTCGTCCAGGCCGTCGCGGCGGTCGACGTCGGCGCAGAGCACGTCGGCCAGCTCGTCGAGATCGGCCGGGCCCTCGCGGACCAGCCGGGCCAGGGTGCGGAAGCCGTCGTCCAGGTCGTCGCCGGGGCGTTCGACGAGGCCGTCGGTGCAGAGGATGAGGGTGTTGCCGGGGTCGAGTTCGACGGTGGCGACCGGGTACTGGAGGCGGCCGAACTCGGCGGAGAGGCCGAGCGGCATGCCGCCGGGGACGGGGACGCGGGTGCAGGTGCCGTCGGCGGCGCGGACCATCGGGTCGAGGTGGCCGGCGCGGACGATCTGGAGGACCCCGGTGGTGAGGTCGGCGTCGGCGTACAGGCAGGTGACGAACCGGTCGGTGTCCAGCTCACGCAGGAAGGCGGAGGCGCGGGCCATCACGGTGGCGGGCGGGTGGCCCTCGGCGGCGTAGGCGCGCAGCACGATCCGTAGCTGCCCCATGACGACGGCGGCGTGCGTGTCGTGGCCCTGGACGTCGCCGATGACCAGGCCGGTGTGGCCGCCGGGCAGCGGGATGACGTCGTACCAGTCGCCGCCGACGTCGCGCCCGGCCCGCGCGGCGCGGTAGCGCACGGCGATCCGGGCACCGGGGACGGCGGGGATGGAGCGCGGCAGCATGGCCTGCTGGAGGCCCTGGGCGAGGTCCTTCTCCTGCTCGTAGAAGAGGGCCCGCTGGACGCTCTGGGCGATGGTGGAGCCGAGGCCGATGAGGAGGGTGCGGGCGCGTTCGCCGAACCGGGTGTCCTCGCGGTACAGCACGGCGAGGGCGCCGATGGGGCGGCCCTGGGCGACGAGCGGCAGGTAGGCGGCGGAGCTGATGCCGCTGCGCCGCAGGTGCCCGGTGACGGCCGGGTAGCGGCGCTCGAACTCGGCGCGGCTCTCGATGAAACGGGGGGTGACGGTGCGGATCGTCTCGGCCATCGGGTACGCCTCGTCGAGCCGGAAGTGTTCGGCCTCGCGGATGAAGCCGAGGGCCGGCCCGGTCGCCCGCAGCCGGACCCGGCCGCCTTCGAGCAGGCCGAGGGCGATGTCGGAGGCGCCGAGGCGTTCCAGCGTGCTCGGGTCCTCCAGGACCTCGATCACGTCGGCGAGGGTGCGGGCGCCGGCGAGGGCGTCGGTGGTGGACTGGACGATGCCGGCCTCGCGGCGGCGCCGGTCGATGCGGCGGCTGCGGGCGGTGGTGTCGTTGAGTTCCTGGGTGGCGTCGCGGATCAGGCCGACGATGCGCAGCGGCCGGCCCTCTTCGTCGCGGCGGATGTAGCCCTGGGTGTGGGTCCAGCGCAGCGTGCCGTCCCGCAGCCGCATCCGGAAGTAGGCGCCGTAGTTCTCCACGCCCGCCTTGAGCGCCTCGGAGACGGTCTCGTCCAGGCGGCGCCCCTCGTCCTCGGGAATCCGGACGGAAAGGGTCTCGGGGTTGTCGTCGTACTCGTCCGGGCGCATGTCGAAGACGGCCAGCGCCTGGCCGTCCATCGCCATCAGGCCGCTGTCCAGGTCCCAGTCGAAGCTGCCGATGCGGTTCAGAGCCAGGATCGGGTCCGGGTCCGCCGGCCAGTCGTCCGGGAGGGAGTGGGCGTTCGCGCCCCGGTCAGCCATGTCCCCACTCTCCCACCGCTTGGCAGATAGGTCGATATTTTCCCGTTCCGGGCGGAAATGCGGGGGCGCGGGGACGGCGGGGGTGACGATGGGCCCGCCCCGGCACGGAGGAGAGGCCCGATGGAATGGTTCGCGGCACCGGAGTACTGGCTGAGCCGCCTGGTCTTCCAGCGGCTGCTGGCCCTGCTCTACCTGGTCGCCTTCCTCACCACCGCGCTCCAGTTCCGCGCGCTCAGCGGCAGCCGGGGCATGACCCCGGTCCGCGAGTCGGTCACCTGGGCCCAGTGGCGCCACTCCCCCAGCCTGCTGCTGCCGCGCCGCTCGGACCGGCTCACCGCCTGCTGCGCCTGGGCGGGGTGCGCCCTGTCGGCGGCGCTGCTGGCCGGCGCCGACCAGCTGCTGCCGCTGTGGGGCGCCATGCTGCTGTGGACGGCGCCGTGGGTGCTGTACCTGTCCTTCGTCAACACCGGGAGCCTCTGGTACGGCTTCGGGTGGGAGCTGCTGATCCTGGAGGCGGGCTTCCTCGCCGTCCTGCTGGGCAACGACCGGGTGGCCCCGCCGCTGCCGGTCCTGCTCCTGCTGCGCTGGGCGCTCTTCCGGCTGGAGTTCGGCGCGGGGCTGATCAAGTGGCGCGGGGACCGCTGCTGGCAGGAGCTGACCTGCCTGTACCACCACCACGAGACGCAGCCGATGCCCGGACCGCTGAGCCGCCTCTTCCACCTGCTGCCGCGCCGGGTGCACCGGATGGAGGCGGCCGCCAACCACGTGGTGCAGCTCGGGGTGCCGTTCCTCCTCTTCACCCCGCAGCCGGTGGCGGGCGCGGCCGCCTGCCTCATGATCGCCACCCAGCTCTGGCTGGTCGCCTCGGGCAACTTCGCCTGGCTGAACTGGCTGACCATCGCCCTGGCGGTCACCGCCCTGGACCTCACCCCGCTCGCCGGGGACCGCGCCTTCGCCGCTCCCCCGCTCTGGTACGTGGTCGTGGTGTGCGCGGCGACGGCCGGACTGCTCGCCCTCAGCTACCGCCCGGCCCGCAACCTGCTCTCGCGCCAACAGGCGATGAACCGCTCCTGGGACCCGCTCCGGCTGGTCAACTCCTACGGCGCCTTCGGCACGGTCAGCCGGGTCCGCCACGAACTGGTGGTGGAGGGCACCGACGACCCCGCACCGGGCCCCGGGACGCGGTGGCTGGCGTACGAGTTCCGGGGGAAGCCCGGCGATCCGGCCCGGCGGCCGCGCCAGTTCGCCCCGTACCATCTGCGGCTCGACTGGATGATGTGGTTCGCGGCGCTCTCCCCCGCGTTCGCCCGGCCGTGGTTCGACGGCTTCCTGGAGCGCCTGCTCACCGGCGACCGGGACACCCTGCGGCTGCTGCGGCACAGCCCGTTCCCGCCCGACGCGCCGCCGGTCCATGTGCGGGTGCTGCTCTACCGCTACCGCTTCACCACCCGGGAGGAACGCCGGGCGACCGGCGACTGGTGGCACCGGACCTTCGTCCGCGAACAGGCCGGACCCACGCGGCTGAGCGGCGGACCCGGCGGGCGGACCTGACGACACCGGCGACAGCTCGGCCGGTTATGTCCGAAAACGGCCCCCTCGATGATGGTCACCGAAGGGGCCGCGCTGATACGGGTCCGCCTGACTGGGGCCTGTTCTCCCGGCCGGGCTGGTGCCCGGCCCCGGCCCGGCGGAGGCGTCGTACGCCGCCACGGGGCCGTGGGGCCGGGGCGTCCGGGGCCGCCCGGGCGTCAGTCGACGCTGGGCAGGATGTGCGGTTCGGCGAGGTCGTCCTCGTAGCCCGCGAGCCGGATCGGGGCCGACCGCGACCACACTTCGAGGCAGCCGGGGTTCTGGCTGACCTTGATCCTGCGGTCCTGCCGGACAGGGAGAGGTTCGTCCTGGACCATCTGTTCTGGTGTCACCGCGCACTCCTTCGTTTCCGTTACCCGTCGGGTGCCGCGCGTCCGGCTCCGTGCCGGGGCGCCCGCCCTCATGGGTCCTGCTCTCGAGGCCGTTCGGGCGCGGTGGCGCCGGGAATCGTGCGGGAGGGCCACCGGGTGACCGGTGAGTCCCGGGGACGCGCCGTGGGTGAGGTGGAACCCGGATGGGCTGTCCGTCGCCCAGACTAACCAAATGAGCGGCGCCGCGCTCGATGGCGCTCGAATTGCGGACGGAATGTCGGGACGAACCCACCTCATCCGGCCATGATCCGCCAACGCGGCGCGGCCCGCCCCTCCGGAGGAGGAACGGGCCGCGCGGGTGCGTGGGGCAGGGGGCGGTGCTACGGCCTCACCACTGGCCGGGGGCGTAGTCCTTGAGGAAGACCCCGTACAGGTCCTCCCCGGCCTCACCGCGGACCACCGGGTCGTAGACGCGGGCGGCGCCGTCGACGAGGTCGAGCGGGGCGTGGAAGCCCTCCTCGGCGAGGCGCATCTTGTCCGGGTGCGGACGCTCGTCGGTGATCCAGCCGGTGTCGACGGCGGTCATCAGGATGCGGTCCTTCTCGAACATCTCCTGGGCGCTGGTGCGGGTCAGCATGTTCAGCGCGGCCTTGGCCATGTTGGTGTGCGGGTGGCCGGCGCCCTTGTAGCCCCGGCCGAACACGCCCTCCATGGCGGAGACGTTGACGATGTAGGCGCGCCCGGCCTGCTCGGCGGCGGCCGCCATCACCGGCCGGAGGCGGCTGATGAGGATGAACGGCGCGGTGGAGTTGCAGAGCTGCACCTCCAGCAGTTCCACCGGGTCGACCTCGTCCACGGTCTGCACCCAGCTGTTGGAGTCGTGCAGGTCCGGGACGAGCCCGCCGGCGTCGATGGCGGTGCCCGCGGCGATCCGGGCCGGGGTCGCGGAGCCGGTGACGAGCGCCAGTTCGGTGATGTCCTGGGCGCTCAGCCCGCCCTGGCGGGGTCCGGGCAGAGCGGCGACCGCGCCGGAGCCGAAGCCTCCGATGATCTCGGAGGCGGGCAGCTCACCGGCGGGGAGCGGCGCGGACTCGGCGCCGAGCAGCTCGCTGTACGCCTGCGGGGAGCGGCGTACGGTCTGCGCGGCGTTGTTGATGAGGATGTCGAGGCGGCCCTCGGCGGCCAGCGAGTCGCTGAGGGCGACCACCTGGGCGGGGTCGCGCAGGTCTATGCCGACGATCTTGAGACGGTGGATCCACTCGTCGCTGTCCGGCATCGCCTTGAAGCGGCGGATGGCGTCGTTGGGGAAGCGCGTGGTGACGGTGGTGTGGGCGCCGTCGCGCAGCAGCCGCAGCGCGATGTACATGCCGATCTTGGCGCGGCCGCCGGTGAGCAGGGCGCGCTTGCCGGTGAGGTCGGTGCGGGCGTCGCGGCGCTCGCGGTTCTCGTGGGCGCAGCTCTGGCAGAGCTGGTGGTAGAAGACGTCGACCTCGACGTAGCGGGTCTTGCAGATGTAGCAGGAGCGGGGGCGCTGGAGCACCCCGGCGATGGTGCCAGCGGCGGAGGCGGTGGGCAGCAGCCCCTGCGTCTCGTCGTCGATGCGGTCGGCGGACCCGGTCGCGGTCGCCTCGGTCACCGACCGGTCGTGGGCGGTCTTGGCGGCCCTGCGCTCCTGTCGGCGGCGCTGCTTGACCGTCCGGTAGATCCCGGCCGTGGCGCGGCGCACGGTGATCGCGTCGGGGTGGTCGATCTCCAGGCCGTCCAGCTCGTCCAGGACCGACAGGCAGACGGCCAGACGTTCGGGATCGATGCCGGGGCCGAATTCCTGGCCCTCGGGTGCCACCGTCATCGTTGTTCCTCGTGTGTTCGTCCGCGGGGTCCCGGGGCGGTGCCGGCCGGGACGCGCTTCTCGCGGGGCGGGGCGGCTCGCCGGTACCGGCGGCCCCGCCAATTTTGCCATGCCGCCGGGGTGGCGCGGGCGGGCCGGGTTCCGGGGGCGGTGAGCGGGCAGGAGCGGGAGACTGAAGAGAGGCGGGGACCGTCGGCGCAAGGCGGTGGCCCCTGCACGGGACGGGAGCAATCGCGGCCTCGTGTACTCCAGCGGCAGTCGGCGCGAGGGCCTCCGTGGAACGACGACACGGGCCATGTCCCCCGGCAGAGGGCGGCGCCGCTTGGGAGCCGAATCGCATGAATGATCTGACACTGTCGCTGCTGATGTGCCTGGCCTCCGCGCTCGCCTACGCCGGCGCGGCGATCGTGCAGGAGCGGGTGGCCGAGGAACAGGGTCCGGCCTTCGTCCCCTGGCGGCGTCCCACCTGGTGGGGCGCGGTGGCGCTGAACGGCTCGGGCGCCGTTCTGCACGTCCTGGCACTCGCCTACGGACCCCTGACACTGGTGCAGCCGCTGGGCGCGCTGACCATAGTCTTCGCGCTGCCGATGGCGGCGCTGCTGGTGGGCCGCAAGGCCGGTGCGACCGCCTGGCGGGGAGCGCTGATGGCCACGGTCGGGCTGGCCGGTCTGCTCGCGCTCACCGGTTCACCGGGGAACGGTGGCCCCGACGCGACGGAACGCACCCTCCTGGTGATCGTCACCGGTGCCACGGTGTGCGTCCTGGCCGGCGCGGCGCTGGCGGCGCACCGGCATCCGGCGGTGCGCGGCGGTCTGCTCGCGGCGGCGGGCGGGGTGGCCTTCGGCATCGCCTCGGTCTTCACCAAGATCGTCACGCAGGCGCTGGGCAGCCGTGGCCTCCTCGGCCAGATCCCGGACCTGGCGGTGGTCGCGGTGCTGGCGGTGGGCGGACTGCTCCTCTCCCAGGCGTCCTACCGGGGAGCCGGCCTGGCCGCGCCGCTGGCCACGGTCACGGTGGTCAACCCGGTCGCCGCCGCGGCGGTCGGGATCGCGCTCTTCGGCGAGGGGTTCCGGTTCGGCACGACGGGCACGGTACTGGCGCTGAGCTGCGGGGTGATCGCCGCCGGAGGGCTGATCCTGCTCACCACGGAACGCATGCGGACACACGCCACCGCCTCGGAGCGGCGGCAGACCGCCTCGGGCCCGGCCGGAGCGGAGCCGGCCGGGCCCGAGGCGGCGCGCCACGGCTGAGCCGGACCGCGCGAACGGCGGTCAGACCTTGACGCCGCCTCCCCGGAGATAGGCGAGCGGGTCGATGTCGCTGCCGAAGCCGGGGCCGGTCCGCACCTCGAAGTGGAGGTGGGGGCCGGTGCTGTTGCCGGTCGAGCCGGAGCGGGCGATGCGCTGCCCGGCCTGCACGCTCTGCCCGCTCCTGACGGTGAGCGCGGAGAGGTGGGCGTACTGCGAGTACTTGCCGTCGTTGTGCTTGATGACGACCTGGTAGCCGTAGGAGCCGCCCCAGCCGGCCGAGACGACGGTGCCCGAGGCGGCGGCCTTGACGCTGGTGCCGGTGGGGACCGGGAAGTCGACCCCGGTGTGGTACCCCTTCGACCAGGAGGCCCCGGAGGCCCGGTACGGGGTGCCCGTCCCCGCGTCCACCGGGGAGCTGAACCGGGCCGTGCTCGGCGCGGAGACCTTCTTGGCCTCCTCGGCCTTCTTCTTCGCCGCTGCCGCCTTCTGGGCCTCCTCGGCCTTCTTGGCGGCCGCCGCCTTCCTGGCCTCCTCGGCCTTCTTCGCCTCCGCGGCCTTCTTGGCGTCCGCGGCCTTCTTCGCCTCCGCCGCCTTGGCCGCCGCCTTCTCGGCCGCCTGCTTGCCGGTGGGCTCCGGCCCTGTCCTGTCCTTGGCCCTGGGGGCGGGGCGGTCCTGGGGCGGGGTGGCGGCGCCGGGCTTCACCTGGAGGCGCTGGCCCGGGACGATCAGGTCGGGGTCGGTGCCGACCCGCTCGCGGTTGGCCTGGTAGAGCCGCTGCCAGCCGCCCTTGACCCGCTGCTCCTCGGCGATCTGGGAGAGGGTGTCCCCGCGGACCACGGTGTACATCTCCGCGGTGCCGGCCTTGGACTGGGGGGTGGTGGTGGGCGTGGCCGCCGGGGCCTTGGCGGGCCGGGGTGGCGGGGCCGCCTCGGGCGCGGCCGGGGCCGGACCGCCCCGGGTCAGTCCGGCCTTCTGGGAGCAGGCGGGCCAGGCGCCCGGGCCCTGTCCGTCGAGCACCTTCTCGGCGACCGCGATCTGCTGGTCCTTGGAGGCGAGGTCGGCGCGGCCCGCGTAGGCACCGCCGCCGTACGCCTCCCAGGTGGACTGCTTGAACTGGAGGCCGCCGTAGTAGCCGTTGCCGGTGTTGATGCTCCAGTCGCCGGAGGACTCGCAGGCGGCGACCTTGGCCCAGGTGTCGGCGGAGGCGGCGTCGGCGGTACCGGCCGCGACCAGCGGTAAGGCCAGTCCGGCCCCGCCCGCCGTGACGGTGAGTGACGCGCGGTTGATTCTGCTCTGCTGCCGGCGCCGGTGACGTCCGCGTACGGCCATGACAGGCCCCCCTTGACTCTTGCGCGCCCGGGGCCCGCCCCGGCCGGGCGTGGTGTGAGGACCCGAACGTAACGGGGGTCAACGCTCCGTGACAAGGGGGCGCACGACGGGCGCACGGGGCACCGGGTCCGCACGGGGTGGCCGGGTGTGGGGGTGGCGGCGGCGGGCAGGCGGCGCCGGGCGCGCGGACCTGCGGTCACGCGCCGATACTGACCTGACGCCCTTCCTTTCCCCCTGCCTGCCCGAACGTGTGAGAGAGACGGCCATGAGTGAGACAGCCCAGCCCACTGGTACCGCGCAGATCGGCGTCACCGGCCTGGCGGTGATGGGCCGCAACCTGGCCCGGAACTTCGCCCGGAACGGCTACACCGTGGCGGTGCACAACCGCACCGCCGCCAAGACCGAGGAGCTGGTCTCCGGCTTCGGCGACGAGGGCACCTTCCTGCCCGCCTCCACCCCCGAGGAGCTGGTCGAGTCGCTGGAACGGCCCCGGCGGGTGCTGGTCATGGTGAAGGCCGGCGCCCCGACCGACGCGGTGATCGAGGAGTTCGCCCCGCTCCTGGAGGAGGGCGACATGATCATCGACGGGGGCAACGCGCACTTCGAGGACACCCGGCGCCGCGAGAAGGCGCTGCGCGAGCGCGGCGTCCACTTCGTCGGCACCGGGGTGTCCGGCGGCGAGGAGGGCGCGCTGCACGGCCCGTCGATCATGCCGGGCGGCTCCGCCGCGTCCTACGACGCGCTCGGCCCCATGCTGGAGAAGATCTCCGCGAAGGCCGACGACGGCACCCCCTGCGTCACCCACGTCGGGCCGGACGGAGCGGGCCACTTCGTCAAGATGGTCCACAACGGGATCGAGTACGCGGACATGCAGCTCATCGGGGAGGCGTACCAGCTGCTGCGGGAAGTCGGCGGCTACTCCCCCGCCGAGATCGCGGAGATTTTCCGGACCTGGAACACCGGGCGGCTCGACTCGTACCTCATCGAGATCACCGCCGAGGTGCTCGCGCACACCGACGCGGCCACCGGTGAGCCCTTCGTGGACGTGGTCCTGGACCAGGCCGAGCAGAAGGGGACCGGGCGGTGGACCGTGCAGAGCGCACTCGACCTCGGGGTTCCGGTCTCCGGGATCGCCGAGGCGGTCTTCGCCCGCGCGGTCTCCGGCCACGCCGATCTGCGCAAGGCCTCGCGGCACCTCGCCGGGCCCACCCCGCGCAAGCTCCCCGCGGACGACGCCGCCACCTTCGCCGACCAGGTCGAACAGGCCCTCTACGCCTCGAAGATCGTCGCCTACACCCAGGGGTTCCACCAGATCGCCGTCGGCAGCGAGCAGTACGGCTGGAACATCGACCTCGGCAGGATCGCCGCGATCTGGCGCGCCGGCTGCATCATCCGCGCCGCCTTCCTCGACCGCGTCACCCAGGCCTACGACGCCCAGCCCGGGATGGTGAGCCTGCTGGCCGACCAGGGCTTCGCCGACGAGACCGCCGCCGCCCAGGACGACTGGCGCACCGTCGTCGCCACCGCCGTCACCAACGGCGTCCCCACCCCCGGCTTCGCGGCCACTCTCGCCTACTACGACTCCCTGCGCGCCCCGCGCCTGCCCGCCGCCCTCACCCAGGGCCAGCGCGACTACTTCGGCGCCCACACCTACCACCGCACCGACCGCCCCGGCACCTTCCACACGTTCTGGGGCGGCGACCGGAGCGAGACCGAGGCCTGAGACCGTCGCCGCACGCCGGCCGGCCCGGGGCAGGATCCCCGGGCCGGCCGGCGTGCGCCCTCGGTCAGTTCCCCGACTGCAGGTGCCGGGCGTAGGCGGCGGCGAGCCGGCCCCCGGTCTCGGCGGTGGAGATCAGCACGGCCATGTTGGCCTGGGCCGTCCGGCCTCCGGTCGCCTTGTCGACGGCCCGCATCAGGTACTTGGTGAGACCCTGGCCGCTCACCCCGTCCCGCTCCGCCTGTGCCAGTGCCTCGGTGATCGCCTGCTCGGCCTCGGCGGAGTCCACCGCGTCCTCGGGGCGCGGGGGTGTGGTGATGACGACGGAGCCGGGGTGGCCGGCGGCCCAGTGGGTGGCGACGATGCGGGCGAGGAGAGCGTCGTCGTCCACGCGGTGCGGGGAACGCACGCCGCTGGAGGCGCAGTAGAAGGCCGGGAAGTCGTCCGAGCCGGTGGAGATCACCGGGACGCACTGGGTCTCCAGGTACTCCATGGTCAGCTTCAGGTCGAGGATCATCTTGGCGCCCGCGCAGACGACCGCCACCTTGGAACGGGTCAGCTGGATCAGGTCCGAGGAGACGTCCATCGTGGCCTGCGCGCCCCGGTGGACCCCGCCGAGCCCGGCCGAGGCGAAGAACGGGATGCCGGCGAGTTCGGCGGCGACCAGGGAGGAGGCGACAGTCGTGGCACCGCGCCCGCCCCTGGCGAGGACCACCGGCAGGTCGCGGCTGGAGACCTTCGGGATGCCCGGCTCGGAGGCGAACCGTTCGATGTCGTCCTCGCTCATGCCGACTCTGATCGCGCCCCCGTCCAGACAGATCGTGGCGGGAACGGCCCCGCCCTTGCGGACGGCCGCCTCCACCTGGTGGGCGGTCTGTGCGTTGTCCGGGTAGGCCAGTCCGTGGGTGATGACGTTGGACTCCAGTGCGACGACCGGGCGGCCCTCGTGGAGGGCCTCGCGGACTTCTTCGGTGTGGACGACCGGAATGGACGGTGCTGCGGGATTCATCGGGTTCCTTCGGTGGTGGCGTTCGGGGTGTATCCGGGCTGCTTCCACAGCAGGTGCGGGCGGGCCTCGATCTGCGGCTGCCAGACGAGCTCGGTCCACCGGGACGGGTCGACCGGCTCCACGGCGATGGACACCGCCTCCGGCCCGGTGCCGAAGACCCGGGTGACCGTCTCGGTCAGGGCTTCGACCAGCTCGGCCTTCTCGGCCTCGGAGAACGTACGGCTGAAGTGCTGGATGCTGACGTGTGGCATGTGGCGGGTTCCTCCCGGGTGCGATTCTGCGGTGGCCGAGGCCGGGTCGGGGTCTAGGCGAAGAGGTCCAAGGCGCGTATGCCGGAGATCAGTTCGGCCACGCCCCGCTCCCTCAGCACCTCGTAGTGGTCGCCGGTGAGGGGCACCACCCGCGGTGGCCTGGCCGAGTAGCCGGAACTGTCCTCCAGGAACGAGTAGTCGTCCCCGTGCGCCTTGAAGACGGTCACCGGTGCCTCGACCCGACGCTCCCGCAGTTCGCTGAAGGTGTATTCGAACGCGTAGGTCGCCGCGACGACCTGGGTGATGCGCCGGATCGTCTCCGGGGACAGCGCGGGCATGGTGCGATGGACGAAGGCGACGAAGGAGTCCTCGTCGGTGGTCTCGCGCAGGCAGGCGGCCACGGCGGGCCCGTGGATGGTGACGGTGAAAACGGAGTGGAGAATGGTCACGTAGACCGGGTTGGCGAACGATGCCTCGCGGCCCCGGCGCCGGCCGTCCTCGGTCCGGACGCGCGGGTTGCCCGGGCAGATCAGCAGCAGGTCCTCCACCTTCTCGCCCGCCTGCTCCAGCTGCCAGGCGGCTTCGAAGGCCACCCGCGCGCCGAAGGAGTAGCCCCAGAGGGTGTACGGCCCCGAGGGCTGCACGCGCCGTATTTCGGCGATGTCCGCCTCCGCCATCCGCCGGACGGTGGGGTGGGGGGTCTCGCCGGTGTTGATGCCCTGGGCCTGTACGGCGGTCACCGAGCGCTCACCGTCGAAGCCCAGGGCGAGCGGGCGCAGGTTCATGGGGTAGCCGCCCAGGCCGGGCCAGACGAAGGCCCGGGCCGGGGCGCCGTCGCTGTTGAGGCGTATCAGCCTGGAGGCGGGTGCCGGGGCGCGCTCCGCCACGCGGGCGGCCAGTTCGGCGAGGGTAGGTGCCTCGAACACCGTCTGGAGCGGGAACTGTGTCCCGAACCGTCTGTTGATCCGGTTCACCAGGGCCACGGAGTGCAGGGAGTTGCCTCCGGAGGCGAAGAACTCGTCCCTGGTGGAGACGTCTTCGTAGCCGAGCAGGCGGCCCCACTCGCCGGCCAGCCACCGTTCGGTGGGCGTCGCCGGTGCGACGTGCGGGGTGGTGTTCCGGCCGGCGGCCACCTCGGGCAGGAGGGCGGTGGCTTTGAGATCGGTCTTGCCGTTGGGGGTGACGGGCAGCTGGTCCACCACGACGACCCGCGCCGGGACCATGTAGTCGGGGAGGAACTGGGCGGCGTCGTCGCGGATCATCTCCGCCGGTCCCTTGGTGTGCACGGCGTCCTCGTTCATGCCCTCGTGCGCGGCCTGTTCCGCGGAGACCGGACCCCCCACGAAGAAGTACGAGGCGGGGGCGGCGCGCACCGAGGCGCGGCTCAGGAGGTCGTCCAGGCGCTGCGCGGCGGGCAGCGGGTGGCCGGTCCGCGAGGAGTACCCCGCCGACATCAGCCCCATGCCCCCGACGCGCTGGAGGCGGTGCAGCAGGGTCCCGAGCACCATGTACCGGCGCCAGTCGTCGCTCGTCCGCGCGACGGCGCCGATGCCGAACGAGGCCCGCTCGTACACGCCCTGGTTGATCGCGATGACGTGGCGCTGCTCCACCACCTCGTCCCCGAGACGGACCAGCGTGCCGTCCTGGTGCCGGTAGAGGCCGCCGGGCAGTCCCTCGACCCGGTCACCGTGCACCTGGAGGAACAGCTCCACCTCCTCGGGGCGGGGCCGGCCGTCGTGCGGGACCACCGCGAAGGTGCCCAGGTAGTGGTCGTCCGCCGCGACGTCGAGCCGGGCCGCGGCGTCCGGGTCGAAGCCGTGCGGGGCCACCATGAGGCCCATGCCCGGCAGCACCTCCTCCAGGACCCCGAGCATGTGCCCGGCCTCGAACTCCAGCACCTCGACGATGTTGTTCTTGTAGACGGGCTCGACGGCCCGCCGCTTCCCCAGGAAGTGGATCTTCAGCTCGGCGGTGCGGCCCGGCGCCGGGTGGTCTCCGACGCGTACGAGGGTGTGGTCGAAGGGGTGGTGGTAGTAGACGCCCGACAGCCCGGCCACACCGTCGATCTCCAGGTACAGCTGGGTGGCGTACAGGGCTCCGGGGGACGCGTAGGCGTACTTCGGCAGCAGTCGGTCAGGGCTGCGGTGCGGACCGAGCCACCGCAGGAGGGAGCCGAGCTCCTGCGGGGTGAGTCCGCCCGGCCGGCGGGCGGCGGCAGCGGGCGGCGGGGGCGGGGTGAGCAGCGCGGTGAGCTGCTCGGCGGTCGCCCGTCCCCCCTCGTAGAACCGGTACGACTTGCGGGCGAAGGCGGCTCTTCGCTGCTCCGGCGTCGCCTCGGCGCCGGCCAGCGGGACGACGGTCCGGCCTGCCAGTTCTTCCGGTTCCCGCAGCCCGGGGTTGGCGAGCTGGGCCTTCACCTGGAGCTTGGAGGACTTGGACTGGTGGTGCCCGGCGTCGGAGCGCCCCTGGTCCATCACCGCCGCCGTGTGTTCGTTGAGTTCGACGGCGGCGACCAGGACCTGCGAGCCCGTGCGGGGGTTGTCCGTGACCACCGCGGCGGCCTTGCGCACCCACATGTGCTCCTCGACGCGCGACGCGACCTCCTCCAGCTCGACCCGGTAGCCGCGGAGTTTGACCTGGTTGTCGGTGCGGCCCTCGTACTGGATCGTGCCGTCGGGCCGCCACCGGGCGAGGTCGCCCGTGCGGTACAGCCGCTCGCCAGGGGCGGACGGCGCGGTGAGGAAGCGCTCCCGGGTCGCCTCGGGCCGGCCGGCGTACCCGCGGGCCACCTGGACCCCGCCGATGAACAGTTCCCCGCTCCGCCCGGTGCCGACGGGCCGGAGGTTCTCGTCCAGGATGTGGCAGGTGACGCCGTCCGCGGGTCTGCCGATGGGCAGGATGTGGAGGTCCTCGTCGTCGAGGGTGTCCGGGGAGACCTCGAGGGACGTCGCGTTGATGGTCGTCTCGGTCGGGCCGTAGAGGTTGACCAGCGAGACGCCTGGCAGGGTGCGGAGCAGCTCCTGCGCGAGGGCCCGGGTGAGGGCTTCGCCGCCGGAGAAGATCCGGGTCAGTGTCGAGCAGGTGTCCAGCTCACCGGTGTCCACGAGGGCCCGCAGCAGGGTGGGCACCCCCTGCAGGCAGGTGACGCCGTACGTGTGGATCGCGTCGATGACCGCCTGCGGGTCGCGGAAGGACCCCGGCGGACTCATGACCACCCGCGCCCCCGCCGCACAGGCCAGGATCTCCCACTGCGCCGCGTCGAAGCTGATCGGCGTCTTCTGCAGGACGGAGACCGCCGGGCCGAGATACCCACGGCGCGTCAGCCACCGTAACTGGGCGACGACACTGCGGTGTTCGATCATCACGCCCTTGGGGCTGCCCGTGCTGCCGGAGGTGTGGATGACGTAGGCGAGGTGGTCCTCCCGGGGCTCGGGAAGGGGGTGCGCGCCGTCGGCGTCCGTGGCCTCGTCCACGGTGACGACCAGGGTGCCCGCGGGAACCAGGCCGTGCAGCCTGGCGCGCAGGTGGCTCTGGGTGACGACCACGCCGACTCCGGCGTCCGCCGCCATGTGGCGAAGCCGGGAGTCCGGGTAGTCGGGCGAGAGCGGAAGATAGGCCGCGCCTGCGGTGAGGATGCCCCACACACCTGTCACCAGGTCGGCGGAGGGCTCCACGAAGAGCCCGACGCAGGTGTCGGGCGACACTCCGGCGCCGACCAGGTGGGAGCCCATCCGCGTGGCCGCGGAGTGGAGTTCCGCGAAGGTGAGACGGCCCTCCGCCGCTGTCACGGCGGTGTCGTCGCCGCGCTCACGGGCCTGGTGGCGCAGCAGGGCGGGCAGGGAGGCGTGCTGGCGGGTGGCGGGTGGCGGCGTGCTGGTGCTCATCGTTGACGATCCCCCGAGTGTGTGATCTGCGATGGGTACGGCCGGATCGGCGGCGGGCGCCGGTGCAGGCTGGTGCTGATCGTGCGAGGTGAACTCATGGGCGTGGTCGGCCCTGTTGTGCCCTGCGGGAGTGCGAGACGGCATCACGGCATGGCCCGACGGCCGGCCGCCGGGAGCAGGGTTACCGGACGGCCCGGGGGAAGAGCTGCCCCCGGGCCGGGAGTGACGGGTGACGGGCGGGGCCGCGCGCTGGGCACGGGCGCGCCGGGGTCGGGCGTGGTCAGTCGGCGCGGAGGATCCGCTCCACGGCGGTGGGGAAGTCCCGCACCGTCCAGGTGGGCCGGACCGCGGCCAGTTGGCCAGGCGAGTGGATGCCGTAGGTGACCGCGACGCTGCGCATACCGGCGTTGTGCGCCATCGAGATGTCGTGGGTGGTGTCACCGACCATGATGGCCCGGGCGGCCGGATGGCCCAGTTCGGCGGCGATGAGCAGGCCCGTCTCCGGAGCCGGTTTCGGTTCCGTGACGGCGTCCGCGCCGACGACCATGGCGAACCGGTCCCGGATGCCGGCCGCCGTCAGCAGCACCTCGGCACTCGCGGTGTGCTTGCTGGTGGCGATGGCGAGCAGCAGGCCCGCCTCGGACAGCTCGGCCAGGCCGTCGACGACTCCGGGGTACAGCAACGACTTGGCCTTCGGCACGATCTGTTCGCGGTACAGCCGTTGGTAGCACGGCACGGCCGCGTCGAGGGTGGCGGCGGGCACGGAGGCTCCGATGAGCTGGGCGAACGCCTTCTCGAGCGGGAGCCCGATGGTGGACCGGATCTCCTCGGGGGAGGCGGCCGGAGCGCCCAGCTCGGCCAGGGTGGCGGTGAAGTTCTCGACGATGGCGTTCGGGGTGTCGACGAGGGTCCCGTCGAGATCGAACAGAACGGGCCGCGTCATGACTGCTCCTTTTCCGTGATCTTTCGGCTCTCCGGGACCGGCTGGGAGGAACGTGCCGCCGGCCGGTCACCGGGCTGCGGCGAAGGCGGTGCCGGATGGGCGGGCCCGGCGGCCGCGGGCGTCTCCGTGCCCGCCTCCGCCGGTTCCGGTGGCGGGCCGGACTTCCGGGCCACCCGGGACTCCCGCGCGCTGGAGCGCTGGGCCAGCAGGACCGCGCTGATCACGGCGACGGCTCCGGCGCCCTGGACGAGCGTCAGGCCCTGTCGCAGGAAGAGGTAGCCGAGGACGGTGGCGGCGAGCGGGCTCGCGAAGCCGAGCAGCGACACCGTCAGGGCCGGGAGCCGCTCGATGCCACGGAACCAGACGGCGTAGGCAAGGAGGGCACCGATGAGGCTGAGGTAGGCGAACCCGGCGAAGTTCGGCCAGGTCAGCCGGTCGGGAAGCCCTTCGGCCGCCAGCGCCACCGGGGCGATGAGCAGACCGCCCACGGCCAGCTGCCAGCCGGTGAAGGTGAGCAGTCCCACCCCCGGAGGCCGGCCCCAGCGCTTCGTCAGGACGATGCCCGCCGCCATGCATGCGGCACCCCCCAGACCGGCGGCCACCCCGACCGCGTCGAGTCCGGCCTCCGGCCCCAGGACGAGCATGCCCACCCCGGCCGTACCGAGGACACAGGCGCCCACCTGCCAGCTGCGGATCTTCTCGCGCAGCAGCAGCGCGGACAGCAGGAGGACGAAGACGGGCTGGATGGAGCCGACCAGCGCGGCGACACCGCCGGGCAGGTGGTAGGCGGCGACGAAGAGCAGATAGAAGAAGAAGCCGATGTTGAGGGCGCCGAGCGCCAGGATCCGCCACCACCAATGGCCTTGCGGGAGCTTTCTCCCCGCCAGCGTGAGGATCAGCCCGCCCGGCAGGGCCCGCACGGCGGCGGCGAGGAGCGGCCGGTCCGGCGGAAGGAACTGCGTCGTCACCAGATAGGTGCTGCCCCAGACGACCGGAGCGAGAACGGTGAGCGCGGAGTCGAATCCGGCACGCTGCCTCATGAGGCGGCCGTCGGGACCGTGCCGAAGAACCTGTCCCCGAAGTCGCCGATGCCGGGCACCATGAACGCGTGTTCGTTCATTCCGTCCTCCACCGAGGACGTCACGATCTTCATGTCCGGGGCGGCGAGGCTGACACGCTCCAGTCCCGTGGGGGACGCCAGGAAGTTGACCAGAACGACGTTCTCCTCCGGAACTCCCGCGTCGCGCAGCACGTCCAGGGCGGCGAGGGCCGAACCCCCGGTGGCCAGCATGGGTTCCAGGAGCAGCACGTGGCCCGAGCCGATGTCGCCGGGAAGATGCTTGTAGAACAGCTCGGGCTGCTTTGTCCGCTTGTCCCGCTGGATCAGGATCTTTCCGATAGGGATTCCGGGGATCATGTCTCGCAGCTCAGCCTCCATGCTTTCCCCGGCCCTGACCACCGAAACCCCGCAGACCCGCGGAGTGAATTCGAGTCCGTGGTAGGTCTCGCCGACCGGCGTGGTGACGTCGCGTTTCCCGAAAGGAAGCAGATCGAGCCCCGCCTCCAGCAGCAGCCGGATGATGCGCCGCGAGTAGACCTCGAAGTCCCTTCCCGACGCGCTTCTGTCGCGTATGACGGTGTGGAGCGCGCGTAACTGGTTGGTCTGCGGCAGCAGCAACACATTTCGGGCAGAAATCAAGACGACCCCCCGTGGAAGATGGAACGGCGAACACGTACGCCGCAATACCAGACTGGGGGCTCGATGCAGCCTCCCCAAGTCACATCGGACGTTTCGGGGTCCAGACCGCCGACCCCGAACGGTCGGGAACACTAGGTGGCTCAATAAGAACCTGTCAATCGTCAGCCATGCCGGACCGGCCAGTGCGCCAGGAGGCCGAGATATTCAACGTTCCTTCGACCGCGCTGCTGAAATCGGGCCACATTTGGCCTCTACCTGCAGAGGTTTACGCCGCCAGGGTTTCGATACCGGCCGCGCGCAGGCGATTTCGTCCCAGATGAACGAAAGGTGAGTATCGCTGTGCGCGCCCTGCGGATTCCAGCATTCCGGTAACGCGAAAAGCACTCCCGGCCAGGGGAAATGAACACCGGCCAAAGCAGAGCCCAATAGGAGCCGGACGTTATGCGCCGACGGCTGGAGAACTGGGCGCGACAGGCCGGGACGAGGCGGTGCGCGGACGGCCGGAGCGGAGGAGGGACGGCGCCGATCCGCCCGAACGCCGTCACCGGGGCCACCTCCGGCGGACCGACAACGATCATGGGCGGACCCGTCCGGGCCGCAGACAAACGCGGACGGCCCGGCACCCGTGGAGTTCCACGGGTGCCGGGCCGTCCCGGTGCTCAGCGGGGGTCGGGCTGGGGCTCCGGAGGCGCCGGGTCGGGGTAGGGCGCGGGGTCCGGCGGGGGTTCGGGCAGCGGTCCGGGGTCACCCGGCGCGGGACCACCTGGCCCGGGGAGCGGGCCGGGGTCCGGCGGCGGCCCGGGCGGGACCGGATCGGGGCTGCCGGGACCGGGGGGACGCGGTCCGGGCTGGGGCCCGGGCACCGGGTCGGGCCGGTCGGGCCCCGGCGGGACGGGCTCCGGGCTCGGCGGCGCCGGCGGGACGGGGTCGGGGTACGGGTGGGTCATCGTGTCCTCCAGCCGGGGGCGGCCGGGCGGGGGGTGCCCCCGCCGTACGGCCGGCGCCCGGAGCGGGCGTGGACGGGCGGCGCCGGAAGGTTCCGGCTCCTGATGTCTCCCACGGCTACCCGGCACTCGCGCGCCCACTCATCCGTTCGGGGGACCGGGCTCACCGGTGGCGGCCAGCGCGGCGGCCGCGAACCCGGGGCCGGGGCTGGCGAAGACCGGCGGTTCGGCGGGGAGCAGGGCGCGGGCCGGCTCCATGGACGCCTGGGCGAGGACCACGGCGTCGGTCCCGGTGACCGGGGTGAGGGCGGCGGCCACGGCCCGGTGGTAGCCGTCGGTGTCGCCGGCCTCGAAGAGGTCCCAGGCGCCGGGAACCAGGAGGGTGGTGATCCGGGGGCGGTGTCCGGCGCGGCGGGCGGCCTCGGTGACCAGGTCGGCGGTGGGGCCGAGGGTGGAGGCGAGGGCGGCGGCCACGGTGATCCGCCCGTCCCCGGCGCGGGCCACCGCCGCCTCGGCCATCGGCCGGTCGACCCGCAGCACCGGGACGGGG
Source organism: Streptomyces albidoflavus (assembly GCF_000719955.1). GTDB lineage: Bacteria > Actinomycetota > Actinomycetes > Streptomycetales > Streptomycetaceae > Streptomyces > Streptomyces albidoflavus. Next base: position 169,833 of record NZ_JOII01000002.1, read on the forward strand.
GCGGGCAGCGTCTCGGCGACGGCGCCGAGGGTGGAGCAGGTGCACAGGACGGCGCCGGCTCCCTCGTCCACCGCCCGCCGCACCACCTCGGCGATCTCGTCGGCGACGGCGTCGGGCCCCTCGCGCCGGGCCCGGTCGAGGAGTTCCGGAGCGACGGTGTGGCGCAGCGTCAGCCCGGGCCGCTGCCGGTCCCGCAGGGCGTCGAAGACCGGGACGTGCACGGGCGAGGTGTGCAGCAGAGCGAGCATCCGCCGATCGTACGGTCCGGGCCGTTCACCAGAGCGAGGGGTCCTCGGCCACCTTGACGCGGGCCGCCTCCAGCAGTTCCTCGGAGGCGGGCGCCGCCCGGTCGGGGTGGCGCTGGGCCCACTGGGCGACGTAGGGGCAGAGCGGGGCGACGGCGAGCCCCTCGCGGCCGGCCGTCGCGTAGAGCTCGGCGGCCAGCGCGGAGGCGATGCCGTGGCCCTCGTGGCCCGGGTCCACGATGGTGTGGACCGGGGCCAGGGCCGCCTCGGGCGTCTCCAGGACGAGGTACTGGATGTGCCCGATCACCTCGTCCTCGGCGACCGCGCGGAGCATCCCCGCCGTCCGGTCGTCGATCAGCTCGGGGACGGGACGCTCGGTCGGGGACTCGCTCATTTCCTCGCTCCTTGGCCGGTCCGGCATTCCGGTCGCCACCGTACGTTCCGGGCGGCCGGGCGGCATGTGCACGGTCAGCCGACGGTCTCCCCCGCCTCGGTGGGGGCGAACTGGGTGCGGTACAGCTCCGCGTACCGGCCCTCGCGGGCCAGCAGGTCGGTGTGGGTGCCCTGTTCGACGATGCGGCCGTCCTCCACGACGAGGATGCGGTCGGCGGTGCGGACGGTGGAGAGGCGGTGGGCGATGACCAGGGCGGTCCGTCCGTCGAGGGCTTCGGCGAGGGCCTCCTGGACGGCGGCCTCCGAGGTGTTGTCGAGGTGGGCGGTGGCCTCGTCGAGGATGACGACGCGCGGGCGGGCCAGCAGCAGCCGGGCGATGGTCATGCGCTGGCGCTCGCCGCCGGAGAGCCGGTAGCCGCGCTCGCCGACGACGGTGTCGAGGCCGTCCGGCAGCGAGGCGACGAGGCCGTCGAGGCGGGCGCGGCGCAGCGCGTCCCAGAGTTCCTCCTCGGTGGCGGCGGGGCGGGCGAGGAGGAGGTTGGCGCGGACCGACTCGTGGAAGAGGTGGCCGTCCTGGGTGACCATGCCGAGGGCGTCGCGCAGGGTGTCCGCGTCGAGGTCGCGGACGTCCTGGCCGCCGATCCGCACGGCGCCCGCGTCGGTGTCGTAGAGGCGGGGCAGCAGGGCGGCGATGGTGGACTTGCCGGCGCCGGAGGAGCCGACCAGGGCGACGGTCTGGCCGGGCTCGGCGCGGAAGCTGACGCCGTGCAGGACCTCGGTGCCCTCGCGGCCGTCGAGGGCGGCGACCTCCTCCAGGGAGGCGAGGGAGACCTTGTCGGCGGACGGGTAGGCGAAGACGACGTCCTCGAAGGCGACGTCGAGGGGCCCGTCGGGCAGCGCGCGGGGGTGCTCCGGTGCGGCGATGAGCGGCTTCAGGTCGAGGACCTCGAAGACCCGCTCGAAGCTGACCAGGGCGGTCATCACCTCCAGGCGGGCTCCGGCGAGGGCGGTCAGCGGGGCGTACAGGCGGGTCAGCAGGAGGGCGAGGGAGACGACGGCGCCCGGTTCCAGGGCGCCGCTCAGGGCGAGCCGGCCGCCGAGGCCGTAGACGAGGGCGAGGGCGAGGGCCGAGACCAGGGTCAGGGCGGTGATGAAGGTGTACTCGGCCATCGCGGTGCGCACACCGATGTCGCGGACGCGGCGGGCCCGTCCGGCGAACTCGGCGGACTCGTCCGCGGGCCGGCCGAAGAGCTTGACGAGGGTGGCGCCGGGGGCGGAGAACCGCTCGGTCATCCGGGTGCTCATGGCGGAGTTGTGCTCGGCGGCCTCGCGGCGCAGGGCCGCCATGCGGCGCCCTGTGCGGCGGGCCGGGAGGACGAAGACGGGCAGCAGGACGAGGGCGAGCAGGGTGACCTGCCAGGAGAGGCCGATCATGACGACGAAGGCGAGGACCAGCGTGGCGACGTTGGAGACGATGCCGGCGAGGGTGTCGCTGAAGGCGCGCTGGGCGCCGATGACGTCGTTGTTGAGGCGGCTGACGAGGGCGCCGGTGCGGGTCCGGGTGAAGAAGGCGACGGGCATCCGCTGGACGTGGTCGAAAACGGCGGTCCGCAGGTCGAGGATGAGCCCTTCGCCGAGGCGGGAGCTGAGGCCCCGGGCGACCATGCCGAGCCCGGCCTCGGCGACGGCGATGGCGGCGATGAGCAGCGCGAGCCGGGTGACGAGGGAGGGGTCGGAGCCGGAGACGAAGGCGTTGACGACCTGTCCGGCGAGGACGGGGGTGGCGACGGCGAGCAGTGCGGTGGCGACACTGAGCACCACGAACCAGCCGATGCGGGCGCGGTGCGGCCGGGCGAAGGCGGCGATGCGGCGCACGGTGGCGCGGGCGAGGGGGCGGCGGTCCTGTTCGGCGTGGAGGACGCTGTAGAGCTGCGTCCATGCCGTGGTCTCCATGCTCATGAGGGCGAAGCTAGGACCTCGACTTAAGTCGAGGTCAAGGGCGCCCGGCCGGAGGGGGTTCCTCCCGCCGGGTCGAGCCCCGGCGCGGGCGGTCAGAGGTCGGCGGCCGCCAGCATGCCGGCCTGGTACGAGCCGCCGGGCTGACGCACGATCACGGCGAGCCGGTTGGCGGCGTTGATCACCGCGACCTGGCAGACCAGGGCGGCGATCTGGTCGTCGTCGTAGTGGGCGCGGACCTGCTCCCAGGTGGCGTCCGAGACGCCCTGGTGGGCGTCGGCGAGCCGGGTGCCCTCCTCGGCGAGGGCGAGGGCGGCCCGCTCGGCCTCGGTGAAGACGGTGGACTCGCGCCAGGTGGCGACCAGGTGGAGCCGGGTGGCGCTCTCCCCGGCGGCGGTGGCCTCCTTGGTGTGCATGTCGACGCAGTGGCCGCAGCCGTTGATCTGGCTGGCCCGCAGCGACACCAGTTCCTGGGTCGAGCGGGGCAGCGGGGACTGGAGGATCACCTGGGCGGCGCCGAAGAACCGCTTGGCGAACCGGGTGGAGAGGGCGTTCTCGAAGAGGGGGAACCGGGCGTTCATGGTGGTGTCCTCACGTGTGGGCCGAGGTGGGTACCGGACATCCACCAGACGCCGGCCGCCCCGCCCGCCGTGACAGGGCGGGCACGTGACGAGCGCCACCGTGAACCGGTGTCACAACGCGGTGTCCGGCGGCGTCCTGTGCGCATGAGGAACCGACCGAGCGACCAGGACGGGCAGGAGCGGGCGATGGACACCGAGCATGGCGGGCGGACCGGGGCGGACGCGGCGACGGAGGCGTTCGTCGCCCACCGGAACCTTCTCTTCACCGTCGCCTACGAGCTGCTCGGCTCGGCGGCCGACGCGGAGGACGTGCTCCAGGAGACCTGGCTGCGCTGGTCCGGCGTCGACCTCGCCGAGGTCCGCGACCGGCGCGCGTACCTGGTGCGGATCACCACCCGCCAGGCACTGACCCGGCTGCGCACCCTCGGCCGCCGCAAGGAGTCCTACGTCGGCCCCTGGCTGCCCGAACCCCTGCTCACCGCACCGGACGTGGCCGAGGACGTGGAGCTGGCCGACAGCCTCTCGATGGCGATGCTGCTGGTGCTGGAGACGCTGGCGCCGACCGAGCGCGCCGTCTTCGTGCTGCGCGAGGTCTTCGCGGTCGAGTACGAGGAGATCGCCGAGGCGGTCGGCAAGAGCCAGGCGGCGGTCCGCCAGATCGCCCACCGGGCCCGGGCGCACGTCGCGGCGCGGCGCCCCCGCTCCGCCGCCTCCCCGGCCGAGACGCGGCGGGCGCTGGAGGCGTTCCGCCGGGCGACGCTGACCGGTGACCTCCAGGGGCTGGTCGACATCCTCGCGCCGGACGTGGTCATGCTGGGCGACGGCGGCGGCGTGAAGCAGGCGGCGGCCCGGCCGGTCGTGGGCGCCGACAAGGTGGCGCGGCTGCTGGTGGCCGGGGTGGGCAAGGTCCCCGGCATCGGCGTGGACTCGCTGCGGCCCGCGCAGGTCAACGGCCACCCGGCGCTGGTCCTCAGCCTGGACGGGGAGCTGGACACCGTCGTGGCGCTCCGCCTGGACGAGGGTCTCGTCACCGGGATCTACGCCGTGCGCAACCCCGAGAAGCTGACCGGCATGGCGCGGGCCGCCGCCCTCTCCCGCTGAGCGGGGGCACGGGCCCGTCAGCCCAGCAGGAGGAGCTGGACCCCGCCGACGACCGTGGCCGCGAGGACCAGCTGGTCGAAGAGGGCCTGGTTGATCCGGTGGGCGAGGGCCCGCCCCAGCAGGGCGCCGGGGACGACGAAGAGCACCAGGACGGCGTCGAGCAGCAGGGAGGGCCCGTCGATGAGCCCGAGGCCGACGCTGAAGGGCACCTTGGAGGTGTTGACGATGAGGAAGAACCAGGCGGACGTCCCCAGGAATCCGAGCTTCCGGAAGCCGGCCGAAAGCAGGTAGAGCGACATCACGGGGCCGCCCGCGTTGGCGACCATGGTGGTGAAGCCGCCGAGGACGCCGTACCCCCGGGCCTTCAGGCGGCCTCCCCGGCCGGTCCCGGGCTCCTCCTCCGGCCCGGGTTCCCCGTCCGTCCCAGCCGGGGCGCGGGCGGCCCTGCGGCGGCGCCAGTACGTCATGGCGGACATCGCCAGCAGGATCGCGCCGATGGAGGTGCGGACCGCCCCGTCGTCGGCGAGGGCCAGGAAGGCGGTGCCGGCCAGCACCCCGGCGGCGACGGCCGGGAAGAGGCGCCAGAGCGTGGGCCAGTGGGCGTGCCGCCGGTAGACGAGGACGGCGCAGATGTCGCCGACGATGAGCAGCGGCAGCAGGACGCCGGTCGACTCCTTGGCGGGCAGGACCGCGGCGAAGACGGCGAGGCTGATGGTGTTGGCACCGCTGACGGAGGTCTTGGAGAAGCCGACGAGCAGGGCGGCCGCGGCGAGCAGGGCGAACGCCCCGGGAGTGATCGTGTCCATGCGGAGGCCGATCCTATGCCCGGGTGTCAGGTGCACGTCCGGCAGCCCCCAGGGCGCCGTGCCCGGCCCGCCGTGCGGCCGGCTCAGTGCGCGAGGACGTCCGAGTCGTCGGCGGCCGCCTCGCCCCGGTCGAGCCCGGAGATCTCGTCCAGCTCGGCCCCGGTCAGCTCGAAGCCGAAGACGTCCAGGTTCTCCCGCATCCGCTCGGAGTGGCCGGACTTCGGCACCGGCACGATGCCCTGCTGGACGTGCCAGCGCAGCACGATCTGGGCGGGGGTGCGCCCGTGCCGCTCGGCGGCCCGTCGTACCGGCTCCTCGGCGAAGACGGTCCCGTCCCGGCCGAGCGGGCTCCACGCCTCGGTGACGATGCCGAGCTTCTCGTGGTGGGCCCGGACGCCGTCGCGCGTGTGGTACGGGCTCAGCTGGATCTGGTTGACGTCGGGCACCACCCCGGTGGTCTCGATGATCCGGTCCAGGTGGTGCGGCTTGAAGTTGGAGACGCCGACCGCCTTCAGCGTCCCCTCCCCCATCAGGTCGGCCAGGGTCCGGAAGGTCTCCACGTAGGCGTCCTGAGCGGGGTCGGGCCAGTGGATGAGGTACAGGTCGAGGTGGTCGGTGCCCAGGCGGGCGCAGCTCTCCTCGACGGCGCGGCGGGTGCCGGTGCCCTGCTGCTCCTTGGTGAGCTTGCTGGTGACGAAGAGCTCGTCGCGGGCGACGCCGCCGCCGCGCAGCCCGCGGCCGACACCGATCTCGTTGCCGTAGAGCGCGGCGGTGTCGATGAGGCGGTAGCCGTTCTCGATGGCGGTGGCGACGGCGTGCTCGGCCTCGGTGTCGTCGAGCGGGTAGGTGCCGAAGCCGAGGCGGGGCATCTCCGCGCCGTGGCGCAGCCGGACGGTCGGGGCGAGGGGCGGGATCGGTCCGGTCATGGCGTCGGGACTCCTCGGGTCGGGGCCGGGCGGGCCTTGGCGGCGGGCGTGAGACAGGTTTGCCCGCGGGCTTCCATGATCCTTAGGGTGCGGGTCATGTGCGACACGATCCTGACCAGCCGGTGAGCGGCATCCCCTCCCTCATACCCGGCCCCGGGGGCCGGCCGTGACCGGAGTGCTGGAGGGCTTCGCCGTCATCGGGGCCCTCATCGCCGCCGGTTACCTGGCGGGGCGCGCCCGCGTCCTCGGGGAGCAGGGCGGCCCCGTGCTGACCCGGCTCGCCTTCCACGTGGCCTCCCCCGCCCTGCTCTTCACCACCCTCGCCGACGCCGACCTCGGCGCGCTGGCCTCCCCGGGCCTGCTGGTCACCGCCGCCTCGACGCTGCTGGTGGCGGGCGTCTACATCGCGGTGGGCGCGCTACGCCATTGGGGTACCGGGCCGACCACGATCGGCGCCCTGTGCGCGGGGTACGTCAACGCCGGGAACCTCGGCATCCCGATCGCGGTCTACGTGCTCGGCGACGCCACCCTGATCGCGCCGGTCCTCCTCTTCCAGCTGCTGATCGTCTCCCCGCTGGCGCTCACCGTCATCGACCTGTCCCGGCCGGGGGCGCGGACCTCGCCGCTGGCGGTGGTCACGGCTCCGCTGCGCAATCCGGTGGTGCTCGGTTCGCTGGCGGGGGTGGCGGTGGCGGCCGCGGGGGTGCGGGTGCCCGCTCCCCTGCTCGACCCGGTGGAGCTGCTGGGGGCGATGGCGGTCCCGGCGGTGCTGCTGGCCTTCGGGATCTCGCTGCGGGGCGCCACCTTGCCGGCCCGGGGGCCGGAGCGGGGGCAGGTGCTGCTGGCGGTCGGGCTGAAGACGGTGGGCCAGCCGGTGGCGGCCTGGGCGGTGGGCGCGGGCGTCTTCGGGCTGACGGGCCCGGCGCTGCTGACCGTGGTGGTCACCAGCGCCCTGCCGGCCGCGCAGAACCTCTTCACCTACGCCTCGCGCTACGACACCGGCGTCCGGCTGGCCCGCGAGGCGGTGCTGCTCTCCACGGTGCTGGCGGTGCCGGCGCTGGTGACGGTCGCCGTACTGCTGGGCTGAGGGCGGCCGGGGCCACAGTCCCCGGCCGGCCCGTCGCCCTCAGCGGGCGTGGTCGCCGTCGGGCAGCGGGGCCGCGAGCGCCTCGGCCACCGTCTCGTGCACCGGCAGGGCGCTCTGGAGGCCGATGAGCCCGAAAAGCCGCTCGCCGAAGGGGGAGAGCGCGGCGAACCGCAGCCGGGGCCCGATGGCGCCGTACGCCTGGAGGAAGACGTTGACCGTGCTGGAGTCGGCGAAGCCGACCCCGGAGAGGTCCACCACGACGGGGCCGGAGACGGTCGCGGCGGCGTCGGAGAGGGCGGGGCCCAGGGGGGTGATGTTCTCCAGGTCGAGATCGCCGCCGAGCTGGACGACGATGCCTCCGCCTTCGGAGCGCTGCCGGATCTGGAGCGAACGGTCAGCGGGACGGGGGGACGGCTGGGCTGAGGACACGACAACCTCTCTGATCAACCGGCTGGAGGCCGGTGGTCGTGGACGATGCTCCCGTACGCACCACGGCCACGGAGCCGCGGCGCGAGGCCACACGATATGAGCGAGCGTCAGTCTTTGACAACAAGCGACTTCCCCCGTTTCTTCACACTTCCCCCGGTGAACTTCCACGGCGTGGTCGGGCCGCCGCGGGGCAGGTCAGCCAGCGGCCTGGGGAGCCAGGGTGAAGGTGGCGGTGACGCGCTTGCCGACCGGCACCCGCTCGGCGGTGACGTGGTCGGCGACGGCCCGGACGATCTCCAGCCCGTGGCCGCCGAGGCGCGTCGGGTCCGGCTCGTACCAGCGCGGCAGGGCCGAACTGCTGTCGTAGACGGTGACCGACAGCAGGCTGTCGGTGCCCTCCAGCTCCAGGACGTACGGACCGTGGCTGTGCCGCTCGGCGTTGGTGACCAGCTCGCTGACGACCAGCAGGAGGTCGTCGGCGAGGCGCGGCCGCGGGGCGGCCAGCCACTCGGCCTGGAGCTGCTGGAGGAAGCGGCTCGCGACCTCGCGGGCTCGCGCTATGCAGCCTGGTTCGCCGTCGAACTCCACTGACTGCCGCAGCGGTTCGACGGAGTCCGCCGCGGTGAAGGGAAAGCCCGTGTCCATGGTGACCTGTTCGTTCATCTGCTCCTGCCAGTGCACCCGGTGAGAAGCTCTGTGGGTTCTCCTCGAATCCCTTGTGCCCCGTGATTCCCCGGGTATGTCTCCTTCCGCCGTGAAAGGTGTCACCCGGCGGAAGTCCCAGGTCAGGAGCGGCCCGGGAGCCGCACCACCGTGACGAAGAAGTCGTCGATCTGCTTGACCGCCGCGATGAACTGGTCCAGGTCGACGGGCTTGGTCACGTAGGCGTTGGCGTGCAGCTTGTAGCTGCGCAGGATGTCCTCCTCGGCGGACGAGGTGGTGAGCACCACGACCGGGATGAGGGCGAGTTCCGCGTCCGCCTTGATCTGCGCGAGGACCTGCCTGCCGTCGTACTTGGGGAGGTTGAGGTCGAGCAGGATCAGGTCGGGGCGGGGGGCGTCGGGGTAGGCACCGCGCCGGTAGAGGAAGTCGAGGGCCTCCTCGCCGTCCCGGACGACGTGGAGGGTGTTGCGGATCTTGTTGTCCTCGAACGCCTCGCGGGTCATCAGCTCGTCGCCGGGGTCGTCCTCGACGAGCAGGACTTCGATGGGCTGGGCGGGGGTGGTCACTGTCCGTCTCCCGGAAGGCTGGTGGTGGCAGGGGTGAGCAGGTCCGACCGCGAGCCGGTGACGGCGGCGGGCAGGGTGAAGTGGACGCGGGTGCCCCGCACCTCACCGGTGTCGCCGTCCCCGCCGGGGCCGGCGACCGGCTCCAGCCAGATCCGGCCGCCGTGGAACTCGACGATCTTGCGGCAGAGGGCGAGACCGATGCCGGTGCCGCCGTAGGCGTCCTTGGCGTGCAGGCGCTGGAAGATCACGAAGACCTTCTCGGAGAACTCCGGGGCGATGCCGATGCCGTTGTCGGTGACCGACAGGTGCCAGGTGTCGTCGTCCTCGCGGACGCAGTCGATCTCGATCCGGGCCGGCACGTCGGGGCGGCGGAACTTCAGGGCGTTGCCGAGGAGGTTCTGCCAGAGCATGGCGAGGGTGGTGGGGTCGCCGCTGATCTCGGGCAGGGGGGCGTCCCGGACGACGACGGCACCGCTCTCCTCGACGGCCAGCTCCAGGTTGCCCAGCGCCCGGTCGAGCGCGGCGTCGAGCGAGGTCTGCTGCCAGGCGTCGCCGACCCGGCCGACGCGGGAGAAGGTGAGCAGGTCGTTGATGAGGACCTGCATCCGCTTGGCGCCGTCGACCGCGAAGTCGATGTACTGGCGGCCGCGGTCGTCCAGTTCGGCGCTGTACCGCTTCTCCAGCAGCTGGCAGAAGGAGGCGACCTTGCGCAGCGGCTCCTGGAGGTCGTGGGAGGCGACGTAGGCGAACTGCTCCAGCTCGGCGTTGGAGCGGCGCAGCTCGTCGGTCTGGCCGGTGAGCAGGGTCTCGCGGGTCTGGGCGGCGACCAGTTCCTCGACCAGGCGGCGGCGCATCGCCTCGACGGCGGTGCCGACGGCCCTGAGGTCGGAGGGGCCGCCCACCTCGATACGGCGCTCGAAGTCGCCTTCGCGGACGCGTCCGGAGGCGGCCTGCAGCCTCTCCAGGGGACGGCCGACCATGTGGTGGAGGAGGAGCGCGAGGACGACCACGGCGAGGACGAAGACGACCAGGACCACGACGAGCACGATGTCGCGGACCGAGCGGGCGTCGTTCAGCTCGGCCCGGGTGGCGGCGCGGGCCTCCTCCAGGTGGCTCTGCTGGGCGTCGAAGAGGTCCCGGATGTAGTCGAACTGGAGCTTGCTCTCGGTGACGTCGACGGTGGTGGCGGCCTGCGGACCGCCCTCGCGGACGGCGGCGATCAGCGGCTCGGCCTGCTCGCGGCGCCAGGCAGCGGCCGCCTTCTCGATGCGCTCGACGTCCTCCGCGAAGCGGGCGTCGCCGCCGATGTACTGCCGGATGCGGGCGATGTGGTCGCGCTCGCCCTCGCGGCCCTCCTCGTAGGGGGTGAGGAAGGAGGCGTCACCGGAGAGGACATAGCCCCGGACCCCGGTCTCCTGGTCCAGCAGCGACTTCTGGAGCTGGAAGGCGATGGAGCGGGCCGGCTGGATGCGGTCGACCAGTTCGTTGGTCTGGTCGTTGGTACGGGAGAGCAGCGCGCCGGCGACCGCGGTGCAGCCGAGGACGACGACGACCATCGCCATCAGGACCAGGCGGACCCAGCCCTGGACGGAGAGGCGCTCCTGGAAGGTCTTGCGGGCCGGACTCACGACTTCCCCCATCCGAGGTGCAGAACAGCGACATCGTCGGCGAGGCCGCCGAAGGGCGCGGCGCCCTCCGTGGCGCCGTCGACGAGGGCGTCCACGAAGGCGGCGGGCTCCAGGGCGGCGTTGCGCAGAGCCAGCTCCAGCAGCCCCTCCTCGCCGAGGCGGCTGTCGGGGCCGGTGCGGCCCTCGAAGAGGCCGTCGGTGAAGAGGACGACGTGGCCGCCGTCCGGCAGCTCCACCTCCTCCTGCGGCCATTCGCCCCGGCCGGGCAGCAGCCCGAGAGCCATGCCACCGGGCGTCTCCACCTGGCGGACGGTGGTGCCGGAGCGGATCAGCATGCCGGGGTGGCCCGCGCGCACCACCCGGACCGAGCGGCGGTCGGGCGGGAAGACGAGCAGGGTGACGGTGGCGAAGACGTGCGGGTCGGAGCGTTCGGCGACTAGGATCTCCTCCAGCAGCCGGACCTTCTCCAGCTGCTCGGTGCCGCAGAGCACGGCGGTGCGCCAGGCGACGCGGAGGCAGACGCCGAGTGCGGCCTCGGCCGCGCCGTGGCCCGAGACGTCGCCGATGACCGCGTGGACGGCGCCGTCGGCGGTCTGCACGACGTCGTAGAAGTCGCCGCTGAGCAGGCCGTGGGCGCGGCCGGGTTCGTACCGCGCGGCCGCGCCGAAGTCCTCGCCGTGCAGCAGCGGGACGGGGAGCAGGCCGCGTTCGAGCCGGGCGTTCTCCTGGGCTATCCGCTCGTTGGCGCGCAGGGCCGCGGAGGCGCGTTCGACCTGCTTGCGCTGGAGGGCGTAGCGGACGGCGCGGCTGAGGGTCTCGGGGTCGAGGTGGCCCTTGCCGAGGTAGTCCTGGGCACCGGTGGCGACGGCGGCGAGCCCGGCCTCGGACTCGGCGAGGCCGGTCAGCACGACGATGGCGGCGTCGGGGGCGGAGTGCACGATGCGGGTGACCGAGTCGAGGCCGTGCACGTCCGGGAGGTGCAGGTCGAGCAGGACGCAGACCAGTCGGTCGCACCCGGCGAGGTAGCTCTGGGCCTCGGCGAGGGTGCGGACGCTGACCAGTTCGGCGTCGAGGTCGCTGTCGGCGAGCGTCTCCTCCAGCAGGAGCGCGTCGCCGGGGTCGTCCTCGACGAGAAGCAGTACGGCGTCGACGGCTCTGAGGGAGCCGCCCACCGGTCCGGTGCCGTTCAGTGGGTTCATCTTTCCTGCCGTCCTCGGAGGAGGCGGCATCACCTGCGGGAGCAGCACGGCTGCGCTCCACCCCCCTCACTCACCTGTGACACGCGCGTGCGGCGCCACCGGCCGGAAGCATATGCGACAGGGGCTGGGGCGTACGCCCCCGGAGGGGGCCGGGGGCGGGCACATCCCGCCAAAGGCAGGGGGCGTGCACGGCGCACTGTGTTCGGGCTCACTCGCCCATACCGGGGCAAGGGGCCCGGGGACCGGTCCGCGGGAACACGATCCGGTCAAGGTGATCACCGCGGGGAGCGCGCACGGGTGCCGTGCGCGGGCCCGTGGGGGCTGGCGGCCGGGCGCCGGCGGCGGTAGGGCAGACTCGGCCGGGTGCGCAACATCTATGTCATCGGTATGGGATCGGGAGATCCGGATCAGCTGACCCTTCAGGCGGTGAAGGCGATGCGGCGGGTGGACGTGTTCTTCCTGCTCGACAAGGGCGAGGAGAAGGCGGACCTGCTGCGGCTGCGCCACGAGATCCTGGCGGAGCACGCCGGGGACCGCCCGTACCGGCTGGTGGAGGCCAGGGACCCGGATCGCGACCGGGACAGCCGCGCGGGCACCGCCGCGTACACCGAGGCGGTCGAGGACTGGCGCAGCCGCCGGGCCGACGTCTACGAGCGGATGATCACCGACGAGCTGCCCGAGGACGGCACGGGCGCCTTCCTGGTCTGGGGCGACCCGGCGCTGTACGACTCGACCCTCGGCATCCTGGAGGAGATCCTCCAGCGCGGCCGGGTGGCCTTCGACCACGAGGTGATCCCCGGCATCAGCAGCGTCTCGGCGCTCCTGGCGCGGCACCGCACCGGGCTCAACCGGGTGGCCCGGCCGGTGCAGTTCACCACCGGGCGGCGGCTGGCGCAGGGGTGGCCGGAGGGGGTGGACGACCTGGTGGTGATGCTCGACGCCCAGCAGGCGTACCGCCACCACCTGGACGAGGACCCGGTCATCCACTGGGGCGCCTACGTGGGGACTCCCGACGAGATCCTGGTCTCGGGCCGGCTGAGCGAGGTCGCCGACCGGATCACGGAGCTGCGCGCCGAGGCGCGTGAGCGCAAGGGCTGGATCATGGACACCTACCTCCTGCGGCGGGGCTGAATCCGCCGCCCGCACCGCGCCCCGGCCGTCCGGCCCCGCCCGCACCCCGGGCGGGGCCGGACGGCCGTTCCACGCCTCCGGAACCGCCGGTCAACATACCCCCGGGGGCATCTGTTACGGTGAAATAGATACCCCGGGGGGTAATAGTTCGCGAAGCAAGGAGTGCGCAGCGTGTTCTTCGTCGAGACGATCGCCATACCCGGCCTCGGCAACCGCCACTACCTGGCGGGTGGCGCCACCACCGCCGTCGCCGTGGACCCCCCGCGCGACATCGACCAGGTCATCGCGGCCGCCGCGCGCCGGGGCGTGCGCATCGCCCTGGTGGTGGAGACCCACGTCCACAACGACTACGTCACCGGCGGGCTGGAGCTGGCCCGGGTCACCGGCGCCGAGTACCTCGTCCCGGCCGGCGCCCGGGTCTCCTTCCCCCGCACCCCGGTCCACGACGGCGACAGCGCGAGCGTCGACCAGGAGCTGACCCTGCACGCCGTGGCCACCCCCGGCCACACCCCGCACCACACGGCGTACGTCCTGCACGAGGCGGGTACGCCGGTGGCCGCCTTCACCGGCGGCTCGCTGCTGATCGGCACCGTCGGCCGCCCCGACCTCGTGGAGCCCCGGCTCACCGAGGAGCTGGCCCGCGCCCAGCACGCCTCCGCCCACCGCCTTGCCGGCACGCTGCCGGACGCGACGGCGGTCCTGCCCACCCACGGCTTCGGCAGCTTCTGCTCCTCGGCGCAGGCCACCGGCGAGACCAGCACCGTCGGCCAGGAGCGGAGCGCCAACGAGGCGCTGGTCAAGGACGCCGACACCTTCGTCGCCGACCTGCTGGCCGCCCTCGACGACGTCCCGGCCTACTACGCCCACATGGGCCCGGTGAACAGCGCGGGCCCCGCCCCGGTCGACCTGACCCCGCCGGCCACCGCCGACCCGGCCGCGCTCGCCGACCGCCTCGCCGCCGGCGAATGGGTGGTCGACCTGCGCCACCGGGTGGCCTTCGCCGAGGGCCACGTGCCCGGCACCTACAACTTCGAGGCCGACGGGCAGCTCGCCACCTACCTGGCCTGGCTCATCCCCTGGGGCAAGCCCGTCACCCTGCTCGCCGAGAGCCCCGCACAGCTCGCCGAGGCCCAGCGCGAACTGGTCCGGGTCGGCATCGACCGCCCCGCCGCCGCGGCCACCGGCGGCCCCGCCGACTGGCTGCCGCCGGGCACCGCCCCCGCCTCCTTCCGGCGCGCCACCTTCGCCGAGCTGGCCCGGGAGCGCCCCGCCGCCGTCCTGGACGTACGCCGCGACAGCGAACGCTCCGGGCGCCGGATCGAGGGCTCCCTGCACATCCCGCTCCACACCCTCGTCGGGCGCCTGGGCGAGCTGCCCGAGGGTCCGGTCTGGGTGCACTGCGCCGGCGGCATGCGCGCCGCCGTCGCCGCCTCCCTGCTGGACGCCGCGGGCCACGAGGTGGTCGCCGTCGACGACTCGCTCGACCACGCCGAGGCCGCCGGGCTCACCGTCACCTGAGCCCGACCCGCACGCCACCACCGCACCGCCGCACGAACGGAACCACCCCGCACCATGTCCCACCCCGGCTGTCCCCCGCTCCCGTCCGTCCCCTCCGGGGGCACGGCATGAGCGCCGTGGTCCTCGCCCTGCTGGCCGGAGCGGTGGTCGGGCTCGCGCTGGGCGGCATGGGGGGCGGCGGCTCCGTCCTGGCCGTCCCGGCCCTGGTCTACCTGCTCGGCTTCTCCCCCGTGGAGGCCACCACCGCCGGCCTGGTCATCGTCGCGATCACCACGGCCACCTCGCTGTACGCCCACGGCCGCGACGGCAACGTCCGCTGGCGCGCCGGGCTGCTCTTCGCCGCCGCCGGGCTCCTCCCGGCCGTCCTCGGCGGCCTGCTCGCCGCCCGGCTGCCCGACGCCCTGCTCACCGCCGCCTTCGCGGTCCTGGCCGCCGTGGCCGCCGCCGGGATGCTGCGGACCCGCGACGAGGCCCGCGCCACCGGCGGGACGAACACCGCGCGGGCGATCGGGGCGGGGGCGGGGCTGGGCGCGGTGACCGGGCTGCTCGGGGTGGGCGGCGGGTTCCTCGGGGTGCCCGCGCTGGTGCGGGTGGTCGGGCTGCCGATACGGGCGGCGGTGGGCACCAGCCTGCTCGTCATCACCCTGACCTCCACCGCCTCCCTCGCGGCCCGCGGCGGCACGCTCTCGGCGCTGGACTGGACCGTGGTCGGGCCCTTCACCGCCGCCGCCGTCCTCGGCGCCTGGGACGGCCGGCGGCTGGCCGCGCGGGTCTCCGGGCGCACCGTGCAACGGGTCTTCGGCACGGCGCTGCTCGCCGTCGCCGCGCTGATGCTGGCGGACGCCTTCGTCCTGCGCTGACCGGAACGCGCCACGAGCCCGGAACCGGAGACGATCACGGAACGTCCCCACCTCCATGACCACGACGCGACGGAAGCACCCGGAGGCCGAAGGCAGAGCCGAGACCACCGGAGGCTGCCTCTCCGCCGCCCTCGGCGGGGCCGCCGGACTCGGCTCCTGGGCGGTGGCGGCTCCCCGCCGGTGGCCCGGCGAGTTCGAGACCAGCCCGAACTGGAGCGTGCTCTACCTCGACTTCCCCGCGATGGTGCTGCTCGGCATCGCACTCCCCCTCCTCGCCTGGACGGTGGCCGCCCGCACCACCTCCTCCCCCGCCCTCCGCGCCGGCGCGGTCCTCCTCACCACCACCCTCTTCGTCGCCGCGGCCCTCGGCTGGTACGCCCCCGCCCGGACGACGACGCCGCTCTGATCCGGTCAGGCGTGGCCCGGGCCGGGTCACGCCTGACCGGCACGTCGCGGCGGGAACACCGCGCGGATCACGGAAGATCGCCCCATGGGATTCCTCGACGCCCTCTTCGGCCGCCGCAAGCAGATCCAGCCCAACCTCGACGACTGGTTCGCCCTGCCGTCGGCCGCCCTGGAACTCCAGGCGGCCACCGGCTTCACCCCCACCGGCCGGGGGGCCGTCTGCTTCACCGGCGTCGAGGGCGGGCAGTTCGCGCGGCTCAAGCAGGAGATCAGGGAGCTGCTGGACACCGACACCGCCGAGGGCGGCGAGCCGGTGGAGTACAGCCAGGACCGGTACGGCTACACCTGGCTCCAGGTCGAGCAGCCCCCGGACGATCTCCCGGCCCTCGTCAACGACCTGCACACGATCAACAGCATGCTCCAGGACCACGGCTGGGGCCCGCAGCTCCTCTGCTCCCTCGTCGGCTTCACCGGCGCGGAGGACAGCGACGAGGCGGGGCGGCCGCTGGGCCTGGTCTACCTCTACAAGCGCGGCACCTTCTACCCGTTCGCGCCCCGGCAGGCCGACCGCCGCGACAACGCGCTGGAGCTGCGCGTCCAGGGGGCGCTGGAGCACGAGCTGCCGCTGGAGGCGGATCTCAGCCGCTGGTACCCGCTGTGGAACAGTCCGGCGCTCAGCGGTCCGTGACGGCCGGGGAGGGACTGGGCCCGCGTCCGGGTTCGTCGCCCGTGGTGTACGAGGAGGTGGAGCCGGAGGCTCCGCCGGCCAGCCCGGCGAGGAGGAAGACCACCAGCAGCACGGTGGCGGGCGTGCCCAGGACCAGCGGCCGGGTGGCGGAACCGGAGGCGCCCAGGTTCTCGGTGACCCGGCCGACCTCCTCGGCCTCCTCGGCGTCGGTGCCCAGGGCGCCCGGACGGTCGCCGAAGAACCCCTTCGGGTAGGCGGGGGTCAGCATCATGGCGTACGCGCCGGTGCGCATGCGGAAGCGCACGACGGCGGCGGACGCCTCGAAGAGGGGCTGCGGGACGCGGCCCATGACCAGCACGATCAGCCACCAGATGAGCCCCAGCACCCACCAGCCCGAGGAGGCCAGCGCCTGCACGATCAGCGCGGGGATCAGCAGGATCAGGCGGAAGAGGACGGCGAGGCGGTTGAGCCGGTCGCCGGTGACCTCGACGTGTACCGGATAGCCGGGGGCGTGGAGGGCGAACGGCGGGTACCGGTCGACCAGGAGCATCGCCTCGGCGTCCACCCGGGTCGCCCAGCCGAGGTAGCCGGCGAGGAAGCGGTACAGCGGGTCGGGGACGCGGGCGGTGGCGAGGGCGGCGAACCAGGTGGCGATCGTCGCGAACCACGCAGCGATGTGCAGGAAGAACAGCACGACGAAGTGCGGGACGAGCAGCGGCAGCCGGAAAAAGACGGTCAGGCGGCGCTGCGGGCCGGGCGGGGGGATGTCGAGCTGCGGCAGGCGCTCCGGTGGGGCGGAGGGCGGAATCGGTCCCGCCCACGGGCCTTCGGTCATGGTGACTCACTCCCGGCCTGATCGGCGTAAACCCCCAGATTTCCGGCGTGGGAGGGGGCGGGCAAGCCGGGTCGTCCGGGCGGGTGAGCGAGGTCGGCCGATCCGGCCGGTTATTGGTATGGACATGCCTAGTGGGCCACTTCTAAGCTCCTGCCGAGCCTGATTGAGAGCGCTCTCACCACTTCCGTTCCCACCCCCACCCCGCTGGAACGACGAAAGGGTCCCCCCGTGAGACGCACCACGAGACGCACCACCGCAGCACGTGTCGGCCTCTCCTCCCTGCTGCTCGCCGGCAGCTGGGCCGCGTTCGGACTGACCCCGGCGGCCACCGCCGCCCCGGACCCCGCGCCCGTCGCCTCCGGCGCGGTGCTGGCCGGGATGGAGCGCGACCTCGGCCTCACCCCGGCGGAGGCCAAGGCGCGCCTCGCCGCCGAGAAGGAGGCGACGGCGGTCGAGAAGAAGGCCCAGCGCGCGGCCGGCGCCGCGTACGGCGGCTCCTGGTTCGACGCCGAGAAGGGCGCGCTGGTGGTGGCGGTCAGCGACCGCGCCGCGGCCGACGCCGTGACCGGGGCCGGCGCCTCCGTCCGGCTGGTGGAGCACAGCGCGAAGACCCTGGACGCGGCGAAGGAGCGGATCGACGCTCTGGACGCGCCCCGGGGCGTGGCCGGCTGGCGGGTGGACCCGCAGGCCAACAGCGTCGTGGTCAGCGTGGTCGGGGACCAGGCGGACGGGAAGGCGGTGCGCGGCTTCGTGGAGCGGGCGCGGGCGGCCGGACCCGTCGAGGTGGAGACGGTGGCGGCGGCGCCGGAGACCTTCGCGGCGGGCACCGTCGGCGGGGACCCGTACTACACGGGCAACGTCCGCTGCTCGATCGGCTTCTCGGTGCACGGCGGCTTCGTCACCGCCGGTCACTGCGGCCCCACCGGCCAGGGAGTACGCGGCTGGGACAACAGCACGATCGGCTCGTTCCAGGGCTCCTCGTTCCCCGGCGACGACATGGCGTACGTGAGCGTCGGCAACGGCTGGTGGACCGTACCGGTCGTGCTCGGCTGGGGCACCGTCTCCGACCAGCTGGTGCGCGGCTCGGCGGAGGCGCCGGTCGGCGCCTCCATCTGCCGGTCCGGCTCCACGACCCACTGGCACTGCGGCACGGTGCTGGCCAAGAACGAGACCGTGAACTACAGCCAGGGCGCGGTCCACCAGATGACCAAGACCAGCGTCTGCGCCGAGGGCGGCGACTCGGGCGGCTCCTTCATCAGCGGCGACCAGGCCCAGGGCGTCACCTCCGGCGGCTGGGGCAACTGCTCCGGCGGCGGTGAGACCTGGTACCAGCCGGTCAACGAGATCCTGGGCCGGTACGGGCTGACCCTGCACACGGCCTGACCGCTCAGCACGACGACGCGGCCCCCCGCACCCGGCTCCGGCCGGCGCGGGGGGCCGCACGCGTTCCGGCCACCGTCACGTACGGGACGATTCAGCACGTTTCGCGCCGGTGAGGAGAGAATGGAGGGGAAAGAGTTGTCAGCCGGTGAGAGGTGCTCCGATGGCTGGTCGGCGGGGATCGCGGTTCGCGGGTGACCGGGGGCTCACCGCGCGCATGGTCATGACGATGTTCTTCATCGGACTGCTGTACGTGGTCCTGGTGGGGGTGCTGCTGGCGGTGGCGCGCGGCTCCTGGCCGCTGATCGTGCTGCTGGTCGGCGGGCTCTTCGTGGCCCAGTTCTGGTTCAGCGACTCCATCGCGGCGTACGGGATGGGGGCGCGGCAGGTCACCCGGGAGCAGGCGCCGGAGCTGCACGGGGCGGTCGACCGGATCTGCGCCCTGGCCGACATGGAGAAACCGAAGGTGGCCATCGCCGACAGCGACGTGCCGAACGCCTTCGCCACCGGCCGCAGCGAGAAGACCTCCCTGGTCTGCGTGACCACCGGGCTGCTGCGGCGGCTGGAGCCCGAGGAGCTGGACGGCGTCCTGGCGCACGAGATGTCGCACGTGGCCCACAAGGACGTGGCGGTGATGACGATCGCCTCGTTCCTCGGCGTCCTGGCCGGGGTGATCACCCGGGTGGCCCTCTGGGGCGGCCTGGCCCGGGGCGGACGCGGCGGCAACAACCAGGCGGGCCTGCTCATCATGCTGATCCCGCTGGTCAGCGCGGTGGTCTACGCCGTCGGGTTCCTGCTGACGCGCCTGCTGTCGCGGTACCGGGAGCTGTCGGCGGACCGGGGCGCGGCCCTGCTGACGGGCCGACCCGCGGCGCTGGCCTCGGCGCTGACGAAGATCACCGGCCAGATGGGCCGCATCCCGACCCGGGATCTGCGCGAGGCCGAGCCCTACAACGCGTTCTACTTCGTGCCGGCCTTCTCCTCGGGGACGAGCATGGCCCGGCTCTTCTCCTCGCACCCGACGCTGGAGCAGCGCCTCGAGCAGCTGCGGAAGATCGGGCGGGAGCTGGGGCGGCCCTGAGGCGCGGCCGCCCCGGCTCCGGCCGGTGCCCGGTCAGCGGGTGCGGCGGAACTCCTCGATGAGGCGGGCGTAGGTGTGGCCGCTGGTCTTCATGGTGCGGCGCTGGGTCGGGTAGTCGACGTGGACGAGGCCGAAGCGCTTGTCGTAGCCGTAGGCCCACTCGAAGTTGTCCAGCAGGGACCAGGCGTAGTAGCCGTCGACGGGGGCTCCGGCGCGGGCGGCGCGGGCGCAGGCCGCCAGGTGGTCCTGGAGGTAGGCGGTGCGCTCGGGGTCGTGGACGGAGCCGTCGGGGGCGACGGTGTCGGGGAAGGCCGAGCCGTTCTCGGTGACGTAGATGGACTGTGCGCCGTACTCGCGAGTCAGACGCAGGAGGAGTTCCTCCAGGCCGCCTGCCTCGATCTCCCAGTCCATGCCGGTGCGCGGGACGCCCTCGCGGCGGACGGTGCGGATGTGCGGGTGGGGGGCGTCGGGGTCGTCGGCGACGACGGCCGGGAAGTAGTAGTTGAGGCCGATCCAGTCGAGGCGCTGGGCGATGGTGTCGAGGTCGCCGGGGCGTTCGGGCAGGTCGACGCCGTAGACCTCGCGCATGTCGGCGGGGAAGCCCCGGCCGTGGACCGGGTCGAGCCACCAGCGGTTGGTGTGGCCGTCCATGCGACGGGCGGCGGCCTGGTCGGCCTCGCTGTCGGTGGCGGCATGGACGGTGGAGAGGTTGTTGACGATGCCGATCTTCGCGTGCGGGGAGGCGGCGCGGACGGCCTGGGCGGCGAGGCCGTGGCCGAGGAGCAGGTGGTACGAGGCCTTCACGGCGGCGTCGATGTCGCGCAGGCCGGGAGCCATGGTGCCTTCGAGGTGGCCGATCCAGGCGGAGCAGAGCGGCTCGTTGAGGGTGGCCCAGCGGCTGACGCGGTCGCCGAGGCGTTCGGCGACGGTGGAGGCGTAGGCGGCGAAGTGCTCGGCGGTCTCGCGGGCCGGCCAGCCGCCCCGGTCCTGGAGGGCCTGGGGCAGGTCCCAGTGGTACAGGGTGACGTTCGGGGTGATCCCGGCTTCGAGGAGGGCGTCGACGAGCCGGTCGTAGAAGGCGAGGCCCGCCTCGTTGACGGGGCCGTCGCCCTGCGGGTGGACGCGGGGCCAGGCGATCGAGAGGCGGTAGGAGTCGACGCCCAGCCGCTTCATCAGGGCGAGGTCCTCGGGCCAGCGGTGGTAGTGGTCGCAGGCCACGTCACCGGTGTCGCCGCCGGCGACCTTGCCGGGGGTGTGGGAGAAGGTGTCCCAGATGGAGGGGGCGCGGCCGTCCTCGGCGACGGCGCCCTCGATCTGGTAGGCGGCGGTGGCGACGCCCCAGGTGAAGCCGGCGGGCAGACCGCTGAGATCGGGGGCGGCGGGTGCGGTGAGCGGCGCGGGGTCGGTGGTGGTCACGTGCGGGTCCTTTCGGGAGCCTGTGGGGGCAGGGCGCGGCGCCGTACCGGCGGGAGGCCGGGGCCGGGACGGGGTGCGCGGAGGCGCGGTGGTTACTTGACGGAGCCGGCGGTCAGTCCGGCGACCAGGTAGCGCTGGAGCAGCAGGAAGCCGGCGACGACGGGGACGCTCACCACCAGGGAGGCGGCCATGACCTGGTTCCAGTAGACGTCGTTCTGGGTGGCGTAGGACTGGAGGCCGATGGAGAGGGTCCGGGTGGTGTCGTTGGTCATGACGGAGGCGAAGAGGACTTCGCCCCAGGCGGTCATGAACGAGTAGACGCCGACGGCGACGATGCCGGGGGTGGCGGCGGGCACGACCACCCGGAAGAGGGCGCCGAGCGGGCCGCAGCCGTCCACGGTGGCCGCCTCGTCGAGTTCCCTCGGGACCGACTCGAAGTAGCCGATGAGCATCCAGATGGAGAACGGCAGCGAGAAGGTCAGGTAGGTGAGGATCAGGCCGCCGCGGGAGCCGAAGAGTGCGATGCCGGTGGCGTTGCCGATGTTGACGTAGATGAGGAAGAGCGGCAGCAGGAAAAGGATGCCGGGGAACATCTGCGTCGACAGGACGGTGACGGTGAAGACGCGCTTGCCGCGGAAGCGGTAGCGGCTGACGCCGTAGGCGGCGAAGACGGCGACGATCACCGAGAAGACGGTGGCGGCACCGGCGACGATCAGGGAGTTCACGAAGTACCTGGCGAGCGGGACGGTCTCCCAGATGTCGAAGTACGGGCGGACGGTCAGCCCGCTGGGAATCCAGCGGAACTCGCCCGAGACGTCCTGGAGCGGCTTCAGCGAGCTGGAGATCATCACGTAGATCGGGACCAGCACGAAGACCGTGAGCACGGCCAGGAAGATCCACCGGGTCCACACGAACGAGCGGGGCGAGGCCATCGGCGAGCGGGCCGGCCGGGACCGGGGTCCGGCGGGTGGCTGTCCGCTCGCCCTGCCGGTGGGCTCCGCCGTCTTGGTCAGGGTGGTGTCAGCCATCGGAGGACTTCCTTCCGCGGGAGGTCACCAGCAGGTAGGCGGCGGTCACCACGAGCAGGAACAGCAGCAGCAGCGCCGACATCGCCGAGCCCGAGCCGAAGTTCCAGGTGACGAACGACGACTGGTAGATGTGGATGGAGATGAGGTCGGCCGATTCCGGGGCGGAGTCACCGAAGAGGACGAACGGCGTGTTGAAGTCGTTGAACGTCCACAGGAACAGCACCAGGATCAGCACCTGGTTGACCGGCGCGAGCGAGGGCAGCGTGATCCGGCGGATCTGCTGCCAGACACCGGCCCCGTCGATGGCGGCGGCCTCGTACAGCTCCTTGGGGATGTTCTGGAGCC
This sequence comes from Streptomyces albidoflavus, assembly GCF_000719955.1. Lineage (GTDB taxonomy): Bacteria > Actinomycetota > Actinomycetes > Streptomycetales > Streptomycetaceae > Streptomyces > Streptomyces albidoflavus. The sequence goes on from NZ_JOII01000002.1 coordinate 192,100, forward strand.
CGGCCATGACGATGAGGAAGGCGAACGGCCAGCCCTTCCACACCGAGACGGTCAGCAGGGCGACGAAGGCGTTGTCGCCGATGAGCCAGAACGGCCGCTCGCCGGTGAGCCCGAGCTGGTCGGTGAGGACGTGGTTCACCAGGCCGTAGTCGCGCTGGAACATGAACGCCCAGGTGATGACGGCGGCGTAGACCGGCAGCGCGTACGGGGTGAGGAAGAGGGCGCGCAGGATGCCGCGGCCTCGGAAGTTGTCCTGCATGAAGATGGCGGCGGCGGTGCCGACGCACCAGCACAGGCCGACCGAGAGGACGGTGAACAGGCAGGTGGTGAAGAAGGAGCGGAGCAGCGCCTCGCCGACGGGGGCGTTGAAGTCGACGGCGAGGGCGAAGTTGTCGAGCCCGGCCCACGGGGCGTCGCCCCAGTTGGCGATGTAGAACTGCGTGATCTCCTTGAACGCCATCCAGATGCCGATGACCATCGGCACGAGGTGGACGAGGAGTTCGAGCAGGAGCGCCGGGAGCAGCAGCAGGTAGGGCAGGCCGATCTTGCGCAGGCGGGCGGGGATGCGCGGGCGCCGCCGGGCGCCGGCCGGGCCCGGGGAGGGCCGGCCGGCGCCGGCCGCGCCCGCGCCCGGGCCGGAGGCGGCCGGGCGGCGGGCGGCGGTGGCAGTCACGGATTCGCTCACTGCTTCGGCATCTGCTGCTCGGCCTTGGCCAGGCGCGTCTTCACCGCTTCGTCGGTGATGGCGCGGCCGGCGGCGGCGTCGGCGAAGAGCTCCTTGACGGCGGTGCCCACGGCGGTCTCGAACTGCGACTCGTTGGGGACCTGCGGGAGCGGCGCGGCGCTCTCCAGGAGGGTGTCGCGCAGCACGGCGGTGTCGGGGCGGTCGAACGCCTTGTCCTGCTGGGCGGCCTTGACCGGGGGTATGGAGCCGTAGGTCTTGTTGAGGTGGACCTGCTCGGTGTCGCTCGTCATGAACTCGACGAACTTGGTGGCGCCGTCGAGGTTCTTGGAGTTCTTGAAGACGGCGATGTTGATGCCGGCCACCATGGAGTTGACCTGCTCGCCGGTGCCCGGGGTGCCGGAGGCGACCGGGACGGGGGCGACGCCGAAGTCGTCGTCGGCCATGCCGTGGCTCTTGAAGGTGCTGGCCGCGGCCTGCCAGAGCACCATCGCGGTCTTGCCCTTGGCGAAGTCCTGGAGGGACTGGTTCTGGGCGTACTCGGCGTTGCCGGGCGCGGTGATCTTGTCCTTGGCCATGAAGTCGACGTACTGCTTCACGGCCGCGACGGCACCGTCCGAGGTGAAGTCGGGCTTGCCCTCGGCGTCGAAGAAGTCGGCGCCGTGCTGCTGGCCCAGCACGAACACCTGGTGGATGTTGTTGGAGAGGTTGGAACCCTCCGCCCCCAGCGCCCACTTGCCGTCCTTGGACAGCTTCTTGCCGACGGAGACCATCTCGTCCCAGGTGGCCGGGGGCTTGTCGATGCCGGCCTCCTCGAACATCGCCTTGTTGTAGTACAGGGCGTAGGCGAGGGAGTAGAGCGGGACGGCGGCCGGGTCCTGGCCCTCGGCGCCGGTGGAGCCGACGGCGGAGTCGACGAAGCGGTCGCGGCCGCCGATCTTGTCGAAGTTCTTGTCGTCCCAGGGCAGCAGCGCGCCGGTGGCCTGGAGCGAGGAGGACCAGGTGTTGCCGATGTTGAGGACGTCGGGGCCCTGGCCGGAGGTGGTGGCGGCGAGGATGCGGTTGAGCAGGTCGGACCAGGGGACGACCTCCAGCTTCACCTTGATCCCGGTCTCCTGCTCGAACTTCTTCAGCCGGGGGGTGAGGATCTTCTTGTCCGCCTCGATGCTGGGGCCCTGGTTGGAGGCCCAGTAGACGAGCTCCTTGGGCTTGTCCGCGCCGCCGTCGCCGGAGGTGCTGGTCCCTCCGCCGCAACCGGCGACCACCGTGGCCAGCGCGGTGACTGTGGCGGTCATACAGGCGGCTCTGAATCTGCGCATGAGGCAAACGCCCCTTCCAGGGAAAACACCAACAGGTGGCGGCCAGACCGTCGGCGTTCAGTCCCCGAACACCGTCACGGCTTAATTTAGGACGTGAGTTAAACCCCGAGAGAAGGTCGCGTCAAGAGGTCGCACACGGGTATGTTGCGGCCTGGGAAGGAGCCACATGGCCGAGAACCACAGACGGACCGTCCGCGACCTGCGGCGCGGCAATCGCGCCGCCGTATTGCAACGGTTGTATTTCCAGGGCCCGATGAGCCGCCAGGCGCTGGGGCCCGCGACCGGCCTCAGCTCGGGGTCGATCAGCAACGTCGTCACCGAGCTGGCAGCGGAGGGACTGGTCGAGGAGGCCGGGCACGTCGAGTCCGACGGCGGCCGCCCCCGCACCCTGCTGCGGGTGGCTCCCAGAGCCGGGTACCTGATCGGCATCGACATCGGGGAGACCCGGGTCCGGGCCGAGCTCTTCGACCTCGCCATGACCGAACTCGCCCGCTGCGAGCTGCCGCTGACCGGCGGCGCCCGCGACATCGACACCGTCATCGCGCACACCGCGCGCTCCATCGCCGCCGTGCTGGAGGAGTCGGGCATCGCCGCCGAGGCGCTCACCGGCATCGGCGTCGGGGTGCCCGGCATCGTCGAGCGCACCCCGGAGGGGGCGGTGGTGCACGGCCAGACCGTCGGCTGGGACGCCGTCCCGCTGGAGCGGCTGCTGCGCGGCGCCACCGACCTGCCGCCCGCCACCGCCTTCCACATCAGCAACGGCACCATGGCGCTGGGCCAGGCCGAGATGTGGTACGGCGGCGGGCGCGGCACCACCGACGCGGCCATCGTGCTCTTCGGCTCCGGCGTCGGCGCCTGCATCGTCACCGACGGGCAGATCCACGGCATCGACCACGGCACCCCGGCCGAGTTCGGCCATCTGACCGTGCAGGTGCGGGGCCGCACCTGCCGCTGCGGCTCACGCGGCTGCCTGGAGGCGTACACCGGCGCGCAGGCCATCCTGAGCCGCTGGCACGAGGCGGGCGGCCCCGATCCCGACGAGGCCACGGAGGAGTACGGGATCAGCCGGCTGCTCGCGGCCGCGCGGCCGGAGGCGGCGGGCGCCGAGGCGGACCCGACGGCGCTGGCGATCCTGGACGACACCGCCGAGTACCTGGCCGCCGGCCTCGCCGACCTGGTCAACCTCTTCCAGCCGCAGCGCATCCTGATCGGCGGCTGGGCCGGGCTCCAGCTCGGGCCGCTGGTGCTGGACACCATCCGCGAGCGGACCCGCGGGTACGCCCTGCACCACCCGGGGCGCCACACCGAGATCACGCTCTCCACCCTCGGCCCCGACGCCATCACCCAGGGCGCCGCCACCCTCCCCCTCAACCACCTCCTGCACCACACCACCACCGCACAGCCGCCGGTACCCGCCGAACGGCTGCCCCGATGAATCGGCGGGGCCCGCGCGGTCTATCCCTGTGAGGGGGCCGCCGCGGCCCCGCCTCCCGCGCCGGTGGCCGGGAGGAGCCGAACGCACGGGAGCACGCCATGCAGAAGATCACCACCAATCTCTGGTTCGACGGCCAGGCCGAGGAGGCGGCGGCCTTCTACACCTCGCTCTTCGAGGACGCCCGGATCCTCGGCGTCGAGCGGTTCACCGACGCGGGCCCCGGTGAGCCGGGCTCCGTCGTCACCGTCACCTTCCAGCTGGCGGGACAGGAGTTCGTCGCCATCAACGGCGGACCGGAGTTCACCTTCACCGAGGCGATCTCGCTCTCGGTGGACTGCGAGACGCAGGAGGAGGTCGACCGCTACTGGGCGGCGCTGACCGCCGACGGCGGCGAGGAGGTCCAGTGCGGCTGGCTCAAGGACAAGTACGGGCTGTCCTGGCAGATCGTGCCCCGGGCCCTGGTCGAGCTGCTGGCCTCCTCGGACCGGGAGGCCGCCACCCGCGCCACCCGCGCCATGCTGGAGATGAAGAAGCTCGACATCCAGGCGCTGCGGGACGCCGCCGCGGGCCTCTGAGCGCCTCGCCGCCCGTCCCGCTATGGGCCGGGCGGCGCTCGGGCCCGTCCGGCGGACCCTCGCGGGTCAGAAGCGGCCGGCCGGGTCGGTCATGCCCTGCCGGCCCAGCAGTTCACCGAGGCCCTGCCGGGTGGCGACCAGGACCACCCGGTCCTGGGCCCGCAGGACGTAACCGGGGTGGATGTCCCAGGCCAGGGTGGGCGGGCGCCGCTCCCCCGGGACGGCGCCGAGGTGGTCGCGGCGTTCGTCCGGCCGGGCGGCGTCGAGGGCGACGACGCGCCAGGAGCCGGGCCGGAACGCCTCCTCGACGGTGCGGTCCTCGAACTCGGGGTGGCCGGCGACGTCGAGCGCGGCGAAGACCAGGACCCGCCGCTCGACGGGGACCGCGCCGAGGATCTGGCGGCCCATCATGGCGACCGCGAAGGCCGGTGCCGAGAGGGTGGAGACGCTGCGGCTGCGGGTGCGGGCCTGCGGGTGGGCGGCGCGCAGGGTGCGGTAGACGGCGGTGGCGAAGGCGTCGTCGAAGAGGCGCATCACCACCCGCAGGTCCTGTTTGACGCCCCGGGCGTAGAGCACCGCCTCCAGGTTGGTCGAGTCGACGCTGGTGAGGGCGAGCAGCGCGCGGGCCCGGTGGACCTTGGCCGCCTCCAGGACGCCTTCCTCGGTGACGTCGCCGATGACGGTCGGCACCCGCAGCCGCCGCGCCAGGGCGATGCCCCGGGCCTCGGGGTCCTCCTCCACGCAGACCACCGGCACCTCCATCTCGTGCAGCCTGCTCAGCACCCGGCTGCCGACCTTTCCCAGGCCCAGCAGGACCACATGGCCGCTGAGCCCGCGCGGCGGCCGGCGCAGGTGGGTGGCGGTGCGGAAGGTGCCGAGCGCCTCCAGGACGGCGGCGAGCAGGAACGGCAGGAGCAGCATGCCGACGACGGAGGCGAGCAGCTGGAGGATCTTCCGGGTGAGGACCTCGCCGTCCTCCACGGCGGGCTCGTTGATCGCCAGCAGGTCCAGCAGCGTCATGTGCATGGCGTGCAGCGGGCGTTCGTCGGTGGTGACGATCGCGACCACCGCCAGGACGCAGACGGCGGCCACCAGCCCCGCCACCGACCAGCGCAGCTGACGGGAGAAGAGCGAGCCGAGCGGGGCGCCCCGGCCGCGCAGCCGGCGACGCAGCCGGCGGCGCGGGAGCTGCGGCACGCTGGTACCGACGCGTTCCAGGACGACGGTGGCCCGGCTGCTCTGGGAGTCGGCCACATCGGTGTCGTCGGGGAGCAGGGTGGGGGTGTCGCCGTCGCTGTCGGAGCCCTCGGAGCCGGCCGGGTCGCTGACGGTGGCGGAGAGCAGGGCGAGGGTGACCGGGGGCGGGTCGCCCGGGCGGCGCGGCAGGGAGGGGTCGCGTTCGGCGGCGCGCAGCAGGATGCCGTCGGCCTCGACCACCTTGCTCGACCCGGCGACGGCGGCCGCGGCGAGGGCGGGCGCGGCGGTGTCGGCGTCGGACATGACGGTGACACCGGCGTCGACGTCCTCCAGCCCCGCGAGGTGGGCGGCCTGTTCGAGGAGTTCTTCGAGGTGCTGGCCGAGCTTGCGGTTGTAGAGCCGGATCACCAGCCGCAGGCGGGGGTTGAGGCGGCGGGCGCGCAGGGCGGCGTGGATGTTGGTCTCGTCGTCGTCGTAGACGAGGGCCAGCGCCTCGGCGGTGTGGACCCGGGCCACGGCGAACGCCTCGTCGTCGGGGGCCGGGGCGTCCACCACGCGGACCTGGCCCGAGCGCCGGGGCTCCTGCGGCGCGGGCGGCGGGGTGGGGCCGTTGGCCGTGGCCGGGCCGCCGTTGCGGTTCATCACGGAGGAGACGCGGCCCAGCAGCAGGGAGGCGCGGCCCGGTGGACGGGCGGCGCCGGGCAGGCCGGGGCTGCGGCTCTCGGAGCCGGCCGGGGTGAGCAGGACCACGCGGACCCGGTAGACGTCGGCGAGTTCGGCGGCGAGCCGCTGGGCCAGCGCGTCGTCCCCGCAGACCACCATGTGCGGGGCGGCGGGCGGGGACTGGCTCGGCAGCGAGGAGGACGGGGTCGAGGCGAAGGACACGGGGACAGGGTGCCCTATCGGGGGCGTGCGGGGGTGATCTCCAGGTGCCTGGGGTGCGTAAGGGGTGTGTACGGGCCCCGGCGCGCCGTCTCGTACCACGGGAAGCGCCCGCCCCCGGGCGGGAGCGGGCGCATGTCCCGTGTCTGGCGCGCGGCCTGACGCAGGGTCAGTGGCCGCGGGCGATCCACTCGTCGAGGTGCGGGGCCTCCTCGCCGACGGTGGTGGTGTCGCCGTGGCCGGTGCGGACCACGGTCGCCTCGGGGAGGGTGAGGAGGCGGTCCCGGATCGAGGCGACGATGGTGGGGAAGTCGCTGAAGGAGCGTCCGGTCGCGCCGGGTCCGCCCTGGAAGAGCGTGTCGCCGCTGAAGACGGTGTGCAGCTCCGGGGCGTACAGGCTGACGGCCCCGGGACTGTGGCCGGGCGTGTGCAGCACCGTCAGGGTGGTCCCGGCGACGGTGATCTGCCGGCCGTCGGCGAGGTCGGCGTCGGGGCGGCGGGCCGGGTGGGTCTGGTCCCACAGGACGAGGTCGTCCGGGTGGAGCAGGATCGGCGCGCCGTACCGGTCGGCGAGGGCGGGGGCGGCGTCGATGTGGTCGTCGTGGGCGTGGGTGGAGACGATCGCCACGAGCTTCCGCTCGCCGACGGCGGCCGCGATGGCGGCCGCGTCGTGGGCGGCGTCGATCACGATCACCTCGGTGTCGTCGCCGACGATCCACACGTTGTTGTCGACGTCCCAGGTGCCGCCGTCCAGCGAGAAGGTGCCGCTGGTGACGAGGTGTTCGATGCGGGCGGCCATCAGAGGACCACCACCGAGCGCAGCACGTCGTTGCCGTGCATCCGGGCGAACGCCTCCTCGACGTCGTCCAGGCCGACGGTCTCGGTGACGAACGCGTCGAGGTCGAGCCGCCCCTGGAGGTAGAGGTCGATCAGCATCGGGAAGTCCCGGGAGGGCAGGCAGTCCCCGTACCAGGAGGACTTGAGGGCGCCGCCGCGGCCGAAGACGTCGAGGAGGGGCAGCTCGACGTTCATCTCGGGGGTGGGGACGCCGACCAGGACGACGGTGCCGGCCAGGTCGCGGGCGTAGAACGCCTGCCGGTAGGTCTCGGGCCGGCCGACGGCCTCGATGACCACGTCGGCGCCGAAGCCGTCGGTGAGTTCGCGGATGGCCTCGACGGGGTCGGCCTCGCGGGAGTTGACGGTGTGGGTGGCGCCGACCGAGCGGGCCTTCTCCAGCTTCCGGTCGTCGATGTCGACGGCGATGATCCGGCGGGCCCCGGCGAGCCGGGCGCCCGCGACGGCCGCGTCGCCGACCCCGCCGCAGCCGATGACGGCGACCGAGTCGCCGCGGCCGACGTTGCCGGTGTTGATGGCGGCGCCGATGCCGGCCATCACGCCGCAGCCCAGCAGCCCGGCGGCGGCCGGGGAGGCGGCCGGGTCGACCTTGGTGCACTGCCCGGCGGCGACCAGGGTCTTGTCGGCGAAGGCGCCGATGCCCAGCGCCGGGGTCAGCTCGGTGCCGTCGAGCAGGGTCATCTTCTGCTTGGCGTTGTGGGTGTCGAAGCAGTACTGCGGGCGGCCCCGCCTACAGGCACGGCACTGGCCGCAGACGGCACGCCAGTTGAGGATCACGTAGTCGCCGGGGGCGACCTCGGTGACGCCCTCGCCGACCGACTCCACCACGCCCGCCGCCTCGTGGCCGAGGAGGAAGGGGAAGTCGTCGTTGATGCCGCCCTCGCGGTAGTGCAGATCGGTGTGGCAGACGCCGCACGCCTGGATGTCGACGACGGCCTCGCCGGGCCCGGGGTCCGGCACCACGATCGTCGTCAGTTCCACGGGCTCGCCCTTGGCGCGGGCGATGACGCCCCGCACGTGCTGTGCCATCTCTGGTGCCTCTCCTCTTCGTCGTGCGGCGCGGTGGCGCCGTCCGGTGGCGCGGCACGGCGGGTTCCCGTCCGCCGTGCGCACCTCGCTGGCTCCAGGATCACAGATGGCGGGGCGACCGTGGGCGCGCGGGGCCGCCGCGCAGGTGGGAGCGGGTGCGCGCGGGCGCTGTGACCCTCCTCCGGTTCACTCGTTTGACGGAGTGCTCGTCAGCACCAGTCTCCTGCTCCCGCGAAAGGCTCTCCGACCCATGGCGCCCCTCCCCCACCGTCCCGACGCCGCACCCCCCGCCCGGATCGGGCTCGACCGGGCCGAGGCGGTGGTGGTCGAGCGTTACGCCCATCTGGTGCGCCTGGCCCATCTGGTGCTGCCGCCCGCACTGGGCCGCCACCGACGGGTCCTGCTCGCCCACGGCGTGGTGCAGCGCGCGCTGCCCGGCCTGACCACGGGCCGCGGCCAGGTCCCGGTCCCGGACGGCAGCACGGACCCGGTCGGCTACGCCTGGGTGCGCGGCCAGGTCCTGTCGGCCGCGCTCGCCTTCGAGCACCGCCCCCGGCTCTGGCCGCGCCGCCTGCCGCCGCCGCGCGCCCTGCGCCCGGGGCTGCCCGCCGTGTGGGGGCTGCGGTTCTTCCCCCGGGCCGGCGGTACCGAGGAACTGGCGCTCGACCGGGTGCTGGCGGAGGTCTCGGCACCCGCCAGGGCCGCCTTCGCGCTGGACGCCCTGGAGGAGCTGGGTACGGAGGACGTGGCCGCGCTGCTGGCGGCGGCCGGGGTCGCCGACCCCGAGGCGGCGCTGAAGGAGGCGGCCGGGGTACGGGCGCGGACCGGCGAGGCGGCCGGAGTACTGCTCGCCTCCCAGGAGTTCGACCCCTGCCAGGTGCAGACCCGGCCGACCGACCTGCTGAGCCGCCGCCGCAAGGGCCGGCTGGTGGGCGTGGGCCTCGTCGCGGTGGCCGCCTCCTGCGCGCTGGCGGTCTCCGGACCGGCGCCCGCGCCCGGCCCGGAGGTGAGCGAGGCGGACGGCAAGGGCGGGGTGGCCCCGGTCGCCGAGGCGCGGGGCGGGACCCCGGCGCTCAACCCGGCGTTGCTGCGGCGTACCGACGCCGCGCAGTGGGCCGACACCGCGCGGGTGGACTTCACGGCGTGGCCGCCGCGCGGCGGCCGTACCGAGGACACCGAGCTGCTGGGCCGGGCGCTGCGCGCCTGGAGCTCGCCGGAGGCGGCCGGGGTGAAACTGTCCCGGTCCCGTACGACGCCCGCGGTGCCCCCGGCGGGACCGCCCCGGCTGCTCTACGCGGGCGACGTGGCGGGGGCGGCGGTGGTCCTGCTGCACGACGGTTCCCGCGCGGCCCGCTACGCCGAGCCGCTGAATGGTTCCTCCCCGCCCTCGCTGGAGGTGGCCAGGACCGACGAGGCCGATGTGACGACGGCGGCGGCGCTGGTGGTCAGCCGTACCGAGAGCGGCGTGCGGTTCCTGCTCGCCCCCTGGGTGGGCGAGGCCAAGACCCGGGATCTCCTGCGGCCCGGCGGCGATGCCCGGAAGCTGCGGGTCGACGAGGACGGGGTGACGGAGGCGGTGGCCGGGCCGCCGGTGGCGGGGGCGTCCTGTGAGCGGTGGCCGGTGGTACGGCTGCGCTCCTCGCCCCGGATCGTGGAGGACCACGCCTTCCTCGTGACCGACCTGGGCGAACTGACGGCGGCCCACCTCTCGTACACGCCGCTGCCCGGTTCTGGGGCCGGGGCCCGCGCGCCCCGCGAGGCGACCGGCGAGACGGCGCTGGCGGCGTGGGCCCGGGTCGGCTGCCGGCTGGCCGGGCTGGAGCGGAGCGGCGTGCGGTCGGTGAACACCTGGGACTTCGCCGAACAGACGCTGCCGGAGGAGGCCGGGCGGGCGGTGTGGGGCTGCACCCGGGTCAGCACCTGGCAGGGGCCGGGGCACGTCCTGGTCCATCTGCGTCCCGAGGCCGGGCGGGCTGCGGTGCGGCTGGTCGGCGAGACCGGGCCGACCGCGGCGTGCAGCCGGTTCGGGCAGCATCTGGTGGCCAGCACCGCCTGGCGGGCGCCGTCGGGCCGGTGGTACTCGCTGGCGGCGGGGAGCCGCGAGGTGCGGGCACTGACGGTCTCCGGGCACGAGCGGGAGCAGGGCCGGACGGCGGCCGTCCGTACCGACGGTGAGCCCGACCCCCGCGTGACCGGCCATCTCTCCGGCGGCGACGAGCTGACGGAGCTGGAGTACCGCTGACCCCGCGCCCGCCCGCCCCGGTCAGCGCAGGTCGAAGACGAGGCGGGCGGTCACCTTGCCGCCCAGCACCTCGTCGATGGAGGTGTTGATGTCCTCCAGGCGGCGGGTCTCGCGGACGACGCGGGTACGGCCGAGCTGGTGGAGCCGGAAGACCTCCACCAGGTCCTCGCGGGTCCCGACGATGGACCCGGTGACGGTGGTGCCGTTGAGCACGGTGTCGAAGACCGGGATCGACAGCTCGCCCTCGGGCGGCAGGGCCACCAGGACGAGGGTGCCGCCCCGGTTGAGCGAGTCGTAGGCGGCGCGGAACGAGTCGTTGCTGACGGCCAGCGAGATGGCCGCGTCCGCGCCGCCGAGCCGCCGCACCTCCTCGGCCACGTCCTGGGTGCGGGCGTCGACGACGTGGTCGGCGCCGAGGTCGCGGGCGAGCTGGAGCTTCTCGTCGGTGATGTCCACGGCGATGGTCTCGGCGCCGAAGATGGTGGCGTACTGGAGGGCGAGGTGGCCGAGCCCGCCGATGCCGGAGACCAGGGCGCGCTTGCCGGGACGGGCGCCCGAGAGCTTGACCGCCTTGTACGTGGTGACGCCGGCGCAGGTCAGCGGGGCGGCGTCGAGCGGGTCGATGCCGTCGGGGACGGGGACGACGTAGGTGCCGTGGGCCAGGGCGTACTCGGTGTGGCTGCCGTCGACGGAGTAGCCGCTGTTCTGCTGCTGGAGGCAGAGCGTCTCCCAGCCGCTGACGCAGTACTCGCAGTGCCCGCACGCCTCGCCCAGCCAGGGGATGGCGACCCGCCGGCCGACCTGTACGTGGTCCACCTGGTCGCCTCTGGCCTCGACGACGCCGATGCCCTCGTGGCCGGGGACGAACGGCGGGCTGGGCTTGACCGGCCAGTCGCCGTGGGCGGCGTGGATGTCCGTGTGGCAGAGGCCGGAGGTCTCCATCCGGACCAGCACCTGGTGCCCGCCGGGTTCCGGCACCTCCCGCTCCTCGACCACGAGCGGCTCGGTGAAGCTGCGGACCACGGCTGCCTTCATGGGGTGCTCCCTGCGCTGCGGACGGGCGGCTCATGCCGGGCAACAGGCTAATTCGTCCCGGCTCGTCACGCTTGTCCGCATACGGCGACCGCCGCCCTCCCCTTGCCAGGGAGGGCGGCGGTCGCGCACCGTCGCGTCGGCGTCAGCGGATCGGCATACCCGCCAGGGTGCGCGCGATGACCAGGCGCTGGATCTCGCTCGTGCCCTCGAAGATGGTGTAGATGGCGGCATCCCGGTGCATACGCTCCACCGGGTACTCGCGGGTGTAGCCGTTGCCGCCGAGGATCTGGATGGCCTGGCCGGTGACCTTCTTCGCCGTCTCGCTGGCGAAGAGCTTCGACATGGAGCCCTCGGCGGCGGTGAACTGCTTGCCGTTGACCGCCATCCAGGAGGCGCGCCAGACCAGCAGCCGGGCCGCGTCGACGGAGGTCCGCATGTCGGCGAGCTGGAAGGCGATGCCCTGGTTGTCGATGATCGGGCGGCCGAACTGGGTCCGCGTCTTGGCGTACTCCAGGGCCTCCTCGTAGGCGGCGCGGGCGGTGCCGACGGCCATCGCGCCGACGGCCGGGCGGGACGCCTCGAAGGTGGCCATGGCGGCGTTCTTCACGCGCTCGCCGCCGCTCTTCGCGCGCTCCCGGGCGCGGGCGAGGCGCTCGTCGAGCTTCTCCTTGCCGCCGAGCAGGCAGGAGCCGGGGACGCGGACGTTCTCCAGGACGACCTCGGCGGTGTGCGAGGCGCGGATGCCGTGCTTCTGGAACTTCTGCCCCTGGGAGAGGCCCGGGGTGTTCGGCGGCACGATGAAGGAGGCGTGCCCCTTGGAGCCCAGCTCCGAGTCGACCACGGCGACGACCACGTGGACGTTGGCGATGCCGCCGTTGGTCGCCCAGGTCTTGGTGCCGTTGAGCACCCACTCGTCCTTCGCCTCGTCGTAGACGGCGCGGGTGCGCATGGAGGCGACGTCGGAGCCGGCGTCGGGCTCGGAGGAACAGAAGGCGGCGACCTTGACGTCGTTCACGTCGCCGTACATCTGGGGTATCCAGGTGCCGATCTGCTCCTCGGTGCCGTTGGCGAGGACGCCGACGGCGGCGAGGCCGGTGCCGACGATCGACAGGGCGATCCCCGCGTCACCCCAGAACAGCTCCTCCATCGCCATCGGGATACCGAGGCCCGTGGGGTCGAAGTACTGCTGCGCGTAGAAGTCGAGGGAGTAGATTCCGACCTTGGCGGCTTCCTGGATGATGGGCCAGGGGGTCTCCTCGCGCTCGTCCCACTCGGCCGCGGCCGGGCGGATCACGTCGGCGGCGAAGCCGTGCAGCCAGTCCCGCACCTCTTTCTGCTCGTCGTTGAGCTCCATGGTGAACTCGGCCATGACCCCTCCAGCTGCTTGTTACTTGCGGTAACCCGAGTCTGTTACTGGTCGGTAGGGTCTGTCAACCTCCGCCACCGGGGCGCCCCGGCCCGGCCGCCCGGTCACGGTCGGCGACGTTCAGGGTGTTACGTTGCCGAGGCGTCACGAATGAGCAGCCGGCGGGGAGAATCCATGGAGACCACACAGCGGACCGCCGAGCAGCGGGCCGCCCAGCGGCGCCGCGAGCTGCTGGACGCCGCGGACCGGGTGGTCCTGCGGGACGGCCCCGGCGCCTCGATGAACGCCATCGCCGCCGAGGCGGGCATCACCAAGCCGATCCTCTACCGGCACTTCGGCGACAAGGGCGGCCTCTACAGCGCCCTGGCCAAGCGCCACACCGACGCCCTGCTCGCCTCGCTGCGGGCGGCGCTGGACGCCCCGGCCGACCGCCGGGAGCGGGTGGAGGCGACCCTCGACACCTACCTCGCGGCCATCGAGGCCCGGCCGCAGGTCTACCGCTTCCTGATGCACCCCGCCGAGGGCGAGCCGGTGACGGCGGGCGACACCGCCTTCGACGCGGGCCGCCACTCGGCGCCCCTGCTGCGACTGATGGGCGAGGAGCTGGCCCAGGTCATCGCCGAGCGCGTGGACCTCGGACCGCGCGGCGGCGAGCTGGCCCGCGCCTGGGGCCACGGCATCGTCGGCATGATGCACGCCGCCGGGGACTGGTGGCTCTCGGAGCGCCCGTGCGACCGCGCCGCCCTGGTCAGCGCCCTGGCCGACCTGCTCTGGGGCCGACTGGCGGCGGCGGGGGACAAGGCCGGAGGGCCGGGGTTCTGACAGCGGTCCGCGGGGGGGGCGACATCTGCCTTGTAAGGGCAGCGCTCTACGCCTCCCGCTCCCCCGCCCACGGCGCCCGGGCGGCCGCCCGCAGCACCCGGCGGCGGCGCAGGCCGGTGAGCCGGTCGACGTAGAGGGTGCCGTCCAGATGGTCGCTCTCGTGCTGCAGGCAGCGGGCGAAGAAGCCGGTGCCGTGCACGGTGCGCGGCTCGCCCCGCAGGTCCACCCCCTCCACCACCGCGTGGTCGTACCGCTCGGTACCCGCCTCCAGTCCGGGTAGCGACAGACACCCCTCCGGCCCGCGCACCACCACGCCGTCGGCCTCCACCAGGCGCGGGTTGACGAGGTGGCCGAGATGGCGGCGGTCCTCGTCGTCCGGGCAGTCGTGGACGAAGACGCGCAGCGGTGCGCCGATCTGGTTGGCGGCGAGGCCGACCCCCCGGGCGGCGTACATGGTGGCGAAGAGATCTTCGACGAGGCGTTCGAGTGCGGGGCCGAAGTCGGTGACCTCCTCGCAGGGGGCGGCGAGGACCGGGTCGCCGAGCAGGGCCAGGGGCCGGACACGTCCGGTGCTGCCCGGAATGGAGCGCTGTCGCATGGCGATCAGCGTACGCAGGACGGCGTGGCGGGTGAGCGCGCAGGTGCCGCGGTTCGGGGCCGGGCGCGTCAGTCGATAGGCTGATCCCGACCGCACGCCCCCCGGCCGGTGTGCGGTGCCCAGGGGCGACAGCCGCGGCACCGACGGTGCGACGGCGAGCCGCCAGGTGTGGAGGCGCGGGCGCGGACGCAAGGAGGAGCTAGGACGATGGCAGGCAACACGGAGCCGCTGTCGCCGCGGGCCAAGCTGGCCGTGACGGCGGGAAAGGCGGCGGCGGCGGTGTCCCGCGCCGCGGGCCGCGGCAGCGGGTCGGTGATCGGCGGCAAGGTGGCCCTGAGGCTCGACCCCGATCTTCTGGCGCGGCTCGCGCAGCACCTGGACGTGGTCCTGGTCTCGGCGACCAACGGCAAGACGACGACGACCCGGCTGATCGCCGAGGCGCTTCGGGCGGCCGGACCGGTCGTCTCCAACGCGCTCGGCGCCAACATGCCCGCGGGCATCACCTCGGCGCTGGCGGGCGGCTCCGACGCCAAGTTCGGCGTGATCGAGGTCGACGAGAAGTACCTGGCGGGGGTGGCCCGCGACGTCACGCCGAAGTGCATCGCGCTGCTCAACCTCTCCCGCGACCAGCTCGACCGCGCCGCCGAGACCCGGATGCTGGCGGAGAAATGGCGTGAGGGGCTGTCCGGCTCGAAGGCCGTCATCGTCGCCAACGCCGACGACCCGCTGGTGGTGTGGGCCGCCTCCTCCTCGCAGCAGGTGGTCTGGGTCGCGGCCGGGCAGGCGTGGAAGGACGACGCCTGGTCGTGCCCGTCCTGCGGCGGCGTCATGCAGCGTCCCGGCGACGACTGGTTCTGCGGTCAGTGCGGCTTCCGCCGCCCGACGCCGACCTGGGCGCTCACCGGCGACCACGTGCTCGACCCGCACGGCTCGGCCTGGCCGATCCACCTCCAGCTGCCGGGCCGCGCCAACAAGGCCAACGCCACCTCCTCCGCGGCCGTCGCCGCCGTCTTCGGCGTACCGCCGCAGGTGGCGCTGGAGCGGATGTACCAGGTGCAGGCGGTGGCCGGGCGGTACGACGTGGTGTCGTTCCTCGGCCGGAACCTGAGGCTGCTGCTGGCGAAGAACCCGGCCGGCTGGCTGGAGACCTTCTCGCTCATCGACCCGCCGCCCACGCCGGTCGTCCTCTCCGTCAACGCACGCGGCGCCGACGGCACCGACACCTCGTGGCTGTGGGACGTGGACTACACGCAGCTGGCCGGACACCCGATCTTCGTGATCGGCGACCGCAAGCTGGACATGGCGGTGCGCCTGGAGGTCGCGGGACTGGACTTCCGGGTGTGCGAGACCCTGGACGAGGCGGTCCAGTCGGCCCCGCCCGGCCGGATCGAGATCATCGCGAACTACACCGCGTTCCAGGACGTGCGCCGCCGCGTCGGCAACTGATCCGCCCCAGCCCGTAAGGACACCACAGCATGAGCGACAACAGCCTGCGTCTGGTCTGGGTCTACCCGGACCTTCTCAGCACCTACGGCGACCAGGGGAACGCCCTGGTCGTCGAGCGCCGGGCCCGGCAGCGGGGGCTGGACGTGACGCGGATCGACGTCCGCAGCGACCAGCCGGTGCCGACCTCCGGCGACATCTACCTGATCGGCGGCGGCGAGGACCGGCCGCAGCGGCTCGCGGCCGAGCGGCTGCACCGCGACGGCGGCCTCTCCCGCGCGGTGGGCAACGGCGCCATCGTCTTCTCGGTCTGCGCCGGCTACCAGATCCTCGGCCACGAGTTCGTCAACGACCAGGGCCAGCGCCAGGCCGGCCTCGGCCTGCTCGACGTCGTCTCGACCCGGGGCGAGGGTGAGCGGTGCGTCGGCGACGTCCTCGCCGACATCGACCCGCGCCTGGGCCTGCCCCAGCTGACCGGTTTCGAGAACCACCAGGGCGTCACCCACCTCGGCCCCTCGGCCAGCGCCTTCGCCAAGGTGAGGATGGGCCGGGGCAACGGCACCGGCGACGGCACCGAGGGCGCCTTCAACGGGACGGTCTTCGGCACGTACATGCACGGCCCGGTCCTCGCCCGGAACCCGCTCATCGGCGACCTGCTGCTGAAGCTGGCCTTGGACGTCAACGCACTGCCCCCGGCCGACGACCGCTGGTACGAGGCGCTGCGCGCCGAGCGGATCGCGGCCGCGACCCAGCAGCCGGCCTGACCGCGACCGGCCCTCCCGAGCGTCCCGACGGCGCCGTCCCCGACCCGGGGGCGGCGCCGTCGGCGTACCCGCGCAGGTCAACCGGCGTGCGTCCGGCGGGAGTTCCCCGCACGCCGCTGAGCTGGGCCAACTCCGCTCAAACGACGGCCTCTTCGCACACTTGACAGAGGTCCAGCAGGCGGACTCCGGATTCGGAAACGGGCCCTCGGCGCCGGTAGGGTGGCGGCCATCCAGCCGGACGACGCGGTCCGGTCTCCGCCCACGTTGCAAAGGTTTTGCGGGCCATGCGTATTGGTGTCCTCACCTCCGGCGGCGACTGCCCCGGTCTGAACGCCGTCATCCGTTCGGTCGTGCACCGCGCCGTGGTCGACCACGGTGACGAGGTCATCGGATTCCACGACGGCTGGAAGGGCCTGCTGGAATGCGACTACCGCAAGCTGGACCTGGACGCCGTCTCCGGCATCCTGGCCCGCGGCGGAACGATCCTCGGCTCCTCCCGGGTGCAGCCGGCCCACCTGCGCGGCGGCGTCGAGCGCGCCCGGGGCCACGTCGCCGAGCTGGGTCTCGACGCGATCATCCCGATCGGCGGCGAGGGCACCCTCAAGGCGGCCCGGCTGCTCTCCGACGCGGGCCTGCCGATCGTCGGGGTGCCGAAGACCATCGACAACGACATCGCTGTCACCGACGTGACCTTCGGTTTCGACACGGCCGTCGGCGTGGCCACCGAGGCGCTGGACCGGCTGAAGACCACCGCCGAGTCCCACCAGCGGGTGCTGATCGTCGAGGTCATGGGCCGGCACACCGGCTGGATCGCCCTCCACTCGGGCATGGCGGCCGGCGCGCACGCCATCGTCGTCCCCGAGCGGCCCTTCGACATCGAGGAGCTGACCCGGGTGGTCGGCGAGCGGTTCTCGATGGGCAAGAAGTTCGCCATAGTGGTCGTCGCCGAGGGCGCGAAGCCCGTCGAGGGCACCATGAAGTTCGACGTGGGCGGCAAGGACATCTACGGCCACGAGCGGTTCGCCGGGGTGGCCCAGCAGCTCTCCATCGAGCTGGAGCAGCGGCTCGGCAAGGAGGCCCGCGCGGTGATCCTCGGCCACGTGCAGCGCGGCGGCACCCCCACCGCCTACGACAGGGTGCTGGCGACCCGGTTCGGCTGGCACGCGGTGGAGGCCGTGCACCGCGGGGAGTTCGGGAAGATGACGGCGCTGCACGGTACGGAGATCGCCATGGTGCCGCTCGCCGAGGCGGTCGAGACGCTGAAGACGGTGCCCGAGGCGCGGTACGCCGAGGCGCAGACGGTCCTCTGACCGCATCCGCCCGCCGCCACGCGGCGCAAGGACGCCCCCGGCCGCCGACGCGACCGGGGGCGCCTCTAGTCTGGTGCGGACATCCCGTACGAATCCTTCCGTACGGCGCCGGACCTTCCCCGTGGGAGCGCGACACATGGATCACAGCGGGCACGGCATGATGACGGATCTGCCGCCGTTCACGCTGAGCCGGGGCCTGGAGCCGTCGTTCAACGGCTTCTTCCTCTTCGCCTGCCTGCTGGGGCTGGCTCTCTACGGCTGGGGCGTGGCGCGGCTGGTCGCACGCGGCGACCGCTGGCCGGTCGGGCGGACCGTCTCGTTCGTCATCGGCGTCCTCACCGTGCTGCTGGTGATGTGCACCAAGCTCAACGACTACGGCATGGTCATGTTCAGCGTGCACATGGTGCAGCACATGGTGATCAGCATGCTGACGCCGATCCTGCTCCTGCTGGGCGCGCCGATCACGCTGGCGCTGCGGGCGCTGCCGGTGGCGGGGCGTGGCCGGACCGGGCCGCGGGAGCTGCTGCTGAAGCTGCTGCACAGCTGGTACATGCGGATCATCACGCACCCCGCGTTCACCATCCCGATGTTCATCGCGAGCCTGTACGCCCTGTACTTCACGCCACTCTTCGACTACCTGATGGGCTCGACGGCCGGCCACATCGTGATGATGGTGCACTTCCTCGCCGTCGGCCTGGTCTTCTTCTGGCCGATCATGGGCGTCGACCCGGGCCCGCACCGGCCGGGTTACGTGATGCGGATGCTGGAGCTCTTCGCGGGCATGCCCTTCCACGCCTTCTTCGGCATCGCCCTGATGATGGCCTCGGGCCCGATGATCGGGACGTACATGGACCCGCCGGCCTCGCTGGGCATCGACCCGCTGAGCGACCAGAGCGCGGCCGGCGGCATCGCCTGGGCGTTCAGCGAGATCCCGTCGGTGGTGGTGCTGCTGGCGCTGCTGTTCCAGTGGCGGCGCTCGGAGGAACGGCAGGCGCGGCGCAAGGACCGGGCCGCGGACCGGGACGGCGACCAGGAGCTGGAGGCGTACAACGCCTATCTCGCCTCGCTCCACGCCCGCAACGGCTGACGCCGGGGCGCCGGGCCGGTCACAGACCTGGCGGTGCGGGGCCTGGCGGGCGACCATGGAGGCCGAGGCGGTCCCGCACCGGTTCCGGTCCCGGCCGCCGGAAGGAGGCGTCCGATGAACGGTTCCACGAAGACCATGGGGGGACTCACCGTCGGCACACTGGTGCTCGCGACGGCGTACTCGGTGGCGCTGGAGAGCAACGGCTGGGTCTGGTTCGGCTGGGTGGTCCTGGCGATGGCCACGGTGAGCATGGTGGCGACCTCGCACGGCGTGTGAGTGCCGCTGCCCCCGGAAGCTACGGACGGGCGGGTCCCCTCGGCGGGGCCCGCCCGTCGGTGTGTGCGGGGCGCTCCCGGAGGAGTCAGGCGTGGGGTGCGGCCGTGCGGCCCACCACGATCATGGCGGCGTCGTCGTCGAGGTGTCCGCCGACGTAGCGCAGCAGGTCGGTGCGGAAGCGGCGCAGGAAGGCGTCGGGGTCGGTCCCGGTCCAGCCGGTGACGCGTTCGGCCAGCGGGTAGAACGTGCCGGCCGCGTCCCGGGCCTCGGTGACGCCGTCCGTGTACAGGAGCAGGAGGTCCCCCGGCGCGAAGGGGAAGGCGTCGAGGTGGTGCCGGGTGTCGGCGAGGCCGCCGAGGCCCAGCGGGGGCGAGGCGTGCCGGGCGGTGATCGTCGTGGCCCTGCCGTCGCGGACCACGATCGGCGGCGGGTGCCCGCAGGAGACCATCCGGACCTGGCCGTCCCGGTCGGGGATGTCCAGGACGGTGGCGGTGACGAAGGTTTCCTCGTCCTCCCCCGTCCCGCCGGGCTGGGCCAGGTCCCACCGGACGCTGCGGTCCAGCTCCGAGACCAGATCCCGCAGGTCTTCGCGGCGGTGGGCGGTGACGCGGAACGCGCCGAGCAGCAGGGCGGCCTCGTGGACGGCGGGCATGCCCTTGCCGCGCACGTCGCCGATGATCAGCCGGGTGCCGGAGGCGGTGCGCACGGCCGCGTAGAGGTCCCCGCCGATCTGGGCCTCGGCCTCGGCGGCGAGGTACAGGGAGGCGGTGCGCAGCGGGCCGAGCCGGCGGGGCAGTGGGGGCAGGACCACGCGCTGGGCGGCCTCGGAGACGTACCGGACCTGTTCCAGTTCCTTCGCCCGGCGCTCGCGCAGGACGCAGAAGACGACGAGGCTGACGCCGACCAGGACCAGGGCGATGATCTGGGCCTCGTGGTTGGCGGAGAAGAGTTCGGCGGGGTCGCGGACCACGGCGATGACCGTCTGGGCGATCACCGCGAGGGCGGCCACCGCGCCGACCGTCCGGGGGCCGCCGAACGACGGGGTCAGCGCCGGGGCGGCCACGAGCAGCGGGCCGAGGTGGATGTGGGGTGGCGCGAGGACGTCGACGACGGTCACCGCGACGATCCACACGACCGGGACGACGACGAGCGCGCGGCCCTCCCGTCCCGGCCGGCGAGCGCCTTCGACAGGCTGCGACATGCCTCCTCTCTACACCGCGCCTGTCCGCTCCGCACCAGCAGCGACGGGGGTGCGAGGCAATCCCCCTCAGGGGTGACTCCGCACCGACGAGTGAATCGAACAGGGCACACGACGGGCGCAGCCCGGACCTCGTCCCGCCACCACCCCGGCACTCGCACATACGTGCGGCGCCTCGCTCGGGGACGGCCGTGACGCCTTCTTGATCAGGCACGTTCTCCGGTCGCTCGTATCCGTCGACCCCTTCAGCGGAGGACCCGTGCACCCTTGTCCCTTCTCCGGCGCCGCAGCCCCGGCGTTCGATCACCCCGGTCCCGTGCCGTCGCCGGCCGCACGGCCGGTTGACGCGGCACCGCCCGGCGCCTGCCGCTCCCGCGCGCACGGGACCGCCCCCGCCGGCCTGGCCGAGGGCGGGCGCCGATGAGCCGGCGGCGGGCCGCCGTGCCCGGGCCGTCGGAGGCGCCCGGTCCCGAGCTGCGCTGCGGCCCCGCCGCGGCGGCGGAGCGGGAGGTGTCGCTCGGGCGGATGCTGCGGCGCATTCCGGCGGCGCTGGCCCGGACGGTACGGCTGGCCTGGTCGGTCGACCGGTGGATGGTGCTGGCCGTCCTCGGCTGCCAGCTGGCCGCCGGGGCGGGCACGGCGGTGACACTCGCCGCCGTCGCCCGTTCCATGGAGGTGCTGTTCGGCGCCGGGGACCCGGCCCGGACGGTTCGGGAGGCGGCGCCAGCGCTGCTGGTGGCGGCCGCGGCGACCGGGGCCGGAGCCGGGGCGCGGCTGGTCGCGGAGTGGGCGACCCGGCGTCTCAACCCGAAGATCGCCGGGGCGATGGAACTGGCCTTGGTCGACCTGCACATGCGGGCCGAGCCGGCCGCCTTCGACGATCCCGGCTTCACCGACCGGAGCCGGGCGGCCGAGACCGGTGTGGGCCGGGCGATGGCGCTCACCGAGGACGCCAAGGCGCTGACGGAGGGGGCGGTGCAGCTGGCGGTGGCGGCCTCGGTGCTGACGGTGCTGCACCCCTTGCTCCTCGCCGTGCTGGCCCTGTCGGTGGTGCCGCGCGCTGTGGGCGGGGCGGTGGCGGCCCGCATCGACCACCAGGTCTTCGAGGCGTCGACCTCGGCGCGAACGACCCGGGACGTGATGCGCTGGTTCCTGACCACGCCGGACCTCGCGGACGAGTTGCGGGCCAACACGATGCGGCCGTACCTGTACCGCTGGTACCAGCAGATGTGCGAGCGGGTCGAGGGGCGCGCGCTGGCCGCCGCACCCCGGTTCCTGCGGGTGGGGGCGGTCGCGGCGGTGCTGGGCGGGGTGTGCACGGCTGGGCTGTGGGCGACGCTGGCGGGGCTGGTGCTGACCGGGCGGATGCCGGCCGCGACGGCCGGGGCCGCGGTGGTGGCGGCGCAGGGCGCGGGCCGGGCGCTGGGCAACCTGGTCCGGTACGGGGCGGCGCTCTTCCACGACGGCCTCTACCTGGACGGCTACCACCGGTTCGTCGCCGACGCCGGAGCCCGCCGGGTCCGCCGGGGCACCCGGGCGGTGGCGGCGCCGCGCGAGATCCGGCTGGAGACGGCCGGCTACACGCATCCGGGGGCGGAACGGCCCACGCTCGGCCCCCTCTCCCTGACCCTGCGGCGCGGCGAGGTCGTGGCCCTGGTCGGGGGCAACGGCGCGGGCAAGTCGACGCTGGTCCGGCTGGTCACGGGCCTGGTCACGGCGACGAGCGGCACGGTGCGCTGGGACGGCGCCGACCTCGCCCGGGCGGACGCCGAGTCGGTCTGGCGCCAGGTGGGCCTGGTCCCGCAGAACATCGGCAGGTGGCCGCTGACCGTACGGGAGAACCTCCACCTCGGACAGGCCGGGACGCCGGGGGACGAGGCGCTGTGGCGGGCGGCCCGGCGGGTCGGGATGGACGAGGCGGCCGGGCGGATGCCGCACGGCCTGGACACGCTGCTGGCACGCGCCCTGTGGGGCGGGCACGAGCTGTCCGGCGGGCAGTGGCAGCGGCTGGCCTGCGGCCGGGCCCTGCACCGCGCCCCTGGACTGCTGGTCCTCGACGAGCCGACCAGCGCCCTGGACGCCACCGGTGAGCAGCACGTCCTGGCGGCGGTCCGCGAGGGCGCCCGGGAGCGGATCACGCTGATGGTGACGCACCGGCTCGACCACGCCCGGCTGGCCGACCGGGTCGTGGTGCTGGCGGGCGGCCACGTGGTGGAGGACGGCGGTTTCGCGGAACTGGCCTCGGCCGACGGACCGTTCGCCCGGCTCTGCGAGGAGGCGGCGCGGGTGGGCCGCTGACGCACGGCCGCCTCCGTACGCGGGTGCCGGTCGGCGCGTACGGAGGCGGCGGGCAGAAGGAAGCCCCGGCCGGGACGGGGGAATCACGGCCGGGGCGGATCAGGGTGGGGGCGGGCGGCGGTCGCCTCGCGGCGAAAGGCTCCACAGGGCTTCAGCCGAACGATCGTCCCTGTGGGCGGAGGACGGGCCCGGGGACACTGTCCGTCCGCTCCCACGGTTGGTTCAACTATGAACCATCTCCGAATGTTCCTGCACACCGGGGTCCCCTCGGTGAGGTGCGCCACTCCCGCGACGTGGAGGCCGGCGCCCGCTGCCGGGCACGGGCCGACGCGGCAGGTCATGGCGGGTACTAGCGTGTCTCCCATGAGCCGTTCCGCGTCGTCTGCTTCGTCCCCCTCCCCCCCCCCCCCCCCCCGGGGGCGGGGGGGGGCGGGGGGGGGGTCTGACCCTGTCGTGGCCCGGCGGGGTGGTGCCCGAGGCGGCCGCGGGCGGGGCCGCCGTGGTGACCGGGGTCTTCGATCTGCTGCACGTGGGGCACGTGCGGTTCCTGGCGGCGGTGCGGGAGCGGGGGCTGCCGCTGCTGGTGGGGGTCGAGGACGACCGGCGGACGCGCGGCTGGAAGGGCCCGGCGCGCCCGTTCCAGCCGGAGGAGGAACGGGCGGAACTGCTGCGGGCCCTGCGCCCGGTCGACGGGACCTTCCTCGTCCACGGCGACCCCTCGGTGACGGAGTGGACCGCCTACACGGCGCTGCTGGCCCCGCTCGCCCCCGGCGCGATGGCCTGGACCGCGCACGACCCGTACACGGAGCAGAAGCGCCGGGCCGCGGCCGGGCTGGGGGCGCGGGCCTGGGAGATCGCCGAGACCCCGGACCGTTCGACGACGCGGATCGTCAGCGGCCGGATGCCGGGCTGACCGGTCAGGGACGTCCGGCCGCGCCGATGACCTCGGCGGCGGGCGGCGGTCCGGGCGGGGTGCCGTCGCCGAACGGGTGGCCGCCCAGCTCCTCGCGGTGGTGGGGCGAGAGCCAGCCGGTGAGGTCCGGGCCGAGCGGGACGATGCCGGTCGGGTTGATCCCGGTGTGCACCTGGTAGTAGTGGCGCTTGATGTGGTCGAAGTCGACCGTGTCGCCGAACCCGGGGGTCTGGTAGAGGTCCCGGGCGTACGCCCAGAGCACCGGGTCCTCGGTGAGCTTCTCCCGGTTGCACTTGAAGTGGCCGTGGTAGACGGCGTCGAAGCGGACCAGGGTGGTGAAGAGCCGGATGTCGGCCTCGGTGATGGTGTCGCCGACCAGGTAGCGGCGGCCCGCCAGCCGCTCGGAGAGCCAGTCGAGCCGGCGGAAGAGGGCCCGGTACGCCTCGGCGTACTCCTCCTGGGTGGAGGCGAACCCGGCGCGGTAGACGCCGTTGTTGACGTCCTGGTAGACGGCGTCCATCACCTCGTCGATCTCCTCGCGCAGCCGCTCCGGGTAGAGGTCCGGGGCGCCGTCGCGCTGGAGGTCGGTCCACTGGGTCTCCAGGTCCAGGGTCATCTGCTGGTAGTCGTTGGTGACCAGTTCGCCGCTGGGGACGTCGACGATCGCGGGGACGCTGATCCCGCCGTCGTACTCCCGCTCGCGGGCGCGGTACGCCTCGCCGAGGTAGCGGATGCCGAGGACCGGGTCGACGCCGTCGGGGTCGAGGGTGAAGCGCCAGCTCCGGTCGTCCTGGAGCGGGTCGGTGACGCCGAGGGAGAGGGCGTCCTCCAGGCCGAGCAGGCGCCGGACGATCAGGGCGCGGCTGGCCCAGGGGCAGGCGCGGCTGACGACCAGGCGGTAGCGGCCGGCCTCGACGGGCCAGCCGTCGCGGCCGTCGGCGGTGATGCGGTCGGCGAAGTGGCTGCGGGCCCGTTTGAAGGGCTTGTGGCCGTACTCGGCGTTGCCGCTGGGGTCGGCCGCGGGGGTGGTGGCGGGGCTGCTCATCGCCGGGCTCCTTCCGGTGGGGGGCGGTGGCGGGGACGGTCATCATCGTTCCCCGCCGGCGGTGTTCGTGGCTCCTCCCCACCCGTCCGGGGGAACATACGCGTCCTGTTCCCGGGCGCGTCCGGACGGGAGGGCGAGCGGTCAGGGGGTGGCGGGACCGCCGGTGCCGTGGCGGACCTCCCGGCGGCCGGCGGCGACGTCGGCCACCGCGGCGATCAGGGCGGCGACGACGAAGGCGACGGAGACGATCAGGCCGCGGTCGTAGGCGTCGGCCCAGCCGTCCGGGCCGACCTGGGCGAAGAAGACGGCACCGACGGCGGCGATGCCGACGGCCGAGCCGACCCGCTGCCCGGTCTGGAGGGTGCCGCCGGCCGATCCGGCGGTGTGCACGGGGACCTCGGAGAGGGTGAGGGTCTGGTTGGGGGCGATGACCAGGCCGCTGCCGAGTCCGGCGAGGAGCAGTGGCAGCGCCATCGCCCAGCCCGCGTTGGTGCCGGGGACCAGGTGTACGGCGAGCGCGGTGAAGGCCAGTCCGGCGGCGACCATGGCGAGCCCGACGACCACCAGGGGCCGGCCGAACCGGGAGACGAGGCGGCCTCCGGTGCCGGCCGCGAGCCCCGAGCCGAGGGCGAACGGGGTGATGGCGATGCCGGCCTGGAGGGCGGTGTACTCCAGGCCGACCTGGAGGTAGAGCGTGGTGATGAAGAAGATCGAGGTGAACCCGGCGAAGTACAGCAGGATCAGCAGACAGCCCAGCCAGTACGAGCGCACCCGGAAGAGCGAGAGGGTGACGACGGGCTGGAAGCCGCGGCGCGAGCAGCGGTGTTCCCAGAGCAGGAAGAGGGCGAGGAGGGCGGCCGAGACCGGGAGCAGCAGCCATTTGCCGTTGCCGCTCCACTGCTGGGACTGGACGAACGGCAGGAGCAGGGCGACGATCCCGAGGCCGAGCAGGACGACGCCGACCGGGTCGAGGTCGCGCAGCCGTACCCGGCCCGCGTGCGGGGTGTCGGGGAGCAGGCGCCGGGCGAGCAGGACGCAGACGATGCCGAGCGGCAGGTTGACGTAGAAGACCCAGCGCCAGCCCTCCTGGTGGCCGGCGGCCTGGATGAGGAGGCCGCCGAGGAGCGGGCCGACGGCGGTGGAGATGCCGACGACGGTGCCGAACATGCCGAAGGCGCGGCCCCGTTCGCGGCCCCGGAACATCTGCTGGATGAGGGCGGAGATCTGCGGGGCGATCAGGCCGCCCGCGACGCCCTGCACGAGGCGGGCGATGACCAGCCAGGTGCTGTTCTGCGCGGCGCCGCAGGCGGCCGAGGAGAGGGTGAAGAGGATCAGCCCGGCGATGAAGACGGTGCGCCGGCCCCGGGCGTCGCCGAGGCGTCCGGCCGGGATGAGGAAGAGGCCGAAGGCGAGGGCGTAGCCGGAGAGGACCCACTGGAGGTCGGACTCGGGGGTGTTCAGGCCCTCGCGGATGGAGGGCAGCGCGACGTTGACGATGGAGACGTCGAGGAGCGTCATGAACCCCGCGACGAGGCAGACGCCGAGCGCCCGCCAGCGCCGTGGATCGGGCTCGTACTCCTCGGGCGCGTGCTGCTGCTGACTCACCGGGCTTGCCCCCTGTGTGTCGGACGGTGCGGCCGGGGGGCCGCCCCCTCGTCGCACCCTAGTGGGGGTGCGGCGATTCTTCGCGCCGGGCGGGGCGTGCGGGGGCGGCCGGGCCGGTCGGCCGGCTCAGTGGGGACGGTCGCCGACGACGGCGACGCGTTCGGCGACGCGCCGGTGGCCCGCGTAGTCGCCGGAGGCGTAGTGCTGGGTGGCCCGGTTGTCCCAGAAGGCGACGTCACCGGCGCGCCAGTGGAAGCGGACCTGGTACTCGGGGACGTGGGCCTGCTGGAAGAGGAGGCGCAGCAGCCGGTCGCTCTCCTCCTGGGGGAGGCCGGTGATGCGGGTGGTGAAGGAGGTGTTGACGAAGAGGGTGCGGCGGCCGGTCACCGGGTGGCGGCGGACCACGGGGTGCTCGACGGGCGGGAAGGTGGACTGGAAGGCGGCGAGGTGCCCGGCGGAGGTGAAGCGGGCGAAGCCGGGGAGGTAGTCGTGGACGGCGCGCAGCCCCTCGACGCGCTCCCGCACCTCCTCGGGCAGGTTGTCGTAGGCGGCCGCCATGTCGGCCCAGAGGGTGTCGCCGCCGTACGGGGGGACCTCGCGGAGCTGGAGGACGGCGCCGAGGGCGGGGTTCTCGCGGAAGGTGGTGTCGGTGTGCCAGACGTTCTCGAAGGTGGGGACCTGGCTGCGGTCGAAGCGGACCACGTCCTCGGCGTCGCCGGTGGCCAGCAGCGGGTTGGTCTCCAGCTCGCCCCAGTTCCGGGCGAAGTCGCGCTGGGCGGCGGAGGTGAGGTGCTGGCCGCGGAAGAAGAGAACCTTCCACTCCAGCAGGGCCCGGTCGAGTTCGGCGCGGACGGCTGCGGTGAGCGGCCGGGAGAGGTCGAGCCCGCGGATCTCGGCGCCGATGAGCGGGCCTTGCGGGACGAGGGTGAACCGCTCGTACGGCCGGTCCTCGGCGCCCTCGGCGAGGCGCCGCAGGAGGCGGGGGCCCTCGTGGATGCCGTCGGCGGGGATGCGGTGGTCGCGCAGGAGCGGGCGGGCGGGCGTGGTGGTGGTCGGTTCCGCGGTGATGCTCATCGGTCGGTCTCCCTCTGCTCGGAGCCGCGCACGCGGGCGCGCGGCATGGTGGGGCGGTACCGGTCCCGCGCGGGGAAAGTAAGGTTGGCGGGCCTCACGGACGCACGGGTCCGGGGCGGGCTTCCTGGCCGCGGCGGGGGTGCCGGGATCAGCTACAGGAAGGGGCCGGGGGCGAGCCCACCCGGCCACGGCGGTGCAGCGGGCTGAGCCCGAGTCGTACCCCGTGCGCGCAGGAGGCGCGGAAGGGCGCGTCCTGGGTGCGGAGTCGGGGCTGCTGCATGGCCGCACCGTACCGCAGGGCCGTGGGGGTGCGGCAGGGGGTCTCAGCGGGCGGACCCGGCGAGGCGGGCGGCGAGGCGGAAGACGTCGGTGGCCATCTGAAGGGTGAGGCGGCCGGTGGAGGTGTTGCGGGGGCTGGGGTGGTAGCAGCCGAGGAGGTGGAGCGGGCCGTCGGGGCCCTCGATCCGGGCGTGCGCGCCGTGGCCGAAGGCCGGGCGGGGCCTGGGCAGGACGTATCCGGCGGCGGTGAGGACGGGCATCAGGGCCTGCCAGCCGAAGCCGCCGAGGACGACGGCGGCGCGCAGGGTGGGGCCGAGCAGGTCGAGTTCGCGGGCCATCCAGGGGCGGCAGGTGTCGCGTTCGGCGGGGGTGGGGCGGTTGTCGGGCGGGACGCAGTGGACCGGGGAGACGAGGCGGGTGCCGTACAGCCGCTGGCCGTCGTCGCGGCTGTGGGAGTACGGCAGCGCGGCCAGGTGCGCGGCGTGCAGGGCGGCGAAGAGGAAGTCGCTGGTGGGGTCGCCGGTGAACAGGCGCCCGGTGCGGTTGCCGCCGTGCGCGGCGGGGGCGAGCCCGATGACGGCGAGGGAGGCGTCGGCCGGCCCGAAGCCGGGGACGGGCCGGGCCCAGTACGTCTCGTCGCGGTACGCGGCACGGCGTACCCGGCCGACCTCCTCGCGCCAGGCCACCAGCCGGGGGCAGGCCCGGCAGCCGGTCAGCCGGGTGTCCAGGACCTCCAGGTCCGGGGCGCCGGGGGCGCGGAGCGCCGGGTAGTCGCGGTCGTCCGGGTGGGGGGCGGCGGGGCGGGGCATGCGGCCACCGTAAGGCGGCGGGCGGGCCGCCGCCCGGGGGCGGGTGTACTCGCGGCGGATGCGCCGAGCGGCGAAGATGGCGGCGGACCCCGGTGGACGAGGAGAAGGAGAAGGCGGATGGCCCACGAGCGTGCGGGAGAGACGGCACGGCCCGAGGATCTGGTCGACGTACCCCGGCTGGTGACGGCCTATTACGCGCTGCGGCCCGACCCGGGGGACCCGGCTCAGCAGGTCACGTTCGGCACCTCGGGCCACCGGGGTTCCTCGCTGGCCTCGGCGTTCAACGAGGCGCACATCGCCGCCACCGCCCAGGCCATCTGCGAGTACCGGGCGCTCCAGGGCACCGACGGGCCGCTCTACCTGGGCGCCGACACGCACGCGCTGTCGGAGCCGGCCCGGGTGACGGCCGTCGAGGTGTTCGCCGCCAACGAGGTGCGGGTGCTCCTGGACCTGAACGACGGGTACACGCCGACGCCCGCGGTGTCGCTGGCGATCCTGGAGTACAACCGGGGGCGCACCGGGCACCTGGCCGACGGGGTGGTGGTCACGCCCTCGCACAACCCGCCCACCGACGGCGGGTTCAAGTACAACCCGCCCAGCGGCGGCCCGGCGGCGGGCGAGGCGACCCGGTGGATCCAGGACCGGGCCAACGAGATCATCGCGGGCGGGCTGAAGGAGGTCCGGCGCGTCCCGTGGGAGCGGGCGCTGGCCGCGCCGACGACGGGCCGGCACGACTTCCTCAGCCAGTACGCCGACGCGCTGGAGTCGGTGGTGGACCTGGCGGCGGTGCGCAAGGCGGGCGTGCGGATCGGCGCCGACCCGCTGGGCGGCGCCTCGGTGGGGTACTGGGGCCGGATCGCCGAGCAGTACGGGCTGGACCTGACGGTGGTCAATCCGCGGACCGATCCGGCCTGGTCGTTCATGACGCTGGACTGGGACGGCAAGATCCGCATGGACTGCTCGTCGCCGTACGCGATGGCCTCGCTGATCGAGGGGCGCGACCGGTTCGCCATCGCCACGGGGAACGACGCCGACGCCGACCGGCACGGCATCGTCACGCCGGACGGCGGGCTGATGAACCCCAACCACTACCTGGCGGTGGCGATCGGCTACCTCTTCGAGCACCGCGAGCGGTGGCCGGCCGCCACCGGCGTCGGCAAGACCCTGGTCTCCTCCTCGATGATCGACCGGGTCGCCGCCGACCTCGGCCGGGAGCTGGTCGAGGTGCCGGTGGGGTTCAAGTGGTTCGTGGACGGGCTGCTCGACGGCTCGCTCGGCTTCGGCGGGGAGGAGTCGGCGGGCGCCTCCTTCCTGCGCCGGGACGGTTCGGTGTGGACCACCGACAAGGACGGCATCATCCTGGCGCTGCTCGCCTCGGAGATCCTCGCGGTGACCGGCAGCAGCCCCTCCGAGCGGTACGCGGAGCTGACCGCCCGGTTCGGCGCCCCGGCGTACGCGCGGATCGACGCGCCGGCCACCCGCGAGGAGAAGGCGGTCCTCGCGCGGCTCTCGCCGGAGCAGGTCACGGCGGACACGCTGGCCGGGCAGCCGGTCACCGGGGTGCTCACCGAGGCCCCGGGCAACGGCGCGCCGATCGGCGGCATCAAGGTGACGACGGCCGACGCCTGGTTCGCCGCCCGGCCCTCGGGGACCGAGGACGTGTACAAGATCTACGCCGAGTCGTTCCTCGGCGAGCAGCACCTCGCCGAGGTCCAGGACGAGGCGAAGGCCTTGGTGCGGGCGGCCCTGGACGGCTGACCCCCGGTCCCGCGGGCGTCCCCTTCCTCGCGAGGGGGCGCCCGGGGGCACACCGAGGTCGCACGGGGAGCGCGGCGCGTAACCGGCGGGCGGGGCGGGGAGGGTGTGCCCGTCCGGTCGGTCGGCGAGGGGAGACGCGGTGGCGGGTGCGTGCGGGGACGGGGCGTCGCGGTGAGGTGGCCGGGGAGGAAGCAGTCCCCGAAGGACGACCCGACGGACGAGGACCCGGGGCGGCAGCGGGTGTCGGCCTCGGAGGAGGAGCTGTTCGGCGGCCCGCTCCGGTACGACACGGGCTGGTCCCGCCACGAGTACGCCTTCGAGGGGCAGACCCTGGGGGCCACGCTGCGGGCCTTCCCCGGGATGGTGGCGGGCACGCTGCGGCTGGCGGCGCGGGCCGACCGGCGGGCGCTGTGGACGGTGGGCGCGGCCGAGGTGGGGCAGGGCGTGGCGGCGGCGGTGGGGCTGGTCCTGGTCAACCAGGTGCTGGGGGCGCTCCTCGGCACGGGTGAGGTGGCCGGCCGCCTGCACGGCGCGCTGCCGGCGCTGGTGGCGGGCGGGGTGGTGGCCGTCGTCGGGGCGCTGCTCGCCTCGCTGTCGACCGCGGCGACGGGCCGGCTGGAGCCGAAGGTGGAGCGGACCGCCAACGAGCGGTACCTGAGCGCGGTCGTGGCGGTGGAGCTGGAGGCGGTGGAGGACGGCGAGTTCCGGCGGCTGATCGACGTCGCCGACCTCGGCGCCTCCTCGGCCCGGCGGATGGTGGGGCAGGGCGTCTCCACGGTGAACAGCCTGCTGTCGCTGCTGGCGGCGGCGGGCGTGCTGACCGTCCTGCACCCGGTGCTGCTGCCGATGCTGGTGCTGATCGCGGCCCCGCGCGGCTGGGGCGCGATGCGGGTGACGCAGCGCCGGTACGCCTCGGTGATGCTCTGGGTGGAGCACCGCAGGGCCAGCAGCCTGATCGGCCGTCACCTGACCTCGCGGGAGTCGGCGCCGGAGATCCGGGTGCACGGGGCGGGCGCGTTCCTCCTGCGGCACTTCCGCTCGATGGCGGCCAACGCCGAGGCGGAGCAGGCGAGGCTGGCGCGGGAGCGGGCGGGGACGGAGCTGGCGGCGGCCGCGCTCTCGGGGCTGGCGATGGTGGTGACCTGGGTGGCGCTGGGGCTGCTGGTGGTGTCGGGGCGGGTCGATCTGGCGGTGGCGGGCACGGCGGTGGTGGCGATCCGCACCGGGTCGGCGACGCTGGGGGCGCTGGTGGTGAGCCTCAACAACCTGACCGAGGAGTCGCTGTACGTCGCCGACCTGGAGAACTGCGTGGCGCGGGCGGCGGAGCGGGCCATCCCGGTGGGCGGGGCGGCGCTGCCCGCCAAGGTGGCGGAAGTGCAGTTCGAGGAGGTGCGGTTCGGCTATCCGGACCGGGCGGAGCCGGTGCTCGACGGGGTGTCGCTGCGGGTGCGGACCGGCGAGGTGACGGCGGTGGTCGGGGAGAACGGCGCGGGCAAGTCCACCCTGATGAAGCTCCTCGCGGGGCTCCTGCTGCCGGCCTCCGGCCGGGTGCTGTGGGACGGGGTGGATCTGCGCGAGGCCGACCGGGCCCAGGTCTTCGCCCAGGTCGGCCTGGTCACCCAGGACTTCGAGCGGTGGCCGATGACGGCCGGGACCAACATCCGGATCGGCGCCCCGGACCGGCCGGGCGGTGCCGCGGAGGTCCACGAGGCGGCCCGGGCGGCGGGCGCGGGCCCGCTGGTCGACGGGCTGCCGCGCGGCCTCGACACGCTGCTGTCACGGGTCTTCAAGGGCGGCAGCGACCTCTCCGGCGGCCAGTGGCAGCGCATCGGCCTGGCCAGGGCCGAGTACCGCGACGCCCGTTTCCTGCTGGTGGACGAGCCGACCTCGGCGCTGGACCCCGAGGCGGAGATCGCCGCCTTCGACCGCATCCGGGGCCTGGCCGGGCCCGACCGCGCGGTGGTGCTGGTGACCCACCGGATGGCGGCGGTCCGCCGGGCCGACCGGATCTACGTGCTGGACGGCGGACGGGTCGCCGAGGAGGGCACCCACGACCAGCTCCTCGCGGCGGGCGGCCGGTACGCCGCGATGTACGCGGCGCAGGCCGCGCAGTACGGGCCGGGCCCACAGAGCCCGCAGGCGCTGCCGCTCCCCCGCCGGAGCGGACCGGCGGCGCCGCCCGCCCCAGCCGGATCGAGCAGGTGAGCGATGGCATAATCCGGCTGACCGGGGCCCACCTGGCCGGTCGTGACGCACCTGGCGTGGCACGTCAGGGAGTTGAGCGGCCCTCAGGAGCGCACCGGTGGCCGGGCCGGCGTCCGGCCGGTACCGCGTCCCATACCTCCGAGCCCCACCGGAGCAGCCCATGACGGCAACGCCCAAGCCCGTGATCGACACCAGCCGGCCGCACCCGGCCCGGGTCTACGACTGGCTTCTCGGCGGCAAGGACCACTACCTCGTCGACCAGGAGGTCGGGGAGAAGCTCCCGGCCGAGGCGCGGGGCAACGCCGCGCGCAACCGCGCCTTCATGCACCGGGCGGCCGCCTGGCTGGCCGGGCAGGGCGTCGACCAGTTCCTCGACATCGGCACCGGCATCCCCACCGAGCCCAACCTCCACCAGATCGTCCAGGCCCTCATCCCCTCGGCCCGGGTGGTCTACGCGGACAACGACCCGATCGTGCTGCGCCACGCCGAGGCCCTGCTGGTCAGCACCGAGGAGGGCGCCACCGACTACATCCAGGCCGACGTCCGCGACCCCGAGGCGATCCTGGCCCACGCCCGGTCGGTCCTGGACTTCGACCGGCCGGTCGCCCTCTCGCTCATCGCCCTGCTCCACTTCGTCCCGGACGGCGACGACCCGTACGGCGTCACGCGGGCGCTGGTCGACGCGCTGCCGTCGGGGAGCTGGCTGGTCCTCTCGCACGGCACCGCCGACCAGCACCCCGAGCTGGAGAACGACACCAAGGACGCCTACAAGGAGGGCGCCATCCCGCTGCGGATGCGGTCCCGCGCCGAGGTCGAGCCGTTCTTCGCGGGGCTGGAGCTGGCGGAACCGGGGCTGGTGACGGCAACCGACTGGTACCGGGAGGGGCCCGCGCCGGTCAGTGAGCGCAGCGGGTTCTACGTGGGGGTGGCGCGGGTTCCGTAAAGGGCTCAGGCGGGGGCCGCCTCCCGGTGCCGCAGGCGGCGCAGCATCCGCGCGTCGCTGAAGCCGACGGCGCGGGCGGCGGTCTCGGCCGGGGTGCCCTGGCCGATGAGGTGGCGGGCGTGCTCCAGCCGTAGCTGCTGCTGGTAGCGGAGCGGGGTCAGGCCGCCGGTGGCGCGGGCGAAGAGGCGGGTCAGGGTGCGGGGGCTGACCCGGGCGGCGTCGGCGAGGTCGGCCAGGAGCAGGGGTTCGGCGAAGCGGGCGTCGATCAGGTCCTGGGTGCGGTGGACGGCGTCGTCGAGGTGGGCGCGGTGCCGGAGCATGACGCTGGCCTGCGGCTCGTGCCCGTTGCGGCGGGCGTGGACGACCATGCTGCGGGCGACCCGGGCGGCGAGTGCGGGGCCGTGGCGTTCGGCGAGCAGGTGGAGGGCGAGGTCGATGCCGCTGGCGATCCCCGCCGAGGTCACCACCCGGTCGTCGGTGGTGTACAGGACGTCGCGGACCACGGTGGCGCGGGGGTGACGGGCGGCCAGCTCGTCCTGGAGCTCGTGGTGGGTGGTGCAGCGCCGCCCGTCGAGCAGTCCGGCCTCGCCCAGCGCCCCGGCCCCCGAGCAGACGCTGGCGACGGTCCCGCCGGCCGCGTGGTGGGCGCGCAGCCGCGCCTGCGCCTCCGGCCCGAACCAGGGGCCGCCGCCCAGGCGGAGCGAGCGGCGGCCGGGGACGAGTAGCAGGTCACCGGCGCCCAGGCGGGGCCACTCGGTGGCGGCGGAGAGCGGCAGCCCCTGGGCGCTGACGACCTGCTCGCGCTCGGCGACGTAGCTGAGGTGGTACGGGTGTCCGAAGTCGGTGGCGGTACTGAAGACCTGGGCCGGTCCGGCCAGGTCGAGCAGGTGGACGCCGGGCAGCAGCAGGAGGACGACGTGGGTCACCCGGCCGATACTGCCAGTCCGCCGGCTCCCGCGGTGCGCTCGGCCGCTCTTTCGGCCTCCAGTTCGGCGACGGTGGCGATCCGGGCGAACCGGTCGCGGAGGACGGCCTCGGTGCGCTCCACGATCTGGGCGGCGCTGAAGCCGCCGACCCCGTCGGTGGTGGTGGCGTCGGTGACGAAGGTGATCGCGTACCCGAGGTCGCTGCCGATCCGCGCGGTGGTCTCGACGCACTGTTCGGTGCGGATGCCGCAGACGGTCAGCGCGGTGACGCCGGCCTCGGTCAGCAGGCGCTGGAGCTCGGTGGTGGTGAAGCAGTTGTGCGAGGTCTTGGTCAGGACGGGTTCGCCGGGCAGCGCCGGGGCCAGCTCGGCGAGCGGGCGGACGTGCCCGCGCTCGGGGTCGAAGACGTTGCCGGTGCCGGGCTCGGTGTGCAGGACGCGGACGACGAGGTCGCCCCGGTCGCGGGCGAGCGCCACCAGGCGGTCGACGGAACGGGCGATGTCCGGGTCGGCCATCCGGCTCCACTCGGGCCGGGCGCGGAAGGATTCCTGGACATCGACGACGATCAGGGCTCGGTTCATGGGAACCAGGGTGGCCTGCGGGGACCGCGCGGCGGCAGGCACGATCGGGGCGCGCTCCGGAACGATCCGGTCACGCCCCCCGGAGCCTTCCGGCGCGCCCGCCTCAGAGGATGATGATCGCGTAGGCCAGGAAGAACCCGGCGACCAGCAGGCTGACGACGATGATCGCCGTGAGCGGCCCCGCCGCCCAGCCGCTGGTGGGGTTCCAGGTCTCCTGGGGGCCGGTGCCTCCCACACCGTCCTCGGCCGGGGGTGTCTCCGTCGGGTGTGGCCCGCCACCGCCCCTCATTCCGGGGGTGACGCGCGGCTTCGCGGTGATCGCATGTGCACTCATGGGGTATTTGTACCCATTCGGCCCTGCTCTCATCGCACCCGGCCCCGGAAATCTCTCCCGCCTCGTCCGTGGCTTCTCCCCCGCCCGCGCCGCTCCGGGAAGGTGCCGCGCCTGCCGCGCCCGGGGTGCGCGCCCCGGCGGGCCGTCCCAGGATGGGCGCGACGGCCAGGGGCCGGTCCGGCGCCCGCCGGGGCCGCCCGGCGCCGCAGCCGACCCCGAGGGAGCCCCACATGATCACCGCGGAGACGACGACGGCACAGGTCCGCTCGGCGCTGCGCCGCGCCCTGCCGAAGAACGAGCGCCCCGGACTGGTGCTGCGCGCCATGGGGCGGCTGGAGCGGGCCTCCGTCCTGGACGCCGTCGCCGGGCCCCTGCGGCGCGGCGTGCAGGCGCTACCGCTCTCCCGCGCCACCCGCGACGCGCTGCACGGCAAGTGGCTCGGCCACCCCGTGCACCCGGTCATGGTGCAGGTCCCGGTCGGCGCCTGGCTCTCCTCCGCCGTCCTGGACCTGGTGCCGGGGGCGAAGGTGCCCTCACGGGTGCTGATCGCGGTGGGGCTGGCGGGGGCGGGACCGGCGGCGCTCACCGGCTGGGTGGACTGGGCGGACACGCACAAGGAGCAGCTGCGGGTCGGCCTCGTGCACGCCGTGCTGAACCAGGCCGGCGTCGTCTGCTACGCGGGCTCACTCGGCGCGCGGCTCATCGGCCGGGAGAAGACCGGGCGGTTGCTGGCGCTGGCCGGGCTCACCGCGATCGGCGCGGGCGGGGCGATCGGCGGTCACCTCGCCTTCCGCCAGGCGTCCGGCGCCAACCACACCGAGAGCTTCCCGCACCTGGTCTCGCCCGGCTGGCACAGCCTGGGCGAACTGGCCACCGTCCCGCTGGGGCGCCCGGAGCGGCGGATGATCGAGGACCTCGCGGTCCTGGTGGTACGGGACGCCGACGACACGCTCTCGGTCATCGCCGACCACTGCAGCCACCTCGGCGGCCCGCTCTCCGAGGGCACGATCAGCGACGGCTGCGTCACCTGCCCCTGGCACGGCAGCGTCTTCCGCCTCTCCGACGGCTGGAACGTCGAGGGCCCCGCCACCGCCCCGCAGCCCGCCTTCGACGTACGGGTCACCGACGGCGAGGTCGAGGTCCGGCTGCGCCGCGGCACCCCCCGCCGCAGCCGGCTGGCGCTGACCCGCAACCGCTGACCTCGGCCACCCCCTCCCCCGACGGGCCTCCCGCGTCCTAGACTTCGCTTCTTCGAGACGCGGTGCGACCATCGAACGCCCCGCCGTCCAGAGCCGATCCGACGGTGTGGGAGCGTACGTCCGTGTTCTACCAGCTGCTCAAATACGTCCTGCTGGGGCCGCTGCTGCGGCTGATGTTCCGGCCCCGCGTCGAGGGGCTGGAACACGTGCCGGAGGAGGGGGCGGCGATCGTCGCGGGCAACCACCTCTCCTTCGCCGACCACTTCCTGATGCCGGCGATCCTGCACCGCCGCATCACCTTCCTGGCCAAGGCGGAGTACTTCACCGGGCCCGGCGTGCGCGGACGGCTGACCGCCGCGTTCTTCCGCAGCGCCGGGCAGATCCCGGTGGACCGCTCGGGCCGCGAGGCGGGCCAGGCCGCCATCCGCGAGGGGCTCGGCGTCCTGGGCAAGGGCGAACTGCTCGGCATCTACCCGGAGGGCACCCGCTCGCACGACGGGCGGCTCTACAAGGGCAAGGTCGGGGTGGCCGCGATGGCGCTGCGAGCCGGGGTGCCGGTGATCCCGTGCGCCATGATCGGCACCTTCGAGGCGCAGCCGCCCGGCCAGAAGTTCCCGAGCCCGCGCCGCATCCGCATCCGCTTCGGGGAGCCGCTGGACTTCTCCCGGCACGCCGGGCTCGCCGACGAGAAGGCGGTCCTGCGCGCCGTCACCGACGAGATCATGACGGCCGTCCTCGCCCTCTCCGGCCAGGAGTACGTGGACCGGTACGCGTCCGAGGTCAAGGCCGAGGAGGACCAGCGCCGCAAGGAGAGCAGACGGGCCGGGGTCCGGCGGGGGAACTGAGCGGGACAGCGTCGGCCCCGCCGTAGAATTCGCCTGCACCCACCACGGGTCGGCACGGCACTGTGGCCGCGGACCACGCGACGCGGGTCCGGCATCCCGAGGAGGCACCCCCAGCCATGCAGATACGTTCCGCGACCGGTGAGGAGCTCGACGTCTTCGTCGACACGCTCCACACGGCCTTCGGGCTCTTCCCCAAGACCCCGGTCGACGGCGGCGGGCTGTGGTGGTCGGCGCTGGAGACGGACCGCTGCCTGCTGGCCTCCACCGCGGACGGGCGGCCCGTCGGCACCGCCGCCACCTACTCCTTCGAACTGACCCTGCCCGGGGGGACGGTCGTCCCGGCCGGCGGGCTGACCGCCGTCGGCGTCCTGCCCACCCACCGCCGCCGGGGCGTGCTCAGCGCGATGATGCGGCAGCAGCTCGCGGACCTGCGGGCGCGCGGCGAGTCGGTCGCCGTCCTGCTCTCCTCCGAGGCGCCGATCTACGGCCGCTTCGGCTACGGCCCGGCGACCTACACCTCCAAGCTGACCCTCACCCGCCACGAGGCCACGCTCGCCGTCCCCCGGGCGCGCGGTGCGGCGTCCGCGCCGGAGACCGGCTCGGTCGAGGTGGTGCGCAGGGACGGGTGCGGCGACCTCCTGGAGGAGGTCTACGACCGTTACCGGCGCGCCCAGCCCGGCGCGCTCTCGCGCCCGCACCGCTGGTGGGAGCGGCGCGCCGGCCAGCCGCCCGTCTCCCCGGCGCCGCGCCACATCGCCGTCCACCGGGACGCCGAGGGCACCCCGGACGGCTACGCCAGCTACGCGGTCGAGTCGGGCACCCTGACCGTGGACGAGATCATCACCACCGACGACGCCGTGTTCACCGCCCTGGTCCGCTACGTCCTCGGCCACGACCTGGTCTCCAAGGTGGTCCTGCGGCACGTCCCGGCCGACCACCCGCTGCGCTGGCAGCTGGCGGACTTCCGCGCCGCCGAGGTGGGCGGAGTCACCGACTGGCTCTGGGTGCGGCTCCTGGACGTGCCCGGAGCGCTCACCGCGCGCCACTGGGCCGCCGACGGCGAACTCGTCCTCGACGTGGACGACCCCTTCCTCGGCGAGCACGGCCGGTACCTGCTGACCGTCCGGGACGGCAAGGCCGACTGCGCCCCGACCGACCGCGCGCCCGGCCTCTCCCTGGACATCCGGGACCTGGGCTCCCTCTACCTGGGCGGCACCGCGCCGAGCACCCTCGTACGGGCCGGACACGTCACGGCCCACCAGCCGGGCGCCGCCGCCCTCGCCGACACCCTCTTCCGCACCGAGCGCGCCCCGCACTGCCTGCACTGGTTCTGAGGCGCACCGGCATCCTCAGGCGCCGGCCCCCAGCGCCGCCCCCGCCTCGTCCAGCAGCCGCCGCAGGAGGCGGGCGTCGGGGGCCAGCGCGGTGACCAGCACGGCCGGTCCCGCCAGCGGGGTGAGCGCGGCCGAACCGGTCTCCGCGGAGCCGAACAGCGCCGGCTCGAACGGCTTGTCGGCGAAGGCGGTGTCGACCACGACGAGCTGACCGAGCGCCCGCCGCCCGCCGAGCACCGCGGGCCCGTCCCAGCCGCCGGGGGCCCCGGGCCCGCAGGCGAGTTCCTGGTCGAGCAGGGTGCGCCCGTCGTGGCGCACCGTCAGGCGGCTGGTCAGGGTGCCGGCCGGCTCGCCGGTCCGGCCGAGGATCTGCTCCTCGCGCAGGACGAGCCGGCCGTCGCCCTCGACCTCGGCGCGGGTGGTGACCCGCAGGTCGCTCCCGGACGCCGAGATGAGCTGCTCCGGCGCCCAGACGAGGCGGGCGCCGGGCCCCACCGCGAGCGATACGCCGTACTCGGCGGGGCCGCCGCGCTGTCCGGGCAGGGCGAGGGTGGCGGCGGCCGAGCCGATCCGCAGCCGGGCGCCGGGGCCGGCGGTGGCGGTCACGGTCAGGCGGTCGCCGCCGAGCGGGCCGCTCATGGCGCCGACCAGCAGCACGCCCGCCTCGTCCGGGGTGCCCCGCACCCGGCGCAGTGCCAGCGGGCCGTCCCCCTGGAGGACGGGCAGGGCGGTGCCGCCCCGTCCGTCGGGACGGGCCCGGACGCGGGCGTGGGCGGTGACGCCGGCGCTCACGCCGTGGCCCGCCAGGCGGTGAGCTGCTCGCGTACCCAGGCGGCGACCGGTCCGACACCCTCGCCGGAGCGCAACGACTGGAGGATCACGGGGAGTTCGCCGCGCTGCTCCTTGGCGTCGGCGGCCATCCGGGCGAGGTCGGAGCCGACGTGCACGGCAAGGTCGGTCTTGTTGACGACGAGGAGGTCGGCCGTGGTGACGCCGGGCCCGCCCTTGCGCGGGATGTCGTCGCCGCCGGCCACGTCGATGACGAAGATCTGGGCGTCAGCGAGCCCCTTGGAGAAGGTGGCGGTCAGGTTGTCGCCGCCGGACTCGACGAGGACCAGGTCGAGCGGGCCGACGCTCTCCTCCAGGTCCTCGACCGCCTCCAGGTTGGCGGAGATGTCGTCGCGGATCGCGGTGTGCGGGCAGGCCCCGGTCTCCACGGCGGTGATCCGCTCGGGCGGCAGCACGGCCTCGCGGAGCAGGAACTCGGCGTCCTCGCGGGTGTAGATGTCGTTGGTGACCACGGCCAGTGCGTAACTGTCGCGCAGCGCGCGGCAGAGCGCGGCGACGGTCGCGGTCTTGCCGGAGCCGACCGGCCCGCCGAGCCCGATCCGCAGGGCACGCCGGGTGCCGTCGGGGCGGTGCGGGTCGGCGCTGTGGGTGTGGTGCGGCTGGAAGGGCGTGTCGTGGTCGAGGTGCACGGGGTACTCCGTTTCGGGTGCGGCCGGGCGGGCGTCGCGGGTCAGGAGGCGAAGAGGCGTACGGGGCGGGCCGCGTGGGCCTCGGCGCCGGTCTCCAGCAGCGGGGCGGAGGCGGCGGGCAGGGCGCCGGGGCCCTCGGCGGCGCAGCGGCGGGCCGCCTCGGCGGCGCGGGCGGCGACCTGGTCCAGCTCGGGTGCGAGGCGGGCGAGGACGGCGGTGGCGTCGAAGGGGTCGAGGGAGAGCAGGCGAACGGTGGCGGTGGCGGGGCCGCTGACGCTCTCGTAGGCGGCGGCGTGCGCCGCGTCGAGCGGGGTGAGGCCGGCGGCGCGAGCGGCGAGGCCGAGCACGACGGGCTGGTGGGCGCCGCGCGGCCGGGCGGCGGCCAGCGCGTCGAGCGCCGGGTCGGGCCAGGCCGCCCGGGCCGCGCGCATCAGCTGGCGGCCCAGCCGGCGGGCGGCGGTGCGCAGCGCCGGGGAGGGGGTGCGGGCGTCGGCCGCCTCGTCCAGGGCGAGCGGGTCGGTGCCGTCGGCGGCCGCCGCGGCGAGGGCGGCGGCGACCAGGCCGGCGGTGTGCAGGCGGCCCCGGCAGAAGGCGCCGAGATCCGCGGCGTCCCTGATCCGCCCGGCGCCCACCGCCTCCTCGGCGCCGCCGGAGTGGGCGTGGCCGCCCGCCGGGAAGCGGCCGTCGGCGAGGACCAGCAGGGCCGCGCGGCTCATGGGCAGCTCCTCAGAACAGGAAGTACCGCTGGGCGAGCGGCAGTTCGGCGGCGGGGGCGGGTTCGACCAGTTCGCCGTCGATGGTGACGGCGAAGGAGTCGGCGGCGACCTCGACCCGGGGCGTGGCGTCGTTCTCGCGCATGTCGGCCTTGGTGAGGCCCCGGGTGGAGCGGATGGCGGCGAACTTACGGCCGAGGCCGAGCCGTTCGGCGAGGCCGCCCTCCAGGGCGGTGGCGGTGGTGAAGTTGAGGGAGTTGGCGGTGGGCGCCTTGCCGAGGGCGCCGTACATGGGCCGGGGCAGCACGGGCTGCGGGGTGGGGATGGAGGCGTTGGAGTCGCCCATCTGGGCCCAGGCGATCTGGCCGCCCTTGACGACGAGGCGGGGCTTGACGCCGAAGAAGGCGGGGTCCCAGAGGACGAGGTCGGCGAGTTTGCCGGGTTCGACGGAGCCGACCTCGCGGTCGATGCCCTGGGCGACGGCCGCGTTGATGGTGTATTTGGCGACATAGCGACGGGCGCGGCGGTTGTCGGCGGCGCCGTCGCCGGGCAGCGCGCCCCGGCGGTTCTTCATCACGTGGGCGGTCTGCCAGGTCCGCAGGACGACCTCGCCGACCCGGCCCATGGCCTGGGAGTCGGAGGACATGATCGAGATGGCGCCGAGGTCGTGCAGGACGTCCTCGGCGGCGATGGTGCTGGGCCGGATACGGGACTCGGCGAAGGCGAGGTCCTCGGGGACGGCGGCGTTGAGGTGGTGGCAGACCATCAGCATGTCGAGGTGTTCCTCGACGGTGTTGACGGTGTGCGGCCGGGTCGGGTTGGTGGAGCTGGGCAGGATGTGCGGCAGCGAGACGGCGGTGATCATGTCGGGGGCGTGGCCGCCGCCCGCGCCCTCGACGTGGAAGGCGTGGATGGTGCGCCCGGCGATGGCGGCGAAGGTGTCGGCGACGAACCCGGCCTCGTTGAGGGTGTCGGTGTGGATGGCGAGCTGGGCGCCGGACTCCTCGCAGATGTCGAGGCAGGCGCTGATCGCGGCGGGCGTCGCGCCCCAGTCCTCGTGGATCTTGAAGCCGACGACGCCCGCGCGGACCTGGTCGCGCATCGAGGCGGCCGAGACGGTGTTGCCCTTGCCGAGGAAGCCGACGTTGACCGGGCTGTGCTCCATCGCCTCGAACATCCGGGCCAGGTGCCAGGCGCCCGGGGTGATGGTGGTGGCCTTGGTCCCCTCGGCCGGGCCGGTGCCGCCGCCGACCAGCGTGGTGATGCCGGAGGAGAGCGCCTCGTCGGTGATGCCGGGGCTGATGAAGTGGATGTGGGTGTCGATGCCGCCGGCGGTGAGGATCTTGCCGTTGCCCGCGATGATCTCGGTCTCGGGCCCGATGACCAGTTCCGGGTGGACGCCGTCCATGGTGTCCGGGTTCCCGGCCTTGCCGAGCGCGGTGATCCGCCCGTCGCGGATGCCGACGTCGGCCTTGACGATCCCCCAGTGGTCCAGGACGACGACGCCGGTGATGACGGTGTCGGGGGCGCCCTCGGCCCGGGTGGTGCGGGACTGGCCCATCGACTCGCGGATGACCTTGCCGCCGCCGAAGACCGCCTCGTCGCCGGAGGAGCCGGGGCCGCCGCTGCGGTCCTCCTCGATCTCGACGAACAGGGAGGTGTCGGCGAGCCGGAGGCGGTCGCCGGTGGTGGGGCCGAAGAGGTCGGCGTAGGCGGCGCGGGACAGCTCAGTCACGGGGGGCTCCGTTCTCGTCGGCCGCGTCGAGGGGGCCCGCGACGGCGCCGCGCAGCCCGGGGACGACACGGGCCCCGGCCAGCGGGACGAGGCGCACGTCGACGGGGATGCCGGGTTCGAAGCGGACGGCGGTGCCGGCGGCGATCTCCAGGCGCTTGCCGTGGGCGGCGGCCCGGTCGAAGTCGAGCCCGGGGTTGGCCTCGGCGAAGTGGTAGTGGGAGCCGACCTGGACGGGCCGGTCGGCGGTGTTGAGGACGGTCAGTTCGGTGACCGGCCGCCCTTCGTTGACCAGGACGGGGGTGTCGGCGTACAGGATCTCTCCGGGGATCACGGCGGCTCCTGACCGGTCAGACGATGGGGTCGTGGACGGTGACGAGCTTGGTCCCGTCGGGGAAGGTCGCCTCGACCTGGACGTCGTGGATCATCTCGGGCACGCCCTCCATGACCTCGTCCCGGGTGAGGACCTGGCGGCCGGAGGCCATCAGTTCGGCGACGCCCCGCCCGTCCCTGGCGCCTTCGAGGAGGTGCGCGGTGATGAGGGCGACCGCCTCGGGGTGGTTGAGCCTGAGGCCACGGGCCCGGCGCTTCTCGGCCACGTCGGCGGCCACGTGGATGAGCAGACGCTCCTGCTCGTGCGGGGTCAGTTGCAACGCGTGCACACCTCACAGGTCTCGTCCCGGCGGCGGCACCTGAGGGGCCGTCGCGGAGCGCGCGGCGGCCGGGGCGGGGGCTGGAGAGGGGGACCGGCTCGTCGGCCGCACCTGGCCGTTCCCCGCGCAAGCACAGTAATGACGAGGCGTTTCCAGGGCGTTAAGCCTGGTTAATTCGCGGGTCAAGGACCGGCAGGTCACGCCCGGACGGAGCAACCCGTCGGCGCAGCACCGGGCGCGGACGCGGCGGGCGGCGGCGCGGGGCGGGCCGTATACGGGGAACGCGGTGCCGGGGTGCGGTCAGCCGGCGCCGGGGTCGCGGTGCTCGGCGGTCAGGCCGTACCGCTCGGGCTCGCTCCAGCCGGCGCCGGTGGCGCCGTTCCCGAGGCGGGAGACGGTGCTGATGATCTCCTCCGCCTCGGCCGGCTCCCCGGCGGCGGCCTGGCTCGCGGCGGCCTCCAGCCGCTCCAGGTCGGCGGCGGAGACCAGGGCGACCAGCGGCTTGCCGTGGCGGGTCACGACCACCCGTTCGCCGCCGTAGACGACGCGGTTGATCAGCTCGGCCAGCTCAGCCCGGGCCTGCGTCACCGGAATCTCGTACGCCATACCCCCATTCTAACGTCACGTACGTCCTGTACATTTTTGACAGATGGCACGGCGCCGGATGCCGCGCCGCCAGCGAGATGGGGTCCTCCATGCAGCGCGCCACCGGCCGCCACCACCTCCCCGAGTTCACCGAGCGCACCTCAGCGGGGAGCCGGACGCAGGACCCGTACAGCAAGCTCTTCTCGGAACGGATCGTCTTCCTCGGCACGCCGGTGGACGAAGCCAGTGTCACCGACGTGATGGCCCAGTTCCTCCAC
Organism: Streptomyces albidoflavus; assembly: GCF_000719955.1. Taxonomy (GTDB): domain Bacteria; phylum Actinomycetota; class Actinomycetes; order Streptomycetales; family Streptomycetaceae; genus Streptomyces; species Streptomyces albidoflavus. Next base: position 235,802 of record NZ_JOII01000002.1, read on the forward strand.
CTCGAACACGCCGACCCCGACCGGGACATCCAGCTCTACATCAACTCCCCCGGCGGCTCCTTCAGCGCGATGACGGCGCTCTACGACACCCTCCAGTACGTCAGCTGCGACGTGGCGACCACCTGCCTCGGGCAGGCGAACTCGGCGGCGGCGGTCCTGCTCGCGGCCGGGGCGCCGGGCAAGCGGCTGATGCTGCCGGGCTCGCGGGCCGTCATCCGCCAGCCCGCACTGACCGAGCCGGCCCGGGGCCAGGTCAGCGACCTCGCCATCGAGGCGGAGGAGCTGCTGCGGATGCGCGCCCTCCTGGTGGAGCTGCTCGCCCGCCACACCGGCCGCGACCGGGACCGCATCGCCCAGGACATCGAGCGGGACCTGCACCTGGACGCCCGGCAGGCGGTGGAGTACGGCCTCGCCGACCACCTGGTGGGCAGCCGTAAGGGTCCGGCCGGCGGGAAGTGACCCGCCGGAGCGCGGGGCGGAAGGAGCGTCGCGCTCGCCCACCCCGCCGAGCGCCGCACCCCGCGCGGCGGAGCGCACACCGGGCCGCCCGCCCGGCGCGCCACGCCCGGAACGGCCCGTACGGACTACCCCCGGACGGTGTATTCCCGAGCCCTCCTCCCGGCCCTTCCGGGTTGCGCCCGCGGTCCGCCCGCGTCTGCGCGCGCACCGCTCCACCGCTGGTCCGGACCTCCCTCCCACCCGGAACACGCCCGGGCGCCGCACCAGGTCCACTCGAACAGGGCAGGGGAGACCAAACGCACAAACTGCCGCTTCCTCCCCGAAATCGCCGCCCTTGTACGTGAAGATCCGTCAGGACGACAAGCCCCCGCCGCAGCGGCGGGGCGGTCCGGGCGGACGCCGAGTCCTGCCGCCGTCCGGACGACAGGTCGACACCGAGTGGATCGGCAGGAGTGGAGGACCCAGGCACGGCGGGCCCAGGAGACCGGCGACGGACTCCGGGGGCCCTTGGGGTGAAGCCGCTGCGGCGGCCGGGCGACTTCGCAGGTCCGAACCCGACAGGTCATCCTTCACAGGCGGCTGACGAAGGGTTACGCATGACTGAGCGGAATCGAGTCCCGTCCCTGCTCTCCCGGGCCGGCGCGGTCTCGGCCCTCTCCCTCGCCGCGATGAGCACCACCCTGGTCGCCCCCGGCGCGGCGCCCGAGGCGGCGGCTGCCACCCACGCCGCCAAGGCGCTCCAGATCGCCTCCTCGAAGAAGGGCTCGCCCTACCGGTACGGCGCGACCGGCCCCCGCAGCTTCGACTGCTCGGGGCTGACGCTCTACTCGTACAAGAAGGCCGGGAAGAAGCTGCCACGGACGGCGGCGCAGCAGCACAACCGGACCAAACGGATCTCCGCCTCCCACCGGCGCAAGGGCGACCTGGTCTTCTTCCACTCCGGCGGCAGCGTCTACCACGTGGGCATCTACGCCGGGGGCGGCAAGATCTGGCACTCCCCCAAGAGCGGCGCGGTGGTGCGGCTGGAGAAGATCTGGACCGGCAGCGTGCGGTACGGGCGCGTGAACTGACGGACGCCGGCGGCCGGCCCGTGCGCCCGCGGGCGGGGGCGGACGGGTCAGCCGCCGATGGTGGCGGGCCAGGGCAGGTCGACGCGGACGGTCTTGCCGCCCTCCTGGGTCGGGACGACCGTGAACCGGCCGCCCTGTTCGGCGGTGAGCCAGCGGACGATGGCCATGCCGCGGCCGTTGTCCTCCTGGACCGCCGCCGGGAGCCGTCTGGGCCACCGCGGGTGGCTGTCGGTGACGCCGAGCCGCAGCCGCTCGTCCTGGTCGAGCGTCATGGAGACGGTGAAGGTCGGCGAGTGGCCCTGGGTGTGCTGGACGGCGTTGGTGACCAGCTCCGAGATGATCAGGCGGACGGTGTCCGCCGCCTCGGAGTCCGCCGGGAGACCCCACTCGGTGAGGACGGTCAGGACGTGGGTGCGGGCGGCGGGGACCGAGGCCGGATCGCTCGGCAGAGTGACGGTTGCTTCGTGGTGGTCTGCCATGGCTGCGTCGCCCTTTCCTCGGAGCCGGTCACGGCCCCGAGGACGGATGAACTCGGGGTGTGGCGGGACCGGTTGCCTCCACGTCAGACTGCCACTGTGTCGTCCGTCACGTAGGCCGATCCCCCAAGATATGCATATATCTGTCGCTCGATGCGGTGAACTCTGCGACGGGCGGCCGTATCCGGCCCCTCCCCCGGGTGTGCCATGGGCGGCGTCGCCCGCATGGAATCCGCCACCGGAAGGAGACGCGCATGCCGAACGGACCCGCCGTGCGCCGGCGCAAACTCGGAGCCGAACTGAAGGCCCTGCGCGGCCGCGCCGGACTCACCAGCGGCCAGGCGGCCGGACTGCTCGGCTGGCACCAGTCGAAGGTGAGCCGGATCGAGACCGCCCGCAGCGGGGTGAAGCCCGGGGACGTGCGCCGCCTGCTCGACGCCTACGACGTGCGCGATCCGAGGCTGCGCGAACTGCTGGTGGCGCTGGCCGGCACCGAGCAGGACGGCGAGCACCGGCGCTGGTGGCACCGGTACCGGGGCGTACTGCCGCCGGAGTACCGGGACTTCATCAGCCTGGAGTCGCAGGCCACGCGGATGCGCACGCTGGAGACCTCGGTGGTGCCGGGGCTGCTCCAGACCCCCCGGTACGCCCGCGCGGTGACCCGGGCCTCGCTGGCCGGGGTGCCCCAGGCGCAGGTGGACGCGCTGGTGGAGGTGCGGCTGGCGCGCCAGGAGGTGCTGCGGACCAAGCGGCCGCTGGAGCTGAGCGCGGTGATCGACGAGTCGGTGCTGCACCGCACGATCGGCGGCCCGGAGGTGATGCGCGGCCAGCTGGCGGCGCTGCGGGAGGCGGCCGCGCTCCCCCATGTCGTGCTCCAGGTGCTGCCGTACACCTCCGGTGAGCACATCGGCCTCACCGGCCCTTTCGTTATCTTCTCTTTTCCGAACACGAACGATCTGGATTTGGTCGTTCTTGACCACCTCACGAGTAGCCTCTATCTGGAGCGGAAAGAAGACCTCTCGGCATACGCCGACGCCTTCGCCTCGCTTCAGGCGCGGGCGTTGTCAGCAGAGGACTCGCTGCTTCTCCTCGCCGAGAGGCACGACGACGGCCCGTAAGGAGGCGCCGTGACCGCACAGCCTCGGTACGTCCCGGTCAGCAGCTCACTGCAAGGCGTCCGGTGGCGGCGCAGCAGCCGCAGCACCGGGATGAACAACTGCGTGGAGACCGCCCGGCTCACCTCGGGCCCCCACGCGGGTCTGCTCGCGGTACGGGACTCCAAGAACGCCCCCGGCCCCGCGCTGCTCTTCTCCCCCGCCGCCTGGCGGGGCTTCGTCACGGCCCAGGGCCCCGGCCCCGCCTGACACCCCGCTCCTCGCGGCCCCGCCTCCCCCGCTCAGCGGGCGGCAGGCGGGGCCGTCCGCGTGAGGACCGACAGGGCGCGGTCCAGGTCGGCGGGGGTGAGGTCGGCGCGGGCGGTCAGCCGCAGCCGCGAGACGCCGTCGGGTACGGACGGTGGCCGGAAGCAGCCGACCGCCAGGCCCTGTTCACGGCAGCGCGCGGCCCAGTCGGCAGCCTCCTGGGCCGAGGGCGCGCGCACCGAGACGACGGCGGCGTCCGGCCGGGCGGCCTGGAACCCGGCGGCGGTCAGCTCCTCGTACAGCGTGCGGGCGGTGCGGCGGACCCGGGCGGCGCGGTCCGGTTCGGCGCGCAGCAGGCGCAGGGCGGCCAGCGCGGCGCCGGCGGCGGCCGGGGCGAGGCCGGTGTCGAAGATGAAGGTGCGGGCGGTGTTGACGAGGTGGTCGACGACGGCGGCCGGGCCGAGGACGGCGCCGCCCTGGCTGCCCAGCGACTTGGAGAGGGTCACGGTGACGACGGTGTCGGGTGACCCGGCCAGCCCGGCGGCGTGCGCGCTGCCCCGGCCGCCCTCGCCGAGGACCCCGAGGCCGTGGGCGTCGTCGACGAGGATGCCCGCGCCGTGCTCCCGGCAGGCGGCGGCGAGCGCGGGGAGCGGGGCGGCGTCGCCGTCGACGGAGAAGACCGCGTCGAAGACGGCGAGGGCCGGGCCCCGGTGGGCGGCGAGCGCCTTGCGGACCGCGTCGGGGTCGGCGTGGGCGACCACCTCGGTGGTGCCCCGGGCCAGCCGGCAGCCGTCGATGAGCGAGGCGTGATTGGAGGTGTCGGAGACCAGCAGGGTCCCGGCGGGGGCGAGCGCGGTGACCGCCGCGAGGTTGACGGCGTACCCCGAGGAGAGGACCAGGGCGGCCTCGGCGCCGCAGAAGCCGGCGAGTTCCCGCTCCAGTTCGGCGTGGAGCGCGGTGGAGCCGCTGACCAGACGGGAGCCGGTGGCACCGGCGCCCCAGCGGCGGGCGGCTCCGGCCGCCGCCTCGGTGACCTCCGGGTGGCGGGCGAGGCCGAGGTAGTCGTTGCCCGCGAGGTCGAGGGTGTCCGAGGCGGCGGGCCTCGGGCGCAGGGCGCGGGTCAGCCCGGCCTCCTCACGGCGGGCGGCCGCCTCGGCGGTCCAGGCGAACGGTCCGGCAGGTGCGGGGGTGGGGTGGGGCATGGGCCGTCCTCAGCGTCGCCGGGGCAGGGCGGCGGGGCCGCCGTTTGTGAGCAGTGCACAGACACTAGCCGGTCGGAAGCGGGGGCATGGTGTGGTAATACCCACAGCACTTTCAGGGGGCGTTGTAGGAAGTCTCCTTGGCCCGGGGCCATCCCGTGCGTCAGGATCAGCCGCATGGATCTCCTGAAGACGCTGGTGGACAAGGGGCTTCGGCGTGAGCTGCCGACCCGTGACGAGGCGCTGGCGGTGCTCGCCACCTCCGACGACGACCTGCTGGACGTGGTGGCGGCGGCGGGCCGGGTGCGCCGCGAGTGGTTCGGCCGCCGGGTGAAGCTGAACTACCTGGTCAACCTCAAGTCCGGGCTCTGCCCCGAGGACTGCTCGTACTGCTCGCAGCGGCTCGGCTCCACGGCGGGCATCCTCAAGTACACCTGGCTGGGTGCCGAGGAGGCGTCCAAGGCGGCGGCCGCGGGGCTCGCGGGCGGCGCGAAGCGGGTCTGCCTGGTGGCGAGCGGCCGGGGCCCGACCGACCGGGACGTCGACCGGGTCTCGAAGACCATCGAGGCGATCAAGGCGGACCACGAGGACGTCGAGGTCTGCGCCTGCCTCGGGCTGCTGTCGGAGGGTCAGGCGGAGCGGCTGCGCGCGGCGGGCGCCGACGCGTACAACCACAACCTGAACACCTCCGAGGCGACCTACGGGGAGATCACCACCACCCACACCTACGCGGACCGGGTGGACACCGTCCAGCGGGCGCAGGGCGCGGGCCTTTCGGCCTGTTCGGGGCTGATCGCGGGGATGGGCGAGAGCGACGAGGACCTGGTCGACGTGGTCTTCTCGCTGCGCGAACTGGACCCGGACTCGGTGCCGGTGAACTTCCTGATCCCCTTCGAGGGGACGCCGCTGGCCCGCGAGTGGAACCTGACCCCGCAGCGGGCGCTGCGCATCCTCGCCATGGTGCGGTTCGTCTGCCCGGACGTGGAGGTGCGGCTCGCCGGGGGCCGCGAGGTGCACCTGCGCACCCTCCAGCCGCTCGCCCTGCACCTGGTGAACTCCATCTTCCTGGGCGACTACCTGACCAGTGAGGGCCAGGCCGGGCAGGCGGATCTGGAGATGATCGCGGACGCCGGGTTCGAGGTGGAGGGCGCGGGCACCACGACGCTGCCCGCGCACCGCGCCGACGTGCTCGCGGGAGGCTGCGGCGGCCACGGGCCGGCCGAGGACGCCGGCGCACCGGCGCACGCCTGCGGCTCCGGGGCCTCCGGCGGCTGCGGCCCGTGCGGCGGCGCGGACGCGGAGCCCGAGGTTCCGGCCGCGCGGGAGGCGGGCGGGGCCCGCACCGACCTGGTGGCGGTGCGGCGCCGGGGCGCGGGAACGGACGTCGCCCCCAATGCCTGAGCCGACCCAGGCCCTGCTGCCGTCCGCCGGGTCCTTCCCGGCGGACCCGGCGGGGCTGCTCGCCCTGGACCGGCGGCACGTCTGGCACCCGTACGGCCCGATGCCCGCAAGCTCCGACCCGCTGGTGGTGGAGTCGGCCTCCGGGGTGCGGCTGCGGCTGGCGGAGCCCGTCGAGGGGGTGACGGAGCTGGTCGACGGCATGTCGTCCTGGTGGGCGGCGGTGCACGGCTACCGGCACCCGGTGCTGGACGAGGCGGTCCGCGACCAGCTGGGGCGGATGAGCCACGTCATGTTCGGCGGGCTCACCCACGAGCCGGCCGTACGGCTGGCGACCCGGTTGGTGGAGCTGGCACCCGAGGGTCTCGAGCACGTCTTCCTCGCCGACTCCGGGTCGGTCTCGGTCGAGGTGGCGGCCAAGATGTGCCTGCAGTACTGGCGTTCGCTGGGGCGGCCGGAGAAGCACCGGCTGATGACCTGGCGGGGCGGCTACCACGGTGACACCTGGCAGCCCATGTCGGTCTGCGACCCCGAGGGCGGCATGCACGACCTGTGGTCCGGGGTGCTGCCCCGGCAGGTCTTCGCCGACGCGCCCCCGGACGGCTTCGACACCCCGCCCTCCGAGGCGTACACGGCCCACCTGTGGGAGACGGTGGAGCGGCACGCCCACGAGCTGGCCGCGGTGGTCGTCGAGCCGGTGGTGCAGGGGGCCGGGGGGATGCGCTTCCACTCCCCCGCCCTGCTGCGGGTGCTGCGCGAGGCGTGCGACGCCCACGACGTGCTGCTGGTCTTCGACGAGATCGCCACCGGCTTCGGCCGCACCGGCTCCTTCTTCGCGGCCGGGCACGCGGGGGTGTCCCCCGACGTGATGTGCGTCGGCAAGGCGCTGACCGGCGGTTACCTCACGCTGGCGGCGACGCTCTGCACCGGCCGCGTCGCGGCGGGCATCGCCCGGGGCGAGGTGCCGGTCCTGGCCCACGGCCCGACGTTCATGGGCAACCCGCTGGCCTGCGCGGTGGCCAACGCCTCCCTGGACCTGCTCACCGGCCAGGACTGGCAGGGCGAGGTGGCCCGCGTCTCGGCCGGCCTGCGTGCCGGACTGGAGCCCGCCGCCGCCCTGCCGGGGGTGACGGACGTCCGGGTGCTGGGCGCGATCGGCGTGGTCCAGCTCGACCACCAGGTGGACGTGGCGGCGGCGAGCCGCGCGGCGGTACGCGAGGGCGTGTGGCTGCGGCCCTTCCGCGACCTCGTGTACACGATGCCGCCGTACGTGACCGGGGACGCGGACGTCGCCCGGATCGGCCGCGCGGTCCGCGCGGCGGCCGGGGCGGGGTGAGCCGCGCCCCGGCGCGGTGGGAGGTACGTGATGAGGAGCAGCCAGGTGGGAGCGGAGCGATGACGGTACAGGTGGTCACGGGGACCGGCACGGAGATCGGCAAGACGGTGGTGACGGCGGCGCTGGCCGCGGCCGCCCTGGCGGCGGGGCGGAGCGTCGCCGTCCTCAAGCCGGCCCAGACGGGGCTGCGGCCCGGTGAGCGCGGGGACGCCGACGAGGTGGCCCGCCTCGCCGGTCCCGTCACCGCCGCCGAACTGGCCCGTTTCCCCGACCCGCTGGCCCCGGCGACGGCCGCCCGCCGGGCAGGGGCGGCGCCGGTGGGCCCCGAGGAGGTCGCGGAGGCCGCCGCCAAGCTGGCGACCGAACACGACCTGGTGCTGGTCGAGGGCGCGGGCGGGCTGCTGGTCCGCTTCGACGAGCGGGGCAGCACCCTCGCCGAGGCGGCCCGGCTCCTCGCCGCCCCGCTCCTCGTCGTGGTCCCGGCGGCGCTCGGCACCCTCAACGCCACGGCCCTGACCGCCGAGGCCGCCCGCGCCCGGGGCCTGGAGGTGACCGGGACCGTGATCGGCGGCTGGCCCGAGCAGCCGGGGCTGGCCGAACGCTGCAACACCGAGGACCTGACCGAAGCGGCGGGCGCGCCCCTGCTGGGTGCTCTCCCATGGGGCGCCGGCTCCCTCAGCCCCGAGGCGTTCCGGGCGGCGGCCCCGAAGTGGCTGGCCCCCGAACTGTACGGGCGGTGGGACGCGGCGAGGTTCCGGGAGACGTGGGCGGCGGGCTGAACGGGCGCGCCTCTCGCCGTACGCCGGTCATCCGCGCAGCCGTTCCGTCCACGGATGCGGCCCGTACGTCTGCTCGATCGTCTCGGCGAGCCAGCGGCGCTGCCCGGCCGTGAGGACGGGCAGCGCCGCCGTGAAGTCCTCCTCGTCCTTGGGGCGGCGCGCCTTGGCCTTGTAGTGGAGCTGCACCTCGGGGGCGAGGAAGGGCACGCCCTCGGCCGTGGTCGCACCCAGGGTGTCGAGGGGCCTGCGGACGCGCGGGTCCCGGCGGGAGACCCAGTGGCCGTCCTGGGCCTCGTCCAGCATCAGCTGGACGCGCCAGGGGGCGTCGGGCCCCGGCCTGCACCAGATGTCGTGGACGCCGGGCGGCAGGATCTCGCCCGCCGCCCACGGCCGGAGGGTGCCGGGCGGGTCGGCGGCCCACCACTCCCACCCGGCCAGCGCGCGCTGCGCCGCCAGTTGGTCCTCGCGCAGCAGGAGCACGTCGATGTCGGCGTGGCCCCGGAAGGCACGGCCGACGGCCAGCTCGACGGCGTACCCGCCCGCGATCCACCAGGGTGCGCGCAGGGGGGCGAAGAGCGCCGCCACCTCCGTGACGGAAGCCGGTTCCCACGTGCCGTACGGCGCTTCGATGCGTTCCATCTGCTTGTTCCCTCCAGGTCAGTCGCGGCTCCCCAGCCGGAGTTCGCGCCCCCGCCACCGCTCGCGCAGCCAGCGGTCGTGGCTGGCCATCACCACCGCGCCCGGGCCGGGACCGAGGGCGGCTTCCAGTTCGTCGCTCAGGCGCGGCGAGAGGTGGTTGGTCGGCTCGTCCAGCAGGAGCAGTTCCGGGGGACGGGCGACCAGCAGGGCCAGGGCGAGCCGTCGCCGCTGGCCGACGGACAGCTCCGCGACGGGCCTGCCGAGGTCGGCGGCGGCCAGCAGGCCGAGCTGCGACAACGGTACGGCTTCGGCCCGTTCGGCGCCGAGGGCTTCGGCGTAGACGGTCCGCGCGGTGCGTTCCGGGCGCCGGAACCGGGTGTCCTGTGCCAGCAGGCCGACCCGCAGGCCGGGGCGGTGCCGCAGCTCGCCGCCGGGGTCGAGGCGGCCCGCGAGGACGGCCAGCAGCGTGGACTTGCCGGTGCCGTTGCCGCCGGAGACCAGCAGCCGGTCACCGGCGGCCACGTCGAGCCGGGGAAGGGAGAGCCGACCGGGCACCCGCAGGTCGCGCACGGTCACCAGCGGGCCGTCCGCCGGGTCCGGTGGCGCCGTGGCGGCCGGCCCGGCGAAGCGCAGGCGGAGCACCGGCGGGGGCGGGGCCACCTGGCGGCGCTCCGCCGCCTCCAGGCGCCGGTGTGCGTCGCGGGCCCGCCGGGCGAGCTGCGTCTGGGCGCGGCCCGCGCGGTGGCCGTACCCCATCTTCTCGTTGTCGGGCCGGTCGCGGCCGGGGACGGCACGGCCGCCGGAGGTGTCGGCCGCCCGGCGCAGCAGGGCCAGTTCCTCCTGCTCCTCGGCGTACCGCCGCTCCCAGCGGGCGCGTTCGGCGCGCCGGCCCGCCAGGTAGGAGGAGTAGGTGCCGCCGTGGCGGACCGGGCCGCCGGGTGCCGGATCGAGGTCGATCAGGTCGGTGCAGACGGCGTCGAGGAACGCCCGGTCGTGGCTGGCGGCGACCACGGTGCCGGGCAGCTCCCGCAGCCGCTCCTCCAGGAAGGCGGCGGCCTCGTCGTCCAGGTGGTTGGTGGGCTCGTCGAGCAGGAGGGCGCTGGGGCGCCGCACCAGCAGCGCGGCGAGGGCGAGGCGTCCCCGCTGCCCGCCGGAGAGCGAGGCGAGGCTCCGTCCGTGGTCCAGCGCGCCGAGGCCGAGCCCGGCGAGGACCGCCGCCGCACGGCGGTCCGCCTCCCAGACCTCCTGCCGCTCGGCGTTCTCCAGCTGCCTCCCGTAGGCGGTCAGCAGGTCCGCGTACTCCGGCGTGTCCTGCGGTGTGGTCTCCAGCAGGCCGGTGAGGCGGTCGAGTGCGGTGAGGGCGGCGCGCGCCTCGCGCAGCGCGCCGTCCAGCACGTCGGCGAGGGTGGAGGCCGGGTCGTACGGCAGCTCCTGGTGCAGGACGCCGAGGTCGGCGGGGCGGACGACGTGCCCGGAGTCGGGCCGGTCGGTGCCGGCGAGCAGGCGCAGCAAGGTCGACTTGCCGACGCCGTTCTCGCCGATGAGGCCGATACGGCGGCCGGGGGCGGCGGTGAGAGAGACGCCGTCGAGGACGCGGCGGCCGCCGAGGACGCGGACGAGGTCGTGGGCGAGGAGGGCGGGTTCTGGCACGGTTCGGTTCTCCACCTGCGTGAGCGGTCGGGGCCCGGGGGGCGTGCGCCTCGGCGCGGGCCGGTCGGCAGGCGGCGGCTCACACCCCGGGGGCGCCCGTCTCCGTGAGGCGGCCGCCGGCCAGCCGCAGCCACCGGTCCACACCGATCCCGGCGAGGAACCGTTCGTCGTGGCTGACCACGACGAACGCGCCCCGGTAGGCGGTGAGCGCGGTCTCCAGCTGGCCGGTGCTGACCAGGTCCAGGTTGTTGGTCGGCTCGTCGAGCAGCAGGAGCTGCGGGGCGGGGTCGGTGTGCAGGACGCAGGCGAGGGTGGCGCGCAGCCGCTCGCCGCCGGAGAGCACGCCGACCGGGAGGTGGGCGCGGTCGCCGCGGAAGAGGAAGCGGGCCAGCAGGTTCATCCGCTCGGCCTCGGTGATGCCGGGGGCGTACGCGGCGAAGTTCTCGGCGACGGTGCGGTCGGGGTCGAGCAGGTCGAGCCGCTGCGTGAGATGGGCGACGCGGCCCTGGGCGTGGCGCGCCTCGCCGCTCTCCGGTTCCAGGGTGCCGTCGAGCAGGCGCAGCAGGGTCGACTTCCCGGCGCCGTTGGGGCCGGTCAGCGCGATGCGCTCGGGTCCGCGGATCGTCAGGTCGAGGCCGTCGCCGGCGAAGAGCTGTTGGTCCCCGTGGCCGACGCGCAGCCGCTCGCCCTGGAAGACGGTCCGTCCGGCGGGGACCTGGGTGTCCGGCAGCTCCAGGACGATCCGCTGCTCGTCGCGGACGGCGCGCCCGGCCTCGTCGAGCCGGGCCTTCGCCTCGCCGAGCCGGGCGGCGTGCGTCTGTCCGGCGCGTCCGGCGGACTCCTGCGCGCCGCGCTTCATGTTCCCGGCGAAGATCTTCGGCAGTCCGGCGCTCTTGAGGTTGCGGGCGGCGTTGCTCTGGCGCCGCTCCGCCCGCTCCCGGGCCTGCTGGAGTTCGCGCTTCTCCCGCTTCAGCTCCTGCTCGGCGCTGCGGACGTTCTTCTCGGCGACCTCCTGCTCCCCGCGCACGGCTTCCTCGTACGCGGTGAAGTTGCCGCCGAAGAAGCGCACCCGGCCGCCGTCCAGTTCGGCGATCCGGTCCATCCGGTCCAGGAGCGCGCGGTCGTGGCTGACCAGCAGCAGGCAGCCGTTCCACTCCTCCAGTACGCCGTACAGGTGGCGGCGGGCGTCGAGGTCGAGGTTGTTGGTGGGTTCGTCCAGGAGCAGCACGTCGGGGCGGCGCAGGAGCTGGGCGGCGAGGCCGAGGGAGACGATCTGGCCGCCGCTGAGGGTGGCGAGGCTCCGGTCCAGGGCGAGGTGGCCGAGGCCGAGCCGGTCGAGCTGGGCGCGGGTGCGTTCCTCGATGTCCCAGTCGTCGCCGATGGTGGTGAAGTGCTCCTCGCTCACGTCGCCCGACTCGACGGCGTCGAGGGCGGCGATCACGGGGGCGACACCGAGCACCTCGGCGACGGTCAGCTCCCCGGCGAAGGGGAGACTCTGCGGGAGGTACCCGAGCGTGCCGCTCACCTGGACGCTGCCGGAGCGGGGGCGCAGCTCTCCGGCGATCAGCTTGAGCAGGGTGCTCTTGCCGGCACCGTTCGGGGCGACGAGGCCGGTACGGCCCGCGCCGACGGTGAAGGACAGGCCGTCGAGGACGGGGGTGTCGTCCGGCCAGGCGAAGGACAGGTGGGAAACGGTGACGAAGGCGTCGGACATGCGGCGGACCTCAAGGATGTGACGCGGGTACGCGAAGGCGCTGCCCCGCGGAGAACGGAGAGGAGGGAACGACGGCATGGCCACCACGGCGGTAGGGCGCTAGGCGCCCGCCGGTGGCCGTCAGCTCCGGGTATCACCCGGAGATGTCGTCGTCACCCGCCATGTCTGGTCTCCCTGAGGTGCGAGGGCCGCGGCCTGGATGGCGCGGCTCCTGCGGAAAAGTCCCGTCCACCGTAGCAGCAGGGGCGCGGCCGACGCAGGACCGCCGCCCGCGCGCGCCCGGTGCCCGGCTCCGGGTCAGAGGGACTTCACCCAGCGCCGCCAGTGGTCCTCGCGGTGGTACCCGGACGCCTCCCAGGCCTTCTGCGCCCGCTCGTTGACCTCCAGCACCATGGCGTCGACCCGCCGCCCGCCCAGCTCCCGGAAGCGCCGCTCCGCTGCCTCCAGCAGCAGCCCTGCGATCCCCTGCCGCCGGTGGTCCGGGTGGACAGCCAGCCGGTACACGGAACACCGCCAGCCGTCGAACCCGGCGATCACCGTGCCGACGAGTTCGCCGTCCCTCTCCGCGAGGATCAGCGCCTCCGGATCCCGGTCGATGAGCCGGGCCACACCGACGGGATCGTCGGTGATGCTCTTCCCCTCAGCGGCCTTGCCCCAGAAAGCGAGGACGGAGTCGATGTCCCGTGCGGCCGCTGGACGGGTGATCAGTTCCATGGCCAGAGTCGATCACGGGGACCGAGGCATCGGCCACCGAGTTCGCGAGGAGCCGGGCCTCTCTGCGTTCGGCGGCCGGAGCGATCCGCACGGTAAGAGTTGGGTGAAGAGGCCGAAGGCGGTCCGGAGGTCTCTCGGTCCAGGCCTCGTCTTCTGGCTCGTCGTCCTCTCGCCGTCCACCGGCTCCTGTCGGCCTGGCGAATCCGCCGACGGCGCCACGCGCTCCTCGGGGGAAGTCGGCCACCGTCCTCGCGGCCGTCATCGCTCACGGCGGCGCCGCGCTGCTGTTCACCCTGGCCACTCCCCGGCCCGGCCTGGGCCTCGGCGGCGTACTGCTCGCGGGCGGCGTCAGCGCGCTCCTGGCCGTGGGCGCCGCAGCCTGCCTCCCGACGGCTCGCCGGGGAACGCCCGCAGCGGGGGGACCGGAGCCGCAGTTGAGACCTTATGCAGCTTTTCTCCCGCTTTTGCTGGGGCTTTACTATGGGGGACGTTGTTCGATCTCCCCCGGTCCAGCCGCTCGGAGCGCTGCCGCGGGGCATCATGGGTTCTTCCTCAAGAAAGGTGTGTGAGCGTCCGCCCATGGGCGAGCCTCCCAGTACCACGTACCTCCGCATTCCCCGTCGCGCGCACCCCGCCTCCCTGACTGATCATGGGACGGTGGTGACCCGATGACCGAAGTGCTCCTCCTCCTGCTCGCCATCGCGCTGGCCCTCGCCTGCGGTGCCTTCGTCGCCGCCGAGTTCTCGCTGACGACCGTCGAGCGCAGCACCCTCGAAGAGGCCGCGGACCGCGGCGAACGCGGCGCCGCCGGCGCTCTCAAGGCCGTACGGCACCTCACCTTCCAGCTCTCCGGCGCCCAGCTCGGCATCACCGTGACCAACCTGGTCGTCGGCATGCTCGCGGAGCCGTCCATCGCGGCGCTGCTCGCGGGGCCGCTGCGCTCGATGGGCGTCTCGGCCGGAACCGCCTCCTCCATCGCCCTGGTCGTCGGCACCGCCCTGTCGACCGTGGTCCTGATGGTCGTGGGCGAGCTGGTCCCGAAGAACTGGGCGATCTCCGAGCCGCTGGCCGTGGCCAAGAAGGTCGCCACGCCGCAGCGGATCTTCAGCACCCTCTTCCGGCCGTTCATCACCCACCTGAACAACACGGCCAACCGGGCGGTCCGCCGGATGGGCATCGAGCCGGCCGAGGAGCTGGCCTCGGCGCGCGGCCCGCAGGAGCTGGTGGCGCTGGCCCGCCATTCGGCCAAGGCCGGGTCGCTGGAGGCGGACACCGCCGAGCTGTTCGTCCGGACCCTGAACCTCGCCGACCTGACCGCGGAGAACGTCATGACCCCGCGCGTCCAGGTGATGGCCCTGGACGCCCAGGCCACCTGCGAGGACGTCGCCAACGCCACCCGCGCCACCGGACTCTCCCGCTTCCCCGTCTACCGGGGCAGTCTGGACACGGTGGTCGGCGTGGCGCACATCAAGGACGTCCTCGCCGTCCCCGCCGAGCTGCGCGCCCGGCGGCCGGTGACGGAGCTGATGCGCGAGCCGTTGCTGGTCCCCGAGTCGCTCACCGTCGACCGGCTGCTGGACCGGCTCTCGGGCCGCCGCACCATGGCCGTGGTCATCGACGAGTACGGCGGGACCGCCGGCGTGGCGACCCTGGAGGACATCGTCGAGGAGGTCGTCGGCGAGGTCCGCGACGAGCACGACCCGCACGAGACACCGGGGCTCGCCCCGGCCGGCGAGGACGAGGAGGGCCGCACGCTCTACTCGGCGGACGGCGCCGCCCGCACCGACCACCTGGCCCGGATCGGGCTGAAGGTCCCGGAGGGCCCGTACGAGACGCTGGCCGGGCTGGTCGCCACCGAGCTGGGGCGCATCCCGGCCGTCGGTGACCACCTGACCGTCAAGGGCTGGAACCTCGACGTGGTGGACGCCTCCGGGCGCCGTGCCGCGCGGGTGCTGCTGCACATGCCCGCCGACGCCGGGTCCGCCGAGGAGGACGAGCGATGATCGTCGTACAGCTGCTGATCGGCCTCGCGACGCTCGTCGTGAACGCCTTCTTCGTCGGCGCCGAGTTCGCCCTGATCTCCGTCCGCCGCAGCCAGATCGAGCCGCACGCCGAGGCGGGGAACAAGCGGGCCCGCAGCGTGCTGTGGGGCCTGGAGCACGTCTCGCAGCTGCTGGCCGCGGCCCAGCTCGGCATCACCCTGTGCACCCTGGTGCTGGGTGTGGTGGCGGAGCCGGCCATCGCCCATCTGCTGGAGCCGGTCTTCGACGCGGTGGGCGTGCCGGTCGCGCTGGGCCACACGCTGTCGTTCGCCATCGCGCTGACGGCCGCGACCTACCTGCACATGCTGCTCGGCGAGATGATCCCGAAGAACGTGTCGCTGGCGGAGCCGGTGCGCAGCGCGCTGCTGCTCGGCCCGCCGCTGGTGACGCTCTCCCGGGCGCTGCGTCCGGTGATCTTCGCCATCAACGCCTTCGCCAACCTGCTGCTGAAGCTGTTGCGGGTGGAGACCAAGGACGAGGTGTCGGCGAGCTTCTCCGACGACGACCTGGCCCGCATGGTGAAGGACTCCGGGGACGCCGGGCTGCTCGACGACCGGGCCACCGAGCGCCTGCACGACGCGCTGGAGCTGGGCCGCCGCCCGGTCAAGGACGTGGTGCTGCCGCTGGAGCGGATCGTCTACGCGCACATCGGGGTCACCCCCGAGGAGCTGGAGCGGCTCTCGGCCGAGTCGGGCTTCTCGCGGTTCCCGGTGGTGGACGACGGCCGCCGCATCGTCGGCTACCTGCACGTCAAGGACGCGCTGGACGCCATGCCGCGCGACCTGCCGTTCCGGGTGCCGGACATGCGTCCCATCCCCCGGGTGCGCGAGGCCACCCCGATGGACGACGTGCTGACCGCGATGCGCGGCAGCCGCACCCATCTGGCCGCGGTCCTCGGCGCGGACGGCCGGCTGGCCGGTCTGGTCACGATGGAGGACGTCCTCCAGGAGCTGTTCGGCCGCACCCCGGCCTGACCCGTACGCCGGTGCCGGGGTCCCTCGCGGGCCCCGGCACCGGCGTTTCCGCCCCCTGCCCCATACCAACGGGTATGCCGGTGGCGCGCCGCCGCGGACCGCGCAGTACGATCGCTGGCGCCATGCAGACGAATGCCACTTACACCAGCCTGGTCGCGATCGGCGACTCCTTCACCGAGGGCATGTCCGACCGGCTGCCGGACGGCTCCTACCGGGGCTGGGCGGACCTCCTCGCCGCCCGCCTCGCCGAGCGGACCCCCGGTTTCCGCTACGCCAACCTCGCCGTACGCGGGAAGCTCATCGGCCAGATCGTCGAGGACCAGGTGGACGCCGCCGCCGCGATGAACGCCGATGTGGTGACCCTGGTCGGCGGACTCAACGACACCCTGCGCCCCTCCTGCGACATGGACCGGGTCTGCGGACTGCTGACCGAGGCCGTCGAACGGCTCGCCCCCAGCTGCGGCACCCTGGTGCTGATGCGCAGCCCGGCCCGCAACGGCCCCGTCCTGGAACGGTTCCGGCCCCGCATGGAGGCTCTCTTCGCCCACCTGGAGGGGCTGGCCGAGCAGCACGGGGCGCGCCTGGTCGACCTCTACAGCGCGCCCTCGCTGAGCGACCCCCGGCTCTGGGACGTGGACCGGCTGCACCTGAACGCCGAGGGCCACCGCCGGGTCGCCGAAGCCGTCTGGCAGGACCTGGGGCTGGAGCCCACCGGCGACTGGGCGGCGGCCCTGCCCGTCGCCACTCCCCCGGGCTGGCTCCGCCGCCGGGGCGCCGACGTGATGTTCACCCGCCGCCACCTGGCCCCCTGGATCGGCCGCCGCCTCACCGGCCGCTCCTCCGGCGACGGCCGCCACGGCGCCCACATGGACCCGGCCACGGCCACCGCCTTCTGGGCCACGCCCGCCGAGGGCACGGCCCCGGGCCCGGTCCAGGGCTGGCGCCGCCTGGACCCGGCCGACGCCCGGCGCGACTGAGCGAGGACGCCCGGGCGGCCGGCTCCCGGGGCACTCCGGGCCCGGCCGCTTGGGCTTTCCTACGAGAGCGGCCAGGCGCGAGCCTCACACTTTGCGCCAGTAGGATGACCGGTGTGACTGCAAAGCCCCGCATCCCGAACGTCCTGGCCAGCCGCTACGCCTCCACCGAACTGGCCTCCCTCTGGTCCCCCGAGCAGAAGGTGAGGCTGGAGCGGCAGCTCTGGCTCGCGGTGCTCCGCGCCCAGCGGGACCTGGGTGTGGAGGTGCCCGAGGGCGCGATCGAGGACTACGAGCGGGTCCTCGACCAGGTCGACCTCGCTTCCATCGCCGAGCGCGAGGCGGTCACCCGGCACGACGTGAAGGCCCGTATCGAGGAGTTCAACGCCCTCGCCGGGCACGAGCAGGTCCACAAGGGCATGACCTCGCGCGACCTCACCGAGAACGTCGAGCAGCTCCAGGTCCGCCTCTCCCTCGAACTGGTCCGGGACCGCACGGTCGCCGTCCTGGCCCGGCTCGGCAGGCTGGCGGGCGAGTACGGCGAGCTGGTCATGGCGGGCCGTTCGCACAACGTCGCCGCCCAGGCCACCACCCTCGGCAAGCGGTTCGCCACCGCCGCCGACGAGCTGCTGGTGGCGTACGGCCGGGTCGAGGAGCTGCTGGAGCGGTACCCGCTGCGCGGCATCAAGGGCCCGGTCGGCACCGCCCAGGACATGCTGGACCTGCTCGGCGGCGACGCGGCCAAGCTCGCCGAGCTGGAGGGCCGGATCGCCGGTCACCTCGGCTTCGGCCAGGCGTTCACCTCGGTGGGCCAGGTCTACCCGCGCTCGCTGGACTACGAGGTCGTCACCGCGCTGGTGCAGCTGGCCGCCGCTCCCTCCTCGCTGGCCAAGACCATCCGGCTGATGGCCGGCCACGAGCTGGTCACCGAGGGCTTCAAGCCCGGCCAGGTCGGCTCCTCGGCGATGCCGCACAAGATGAACACCCGCTCCTGCGAGCGCGTCAACGGCCTCATGGTCATCCTGCGCGGCTACGCCTCGATGACCGGCGAGCTGGCCGGCGACCAGTGGAACGAGGGGGACGTCTCCTGCTCGGTGGTCCGCCGGGTCGCGCTGCCCGACGCCTTCTTCGCGCTGGACGGCCTGCTGGAGACCTTCCTGACGGTGCTGGACGAGTTCGGCGCGTTCCCGGCCGTGGTCGCCCGCGAGCTCGACCGGTACCTGCCCTTCCTCGCCACCACCAAGGTCCTGATGGGCGCCGTCCGCGCGGGCGTCGGCCGGGAGATCGCCCACGAGGCGATCAAGGAGAACGCGGTCGCCTCGGCGCTGGCCATGCGCGAGCAGGGCGCGGAGCGCAACGAGCTGCTCGACAAGCTCGCCGCCGACCCGCGGCTGCCGCTCGACCGCGAGCAGCTGGCGGCCCTGATGGCCGACAAGCTCTCCTTCACCGGCGCCGCGGCCGACCAGGTGAACGCGGTGGTCACCGCCGTGGAGAAGGTCACCCGGCGCCACCCGGAGGCGGCCGGCTACGCGCCCGGCGCGATCCTGTGACCCGCGCGCCCGCCGGTCCGGCCGGTGCCCGCGCACCCCGAGGACCGGCGGGCGCCCGCCCGACCCCCGAGGAACTGGCCCGCGTCCGCGTCCCGGACGTGGTCGGACCGGAGCTGCGGGTGCTGTTCTGCGGCATCAACCCCGGCCTGCTCACCGCCGAGACGGGCCACCACTTCGCCCGCCCCGGCAATCGCTTCTGGCCGGTCCTGCACCGCTCGGGCTTCACCCCGCGCCGCTTCGCCCCGGCCGAGCAGCACCTCCTGCCGGCGCTGGGCCTCGGCATCACCAACGTGGTGGCACGCCCCAGCGCGCGGGCCGACGAACTGACCGCCGAGGAGTACCGCGAGGGCGGCACCCTGCTGACCGCCAAGGTGGCCCGGCTGGCGCCGCGTTGGCTCGCGGTGGTCGGGATCACGGCGTACCGGGCGGCGTTCGGCGAGCGCCGGGCCGTGGTGGGCCCGCAGGAGCGGACGGTCGGGGGCGCCCGCGTCTGGGTGCTGCCGAACCCGAGCGGGCTCAACGCCCACTGGTCGGTGGAGGCGATGGCCGGGGAGTACGGGCGGCTGCGGGAAGCCGTGGACGCGGCCCCGGCCCGCTGACCGCCGGGCGGCTCACACCGAGGCCATCACGGCGAACAGCGCGATCGTGGGCACCAGGAAGGCGACGGCACCGGTCGTCAGGCCGGCCAGGCAGCGGCCCCGGGCCCGCTCCCCCTTGGCCAGGCCGACAGCGCCGTACGCCGTCGCGACGGCGCCGCCGATCAGGCCCAGGATCATGACGAAGGGGACCGCGGCGAAGCCGAGGGCGACGCCGAGCAGACTGACGGGGCCGATCACGGCCGCCAGCGCCCCGTGGGTGAGGTCGGGCTTGTTCGCTGTGCCGGTCATGGTGGGTTCCTTCTAGGGCGGGTCGACGGCGGTGGCGAGGGCCAGCAGGCGGAGGGGCTGCTCGGTCTCCCGTTCGGCGGTGCCGAGGGCGATCCAGCGGTCGGCACGGCGCCAGAGCAGCACGTCCGGCACGGAGGCGCACAGCGAACGCCAGGGCTCCTCGACCACCTCGCCGGTGCCGGCGATCCGCGCCTCCTCGGCCCGGACGAAGGCGCTCCAGAGGCTGACGTGCTCGGCGGGCCCCCAGCGCACCTCCAGCACCACCGCGAGGGCTTCCCGCAGTGCGGCGAACTCCTCGGCCACGGCGGCCCGTTCACCCGCCGGAGCACCCGAACTGGCCAGCAGGGCGAGGTGGAAGCCGGGCCCCGTACTCCCCTCGGGGTCGCTGCGGACGGAGCCCTCGTCCGCGAAGGGCCGCGCGCACAGCTGCTCCAGGGTCGCCAGGTGCCGAGCGGTACTCATACGGTCCAGTAAACCGGTCGCCGCCGACAGCCGGGCCACCGGCTCCCGGAGCGGCGCGGCCCCGCAGGAGGGCCGGGGACGGGAAGGTGGCACAGTGTCAGACTCCGCTTCCGCGGGGACGGCGCGTACCAGCCCTCGCAGCCGGGGGCCCGGCACAGTACGATCCGGCCATCACGCGCACGAGCAGGGAGGACCAGCGGTGGGACGCATGACCGGCGGAGACCCCTCGCTGCTGCGCCGCATCAACTCGGCCGTGGTGCTGCACGCGCTGCGCGGTACGGAGTGCGCCACGCTCACCGAGATCACCCGCGTCACCGGCCTGTCCCGGCCGACCGTCGAGGGGGTCGTGGAGGGGCAGATCGAGGCAGGTCTGGTCGTGGAGGTGGCGGCCGAGGAGGGCGCCGCACGGCGTCAGGGACGGCCCGCGCGGAGGTTCCGGTTCCGGGCGGAGGCGGGCTACCTGCTGGGGCTGGAGATCGGTTCGCACCGCGTGTCGGCGGTCCTCTCCGACCTCGACGGCCGCATTCTCGGCACCTCCCAGAAGCCCGTCCTCGCCTCCGCCCCCGCCGACGAGCGGCTGGAGCGGCTGCGGGCCACCGTCGCGGACCTGCTGCGCCGGACGGGCGTGTCGCGGCAGGCGGTCCGGGCGGTCGGCGTGGGCAGTCCGGGCATCGTGGAGGCCGACGGGACGGTCCGGCTGGGCACGGCGCTGCCCGAGTGGACGGGACTGGAGCTCGGGGAGCGGCTGCGCCGGTCGTTCCGCTGCCCGGTGCTGGTCGAGAACGACGCCAACACGGCGGCCGTGGCGGAGCACTGGAAGGGCGCGGCGGCCGGTTCGGACGACGTGATCTACGTGATGGCGGGGCTGAGCCCCGGCGCCGGTTCGCTGATCGGCGGCCGGCTGCACCGGGGGTTCGGCGGAGCGGCCGGGGAGATCGGCGCCCTGCATCTGCTGGGGCGCGGGGAGACCCCGGAGACCCTGCTGTCGACCAACGGGGAGCCGCTGCATCCGCTGGACGAGCAGGCGGTGGCCGCGGTCTTCGCCGACGCCCGCGACGGCGACGCCCAGGCGCAGGCGGCCCTCGACCGCTTCGTGCGGCGGCTGGTGCACGACGTGGCGGCGCTGGTGCTGGCGCTCGACCCGGAGGTGGTGGTGATCGGCGGCTGGGCGGCCGGACTGGACGGCGTACTGGAGCCGCTGCGCAAGGAGCTGGCGCGGTACTGCCTGCGGACGCCCCGGGTCGCGCTCTCCGTCCTCGGCGAGGCCGCGGTGGCCACCGGGGCGCTGCGGCTGGCGCTGGACCATGTCGAGGAGCAGCTGTTCGCGGTGGAGACCACGGTGACCGCCCGGCGCTGAGCGGCCCACCCGCGCCACGGCGCACGGCCGCCGGGACGAGTCCTGGCGGCCGTGGCGGGAGGGGCGAGGGGGCGGGTCAGGAGGCCTGGCGCTCCGGGGTGTGGTGGATCTCGACGCCGTCCGCGCCGAAGGTCAGGCGGCAGGTGTCGGCCCGGTAGGTGGCCAGGGAGACCGCCGCGGTGCCACCGGCGCCGAAGTAGCGGGTGGTGACCACGAGGACGGGCGCGCCGGGCAGCCGGTCCAGGGCACGCGCGTCGTCGGCCCGGGCGGAGCCCAGTTCGACGGAGCGGTCCTGGCCCTCGAACTCCATCCTGCGCAGCTCCCGCAGGACGGCGCGGGCGCGGGCGGGGCCGGCCGGGGCGTCTATGGCGGTGAGGTCCGGCACCGAGGAGGCCGGGATGTGGACCAGGTCGGCGGCGACGGGCTGGCCGCCGGTCACCCGGGTGCGGCGGACGATGTGGACCGGCTCGTTCTTGGCGATGCCCAGAAGCTCGGCGACGGCGGCGGGCGCGGTGGCGCGGTCGCTCTCCTCGGCCTGCCAGGCGTCGCCGGGCGCGCCCGGCCAGCCCAGCTCGGCCGAGCCGACGGCCACGCCGACGCGCGGCGGCGCGACGGTGGTGCCGACGCCCCTGCGGCGCTGGAGGCGCCCTTCGAGTTCCAGCTGCTCCAGCGCCTGCCGGAGCGTGGCCCGCGCGACGCCGAAGCGCGCGGCGAGGTCCCGCTCGTTCGGCAGTACCTGGCCGACGGCGAACTCGGAGTCGAGTGCCTCACTGAGCACGGTCCTGAGGTGCCAGTACTTCGGCTCCGGCACCGATTCCAGCTGCGTGGTCCCCACCCTGATCCTCCGCAATCGCCTTGTCCCGGCGGTGTTTTCCGTGCCCTTGTTTATTAAAGGTTCCTTCACTAACCCTAGCGACGATAGGGGGCGCCGGGAACTTGGTCAAGACCAATCCTGCGGTGAACCCGGGGCGCCCCGGCACATCGCCGTACAGCGTTCACGCATCGTTCGTATGCGCCACACAGGGGGACGTACGCCGCACCGCGCCGTTCACGTGACGGCCGCCCGGCGCGCGGCACGCGGGGCGGCCAAGGGCTACCGATCGGTAGGGCTTACTGACAAGCTGTCCAGCAGCACAGGCCAAGTCCAGCGCGGACCCCGCGCGTTCACGTCGAGGAGCTGCATGACCGCCACCGTCTCCTTCCGCATCGACACCCCCGCCGGTTCCCGCGAGGTGAGCGCCGTCCACGAACGCCACGGCTCCGGGGAGCCGGTGGTACTGCTGCACGGCATAGGGCACCACCTCCAGGCGTGGGAGCCGGTCACCGGCATCCTCGCCGCCGAACGGGACGTCGTCGCCGTGGACCTGCCCGGCTTCGGCGCCTCCCCCGCCCTGCCGGACGGCGTCCCCTACGACCTGCCGACCGTCGCCCGGACCCTGGGCAGGCTCTGCGAGACGCTGGGGCTGGACCGTCCGCACGTGGTGGGCAACTCCCTGGGCGGCCTGCTCGCCCTCGAACTCGGCCGCCAGGGACTGGCGCGGACGGTCACGGCCCTCTCGCCGGCCGGATTCTGGAGCGAGGGCGAACGCCGGTACGCCTTCGGCACGCTGCGCGCGATGCGGCAGGCGGCCCTGGCGATGCCGCTCCCGGTGGTCGAGCGGGCGGCCCGCACCGCCGCCGGGCGCGCCGCCCTCACCAGCACCATCTACGCCCGCCCGGGGCGCCGCCCGGCGGCGGCGGTGGTCGCCGAGACACTGGCGCTTCGCGAGTGCACCGGCTTCGAACCGACCCTGGCGGCCGGCCGCGACGCCCTGTTCACCCATGACGTACCGGACGTCCCGGTGACCGTCGCCTGGGGCAGCCGCGACCGCATCCTCCTGCGCCGCCAGGGGGTACGGGCCAAGCAGGTCATCCCCAAGGCCCGCCTGATCCGCCTCCCGGGCTGCGGGCACGTCCCGATGAACGACGACCCGGCCCTGGTCGCCCGTGTCATCCTGGACGCCACCCGCTGAGGACACCGGACGGGCCGGGGCGCGCCACCCCGGCCCCTCAGGGCCCGTTCGCTCCGGTGGGAGCGGACCGTCCCCGGCCGACCCCGACCACCCTCACCACGGAGTCACGTGCCGGACCTCTCCTTGCGCCTCGCGGAGCTTGCCGACAAGCCCACGGCCGAACGCCTGTGGCTGATGTTCCGCCACGACATGTCGGAGGTGGAGGGTGACCTGCCCGGCCCTGACGGATCCTTCCCGGACGCTTGGCTTCACCTGGCCTTCTCCGAACCCGACCGGGCGCCGTACCTCCTGACCGTCGGTGACCGGCCCGTCGGGTTCGCGTTCGTCCGCGGTCTGCTCGGTCCGACGCGCGTGATGAACAGCTTCTTCGTGGTGCGCGGGGCGCGACGGGCGGGCGCCGGTACGCACGCCGCCCAGGGCGTCGTGGCCCGGCATCCGGGGCCGTGGGAGATCGCGTTCCAGGATGCCAACGCGGGCGCGGTGCGGTTCTGGCGTCGGGTCGCCACGGAGATCGCCGGGGACGCCTGGACAGAGGAGCGCAGGCCGGTGCCGAACCGGCCGGACCTGGCACCTGACGTCTGGATCTCGTTCAGCACCACCGCCGGACCCGGCGCCCTCCACCCTGCCGACGACGGCGCGTAGGCGCCCGGCGTCGGCCGAGGGGTCAGATCCAGCCCCTTCGGTCCCGGGGGCAGCCCCCGCCGAACGGCGGATGTTCACTGGGGGTTCGCGTCGGCGCCGCTCGTCCCACCCCGTACGGCAGCAGAGTGGCGCCCGGACACTCGCCCCGGTACCGACGAGCAGGAGGCCCCATGACCCCCGCCCCCGACCACCACTCCCCCAGCGGCGCGGGCTCCGCCGGCGTCGACCGGCGGCGGCTGCTCACCGGGTCGCTGGCGGCGACCGCCGCCCTCGCGCTGCCCGCCGCCGGCGCGGCCCCGGCCTTCGCCCGGTCGGGGCGTCCGGCCGCCCGCTGGGGCGTGCAGGCCGGTGACGTGGGGGCGGACGGGGGTCTGGTCTGGGTGCGGTCCGACCGTCCGGCCCGCATGGTGGTGGAGACCTCGGCCACCGAGTCGTTCCGCCATCCCCGGCGCTTCCGGGGGCCGTTGCTCGGCCCGGGCACCGACTTCACCGGCACCACCCGGCTGCGCGGGCTCCCCTCCGGGCAGCAGATCCACTACCGGGTCCTGCTCGCCGACCCCGACGACCCGCGGCGCGGCGGCGAACCCGTCACCGGCACCTTCCGCACCACCTCGCCGCGCCGGCGCGACGTGCGGTTCACCTGGTCCGGGGACATCGCGGGACAGGGCTGGGGCATCAACCCGGAGCGGGGCGGTTACCGGGTCTTCGACGAGATGGCGGCGCTGGACCCGGACTTCTTCCTGTGCAGCGGGGACACCATCTACGCCGACAACCCGATCGAGCCGCGGGTGACCCTGGCGGACGGCCGGATCTGGCGGAACATCACCACCGAGGAGAAGGCGAAGGTCGCCGAGACGCTCGACGAGTTCCGGGGCAACTTCCGCTACAACCTGCTGGACGCGCCGCTGCGGCGGTTCAACGCGCGGGTGCCGTGGATCGTGCAGTGGGACGACCACGAGGTGCACAACAACTGGTACCCGGGGCAGCTCCTCGACGACGACCGCTACACCGAGAAGCGCGCCGACGTGCTGGCCGCCCGGGCCCTGCGGGCCTTCGGCGAGTACTTCCCCGTCTCCACGCTGCCGGCGGGCACCGCCGACCGGGCGGGCCGGGTCTACCGGGTCCTGCGGCACGGGCCCCTGCTCGACGTCTTCGTGCTCGACATGCGCAGCCACCGGCGGCCCAACTCGCCCGGCCGGGAGGCCGACGACACGGTGGGCATCCTCGGTGCGGAACAGCTGGCCTGGCTCAAGCGGGAGCTGTCCCGCTCGCGGGCCGTCTGGAAGGTGATCGCCTCCGACATGCCGCTCGGCCTGGTCGTCCTCGACGCCGACAAGCACGTGGAGGCGGTGGCTCAGGGCGACCCGGGGGCGCCGCTGGGCCGGGAACTCCAGATCGCGGAGCTGCTGCGGCACATCAAGGACCGGCGGATCACCGGCACCCTCTGGCTCACCGCCGACGTGCACTACACCTCGGCCCAGCACTACCGGCCCGAGCGGGCGGCCTTCCGGGACTTCGCGCCGTTCTGGGAGTTCGTCACGGGCCCGCTGGCGGCCGGCGGCTTCCCGGCGGTCGGGCTGGACGCGACCTTCGGGCCCGACCAGGTCTTCGTCCAGGCGCCGGACCGGGCCAACGTCTCCCCGGCCGAGTCCCCGCAGTACTTCGGCGAGGTCGGCATCGACGCCGGGAGTGGGGAGCTGACCGTGCGGCTGCGCGCGGAGGGCGGCCGGACGCTGTTCCGCAAGACGCTCCAGCCGGGGCTGGTGGGCCAGTGAGCCGCCCGGGGCGGCGGGCGCAGTCCCGGCGAAAGGGACCTAAGCACGCTTAACCAGTCGGTCACAACACGTTCGTGATCAGGCAACACCGCTCCTCCACAGTGGAGGCATGACGATGGAGACGACTGACACGACGCCCGCGGCCGAGACGGGGACGGAGGCGGGAGCCGGCTCCGCGGCGCCCGCCAGGAGCGCTGTGCGGGGCCGCTCCCGCTGGGCCCGGCGCTCCGGCCGCCGCGCCCCGGCGCCCGGGACCCACCACTGGCGGCGGGACCTGGTGGAGCTGGCCGGCCTCTTCACGGCCGTCGCGGTGGCGGACGCCATCGCCAAGACCGTGGTGAACGGCCCCAGGGGTCCGGTGATGCTGCTCGCCTCGGCGGTGGCCCTGCTCGTCACGGCGGCGGTGCACTGCTGGTGGGCGCGGCGCCATCCGCACGCCCCGCCCCCGGCGGATACCGGGCCCGCGGCGGGCACCGCCGGTGAGCTGGCCGCCGCCTCGCAGGGGGCGCCGGGCGCGACGACGCTGTGGCGGATGCGGACCACCGTGCGGGACGAGCCGGGCTCGCTGGCGCAGCTGTGCGGAGCCCTGGCCCAGCGGAAGGTCGACATCCTGAGCCTGCAGACGCATCCGCTGGCGGAGGGGACGGTCGACGAGTTCCTGCTGCGGGCGCCCGAGGGGCTGGCCGCCGTCACGCTGACCCGTACGGTCGCCGGGGCGGGCGGCAGCTCCACCTGGGTCGAGCGGGCCGACACCCACGACCTGGTCGACGCCCCGACGCGGGTCCTGGGCCTCGCCACCCGTACCGCGCTGGACCCGGCCGAACTGCCGCTGGCCCTGCGTCAGTTGCTGGGCCGCTGCACGATCCGGTCGGTGCCCGCGGCCCGGGCGCAGGCGGACGGGCAGGCGGTGCCGGTGGAGGGTGTGCTGGACGGAACGGTGCTGCGGCTGCGCGCCCCCGGGGACGGGGTGGTCACCATCGAGCGGCCCCATCTCGCCTTCACCCCGACCGAGTTCGCGCGGGCGCGGGCGCTGGTGGAGCTGGACAGCCGGCTGGGGGCGCGGCTGCCGCGGACCCGGCACGTGATGACGCTGGACCGGGGCGAGGCGGTGACGGTGCAGCGCGCCGACGCCGACGACCTGGCCGAGGCCCGCGCCCTGCACGAGCGCTGCTCGCCCGAGACCCTGGCCAGGCGCTACCACGGCCCGGTCCGCGACGCCGACCGCTACCTGGACCACCTGCTGAGCCCGCGGTTCGGCCGGACGCTGGCCGCGCGGGACGCCGAGGGCCGCATCGTGGCCCTCGGGCACCTGCTGTGGGACGGCGACGAGACGGAGATCGCGCTGCTGGTGGAGGACGCCTGGCAGCGCCGGGGCATCGGCGGCGAACTCCTCGGCCGGCTGGTCGCGATGGCCGTGGAGGCGGGCGGTGAGAGCGTCTACGCCGTGACGCAGGCGTCGAACACCGCGATGGTCGCCGCCATGCGCGGCCTGGGTCTCCCCCTCGACTACCAGATCGAGGAGGGCACCCTGGTGATCACCGCCCGCCTGGACGTCACTCCGGTGTGCTCCCGGCCCGCGTACGACCTGCGTCCCGGGAGTGCCCGTTCCGGGCGCTGACCGGCTCCGCCTCCCCGGCTCCGTTCCCGGCCTCCGCGCCGAGGGCGGAGTCGAGGTCGTTCCAGAGGTCGTCGGCGTCCTCCAGGCCGACCGAGAGGCGCAGCAGCCGGTCGCTGACGCCGTGGGCGTGGCGGTCGTGGGCGTCGACCACGCGGTGGCTGATGGAGGCGGGGTGCTGGATGAGGGTGTCGACGCTGCCGAGGCTGACGGCCGGGGTGATCAGCCGGACGCCGGCGATGACCTGGTGCGGGTCGCCCGCGGTCTCGAAGGCGATCATGGCGCCGCCGACGGCAGGGTAGTGGACGCGGGTGACACGCGGGTCGGCGCGGAGCCGTTCGACCAGGGTGGCGGCGGTGGCGGAGGCGGCGCGCATCCGGACGGGCAGGGTGGCCAGGCCCCGCAGCAGCAGGTAGCCGGCGAGCGGGTGCAGGACGCCGCCGGTGGTGAAGCGGACCTGGCGCAGGGTGCGGGCGAACTCCTCGTCGCAGGCGACGACGCCGCCGAGCACGTCCCCGTGGCCGCCGAGGTACTTGGTGGCGCTGTGCAGCACGATGCGGGCGCCGGACTGGGCGGGCCGCTGCAGGACGGGGGTGGCGAAGGTGTTGTCGGCCAGCAGCGGCACGGTGCCGCACGCGTGGGCGACGGCGCGCAGGTCGATCTCGGCGAGGGTGGGGTTGGCGGGGGTCTCGACGAGGACCAGGCCGGTGTCCGGCCGGATGGCGTCGGCGATGCCGGCCGGGTCGACCCAGGTGACCTCGGTGCCGAGCAGCCCGGTGTTCAGCAGGTGGTCGCTGCACCCGTACAGCGGGCGGACGGCGACGACGTGGCGCAGGCCGAGGGAGGCGCGGGCCAGCAGGACGGCGGTGAGGGCGGCCATGCCGCTGGCGAAGGCGACGGCGGCCTCGGTCCCCTCCAGCCGGGCGAGGGCGGTCTCGAAGCGGCCGACGGTGGGGTTGCCGAGGCGGGCGTAGACGGGCGGGCCCTCCAGCTCGGCGCCGGTGGCGGCGAAAGCGTCGAGGCGGGCGGCCTCGGCGCGGCTGTCGTACGAGGGGTAGGTGGTGGAGAGGTCGAGCGGCGGCGCGTGCAGGCCGAGGGCGGCGAGGTCGTCGCGGCCCGCGTGGACGGCTTCCGTGGCCAGGGCCCGGGATGCGGGCGGCGGCGTGGCGGGGGTGTGCGCGGCGTCGGTGGTCATGGCCCGAGGGTGCGGGGCCGTCCGGCGGCGGCGGCCAAGTCCCGTGTTACGTTCGCCGGATGACCGAATCTGTCGTACTGGACACGGTGGATCTGCGGATTCTGCGGCTGTTGCAGAACGACGCACGGGCGACCTACCGCGAGCTGGCCGAGGCGACCGGGGTGGCCGCCTCCACCTGTCTGGACCGGGTGACGCGGCTGCGCCGGTCCGGGGTGATCCTCGGGCACCGGCTGGAGCTGGACCCGGCGAAGCTGGGGCGCGGGCTGCAGGCGCTGCTGTCGGTGCAGGTGCGGCCGCACCGGCGGGAGCTGGTCGGGCCGTTCGTGGACCGCATCCGGGCGCTGCCGGAGTCGCGGGCGGTCTTCCACCTGACGGGCCCGGACGACTACCTGGTCCACGTCGCGGTGGCGGACATGACCGATCTCCAGCGGCTGGTGCTGGACGAGTTCACCTCGCGGCGGGAGGTGGCGCGGGTGGAGACGCGGCTGATCTTCCAGCAGTGGGAGTGCGGGCCGATGCTGCCGCCCGGGACGGCCGGGACGGGAAGGTAGTGACGCCGGGGGCCCGATCGTACGAGGATGGGCCTCATGTCAGAGTTGAAGAACCCGTTGCCCCGTCAGGTCGCCGACGCCTACGTCGACGACCTCATCGCCCTCGACCCGATCACCGGTACGTACCTCGGAGTGGCGGAGAGTTCCGGGAAGCTGCCCGACTTCTCCCCGGCCGGACGGCAGGCCGCGGCCGGCCTGGCGTCCGCGACGCTGGCCGCGCTGGACGAGGCGGAGCGGCGCCCCGGCGGTGACAGCGAGGAGGAGCGGCGCTGCGCGCGGCTGCTGCGTGAGCGGCTCACCGCCGAGCTGGCGGTCCACGAGGCCGACGAGGACCTGCGGGCGGTCAGCAACATCCACTCCCCCGCGCACTCGGTCCGCGAGGTCTTCACGGTGACCCCGACCGGCACCGAGGAGGAGTGGGCGGCCGTGGCGGAGCGGCTGCGTGCCGTGCCCGCGACGCTGGAGGGGTACCGGCAGTCCCTGGAACTGGGCCTGGAGCGCAAGCTGTACGGCGGCCCGCGGCCGACGGCCACCTTCGTCGGGCAGCTCACCGAGTGGGCGGGCGGGGAGGGCCGGCCGGGCTGGTTCGAGACCTTCGCGGCGGACGGCCCCGAGGCGCTCCGCGCCGAGCTGGACGCGGCGGCGGCCGGGGCGAGCGCGGCCGTGGCGGCGCTGCGGGACTGGATGCGCGACGTGTACGCGCCGGCCGTCGAGGGTCAGCCGGACACCGTGGGCCGCGAGCGCTACCAGCGCTGGTCCCGTTACTTCAACGGCACCGACCTGGACCTGGACGAGGCGTACGCGTACGGCTGGTCGGAGTACCACCGGCTGCTCGGCGAGATGCGCACCGAGGCGGAGAAGGTACTGCCGGGGGCGGCGACGCCCTGGGAGGCGCTGAAGCACCTGGACGAGCACGGGGCGCACATCGAGGGCGTGGACGAGGTCCGCGACTGGCTCCAGAGCGTGATGGACGAGGCGATCGAGGCGCTGGACGGGACCCACTTCGAGCTGGCGGAGCGGGTGCGCCGGGTCGAGTCGCGGATCGCGCCGCCCGGCGGGGCCGCCGCGCCGTACTACACCGGTCCCTCCGAGGACTTCTCGCGGCCGGGCCGGACCTGGCTGCCGACCATGGGCGAGACCCGCTTCCCGGTCTACGACCTGGTGTCGACCTGGTACCACGAGGGCGTTCCCGGCCACCACCTCCAGCTGGCGCAGTGGACGCACGTGGCGGAGAGCCTCTCGCGCTACCAGGCGACGGTCGGCATGGTCAGCGCCAACTGCGAGGGCTGGGCGCTCTACGCGGAGCGGCTCATGGACGAGCTGGGCTTCCTGACCGACGCCGAGCGGCGGCTCGGGTACCTGGACGCGCAGATGATGCGGGCCGCGCGGGTCATCGTCGACATCGGCATGCACCTGGAGCTGGCCATTCCGGACGACTCGCCGTTCCACCCGGGCGAGCGGTGGACGCCGGAGCTGGCCCAGGAGTTCTTCGGGATGCACAGCGGCCGCCCGGCGGAGTTCGTGGAGAGCGAGCTGACCCGCTACCTCTCCATGCCCGGCCAGGCGATCGGCTACAAGCTGGGCGAGCGCGCCTGGCTGCTGGGCCGCGCCAACGCCCGTGCGGCCCACGGCGAGTCCTTCGACGCCAAGGCGTGGCACATGGCGGCGCTGTCGCTGGGTTCGCTGGGCCTGGACGACCTGGTGGACGAGTTGTCGAAGCTCTGACGCGTACGGGGCCGGGCGCGTGCGCCCGGCCCCGGGGCGCGCCGGTCCCGGTCAGCGCCGGAAGCCGCCCTCGGAGTCGATGACCTGGCCGGTGATCCACGCCGCCTCGTCGGTGGCGAGCCAGGAGAGCAGCCGGGCCGGGTCGTCGGGCCTCCCCCACCGTCCGGCGGGGAAGAGCGCGGCGATGTGCGCATGTGCCTCGCCGGTGAGGTAGCCGGTGTCGACCGGGCCGGGGTTGACCGTGTTGACGGTGACGCCGAGCGGGGCGAGCGTGGTGGCGAGGGAGCGGGTGGCGGAGGCCAGGGCGCCCTTCTGGAGGCTGTAGGCGATCTCCTCGGGCATGCCGCCCCCGTGGTCCTGGCCGGAGGTCATCATCAGGACGCGGCCGGGCGGGGCCTCGTCGTCGAGCGCGGCGCGGTGCCGGGCGTACGCCTGGATCAGCAGGATCACCGAGCGGGTGTCGACCGCCCAGTGGGCGTCCAGGGCACGGGCGTCGATCGCGTCGAGCGGGCCGTCGTCGCCGCTGCGGGCGTGGTTGGCGACGAGGATGTCGAGCCGCCCGCCGAGGGCTTCCACGGCGTCGGCGAGGAGCCGGGCCGGGGCTTCGGGGCCGGCGAGGTCGGCGGGCCCGTGGGTGACGCGGGCGCCGGGCGCCGCGAGGGCCTCGCGTACGGATGCGGCGACGTCCTCGGGGTCGTCGGCGCCCCAGGGCTGGGCGGCGTCGTGCGGGACGTGGTGGTGGAGGTGGACGCTCGCACCGTACGCGGCCAGCCTGCGGGCGACGGCGTGGCCGATGCCGCTCCGCCGGCCGGCACCGGTGACGAGCGCGGTACGGCCGCGCAGCGGCAGCGGGTCGCGGGCGAGGTCGGCGGGGGTGGGCACGGGAAGTTCGGGCATGGGCGCCATGATCGCGGCCGGACTCCCCCGGGTCCAGGAGGATTTCCGGCCCGGGGGCGGGCCGAAGGTTCCGGGGGCTTCAGCAGCCGCAGTCGTC
Organism: Streptomyces albidoflavus; assembly: GCF_000719955.1. Lineage (GTDB taxonomy): Bacteria > Actinomycetota > Actinomycetes > Streptomycetales > Streptomycetaceae > Streptomyces > Streptomyces albidoflavus. The sequence continues at coordinate 267,352 of NZ_JOII01000002.1, forward strand.
CGCGGCGCGGAGGGGTGCGGTCAGCGGGTCGGGGGCGCTGGTGCGCGGGCCGTCGGCCGTGTCGTAGGGGAATCCCTCGCGGACCCAGTACTCGAAGCCGCCGAGCATCTCCTTGACGCGGAAGCCCTGTTCGGCCAGGGCGAGGGCGGCGCGGGTGGCGCCGTCGCAGCCGGGGCCCCAGCAGTAGGTGACGACGGGGCGGGCCGGGTCCAGGAGCCGGCCGGCGAGGGCGGGGACGGAGGCGGTGGGCAGGTGGACGGCGCCGGGGACGTGGCCCTGGTCCCAGGCGGCGGTGGAGCGGGAGTCGACCAGGGTGAAGCCGGGGGTGCCGGTGGCCAGGTCGGCGGCGACGTCCGAGACGTCGGTGTGGCGGGCGAGGGCGGCACGCAGGAGGGCCGCCGCCTCGGCGGGCGGGGCGGGCGGCACGGCGAGGACGGCGGAGGGGGAATCCCCGGTGGCCGCCGGTACGGACGAGGTGGGCTGCGGGGCGGCGCTGAACTGCTGGTTCATGGGGTCGAATCTAGATTCGGGCGACCGCACCCTGAAGGAGTGATCCCCGGCGAACTGGTTGATCCGCCGGGGATGCGCCTGCTAGAGATGCCGCATGACCGAGTTTTCCCCGGACGCCACCGACTGGCGCATCCTGGAGGCCCTCCAGCGGGACGGGCGGGCGAGTTTCGCCGAGCTGGCGCGGGCCGTGTCGATGTCGGCGAGCGCGGTGACCGAGCGGGTGCGGCGGCTGGAGGAAGCGGGGATCGTGCGCGGCTACACGGCGGTGGTCGATCCGGAGCGGCTCGGGTACGCCATCCTGGCCTTCGTCCGGCTGCGCTACCCGAACGGCAACTACAAGCCCTTCCACGACCTGGTGGCGGCCACCCCGCAGATCCTGGAGGCGCACCACGTGACCGGGGACGACTGCTTCCTGCTCAAGGTCGCGGCCCGGTCGATGCGCCACCTGGAGGAGGTGACGGGCCGGATCGCCGGGCTGGGTTCGGTGACGACCAGCATCGTCTACTCCTCGCCGCTGGCCCGGCGGGCGATCGGCCCCTGACCCGTCAGCCGCCGGTGCCGTGGACGCGCAGCGCGGAGCCGTCCCGGCCCTTCACCACCTCCAGCTGGGTGTGGACGCGGCGGCGCAGGTCGGCGACGTGGCTGACGATGCCGACGCTGCGGTCCCGCTCGCGCAGCGTGTCCAGGACGTCGAGGACGTCGTCGAGGGTCTGGTCGTCGAGGCTGCCGAAGCCCTCGTCGATGAAGAGGGTGTCCAGCCGCACCCCGCCCGCCTCGTCGGTGACCACGTCGGCGAGGCCGAGCGCGAGGGCGAGGGAGGCGAAGAAGGTCTCGCCGCCGGAGAGCGTCGCGGTGTCCCGCTCGCGGCCGGTCCAGGCGTCCACGACGCGCAGCCCGAGCCCGGAACGGCCGCGTCCGGAGCGGTCGGCGGTGTGCACCAGGGTGTAGCGGCCGCCGGACATGCGGTGCAGCCGCACGGTCGCGGCCGCCGCCACCTGTTCGAGCCGGGCGGCCAGCACGTACGACTCCAGCCGCATCCGGCGTTCGTTCTCGGTGGAGGTCCCGGCGGCCAGCTGCGCCAGCCGGGCCACCCGCTCGTACTGTGCGCGCAGCGGTCCCAGGCGCCGGGCCTCGGCGGTGGCCTGCCGGGAGAGGGCGTCGAGCGCGGCGGTGTCGCGGCCGGCCGCCTCGTCGGTGGCGGCGGCGGCGCGCAGGCGCAGGTCGGCGCGGCGGGCCCGGTCGGTGGCCGCGTCCGGGTCGGCGGGCGGCAGGGCCGCGGCGTCGGCGGTGGCCGGGTCGGCGAGGGCGGAGCGCACCTCGGCCTCCTCCAGCCGGCGGGCGTCGACCGCGTGCTGGAGTTCACGGTGGTCCGCGTCGTCCAGGACGGCGGCGGCCGCCTGCTCCGGGGTGTCGAAACCGGCCCGGTAGGCGGCGTCGGCGAGGCGCGCGTCGGCCTCCTTGAGCCGGCCGGCGCTCTCCTCGGCCGCGCGGGACGCCTCGGCGGCCTCGGTGAGCAGCGCGGCCCGCTCCTCCAGCTGGCGAGCGCGTGCGGCCACCCCGGTGGCGCCGCCGCGCGCCTGCGCCAACTCCTCGTCGAGGGTGGCCTGTTCCCGTACCAGGCTGTCGCGGAGGGTGGCGCGGGCGGCGGCCCGGCGCTCGGCCGCGTGGCGTTCGGCGAGGCGGCGCTCGTGTTCCCGCCCGGCGGCGTCGAGCCGGTGCCGGACGGCGTGCAGCCCTTCGGCGGCCGCCCTCGCCCGCTCGTACTCCCCGGCGAGCCGCGCCGCCTCGGCCGCCAGCCCGGCCACCTCGGCGGTGGTGGCGGCGGCCGTCGCGGCGGCCAGCTCCTCCCGTACGACGCCCAGGGCGCGTTCGGCCTCGGCCCGCCCGGCATCGCTCCGGCGGTAGGCGGCGTGCGCCGCGTCCTCGGCGCGCTGGTCGACATGGCCGTCGGCGCGGGTGGCCGGGTGCGGGTGGGCGGTGGCGCCGCAGACCTCGCAGGGCTCGCCGTCGGTGAGGCGGTCGGCGAGTTCGGCGGCGATGTGGGCGAGCCGGGTCTCCTTCAGCTCCAGCCAGTGGCGTTGCGCGGCGGTCGCTTCCTCCCGGGCGGTGAGCGCGGCGGCGCGGGCCCGGTCGGCGTCGGCGGCCAGGGTGTCCCGGCGGCGGGCGGCGGCGAGCCGTTCGCGGGCGGGGCCGAGGAGGGCTGCGAGCCGGTCGGCGTCGGCGGCGGCGTCGCGGGCCTCGGTCTCCTCGCGCTGGAGCCCGGAGCGGGCGGTGTCCCAGCGCTCCAGCCACTCCGCGGTCTCGGCCAGCAGCGTCTCGTCGGCGTGCTCGTCGCGGTCGACGCGGTCCAGTTCGCCGGTCAGCTCGGCGTGGCGCCGCTCGGCCCGGCGGGCGGAGGCGAGGGCGCCCAGCTCCTCGACGGCGGTGCGGGCGAGCGCGGCCAGCCGGGAGGCGGGGACGGTGTGTTCGGCGGGGAGCGCGGCGCGGGCCGCCTCCTCGGCGCGGCGGGCGCGTGCGTGGGCCCGCTCGGCGGCGTGCCTGAGGTCGAGCGCCCCCTGCACGGCGGCGGCCTTGCGGGCGTGGGCGAGGCGGGTGAGCCGTTCCTCGTGGGCCTCGGCGGTGGCGGCCAGCCGCTCGCGGCGCGCGTGCAGCTGTCCGGCGCGCTGCTGGAGGCGGTGGAGTTCGCGGGCCTCGTCCAGGGCGCGCCGGGCGGCGGTCTGTTCCTGTTCGGCGGCGGTGAGGGCGAGGCGGGCGACGGTCCGGCGTTCGCGCAGGTCGGCGCGGGCGGTGGCGGCCCAGCCGAGCACGTCGGCGGCGAGCCCCGGCTCGCCCGGTTCGGCCTCGGGGACCGGCACGCCGGTGGCCTCCCCCGCGACCTGCCGCATCCGCTGGAGGGCGGCGAGCAGCACCCGGTCGCCCTCCTGGACGCGGTCGGCGGCGGCCCGGCGCAGCTCGGCGAGGTGCTGCTCGACGGCGGCGAACCGGCGGGTGTCGAAGAGCCGTCCCAGCAGCCGCCCCCGAGCCTCGGCGTCGGCGCGCAGGAACCGGGCGAAGTCCCCCTGCGGCAACAGGACGACCTGGCAGAACTGCTCCTTGCTCATACCGAGCAGCTGGGTGATCTCCTCGCCGGTCTCCTGGTGGGAGCGGCTGAGGTCGCGCCAGGTGCCGGTGGCGGGGTCGTACTCGCGCAGCCAGGTCTGTGCCTTGTCGACCGTGGTGCCGGCGGCGCGCTTCTTGGGGCGTTCCCAGGCCGGCTGCCGGGTGACCTCCAGGCGGCGTCCGGCGACGGTGAGGTCGAGGACGACCTCGGCGCGGGCGTGGGGTGCGGCGTGGTCGCTGCGCAGCCCGGTGCCCTGGGCCCCGGTGGCGCGTTCGCCGGGCAGGGAGCCGTAGAGGGCGTAGCAGACGGCGTCCAGGACGGAGGTCTTGCCGGAGCCGGTCGGGCCGTGGAGGAGGAAGAGTCCGGCGGCGCTGAGCGCGTCGAAGTCGATCTCGTGGGCGCCTCCGAAGGGGCCGAAGGCGGTGATGCCCAGCCGGTGCAGCCTCATCGGTGGACCTCGCCCAGGTGGTCGGCGGTGCGGACGGCGTCCAGGGCCTCGTGCAGCAGGGCCCGTTCGGCGGTGTCGGGGCCGACGCCGCCGCGAACGTGGCCGACGAAGTCCTCGGCGATCTGCCGGTCGTCACGGCCGCTGAGCCGCCGGGCGTACGAGTCGAGGGCCTCCTCCTCGCTCCGGTCGGGGGCGAAGACGAGGCTGAGGGTGTGCGGGAACCGCTCCTGGAGGCGGGCCATCGGGTCGGCGGGCCGCACGGCGTCGGTGAGCGTCACCTCCACCCAGGACTCCGCGTGCCGGGCGAGGCTCTCGTCGGCGAGCAGCTCCTCCAGGGCGCCCCGCAGCCGGGCGAGCGGGCGCGGCACCGGGCAGTCCAGCCGCTCGGCGCTCACCTCCCCCTCGGCGTCCAGGTCGACGAGCCACATGCTCTTGCGGTGGTCCGCCTCGGAGAAGGAGTACGGGAGCGGGGAACCGGCGTAGCGGATGCGCGGGGTGAGGGTCTGGCAGCCGTGCAGGTGGCCGAGGGCGGCGTAGTCGACGCCGTCGAAGACCTCCAGGGGGACGGCGGCCACCCCGCCGACGGTGATGTCCCGTTCGCTGTCGCTGACGGCGGCGCCGGTCACGAAGGCGTGGGCGAGGACGACGGAGCGGGTGCCCGGCGCGCGCCCGGCGAGGTCGGCGCGGACCTGGTCCATGGCGGCGCGCAGCACGGCCTCGTGGCCGGCCCGCTCGACCCCGAGCACGTCCTTGACCAGGGCCGGTTCGAGGTACGGGAGTCCGTAGAAGGCGACGTCGCCGTGGCGGTCGGCCATCACGACGGGCTCGCCGCAGGCGGCGGGCGAGGTGCGCAGGTGGATACCGGCGCGGCCGATGAGCCCGGCGCCCACACCGAGGCGGCGGGCGGAGTCGTGGTTGCCGGAGATCATCACGGTGGGGATGCCGGCCTCGGCGAGCTGGTGCAGGGCGGAGTCGAAGAGTTCGACGGCGGCGAGCGGCGGGACCGCCCGGTCGTAGACGTCCCCCGCGACCACCACCACGTCGGCCTCGCGCTCGCGGGCGGTCTCGACGAGGTGGCCGATGAAGCCGGCCTGCGCGCCGAGCATGCTCGCCCGGTGGAAGGAGCGCCCCAGATGCCAGTCCGAGGTGTGCAGCATCCTCACCGCGCCCCACCGCCCCACATGCCCACCCGCACCCCTGCCTCCCGAACCGTCCCGCCCTCACCGGCCTGACCACCGGCACGCACCACGCTAACGCCGCCCACCGACAGCCCGGTCACGGACCCGGGCGGAATGCCCGGTTCCGGTGAGAGTCGCCGCCGCCTTTGATCCGGCGGGACGGCTACGGGCCCGAAAGGGCCATCGCGGCCACGACGACCCCCAGCAGCCCCGCGTAGGCCCAGGCGTGGACGCGGTCCGGGATGTGGGGCGGGTGGCGGCGCAGCAGGGCGATGACCGGCAGGGCGCCGAGGAGGAGGGCCGTGGCGGCACGGAGGTCGACGAGGCCGACGAGACCGACCGGGGTGCCGTCGGCCACGGCGGGGGCGGCGGCGGTGGCGAGGTGGACGGTGGCGGCGGGGAGGGAGAGGGCCAGGGTGAGCGGGTTGGCGAGGGCGGCGGCGACGCGCATCGGGTGGCCGGCCCGTCGCATGGCGGGGACGGTCATGACGCTGCCGCCCACACCGAGGAAGGCGGCGAGCGCGCCCACGGGGGCGCCGACGAGGGCCGGGAGGGCGCGGGGCGGCACGGACGAGGCGGCCTGTCCGCGTGGGCGCAGGAAGCCGGGCCGCAGGAGGACGTCGGCGAGGGTGACGGCGGTGTAGGCGACGAACGCCCAGTGGGTGAGGACGGGCGGGGCGAGGCGGGTCGCGAAGGCGCCGGCCGCGCCGCCGGCGGCCAGCAGGAGGAGGAGCGGGCCGCCGCCCCGGAGCGCGGCGAGGGTCCGGCGCGGGGTGACGGCGGTGGCGAATCCGGCGTTCACCACCATCACCACCACCGAGGTGGCCACCGCCACCCGCGTCGCCTCCCCGCCCAGCGCGGAGTCGGCCCAGACCACGACCGGCACGGTGACGAACCCCCCGCCGAAGCCGAAGAGCACCGTGGTCGTTCCCGTCAGCAGCCCGACACCGAGCAGCACCAGCAGATCCATGGCCCCACCCCACCAACCACGCGGGGGTGCCCGCATGCGATGCCCGGCACGATTCCTTCGCGACCCGGCCAGCACGGGTACGGTGGCCCGGTGAGGAACATCCCCCTGGACGAGGTGGACCACGTCGGGCGGGCCGTCCTGCCGATCGGCACCGACTACCCGCCCGGGCACCTGCTGGACTGGCACGCGCACCGGCGGGCGCAGTTCCTCTACGGCGCCACCGGCGTCATGGTCGTCGACACCGCCGACGGCACCTGGACCGTCCCGCCCGAACGGGCCGTCCTCATCCCGGCGGCCACCCGGCACCGGGTGCGGATGCTGGGGGTGAGCACCCGCAGCCTGTACGTCGAACCGGACGCCGTGCCCTGGTGGCCCGCCGTCTGCACGGTGGTCGACGTCTCCCCGCTGCTGCGGGAACTCCTCGCCGTGGCGGTCGGCTTCGAGGCCGGCTACAGCCTGGCGGGGCGGGAGGGCGCCGTCGCCACCCTGCTCCTGCACGAGATCAACGCCGGGTCGCCGCTCCCCTTCCACCTGCGCGTCCCCGCCTCCGCCGATCTCGCCGGGCTCTGCCGCGCCTACCTGGCGGCTCCCGACGCCGGTGCCACCAACGCCGCCTGGGCGGCCCGGGTGGCCATGAGCGAACGCGCCTTCACCAGGCGGTTCCGGGCCGAGACCGGGGACAGCCCCGCCCTCTGGCGCGGGCGGGCCCGCCTGCTGGCCGCCGTACCGCTGCTGCGCGAACGGTCGGTCACCGAGGTGTCGGGCCGCGCTGGCTACGCCTCGCCCGCCGCGTTCACCGCGGCCTTCACCCGGAGCTTCGGCACACCGCCGTCCCGGTTCGCGGGGCCCGCGCCCCGCGCCTGACCCGTCATGTGATCACCGTCACGCGGGAGTCCCGGTCCGGCTGTCGCCCGAACGCCCCTCGGCGGGCGTATGCCCCGTGAAGCAAGAGACCCGGGAGAGCACGTTGACCGTCGAGGAGTTCGAGGATTTCTACGCCCAGAAGGCGGCCGCCCTCACCGGCCAGTTGTACGTCATGCTCGGTGACCTCCAGGAGGCGCAGGACGTCGTGCAGGAGGCGTTCGTCAAAGGCTGGTCACGCCGCAGGCAGCTGGACCACGACGGCCACCCCGAGGCATGGATACGGACGGTCGCCTGGCGGCTGGCGGTGAGCCGCTGGCGCGGGCGCCGCCGGACGGCCGACGCCTGGCGACGCCGGGGCGCGCCGCCGGCCCAGGTGCCCGAGCCAGGACCGGAACAGGTGGTGCTGGTCGACGCCCTGCGGGAGCTGCCCGCCCAGCAGCGGCGCACCCTGACGCTGCACTACCTCTGCGACCTGACCGTCGAGCAGATCGCCCACGAGGCGGGGCTCTCCCTCAGCACCGTCAAGACGCACCTGGCGCGCGGGCGGACCGCGCTCGCCCGCCACCTGCGCGACTTCCACTTCGAGGAGGGCCCCGTTGTCTGACGCCCCGGACCCCTTGCGGTCCCTGTTCCAGCAAGCCGGACAGGACGGCGTACGCCGGGCCCGGCCCGCTCCCGTGGCCCACATCGCCGAGCGCGGCCGGCACAGGCACCGGCGCCGGCTCGCGGTGGCGGTGGCCGGCCTCTGCCTGGCCGCCGGCACCGGCGGCGCCGCCGCGCTCTCGCTGCGGTCCCAGGCCCCGGCGCCCGTACCGCCGGCCGTCGTCCCGTCGCCGGCTCCGCCCGTTCCCCTGCCGCAGGACCGGAGCCCCTCGCAGGGCCCCACGGACGCGCCGGTCCCTGGGCGGACCTCGCCGCCCGCGACGACCGACGGCTCCACGCCTCCCGGCACTCCCACGACCTCGCCGCCGACGCCGACGCGTACCACTCCCGGCGCTGCCTGAAAGGCGACCGCATGTCCCTGGTGACCCTCGACCCCGCGCCCGCGACGCGCGAGCACGCACCGGCGCCGGAGCCCGGGCTCTCCCCCGGGTGGGCCGCGCGGTGCCGGAGGCGCGGCGCGGGCCTGCTGGACCGGGGCGACCGCGAGGCGCTCTGGCTCTACCTGCTGACCCGGATCTCCCTGTGGGGGACGGCCTACTGCACCCGCCTGCTCTTCCCCGACCGGCCCGGCGCCCGCGAACCGGCCCCGCTGCTCACCGCGTTCGAGCGGTGGGACTGGCACCACTACCTGCACATCGCCCGTGACGGCTACTTCCCGGGACCGGCGGGGAGCGGCACCACGTACGGGGACAACCGGGAGGCGTTCTTCCCCGGCTTCCCGATGCTGCTGCGCGCGGTGCACACCCTCGTCCCGCACTGGACCGCGGCGGGGCTGCTGATCTCGCTGGCGGCCGGGGCGGTGGCCGTGGTGGCGCTGGGGCGGACCGCGCGCCGGTACACCGCCCACGCGGAGGCCGGGCGGCGCGCGGTGCTCTTCTTCCTGGTGTCGCCGTGCGCGGTCTTCCTGGCCGCCGGCTACACGGAGGCGCTCTTCCTCGCGCTGGCCCTCCCGGCGTGGCTCGCGGCCCTGCGGCACCACTGGGCGCTCGCCGCCCTGCTGACCGCGCTGGCGACCACCGTGCGCGTCAGCGGCCTCTTCCTCGCCGCCGCCCTCGCCGTCCACCTCGTCATCGCCACCCGCGGCGCCGGGCGGCTGCGCGCCCTTCCCTGGCTGGCGCTGCCGGCCGTCCCCCTCGTGTCGTACGCCGGTTACCTGGCGGCGCACACCGGCGACTGGGCGGCGTGGCAACGCGCCCAGGAACGCGGCTGGTACCGGAGCTTCCACCTGCCCTGGGACGCCTGGTCGGCCACCTGGGAGGCGGCCTTCGGCGACCGGCACCCCACCGGCTACGCCCTCATGTTCCAGGCCGAACTGCTGGCCATGGTGGTGGGGATCGTCCTCCTCTGCGTCCTCGCGCGGCGGCGCCTGTGGCCCGAGGCCGTGTACCTGGCCCTCACCCTGGCGGCCCTCGGCACCTCGTACTGGTACATGTCCCTGCCCCGGTCCACCCTCCTGTGGTGGCCGCTGTGGATCGGGCTCGGCACCCTGAGCCTGCGCAGACCCCGGGCGAAGGCGGTCTACCTCTGCCTGGCCGGGCCGCTGACGACGATCCTCGCGGTCACCTTCCTCTCCGGCAGGTGGGCCGGGTAGCGGCGCGCGCTCACCCGGTCGGCCCCTCCGCCGCGTTGCGCCCCGCGCCCCGGCTGCCCAGCCTGAAGCCATGGCTCCTTCGCACACCACCGGTCCCGGCAGCACCGTCGTCGTCTACGGGGAGCCGGACCACCGGCACCGGCTCACGGTCCACCTCGACCTGCGCTGCCCGTTCTGCAAGCGGATGGAGAACGGGCTGGGCACGATCATGACCGACGCCGCCGACCAGGGGCGGTTCACCCTGCACTACCGGTTCGCGACGGTCATCGACGACGGAGTGGGCGGCAGCGGCTCGCTCACCGGGCTGAGCGCGCTCGGCGCCGCAGCCGACGAGGGGCAGCGGCAGTTCGCCCAGTACCTCCACGTGCTCTTCGCCGAGCAGCCCGCCGAGGAGGTGGACGCCTTCGCCGACACCGGCACCCTGCTCACCCTGGCCGGAGAGGTGGACGGGCTGCGCGGCGAGGAGTTCGACCGCAAGGTCCGCGAGGGCACGTACCTGCCGTGGGCCCGGGAGGTCTCGGCGGCGTTCGAGGCCGGCGAGGTGAGCGGCACCCCGACGGTCCTGCTCGACGGCACGCCGCTGCCGGTGATCAACCCGATGGGGTACGCCGTCAGCCCGGAGGCGTTCCTCGCCGAGCTGCCCCGGGTGTGAGGCGCCGGACGCGCTCAGGCGTCGCCGTACGCCTCGCCGCCGGCCCGAAACTCCGCCTCGCCCGCGGTGGCGTCCGCGAGCCAGCTACGGAAGGCGTCGACCTCGGCGTCGGGCAGCCCGATGTCGAGGGTGACGCGTTCGCCGTAGTGGACGTCCCGGATGGTGCGTCCGGCGGCCCGCAGGTCGTTCTGGAGGCGCCCGGCGCGCTCGTGGCCGACGGTGACCGAGGCGAGCCGGAACCGGCGCCGGGTCCGGGTGCCGAGCGCGTCCAGGGCCTCGCCGACGCTGCCGCCGTAGGCGCGGATGAGGCCGCCCGCGCCGAGCTTGACCCCGCCGTAGTAGCGGGTGACGACGGCGACGGCGTACCGGATGTCGCGGCGCAGCAGCATCTGGAGCATGGGGACGCCGGCCGTGCCGCCCGGTTCGCCGTCGTCGGCGGCCTTCTGCACGGAGGCGTCGGCGCCGATGACGTAGGCGTAGCAGTTGTGGGTGGCGTCGGCGTGGGCGCGGCGGACCCGGGCGATCACCGCCTGGGCCTCCTCCTCGGTGGCCGCCGGGGCCAGGGTGCACAGGAAACGCGAACGGTTGATCTCGGTCTCGTGCACGCCCTCACGGGCCACGGTGCGGTACTCGTCCTGCATCGGGCCAGCCTATGTGGCACCCGGGACGGGCCGCAGGGCGGGGAATGGCTCCGCCGCGTGCGGGGTTGCCCGGACAGGCCGCATGGCCGGCGGCCGTCGTACGAAGTGAGGAGAGCGTCATGCCGGAGCCTTACGGAGACAGCGAGACCGTCCGCCGCATCCTGCGGGAGAGCGGCGACACCTGGGCGGTCGTCGGCCTCTCCGCCAACGAGGAGCGGGCCGCGTACGGCGTGGCCCGGGTCCTGCAGCGGTACGGCAAGCGGATCGTGCCGGTGCACCCGAAGGCCGAGACGGTCCACGGCGAGCAGGGGTACCCGTCGCTGGAGGCGGTGCCGTTCCCGGTCGACGTGGTGGACGTCTTCGTCAACTCCGCCCTCGCCGGACAGGTCGCCGACCAGGCGGTGGCGGCCGGCGCGAAGGCGGTCTGGTTCCAGCTCGGCGTCGTCGACGAGGCCGCCTACGAGCGGACCCGGGCGGCGGGCCTGGAGATGGTCATGGACCGGTGTCCGGCGATCGAGATCCCGGCGCTGGGGTGAGGCTCAGCGCACGCCCGGCACCGACACCGCCATGGTGAACTCCGCCGCCTCCCCGTCCTCGTTGCGGTAGGCGTGCGGGGCGTCGGCGGCGAAGGCGACGCTGGAGCCGGCCGGGACCCGGTGGGCCGCGCCGTCGACGGTCAGGGTGAGGGTGCCGGCGGTGACGTGCAGGATCTCCCAGGTGCCCTGGGGGTGCGGGTCGGAGCTGTTGCCCTCGCCGGGCATGAGCCGCCACTCCCAGAGTTCGAGGGGGCCGGGTGCCTCGGCGCCGGCCAGGAGGCGGCCGTGGCTGCCGGCGGTGGTGTCCCAGACGGTCGCGGTCGCCTCGGGCGGGACGACCCGTACGCGCGGCCCGCGTGCGTAGTCGAGGAGGCTGGTGACGCTGACGCCGAGGGCGTCGCCGATCTTGACGACGGTGGCGATGCTCGGGTTGGTGCGGGCCTGCTCGATCTGGATCAGCATGTTCCGGCTCACCCCGGAGCGGGTGGCCAGCGCGTCGAGGGTGAAGCCGCGCTCGGCCCGCCAGTGTCTGACGTTGCGGGCGAGCGACCGGGTCAGCAGATCGAGATCCGACACATTCCGTCCAGGGAGAGGTGAGCAGGCGGTCAATCTACTGCACCAGGGGTTCCCGGCCGGGGGGTGCGGGGACGGTCCGCTCGCCTCCCTCAGCCGCTGCTCTCCGCCTCCCAGGCGGCCAGCGCCCGCAGCTGAGCGGGGGTCACGTCCTCGGGCAGCGGCACCGGGGGCGGGGTGCGCAGCGGCGGCTGCCAGCCCTCCTCCTCGGTCCAGCGGCGGACCACGCGGGCCGGGGCGCCGGCGACCACCGCGTGGTCGGGGACGGTGCCGCGCACCACGGAGCCCGCGCCCACCACGACGTTCCGGCCGATCCGGGCGCCGGGCAGGATCACGGCGCCCGTCCCGATCCAGCAGCCGGGACCTATGGACACCGGGTCGGTACGGGGCCACTGGCGGCCGATGGGCTCGTGCGGGTCGTCGTAGCTGTGGTTGGTGGAGGTCACGTAGACGTACGGGCCGAAGTAGCAGTTGTCGCCGATGGTGACGGTGGTGTCGGCGATGACGTGGCTGCCGCGGCCCAGGACGACGCCGTCGCCGATGTGCAGGATCGGGTCGGGGCCGAGGTCGAGGTCGGGCATGAGCCCGGCGGTGAGGGTGACCTGTTCGGCGATGATGCAGAAGGCGCCGACGCGTATCCAGGGCTCGCCGAAGATGGTGCCCTGCGGGTAGGCGATGCGGGTGCCGTCGCCGAGCGCGCCGAACCGCAGCCGTCCCGGGTGCTCGGCGGTGACGGTGCCCGCCCGGCGGACCCAGCGGCGGCCGGTCTGCACGGCGGCGTGCGCGAGGCGGGCGCCGCCGCGGGCGAGGCCGCGGGTGAGCGGGGTCAGGGGGTTCTTCGGCACCCGGCCACCGTACTCACCGGTAGGGCCGCCGGGACCCGCCCGGACCTGTGATCTTCACCCCAGCGGCACCCGCCCAGGCCCGCCGTCACTCCCCGGCGACGGCCTTCGCGTGGGCCTCGGCGAGGGCGCGGTAGCCGTCGGCGTTGAAGCGGATGCCCTCGCGCTCCTCCTCGGTCAGCTCGCGGCGGACCTTGGCGGGCACCCCGGCGACCAGCGAACCGGGCGGCACCCGCATCCCCTGCGGGACGAGGGCCTGGGCGGCGATGAGCGAACCGGCGCCGATGTGGGCGCCGTTGAGCACGGTGGCGCCCATGCCGACGAGGACGTCGTCCTCGATGACGCAGCCGTGCAGCACGGCGTTGTGGCCGACGGAGACGCCGGTGCCGATGGTGACGGTGAAGCCGGGGTCGACGTGGACGGTGGCGTTGTCCTGGATGTTGCTGCCGGCGCCGAGCCGGACGGGCCCGCAGTCGGCGCGCAGCACGGCGTTGTACCAGAGGCTGGAGCCCTCGGCCATGACGACGTCCCCGATCACCACGGAGCCCGGTGCCGTGAAGGCCCCCGGGTCGATCTCCGGTTCCTTGCCGCCGATCGCGAGGACCGTGGTGCCGTCCGCCATGCCGACTCCTTCACTCCGTACGCCGTGACGCGTCCCGCGCCGGGAGCACCGTACGCGACGGCCCGGGTCACTCCGTGGCCAGGGCCGGGGAGTCGGGCAGGGCGGCGGACGCCTTCTGCGCGCGGCGCCGGAGGACGAGGGTGGTGGTGACGCCGACGACCACGGCGAGGACCAGGCCCAGCCAGGAGAACCGCTTGAGCCACGCCTCGGCGACGATCCCCAGCGAGTAGATGACGGCGGTGGTCCCGCCCGCCCAGACGATGCCGCCGGTGATGTTGGCGATCAGGAACTTCCAGTACGGCATGCGCAGGACGCCGGCGAGGGGGCCCGCGAAGATCCGCAGCAGGGCGACGAAGCGGCCGAAGAAGACGGCCCACATGCCCCACTTCTGGAAGGAGCGTTCGGCCAGGGCGATGTTGGCCTCGCCGAAGTGGCGCGGGAACCTGCGGCCGAGCCGGGCCAGCAGCGGGCGGCCGCCCTTGCGGCCGATGGCGTACCCGATGGAGTCGCCGATGATCGCGCCGGCAGAGGCGCAGGCGCCCAGGACGTAGGGGTTGATGTCGCCGTGCTGGGAGGCGAGCAGGGCGGAGGAGACCAGGACGATCTCGCCGGGCAGCGGGATGCCGAGGCTCTCCAGGCCGATGACCACGCCGACCAGGGCGTAGACGCTGACGGCCGGGACAGTCTCCAGCCACTCCTGCACGTGCACAGTCGGTTCCTCCCGCATCGCGCCGGACCCGCGGATTCCGGGCACGGACGCGCGCAGCCTACTGGACCGCGACGGGGCCGGACGCCTCGGCCGCCGGGACGTCCGGGCCGGTGGGAGGGGTGGGACGGGCTCCCCGGCCCGGCTGCCGGGGAGTTGGGGACGCCGGGCCGGTCAGCTGTTGGGGCGCAGGGTCCAGACCACGGTCATCTCGCCGGTGACGGCGCCGTCCTCGCGGGTGATCTCGACGTGGACGGGGAACTCCGGGCGGGTGCCCGCGTCGAGTTCGGCGACCACCTCGGCGGCCGGGCGGCCGAGGACGGCGGTGGCGGTGACCGGGCCGAGGGCCAGCTTGCGGTAGCGGATGTCGGCGCTGGCGGCGAGCGGCACGGCACGGGTCAGCTGGTCGCCGAAGGCGGCGAGGACGATGGCCCCGCTCGCCGACTCGGCGAGCGTGAACATGGCTCCGGCGTGCGGGCCGCCGACGTGGTTGTGGTAGGCGGCCTGGTCGGGAAGGTGGGCCACGGCACGCTCGGCGGTGACCTCGCCGAAGGTGAGGTCGAGGGTCCGCACCATGGGGACCGTGGCGGCGAGCATCTCGCCGATGGACATCTGTTCTGCGCTCATGGACCGGATGTTACCCACGAGTAGCGAGAGTTGGCCATGGTTTCCCGGCGGCGGTCGTGACGGAGTCGGGACAGCACAGGCGTGGCAGCGGCCCTCCCACGGCCTCTATGGTTACTGGCCATGTGGCCAGGACAGCAGCCGCCCGGGGGCGAGCAGAACCCGCAGGACCAGAACCAGAATCCGAACGCGGGAGGAACTCCGCAGCAGGGTCAGAACCCACCCGTTCCGGGCGGCACGCCCGCGCCGGGGCCGAACCCGTACCAGCAGCCGGGGTACCAGCAGCCGAACCCCTACCAGCAGCCGGGATACCAGCAGACGCCGTACCCGCCGCAGCCGGGCCAGCCCGGTCAGCAGGGCCAGTGGGGCGCGCCGACCGTCACCGTCGGCGCCAAGCCGCCCGGGGACGACCGTAAGAAGACCACGATCGTGGCCATCGTCGCGGCGACCGCGGTCGTGGTGGCGACGGCCGTCACCGGTTTCGTGGTCTTCGGCGGGGACGACGGCAAGAAGGACGAGGCCGACGGCAAGCCCACCCCGGCCGCCTCCGCCGAGAAGTCGGGTGAGCCGGCCGAGAAGGAGCCGAGCGAGAAGCCCGCCAACCCGCGCGACGGCAGCAACGGCGAGCAGCCCACCATCGCCGGGTGGACGGCGGTGGTCAATCCGCGCTTCGGCACCGTCTTCGACGTGCCCCAGGGCTGGGAGCTCCGGTCCACCGACACCAGCATCGGCTTCGAGTGGGAGAACGATGACGGCGAGTGGGACCGCACCACGGTCACCGCCCCCGCCGAGCTGAAGCCCAAGTGGTGCACCGACGACCCGGACAAGGACGGCTCCACCAGCGACACCTCGCTGGCGACGGCCGGTACCCGGGGGGAGAACGGCGCCAAGGACGCCGACGAGGCCGCCGAGACCCGCGTCCCGTGGTGGATCTTCGGCGGCTACACCGAGCCCGACAAGAAGAGCGTCAAGCAGGGGAAGCCCAAGCCCTACACCACCAAGTCCGGGCTCAAGGGCAGCGTCATCACCGCGCACTCCGAGAACACCCCGCAGAAGGGGAAGTGCGCCAGCGACGGCAAGGCCATCACCTTCGCCTTCCAGAACGGTGCCGGCGACTTCGTCACCTGGAACCTCTACGGCGCCAAGGGCGTCAAGGACGAACTCGCCGAGGACACCATCCAGAAGATCCTCAGCACGGTGCGGCTCACCAAGGAGGAGCCGACGGGCTGAGCCCCACGCCCTCGGGGCACCCGGGTGGCCGGCACCGGTCCCGCCACCCGGGCACGCTCCGATAACCGTTTGGCCACACGGGGGCCCGGCAGGCAGAGTCGAGCGGTGAGCACCGCACCCCCCACCCCGTCGCGCCCCTCGGCGGCGCGTCTGCTGCCCCGGACGCCCGACTGGGCGAGCCGCAACTTCACGCTGCTGACCTCGGCGGCCTTCATCACCTCGCTGGGCAGCCACGGCGCGCTGATCGCCGCCGCCTTCGCCGTGCTGGAGCACGGCGGCGACGCGGGCGACGTCGGTCTGGTGGCCGCCGCCAGGACCGTCCCGCTGATCCTCTTCCTGCTGATCGGCGGCGCGGTCGCGGACCGGCTGCCGCGCCACCGGGTGATGGTCGCCGCCAACCTCCTCAACTGCCTCTCCCAGGCCGCCTTCGCCGTGCTGGTCCTGGCGGGCTCGCCGCTCCTGTGGCAGATGATGCTGCTCGCCGCGCTCGGCGGCACCGGGCAGGCGTTCTTCTCCCCCGCCGCCGAGGGCATGCTGCTGGCCACCGTCGACCGGAAACACGCCTCGAAGGGGTTCGCGGTCTTCCGGCTGACCATGAACGGCGCCACCATCGGCGGGGCCGCGCTCGGCGGCGCGATGGTCGCCGTGATCGGCCCCGGCTGGGTGCTCGCGGTGGACGCCGCCGCCTTCGCCGTCTCGGCCGGGCTGCGGGCCCTGCTCGACCTCAGCGGCATGCCGCGCCGGGCGCAGGGCGGCAGCCTCCTCGCCGACCTGCGGGACGGCTGGCACGAGGCACTGGCCCGGCCGTGGTTCTGGAGCATCGTCGCCCAGTTCTCCGTGGTGGTCGCCGTGGTCGGCGCCGCCGAGTCGGTCTACGGGCCGCTGGTCGCCCGGGACCACCTCGGCGGGCCCGCGCCCTGGGGGTTCGCCCTCGCGGCCTTCGGGGTGGGCACCGTGGTGGGGGCGGTCCTCATGATGCGCTGGCAGCCCAGACGGCTGCTGCTCGCCGGCACCCTCAGCGTCTTCACCCTCGCCCTGCCCTCGGCGGCGCTCGCCGTCCCCCTCCCGGCGCTCGGCCTGGCAGGGGTGATGTTCGTCAGCGGCGTGGCCATCGAACTCTTCGGCGTCGCCTGGATCACCACGATGCACCAGGAGATCCCGGAGGAGAAGTTCTCCCGGATGTCCGCCTACGACTGGCTGGGCTCGATCGGCATGGTCCCGCTGGCCACCGCGCTCGCGGGCCCCGCCGAGTCGGCCTTCGGCCGGAGCAACGCGCTGTGGGGCGGGGCGGTCCTCATCGTGCTGGTCACCGCCGCCGTGCTCTTCGTCCCGGAGGTACGCACCATGACGCGCCGGCCGCCGGAGGCGGAGGACGCCGGCGGGGAGGGCGAGGCGGTTCCCGAGGGCGTGCCCGTGGCGGCCGTCGACACCGTCTCCGGTCCCGGGGCCGGCGCGGTCGTGGCCGCCGCCACCTCGGTGCCGGCTCCGGCGGCCGAGCCCGGCTCAGACGCCGCCGACGCGGAAGGTGCCGCCCGGCGGGACGGGTGAGCCCACCGCCTCGTCCTCCGCGACGGGGCGGGCGGAACCGGTGAACCCGCGGAGCTCGTCCCCCTCGACCACCCGCGCGGGGAAAGGGTCGGCCGCCGTCCTGCGGGCCAGTTCCGCGGTGTCCAGCGGCCGGCCGGAGGCGACCAGGACGGCGTTGCCGAACCGTCGCCCGCGCAGCACGCCCGGCTCGGCGACCAGCGCCAGGTGGGCGAAGACCGCGCCGAACGTGGCCAGTTGGGAGCGGAGGAAGGCGAAGGGCGCACCGTCCGCCAGGTTGGCGGCGAACACCCCGCCCGGCCGCAGCAGCCGGGCCACGTCACGGGCACAGCCCAGCGTGGTCAGCTCGGCGGGCACCCGGGAGCCGCCGAAGACATCGCCGACGACGGCGTCCGCGCTCTCCGCGGGAGCCCCGGCGAGCCACTGCCGGGCGTCGGCCCCGTGCACCGTGATCCCCGAGGCGTCGCCCCCGTAGGGCAGATGCTCGCGGACCAGGCCGCTCAGCGCCCGGTCGTACTCCACCACCCGCTGGCAGACGCCGGGGCGGACGGCGGCCATCCGGCGGGGCAGGGTGAGGGCGCCGCCGCCCAGGTGGACGAGGTCGCGGGCGCCGGCCGCCAGCGTGTCGAGGACGTGGGCGATCCGGCACTGGTACTCGAACTCCAGGTGCGCGGGGTCGTCGAGGTCCACGTAGGACTGCGGCGCGTCGTCCACCGTCAGCAGCCAGGCGCGGGGGCGGTCGACATCGGGCAGCAGGCGGGCGGTGCCGCTGTCGACGGCGCGGATCACGGGGAGGGAGTCGGTCACTGCGGCATTGTGCCCCGGAGGGCGGGGCAGGTGTCACTGCCGCCCTCGCCCGGCTCAGCCGATGCCGTGCGCGTCCTTGTACCGCAGCGCGTAGGCGAGCTTGCCGGGCTTGGCCTCGGCGTAGGGCACGGAGAGCTTGGCGAACTCCCCCTTGTCGGCCGCCTTTCCGGCGTTCCACTCGGCCAGCGCCCCGAGTTCGCCGGCGGTGAGGCCGTCGGCCACCGTGCTGTTCGCCGGCAGGGCGCTCTGCGCCCGGGAGATCTTCTCGACCGTGTCGAGGTAGCTGGGCAGGGACTTCGGGTCCCAGTCCGCCAGGTCGGCGGCCCTGCTCTCCCGGACCCAGGTGCCCCAGAAGAACTCCTGGAAGGGGCGGGTGCCCGGGGTGTAGCCGATGTCCCGGGCGAAGTAGAGCAGGCTGCGGTAGCGGTCGTCCTGGAAACGGGAGAGTCCGAGGCTCTTGGGGAGGCCGGTGACCGGGACGAGGGTGCCCTCGGGGTCGCGCGGCCAGACCCACCGGTTCGCCTCCATCCGCTTGAAGAACTCCTGCTGCGTCAAGGTGGCGTAGTTGGCCACGACCCGCAGCCGCACGTGGAGTTCGGGCCCGCCGTCCGGGGTCTCGAAGAAGGAGGTGAGGGTGTGGTGGCCGTCAGTAAGGTAGAGGCTGCCGCCCGGGCCCACCACCACCGTCTTCATCGCCGCGACGCTCTCCTTGGTCTCGGAGCCGACGGGGAGCTCGCAGGTGAACGAGGCCGGGTCGTCCAGGCGCGCGCCGGACCCCGCCGAGGCGGCCTCCAGCTGCCCGTTGGCCTCGCACCAGTCGTCGAACTTCTTGTTGACCGCGTCCTTGCCGAGGGTGTAGCGGCCGAGCTTGTAGTAGACCTCGTCGTAGCCGACCGAGGGCTGGGTCGCCCGCACGTCGCCGATCCGTACGTCGAGCAGGTCGCCCTCGGCCGCGCACAGGCGGTCGGTGTAGGTGGTGTCGGCCCGGCCGGGCCCGCACAGCCCGGTCCGGTGGCCCGGCCCCCCGGGCGCGGCGCCCCCCTGGCCGGCCGCCGTCACCGCGACGGTGACGGCGCAGGCGGCGAGAGCAACGGCGCGTCGGAGCAGGCGGGTTCTGGGGTGCTGGCGCACGGTCGGGCTCCTCGGCCTCGGGAAGGGGGGCGCCCGAGGAAGGCTCGGGGCAGCGCGTGACGCCGGTCCGGCGCGGAGCCGTCGTCCACGCCAACCGTCGGTGAACGGCGTCCTCACCCCGGTGCGTGCAGGGCCTGCGCAGCAGCCGTGGCGACCGCCTCGGCGACCAGGGCGAGGGCCGGCACGTCCAGCTTCCACTGCTGCCAGTGGAGCGGGACGTCGAACGGCCGCTCCGGGGCGAATCCGACGAGGTCGCCCGAGGCAAAGTGGGACAGTGCCTGCTGTTCCGGCAGGAGCCCCCAGCCGAGCCCGGCGACCACCGCGTCGCAGAAGCCCTCCGAGGTGGGGACGTGGTGCCGGACGCTGCTCGCACCCCGCGCCCCGCCGGTCAGTTCGCGGACGAAGGCGTCCTGGAGCTCGTCCCTGCGGTCGAAGACGATCACCGGCGCCTCGGGCAGGCACTCGGCGAGCGGGCCCGCGGAGAGATGGCGCTCCACGAACTCCGGCCGGGCCGAGGGCAGGTACCGGGCCAGGCCGAGCGGACGCGCCGTGCACCCCGCCACCGGCTCCGCGGAGGAGGTCACCGCCGCCATGACCCGCCCCTCCCGCAACAGGGTCGCGGTGTACGACTCGTCCTCGCAGTGCAGTTCGAAGCAGACGGGCAACTGCTGCGGCATCCGCGTCAGCGCGGGCAGGAACCAGGTGGCCAGCGAGTCGGCGTTCACCGCGATGGGCAGCCGGGCCGGCGACCCGTCCTCGGCCACGCCCAGACCGGCGCGCACCTCCCGCTCCAGCGTCGCCAGCTGACGCGCGTACCGGACGACCGTCTGCCCGGACTCGGTGGGCCGGGCCGGTTTGGTCCGCATCAGGAGCACCCGCCCGGTGGACTGCTCCAGCGCCTTGATGCGCTGGCTGACCGCGGACGGCGTCACGTGCAGCACCTTCGCGGCGGCGTCGAAGGTGCCCTCGTCCACCACGGCGAGCAGGGTACGCACCTGCTCGAACGGCAGGTCGGTCATGGCCATCCCGCTCACCCTCCACCTTCAGCCTCACTCATGCTACGTAAGAAACTTTAGCTGGACTGATGGCGGACCGATCCTTAGCGTTACTGCCATGACCAGCAGCTTCGTCCCCGCGGCCGCCGCCGGATTCGGCACCGGCCTCTCCCTGATCGTCGCGATCGGCGCCCAGAACGCCTTCGTCCTCCGGCAGGGCCTGCGCCGCCAGGCCGTCCTCGCGGTGGTCGTCATCTGCGCCCTCTCCGACGCCGCGCTGATCGCCCTCGGCGTCGCGGGGCTGGGAGCCGTGGTCACCGCCTGGCCCGCCGCGCTGACCGTCGTCGGCCTGGCCGGCGGCTGCTTCCTCCTCTGCTACGGCGCGCTGGCCGCCGTCCGCGCGCTGCGCCCCGGCGACGGGCAGGCCCTGTCCACCCGGGGCACCACCACGGGTTCCGTCCGGGCGGCGGTCCTCACCTGCCTCGCCCTGACCTGGCTCAACCCGCACGTCTACCTGGACACCGTGCTGATGCTGGGCTCGATCGCCGCCGACCGGGGCCCGCTGCGCTGGGTCTTCGGGGCCGGGGCGATGCTGGCCAGCCTGGCCTGGTTCGCCGGACTCGGCTACGGCGCCCGCCTGCTCAGCGGGGTACTGGCCCGCCCGGCCGCCTGGCGCGTCCTCGACTCCCTGGTGGCCGTCACGATGCTCGCCATGGGGGCGACGCTGCTGCTGCGTACGGTCTGACCTGCGGAACGCGGGCTGCCGCCTAAGCGGACCCCAGCTCCGGAAGCTCCGCCCGCCGCAGCGCCGGGACGGCGAGGCCGAGCGCAGCGGCGAGCAGGCAGATCGCGCCGCAGCCGGCGAAGAACGTGGCCGCGCCCCAGAGCTCCACGGTGATGCCGACGGCGGGGAAGAGCACCGGGGCCAGGCCGAGGGTGCACAGGGTGGTGACCGAGGTGACGCGGCCGAGGTAGCGGGGGTCGGTCGCCGTCTGGACCAGCGCCCCCGTCAAGGTGGTGGCGAATCCGCTGGTCAGGCCGATCAGAGCGCCGAAGGCGACGGCCACGGTCAGGGAGGGCGCCTGGCCCAGGCCCACGGCCCCCGCGGCCGTGACGAGCAGGGCCGCCGCCATCGCCGCCCCCGCCCTCGGTACCCGCGGTGCCACGGTGAGCAGCAGCGCGGAGGCCGTGGCGCCCACGCTGAACGCGCTCGCCACCCACCCCATGCCCACCGCACCCCAGCCGCGCTCGTCGGCCAGGAGCACCAGTCCGGTGGCGACGGGCCCGCTGAAGCACATCTCGCTCAGCCCGATCACCACGACCAGCGGCGCCAGCAGCCGGTGGCGGCGGACGTAGCGCAGCCCGTCCCTCAGCTCTCCTCGCGCGGAGTCGCGCTGCGGCGGTCCGGCCACCGGGGTGACGCGCACGGTGAGCAGGGTGGCGAGGGAGACGGCGAAGAGCACCCCCGCCACGGCGAACGCGCCCTCCGCTCCCCCGGCCACCAGCACGGCCCCCGCCACGAGCGGTCCCACGGCGTTGCTCAGCCGGATCGACAGTCCGCGCATCCCCTGGACGCGGGCGAGCTGGTCGGCTGTCGTGATGCGCGGTGGCAGCGCTCCCACCGCCGGCATGAAGACCGCGTCCACCACACCGAAGATCAGCGCGACGAGGGCCAGCAGCCACAGGTGCGCGGGCGCCAGCGCGAGGGCCGCGGCGGCGAGGAGGATCACCACGCAGCGGACCCCGTCGCTGAGGACGGCGACCCGGCGCGGCCCGAACCGGTCGGCCACCACGCCGCCGCCGAGCATGAGGACCGCACGGGGGACGGCCCCGGCCGCGACCACCAGCCCCACCTGCGAGGGCCCGCCCGCACGCGTGGCGGCCCAGGACAGCGCGAGGAAGAAGACGACATCGCCCGCAACGGAGGCGGTGTACGCGGTCAGCCAGCGCAGGACGTTGGCGTCCCCGTAGGCGGGCCGCGCGGGCACGGCCACGTCCTGGGCACTCATTCGTCACCCGCCGGAGGCCGGGCCGTACCCGGCACCGGAAACGCCTGGAGCTGCAGCGCCACGGGGACGGCGCCCTCGCTCTCCCCGCCGTCGGCGCGATACCGCTCGATCACCTCGAAGATCTCCGCCCGCATCCGGTGCACGTCGGCCGGGGTCAGCCGGAGGAGGAAGTCGCTGTAGGTGATGACGTCGAGCCATTCCCCGGGGATCCGGGGCAGTTCCTGCGCCGACCTGCGCAGCCGGTCCGCCGCGGCGAGGGCCACCGCGTGGGTGTACCCGAGCCCGGCCTCGCGCTCCGCGCCGGAAGCGGCGGCGGGGTCGTGGATCGACTGGCGGTGCGCGGACCGCCACCACCGTTCGCGTCCGGTGCCGCGCCCCGGCTCCTCCACGATCAGTCCCCCGGCGGCGAGACGGCGCAGGTGGTAGCTGGCCGCCCCTGGATTGATGCCGAGTTCCCCGGCGATCCGGCCCGCGGTGGACGGGCCGCGCTCACGCAGCAGGGAGAGCACGTTCAGCCGTAGCGGGTGGGCGAGCACGCGCAGTGCGGCCGTGTCGAGTTCGATGTCCCGCGCAAAGGAGTCCGCGTCCGCGGACGCGGCGGAGGGATCGGTCATGCGCCGAGAGTAGAGTCACAACAGTTGTTGCGAAAGAGTCGTTGTGAGAATCGGCCGGAACCCAACTCTCTTACGGACAGGATCAGTTCGGAGCGTTCCGGCGGGGCGTTCCGGCGACGGTGCCGGAACCTCCTCCGGCCCGCGCGTCCGCGGGCCGGAGGAGGCCGAGAGGAGAGCCGGCCTCCCGGCTCAGCCCAGCACCTCCTGCACCGTGCCCGCCCCCACGGTCCTGCCGCCCTCACGGACGGCGAAGCCGAGGCCGGGCTCCAGCGGTACCTCGCGGCCCAGCTCGACGGTCAGGGTGACGGTCTCGCCGGGCCGGGCGACAGCCGCCTCACCGAGGTCGATGTCCCCGACGACGTCCGCCGTACGCAGGTAGAACTGCGGGCGGTAGCCGGTGACCACCGGGGTGCCCCGGCCGCCCTCCCGGCCGGGGAGCAGGTAGACCCGCGCGGTGAAGCGGCGGCGCGGGGTGACACTGCCGGGCGCCGCCACGACATGGCCACGGCGCACCGCGTCACGGGCGACGCCGCGCAGCAGCAGCGCCACGTTGTCGCCGGCCTGGGCCGACTCCATCGGCTTGCCGAAGGTCTCGACACCGGTGACGACGGTCTCCACCCCGGCGCCGAGCACCTCGACGCGGTCGCCGACGCGGACGGTGCCGCGCTCGACGGCGCCGGTGACGACGGTGCCCCGGCCGGTGATGGTCAGGACGTTCTCCACCGGCAGCAGGAAGGGCGCGTCGACGTACCGCTCGGGCATCGGCACATAGGTGTCGACGGCGTCGAGCAGCCCCTGGACCGCCTCCGTCCAGCGCGGGTCCCCCTCCAGCGCCCGGAGTCCGGAGACCCGGACCACCGGCACCTCGGAGCCCGGGTAGCCGTGCCGGTCGAGCAGGTCGCGGACCTCCAGTTCGACCAGGTCGGTCAGCTCCTCGTCCCCGGCGTCGGCCTTGTTGAGGGCGACGACGAGGTGGTCGACGCCGACCTGCCGGGCGAGCAGGACGTGCTCGGCGGTCTGCGGCATGACCCCGTCGAGGGCGGAGACCACCAGGATCGCGCCGTCGAGCTGGGCCGCGCCGGTGACCATGTTCTTCACATAGTCGGCGTGGCCCGGCATGTCGACGTGGGCGTAGTGGCGGGTGTCGGTCTCGTACTCGACGTGGGCGATGTTGATGGTGATGCCGCGCCGCGCCTCCTCGGGCGCCCGGTCGATGCGGTCGAAGGGCACGAAGGTGCCGGAGCCCCGCTCGCTGAGGACCTTGGTGATGGCGGCGGTGAGGGTGGTCTTGCCGTGGTCGACGTGGCCCATCGTGCCGATGTTCAGGTGGGGCTTGGTACGCAGGTATGCCGTCTTGGGCATGGTGATGTCCTTCTCCGGAAGGCGGGACGATCCGGGACCCCGGGCTCTGGCCGACCCTCCCCCTGCGGGGTCCGCCGGACGTTCCGGGGAGGGTCAGCTTCGTGCGCCGTCGAAGCCGTCGAAGGGGAAACCGGCACCCTTCGCAGCGTCCGCGACTGCGGACGTGGCTGCGGGAAAGGCGTACCGGGACATGGCCCACATCCTGGCCGAAGGGAGCGGGGGCGTCGAGCGATTTACCCGCCGCCCGGACACCACGCAAGCCGGGCAGCCCCCGTACCCCGCTGACGCGGCCCGCAGGGCGATCACCCCGTTCTGTCGGTTACGCTCCCCGAATGGCGTCCCCCACCACCGCACCGGTGGCTCCTGTCCGCCCCGCGCGGTCCGCGGCGGTGCGCTGCGCACGGCTGCTGATGTCGCCGTGGTCGCGGCTCTCCCTGCTGGTGCTGGTGCTGGTCTCGGCCGGGGCGGCGATGCTGGTCCTGGAGCCGCAGCAGCTGCTCACCACGGGCATCCCCGCGGCCCTCGGCACGGGTGCGGCGGCGCTGCTCTTCGCCGCCGGGTACGGGATCTGCACGGCCGCGTTCGTGCCCCGGCCGCTGCTGAACCTCGCGGCGGGCGCCCTGTTCGGCTCGGCCACCGGTGTGGTCGCGGCGGTCGCGGGGACCGTGGTCGGGGCGGGCATCGCCTTCGGGCTGGGGCGGCTGCTGGGCCAGGACGCGCTGCGCCCGCTGCTGCGCGGCCGCTGGCTGAAGGCGGCCGACGGGCAGCTGAGCCGGCACGGCTTCCGCTCGATGCTGGCGGTGCGGCTCTTCCCCGGCGTGCCGTTCGCCGCCGCCAACTACTGCGCCGCCGTCTCCCGGATCGGCTGGACGCCGTTCCTGCTGGCGACGGCGGTGGGCTCGGTGCCGAACACCGCCGCGTACGTGCTGGCCGGGTCGACGGCCGCCTCGCCGACCTCCCCGGTCTTCCTCGCCTCGGCCGGGTTCATCGCCCTCTCCGCACTGGCCGCCTCGGTCTTCGCCTGGCGCAGGCGGCACCGGCTCGGCTCCGGCTGACCCGCCGCGCGGGGGGCTGGCTCGATCTTCCCGGCGGGGCGGGACGCGCGGGCCACGGCCGGGTTGGATGGGCCGTATGGATGACCTGGTGACGGACGACAAGCGGCGGCCCGACCCCGCCGACCGGCGGCTGATGGCGGTCAACGAGGCGAACTGGGACGCCCGGACCCCCGTCCACACGGCGAGCGACTTCTACGGCCTCGCCGACGACGCCCAGGCGCTCGACCCGGCGCGCTGGTTCGCCCCGTACGAGTGGGAGGACCTCGGGGAGCTGGCCGGGCGGGACCTGGTCCACCTCCAGTGCCACCTGGGGACCGAGACGCTGGTCCTGGCCGGCAAGGGCGCCCGGGCGACCGGGCTCGACCTCTCCGGGGCCTCGGTGGCGGCCGCCCGGGAGCTGGCGGCGCGGCAGGAGTCCGGGCCGATGGCCGGGACCCGTTACGTTCAGGCCAATGTCTACGACGCCGTGGAGGCGCTCGGCGTGGCCCGCTTCGACGTGGTGTACACGGGCAAGGGCGCCCTGTGCTACCTGCCGGACCTGGACCGCTGGGCCGCGGTGGTGGCCGGTCTGCTGCGCCCGGGCGGGATGCTCTACCTCGCCGAGTTCCACCCGCTGCTCAACTCCTTCGGCCCGACGCCGACCGCCGAGGCCGGGACTCCGCTGGTGCTCCGCCACGACTACCTGGCCGGGCGCGGGGCGATCCGCCGGGACGCCACGTACACGTACACCGACGGGCCGCCGGTGGAGGGGGCGACGGAGAGCGTCGAGTGGATGCACGGGCTCGGCGAGGTGGTGACCGCGCTGACCGGGGCGGGGCTGGTGATCGAGCTGCTGCGGGAGGACGAGGAGCTGCCCTTCCCGCGCTGGCCCGAGATGGTGCGTACGGAGTCCGGGCGGTGGCGGCTGCCGGACGCGGCGCCGCGCGTTCCGCTGCTCTTCGCGCTGCGGGCGCGCCGCCCGGTGGCGTAGTCCGGGCGCCTTCGCCCCCGCCAGGGTCACGGCGGGGGCGAACTGCTGGATTCAACGGGGCCGTTCGGGTCACAAGGCAGCTATGTCGCCCAAGGACGCAAGACCCCGGAAGGGCGCCGCCGACCAGGTGGCGCCGGAGTACGACGCCGACCGCCCGGACCCGCCGCACGCGGGGACCGGGGGTGTCCGGGAGCGCCGGCGCGCCCCGTGGTGGGTGAAGATGCTGGCGTTCTTCACCGGACTCCTCCTGCTGTTCTTCGCGGTCACCCGGCTGGACCTGGTGCCGGGGCTCGACGATGTGTTCGGCAGCGAGACGAAGGACCGCACCGGTCCGGCGGTGCTCAAGTCGATCCGCGACATGAGCAGCTACCAGGCCGCCTCCGGCAACTTCCAGGTCGTGGTCGACCTGGAGAAGGACACCAAGTACGTGCCCGACGCCATCAAGGGCACCCGGACCCTCTTCGTCGGCGCGGGCACCGTCGGCGCCTCCGTCGACCTCGGCGGGATCGGCGACGACGCGGTCACGGTGAACGAGGAGCGGACCCGTGCCGAGATCCGGCTGCCGCACGCGGAGCTCGGCAAGCCGGCGCTCGACGCGGACCGCAGCTACACCGTCTCCAAGCAGCGGGGCCTGCTCGACCGGCTGGGCGACTTCATCTCGGACAACCCGGGCAGCGAACAGGCCGTCAACAAGCTGGCCGTACGGCACATCGGCGACGCCGCCAAGGAGAGCGGCCTGGTCTCCCGCGCCGAACGGAACACCACCGGCATGCTGCAAGGGCTGCTGACCTCGCTGGGCTTCAAGGAGGTCACCGTCGTCTACGGCGACAAGTGAGGCCCGTCGCCGCGCGCCGGCGGGCCGGGGACCACCCCCGGCCTGCCGGCGCGTCACTTTGCGTACACCTTCCGGCCCACGACCCGCCTGTGCGGGCGTCGCCCCCCGGCCACCTGACGGCGTTACGCTGCCCGGGCCGGGGGCGCGATCCGGGGCATACCGCACCTTTCGCACCCGTCGGCACCGCCTGACGCCACGTCGGGCGGCCCTGCCCGCACCGCGACGGCGCCCCGGGAACACCGGCCGCCACGCACGACGCTCCCCGGACGGCCTGCCTTCCATGTCCTGGTTCGAATCCTTCATCCTCGGGCTGGTCCAGGGACTCACCGAGTTCCTGCCGATCTCCTCCAGCGCCCATCTGCGGCTGACCGCGGCCTTCGCGGGCTGGCACGACCCGGGCGCGGCGTTCACCGCGATCACCCAGATCGGCACCGAGGCGGCCGTCCTCATCTACTTCCGCAAGGACATCGCCACCATCGTGGGCGCCTGGTGCCGTTCGGTGGTCGCGATGGTCCGCCGGGACGGCTCGATGCAGGGCAACCACGACGCGCAGCTCGGCTGGCTGGTCATCATCGGCTCGATCCCGATCGGCGTGCTCGGCGTGACGCTCAAGGACCAGATCGAGGGCCCGTTCCGGGACCTGAGACTGATCGCGACCACCCTAATCGTGATGGGCCTGGTGCTGGGCCTCGCCGACCGGCTGGCGGCCCGCGCCGAGACCGGCGGCGGCCGGCACCGGGCGAACGGCGGCAAGACCCTGCGCGACCTGGGCGTCCGCGACGGCCTGATCTACGGCTGCTGCCAGGCCCTGGCCCTGGTCCCCGGCGTCTCCCGCTCCGGTGCCACCATCAGCGGCGGTCTGCTGATGGGCTACACCCGCGAGGCCGCCGCCCGCTACTCGTTCCTGCTGGCCGTACCGGCCGTCCTCGCCTCCGGCTTCTACGAGCTGCGCGACGCGGGCGAGGGGCACGTCGCGTGGGGCCAGACCGTCTTCGCCACCCTGGTCGCCTTCGTGGTCGGGTACGCGGTGATCGCCTGGTTCATGCGGTTCATCACCACCCGCAGCTTCATGCCGTTCGTCTACTACCGGGTGGCCCTGGGCATTCTGATCTTCATCCTGGTGGCGGCCGGGGTCCTGAGTCCGCACGCGGGCGAGTCGGCGGCCTGAGCCCCTTTTGGTCCGTTTCATTCGCCTATCGGGTGGTCTGCTGTCACACTCGCAGACGGGAGTGGGCACCTCCGGCACGTCCGGACCGCCCGCGTGGAGCGCCCGCCCCGTCCGGCGGCGGGCCCCTCCCGTCCGCACAGGTGAGGCAGCGAGTACGACATGACCCAGACACCGCACGGGGAGACCCGATGACCACCGCCGGCACCTCGCGCATGGAGATCACCGGCAACGCGCTGACCGGCGCGCCCTGCTGGGCCACCCTGCTGACCCACGACATCGCCGCCGCCCGCGACTTCTACGGGCAGGTGCTCGGCTGGGAGTTCGAGCCCTCCCCGATGGGTGAGGAGTGGTCCACCGCGACCGCCCACGGCATCCCGGTGGCCAGCCTCGGCGCGGTCGCCAGCTCCCTGCCGATCGCCGTCGACTGGCTGGCGTACTTCGCGGTGGCCGACTCGAACGAGGCGGCCGGGCGGGTCCGGGAGCGCGGCGGGACGGTGGCGATCGGCCCGGTCGACACCCCCTCGGGGCGTGCCACCCTGGCCGCCGACCCGACGGGCCCGACGTTCGGCCTCTGGGAGGGCCGGATGGTCGACGACTGGCAGCACTGGCGGCTGCACCGCCCGTGGTGGCTGGTCCTGGAGAGCGCGGACCCCTTCGCCGCCGCCCTCTTCTACGGCGCGGTCCTGGACTGGGAGTACCGCGAGGGCGAGGACGCCGTGGGGTACGAGGACGACGAGATCGTGCTGCGCGACCACGGCCACGTCGCGGCCCGGCTCCGCCCCCGCGACCCGCAGAACCCGGCGCTCCACCCGCGCTGGAACCTGATCTTCCCGGTCCCCGACGTCGCCGAGGCGGCCCGCCGGGCGGTGGAACTGGGCGCGGTACGGCTGGCGGAGACCACCCCGGTCGCCGACGAGGGCGCGGTCCTGCGCGACCCGGACGGCGCGGTCTTCTCCCTGGCACCGGCCTCGGCCGGGCACTGAGACCCGCTCCTCACCCCTCCGCGACCACCCGTACGGTGTCCAGCCCCGGGTCCGCCGCGTCCGGCACCACCATGCCCGCCTCGACCCCCGTCCGCAGGTAGCGCAGCACCTCGCGGGTCAGCCGTTCCCCGGGAAGCGCCGCCGGGATGCCGGGCGGGTACGGCGTGAGCATCTCGGCGGCCACCCGGCCCTCGGCCTCCTGCCAGGGCACGTCCACCACCGGCCCGAAGAAGGCGTCCCTCGGCAGCACGACCTGCTCCGTCCGCAGCCCGTCGGGGCCTGGCACCTCCACCGGGCGGTCGCGTGGCAGCCCCCGGGCCTCGGCGGCGAGCCGGTGCAGCCCGGCCAGGAGTGCG
Organism: Streptomyces albidoflavus; assembly: GCF_000719955.1. Classification (GTDB taxonomy): domain Bacteria; phylum Actinomycetota; class Actinomycetes; order Streptomycetales; family Streptomycetaceae; genus Streptomyces; species Streptomyces albidoflavus. The sequence goes on from NZ_JOII01000002.1 coordinate 296,932, forward strand.
TCGGCGCTCTCCGCGTCGTCGGCATGGGTGAGCTGGGCGTTGATCCGGCGGTGGTCCCCGAAGTGCAGGGAGAGACCCTGGGTGCGCAGGGCGTCCACGGCGCGGTACCCGCTGATGCCGAGGCCGCTCACGTCGATGATCAGCTGGAGCGGGTCGAGGTCCACGGCCCGCCCCGGTCCGCAGAAGTCCTCCCGGCCGTGCACGTGGAGGCCGTCGACCTCCTCGGCCCGCGCCCGTACCGAGGCGGCCAGCGCCAGCGCGTCGTCGTAGAGGGCCCGTCCGTGCTGGACCATCTGGCGGCGCCAGCCGTCGAGCGCGGCGTAGATCAGCACCGAGGAGCTGGTGGTGCCGAGGAGGTCTTCCCGGCTGCGCAGGGCGGCCGGGTCGACCAGGTCGCCCTGGAGGTGGAAGACGGAGCCCTGTTCCAGCCCGGAGCCCATCTTGTGCACCGAGGTGACGCAGACGTCGGCGCCGGCGTCCATCGCCCAGGTGGGCAGGTCGGGGTGGAAGGGCAGGTGGGCGCCCCACGCCTCGTCCACCACCAGGGGCACCCCGTGGCGGTGGCAGACCTCGGCGATGGCGGCCAGGTCGGAGCAGGTGCCGTAGGGGGTGGGGGTGGTGACGAGGGCGCCCCGGGCGTCGGGGTGGCGGGCGAAGGCTTCCGCGTACGTCTCGGCGGACGGCGGGTGGGCGAGGTGCAGGTCCGGGTCCCACTGCGGGTCGACCCAGACGGGGCGGATGCCGGCGAGGACGAGGCCGGAGACGACCGACATGTGGGCGTCGCGGCCGATCAGCAGCTCCTCGTGGGGTCCGGCGACGGAGAGCATGGCGGCCTTGACGGAGAGGGAGCTGCCGCAGGTGGAGAAGAAGGTGTGCTCGGCCCCGACCGCGTCGGCCATCAGCTCCTGGGCGCGCTGGAGCACCTGCCGTGAGGAGGTGCGGTCGTCCAGGCCGTTCATGGCGAGCAGGTCGCCCCGGAAGACGGCTTCGCCGAGGACGGCGCGCACCCGGGGGTCGGCGCCCCGGCCCTGCTTGTGGCCGGGCGGGGCGAAGGGGAGCTGCCGCTCGGCGTGGTAGGCGGCGAGGGCGTCGAGTACGGGTACCTGCTCGTGGTCCATGGAGCGCGGATTCCCGGTCCGGGTCCACGGGAAAACGGGCGGCGCCCCCGTCTGGGCCGGACGGGTCAACGGGCACCTCCCGGGCACCCGGACGAGAGGCAGAACCTATCGCCCCCTTCGTTTCCCCTCCCCCGCCCCGGGCACCCCGGCCAGTAGCGGCATCGTGCCGAGAGGTGCCCCCGGCTAGCGGAAGGAGCGGCGATGCGTGCGGTGACCTGGCAGGGCAGGCGGGACGTCCGGGTGGAGACGGTGCCCGACCCACGGATCGAGGAGCCCACCGACGTGATCGTCCGCGTCACCTCCACCGGGATCTGCGGCTCCGACCTCCATCTGTACGAACCGCTCGGCCCGTTCCTCGACCCCGGCGACATCCTCGGCCACGAGCCGATGGGCATCGTCGAGGAGGTCGGCGGCGCGGTGACGGCGCTGAAGCCCGGGGACCGGGTGGTGGTGCCGTTCAACGTCTCGTGCGGCGACTGCTTCATGTGTGACCAGGGCCTCCAGTCCCAGTGCGAGACCACACAGGTCACCGAGTACGGCACGGGCGCCGCGCTCTTCGGGTACACGAAGCTGTACGGCCAGGTGCCCGGCGGGCAGGCCGAGTACCTGCGCGTGCCCTTCGGCAACACCCTGCCGGTGAAGGTCGGGCACGGGCCGCCGGACGACCGCTACGTCTACCTCTCCGACGTGCTGCCCACCGCCTGGCAGGCGGTGGAGTACGCCTCGGTGCCCCCGGACGGCACCGTGGTCGTGCTCGGGCTGGGGCCGATCGGTGACATGGCCGCGCGGATCGCGCTGCACCGGGGTGCGGGCCGGGTGCTCGGCGTGGACCTGGTGCCGGACCGGCTCAACCGGGCGGCCGCGCACGGGGTGATCCCGCTGGACTGGCGCCGGTACGGCAAGGACCTGCCTGAGGCGGTGGCGGAGTACACCGGGGGCCGGGGCGCCGACGCGGTGATCGACGCGGTCGGCATGGAGGCACACGGCTCGCCGGTGGCCAAGGGCGCCCAGCGGGCGGTGGGGCTGCTGCCGGACGCGGTGGCGCAGCCGCTGATGGAGCACGCGGGGGTGGACCGGCTCGCGGCGCTGCACATGGCGATGCGGCTGGTGCGCAGGGGCGGCACGGTCTCGGTATCGGGGGTGTACGGGGGCGCGCTCGACCCGATGCCGCTGCTGACCATGTTCGACCGGCAGATCCAGCTGCGGATGGGGCAGGCCAACGTCCTGCGGTGGGTGCCGGAGATCCTGCCGCTCCTCGACGACGAGGACGTGCTCGGCGTCGACCACTTCGCCACCCACGCGATGCCGCTGGAGGAGGCACCGAAGGCGTACGCGATGTTCCAGGAGAAGGCCGACGGCATGGTGAAGACCCTGCTCAAGCCCTGAGCGGGGGCGAGCGGGCGGACACGCACCGGTGCCCCGGCCACGAGGTGGCCGGGGCACCGGTGCGGGGTGACGCCGACGCTTCAGGTCAGCGGCGGGTGAACTCGGCCTCGGCCTCGAAGCCGGCGCCCTTGAAGTCCTTGACGACGATGTCGCCGACCTTGACCACGGTGCCGTGGACCTTCCAGCCCTCGACCTCGAACTCGGCGCTGCCGCCACCGGAGGCGGCGGCGGGGGAGGCGGCAAGGAGGGCGGCGGTGCCGACGCCGGCCAGGGTGATCGCCATACGACGGATCATGGAACGCTCCACTTCTCTGTAAGGGGTGTACCGAGCGTCACGTACGCTAATCGGCTCGTCACGCGGGGTGAGGGACCATGCGGTGCGGCGCGCTCCGGTTCCCTCGCTCGGCCGAAGCCACCGCTCCGCCGCCGGGTGGGCGGTGCACGTGTCTTGGCCCCGGCGCCCGGGTGCCCAACACTGAGGTGATGACGCAGCGTGTGGAGCTCGCGACCGTTCTGGACCGTCTCGCCGTCGACACCCTGGTGACCGAGTACGCCCGCGCCGTGGCGGGCGGGGACCCGGAGGCGTGCCGTCCGCTCTGCGTGCCGGGGGCGGTCCTCGACGACCCGGTGCTCGACGTACGGCAGGAGAACCGGGGGCGCACCGTCCCCCGCCCGCAGGGCCGTGACGAGGGCCCCCGGCCCTACCAGCACCTGATCGTGAACCGCCGGGTGGCCTTCGAGCGCCGGGAGGGCGAGGTGGGCGACCTCGCCGTGGTGGACGCCGACTTCGTGACCCCCATGCGGAGCAACGGGCCGGGCCGGATCGCGGACACCGTGCGGGGCGGCCGGTACCGCATGCGGGGCGTGCGCACCGCCGAGGGCTGGCGGCTGAGCGAGGTGGTCGCACAGGAGGTCTGGCAGGGCGGGGCGTCCGTGGCCGGTCCGAACTGACCTGGCGGTCGCGGGCCCGGGCCGCAGACTGGAACTCCCCGCTCCGAGCCGCGGCCTCAAGGGGTGAGCCAGGTGGTCCAGCGAGCGACGTCCGGCCCCCGTCCGTCCTGGTGGCGCGCGCCCGCCGCGCTGTTCGCCGGCGGGCTGCCCGCGCCGGTCTTCCCGGCGCCCGGCTGGTGGTGGTGGGCGCCGTTCTGCCTCGTCCCCTGGCTGCTGCTGCTCCGCACCGCGCCGACCGCGCGGCGGGCCGCCCTGGAGGGCTGGCTGGGCGGGCTCGGCTTCATGCTGGCGGTGCACCACTGGCTGATGCCGAGCCTGCACGTCTTCACCCTGGTCCTCGCCGCGCTCCTCGGACTGGCGTGGGCGCCCTGGGGAATGCTGGCCCGCGCCCTGCTCGCCGGTCCGGGCACGGCGTGGCGCGCGGTGACGGCGCCGGCGGGGGTGGCCTCGGGGTGGCTGGTGATCGAGCTGGTGCGGTCCTGGCAGGGGCTGGGCGGGCCGTGGGGACTGCTGGGCGCCAGTCAGTGGCAGGTCGGTCCGGCGCTGCGGCTCTTCCCGGTCGGCGGGGTCTGGCTGGTGAGCCTGCTGCTGGTGGCGGTCAACACGGCCCTGGTCGTGGTGGCGGCCTCCCCGCGCGCCCGGTGGGCCACCCTCGCGGCCGGGGCGGCGGTGGCCGCGCTCGCCACCGGGGTAGCGGCGGCCGCCCCGCGTCCCGTACCCGCCGACCGCCCGGCCCGGATCGCGGTGGTGCAGCCGGGGGTGGTCCCGGGCGCGGCCCAGCGGTTCGACCGGCAGGAGCGGCTGACGGCTGGGCTGGCCGGGCGGGGTGCGGAGCTGGTGGTGTGGGGGGAGAGTTCGGTCGGCTTCGACCTCGCCGCCCGGCCGGACCTGGCGGGCCGGCTGGCGGCCCTGTCCCGGCGGACCGGCGCGGAACTGCTGGTCAACGTCGACGCCCGCCGCCGGGGCCGCCCAGGGATCTCCAAGACCTCGGTACTGGTGGGAGCCTCGGGGCCGACCGGCCCCCGGTACGACAAGATGCGGCTGGTCCCCTTCGGCGAGTACGTCCCGGCGCGGTCGCTGCTGGGCTGGGCGACGTCGGTGGGACGGGCGGCCGGCGAGGACCGGCACCCCGGGACCCGGCAGGTGGTGATGGAGACCTCGGGCGGGCTGCGGACCGGGCCGCTGGTCTGCTTCGAGACGGCCTTCCCCGACTTGAGCCGACGGCTGGCGCGGGCGGGGGCCGGGCTGATCGTGGCCCAGTCCTCCACCTCGACCTTCCAGCAGAGCTGGGCGCCGGCCCAGCACGCCTCCCTGGCGGCGGTGCGGGCGGCCGAGTCGGGCCGCCCCGTCGTCCACGCGACGCTCACCGGGGTGAGCGCCGTCTTCGACGCCTCGGGCCGGCCGGTCGGCCCCCGGCTCGGCACCGACCGCGGCACCACTGGGCTGTACGAGGTCCGTCCCGCCTCCGGTTCCACCGCCTACGTGCGGTTCGGGGACTGGACGGTCTACGCGGCGGTGGCGTGGCTGGCGGTGGCGGGCGGCGTGGTCGCGGTCCGCCGGGTCAGGGGGCGCGGGGACAGGTAGTCCGGCGGTGGGACTACCCCGCCGCGGCCTCGGCCTCGCGCACCACGCGTTCGCACAGTTCGTGGGTCTCCAGCGCGTCCCGGGCATCCAGGCGCTCCCCGGCGCGGACCGCGTCGAGGAAGGCGAGGGCGGCCTGCTCGATGCCGCGCTGGCGCGGGACCGGGACCCAGTCGCCCCGGCGGCGGACGCTGGGCTGGCCCTTGTGGTCGACGATGTCGGAGAGGTTGAGGACCTGGCGCTTGGCGTCCTGGCCCGAGACCTCCAGGATCTCCTCGGTGGAGCCGCTGAGCCGGTTCATCACGCCGAGCGCGGTGAAGCCGTCCCCGCCGAGCTGGAGCACCGCGTGGTGCAGGAGCCCGCCCTCGGCCCGGACCCGGATGCCGACGTGGTCGACCGGTCCCGGCGCCAGGAAGCGCAGGGTGTCGATCACGTGGATGAAATCGTCGAAGACGAAGCCGCGCGGGTGCTCGGGGAGGCCGACCCGGTTCTTCTGGAGGACGATCAGGTCGCGCGGGTGCTCCAGGCACTGGCGGTAGGCGGGCGCGTACCGCCGGTTGAAGCCTACGGCCAGCGGGACTCCGCGCTCCTGGGCCAGGGCGACGAGCCGCTCGGAGGCGGCGTAGTCGTAGGCGAGCGGTTTGTCGACATAGGTGGGAATCCCGGCCTCGATCAGGCGGCGGACCAGCTCCTCGTGGACCTCGGTCGGCGCGTGCACGAAGGCCGCGTCCGGGCGGGCCGCGAGCAGGGAGTCGAGTTCCTGGTGGCACTGCTCGGCGGGCAGGTGGTACGCGGCCGCCGTGCGGGCCAGCGTGGCGGGGGTGCGGGTCTGGAGGTGGAGTTCGACGCCGGGCTGGGCGGTCAGCACCGGCAGGTACGCCTTCTGCGCGATGTCCCCGAGTCCGATGCAGCCGACCCTCATGTACCGCTCCCCGTCTCCTCGCCGTGGCGGCCCTCCGGACGGGCGCCGCGTGCGGGGGCAGCATACGTGCGCTCCGGCGGCCGCCAGTCGGTGATCCCGGCGAAGGAGCGGAGGACGAGGTCGGGTCCGAGCCTGCTGGCCGTGGCGACCAGCGCGTCGCGGGCCCGGACCGCGAGGGCGGGGCGCAGCAGGGTGAGCGCCCCGGCCTTGGCGGCCCGCGCGACGACGGCACTGGTACGCGGCAGCCGGTCGGCGCTGTACGCGGCGAGGCCGGGCCCCGGCGGGGTGCCCGGGGCGAGGTGGTGGGCGAGGACCACGCCGTCCTCGATCGCCTGGTTGCCGCCCTGGCCGAGGCTGGGCGTCATGGCGTGGGCGGCGTCCCCGAGGAGGGCGACCCGGCCGCGGTGGTGGGCGGGGAGCGGCCGGCGCATGTGGCGGACGTCGTGGCGCAGGACGCCCTCCGGTGCGGCCGCCGCGAGCAGGGCGGGCACGGGGTGGTGCCAGTCGCCGAAGCGGCGCAGCAGCTCGGCGCGTTCGTCCTCGGCGTGGCCGCCTTCGGGGACGGCGGCGGCCGCGTAGGCGTAGACGGTGCCGTCGTGGAGCGGGTGGCTGCCCCACAGGGCGCCGCGGCCCCAGGTCTCGTGGGGTGCGAAGGGTTCGGCGGGGGCGGGGACCATGATGCGCCAGGTGGTGAACCCGGCGTACTCGGGGCCCGGGTGGTCCGGGAAGAGGAGGCGGCGGGTGGCGGAGCCGATGCCGTCGGCGGCGACGACGAGGTCGGCGGTCAGCTCGCCGGTGGCGGTCCGCACCCGGGCCGGGCGGCGGGGGTCGTCGGCGGCGCCGGGGTCGGTCACCTCGGCTGCGGCGTCGACGCGTACCGCGTCCTCGGGGAGCCGGGCGCGGAGCAGGTCGATCAGGGTGGACCGGTGGAGCAGGACCAGGTTGTCGCCGTACCGCTCGCCGGCCTCCTCGCTGCTGGTGCGGGCCAGCCACCGTCCGTCGGGGGCGCGCAGGCCGCCCGAGCCCTGCCAGGCGGCCAGGTCGCGGACGGCGTCGCCGACGCCGACCCGGTCGAGGGCGCGCTGGCCGTTGGGGGCCAGGGAGATGGCGGCGCCGACCGGTTCGAGGGTGGGCGACCGCTCCAGGACGGTGACGTGCCAGCCCCGGGCGGCCAGGCCCGCCGCCGCGGTGAGGCCCCCGATCCCGGCGCCGATGACGAGGGCGCGGCGGCCCGGCTCGCCCGCGGAGGTGCCCGGGTCCCGGGCGGGTGTGGTTCCGGTGCCGTTCTCCATGGCGCTCGCCTTTCACGCGGGATGGCGTCACTACGCCTGTAGTGGCCTCATGTCCGACCGTACTACATCCGTAGTGGACTGGGTAGGATGCGGCCATGTCCTCTCGCTCCACCGGCGCCCCGACGCCCGGCAGGCAGGCCCCCGACGGCGGGCGGGCCGACCGGATCGCCGACGCCGCGCTGACCCTCCTCGCCGAGCGCGGCCTGCGCGGACTGACCCACCGGGCGGTGGACGAGGCGGCCGGGCTCCCCCAGGGATCGACCTCCAACCACGCGCGGACCCGGCTGGCCCTGCTGCGGACCGTGGTGCGGCGCCAGGCGGAGCGCGAGTCCGTCCTGCTCGCGCCGCCGGGCGGGCCGGGCGACACGGCCGCCGCGAACACCCCCGGGGAGCTGACCGAGGCCCTCGCCCACGCCCTCCACCAGTACCTGACCGCCCACCGGCCGCTCCTGGTGGCCCGTTACGAACTGGCCCTGGAGGCCACCCGGCGCCCGGAGCTGCGGGAGATCTACGACGAGGCCGGGCGCGGCTTCCGGGACCCTCTGGTGGCCCTGATGCGGGCGCTCGGCTCCCCCGAGCCGGAGCGCCACGCCCTCTCGCTGGTCGCCTGGTGCGACGGGCTGATGTTCTCCTGCATCGCGGGCTCGTACCACGCCTCGGTCCCGTCGCTGGAGGAACTCCGGCGCGGCTTCGCGGAGTTGTTCACGGGGATGGGGCTGGCGGGGTTCGCGGCCCCGGGGTGCGGGGACAAGGCCCGCTGAGCCTTTGGCGCGCCGGCGGCGGGGATCGCGGCGGCGGTGAGGGCGAGGGCCCACCGGAAGCGGCGGCCACGGAGCCGGCGTCGGGGATCTCCGCGCGGCACCCCCGCGCCCCGGGGATCACCCGTGCGGGCCATCCTGCGGCCGGACGGGGTCCGGACCCCTCGCGATGGGCCAGAGTGGCGCGCGTGCACCGAACCAGAACCACCGCCGCGCTCCTGGCCACCGTGGCGGTGACCGCCCTCTCCGGCTGCGTCACCGTGGACCGGCCGACCGGGCCGGGCTCGCCCACCGGCCGCTCCCCCGCCACCGCCCCCACCTCCGCCGGGGAACACGCCGAGCCGCAGATCGAACGGTCCCCGGCCCGCGAGAGCCTGCGCCGTGTCGGGGAGGAACCCACCGGCAGGGCTACGCGTCCACCGCGCCCCCGGCCCACGAAGGCGGCTCCCCCGCCCCGGCCCGCGGCGCCCGCCCCTCCCCCTCCCGCGCGGCCGGACCCGGCTCCGGCACCCGCCGCCCCGCCCGCTCCCCGGGCCAAGCCGCCGGCGGCTCCCCCGGCGAACCCCGGTGTCTGCGCCCTGGGACGCCAGTACGGCAAGTGGCCCCCGGGCAGCCCCCAGTCGCGGATCTGCGAGGACGCCTACGGGCGCTGAACCGCCCCGACGCTCAGCCTCCGCCCGCCTCGCCCTCGGCCCGGGGGCGCCCCACGGACCCCGGGGTCCCTTGGGCCGGCCCGTCGGTGGCCGCCAGTTCGCGCTCCAGCCGTTCGATGCCGCCGAGCACCTGGTGCCCGTGCCCGTCGTCCGCCAGGGCGTCGACGTGGGCGCGGGCCTCGCGGAGGTGGTCGCGGGCGGTGTCGGGGCGGCCGAGCCTCGCGTAGTCGGCGGCGAGGTTGAGGTGGAGGGAGGGGTAGAAGCCGCGGACCGCGGGGGCGGTGTGCGCAGGGGCGGCGGAGCCGTCCGTGAGCCCGTCGGCGGCCTCCAGGGCCAGCAGGTCCCAGCGGAGTTCCTCGGCCGGGTCCTGCTGGGTGTCGGCCATGTAGTGGGCGAGGGTGCAGCGGTGGAGGGGGTCCGCGTGGGGGCCGATCTCCTCCCAGAGGGCGGCGAACCGCTGCTGGGCCTCTTCCCGGTCCCCCGCGTGCTGCAGCATGGCGATCTGCCCGATCCGGGTCATCACCGGATCGTCGGCCGCCCGGCCCCGCTGTTCCGCCACCGTTCCTCCGTCGTCTCGTCCGACGGCCGCCCGGCACCCGGCGGCCGTCTCCGACGCTAGCCGCCGCCACCCGGATTCCCGGCGCGCCACCGGGCGGGCTCGTCCGCACAGCGGTGTCGGGCGCACCGCCCGGGTGGACGCGGCGGAGGAGGTCCGGCTACTTCAGCCCGAGATCCGGGATGCGCCAGTCGATCGGCTCGTGCCCCTGCTCGGCGACGGCCTTGTCGATCTGGGTGAAGGGCTGCGAGCCGAAGAACTTCTTCGCCGAGAGCGGGGAGGGGTGGGCGCCCTTGACCACGGCGTGCCGCTCGGCGTCGATCAGCGGCAGCTTCTTCTGGGCGTAGTTCCCCCAGAGGACGAAGACGGCCGGGTCGGGGCGGTCGGAGACGGCGCGGATCACCGCGTCGGTGAACTTCTCCCACCCCTTGCCCTTGTGGGAGTTGGCCTCCCCGGCGCGGACGGTGAGGACCGCGTTGAGCAGGAGGACGCCCTGGCGGGCCCAGGGCATCAGGTAGCCGTTGTCCGGGACGGGGTGGCCCAGCTCGGCGTGCATCTCCTTGTAGATGTTGCGCAGGGAGGGCGGGGTCTTCACGCCCGGACGCACCGAGAAGCACAGGCCGTGGCCCTGGCCCTCGCCGTGGTACGGGTCCTGGCCGAGGACGAGGACCTTCACCTGGTCGAACGGGGTGGCCTCCAGGGCGGCGAAGACCTGGTCGCGCGGCGGGTAGACGGGCCCGCGGGCGCGCTCCTCCTCCACGAACTCCATCAGCTGCGGGAAGTAGGGCTTCTGCGGTTCCTCGCCGAGGACCTCGCGCCAGGACTCGGGCAGCTGGGCGGTGTCGGTCACGTGGACAACCCTCCGGTGGTGCGGTCACGTATCGCTGGAGAACCTACCGGCGCCCACCGACAGCCGTACCCGCCGCCCCGGCCCCTCCCCGGCGGACGGGGAGGGGCGGCCGGCCGCTACCGGCTCTGCTTGCGGCTCAGCTCCCACATCATCATGATCGCCGAGGGGTCGAGGGCCCGTTCGGCGCCGGCGATCTCCTCGCTGGCGGCGATGTACTGCTTGCCCTGCCACAGCGGCAGCAGCCGGGTGTCCTCCAGCATGATCGACTGGGCCTTCTCGAACTGCGCGGCGACCGCGCCCCGGTCGCTCTCCCGGCGCGACTGCGGCAGCAGGTCGTCGGTGATCTCCTTGGCGACGTACGGCGTGCTCAGCGCGTTGTTCTCACCGACGAACGGGGCGATGAAGTTGTCCGCGTCGGGGAAGTCGGGGAACCAGCCGCGCCCGAAGACGGGGTACTCGCCCTTGCGGTAGCCCGGCTCGAAGGTCTTCCACGGGCGGCCCTTGATCGTCACGTCGAAGAGGCCGGAGCCGTCGAGCTGCCGCTTCAGCTCCTGGAACTCCTTCTCGGTGGCCGAGCCGTACCGGTCGGTGGTGTACCAGAGCGTCAGCGGGACCGGCTCGTTGATCCCGGCCTCGGAGAGGATCTGCGCGGCCTTGTCCTCGTCCGGCTTGCCGAAGCGGTCGAAGTAGCTGGTGGCGTGGCCGGTGAGGCCCCGGGGGACCATCGAGTAGAGCGGCTCCACGGTGTCCCGGTAGACCTTGTGGGCTATCGCGCCGCGGTCCACCGTCTGGGCGACCGCCTTGCGGACGGCCGGGTTCTTGGCCCAGGGGTCCTTCGGGTTGAAGACGAGGTAGCGGATCTCGGTGCCGGCCGCCTCGACCAGCTGGATGCCCGCCTTGCGGTTCTCCCCGTTGAGGGCGACGACGTCCTCGGCGGCGAGGCCACGGAAGGTGACGTCGATCTCCTCCTTCTTCAGCGCCTCCACCATCGTGCCGGAGTCCTTGAAGTACTGGATGGAGACCGCGTTGTTGCCGACCTTCGCGGGACCCTTGTAGGTGGCGTTCTTCGCCAGGTCCGCGTGGCCCTCCGGCTTGTAGTCCTCCAGCGTGTACGGGCCGGAGCCGATCACCTCGTCGCCCTCGCGGAGCTTGTCGGCCGGGTAGCCCTTGGGGGAGACGATCGAGAAGGCGGGCGCGGAGAGCACGAACGGGAAGGTCGCGTCCGGCTTGTTCAGGTAGAACGTCACCGTCCGCTCGTCCTTCGCCTCGACCCGGTCGAGGCTGCCGAGCAGGCCGGCGGGGCCGCGCTTGTCGTTGATGGCGACGATGCGGTCCACCGAGTGCTTGACGGCGTCGGCGTTCAGCTCGGAGCCGTCGGAGAAGGTGAGGCCCTCGCGGAGGGTGCACTCGTACGCCTTGTTCCGGGTGTCGACGAAGCGGCAGCTCTCGGCGGCGTCCGGTTCCGGCTCGGTGGCGCCCGGCGGGAAGGCCACCAGGGTCTGGAAGATGTTCCGGTACAGCTCCCAGGAGCCGTCCCACGCGGCGGCCGGGTCAAGGGTGGTGGGGGCACTCATGGTGCCGACCACGATCTCCTGCTCCTCTTCCTTGCTGTCGGACGACACCAGGCCGCAACCCGCCAGCAGGGATGTGGACGCAACGGCCGCCACCACACGCAGACGTCGATTCCGGTTGAACACGCGCTCGCTCCTCGATCGGCCATGCCAAGGGGGGGTTGGCGCACCTTACCGCAGCTCCCCGCCGGTCCAAGTGCCAGGACCGGCGGGGAACTTGATGCGTCAAACGTCCCGTGCGCGGGGCTTCGTCAGCCGACGCCCGCATTCAGGAAGATGCCTCCGTCGACCACGAGTGTCTGCCCGGTGACCCAGGCGGACTGCTCGGAGGTGAGGAAGGCGGCGGCTCCGCCGATGTCCGAGGGAACCCCGAGCCGGCCCAGCGGGTAGGCGGCCGCGGCCTCCTCCTCGCGCCCCTCGTAGAGGGCCTGGGCGAACTTGGTCTTCACCACGGCCGGGGCGATGGAGTTGACCCGCACCTTGGGCGCGAACTCGTGGGCGAGCTGGAGGCCGAGGTTGACCATGGCGGCCTTGCTCATGCCGTACGCGCCGATGAAGGGGGAGGCCGAGACCCCGGCGACCGAGGCGATGTTGACGATGGCGCCGCCGTTCTCCGCCTGCCACGCCCTGAAGGTCTGCTGGGCGAAGCCGAGCGCCGAGATCACGTTGGTCTCGAAGACCTTCCGCGCCACGTTCAGGTCCAGCTCGGCGATGGGGCCGAAGACCGGGTTGGTGCCGGCGTTGTTGACCAGGAAGTCGACGCGGCCGAACGCCTCCATGGTCCGGGCCACCGCCTCGGCCTGGTGGTCGGTGTCGTGGGCCTTGCCCGCCACCCCGATGACCCGGTCGGCGCCGAGCCGCTCCACGGCCTCCTTGAGGGTCTCCTCGGTACGGCCGGTGATGCAGACCCGGTCCCCGCGGGCGACCAGCGCCTCGGCGACGCCGTAGCCGATGCCCCGGCTGGCGCCGGTGATGAGTGCGACCTTGCCGCTGTCCTGCACAGTCATGTTGGTGTCGTCCCTGTTCTCTGCGGCGGGGGTCAGTTGAGCGGGCCGCCGGCCACGTACAGGACCTGGCCGGAGACGAAGCCGGCCGCGTCGCCGGTGAAGAAGGCGATGGCGTTGGCGATGTCGTCGGGGGTGCCGACGCGCTGGACGGGGATCTGGGTGGCGGCGGCCGCCTGGAAGTCGTCGAAACCCATGCCGACGCGCTCGGCGGTGGCGGCGGTCATGTCGGTGGCGATGAAGCCGGGGGCCACCGAGTTGGCGGTGACGCCGAACTTGCCCAGCTCCTTGGCGAGGGTCTTGGTCAGGCCCTGGAGACCGGCCTTGGCGGCGGCGTAGTTGACCTGGCCGCGGTTGCCGAGGGCGGAGGAGCTGGAGAGGTTGACGATCCGGCCGAACTTGGCGTCGACCATGTGCTTCTGCACGGCGCGGCTCATCAGGAAGGCGCCCCGCAGGTGCACGTTCATGACGGTGTCCCAGTCGGACGCGCTCATCTTGAAGAGGAGGTTGTCGCGGAGGACGCCGGCGTTGTTGACCAGGATGGTCGGCGCGCCCAGCTCGGCGGCGATGCGGTCGATCGCCGCCTGTACCTGGGCCTCGTCGGAGACGTCGCAGCCGACGGCGAGCGCGCGGCCCCCGGCGGCGGTGATCTGCTCGACGGTGTCCTTGCAGGCCGCCTCGTCGAGGTCGATCACGGCGACGGCACGGCCCTCGGCGGCCAGCCGCACGGCGGTGGCGGCGCCGATCCCGCGGGCGGCCCCGGTGACGACGGCGACACGCTGCTCGGTGGTGGACATGCTGGTTCTCCTCGTCCTGGAAATCCTGGAACTCCTGCGAAGCCGTGGGTTGCGGCCCCGGGCGACGGCCGTCCCCCGCAGGTGAGCGACCGCTTAGTACCTTCTCCCGTCGTGACGCTAGAAGCCCTGGCACCCGGTGTCAACGGCACACGGAGAGCCGGACGAGGATCACAGCACCAGCTGGTGCAGCAGCCGGTCCGCCTCCGCCTCGGGGTCGTCGGTGAGGCCGGTGTGCACGGGCCCCGGCTGCACGACGGTGGAGCGCGGCGCGATGAGCCAGCGGAAGCGCCGCCCGGCGTCGTCGCCCGCCGCCTGGCCGGCCGCGTCGCCGCCCGCGCAGACCCGCTCGACGGCGGCCAGGGCGGCCCGTACGCCGGTGGTGTCGGCGGCGGGGTCGAGGGCGGCGAGCCGGGCCTCGTCGAGGTGGGTGCGGGCGGCGACCACGCCCCGGGCGCGGCAGTAGACGACCACCCCGGCGTTGATCAGCTCGCCGCGCTCGACGCGGGGGACGACGCGGAGCGTCGCGTACTCGAAGACGTCCAGGCCGTCGGTCACGGGCGGGGCTCCTCACCGGTGGCGGGGAGACGCCAGCCGTAGGGCGGTCCGGCCGGGGCGAGGCCGGAGGGGAGGGTGAGCCGGCCGAGGAGGCCCTCGGCGCGGGTCAGCAGGGTGTCGGCGTAGGCGCGGCGGACCTCGTCCGGGGTCGCGAAGCCGGGCTCGCCGTCGAGCCAGACCCCGGGGATGTCGGCGGTGACCTCGGCGAGCAGTTCCGGGGTGATCCGCGGGCGCAGCGCGGCGTCGGCGGCGGCGACCTCGGGGGCGGAGGTGAAGGGGGCCAGTACGTGGCCGCCGCCGTCGTAGGGGCGCAGCGCGGAGTTCCGGGCGGTGGGCCAGTTGTGGTGCCAGATCATCGTGGCGCCGTGGTCGACGAGCCAGAGGTCGCCGTGCCAGACCAGGAGGTTGGGGTTGCGCCAGGAGCGGTCGACGTTGCCCACCAGGGCGTCGAACCACAGGACGCGGGCCGCCTCGTCGGGCCGCACCGTGTAGGCGAGCGGGTCGTGGCCGAGGGCGCCGCTGAGGTAGGCCATGCCGAGGTTGAGGCCGCCGCTGGACTTGAGGAGGGCCTGCACCTCCTCGTCGGGCTCGCCGAGGCCGAGGACGGGATCGAGTCGGACCGCCGCCAGTTCGGGGACGCGCAGGCCCAGAGCGCGGGCCAGCTGCCCGCAGACCACCTCGGCGACCAGGGTCTTGCGGCCCTGCCCTGCGCCGCTGAACTTGAGGACGTAGGGGGCGCGGTGGCCGTCCCGTTCCGCCTCGACCAGACCGGGGAGGGACCCGCCCTCACGCAGCGGCGTGATGTAGCGGGTCGCGGAGACTTCGGTGAGCATGCGCCCACACTACGTGCGGCCCGGGCGGCCTCAGCCGTCCCGTCGGACCGGGCGGCGCACCGCCGAATTCCCCCGCGCGGGCGCCCGGGTCCGGGACAATGGCCGCTCCGCCGGAGCCGGTCCGGCGGCCGGGCCGAGGCGACGGAGCGTCATGGATACGACGAGTGGATCGGGCGGCGGGGCGACGCGGCGGTGTTTCGTGGCCGCGGTCTCGGGGGCGGGGCTGGCCGGGGCGCTGGCTGCCTGCGGGGGCGGGGAGCCGGGCGGTGGTGAGGAGCCGTCGGGCGGGAAGGAGCTGGGGCCGGCCGGGGAGATCCCGGTGGGCGGCGGCAAGGTCTTCGCCGACGACAAGGTGGTGGTGACCCAGCCGGAGAAGGGCGAGTTCAAGGCGTTCAGCGCGGTCTGCACCCACGCGGGCTGCCTGGTCTCGGGGGTGAAGGACTCGGTCATCACCTGCGACTGCCACGGCAGCCGCTTCTCGGCGGCCGACGGCTCGGTGCAGGAGCCGCCCGCCACCAAGGCGCTCCCCCCGGTCGGCGTCGAGGTCGACGGCGGCCGTCTCCGGCTGACCTGACCGGTCCGCCCGCCGGGATGCGGGCCGCCCCCTGCCGGGTGAGGCTGGCACCGGACACGGTCGGCGGCAGGGGAAGGCGGCGGGATGGCGCGGTACGGCGAGTGCGACGTGGTGGTCATCGGCGCCGGGTTCGCCGGCCTGAGCGCCGCCGACGCACTGGTACGCGACGGTCTCGCGGTCCGGCTGCTGGAGGCCCGCCCCCGCGTCGGCGGCCGCGCCCTGACCCGCTTCCTGGCCGACGGCACCCAGCTGGACCTGGGCGGCCAGTGGATCGGCCCCACCCAGCGGCACATGGCCGACCTGGTCCACCGCCATGCCGTGCGCACCTACCCCACGCCGGGCGAGGGCGCGGACCTGGTCGAGTGCGGCGGGCTCCGCCTGGACGCGCTGCCCGCCGAGGCCGCCGAGGTGCTGGCCTCGCTCGACCGCCTGGCCCGCGAGGTCCCGCCGGAACGGCCCTGGACCGCCCCCGACGCGGTGAGCCAGGACGGCCGCACCTTCGCCACCTGGCTGGCGGGGACCGGCGCCCCGCCCGCCGCCCGCGACCTGGTGGGACGGCTGGTCTCCGGCGGCCTCCTCTCCGGCGGCTCCGCGGAGAACTCCCTCCTGGAGACCCTCTTCTACGTGGCGAGCGCGGGCGGCACCGGGCCGCTGCTCGGTTACGAGGGCGGGGCGCAGGAGACCCGGTTCGTGGGCGGGGCGCAGCACCTCGCGGAACGCATGGCCTCGGCGCTGCCCGAAGGCACGCTGCGGCTGGGCGAGCCGGTGCACACCGTCGAGTACGCCCCGGACGCGGCCCGGGTCCACACACCGCGCGGGGTGGTGGACGCCGCCCGCGTGGTCCTCGCCGTCCCGCCGGTACTGGCGGGACGCCTCCACTACTCCCCCGCCCTGCCCCCGCTGCACGCCGGCCTGCTCCAGCGCATGCCGGCCGGGACGGCGCTGAAGATCCACGCCGTCTACGCCCGACCCTTCTGGCGGGCCGCCGGGCTCTCCGGGGTCGCGCAGTCGGCCGAGGGCGTGCTGACGGAGACCGTGGACAACACGCCGCCCGGCGCGCCCCGGGCCGTGCTGACCGGCTTCGCCTACGGCGCCGAGGCCGCCCTGCTGCGCCGCCAGGCCCCCGGTGCCCGCCGCCGTGCCGTCCTGGACCACCTCACCGCCCTGTTCGGGCCCGAGGCGGGCGAGCCGGAGGAGTTCGTCGAGTTCGACTGGCTCGCCGAGGAGTGGACCCGGGGCTGCTTCTCGGGCCACCTGGTGCCCGGCGCGTGGACCGCCTTCGGCCCCGTCCTGCGCGAGGCGGTCGGCCCGCTGCACTGGGCCGGGACCGAGACCGCCGTCCACTGGAACGGGTACTTCGACGGGGCCGTGGAGTCGGGGTACCGGGCGGCCGAGGAGGTACGCCGGTCGCTGTGAGACCTGGGCCCTGTCCGGCGCGGGGTCAGAGTTCCGGTTCCAGCCGGGCCCACGGCTGCTCGGCCTCGATCTGCGCGGCGAGGGCGAGCAGCGTCCCCTCCCCGCCCAGCGGCCCCACGAACTGGGTGCCGAGCGGCAGCCCTTCGGGGGTGCGGTAGGTGGGCACGCTCATCGCGGGCCGTCCGGTGATGTTGGCGAGCTGGGTGTACGGGGTCGCGGCCAGGTTGGCGATGACCGCGCGCTCCCACGCCTTGGTCCCGGCCAGCGTGCCGAGCAGCCCGGCCTTCATCAGCGCGCGGGCGAGGGTGCGGACCGGCGCGGGGGTGTCCAGCTCGCCGATGCGGACCGGCGGGCGGGCGAGGGTGGGGGTGAGCAGCAGGTCGTAGCGTTCGTGGAAGGCGGCGAGCTGCCGGCTGTAGGTGTTCCAGCGCTGGTGGGCGGCGAAGTAGCGGGGCGCGGGGAGGGAGCGGCCGGCGGCGGCCAGCAGGTGGGTGTCGAGTTCGAAGTCGCCCGGTCCGGCGCCGGTCGCGCGGCGTATCTCGTCGACGGTCTGGGCGAGTTGGGTGGTCCACATGGCGAGGAAGTCGAGGGCGAGCTGCCGGTGGTCGATCTCCGGTTCGGCCGGTTCGACCTCGTGTCCCAGACGGGCGAGGAGCTTCGCGGTCTCGTCGACGGCGGCGACCGCGTGCGGGTCGACCTCGGTGCCGATCGGCGAGCGGGTGGTGAACCCGATCCGCAACGGGCGCGGGCGCCGGGCGAGCTCGGCGTACGGCAGCTCCGGGCGGGCGGCCAGGTAGGGGCCGCCGGGGTCGGGGCGGGCGGTGAGGACGTCGAGGAGGGCGGCGCTGTCGCGGACGGTGCGCGAGACGGCGCCGTTGGTGGCGGCGCCGTGCAGGTCCTCGGCGGTGGCGGGCCCGGCGGGGACCAGGCCGCGTCCCGGCTTCAGCCCGAAGAGGCCGCAGCAGGCGGCCGGGATGCGGATGGAGCCGCCGCCGTCGTTGGCCCCGGCCATCGGCACGACCCCGGCGGCCACGGCGGCCGCCGATCCGCCGGAGGAGCCGCCCGGGGTGCGGGTGAGGTCCCAGGGGTTGCGGGTGGGACCGTTCACCTCCGGTTCGGTGATGCCCTTCGCCCCGAACTCCGGGGTGTTGGTCTTGCCGAAGATCACCAGCCCCGCCTCCAGCCAGCGTTCGACCACCGCGCTGTGCCGTTCGGCGGGCAGGTGGGCGAGCGAGCGGCTCCCGCTGCCGGTGGGCAGTCCGGCGTAGTCCTGCGAGAGGTCCTTGATAAGGAAGGGGACTCCGGCGAAGGGCCCGGTCAGCGGGGTCCTGGCGCGCTCGCGGGCGAGGTCGTGCATCGGGCGCACGACCGCGTTGAGCTTGCCGTCGACCGCCTCGGCGCGGGCCACCGCGACCTCCAGCAGCTCCGCCGCCGAGACCTCCCCGCCCGCCACCAGCGCGGCGAGCCCCACCGCGTCGTGCGCCCGGTACTCCGCGTACTCCATGCCCGGCCTCCGTAAAACTATGGATCGTAGTTTTATACGCCCGGAACGTACACTGCTGCCCGGCCACCGACAAGAGGCCGTCGCACGCCGTGGGAGCACGAGGAGTACCGGGATGGGCAGACCGCCACGGCGGCTGGTGAGCCGCGAGGGCATCATGCGGGCCGCCCTCGCGCTGGTCGACGAGGAGGGGCCGGACGCCCTGTCCACGACCCGGGTGGCCCGGCGGCTCGGCGTCAAGGGACCCTCCCTCTACGCCTACGTCTCGGGACGCGACGAGATCGTGGACGGCCTCCACGCGCTGATCGTCGCCGAGATGGACCTGGCCGACGCCACCGGCCCCTGGACCGAGGTGATCGACCGCTGGGCCCGCTCCTACCGCGCCGCCTTCGCCGCCCACCCCCGGGCGGTCCCGCTGATCGCCGCCCGTCCGGTCCGGGTCCCGGCCGCCCTGGAGGCGTACGCCAGGGCGTTCGAGGCCCTGCGCGCGGCGGGCTGGCCCGAGGAGCGGCTGCTCCCCGTGGTCCGCTCGGTCGAGTACTTCCTGACCGGCTCCGCCCTGGACCTCGACGCCTCCCCCGACGCCGGGCTGACGGAGGAGCACCTGCCGCCGGGCCTGGACCCCTTCCGCGCGGCCCCGCCCCATCACCGCGAACTCGCCTTCGAGACCGGGCTCGCCGCGCTGATCGAGGGGTTGCGGGCGATGCTCGCGGAGGTCTCGCGGGGTGCGGGCGGCGCGACACGGTGAGCCGCGACGGGCCCCGGGGCGCGGATGGCCGCCGCGCCGGGTGAGGATGTGCGGATGAACGCAGACCCGGACGGCGCCCCCACCCCCGCGGCGGACGAGTGGCTCTCGCGGCGGTCCCAGGAGGCCGAACAGGCGGTGGACGTGGCCTTCGATCTCTCCGCCTGCGTCCGCGAACCCATCCACCTGCTCGGCGGCGTCCAGTCGTACGGGACCCTGCTCGCCGCCGAGGTGGCGAGCGGCACGGTCGTCACGGCCGCCGACAACACGGCCCGGCTGCTCGGCGTCGAGGCGCGGGAGCTGGTGGGCGGCCCGGTGCTGCGGGTGCTGGGCGCCCCCGACTGGGAGGAGGCCGTCGCGCTGTCGGCCGAGGGCGAGGGCGCGGTCCTCTCGCTCCCGGTGACGGCGGGTGCGGGCCCCTCCCCCCGGGCCTTCGACCTGTCGGTGCACCGGCGCGACGGCCTGCTGGTCCTGGAGTTCGAACCGGGCGAGGCCGACCCGGCCGCCTCCCGCGACTTCTACCAGGGCGTCCGGCGCGCGCTGGGCCGGCTGCGCTCGGCCGCCTCCGTCGCCGAGTGCTGCGCCACGGCCGTCCGGGAGATGCGCGCGCTGACCGGCTTCGAGCGGGTGGTGGCGTACCGCTTCGACGGGGCCGACGGGCCGGGCGAGGTGGTGGCCGAGTCCGTGGCCGACGGGTGGGAGCCCTGGCTCGGCCTGTGGTTCCCGGCGACGGACATCCCGCCGCAGGCGCGCCGGCTCTACGAGGAGAACTGGATCCGGGTCATCGGCGACGTCGACGACGCCACCGCCCGGCTGGTGCCGGAGCGGCGCGCGGACACGGGCGGCGTCCTCGACCTCTCCAGGGCCGGACTGCGCACGGTCTCCGGTTTCCACCTGGAGTACCTGCGCAACATCGGGGTCCGCTCCTCTATGTCGGTCTCCGTGCTGCGCGACGGGCGCCTGTGGGGGCTGATCGCCTGCCACGGGGCGGACCCCAAGCGGCTGGGCCCGGAGGTCCGCTCGGCCTGCGAGCTGTTCGGCACGGCGTTCTCGCTGCACCTGACGGCGCTGGAGGAACGGGACCGGGCCGACTCACTGGTCGGCGTCGGCGGCCGGGCGGCCTCCGTGGCCCGGCTGCTCGGCACCGACGTGTACGACTCGCTGCTGCGGCACGAGGCCGAGGTACGGGAGCTGGCCGGCGCGGACGGCCTGGTCGTGGCGCGGGACGGCCAGGTGCGCACCACCGGGCCCGCCGTCGGTGCGCGGCTCGCGGGCGAACTGAAGCGGCTGGCGGCCGGACTGGCGCCGGGCCAGGTGTGGGCGACCGACCGGCTGGCCGAGACGCTGGAGGCCGGCGGGGGCGACGCCTCGGCGGCCGAGGGCGGCCCGTCCGGTGTCCTGCTGATCGCGCTGGAGCGGGGCCGTTCGTACCTGGCGTGGACGCGGGCCGAGCGGCCCGAGCCGCGCCGGTGGGCCGCCGACCCCGACCGCCCGGTGCGGGTCGGCCCGCGCGGGGAGCGGCTGACCCCGCGTGGTTCGGGCGCGGTCTTCCGCTCGGTGACGCGGGGCCGCAGCCTGCCCTGGCAGGCGCGCGAGGAGCACACCGCCGTGGAGCTGTGGCGGCTGCTGACCGGCATGGTGCTGAGGCACGCCGACGAGCTGAGCGCGCTCAACGAGGAACTCCGCGTCATCAACGCCGACCTGGACTCCTTCGCGCACGCCGCCGCGCACGACCTGAAGGAGCCGCTGCGCGGGATCTCCCACGCGGCGGAGTTCCTGGTGGAGGACGCCGGGGCCGGGCTGGACGCCACCAGCGTGCGCCGGCTCGGCACCATGCGGCGGCTGGCCGGCCGCATGGACGACCTGCTCAACTCCCTGCTGCACTACTCCCGCATGGGCCGAGGCGGGCTGCGCCGGACCAGGGTGGAGCTGGACCGGGCCCTGGACGACGCCCTGGAGGTGGCCGGGCCCCGGCTCGCCGACGCGGGGGTACGGGTGCTGCGGCCCGACCGCCTCCCCGCGGTGGACGCCGACCCGGACCGGCTCGACGACGTCCTGGTCAACCTCCTGGTCAACGCCGCCAAGTACGCGGCGGACCGCCCGGACCGGACCGTCCGGGTGGAGGTGGAGGAGGTCGCCCCCTGTCCCGGCGGCGGGCTCGCGGTCGTGGTCCGGGACAACGGCATCGGCATCCCGCCGGAACGGCAGGAGGAGGTCTTCGGGCTCTTCAAGCGGCTGCACGGCCCCGCCGAGCACAGCGGCGGCACCGGCGTCGGCCTCGCCGTCGTCCGGCGGATCGTGGAGCGGCACGGCGGACGCGTCTGGCTGACCAGCACCCCGGGCGAGGGGACGGCCTTCTACTTCACCCTCGGGGAGCCGGGCGCGGCCGGCGGCTGACCCTTCGCCTGCTGCCAGTAGTCGACGGCGCCCTTGAGCACGGTACGGAAGAGGTCGAAGTTGACCGGCTTGTAGATGTAGCTGTCGGCGCCCGCGGCGTAGCAGGCGTCGACCTCGGCGGGGGCCGTCGAGGAGGTGAAGACCACCACGGTGAGGCCGGCGAGTTCCGGGCGGGCGCGCAGGGCCGCGAGGACCTTGTGTCCGTCGGCGCCGGGCATGTTGAGGTCGAGCAGGATCATGCCGGGCAGCTCCTCGTCGCACCCGAGCAGGCGCTCCGCGAGGCCGTCGCCGTGCGCGGTGAACTCCAGGCGCAGCGCCGGGTGGGTGCGGGTCAGCGCCCGTTCGATCGCCTCGGCGTCCTCCTCGGAGTCCTCCACCACCAGGACCCGCGTCAGGTCCACCCGTCGTGCCGCGACCCGGCCGTCGTCCGTCACCGTTCTCCCTCCACCTGGACGATCACCACGGCGGTGTCGTCGTCGCCGGACACCCGGAAGCGGGCGGCCTCGCCGATGAGCCCGTCCGCCCCGCCGCCGTCCGCGTCCACGCACCGCGCGACCGCCTCGGGCAGCCGGTCCTCGAAGAAGGAGCCGTCGGCGGCCCGGGCCTCGGCGAGCCCGTCGGTGTGCAGCACCAAGGCGTCCCCGGGCCCCAGCGTCACGGAGACGGACCGGTACGCGGCCTGCCGTACGACACCGAGCAGCATCCCCTGCGCCGGCACCGCGACCACCTCCCCGCCCGCCCGCGCGACGTGCGGCAACGGGTGCCCGGCGTTGGCGACGCGGACCCGCCACGTCCCGTCGTCGCGCGGGGTGAGGACCGCGACCAGGGCGGTCACGAAGCGCGAGGCCCGCTGAGCGATCAGGGCGCCGTTGAGCCGGGCCAGGGCACCCGCCGGCGAGGTGCCGTTCTCCAGCAGGGTGCGCAGCGTGTGCCGGGCCAGCCCGGTGAAGGCGGCGGCCTCGGCGCCCCGGCCGCAGACGTCGCCGATGAAGACGGCGAGCCGGTCACCGACCCGCACGGCGTCGTAGAAGTCACCGCCCACGTCGAGGCTGTCGTCGGCGACCTGGTACGCGGCGCTCAGCGCCAGTCCCGGGCAGTCGGGCAGGCCCGGCGGCAGCAGGTGGCGCTGGAGCTGTTCGACGTGGCGACGGCGCTGCTCGTACAGCGTGCTGGTGTCGATGGCCAGGGCGGCCCGGCCGGCCAGGTCGGTGAGGAGCGGGCGGTCGGCGTCGGCGCTGTCGCGGCTGTACAGGAAGGTGAGGGTGCCCAGCGCCCGGTTCCGCGCGGTCAGCGGGCTGACGCTCATCGCGCGGACGGCGGGTCCGGGCGCGCCGGGGCCGAAGGGGCCGCCTTCCAGGTCCTCGCCGGTCAGGACGAGACCGTGGCGCCGTTCGGCGCCGCGCAGCAGTTCCTTGGCGAGCCAGGGGTCGTCCTCGGCGACCTCGCGGAGCCGGACCTGCGCGTCGGAGGCCATGTGCGCGACGGCCACCGCGGAGAGGGTGCCCCGGAAGTCCGCGAGGTGGACCATGCAGCCCTCCGCGACGGCGGGTACGGCCATCCGGGCCACCCGGCGCAGCGTCTCCTCCACGTCGAGGCTCCCGGCCAGCTGCAGGGAGGCTTCGGCGAGGAAGGCGTCCATGGCCTGGCGCCGTTCGTGCTCCTGGGACTCCAGGATGCGCTGGTTGCTCACCGTCAGCACGTCCGCGATCTGGCGCAGCCGCTCCCCGGTCCGCGCGACCCACGGCGCTCCCGGCTCCCGCCCGGCCCCGACCCACAGGGCGGCCCGGTCGCCGTCGCCCAGTTCGAAGACGCAGCGCACCACGGCGGCCGCCCCGGCGTCCCGCAGGGCGCTCCCGCCGGGGCAGGGCAGCAGCATCTCCGGGTCGTCCGGGCGGATCAGCAGCAGCGTGGGACCGTCGTCGAGCGGGGGCGGGGCGCAGGGCCCCTCGGTGTGGTCGCAGCCCGGCAGGGTGGTGACCTCCGTGTCGCCCCGGCCGCGATGGCGTACGTAGCTGGACCGGCCGCGTTCCCAGCGGGCCCCGGCGACGACGGTGACGCCGGGGTCATCGAGCAGCGCCTCGTAGACCAGCGAGGCCAGGGCGGTGACGTCACCCGCGTCGGTGCCCACCCGCCACAGCCGGTGCAGCCAGGCGGCCCACCCGTCGAAAGGTGCCCCGGCCCGCGCCGGTACGTCCGTACCCGGTTCCACCATGACACCTCCCACCCGTCGACATGAGACCTCCCCACCGTGCGACTGGCATGCTACGGCCGCCACGCGGGCCGCTCCCCCGGTGAAGGGGGGAGCGGCGGACCAAGATTACCGGTGGGTAGCCGCGGCGGGCCCTCGCTCAGCTCCGCACGGCGGCCGCCGCCTGCTCCAGGGCGGCGACGGCGGCCCGGATCGAGGGGCGCCGGTCGGCGTCGGCGCGCCAGAGGGCGTAGACGTGGCGGCGGATGCCGTTGCGGACCGCCAGGGTGCGGATGCCCTCGGGAACCGGGTCGCGGCCGAGCCGGGGGACGACGCAGACGCCCAGCCCGGCGGCGACCAGGGCGAGTTGGGTGTGGCTCTCCTCCGCGCGGTGGGGGGTGCGCGGTTCGACGCCCTGGGCGCGCAGCGTGACCATCAGCCATTCGTGGCAGAACTCGCCCTCCCCCCAGGTGATCCAGGGGTCCTCGGCCAGCTCCGCCAGCTCGACCGACTCCCGCCCGGCCAGCGGATGGTCCACCGGCACGGCCACGTCGGCCGGGTCGTCCAGCAGCGGGGCCTTGACCAGCCCCGCGGGGAGCGGGAGCGGCTTGTTGTACCAGTCGAGCACCACCGCCAGGTCGAGGTCCCCGCGCAGCACCGCGCGTACGCCCTCCCCGGCCTCCAGTTCGCGGGAGCGGACGCGCAGGGCCGGGTGGGCGGCGGCCAGGACGGCGAGGGTGGGGGGCACCAGGCCGCGGGCGGCGGTCGGGAAGGCGCTGAGCCGCAGCTCGCCGACGACGGCGCCGCGCTGTGCCTCCAGGTCCACCTCGGCCTGCTCCACCTGGGAGAGGATGCGGGCCGCGTGGCCGGCCAGCAGCCGCCCGGCGTCGGTGAGCCGCACCCCGCGCCCCTGCCGGGCAATGAGCTGCCGGCCCGTCTCGCGCTCCAGCTTGCCCAGTTGCTGGGAGACGGCGGAGGTGGTGACGTGCAGCGCGGCGGAGGCCGCGACCACCGAGCCGTGGCGGGCGAGGGCGTCGAGGGTGCGCAGGCGCTCCAGGTTCAACATGTAAGCGATCCTACGCGGTTCCTCGCAATTATCGTCGCTTGTTCTTAAAGGTGACGCGGCGCAGAGTAGCGGCATGACCACCGCTCCCCCGGTCCCCGGGGCTCCCGCCACGCAGATACCGGAGCTGACTCCGGCCGCCTCCCCCGCCCCGCCGGCCCTCCCCGCCCCGCCCCGCGCCCGCCGGGCCGGCTGGCGGGTCCGGTTCGCCGTGCTGTCGCTGATCTGGGGTTTCAGCTTCCTGCTCATCAAGGTCGGCACGGAGGCGTACGCCCCGCTCCAGGTGACCCTGGGCCGCCTGGTCTTCGGCACCCTGCTGCTGGCGGGGGCACTCGCCGTCCGCCGCGACCGGCTGCCGCGCGGCGCCCGTGTCTGGGCCCATCTGACGGTGGCGGCGTTCCTGCTCAACGCGGTGCCCTTCACCCTCTTCGCCTACGCCGAACTGACCATCCCCTCCACCCTGGCCGGGATCTGCAACGCGACCTCGCCGCTCTGGGGCATGGCCCTCTCCCTGGTCGCCCTCTCCGAGGACCGGCCGACCCGGCGCCGGGTCGCCGGACTCGGCCTCGGCTTCCTCGGCGTGCTGACGGTGCTGGGCGTCTGGGAGGGATTCAGCGGCCTGGACGTCCGGGGAACGGCCCTCGCCCTGCTCGCCTCGCTCTGCTACCCGGTCGGCTGGATCTACGTACGCCGGACGCTGGCCGGGGTGGACGCCTCGCACCTCTCCGTGATGACCGGCCAGCTGCTGCTGGCCACCGTCCAACTGGCTCTGGTCACCCCGCTCTTCACCTCGGTGCCGACCACGTTCCCGCTCGGCCCGCTGCTGGCCGTCGTCGCCCTCGGCGCCCTCGGCACCGGCCTCGCCCTGCTCCTCCAGTACGGGCTGGTGACCGAGGTAGGCCCGACCATCGCCCAGATGGTCACCTACCTGATCCCGGTCATCGCCACCGCCGCCGGCGTCGCCCTGCTCGGCGAGCCCCTGACCTGGTCGACACCGGTAGGCGCGGTGGTGGTGCTGGTCGGTGCGGCCCTCGCCCAGAGCCGCGCCAGGCCGGCGCGCACCGGCGGGCCTCAGTCGTAACGCACCCCCCGCGAGGGCCGCACCGCCTCCGCCACGGCGTCCGCCAGGGGCTCCAGATCGTCCGGGGAGAGCGGGGACACGGTGATCCGGACGCCGGGCGGAGCGCCGAGCCGGAAGCGCGCGCCCGGCGCCGTGCCCCAGCCGGCCTGGAGCAGCGCGGAGACCGCGCGGGTCTCGTCGGGGACCGGGACCCAGACGTTGAGTCCGCCCACGCCCCGGGCCGCGACCCCACGGGCCTCCAGCGCCCGGATCAGCGCCTCGCGCCGCTCGTCGTAGGCGCGGGCGACCTCGGCGAGGCCGGGGGTGCCGGCCCGCCAGAGCGCGGCGACGGCCCGCTGGAGCAGCAGGCTCACCCAGCCGGGCCCGAGCCGCTGGCGGCCCCGGAGCCGGTCGAGGGTGACGGCGTCCCCCGTCACGACGGCGACCCGCAGGTCAGGGCCGTACGCCTTGGCGACCGAGCGGACGAAGGCCCAGTGGGTGGTGGTGCCGGCCAGCGGATGCGGGGGCGGCGCGACGATGCCGTGGCCGTGGTCGTCCTCGACGAGCAGCACCTCGGGGTGGGCGGCGAGCACCTCGCGCAACTCCCGGGCACGTTCGGCGGAGACGGCCGCGCCGGTCGGATTCTGCGCCCGGCAGGTCAGCACCACGGCGCGGGCGCCTTCCGCCACCGCCCGCCGGATCTCCCCGGGCAGCGGACCCTCGTCGTCGACGGCGACCGGCAGCGGCCGCAGCCCGAGCGCCGGGACGAGATCGAGGAGACTGCCCCAGCCCGGGTCCTCGACCGCGAGGGCGTCACCGGGCCGCAGATGGGCGGCGAGGACGCGCTCGATGGCGTCGAGGGAGCCGGAGGTCGCGGCGAGCGGGCCGGCGAGGACCCCGTCGGCCAGGAAGGCGGCGCGGGCGAGCCGGGCGAACCCGGCGTCCAGCGGCTCCTGTCCGTAGAGGACCGGCCGGGCGTCGGCGGCGCGGGCGGCCTCGGCGAAGGCGGGCGCGAGGGCGGGCAGAAGCCGCGGGTCGGGGTCGCCGGTCGACAGGTCGCGGGCGCCGGGCGGCACCTCGACCCGGATCTGGTCGCGCGGCGTGGAGACCGGCCGGGCCCGGACGCGGCTGCCGCGCCGCCCGGCCGTCTCGATCACCCCGCGCTCCCGCAGCAGGCGGTAGGCGGCCGCGACGGTGTTCGCGTTGACCCCCAGCCGGTCGGCCAGCTCCCGCAGCGGCGGCAGGGCGTGGCCCGGCGGGAGCGCGCCGGTGGCGACGCCCCGCTCCACGCTGGCGGAAATCTCTGCGGCACGCCGCCCGGTGATCCGATACTCTCCTAGCACAAACCACATTATGCACTAGTGCAATTGGAGTTCGCCATGGCCGCGCCGCAAGAATCCCCGGACCAGGGCGCCTACGTCCCCACCCCGCGCACCGTCCCCACCCGCTCCCGCGACCGCGCCTCCTACGACCGGGAGACCGTGCACGCGATCCTCGACGAAGGCACCGTCTGCCACCTCGGCTTCGTGCGCGACGGCGCCCCGGTCGTCCTGCCGACCCTGTACACCCGGATCGGCGAGCACCTCTACGTCCACGGCTCGACGGGGTCCCGCCCGCTCCACTCCGCCCGGGGCGAGGCCGGACTGCCGGTCTGCGTGACCGTCACCCACCTCGACGCCCTGGTGCTGGCCAGGTCCGCCTTCCACCACTCGCTCAACTACCGCTCGGTGGTGGCCCACGGCACCGCCCACCAGGTGACCGACCCGGCCGAGAAGGCCGCCGCCCTGGACGCGCTGGTCGACCAGGTCGTGCCGGGCCGCTCAGCCGACTGCCGCCCCGCCGACGCCAAGGAACTGGCCGCCACGGCCGTGCTCCGCCTCGAACTGGCCGAAGTCTCCGCCAAGTCCCGCACCGGCGAGCCCAACGACGAACCGGAGGACCTGGCGCTGCCCTACTGGTCCGGGCTGGTCCCCGTCGAGACCCGGTACGGGACCCCGGCCCCCGCCGCCGACCTCGGCGCGGACGTCCCGCTGCCCGGGTACCTCGCTCCCGCGAGCTGACCGGAGCCAGGGGCGGCGCCCGGCGGGGCACCGCCCCGGCCGCGTCAGCCGGCCGTCCCGGCGGCCGGGCGCCGGGCGGCGGAGGCGCCGCGCGTCTCGGCCACCGCGAGGCCGACCACGGCGACCAGCATGAGGAGCGTCCCGAGCACCGTCGGCACCGTCAGTTCCTCGCCGAGCAGGAGCACCGCGATGGCGGCGGCGCTGACCGGCTCCAGCAGCATGATCACGGAGACGGTCGCCGAGCGGACCACGGCCGCCCCGGCGAAGTACAGGGCGTAGGCGAGGGCGCTCGGCACGGCGGCGACGTACACCAGGAGCCAGACCACGCGGACCGGGTCGGCGCTCTGCGGCACCAGCCCCTCCAGCAGGCCGAACGGCAGGAGGAGCAGGGCGCCGACGGCGAAGGCCCAGGTGGTGGTGGAGAGCGGATCGCCGTCCCCGTCCCGGCCCCAGAAGCGCGTCATCAGGGTGATGGAGGCGTACCCGGCGGCCGCGATCACGCCGAGCGCGATCCCCCACGGCCGGACCGTCGCCCCCTCCCCGCCGAGGACGAGCACGGCCAGCCCGAGCAGCGCGCCGCCCACGGCGAGGAGGCCGCCGAGCCCCAGCCGCTCCCCCAGCAGCAGCCGGGCGCCGAGCGCGATCAGCACGGGCCCCGAACCGAGGGTCACCACGGTGCCGACCGCGAGCCCGGTCTCCTGCACCGCGGCGAAGTAGGCGGTCTGGAAGACCGTCAGGCCGATCCCGGTGGCGAGGACCCGGCGGACCTTGCGTCGCAGCGGTTCGGCGGGCCGCGGCGCGCGCCGTCCGCGCCGCAGGGCGTGCACGCCGAGGAGCAGGGCGAGCCCGCCGACGTAGCGCCAGAAGGAGAGGGAGACGGGGCCGATGTCGCTGGCGCGGTAGAGCAGGGAGGCGGCGGCGCCCGCCGTTCCCCAGGCCGCACCGGCGACGACCAGGTAGAAGAGGCCGCGGCCCACGGGCAGGGCGACGGCAGAGGGGTGGGACATGGTGTTCTCCGCAGGTGGTGTGAAGCGAACGGTTCACGTCTGCGGGCAGCACTCGCCGCCCCGGCGGCCGGCCGGGTCACGACGCGCGGGGGCCCGCCTCAGGCGGCAGGCGGCGGAAGGACGAGTGCATGGGGCATGGACCGCACTCTAGGCAGGGTCGCGGGCCCCGGACAACTCCTCACCGGCCGTCCGCTTCCCGGCCGGAGCCGACCCTGCGACCGGCCCCGCCGAGGGAGCCGCCGGGGTGGAGGACTGGGCGATGAACGCGCCGAGCAGGACCACCACGCCCCCGGCGATCTGCGGCAGCGAGAGATGCTCACCGAGCAGCACCCAGGCGAGCACGGTGGCCACCACCGCCTCCAGACACGCCACGACCCCGGCGACGGCGGGCGACAGCCGGCGCACCGACACCACCCCGGTCACGTAGGCGAGGGCGGTGGCGAGCAGCACGATCCAGCCGAGCAGCAGGAAGGCCGCGACCGGCGTCCCGTCCATCCGCGCCGTCCCGGCGAGCAGGCTCCACTCCATCGACCAGGGCCGGGCGATCACGGTGAGCACCGCGGTCCCCACGAGCAGCCCGTACGCGATGACGCCGAGCGGATGCGGTGCCTCGTCCCCGGCGTCGCCGCCCTGGTCGGAGAGGACGAAGTAGCCGACCTGGCAGCAGGCCGCGCCGAGCGCCAGCAGGAGCCCGACCACGTCGAAGCGGAGCCCGGCCCACACCTCGACCACACAGGCGAGCCCGCCGACGGCGAGCACCACCCCGAAGGCGGCGGCCCGGGTCACCGGACGCCGCTGCACGAACCGCACCCAGCCGAGGACCAGCGCCGGCGCCAGGTACTCGACCAGCAGCGCGACGCCGACCGGAATCCGGGAGATCGCGGCGAAGTAGCACGCCTGGACGCCCGCCACGGCCAGCAGGCCGAAGCCGAGCAGCAACGCCGGTCGCCTGCGCGGCAGATCGCGGTGGATCCAGGCGAGCGGCAGCATGACCACGGCCGCGCCGGCCGCCCGCAGCCAGACGACGTGGAGCGGGTCGAGCCCGGCCTCGATGAGCGGCTTGGCGGCGACACCGGAGCCGCCGAAGGCGAGGGCGGAGACGAGCGCGAGGCCGAGCCCCGCGCCGCGCCCGCCGAACGGCCGACGGGAGGTCACAGGGGTGTGGGCCGCGGATGCGGGGGAAGCGGAGGAGGCTGACACGGGCACATCATGACAGCAGAGATCAGGGGCGTCACCCCGTGGTGCTCCTTACCGTCAGGAGCCCGGGCGGTCCTTCGGCGCGCCGAGTTCCCGGCGCAGCGCCGACACGTCGATCGGCCCGGCCTGCTCGCCGACGCGAGGGACCGGGTCCCCAAGCGGAGGCACCGGCTCCGTGCCGAGACGGCGGCGCAGCAGCTCCCGGTCGACCCCGGCCCGCTCCATGACCTCGACGGCCCGGCACTCGGGGTCGGCGACCAGCCCGGCCAGCAGATCGGGGCCCGCCGGCCGGTCGCCCCGGCCGTCCGCCCGCTTCCGGGCGGCCTCCAGCGCCTCGGCCGCCGCCGGCGACCAGCCGTCGGACCGGGCCATCGGCACCGCGCCGGAGTCCTCGACGGAACCGTGCCACTTGAGCCCGTAACCGATGTTCCGCTGGACCAGCAGGCCGAGGAGCTTCACCAGTTGTTCGCCGCCCTGCTCGCAGGCGTCGACGGCCTCGCGGCTGGCGGGGTCGTGCTCCAGCAGGGCGTGGAGCAGGTGCGCGGTGTCGGCCTGGCCGTCGCCGTCCCGCTGGGCACGGCGGCGCGCGCCCGCCAGGGCGTTGGCCAGCTCGGGCCGCGGGGAACCGTCGGCCGGGACGGGTCCGGGGTCCGATGTGTGGAGAGGGCGGTACACACCCACCACCTCACCATTCGGGCGCTTCGTCCACATCCCCGGGGGGACGCATTCGCGCGTCCGACACAGGGTGGGCACGACGCGGCCGCCCCTCCTCCCTGCGGAGGAGGGGCGGCCCGGCGCGGACGGGAGGCGTGCGGGTCGTTCCGCACGCCCCCGGGGCACGCCGCGGGGTCAGTCCTGGTCGGCGAGGATCAGGTAGAGCCGCTTGCGGGCGTCGTTGACGACGGCGAGCGCCTTCTCCTGCTGCTCCTTGGTGCCGGTCTTCCAGACCTGGCCGAACGCCTCCATCAGCCCGGCCCCGGCCTGGCGGATCTCGTTGACGCTCTCCCAGTCGACACCCCGGCCGACCTCTTCCCAGGGGGCGTCCGGCCCCGCCTCGGCGGCGGTCCGGCCCTCCTCGGTGAGCGCGAACAGCTTCTTGCCGCCGCTGCTCTCACTGGCGATGAGGCCCTCGTCCTCCAGCAGCTGGAGGGTCGGGTACACCGATCCGGGGCTGGGCTTCCAGGCACCGCCACTGCGTTCGGCGATCTCCTGGATCATCTCGTAGCCGTGCATCGGCCGGTCGGCCAGCAGCGCCAGGATCGAGGCGCGCACGTCACCGCGCCGCGCCCTCCCCCGGCCGCCGCCACGCCCGCGCCCGCCCCAGGGCCCACCGGGCCCGAAGCCGGGCCCGAACGGCCCGAAGGCCATACGCCGCCGGTCGTCACCGTCCGGCCCACGCCGGCCCCCACCCCAACGCTCGAACCCCTCAGGGCCGCGCCCTCCGTGGTGGGAGCCGAACTGCCGCCCGTGCCCCAGTCCGTGCTCATGCTCGTGTTCGTGTCCGTGGATACGCATCGCAACGCTCCTTCCGTTCGTAATCGGTCGCGATGCCTCAACGATATATCGGAACTGTTCTTACGGCAAGGCTCTGGTTTGCGTCTCCCCGAGGCGACGTCTGATGGACCATGGAGCGCGGGGGCGAGGAGCGCCCCCGCAGCGGGTACGTCCAGGGGCCAGGCCCCGGCCCCTGGGGCCGCCGCCCAGCCGGTTCGCTAGCTCTCGGCCGCCCGGCCGACGGCGCACAGCCGCACCCGGTGCCGCTCAAGATCGACCTCGGTGACCTTCACCGTGATCGGCTCACCCTCGGCGACCAGCCGGCCCGGCGTGGCGGACGGCCCGCCACCCGGTTCGGAGAGGTGCAGGAGCCCCACGACGTCCGGAGCGAGCCGCACGAGCACGCCGAAAGGAAGGATCCTGACGACCGTCCCGGTGAGGACCAAGCCGGCCTGGTCGGCGAACCGGATGAGCGGATCCTCCTGCAGCGCCTTCAAGGACAGCGCGATCTGCCCGCTGCGCGTCTCCGCGGTGATCACCTCGGCGGTGATCCGCCGGCCGGCCTCGACCGCCTGGGACGGGTGCTCGATCCAGCCCCAGGTCAGGTCCGGCACCCGGACGAAGCCGGTGCACATCCCCTCCGGCTCACCGTCGACATGGACGAAGACCCCGAAGCCGTGCACCCCGGCAACAGTCCCGGTGACCACCTGCCCCGGTGCGCACCCGAGCAGGAAAGCCCGTAGCGCCGGGTTCTCGCACGCCCTGGCGGAGAAGTGCGGCTGCCCGCCGCGCCACCGCCCGGTCTCCTCGGCCTCGATCTCCTGACCGACCGTGAACAGCTCGGACGGGTGCCCCACCCGGCGCATCGACACGTCGTGCAGCGGAATCCGCCCGGTCTCCGACGCCCCTTCCCCGGCGTCCACCACCCGCACCAGGACGTCCGCCCCGTCGAACCCGACGACCCTCACCGTCCGCACGGCTCCCGGCAGGAGCCGGCCCCTCAGGGACTCCAGCCGAGGATCGGGCGCGGACGCGGTCACGAAGCCGAGCCTAGTACGCGCCCCCGTGCCGTCGAGCGACGCCCGAGAGCCTCAGACCTCGCCGAGAAACCCGGGATCGACCGCCCCCGTCCGCCGCGCGAAATCCCCTGAGAGGGCGAGAACCTCACGCATCGGCACAGGCCGCCTGCTTGTCGCCGCCCCCGGCCGCCCCCCTACCGTGAGCCGATGGCATCGATCAAGCCCAGCCCCCACCTCAGCCAGGGCCCCCGCGTGGCCCTGCGTCACCTCCGCCGGCGGGACTACGCCGAGATCGCCGCCCTCACCCGCGAGAGCGCCGAGCTGCACCGGCCCTGGCTGGGCGTCCAGGAGCCGACGGTGGAGGCGTTCGAGCGCCGCCTGGAGCGGTTCGGGCGGCCGGCGCACGAGGGGTTCGTGATCTGCCTGCCAGAGAGCGGGGCGATCGTGGGCGGAGTCAACGTCAACGACATCCTCCGCGGCAGCCGGCAGTGCGGCACCCTAGGCTTCACCGCGTACGCGGCGACGACCGGCCGGGGCTACCTCACCGAAGGGCTGGGCCTCGTGATCCGGTACGCCTTCGGTCCCCTGGGCCTGCACCGGCTGGAGGCGAACATCCAGCCCGGCAACACCCGCTCGCTCTCCCTCGTCCAACGGCTGGGGTTCCGGTACGAGGGGTTCTCGCCCGCCTTCCAGGTGATCGACGGGGAGTGGCGGGACCACGAACGCTGGGCCCTGGTCTCCGGGAATGTACGACCCACGGTCCCCGAGGGCGGCGCGGCCGGGCGCCGGTGAGCGCCGGAAGCCGTGCCGGGCGCGGCGAAAGCAGGTCCACCGACCCGCGATTGGCCTTTGCCGCCGTTGGCCGGGGGGCGGCACGCTCGCCCCATGCGCCTGCGAATCATCGATGCCTTCACCGACCGCCCCTTCTCCGGGAACCCGGCCGGGGTCATGCTGCTCGACGCCTTTCCCGACGACCAACGGCTCCAGCGGATCGCCGCCGAGGTGAACCTCTCCGAGACCGCCTTCGCCCATCCGCTGGAGCCGGGCGGCGAGGCCGACTGGGCGTTGCGCTGGTTCACCCCGCTCCGCGAGGTGGACCTGTGCGGCCACGCCACCCTCGCCACCGCCCACGCGCTCACCTCCGACGGGCGGGTCGCCCCGGGCGGGGGCCCGCTGCGCTTCGCCACCCGCAGCGGTGTCCTCACCGCGGTGCCCAACGCCGACGGCGGGCACACGCTGGACTTCCCCACCGCCCCGCTGACCGAGGAGCCCCTGCCCGAGGGACTCGCCGAGGCCCTGGGCGCCGTGCCGCTCAGCGTCCACGACACCGGCCCGCACTGCGGCGACCTGCTGCTGGAGCTCCCCGACGAGAAGACCGTCCGGGAGCTGGAGCCCGACCACCGCGCCCTCGTCCGCCACAGCCGGCGCGGCATCATCGCCACCGCCCTGGCCGACGATCCGGCCGCCGGCTACGACTTCGTCTCGCGCGGCTTCTTCCCGCAGGTGGGCATCGACGAGGACCCGGTCACCGGCAGCGCCCACACCGCCCTCGCCCCGTACTGGACGGCCCGCCTGGGCCGCGACCGGCTGACCGGGTTCCAGGGCGGGGCGCGGACCGGCATCGTCCGTACCGAAGTGCGCGGCGACCGGACGCTGCTGACCGGCGACGCGGTCACCGTCCTCGACGGCGAACTGCTGGTGTGAGCGACCGGGCCCGGCTGCCGGCGGCCGCTCAGGCCGTCGGCAGCCAGCCGACCTTCCCCGCCAGCAGCGCGTACCCGACGAAGGCGCCGATGTCGAGGAGGGTGTGGGCGACCACCAGCGGCCCGACACGGCGCCAGCGCTGGTAGAGGAAGGCGAAGACGACGCCCATCACCAGGTTGCCGATGAAGCCGCCGATGCCCTGGTAGAGGTGGTACGAGCCGCGCAGCACCGAGCTGGCCAGCAGGGCGGCGACCGGACTCCAGCCGAGCTGTTCGAGCCGGCGCAGCAGGTAGCCGACCACGATCACCTCCTCCAGGACCGAGTTCTCGGCCGCCGAGAGGATCAGCACGGGGAACTTCCACCACTCGCCGGGCAGCGACTCCGGAACGACGGTGAGATTCATGCCGACGGCGCGCGAGACGAGGTAGAAGGCGAGTCCCGCGCTGCCGATGCAGGCCGCCAGAGCCGTGCCCCGGGTCAGGTCGAAGCGCGGCCGGGTGAGGTCGAAGCCGATCGAACGGGCTCCGGCGCCCTCCCGCGTGAGCAGGTGGAGGACGAGCAGCACGGGCACCAGGGCGGTCGCGATGCCGAAGAGCTGCCAGGCCAGATCCAGCCACGGACGCCCCGGCGCCGCCGAGGAGTTGAGATTGGCCGCCTGGTCCTTCAGTCCGCCCGGCCGGGTGACCGAGCCGACGAAACTGATCAGGGAGGAGACGGCGCTCGCCCCCAGCGACAGCGCCAGCACGATCAGCGTTTCGTCCCGGAACACCCGTCGTGAGGGATCTTCCCCCCGTAGAGAACCAGCCACCAGCCCTGCCTCCGTCCGCACTCTGCCTCCAGTTGTGCAATCCCGGCCCATCCGCCCGCACACCCCGCTAGGGTCTCGAAAACAGATCCGAAGATCGTGCGCGACAGGCCGAGGGGGACGGGCGCCGTCGACGGCGCGCCTGTCCCCCTCTCCTTGCTTCATCGCTCAAGGAGGGGCACCACCGCAATGGGACGTCACAGCTTGCCCGATGAGTACGGGGCCGCTGCGCCCGACCCTCGCCCCCGGGCCCGGGGCCGCACCGTCGCCATCGCCACGGTCCTCGTCCTCGCGGTCGCCGCGGGCACCGCGGTGGCCGGACGCAACGGCCTGCTGCCGCTCGGCGGCTCCTGCACGGACGAGGCGGTACGCGTCGACGTGGTGGCCGCGCCGGACATCGCCCCGGCGCTCAGACAGGCGGCCACCCACATCCGCGACAAGGAGGTGACCTCGGACGGCCACTGCATGGACGTCCGGGTCACGCCGCGCGACGCCTACCAGGTGGCCGACGCCCTGCGGGCGGGCAAGGGCGGCGAGTACGAGGTGTGGGTGCCCGACTCCGCCCTCTGGCTGGACAGAGCGGGCTCCGACAGCGACAGCACCCCCGTCACGCCCACCGGCAACCTCGCGGCCACGCCGGTGGGCGTCGCCATGCTGCCGAGCGCCGCCCGCTCGCTGGGGTGGCCGTCGAAGACGTACAGCTGGGCCGAGCTGACCGCGGCGGCCACCTCGGGCGAGAAGCTCCGCCTGGGCACGGCCGACCCGGCCCGCAGCGCCCCCGGCCTGCTCGCCCTCACCATGGTCGGCGCCTCCGCCGCCGAGGCGGGCGACAAGGACAACACCCAGGTGGCCGAGGCCGCGAAGATCCTCGCCTCGCGCATGTCGGACAGCGACGGCCAGGTCCTGGACACTCTGGCCCGCGACGACTCCGGCACCGAGCAGGGCAACCCGCGCCGCAACCAGGCGCTGATCCTCACCGAGCAGGCCGCCCACCGGCACAACGCCGGCACCGAGGAAGAGGAGGGGCTCGACCTCTTCTACCCGAAGGACGGCACGCCGCTGCTCGACTACCCCTTCACCCTGGTCGACGAGCGCGGGCAGACCACCGACGAGAGCCGGGCGGCGGTCCGCTTCATGACCTTCTTCGGCGAGCCGGAGGGCCGCCGGG
The DNA here is from genome assembly GCF_000719955.1 of Streptomyces albidoflavus. Taxonomy (GTDB): domain Bacteria; phylum Actinomycetota; class Actinomycetes; order Streptomycetales; family Streptomycetaceae; genus Streptomyces; species Streptomyces albidoflavus. The sequence goes on from NZ_JOII01000002.1 coordinate 333,157, forward strand.
TCCTCGCCCGGCACGGCTTCCGCCCGGAGTCCGGCGGCGCCGACGAGGCCGTCGTCACCGCGGCGGGCGGACGCACCCCGCAGCCGTACGAGCAGGAGGAGTTCGAGCCGCCGGCCCCGGAGGCGGTGCAGGAGACGCTCGGCATGTGGACCATCACGGTGCAGAGCGCCCGGCTGACCACGGTGGTCGACGCCTCCGGCTCGATGGCGCAGCCGGTGCCGGGCCGCGACCAGTCGCGGATGGACGTCACCAAGGCGTCGCTGATCCAGGCGCTCTCCCAGTTCACCCCGGACGACGAGATCGGCCTGTGGGAGTTCGCCACCCACCTCGACGGCGACAAGGACTTCCGCAAGCTGGTCGAGACCCGCCGCCTCGGCGACCGGGACGAGAAGGGCAAGGCGCACCGCGAGAAGCTGACCGCCGCCTTCGGCGACCTCACCCCCGTCCCGGACGGCGCGACGGGGCTCTACGACACGACTCTCGCCGCCTACCGGGCGGCGCAGGACAGCTACGTCAGCGGGAAGTTCAACGCCCTGGTGATCCTCACCGACGGGGTCAACGAGGACCCGGGGTCGATCTCCCGCAGCTCCCTCGTCGCCGAGCTGGAGGGGCTGCGCGACCCGGACCGCCCCGTCCCGGTGATCGCCATCGCGGTCGGCCCGGCCGCCGACAAGGAGGAGGTCAAGGAGATCGCCGAGGCCACCGGCGGCTCCGGTCACCAGGTCAGCGACCCAGCGCAGATCCACGCCGTGATCCTCAAGGCGATCATGGAGGCGGGCAGCACCCTCTGACCGCCGCCACCTCCCGAGCCGTACGGCTCCCCCGCCCGGCCGGGCTCAGACCGGCCGGGCGGTCGCGTCGGTGACGCCGACCGGCCAGGTGTGCACCGGCTCCCCGGCGTGCATCAGGTCGCTGTAGCGGCGCACCATGGCGGCGAGCGCCGGACGCCGCTCCATCCCGCTCTCCCGCGCCCGGTGGTACGTGGCCGCCTGCCAGGCGGCGCCGTTGGTCCGCCGGCGGCAGCGGGCCTCGATGACGCCGAGGTAGCGGTCCCGGTCGGCCGGGTCGACGCCCCAGGCGTCCAGCCCGGCGGAGGCGAGCGGGAGCAGCTCCTCCAGGACGAGGGTGGCCGCGTCGGTCTCGGCGGTCCCGGTGTACTTGCCACGCCTGGGCCAGGTGAGGCGGGCGTCGATCCCGTACCGGCAGGCGGCGTCGAAGTTGGCCTCGGCCGCCTCGAAGGGGAGCTTCGTCCAGACCGGGGTGCGGCTCTCGGCCAGCGAGCGGACCAGCCCGTAGTAGAAGGCGGCGTTGGCGACCACGTCGACGACGGTGGGGCCGGCGGGCAGGACGCGGTTCTCGACGCGCAGGTGGGGCACACCGTCGGCGACGCCGTAGACCGGGCGGTTCCAGCGGTAGACGGTGCCGTTGTGCAGGACCATCTCGGCGAGGGAGGGGGCCTGGCCGGCGGCCAGGGCGGCCTCGGGGTCCTCCTCGGAGCAGATCGGCAGCAGCCCGGGGAAGTAGCGCAGGTTCTCCGCGAAGAGTTCGCGGGCACCGGAGATCCACCGCTCGCCGAACCAGGTGCGCGGGCGCACCCCCTGGACTTGGAGTTCCACCGGACGGGTGTCGATCGACTGGAGGAAGAGGGGCGCCCGCGACTCGCGCCACAGCTCCTTGCCGAAGAGGAACGGCGAGTTGGCCCCGATCGCGATCTGCACGGCGGCGACGGCCTGCGCGGCGTTCCACACGTCGGCGAAGCGGTCCGGGGTCACCTGGAGGTGGAGCTGCACGGAGGTGCAGGCGGCCTCGGGGGCGATCGACGAGGCGGTGTAGCGCAGCCGCTCGACCCCCTCGATGTCGAGCGGGAATTCCTCGCCCCGGGCGGCGACGATCTCGTCGTTGAGAAGGCGGTAGCGGTCGACGTCGGTGAGATTGGCGGAGACCAGATCATCACGGGTGAGGGTCGGCAGAATTCCGATCATGACGATCCCGGCGTCCAGCTCTCCGGCTTTACGGTCGGCATACCCGAGGCCGATCCGCAACTCCTCGGCCAGCCGGTCCAGTACGCGATCACCCAATCGGTGGGGGGCGATATTCACTTCGAGATTGAACATTCCCAGCTCGGTCTGGAAATCGCGGCTCGCGATCCGCTCCAGCACTTGCTGGTTCATCATTCGCGGCAGGCCGTCGGAGCCCGCGAGATTGAGTTCGATCTCCAGGCCCAGGAGGTTCTTCGGGCGGTCGAAGCGCTTCTCGTCCAGCATCCGCTCCAGCGCCCGCTGGCACTGCTGAAGTTTGCGCCGGAACGCATGCCGATCCGCCAGATCGAACGATCCCGCCTCGACCTTCTCGCCCATCGATGCCCTCCCCGGGGTACTGGTCCCCGGCTGCCGACCAGGGCTGGTCCACGGAAGATGATGCCCAGGCAATGCGATCCATAACGCCCCGCGGCGGCCCGCCGCGCGCTAGGCTCGATCCGGACCGAGGCACTGGGCACATTCACGCGGCAAGCCGCGGGCGAATGACCTCGCGCAGCACGGCACCTGTTCGGCCCTGATCCGTCGCTCACTCGGCCCCCGGAGGGCGGCGGGCGGGTGGTGAAATCGCCGACAGGAACAGGCCGACCGCCCACGGGATGAATATCCAGGTCACAGGCGTGCCGTCCCGAGAAAATCCGGATGAACCCCTCATTATGGCGACCGAATACCGCCTTGCCCGCAATTCCGAGCAACGGTAGGCGAAGCGCCGATGGAACACACGTCGTATAAACTCCGCGAACGAGGCAGTGAATTGGCGACCGCCAGGACCTGTCCGGCGGATCATCGCGGCCTCACGCACCGTTCTACCGGAGGGGGCCGACGGTCCCTGCCCCGCCCCTTCGCTCTGAGCTGACAGCGTCGTCCGCGCCTGCCCTGATGTCCCCTGCCTGCCCGACGAGAGGCGACCCACCATGCCGCTGCACTTCTTCCCGGCTCCCGCGCCCGCCGAGCGCAGCGTCCTCGCCGCCCTCGGTTCCCCGACGGCCGTCCGCGAGGCCCGCACCTCCGCGCTCCGCGCGGCGACCGGCCCGACCAGCCCGGAACTCCCGCTGCCGGTCCATGTCATGGACCGCGCCACCCTGGAGAGCGACTCGCCGACCCGGCTCGCCGGCTGGCGGTTCCTGATCCGCAGCGGCGAGCGGGCCGTGGCCGCCGCCGACACCCGCCTCACCCCGGACGGCTGGGCCTTCTCGCACTTCTTCGAAGGTCCGTACGTCACCGCCACCGAGGCGGCCCTGCGCCAGGCCGACGGCCTCGCCGCGCCGCACCAGCCGCGCCTGCTGTCGGTCCCGGGGCTGTACATGCTGACGCTCTGGCTGCACGGCGACCCGGCGGCCGACGCCGGCCGGGGCGGACCGCTCCCCACCGACCTGCTGGTCCCGATCGCCCCGGCCCCGCCCGGCATCGCCGCCCACCGGCCCTACCCGGCCTCCGAGCTGCTGCCGGTGCTGACCCGGCGCCTGACCCCCGGCCAGCTGCCGGGCCCGCTCCTGCCGGCCTGACCACCCGGGGCGCGGGGAGGCCGTACGCTCCCTCCTCGCGCCCGGGGCGCACCACCCCTCTTGTGGGCTAGCCCGATGTGACCAGTTCCAACCATCCGAATTGACAGGGCAGTTGACATGAACCGCCCGCACGGGTGACGCGTCCTCCCCCAGTGAGGAGCGCTGCCGCGAAATGCCTGCGGATTCGGCGCCACGGGGCAACACTGGGACGACCGATCAGACGGGGGCGGTCATGAAGAACACGTCGAGCAGGACAGCAACCACATCGCAGGGAAAGAACCCACCCATGTGCCAGCACCAGCCTCTCTGCCCCACCGCCGACTCCGCCGACCGGGAGGCCGCCCGCGTGGTGGCGCACCGCCCGGAACAGGGCTGGAGCCTGCTGTGCAACGGCGTCGTCCTCTTCGAGGACACCGGCGAGCTGCTGCCCGACGGGCAGATCGTCGCACCGCACCGGCCGCTGACCCCGGGCCGGGTGACCACGGCGGCGTGAGCGAGGGCGCGCGGCAGCCGCACACCGCGCGGGAGGAAACGGCAGGGCCGGCTCGGAGACGCCTCCGAACCGGCCCTCACGTGTCTGCGGCCTCCCCCGGGGGAAGGCCCGCGGATCAGTCCTCGTACGCGTCCAGCGGCGGGCAGGAGCAGACCAGGTTGCGGTCGCCGTACGCCTGGTCGATCCGGCGGACCGGCGGCCAGTACTTGTCGGCCGCGTGCACGCCGGCCGGGAAGACGGCCTCCTCGCGGCTGTAGGGGTGGTCCCAGTCGCCGGTGAGGGTGCGGGCGGTGTGCGGGGCGTTGCGCAGCGGGTTGTCCTCGGCGGGCCAGGCGCCGGTGGCCACCTGCTCGATCTCGCCGCGGATGGCGATCATCGCCTCGCAGAAGCGGTCGAGTTCGGCGAGGTTCTCGCTCTCGGTCGGCTCGATCATCAGCGTCCCGGCGACCGGGAACGACATGGTCGGCGCGTGGAAGCCGTAGTCGACCAGCCGCTTGGCGACGTCGTCGACGCTGACGCCGGTCGCCTTGGTGAGCGGGCGCAGGTCGATGATGCACTCGTGGGCGACGAGCCCGCCGGGGCCGGTGTAGAGCACCGGGAAGTGCGGCTCCAGCCGCTTGGCGATGTAGTTGGCGCCGAGAACCGCGACCTGGGTGGCGCGCTTGAGCCCCTCGCCGCCCATCAGCCGGACGTACGACCAGGAGATCGGGAGTATGCCCGCGGAGCCCCACGGGGCCGCCGAGACCGGGCCGACGCCGGTGGCGGGGCCCGCTGCGGGCTGGAGCGGGTGGTTGGGCAGGAAGGGCGCGAGGTGCTCGCGGACGCCGACCGGGCCGACGCCGGGGCCGCCGCCGCCGTGCGGGATGCAGAAGGTCTTGTGCAGGTTGAGGTGGGAGACGTCGCCGCCGAACCGGCCGGGCTTGGCGAGGCCGACCAGCGCGTTGAGGTTGGCGCCGTCGACGTAGACCTGGCCGCCGGCGTCGTGGACGGCGGCGCAGATGTCGGCGACGTGCTCCTCGAAGACACCGTGGGTCGACGGGTAGGTGATCATGAGCACGGCGAGCTGCTCGCGGTACTGCTCGATCTTGGCCCGAAGGTCCTCGATCTCGATCTCGCCGTCGTCGGAGGTCTTGACGACGACGACCTTCATCCCGGCCATGACGGCGCTGGCGGCGTTGGTGCCGTGGGCCGAGGAGGGGATCAGGCAGACGGTGCGGTCCAGGTCGCCGTTGGCCCGGTGGTAGCCGCGGACGGCGAGCAGCCCGGCCAGCTCGCCCTGCGAACCGGCGTTGGGCTGCAGCGAGACCTTGTCGTAGCCGGTGACCTCGGCGAGGCGCTCCTCCAGCTCGCGGATGAGCGTGAGGTAGCCCTGCGCCTGGTCGGCGGGGGCGAAGGGGTGCAGCGCGCCGAACTCCGGCCAGGTGACCGGCTCCATCTCGGTGGTCGCGTTCAGCTTCATCGTGCAGGAGCCGAGGGGGATCATGCCCCGGTCCAGCGCGTAGTCCCGGTCGGCCAGCCGCTTCAGGTAGCGGAGCATGGCGGTCTCGGAGCGGTACTGGTGGAAGACCGGGTGGGTCAGGTACGCGTCCTCGCGCAGCAGCGCCTCGGGCAGCGCGTCCGGGGCGGAGGCGTCCAGCTCCTCGATGTCGGCGCCGACGCCGAAGGCCTCCCAGACCGCGGCGAGCCGGGCGCGGGTGGTGGTCTCGTCGCAGGCGACGGAGAGGTGGTCGGCGTCGACCTGGCGGAGGTTAATGCCCCGCTCGCGGGCGGCGGAGGCGACCTGGGCGGCCCGGCCGGGCACCCGCGCCGTCACGGTGTCGAAGAAGGACTCCTCGGTGACCTCGACGCCGCCCTGGCGCAGCCCGGCGGCGAGCAGCGCGGCGAAGCGGTGGGTGCGCCCGGCGATGGCGCGCAGCCCCTCGGGCCCGTGGTAGACCGCGTACATGCCGGCCATCACGGCGAGCAGCACCTGCGCGGTGCAGATGTTGCTGGTGGCCTTCTCGCGGCGGATGTGCTGCTCACGGGTCTGCAGGGCGAGCCGGTACGCGCGGTCGCCGTCGGCGTCGACCGAGACGCCGACCAGGCGGCCGGGCAGGCTGCGGGCGAACTTCTCACGGACCGCCATGTATCCGGCGTGCGGGCCGCCGAAGCCCATCGGGACACCGAAGCGCTGGGTGGTGCCGACGGCGATGTCGGCGCCGAGCTGGCCGGGCGGGGTCAGCAGGGTCAGGGCGAGCAGGTCGGCGGCGACGGTGACGACGGCACCCAGCTCGTGGGCGGCGTCGATGACCGGCTTGAGGTCGCGGACGGCCCCGGAGGCGCCGGGGTACTGGAGCAGGACGCCGAAGACTCCTCGCTCGGCGACCTCGGCGGGGATGCCCTCGCTGAGGTCGGCGACGACCACCTCGACGCCGGTCGGCTCGGCGCGGGTCTCGATCACCGCGACGGTCTGCGGGAAGGCGTCGGCGTCGATGAGGAAGACACCCTGCTTGACCTTGCCGACCCGGCGCGAGAGCGCCATCGCCTCGGCGGCGGCGGTGCCCTCGTCCAGCAGCGAGGCGCCCGAGGTGGGCAGGCCGGTGAGGTCGGCGACCGTGGTCTGGAAGTTCAGCAGCGCCTCCAGCCGGCCCTGCGAGATCTCCGGCTGGTAGGGCGTGTACGCCGTGTACCAGGCCGGGTTCTCCATGACGTTCCGCAGGATGACCGGCGGGGTGAAGGTGCCGTAGTAGCCGAGGCCGATCATGGAGTCGACGACCTGGTTGCGGTCGGCGAGGCTGCGCAGTTCGGCGAGGACCTCCGCCTCGGAGCGGCCGTCGGGCAGGTCCAGCGCCTCGGCGCTCTTGATCACGTCGGGGACGGCGGCGGCGGTGAGTTCGTCCAGCGAGCCGTAGCCCACCTGAGCCAGCATCTTGGCGCGGTCACCGGCGTCGGGCCCGATGTGCCGCTGTTCGAACGGGACGCCCTGTTCGAGGCGGGAGAGCGGGGTGCGGTTGGCGGTCATGCGGAGGCCTCCTGGTCGACGCGACCTGCGTGGGACACCCGCCGCGGGTGCCCGTACGGCCTCCCCCTCTGTCATCCGGACCTGAGAGCTTCACCGGCGCGGACGCCGGTTTTCACCGTCGGTGAGGTCAGGGTGCGCACGGAGCGTCCGCCTCCCGCCCTGCTTTCCAGAGTGACCTCGTCCGTGCGGTACGGGGGCCTGAGAGATTCCGGGGAGGATTTGCTCCTTCGGCGCCTCCGCGGTGAACGCCGGAGGACTCTCCCGCACGGGGTCGACAGCCACAACCAGCCTATCAGCGGGAACCGCGCCGGGTCCGTTCGAGTGGCCGAGCGGCGGGATGTGCCCTTTCGTAGGAGGGACGCATGTGCTGCGATGCCCCTGGGAGGGTTCCGTGCAGAGCGATATCGATCCCCGCAGCCTGATCGGACGCAAGGCGTTCGACCGCCACGGCACCAAGGTGGGCACGGTCGACGAGGTCTATCTGGACGACGCCACCGGCGTCCCGGAGTGGGCCGCCGTACGCACCGGCCTGTTCAGCCGCGACGCCTTCGTCCCCCTGGAACCGAGCGAGCTGGTCGAAGGAGGGCTGCGCATCCCCTTCGAACGCGCCCTCATCCGCGAGGCCCCCGACTTCGGCGTGGGCCGCCACCTCTCCCCGGAGCAGGAACTCCAGCTCTACCACCACTACGGGCTGGACATCGGCGCCCCCGAACCGCCCCCCGACCGCGACTTCGGCCGCATCGCGGGCACCGAGGAGCCCTGACCGCCCCGCTCACCCTCGGCCGGCCCCGCCATCCTCCTCGACCAGGGGCAGCGGCGCCGACAGGCTCAACTCCGGGTCGTCCGTGCGGAAGGTACGCACCCGGCCCGGCGCCGAGGTCGGCGTCTCGAACCGCACGGTCACGCGTCCGACCCCGCTGCCCTGCACCCAGCCGGGCCCGTGGACGGCGTGGACGACATCGTGACCGGCGGGCCAGCGCCGCTCCTCCGGCGCGGCCGGTGCGCCCGGCTCCACCGCCTCGGCCGCGGGCCCCGGCGTCGCCTGCTCGTCCGCCTCCGCGGCAGCCTCCGCCTCCGCCGCCGCCCGCTCCCCCGCGGCCTGGGCGAACAGGTCCTCCTGCGTGTAGTCGGCGAGGCCGCTGACGCCCACGCCGAGGAGGCGGACCCCGCCGGTGGTGTCCACGCCCTCCAGGAGCCGCGCTGCGGCCTCCCGGACCACCGCGGGGTCGTCGGTGGGGCCGCGCAGGGTTTCCGAGCGGGTCAGCGTCGAGAAGTCGTACCGGCGGACCTTGAGGACCACCGTGCGCCCGGAGCGGCCCGCCTCGCGCAGCCGGCGGGTGCACCGCTCCGCCAGCCGCGCCACCTCGCCGCGCACCCGGACCCGGTCGTGGATGTCGAGGTCGTAGGTGTCCTCCACGGAGACGGACTTGCCCTCCCGCTCGGAGACCACGGGCCGCTCGTCGAGGGCGAGAGCCATGGCGTACAGCCCGGTGCCGTGCGCCCGGCCGAGCAGCCGGACCAGCTCGTCCTGGCCGGCCTCGGCGATCTCGTCGACGGTGGTGATGCCCGCGCGGCGCAGATGGTCACCGGTGGCCGGGCCAACGCCGGGCAGCACCCGGACCGGGAGTGGCGCCAGCAGTTCGCGCTCCGTGCCCGGCTCGATGAGGACCAGCCCGTCGGGCTTGGCCCGCTCCGAGCCGATCTTGGCGAGCATCTTCGACACGGCGAGCCCGACCGACCCGCTCAGCCCCGTGACTCTTCTGATGTCCGCCCGCAGCCGCTCCCCCACCTCGCGGGCCGAAGCACTGTCGAAGGCGGCCCCGCCCGCCTCCAGGTCGACGAAGGCCTCGTCCAGGCTGAGCGGCTCCACCAGCGGCGAGAGTGCCCTCAGCAGTCCCATGACCTGGTTGCTGACGTCGCGGTAGAGGGTGAAGCGGGGGGTGAGGTACGCGGCGTGCGGGGCGAGCCGGCGCGCCTGCGCGGTGGGCATCGCCGAGTGGACCCCGAACCGCCGCGCCTCGTAGGAGGCGGTCGCCACCACTCCGCGCGGCCCGAGCCCGCCGACCACCACCGCCTTTCCGCGCAGGCTCGGCTTGGCGGCCTGCTCCGCCGAGGCGTAGAAGGCATCCATGTCGAGATGGAGGATCGTGGGCGCGGATCTCACGTGGTCGATGCTGCCCTACGCCACCGACAACGACGGCCGGACGGCCCGGGGGCCGGTTCAGACCGCCCGGTTGCGCCGCCGGGCCAGCTCGTCGGCGGGGTGGTGGCGCACCACCGTCTCCCCGGTCTCCACCCGCTCCCCGTGGAGCTGGGCGAGGGCCCTCTCCACGTCCGACCAGACGACGCCCACGGCGATGCCGAAGATGCCCTGGCCGCCCTGGAGGAGGTCGACCACCTCGTCGGGCGAGGTGCACTCGTAGACTGTGGCGCCGTCGCTCATCAGCGTCATCCGCTCCAAGTCGCGGAAGCCGCCGTCCCGCAGGTGCTGGACGGTGGTGCGGATGTTCTGGAGGGAGACCCCGGTGTCGAGGAACCGCTTGACGATCTTGAGGACGACCACGTCGCGGAAGCTGTAGAGCCGCTGTGCCGCGCCCCCGTGCGGCGGCCGGACGCTCGGCTCGACCAGTCCGGTACGGGCCCAGTAGTCCAGTTGGCGGTAGGTGATCCCGGCCGCGGCACAGGCGGTGGGACCCCGGTATCCGATGTCGTCCCCGGCCTTCTCCACGCCGTCGGCGACGGCCTCGACCGGCCGCGCCTGCCGTGCCGCCGACCTGCCGTGAAGCGGGTACGGACCGCGCTCGCGGGGGCTGAGCCCCGGAGCACCCCCCGTCGTACCGTCGCCGCTGATGCTCACGCCGACCCTCCGTCCTTGACCTGCTTGTCGACGGTAGGCAGTCACCCGGGGTGCGTCAACGATCGCCGCGCTCGCCACGCCGGGTGATATTCCCCCCAAGGGTGGTTTACCGTGTCCCGTTTCCGGGAAAGGCCGTCGATCGGCCCTAGGAGTCGGCCGATCGCTACTGGCTGTTGTTGGTGCCGAAGTCCTCCGGCGAGATCTGGTCGAGGAACTCGCGGAACTTCTCCACCTCGTCCTCCTGCTCGTCGGGGATGGCGATCCCCGCGTCGTCGAGCACCCCGTCACTGCCGTAGATCGGCGTGCCGGTGCGCAGCGCGAGGGCTATGGCGTCGGACGGGCGGGCACTCACCTCGACCCCGCTGGCGAAGACCAGCTCCGCGTAGAAGACGCCTTCCCGCAGGTCGGTGATGCGCACTTCGGTCAGCTCCTGCCCCACGGCCTCCAGGACGTCCTTGAAGAGGTCGTGCGTCAGCGGCCTGGCAGGGGTCATGCCCTGCTGGGCAAACGCGATGGCGGTCGCCTCACCCGGTCCGATCCAGATGGGGAGGTAGCGGTCGCCTCCCACTTCGCGCAGGAGCACGATCGGCTGGTTGGAGGGCATTTCGACCCGGACACCTACGACGTCGAGCTCGTTCACACAGCAACCCTAGGACGTGCCCGACGGGTTTGGGTAGTCGGGCTCCGGCTGGATCGGTCCGGATCAGGGCAGGCGTACCCCGAGAGCGCTCTGGAAGAGCGCCGAATGCAGGCTCGTGGTGAGCTCGGCCAGCTCCTTGGTCCGCTCCTGGGCATGGGCCCTGGTCTGCGGATTCCGGTGCAGGCGCAGGGGCGCGACGATCTGCTCGACCAGGGATGCCTCCCGGTCGGCGGCGGCTTTCATGGCCCGCAGGTGCCGCGGCTCGATTCCCGAGCGGCCCAGTTCGGCCACCAGAGCGGCGACGCGCACCGCCCGGGCGTCGTAGTCCCCCTCGGGCAGCGGGCCGATCAGCCCGTACGACTCCCATTCGGCGAGTTCCTCCTCGCCGACCTCGGCGGCGGCCAGGAGCTCCGCCCGGCCGACGCGGCGGACGGTGGGGGCGCCGGGGTCGGTCTCCTGGGCCTCGCGCTGCCGGCCGACGCCGGGGAGCGGGTACTCCTCGCCGCGCTCGACGGCGTCGAGGTGCTCCTTGATGACCTTGAGGGGGAGGTAGTGGTCGCGCTGCATACGCAGGACCTGGGCGAGCCGCTCGATGTCCTGCGGGCTGAACTTGCGGTACCCCGAGGGGGTGCGCTGCGGCTCGACGAGCCCCTCGGACTCCAGGAAACGGATCTTGGAGATGGTCACTTCGGGGAATTCGTCACGGAGCGTGCTGAGCACCGTGCCGATACTCACCGGCCGACTGTCCGCGGCGGCGGTGCCGTTTCCGGCACCGCCCCTCGCTGATTGACGCATAGACCTTCCTGACGGTCAGATGCCCCGCTGGCTGGCGTAGAAGACCAGCCGGTACTTGCCGATCTGCACCTCGTCGCCGTTGGCGAGCGCGACGGCGTCGATGCGCTCGCGGTTGACGTAGGTGCCGTTGAGGCTGCCCACGTCGGCGACGGTGAAGGCCCCGTCCTCCTGGCGGCGGAACTCGACGTGGCGGCGGGAGACCGTCACGTCGTCCAGGAAGATGTCACCCTGCGGGTGGCGCCCCGCCGTCGTCAGGTCCCCGTCGAGCAGGAACCGGCTGCCGGCGTTGGGCCCGCGGCGCACCACCAGCAGCGCCGATCCGGCCGGGAGGGCGTCCACGGCGGCCTGGGCCTCCGGGGAGAGCGTCGGCGCCGGGTTCTGCCCGGTCACCTCCGCCTCGTACGCCTCCAGTCCGGAGATCGAGATCGTCGAGGTGGTCTCCGACGGGCGCTCCTGGGCCGCCTGGGCGGTCAGGGGCGCTCCGCAGTTGGAACAGAAGCGGCTGGCCTCGGCGTTACGGTGCCCGCACCTGCTGCACACCATGGACGGGCCTCCCTGCCGCGGCTGCCCTGCGGGGGCTTCGGTTCCGTACGAGCCGGGACCGAAGTCTCCACCCGTACTTGAGGTTGATGGTTCACCGAAACCTATGCCGCCGGCACCGGAGCGGTCAACGGACGACGCGCCCGAATTGTCACCGCCGGCCACCTCGTCACGGAACAGGGGACGCTCGCCCTGCTCCTCTTCTCCCTGGCGCGGGGCGCGGTGCCGGGCGGCCTTGCCGCCGTCCTCGCGCCCACTCTTGCCGAACAACTTCGCAAACAACTTCACGGGCGATTCCCCTTGACCGAAACAGACCCGCCCGTGGGGCAGGACGAACCCTGATTGCACACGACGGCCGATCCGGACGCCTTCACCGCGTCCGTCTCCACCGCACAGTTTCCACCACGCACCGCCTCCGCTGTGCGCCGACCCCCCGCAACCTCATGCCCCGCTCGGGCACTGTGCATACGCTCGGGCCTCACTCGTTGGACGACCGAGCGTAGTCAGGCTGCTCCGCCGGTCGCAAGGCGTCCACCACGATCTTCTCCTCACGTGTCACCACCACCGTGGCCTGCTCCTTCTCCAGCGTCTGGACCACCCCGCCAGGGATGTTGAGGGCCGGTTCGAGATCCTGCGGGTTGCCGATGACCTTGAAACGGTAAGGACGGGTGATCTTGTTCCCGTCGACGTTGACGCCGCCCGACCCGTCACTCAGGTACGTGCCCGCGACCACCCGTACGTCGTTCACCTGGATCGCCTCGGCGCCGGCCGCCCGCAGCTCCTGGACGGCGTCCAGGAGCATGTCGGCGCGGACGGTCCCGGCGGCGTCCTGGACGGTGACGGTGATGCCCGGACCGGTCGCCGCGACGTTCCCCGCGAGGATGCCCAACTGACGCTCCTTCTCGACGGTCTGCCGGCGCGCCTCCTCGGCCTGGTCCGAGCTGTTCTCCAGCTCGGTCCGCTGGTCCTCCAGACGCTGCTTCTCGTCTTCCAGACGCTCGGTACGGTCGTCGAGTTCATCGAGGATGCGGACGAGATCGTCCTGGCGGGCGCCGCGCAGCGCCCCGGTGTCGTTGGTGGAGCGCACCTGGATGGCCAGACCGAGCCCGAGCACGAAGAGCAGCACGGCGACGGTGAGCTGCGCGCGGGTCACCCGCGGTGGCCACAGGCCCTTCACCAGGCGCTGCCGGCCGGTCAGTTCGGCGGGGGCCGGCCCGTCCTCCGGGGGCGGCTCGGCGGCGGGCGCGGGGGCCGCCTCGGGCAGCGGCTGGCGCCGGGGCGGGCCGGACGGACGGGGGGCGTCGCCGGAGTCGGGGCCCTGGGCGCCGGGCTCGTCGTCGCGCATCGGCCTCACGCCCTGAACACGTGCCGGCGGATGGCCGCGGCGTTGGAGAAGATGCGGATGCCGAGGACCACGACGACGCCGGTGGAGAGCTGGGCGCCCACGCCGAGCTGGTCGCCGAGGAAGACGATGAGGGCGGCGACGACGACGTTCGACAGGAACGAGACGACGAACACCTTGTCGTCGAAGATGCCGTCGAGCATGGCGCGCAGCCCGCCGAAGACGGCGTCCAGCGCCGCCACCACGGCGATCGGCAGATAAGGCTCGACGACGGCGGGTACCTCGGGCCGGACCAGCAGTCCGGCCACGACTCCCACGAGGAGCCCCAGTACGGCGATCAAGATGTGCCCTTTCCCGCGGTCGGCTCCGCGATTCGTACGCTCACGCTCGGTGCGGCGGGCAGGCGGACCTCGTCCTCCGCGGTGATCTTGGTGCGGATGCCGAAGTTCTCGCGCAGTGCCGCGAGGTACTGCCCGTCCGAGCTGCCCTGGAAACGGTCGGCGAGGCGCTGCCCGTCGCCCACCGCCAGCACCGTGTACGGCGGGCCCAGCGGCTTGTTGTCGACCAGTATGGCGTCCCCCGCGGCTCTGATCGCCGAGAGGGCTGTGAGGCGCTGGCCGTTGATCGACACGGCCTCGGCGCCGGACTGCCAGAGCCCGTTGACGATGCGTTGCATGTCGCGGTCGCGCAGTCGCCCGGTGTCGGAGAACCCGGCGCTCTCGCGCGGTCCGCCGCCCCCGGTGTCGGAGCCCTTGGCGTCGTCCACCACCAGCTTGAGGCCGGGGCCGTGGACGGCGGTGGAGCCCGAGAGGAGACCGACCAGGGCGCCCTGGTCCCCGCCGTGCTTCTGGAGTGCCTCGCGCTGGCGCTTGCCCACCTCGGTCCGCAGGCTCTCGACGTCCTTCTCGAGACCGTCGGCGGTCGCCGATCCGCTCTCGATCCGGTCGATGAGCTCCTCGCGCTCCTTGGCGACGACCGGTGCGTCCTCGCGGGCCTGGGCGGCCCCGACGGTGACGACGAGGGCGGCGAGGACCAGCCCGGCCGCCAGCCCCAGCTTCGCCTTGAGGGTGCGCGGGACGCCCGCGGTGCCGTCGGCGGCCCGGCGGGCGGCCGCCTCGGCGTAGCCGTCGTCCAGGCTGTGGTCCATCACGTTGGTGAGCAGCGACATGGAGGCGTCGGGGCGCGGGCGGCGCGGGACGGTGCTCCGTTCGGGGGGCTGCTGCGACATGCCGCACATCGTCGCACGGCCGGGGCCCCACCTCCGAATGCGCTCGGGCGGCCGCGGGCGTCCTGCCCGCGGCCGCCCGGTGGCGGTTGTTCCGGTGTCAGCGCCCGGCGCTGTCCACCACGGCCGCCCACTCGTCCAGCAGGGCTTCGGCCGACTCGTCGTCCGGCCCCTCGGCCCACAGGTGGGTGACGGCCTCGGCCCGGTCGGGCAGGACCATCACCCAGCGCCCGTCGGCCTCGACGACCCGGACGCCGTCCGTGGTGTCCACGTACCGGTCGCCGGCCGCCTCGACCACCCGCCGCATGACCAGGCCCTTGACGGCCCACGGGGTGGCGAGGTCGCGCTTGAGGACGTGGGCGCGCGGGATGCGGGCGTCGATCTGGCTGAGGGTGAGCTGGGTCCTCGCCACCAGACCGATGAGCCGTACGAACGCGGCGGTGCCGTCGAAGACGCTGCTGAACTCGGGGACGATGAAGCCGCCCCGGCCGTCGCCGCCGAAGATCGTCGCCTCGTCCCGGCCGACCCGGGTGAGGTCGTCGGGCGAGGTGGTCGTCCACTCGACCTGCGTGCCGTGGTACGCGGCGACCTGCTCGGCGATGCGCGTGGTGGTGACGGGCAGCGCCACCCGCCCGCTGCGCCGGTCGGCCGCGACCAGGTCGAGCATGACCAGCAGAGCCCGGTCGTCCTCGACGATCCGGCCCTTCTCGTCCACGAGCGAGAGCCGCTCGCCGACGGGGTCGAACCGGACGCCGAAGGCGGCCCGCGCGGAGGCCACTATCTCGCCGAGGCGTACCAGTCCGGCCCGGCGGCTCTCGGCGGTCTCGGTCGGCCGGGACTCGTCGAGCCCCGGGTTGATGGTGAGCGCGTCGACACCGAGCCGCCCCAGCAGGCTGGGCAGGACCAGTCCGGCACTGCCGTTGGAGGCGTCGACGACGACCTTGAGCCCGGAGTCGGCGATCCCGCTGGTGTCGACGTTGCGCAGCAGCGAGCCGGTGTACGAGTCGAAGACGCTTGACGGGAAGTGCAGGTCGCCGATCTCCCCGGGGAAGGCACGCCGGTACTCCTGGCGGGCGTAGACCCGGTCCAGCTTGCGCTGGCTGCCCTGGGAGAGGTCGCCTCCCCGCCCGTCGAAGAACATGATGTCGACGGAGTCGGGGACACCCGGCGTGGTCCGGATCATGATGCCGCCGGCGCTGCCGCGCGCCGTCTGCTGCCGGGCGACGGGCAGCGGCACGTTCTCCAGGTCGCGTACGTCGATGGCGCTGGCCTGGAGGGCGGAGATGACCGCCCGCTTGAGGGCGCGGGCGCCTCGCGAGTGGTCACGGGCGGTGGTGACCGTCGAGCCCTTCTTGAGGGTGGTGGCGTACGCGCCGGCGAGGCGGACCGCGAGTTCGGGGGTGATCTCGACGTTGAGGATGCCGGAGACGCCGCGGGCGCCGAAGAGGTGCGCCTGGCCGCGCGACTCCCAGATGACCGAGGTGTTGACGAAGGCGCCGGCCTCGATGGTCTTGAAGGGGTAGACGCGGACGTTGCCCTGGATGATCGACTCTTCGCCGATGAAGCACTCGTCGCCGATGACGGCGCCGTCCTCGATCCGGGCGGCCCGCATCACGTCGGTGTTCTTGCCGATCACGCAGCCGCGCAGGTTGCTCTGCTGCCCGATGTAGACGTTGTCGTGCACGACCGTCTTGTGGAGGAAGGAGCCGCTCTTGACCACCACGTTGGAGCCGATGACGGTGTCCTCGCGGATCTCGGCGCCCGCCTCGACCTTGGCGTAGTCACCGATGTACACCGGTCCGCGCAGCACCGCGTCGGGGTGGACGTCGGCGCCCTCGGCGACCCAGACGCCGGGCGAGATCTCGAATCCGTCGAGTTCGACGTCGACCTTGCCCTCCAGGACGTCGGCCTGGGCCTTCACATAGCTCTCGTGGGTGCCGACGTCCTCCCAGTAGCCCTCGGCGACATAGCCGTAGATGGGCTTGCCTTCCTTCATCAGCTGCGGGAAGACGTCGCCGGACCAGTCGACGGAGGTGTCGGCCTCGACGTAGTCGAAGACCTCCGGCTCCATGACGTAGATGCCCGTGTTGACGGTGTCGGAGAAGACCTGGCCCCAGGTCGGCTTCTCCAGGAAACGCTCCACCTTGCCGTCGTCGTCGACGATGGTGATGCCGAATTCCAGTGGATTGGGGACGCGGGTCAGACAGACCGTGACCAGGGCGCCCTTCTCCTTGTGGAAGGCGATGAGATCGGTGAGGTCGAAATCGGTGAGTGCGTCGCCGGAAATGACGAGGAAGGCGTCGTCCTTGAGGGCTTCCTCCGCGTTCTTGACGCTGCCGGCTGTCCCGAGTGGCTTCTCCTCATTGGCATAGGTGAGTTCCATCCCGAGTTCTTCGCCGTCACCGAAATAGTTCCTGACGAGCGAGGCCAGGAACTGGACGGTGACCACGGTCTCGGAGAGCCCGTGCCGTTTGAGCAGCCTGAGCACGTGCTCCATGATGGGCCGGTTGACCACCGGCAGGAGCGGCTTGGGCATGCTTGAGGTCATGGGGCGAAGACGGGTGCCTTCGCCTCCGGCCATTACGACGGCCTTCATGTCGGAAGCGTCCTCCTTGAAGAGACGACGGTCTTGCCGACTTCACCCGGCCGGTCCGGCCCGCGACTAGGTATGGCGCGGACCATCAGCCTTACGGCCGCCCAATGGCGGGGCTCAATCGGCCGTGGCGTCCGCCCGGACAAGCCGGCGGACCTGGACCACGTAGAGAATCCCTGCCCACCAGTAGAGGGTTGTACCCCATCCTGCGAACGCCCATCCGAAAACAGCTGCGAGGGACGCGAGCCAGCTGCCGCCCTCGCTGAGGAGCAGCAGCGGAAACGCGTACATCAAGTTGAAGGTAGCGGCCTTCCCCAGAAAGTTCACCTGGGGAGGCGGATAACCGTGGCGTCGGAGGATGCCCACCATGACCAGCAGCATCAGTTCGCGGGCGAGGAGGAGGCCGGTGAGCCACCAGGGCAGGATCTCCCGCCAGGTGAGGCCGACCAGCGTCGAGAGGATGTACAGCCGGTCCGCGGCCGGGTCCAGCAGCCGGCCCAGGCGGCTGATCTGGTTCCAGCGCCTGGCCAGCTTCCCGTCCAGGTAGTCGCTGACGCCGCTCAGGGCGAGCACCAGCAGCGCCCAGCCGTCACTGTTCGGGCCGCCGAAGACGGGCCGGAGGATGAGCCACAGGAACAGCGGTACGCCGACCAGGCGGGCCATGCTGAGGACGTTGGGGATGGTGAGGACCCGGTCCGTCTGGACCCGAGTCTCCTGGACCTCCACCCGGGGGCCTCCTGTGGTGTAACGCGCCAATGTTGCCCCCCGACCTTACCCCCCGGCCCGCGCTCCCTTCACAGAGGGGGCACAAGTCCCCCTGAATGCCGCTGAACGCAGAAATGCCTCGGGCCCTGGAAACCTGTTTTCACAAGGTTCCCAGGGCCCGAGGCCAAAGAAAGTTCGGCGGCGTCCTACTCTCCCACAGGGTCCCCCCTGCAGTACCATCGGCGCTGTAAGGCTTAGCTTCCGGGTTCG
>NZ_JOII01000003.1 GCF_000719955.1 Streptomyces albidoflavus
GGGGACCCTGTGGGAGAGTAGGACGCCGCCGAACTATTATTGAGAGTGGTGGTCCCCGGATTTCGGTCCGGGGACCACCACTTTTTTGTTGCCCGGGTGCGCGATAAATCCGGCGACGGCGGCGGTCCTCCCCGGGATACTGGGCGGCCATGGATGATGAGGTCGAAGTTGTTGTCGCCCATTCCGAGCGGGCGACTCTGCGCGTCGGTGACGTGTATCTGAAGGTGGACGCGGATCGGGCGCGCGTCGATGTCGAGGTCCAGGCGATGGCGCTCGCGCCGGTCCCCACTCCGGACGTTCTGTGGCACAAGCCGCCCGTGCTCGCGCTCGCCGCCCTTCGCGGGACGACGCTCGGGCGTCTGGGCGGGCCCTCGACCGGAACGTCGGCGGCGTGGATGGCTGCGGGCGCCGCCATCCGGCAGCTGCACGAGGCGCCGCTGCCGTCGTGGACCGGGCGGGCCGGCCGGAGCGTCGTCACGCTGGCGGAGGAACTCGACCGGGAGTGCCGGTTGCTGGTGGTGAAGGGCTTGCTGCCGGCCGAGCTGGTCACGCGCAATCGGCGGGTGGCCGAGGTCGCGTTCCGGGAGTGGACCCCCGCGTTCACGCACGGCGATCTCCAGATCGCGCACGTCTTCCTGGACGGCGACGAGGTCACGGGCGTCATCGACTGGTCCGAGGCCGGCCAGGGCGACCCCTTGTACGACCTCGCCACCTTCTCGCTCGGACACGAGGAGCGTCTCGGTGATCTCCTCGCCGGCTACGGCGGTCATGTCGATCTCGAAGTGGTCCGGGCGTGGTGGGCGTTGAGGAGTCTGCTGGCGGTCCGGTGGCTGAGCGAGCACGGCTTCGACCCGTTCGCGCCGGGCTGCGAGGTCGACGTACTGAAGTCTCGGATGTGAGGGTGCGCGGCTCGGCGTTGCTGGTGGATGAGGTGTTCGGTACATCTGTGCAGGCGTCGTACGCCGGGGCGGGCCGGGCTTGCGGTGGCTGTCGCTCTCGCGAGTGACGAGGGGCCGGGGACCCGTTCCGTGGCCGATGGGGCGGGTGGAAGTGCGGCAGGATGGTAATTAACGAGGCCCCCGGGCAGTGCGGTGGAGACGTCAGATTTCTCGATCGCACCCCAGGGGCTTCGCTGTGCCCGCCTCCTGGAACGCCGTGGCTACGACGGGGTACCGCGGCGGCGGCCTCGGGTCGTCAGGCCACGGGTGAGGCGGGTCAGGCGGCCCTGGTTGGCCGCGCGGAACTCCTCGGCGAGGGTGCTGCGGTGGGAGGCCAGCAGGTGCTCGATCTGGCGCACTTCCTCCGCCGGCAGGGCGCGGACGACGGGGCGGAGCACCGTGGTGAGGAGGGAGAGCCGGGTCTCGTCCCATGCGGGGGTGGCGCCCGGATGGGACGACCAGTCGCGGAAGCAGGCCGCCGCGTACGCCGGGTCGGTGCGGAGACGCCGGGCCGTGGCGTCCTCGGCGGCCACCTCGGCGTACGCGGCGAGGAACGCGGGCTCTCCGGAGCGGGCGAGGTCGCTCAGTTCGGCGATGTCGTCGGCCTCGCCCGCGAGGAGACGGTGGGCGAGGGCGCGTTCCGCGCGGGTTCGCAGGGCGTCCGGCAGAGGGGCCGCTGCGGTGGCGTGCTCGGTGAGGTGGCGTACCCATTCGGTGCCCTCGGCGGGGGTGCCGAGGCGGTCGGTGTAGAGGAGCAGGTCCAGGGCGACGCAGTCGCGGGCCGTGAGGTCGGGGGCGAAGGAGTTGAGGAGGTCGGTCGCCAGCAGGCCGGCCTCCTCGTCGTCGGGGCGGGCCTCGAAGGCGGCGCGGAGCAGGAACGGCAGGGTGCCGGCGGTCCGGTGGGTGTCGGAGCCGGTGGCGGCCAGGAGGCGCCGGGCCTCGTCACCGGTGGGCGGAACCTCCGCCCAGACGCGGCGGGCCGCGGTCCCCAGCGCCTCGGGGGCGGTCATGGGCGACAGGCCGCCCGCGCGCAGCAGACCCTCCACCGCCGCGACGCGGTCGCCCTCCGGAACCGGCAGGGAGCAGAGCAGCAGGTGGGGCGCGGAGAAGCGGTCCACCTCCAGCGGCAGCGCGGCCAGTACGCGCGAGCCGGCGGCGGGGTCCTCGGCCGCCAGGGCGTCGAGGCGGTCGACCACCGCGTTCCGTACGGAGGGGCTGCCGGTCAGGGTGGAGCGGAACTCCTCGATGCCGGCGGCCGCCTCCGGGTCGGCGAAGACGGCGCGGGCCGCGCGGGAGGTGAGTTCCGGCAGCAGGTCGGCGTGGTCGACGCCCAGGGTCTCGGCGATCCGCAGCAGGGCCAACGGGCGGCCGAGCGGAGGGGCGGCGGGGTCGGTGAGGCCGCGCCGGATGTCGGAGCGGAGCCGGGACGCCAGCCGGTCGCGCAGCGCGGGGCCGAGGTCCCCGGCGTAGAGGAAGGGGAGGCGGGGCATGTCGGTGCGGACGGCGGCGGTGAGGGCGGTCGCCGTCAGGGGTTCCAGCTGGCTGACGGTCAGGCGGCCGCGGAGTGCCTCGCGCAGGCCCGTGAGGGCGGGGGCCTCGACCGGGTCGCTCTGGTCGGCGGCGGCGCTGAGGGCGGTGACGAAGGCGGCGAGTTGGCTCTGGCCCACGGCGGGTCCGGCGGCGGCGATCCAGGCGGCGGCGACCGCACGGGCCTCGGCATCGACCTGGACCCCGGTGCGTACCGCGGCGGCGGCCAGGCAGCCCGGCTCGGGGGAGTGGGCCGTCTCCTTGAAGAGGCCGGGGGCGCCGGCCAGCCAGACGCGGGCGCAGAGGCGGGCCCAGAGGTCCGGGACGGGACGCGGGGGCGGAGGGGCGGCGGAGCAGTCGAGAACCCGGTAGCGGCCCGGGTCGTCCAGGGCGGCGTAGTCCTCGGGGAGCATGCCCGATATGCGGTGTCCGTGGGCGGGGACGCGGGTGTACGTGGTGAAGGTGAGCCGGTGGGCCTCGGACGGCGGGAGGGCGGTCGCGGCCAGGGCGAGCCAGCGGGCGACGGCCACCGGGTCGCGCTCGACCACGACGAGGGGCGGGCTCGCCGGGTCGGCGACCAGGGTGCGTATCGCGGCGAAGAAGTCGGCGAGCCACGGGGTGCGGGTGGCGGCGAACTGGGTGAGCGCGCTTCGGCTCAGTTCGCGGGCCGGGGTGAAGGCGGCGACGGGCTTCGGGACTCCGCCCTCGGGAGTGGTACGGGCCCACTGCGGCGCACCCCAGCAGAAGACCGGCAGGGCGTCGTCCGGCAGGGCCGCCCCGTGCGGGAGGTGCACCGCGTGGGTGTGGGCGGTGAGGCCGGCCGGGCCGCCGGCCGCCACGGGCGCGGTGTGGCTGAGCAGGAGGCTGCCGTCCTCCAGCGCGGTGAGCGCGTACGCCGTGGGCAGCCGGTCCACCTCGGCGGGGGTGGGGTGCGGGGGCGTGCCCCGGGGCGGGACGTAGCCGAAGAGGTGTTCCGCCGCCTTGCGGATGCCGGGCGGGACACCCGGGGAGACGGCGGCCAGGCCGGGGCCGGACGAGGTGTGGTGCAGCTGGGCGAGGCTCATACGTCCGCATCCTTTCGCGCCGGTCGGGCCCGGGCACCGGCGGGTTGCCCGGCGGGCCGCCGGTGCCATCCCAGCAGAACAGGCGTTCCCCCGGGCGGAGTTCGGCGGAACGGTTACGAGCACTTCGCGGCGGCGGGGGCGGACGGCGGGCCGGGGGTGGCCCAGGCGGGGTCGGCCGAGGCCAGCCAGGCGTCCTGTCCGTCGGCCAACGGGCCGTCCAGCGGAAGAGGGACGAAGCGGCAGGCGAAGGTGAACCCCGCGTCGCCGTCCTCGCCCCCGACCTGGTGGAGCCAACTGTCCGGCGCCTCGTCCGGGGCGTGGAGGAGGAAGAAGGTCGTCCGCCGGGGGAGTCCCGTGTCGGGGTGCGGCTTCTCCTCCACCGCGAGGCGCCGCACCACGGTGGCGGCCACTCCCGTCTCCTCCGCCGTCTCCCGCACCACCGCCCGCTCCGGTGGCTCGCCGGGGCGGATGCCGCCCGCCGGGACCTGCGTGCCCGCCTCCGGCATGCCCACGTGGTCGAAGACGAGCAGGGCCGGGGCCGGGCCGCGCCGGATCACGTAGGCGGCGGCCCGGAGGCGTATCGGCGGGGTCACCGTTCGCCCAGGACGACCGCCGAGCGCGGGCCGAGGTGGAGGACACCGTCGCCGTCCAGGGAGGCCGAGTCGTCCCAGCCGGCGAGGGTGCGCAGGGCGCCGCCGCCGAGGGGGATGGCCGCCGGTTCGTCGCCGAGGTTGAGGGCCACCCTGATGTCGCCCCGGCGGAAGGCGAACCAGCGGGCCTGCTCGTCGAAGGCGACGCGGACCGCCGCCAGGTCGGCGTCGAGGAGGTCGGGACGGGCGCGGCGCAGGGCGATCAGGGTGCGGTGCCACTCCAGGAGGTGCCGGTGCGGCTCGCGCTCCCGCTCCGACCAGTCGAGGCACGAGCGGTCGCGGGTGGCGGGGTCCTGCGGGTCCGGGACGTCCTTCTCGGCCCAGCCGTGCGCGGCGAACTCACGGCGGCGCCCCTGGCGGACCGCGTCGGCCAGCTCCGGGTCGGTGTGGTCGGTGAAGAACTGCCAGGGGGTGCGCGCGCCCCACTCCTCGCCCATGAAGAGCATCGGCGTGAACGGGCCGGTGAGGACCAGTGCGGCCGCGCAGGCCAGCAGGCCGGGCGGGAGGGAGTCGGCGAGGCGGTCGCCCTGGGCGCGGTTGCCGATCTGGTCGTGGGTCTGGGCGTAGCCGAGGAGGCGGTGGGCGGAGACGCGGGTGCGGTCCAGGGGGCGGCCGTGGGTGCGGCCGCGGAAGGAGGAGTACGTGCCGTCGTGGAAGAAGCCGCCGGTGAGGGTCTTGGCCAGGGCGCGCAGGGGGTGTTCGGCGAAGTCCGCGTAGTAGCCGGCGGCCTCGCCGGTGAGGGCGGTGTGCAGGGCGTGGTGGAAGTCGTCGTTCCACTGGGCCTGGAGGCCGAGGCCGCCCTGGTCCCTCGGGGTGATCAGGCGCGGGTCGTTGAGGTCGGACTCGGCGATGAGGAAGAGCGGGCGGCCCAGGTCGCGGGAGAGGTCGCGGACGGCGTCCGCCAGCTCCTCCAGGAAGTGCACCGCCCGGGTGTCGCAGAGGGCGTGCACGGCGTCCAGGCGCAGGCCGTCCAGGTGGTAGTCGCGCAGCCAGGCCAGGGCGCTCTCCACCAGGAAGGCGCGGACCTCGTCGGAGCCGGGGGCGTCGAGGTTGACGGCCGAGCCCCACGGGGTGTGGTGGGTGTCGGTGAAGTACGGGCCGAAGGCGGGGAGGTAGTTGCCGGAGGGGCCGAGGTGGTTGTGGACCACGTCGAGGACGACGCCGAGGCCGCGCTCGTGGGCCGCGTCGACGAAGCGCTTCAGGGCCGCCGGGCCGCCGTACGGTTCGTGGACCGCCCAGAGGGAGACCCCCTCGTACCCCCAGCCGTGCACCCCCGGGAACGGGGCGAGCGGCATCAGCTCGACGTGGGTGACGCCGAGGGCGGCCAGGGCGTCCAGCCTGTCCGCCGCGGCGTCGAGCGTGCCCTCGGGGGTGAAGGTGCCGACGTGCAACTCGTAGAGGACCGCGCCCGGCAGGCCGCGGCCGGGCCACGGGACACGCCACGCGTACGCGTCGTGGTCGACGACGGCGCTCAGGCCGTCCGGGCCGTCGGGCTGGCGGCGGGAGCGGGGGTCGGGGAGGACCGGGCCGCCGTCGACCGAGAAGCCGTACCGGGTGCCGTCCTCCGCCGGGGCCTGGGCGGCCCACCAGCCCTGGCGGGAGACGTCCCGCTCCATGGGGAGGCGCTCGCCGCCCACGTCGAGCGTCACCTCGTCCTTGTCCGGTGCCCACACCTCGAACCGTGCCACCTCGGCCCCCTCGGTCATCCGTCTCTCGCCCGTCCTCGGTCGGTGTCGCCCCGTGCCGTCGGGCGCGGGCGGTCTTCTCGCGGTGCTCACACACCGCTGTCAACAGTCAACACGCTGCCACCGACAACCGGGGGCAGGACGGGGTGGTGAGATCAATTCGTTTCCGACGGAGGTTCGCTGACGGCCCGCCGGCGGGCCGGTGGGGGCGGGTGCGGCGCTGGACAGCGTGTTGCGGCGTGGCGGACAATCGGGCGGTGACCACCTCGCAGTTCCACCCCCAGCCGGCGCCCCGCGTCACCGACGCGCAGCGGGACCGGGCGCTGAAGGTGCTGCGGGACGGGGCCGCCGAGGGACGGCTGTCGCACGACACCTTCATCCGGCGGATGGAGCTGGCGCTCGCGGCGCGCAGTGTGGCCCAGCTCTCCGAGCTGACGGCCGATCTGCCGCAGGAGGGGGCGCTCTCGCGGGCGGTGTTCGGGTCGGTGCGGGCCGTCTCCGGCTTCACCGTCAAGATGCGGCGGGCCTGGCAGGCCGAGCGGCTGCCCAAGTTGCTGCTGCCCGGGCCCGAGTTGCGCGGGGCGCTGAGGATCGGGCGGGACCGGGGGAACGGGCTGCGGCTCAGCCATGACACGGTGTCGCGCTATCACGCGGAGCTGAGCTTCGAGAGCGGGATGTGGGTGGTGCGGGATCTGGGGTCCACCAACGGGACCTCCGTGAACGGGCGTCGGGTGGTGGGGTCTGCCGTGGTGCGGGACGGGGACCATGTCAGTTTCGGGTCCATGGTGTATCGCGTGGCGGTTTCTTGAGATTGGCCTTGGGCCGGCCGGCCGGGCTTGAAAGGTGGCCTCAGACGCCGGCCGGGCTTGAGAAGTGGCCTCAGTCGCCGGCCGGGCTGAAGTTGTGGCCGGGCTGAGTGGTGCTTCTGGGGTGCGTGCCGGTGAGGGGGTGACCGGCTGGCGGAGGGTGTAGGTGGCGTCAGGGTGCTGGTCAGGGGTGTGGGGTGTGGATGGCGGCTGCCAAGGTGGTTCGGGTCTGGTGTTCTGTTTGGGCTTCCAGGGGGACCCAGCGGGGGGTGAAGCGGGTGGTGAAGTCGTGGGACCAGTGGGTGACGAGGGATTCGAGGGTGGTGGCTGACGGGGGGTGGTGGCGGGTCAGTTCGCGGAGGAGCATGCCGGCGGCGCGGAGGGGGAGGCGGCGGCCGAAGGCTTCCATGCCGGAGACGTAGGCGGCGGTGGCGTTCTGCGAGGGCAGGTGCTCCCAGTCGTCGGCGAGGGCGGGGGAGAGGTCGAGGATCCAGCGGGCCGAGCGGGTCAGGGGGCCCGGCGGGTGCGGGAGGTGGGGCAGGGCGGTGGTGAGGACGCGGGTGACGGCGCGGGTGTGGGTGCGCAGGCGGTGGGCGCTGGCGCGCAGGGCGGCGGCGGGGTCCGGGTGGGGGGTGAGGTCGGTGACGCGGTCGCTCGCCCACAGGGGGACCTCGACCACGGCCGTGCGGCCCCCGTAGCGGTGGATGTGGTGCCAGGTGCTGTGGCGGACGTCCTCGGGGACGCTGGGGAACGGGGTGCCCGCGCCGGGTTCCGGCATCACGTGGACGCCGGGGCCCGAGACGGGCCAGCCCACCGCGTCGGAGGGGCCCGCCTCGACCGGGATGCGCAGTTCGGCGGCGGACTTGGCGAAGGGCTCGGCGAGGCCGGGGATGTCGCGGGTCACCTGCACCCAGCTGCCGCCGAGGTCGGTGCCGTGCAGGGAGACCTGGAGGTAGGGGCGCAGCTCGTCCAGGACGCCGGTGAGGGCCAGGGTCTCGGGAGGCAGGCGGTCCGGCGGGACGTAGGAGGGGGACCACTCGGGCTGTTCGGCGCCGCGCGGACGGTAGAAGCGCCGGTGGTACTCCAGGAGTGAGCCGGGGGCGCGCATCCGGTGCAGGCGCGCCCCGTCCGGGTCGGCGCAGAGCAGGAAGTGCCAGGAGGCGCGGGCCCGCAGGGCGGGGTCGGCGACGACGCGTGCGGCCAGGCGGCGTACGGCCGGTCCGCCCGCCGGCTCGTTGGCGTGCGCCCCCGCGACGACCAGGACGGCGGCGTCCGCGTGGCCGACGGAGAGCAGGTGGAGCGGGCGCCCCGCGCGGGAGAGACCGATCCGGCGCAGGGCGCAGAGCCGGGGATGTCGGCGTACCAGGGCGGTGGCGGCGCGCACCAGTTCCGAGGGCACCGGGAAGCGGTCGGCCGCGGCCCCTCCGGTGTCCGGTGTGAAGAAGGAATCCGCGTGCTCGTGCTGGGACATGCGCGCCCACCCCCCGTTGTTCGCCACCGGCGGCCTGCGCGGGCGTGGACGCCGGACGTGCACCGTACGATCCGCCGCACCGGGGCGCACGGGGGAGGAGAACACGCCGTCCCGCGCGCAACTACGCCAGGTGCGGTACGGCGCACTCCGGCGTACGGCCCGGCGCGTACTCAGCCGGGGTCCTCATTCCTCCTCGCGTCGGAGCAGGGCGACCGGGCGGTGGGCGAAGAGGGCGGCGAGGTCGGCCTCGCCCTCGTAGGCGGCGGTGGGGCGCGGGTCCGCCCCGGCCAGCAGATCCGTGTACCGCCCGGGAGGCAGCGGCAGGGTGGTCCCCCGCCAGCCGCCCGCCTGGTGCAGGGCGCCGGGCAGCCGGGTCACGGCGGTGAGGAGCGGCGGGTTCGTGCCGGGTCCCCGCCCGAAGGCGAGGCAGTGCGCGGCGGCCGGGCCCCGGGCGGTGACGGGGTGGTAGCCGGAGGCGGCGCCGAAGAGACCGGGGCGGTCGCGGCGGAGGCGGAGCGCGGTGGCGGTGAGGGCCAGTTTCTCCTCGTCCAGGCCGGTGGGCCGGCCGCCGGAGCCCAGCGTCTGGAGCGCGCCGGCCGGGGAGGGGACCGGGCGGCGGTTGTCGGGGTCCATGAGGGTGCGCAGGTCGTGTTCGGTGCCCTGGTAGACGTCGGGGACGCCCGGCATCGTCAGGTGGAGCAGGGCGGCGGCGAGGACACGGGCGCGGACGTAGGGGCCGAGGCGTTCGGCGAGGGCGGGGAACTGGTCGGCGGCGGTCCCGGTCAGCCCCTCGCGGACGTACCGCTCCACGGCCTCCTCGTACGCCGGGTCCTGCTCGGTCCAGGTGGTGTGCAGGCCCGCCTCGCGTGCGTGTTTGAGGAGGGCGCCGGAGAGCCGGTCGGCGGAGGAACCGGCGCTCTCGGACGGCGGGGTGCCGTCCTCGGGCAGCAGGGCGCAGGCGGTCTGCCAGGCGGCCCAGGTGAAGGGGAGGCCGACGGCGGCCGCCGCGTCCTTGCCCGCGCGGCGGACGGCGCCGGTCAGGAACTCGCCCCACAGGCGCGGGAACTCGGCGAGCACCCCGATCCGGGCGCGGGCGTCGGCGCTGCGCTTGGTGTCGTGGGTGGAGAGCACGGTGCCGGTCTCCGGCCACTCCCGCT
Organism: Streptomyces albidoflavus; assembly: GCF_000719955.1. Lineage (GTDB taxonomy): Bacteria > Actinomycetota > Actinomycetes > Streptomycetales > Streptomycetaceae > Streptomyces > Streptomyces albidoflavus. The sequence continues at coordinate 9,299 of NZ_JOII01000003.1, forward strand.
GGAGCCGCGCGCAGAACGCGTGGAACGCCTCCGGGGCCAGGGCCGGGCTGCCCGGGTCGCCGCCGACCTCGCAGGCGGAGAGGAGGGGGACGTACCGGTAGAACGCCCGGTCCTCGACGGCCTTGGCGTGCAGGGCCGAGGCGACCTGGGCGAAGCGGGCCCGGAAGGCGTCCGCGCCCGCCGTGTCGGAGAGGCCGGTCAGGGTGCCGGCGGCCAGGCCCCGGACCACGTCCACGGCGTGCGCCTCCTCGGGCACGTCGAAGGCGGCGCGGGCCTCCTCGGCCGCCCGCTCGGTGAGGACGGCGGCGGTCTCGGCGGGGGACTGCTCGGGGTAGGGGCGGTAGACGGGGACGCGGACGAGGAGTTCGCGGACGGCGGTGCGCAGCGCCCACGGGGCGTGGTCGCGCAGGCCGAGGCCGGAGGCGCAGACCCGGGTGGCGATCCGCACCAGGGTCTCCACCTCGGCGGCGAGGTCGTGCCCGGCGACCTGGCGGGCGGCGCGGCGGGCGGTGGCGTGCCACTCGCCGCCCTCCTCCGGCTCCGGGTCGGCGAAGGCGCGGTACTGCTCCACCAGGGTGCGGGCGCCCTCGGGGTCGGTGAGGACCGCGTCGACGTGGCGGAGGGCGTCGTAGCCCGTGGTGCCGGCCACCGGCCAGGCGGGCGGCAGCGGTTCGCCGTCGGCGAGGATCTTCTCGACCACCGTCCACCGCCCGCCGGAGCGCTCGCGCAGCCGGGCCAGGTAGGCCCCCGGGTCGGTCAGGCCGTCGGGGTGGTCGACGCGCAGGCCGTGCACGACGCCCTCGTCGAGCAGGGCGAGGACGGTGGCGTGGGTGGCCTCGAAGACGGCCGGGTCCTCCACCCGGACCGCGATCAGGTCGTTGATGGTGAAGAAGCGCCGGTAGTTCAGCTCGGTGCGGGCCAGCCGCCACCAGACGGGCCGGTACCACTGGGCGTCGAGCAGCTCCGGCAGCGGCAGCCGCTCGGTGCCCGCGCGCAGCGGCAGGGCCAGTCCGCCGGGGAGGCGCAGCTCGCCGTCCTCGACGCGCATCCCGGCCGCCGCCTCGCCGGCGCGTTCGCCGAGCACCGGCAGCAGCAGCTGCCCGCCGCCGCCCGCCCAGTCGATGTCGAACCAGGCGGCGTACGGCGAGTGCGGGCCGTCCCGCAGCACCGTGCGCAGGGCCTGGTTGTGGACCGGGTCGGCGGCCATGTGGTTGGGGACGATGTCCACCACCAGGCCCAGGCCGTGGGCGCGGGCGGTCCGGGAGAGGGAGCGCAGCCCCGCCTCGCCGCCCAGCTCGGCGCGGACGCGGGTCGGGTCGGTGACGTCGTACCCGTGCGTGGAGCCGGGCACCGCCTCCAGGACGGGGGAGAGGTGGAGGTGGGAGACGCCGAGCGCGGCGAGTGCCGGTACGTCGGCCTCGGCGGCGGCGAAGGGGTGGCCGGGGTGGAGCTGGATCCGGTACGTGGCGGTGGGCGGCGCAGGCGGCGCGGGCGGCACCGGGGAGGCGGGCGTCATGGACGAGTACGTACCCGCCGGGCGGCCGTTGTTGTCATCGCGTGGCGCGCCGGGGTGACGGGCGCCCGGTCCCCGGCGGGCCACGGGCGGCCTCAGGCGGGCCGCTGGAGCACGGTCAGGCTGCGGTCGGGCAGGGTCAGCCGCTGCCCGGCCTTGACCTTGGGGCCGTCACCCGGCCGGGCCCCCTCCGGGGCTGCGGTCTCCACCACGGCCTGCCACTCCTGGCCGAGTCCGGTGGGGACGAGGAACTCCAGCGGCTCGGGGGAGGCGTTGAACATCAGCAGGAACGAGTCGTCGTGGATCGACTCGCCCCGCGGGCCCGGCTCCGAGATCGCGTTGCCGTTGAGGAAGACGGTGAGCGCCCTGGCCTGGGCGGAGTCCCAGTCCCGCTGGGTCATCTCCTCGCCCTCGGGGGTGTACCAGGCGATGTCGGAGAGGTCGTCGTGGGTGCCCTGCACCGGCCGGCCGTGGAAGAAGCGGCGGCGCCGGAAGACCGGGTGGTCGCGGCGGAGCCAGACCATCGCCCGGGTGAAGTCGAGCAGCGACTGCCCGCCCTCCGGCTCCTGCGGGGCCGCCTTGCCGTCTCCCTGCTCCGGCCAGTGCACCCAGGAGACCTCGCTGTCCTGGCAGTAGGCGTTGTTGTTGCCGCGCTGGGTGCGGGCGAACTCGTCGCCGTGGCTGAGCATCGGCACGCCCTGCGACAGCATCAGGGTGGCGACGAAGTTGCGCATCTGCCGCCTGCGCAGCTCCAGCACCTCCTGGTCGTCGGTGGCGCCCTCGGCCCCGCAGTTCCACGACCGGTTGTGGCTCTCGCCGTCCCGGTTGCCCTCGCCGTTGGCGTCGTTGTGCTTGTCGTTGTACGCCGTCAGGTCGTGCAGGGTGAAGCCGTCGTGGCAGGTGACGAAGTTGATGGAGGCCAGCGGGCGCCGCCCGTCGTCCTGGTACAGGTCGGAGGAGCCGGTGAGCCGGGAGGCGAACTCCGCCAGCGTGCGCGGCTCGCCGCGCCACATGTCGCGGACCGTGTCGCGGTACTTGCCGTTCCACTCGGTCCACAGCGGCGGGAAGTTCCCCACCTGGTAGCCGCCCTCGCCCACGTCCCACGGCTCGGCGATCAGCTTGACCTGGCTGACCACCGGGTCCTGCTGCACCAGGTCGAAGAAGGAGGAGAGCCGGTCCACCTCGTGGAACTGGCGGGCCAGGGTCGCCGCCAGGTCGAAGCGGAACCCGTCGACGTGCATGTCCGTCACCCAGTACCGCAGCGAGTCCATGATCAGCTGGAGGACGTGCGGGGACCGCATGAGCAGGGAGTTCCCGGTGCCCGTGGTGTCCATGTAGTAGCGGGGGTCGTCGCCGCTCAGCCGGTAGTACGAGGCGTTGTCCAGCCCCCGGAAGGAGAGGGTCGGGCCCAGGTGGTTGCCCTCGGCGGTGTGGTTGTAGACCACGTCGAGGATGACCTCGATGCCCGCCTGGTGCAGGGCGCGGACCGCCGACTTGAACTCCAGCACCTGCTGGCCCCGGTCGCCCCAGGAGGCGTAGGCGTTGTGCGGGGCGAAGAAGCCGATGGTGTTGTAGCCCCAGTAGTTGGCGAGGCCGGCGTCGGCGAGGCGGTGGTCGTTGACGAACTGGTGGACCGGCATCAGCTCCAGCGTGGTGATGCCCAGCTCGGTGAGGTGCTCCAGGATCGCCGGGTGGGCGAGGGCCGCGTAGGTGCCGCGCAGCTCCTCCGGCAGGGCCGGGTGGAGCATCGTCAGCCCCTTCACGTGGGCCTCGTAGATCACCGTGCGGTGGTAGTCGGTGCGCGGGCGGCGGTCGTCGCCCCAGTCGAAGTACGGGTTGACCACCACCGAGGTCATGGTGTGCGGGGCCGAGTCGAGGTCGTTGCGCTTCTCCGGGGAGCCGAAGTGGTAGCCGTACACCTCCTCGCCCCACTTGATCTTGCCGCTGACCGCGCGGGCGTACGGGTCGAGGAGGAGCTTGGCGCTGTTGCAGCGCTGGCCGCGTTCGGGGGCGTAGGGGCCGTGCACGCGGAAGCCGTACCGCTGTCCCGGCATGACGCCGGGGAGGTACGCGTGGCGCACGAAGGCGTCGGTCTCGCGCAGCTCCACCGCCGTCTCGGAGCCGTCGTCGTGCAGCAGCACCAGTTCGATCCGGTCCGCCGCCTCCGAGAAGACCGCGAAGTTCGTGCCGGCGCCGTCGTAGGAGGCACCGAGGGGATACGCCTGTCCAGGCCAGACCTGCATGGCTCGACTCTTCCATCTGAGGCCCGGGACAAGCCCGGAACAGTGGGACCGCTTCGTGCTGAGTCTTCCCGAAAGTGGAGCCAGTACCTAGGACTTCGGCCGGTCCACCCGGGTGACCACGGCGGGCCGGGCCCCCGGGGTCCATTAGGCTTCCGGCAACGGCCTTGACGGCCCGTCGAGTTGGGAGAGGACCCCGGGCATCGGGCTGCACACCCGCCACACCCGGAGTACCCTTCCTTGATCGTTGAACAGGGGAGTGCCGGGGGCCTCCGGGGAGCGGAAGGCGGTACGCGGGTGAGCTCGGGAGGGCTGGAGCTGCCCCCTGGTGACCCAGGTCACGAGGGGGGCTCCGGGGAGGTCCCGTCCGGAGCGGTGTCCCTGGCGCGGCCGGTGGAGACCGGCGCCCAGATAGGCCCCGAGCTGGACTGGGGCGCCGACGCCTGGAGCGAGGTCCGCACCCGCGCCCAGCGGGCCGGGCGCGCCTACATCTGGCTCAATCTGGTCGAACAGCGGCTGCGCGCCGTGGTCGCCGCCGTGCTGCGCCCGGTCTACGAGCCGGTGCACGGCGAGGACTGGGTGGTGGCCGCCGCCGGGCCCGCCGGACAGGAGTGGGTGCAGCGAGCCGTCGCCGTCCGCGAGGTCAGCCGCCGCAAGGGCTATCTGCTCGACCCGGCCGACGACAACGTGCTGAGCTTCCTCACCCTGCCGCAGCTGCGCGAGCTGATGGTGCAGCACTGGCCCTGCTTCGAGCCGTACTTCGACGACCGGCGCGCCGTCGAGCTGGCCCTCGACGAGCTGGAGGTCACCCGCAACGTCGTCTCCCGCAACCGGGCCCTCTCGCAGGCCGTCCTCTCCCAGGCCGAACGGGCCTCGGCGGTGCTCCTGGAGATGCTCGGCGCCGGCTCCGACGTGCCCTCGGCCCGGCGGCTGCGCGTCGACGCCGTCGAGGACCTGGTCGGCGACCGGTACGCGGACGTGGTCGGCGTCCACCCGGACCGGGTCCGACTGCTGCGGCAGTTCCCCGCCGAGGACCTGTTCGGCGGGGCCCGGCGGCTGGACGCCATCGGGATAGGGCTCAACCTGCTGGTGCAGAACTTCTCCGGCCGCCGCCTGGTCCGCCTCGCCGAGGAGGGCAGCCGCGTCCGGCTCCTCTTCCTCAACCCGGCCTCCAGCGCCGTCAAGCGCCGCGAACGCGAGCTGGGCCTCAAGCGCGGCGAGCTGAGCCGCTCGGTGGAGATGAACATCCTCCACATGCGCCGGGTCCGCGCCCGCCTGCGCGACCCGGGCGCCTTCGAGATCCAGGTGTACGACGAGACGCCCCGCTTCACCGCGTACCTGGTCGACGGGGACGGCTCCGACGGGGTCGCGGTCGTCCAGTCCTACCTGCGGCGCACCCGGGGCATGGAGGCCCCGGTTCTCGTGCTGCGCGGCGGCGGGCGCGTGGTGCGCGGAGAAGGCCCCGGGGAGAACGGGCTGTTCGAGACCTACCGCGAGGAGTTCGAGCTGGCCTGGGCCGACTCGCGGCCCGTCTCCTGACCGGGTGTGGCCCGCGCTCCGCCGGGCAGGCGGCAGCCACGGCGGAGCGGACGGCGGGGGCGCTGTCGGTGGTGCGTGCGAAGGTGGGGCACCACTGGGGGAACGCACAAAAGGAGGGGCGGCCATGGGCTGGCACCGGGAGCTGCTGATCGGTTTCGACCTGGAGACGACGGGCACCGACCCGCGGGAGGCGCGGATCGTCACGGCCGCCGTCATCGAGGTGGCGGACGGGGAGCGCCGGGGCCACCGCACCTGGCTCGCCGACCCCGGCATACCCATCCCGGCCGGAGCCACCGCCGTCCACGGCATCACCGACGCCCGCGCCGCCGCCGAGGGCAGCCCGCCCGACCGGGTCGCCGACGCGGTCGCCGAGGCACTCACCGGGTACTGGCGCGCGGGCGTCCCCGTCGTCGCCTACAACGCCCCCTTCGACCTCACCCTGCTCGCCGCCGAACTCCGGCGCCACCGGCTGCCCTCGCTCGCCGAGCGGCTCGGCGGGGCGCCGGTCGGGCCGGTGATCGACCCGCTCACCGTGGACCGCGCCGTCGACCGGTACCGCAAGGGGAGCCGCCGCCTCTCGGCGGTCTGCGCGGAGTACGGCGTGACGCTGGAGGAGGCCCACGACGCCTCGGCGGACGCCCTGGCGGCGGCCCGGCTGGCCCGGGCGATAGCCCTGCGCCACCCCAAGGTCGCCGCCCTCGGCGCGGCCGCGCTGCACGAACGCCAGATCGGCTGGGCCGCCGAGCGGGCCGCCGACTTCCAGGCGTACCTGCGGCGCAAGGGGGAACGGGGCGCGGTCGTCGACGGTGGGTGGCCGCTGCACGCCGAGGCCGCCTGAGGGACCCTGAGGGACCCTGAGGGACTCTGAGAGACGGCGTCGGCCTGGCCCGTCGTCAGAAGGGGTGCCAGCGGACCTCGGTGTCGCCGTCGCGGAGCGAGGCGACCCGGCGGCGGAACTCCGCCAGCGCCTTCGGGTTGCCCGGGGCGTGCTGGGAGACCCAGGCGCAGCTGGCCGTCTCGCGGGCGCCGCGCAGCACCGCGCAGCCGTCCCACTCCCGTACGTCCCAGCCGTAGACCGAGGTGAAGCGCCGGTACTCCTCGGCGGGGAGGCCGTACCGGTCGCGGGAGAGGGCCAGGACCACCAGGTCGTGCTCCCGGAAGTCCGAGGAGAAGGTCTCCAGGTCGGTGAGGACCGGGCCGTCGGGGCCGATGTGGACGTTGCGCGGCAGGGCGTCGCCGTGGATGGGGCCGGGCGGCAGGTGCGGGACGAGGGCGGCGGCGGCGGCCTTGGCGAAGCCGTCCCGGCGCTCGCGCAGGTAGTCGGCGTCGGCCGGGTCGATCGCGTCGCCCGCCAGGCGCAGCCAGCGCTCGACGCCGCCGAGGAGTTCCCGGCGGGGCAGGCCGAACGGCGGCGGCTCCAGGGCGTGGACCTGGCGGAGCAGGGCCGCGAGGTCGGCGGGGGCGGCCGGGCGGACCGGCTCGGAGAGACGGCGCCACAGGGTGACGGGGTGGCCGTCGACCAGCAGCGGCTCGGGCTGGACGGCGCGGACGGCCGGGACGCCCTGCTCCTGGAGCCAGACGGCGATCCGCAGTTCGCGGCGGGCGCGTTCCAGGAGTTCGGGGGCGCGGCCCACCTTGGCCACGACGTCGCCGAAGGCGAAGACGGCGTTCTCGCCGAAGGCCAGCAGGGTCGCCTCTTCGGCGGGGGTCGAGAGGCCGGCGGCGGCCAGTACGGATCTGGCCTGGGGCTCGTCCATCGTTCCTCCGTAGGTGTGGTGCGCGGCCAGTCTTTCACCCCGGTGGCACAGCCGGTTCCCGGACCTGCTGTGCCCCGCCGGGACGGGTCCGGCGGGGCACAGTGAGCAGCGGGCGTGGGGAGCGAGGGGCGGCGGGTCAGACGGCGACCGACTCCTCCATCTCCTCCTCCGCCTCCTCGGGGCCGGGGGCCGCCAGGGCTGCGGCCCGGCGCCCCCGGCGCTCGTACGCGGCCGCCGCCAGCAGGGCGAGGGCGCCCACGGCCAGCCAGGCGACGAGGGTCCAGAGGTGGCCGCCCAGGCCGCGGCTGTCGAAGTAGAGGACGGAGCGCAGGCCCTCGACGAAACCGGCGCCGTTCCAGAAGGCGTGCAGCGCGCCGAAGAAGCCGTTCTGGAGGTGGGGCAGGAAGAGGCCGCCGGAGCTGGTGAAGTTCAGCATCACGAAGAGCACCATCATCGCGAGGGTGGTCCAGCGCTTGAGGAAGGTGTGCAGTCCGGTGCCGATGGCGAGGATGCCCGCCGCGTAGAGCCAGCTCAGGACCCAGACCGCCCAGAGGCTGTGGTGGGCCAGGTGGAAGACGGGGCCGGCGAGGGCGGTGCCGATGAGGCTGACGACCAGGGAGACGCCGGCGACCAGCAGGGCCCGCAGCCGCATCGGCAGGGCGCCGCCCGCGCCGCCGACCACGGCGACCGAGGCGTAGCCGCCGATGCTGACGGCGACCAGGAGGAAGAAGAGTCCCTGGCCGGTGGGGTCGTCGTCGACCGGGGTGGCCACGTCGGTGACGGTGAGCGGCGCGCCCTGTTCGGCGGCGAGCGGGGTGAAGACCTTCTGGACCGCGAGGGCGCTCATGTCCGAGGCGGCCGAGGCGATCAGCAGCTCGGGCCGGTCGGCGTCGGGGAGGAAGGCGCCGGACAGCTCCTGGCCGCGCAGCAGTTCCTGGGCCTCGCCGCGGTCGGCGACGGTGCGGACGTCCAGGGCCTCCCCGCCCTCGTCCTTCAGGGTCTGGGCGAGCACCTGGGTCTGCGGGCCGGAGCCGACCACCGCCACCGGGACCTGGTGCGGCTCGGGGCTGACGAAGGCGCTCAGGTAGGCGAGGCCCATCCCCAGGCACATCAGCAGCGGGGTGACCAGGTGGAGCAGGACGTGGCGCAGCGCGCCGGAGGAGGCGGCGGCGTGCGCCGCCGGTTCCCTGACTGAAGACATCGGATCGTTCTCCCGCACCGGCGTGGCACGGACCCCACGCCGATGGTTGGCTCATACAACTTCTTGATTACTTTGTACTATACAACTACTTGTTCGGAGGGAAAGAGGTGAGCCGGTGAACCACCGGGACGAGGCGCTGGAGACCATCCAGCGCGAGATGACGGCCTTCGCCCGCCGTGCCCGCGCGGCCGCCGCGCACCTGCACCCCGAGCTGTCGCTCGTCTCGTACACCCTGCTCAGTCATCTGGAGACCCGGCAGGGGATGCGCGCCACCGACCTCGCCGCCCACTACCTGCTCGACAAGTCGACGATCAGCCGGCAGATCGGGGCGCTGGAGCGCTCCGGGCTCATCGAGCGGCGTACGGCCGAGGACGACCACCGCGTCCATGTGCTCCATCTCACCGCGGGCGGCAAACAGGCCCTCGACGAGGCCACCGAGGTCCGCCGCGCCGCCTACCGGGAACGCCTGGGGGACTGGGACGAGGCCGATCTCGACCGGTTCGCCGGATACCTGCTCCGCTACAACGGCGCCGACGGGAACTGACGCGGCGCCCGCCCGGGGGACCCGGGGCGCGGTTTCCTCCTGTCCGGGAAGGGCACGCGCACTGCGGACCGGCCGCACGCCTCGCGCTCCCCCTTCCCCCCGGCCGGAGCGCGGGCGGCGGTACGGTCATGCCCCCGTCCCCGTCCCGCCTCAGGCACCCGGAGTCATGGAGAACGTACTGCGTCCGCTGATCGTCGTGGGCGGTGCCCTCGCCCTCACCCTGCTGCTCGGCTGGCTCGCCGACCTGCTGCTGAGGAGGGCCAACGCCCGCCACCCGGAGACCCCGCTCTGGGGCCTGCTGCGCCGCTGTCGGCCACCGCTGCAGGTGGTGCTGCTCACCGCGATCCTGCGCGGCGCCTACCGGCAGACCAAGCTGGACATCATCCAGGACCACGAGGCGGGCATCGGGCAGGTGCTCTCCCTCGTCCTGATCGCCTCCACCGCCTGGCTGGTGCTGCGCGCCGCGGCCGCCGCCGTGGAGTCGACGTACGCGCGGTACGCCTCGATGTCCGCGGACCGGGCGCGGGTGCGGCGGGTGCGGACCCAGGTCACGCTCATCATGCGGATCGTCACCGCCGTGGTCTGCGTGGTCGCGGGCGCGGCGATGCTGCTGACCTTCCCCGAACTGCGCGCGGTCGGCACCTCGATGCTCGCCTCGGCGGGCATCATCGGCATCGTCGCCGGTGTCGCCGCCCAGTCCACCCTCGGCAACCTCTTCGCCGGGTTCCAGATCGCCTTCGGCGACATGGTGCGGCTCGGCGACACCGTGGTGGTCGACGGGGAGTGGGGCGTCATCGACGAGGTCACCCTCACCGTGGTCGCGGTCCGCACCTGGGACGAGCGGCGCATCACCATGCCCGTCTCCTACTTCACCAGCCAGCCCTTCGAGAACTGGTCGCGCGGCGGCGTGCAGATGACCGGGTCGGTCTTCCTCCAGCTCGACCACCGGGCGCCGCTCGGCCTGATGCGCAAGAAGACCGAGGAGATCCTGGAGCACTGCGAGGCGTGGGACCGGCGCTCCTGGAGCCTGGCGGTCACCGACTCCACGGCCACCACCATGGAGGTGCGCGTGGTCGTCACCGCCCGGGACGCCGACGACATCTGGACCGCCCGCTGCACCGTCCGCGAACAGCTCCTCGTCTGGCTGGCCGAGGAACACCCGTACGCACTGCCCCGCGTCACCACGGGCGCGGCCGACCCGGTCCCGCCCCGGCCCGCCGGCGGCCTCCTGGGCAAGGACGGCACGGCCGCCGACGAGCACCGCGAACTGCCGGACACCGGCCGGGGCTGACGGCTCCTCTCATTCCCCCGCGCGCCGGGCCCGTGCTCTCGCCGCGTCGAGGAGTTCCAGGGCCTCGGCGGCCGTCCTGCCCGGGGCCCGGTTCCACGGGCCGATGAGGTCGCGCCAGCCCCGGTCGCGCAGTTCGGTCATGAGCCAGGCGGCCGAGCGGTTGGCGGTGTCCAGGCTGCCGTGGCCGAGGCGGTGGGTGGTGAGCAGGGCGCCGCACAGGCAGCGGGCGCCGCGCAGGTTCCGCATCCGGTACGGGCGGTTCTGCCACCCCCACTCGACCAGGACGCGGCGCGCGTACGCCATGTGGACCGAGGGGAGCACCTCGACGCGGCCCGCCCGCCGCCAGCCGTACAGGCGGTCGGGGAGGACCGCCCCGACCCTGCCCGGGAGCGGGGACGCGACGGCCGGGTCCGGTGCGGGCAGGGCGCGGGCGGCCTCGGCGACCAGGTCGGCGACGGGGACGGAGAGCAGGGCGCGCCACTCCTCCTGAGGGGCGGCCGGGCGGAGGCAGGTTTCTTCCGGGGGCGCGGTGGTGGGCCAGGAGGCGACGAGTTCCTGCCAGACGGCGGACTCGTGGAGCCGGGCCGCCTCCTCGTCGAGGGTGTCGGGGGAGGGAGCGTGCGAGAGCGTCATGGGGGTCTCCAGCGACGGGCGGTATCCGGTACGCGTCGTTCGCTGTGCTATGTCGGCTTTCCCGCCCTTCCCCTGTACCGCTGCGAGGTGGGCGGCGTCCGTTCGGCGGACGGAATGCCGGGGCGCCGACGTGGATTACCGGCCGATCGGGTGGCTGGATCTCGACGTCGTGGCGCGGAGGTGGCCGTGGGGTTCCGGCCAGCCGGTGGCCGGTTCAACTGGGGCGCCGCGCTCCGGTCGTGCCGGGCGCGTGCGGCGTATCCACGAGTGCTCACGAGCCCCGACCGGGTGATCACCAAGTCGCCGGAACGCTCGCAGAACCTTCACGTGCGTGACCCGCATGGCCCCGGAAAGTGGGGGAAGCGACCGCCGGTGCCCGAAGTGTCAGCAGGTCGCGGATTTGTGATTACGAAAACTTGTTGAACAAGTCACAGGCTCATGAAGGTCTTGATCTGCGCGCGTCAATCAGACAGTGTTTCGTCCCAGCCCCAGCAATTCGCGAGAATCTGCGGGGCAGTTGGCGTCCGGCCGCACCACCCGCCCCACCCCCACTGCCGTACTCGGGCGGACGGAGCGCGCCGCACACCCTCACAACCCCCCACACAGCGCGAGGAGATCCCTCTTCATGGCAACTCACCAGCGTGCTCGCAGGACCAAGCTCACCGCCGCGATAGCCACCACCGCCATGGCGGTCGGTGTGACCGTCTTCGCGAGCCCCTTCGCCGGTGCCGCTCCGGCGCCCGCCGAGGGCAAGGTCTACGGCACCGCCGCCAAGGGCGCCGTCTCCGGCAGCTACATCGTCATGCTCGACGAGAAGGCCAGCAAGGCCGAGAAGAAGGGCCTGGCCAAGGAGTACGGCGGCACCTTCAAGCGCAACTACGGCTCGGCCGTCAACGGCTTCTCCACCGCCGGCATGTCGCTGGAGGACGCCAAGCGCCTGGCCGCCGACCCGGCGGTCGAGAAGGTCGTCCAGAACAAGAAGTTCACCATCGACGCGACCCAGACCAACCCGCCCTCCTGGGGCCTGGACCGCATCGACCAGACCGAGACCGCCGGCGACGGCGAGTACACCTACCCCGACGCGGCCGGTGAGGGTGTCACCGCCTACGTCATCGACACCGGCGTCCGCGTGACCCACGAGGACTTCGAGGGCCGCGCCACCTCCGGCTACGACGCGGTGGACGGCGACGACGACGCCGACGACGGCAACGGCCACGGCACCCACGTCGCCGGCACCATCGCCGGTGCCGCCCACGGCGTGGCCAAGAAGGCGAACATCGTCGCCGTCCGCGTCCTGGACGACAACGGCTCGGGCACCACCGAGCAGGTCGTCGCCGGCATCGACTGGGTCACCGAGAACCACTCCGGCCCCTCGGTCGCCAACATGAGCCTCGGCGGCGGCGCCGACGAGGCCCTCGACACGGCGGTCCGCAACTCCATCGCCGCCGGTGTCACCTACGGCGTCGCCGCGGGCAACGAGTCCAGCGACGCCTCGTCCAGCTCGCCCGCCCGCGTCGAGGAAGCCATCACCGTGGCCTCCTCGGACGAGGACGACGCGCAGTCCTCCTTCTCCAACTACGGCGACATCGTCGACATCTACGCCCCGGGCTCCGAGATCACCTCGGCCTGGAACACCGGCGACGACGCCACCAACACCATCTCCGGCACCTCCATGGCCACCCCGCACGTCGTCGGCGCCGCCGCCGTCTACCTCGGGGGCAACCCGGAGGCCACCCCGGAGGAGGTCGCCACCGCGCTCACCGACGGCGCCACCCCGGACGCCATCACCAACCCGAGCGCCGGCACGCCCAACCTGCTGCTCAAGGTCGTCGAGTAACCACGACGCACCCCGCCGACCCGTTCGGCACCGGGTGTCCCGGGCTCCGGCCCGGGGCACCCGCCCCGCAGCCGACGACCGCCGCGCCCACCCCCACGGGGCACGGCGGTCGTTCGCGTCAGCGGGGCAGGACCGCCTCCACGGCCGCGGCGATCTCCTCGGCCTCGGGCTCGGTCTGCGGCGCGAAACGCGCGGCGACCGTGCCGTCCGGGGCGATGAGGAACTTCTCGAAGTTCCAGCGGATGTCCCCGGTGTGGCCCTCGGCGTCGGCCGTCCCCACCAGCCCGGTGTAGAGCGGGTGCCGCTCCGCGCCGTTGACGTCGGTCTTCTGCGTCATCGGGAAGCTCGTGCCGTACGTGGCCGAGCAGAAGGTGGCGATCTCCTCGGCGGTGCCGGGCTCCTGCCCCATGAACTGGTTGCACGGCACGCCCAGCACGGTGAACCCGCGTGCCGCGTACCGCTGGTGCAGCTTCTCCAGCCCCGCGTACTGCGGCGTCAGGCCGCACCGGGACGCCACGTTGACCACCAGCACCGCCGAACCCCGGTACTGGGACAGGTCGGCGGAACCGCCGGTGAGGGCGTCGATCTCGACGTCGAGGACGGACATGTCGCTCCTAGGGGAGTAGAGGTACGGGCCAACCGGGCCGACGATACCCGCGGCCCGGTCGGCCCCCCGCCCCCGCTACGGACGCCGCCGGGCCCGCAGCACCGTGTCGTGGGTGTGGCCGGTGCCCGGGGGCGGCGGGGTGGTGCGCGGGCGCGTCTCGTCGACCAGGACCGTCCACTCCTCGCCGAGGAGGGCGGCCACCTCCGCGGGCTGGTAGAAGTCGTGCGGGGTGTACTCCTGCTCCAGGTGGTCCGCCAGGTCGGCCAGGTCGTGGCCGGTGAAGAGGAGGGTGCCGCCGGGGGCCACCGCCTCCAGCAGGCCGTGGAGCGCGGTGTGGTCCGCGGTGCGGGGGAGCGGGAAGTAGTGGGCGCTGACCAGGTCGTAGGTGCGGGGCGCCGGGGGTGTGCGGGTGATGTCTGCGGCCGTCCAGGTCACCTGGTCCGCCAGCTCGGGGGCGGCCTCGGCCGCCCGGCGCAGGGCGGTCGGGGCGATGTCCACGGCGGTGACCCGCCAGCCGTGGCGGGCCAGCCAGTGGGCGTCGGCGCCCTCGCCGCAGCCCAGGTCCAGGGCATGGCCCGGGGGGAGCTCCGCGACCTCCGCCACCAGGACGGCGTTGGGCGCGCCGCTGAAGAGCTGGTCCGTGCTGCGGTACTTCTCGTCCCAGTACTGGGCGTCCATGCGGCTCCCTCCGCGGGGCGGCCTCGGTGACCGCCGGGACCCCCAACCTGCGGCCCGCCCCCCGAACAAGGCCAACTTCTTTGCCGAACCGGCAACCCTTGCCCTCACACGCCGGGCAGGCTCAATGGCCTCAAACGCCGGCCGGGCTTCGGGGGTGGTGGCCTCAAGCGCCGGCCCGGCTCCAGGCGTGGCCTCAAGCGCCGGCCGGGCTGGAGGTGCGTCGGTCCGGCTTCGAGTGCCGCTTCAAGATGGCCTCAAACGCCGGCCGGGCTCGGAGTGTGCGGGTCCGGCTCCGGGTGCTGCTTCAGGATGGCCTCAAACGCCGGCCGGGCTCAGGGGTGGCCTCAAACGCCGGCCGGGCTCAGGGGGGAACGGGCTGGCGTTCCGGGGCTGTGGGAAACCGGTGCTTGAGGCCGGAGAGCAGCTACAACTCAGCCTGGCCGGCGTGTGAGGCCATCAGTGACCGGTGGTTGAGGCCGGATCTCAGCCGAATCCAGCCCGGCCGGCGCTTGAGGCCATCGGTAACAGGCGTGTGGGCTCGGAGATCAGCCGAAACTCAGCCCGGCCGGCGCTTGAGGCCACCTTCGGAGCCCGGCCGGCGGTTGAGGCCATCTTCGAGCCCGGCCGGCGCTTGAGGCCACCGAGCCCAGCCCAGAGGCGCCGAAGGATCAGGCGGCGACCAGCCGCCCACCCGCCCCGGCCTCACGGTAGCGCCGCAGCACCAGCCGCGCCACCTCGGGCGCAGCCCCGAGCACGGGCGCCAGGACATCCGCCCCGGCGGCCCCCGCCGCGATCCGGTCCGGCAGCCGCCCGGGCGCCAGGACGTAGGGCGCGACCACCACCCGACGCGCGCCCCCGGCGCGCATCGCGGCGACCGCGTCCTCGGTCCGGGGACGCCCGGGACCGCAGGCGGAGGCGAACGCAGGCCGCACGGCGCACCAACCGGTACGCCGCCACTCCCGCGCGATCTCTGCGATCACTGCGATCGCCTCCGGGTCGGAGGAGCCCGCCGAGGCCAGCACGACCCCGGTCGAGCCACGCTGCCCCAGCTCCACCCCGGCCTCCCCGAGCCGCCGCTCCAACGCCGCGACCAGCAGCGGGGACGGGCCGAGCACCCCGGCCTGCCGTACGCGCAGCAGCGGCAGCCGGGCCGCGCTCTCGCGCAGGACGGCGGGCAGGTCGGCCTTGGCGTGGAAGGCCCGGGTCAGCAGGAGCGGCAGCGCCACCACGTCCCGTACCCCCTCGGCGTGGAGCCGTTCCAGCAGGACGGGCACCGTCTCCGCGTCGAAGTCGAGGAAGGCGGGCTCGACCCGCAGGCCGGGGGCGAGCTCGCGGACCCGCTCGACGAGGGCGTGCACCGTGGCGGCGTGCCGGGGGTCCCGGCTGCCGTGGGCGACCACCATCAGGACGGGCGCGGCGGACGCGGAGGAGGGAAGGGTGAGGTGGCGCATGGTCAGCTCCGGGCGAGCAGCCCGCGGTTGCGCAGTACCCAGCGCTCCAGCGGGCTGAAGATCAGCAGGTCGATGGCGACGCCGACGACGAGGATGAGCAGGATGGCGAGGAAGACCATGGACATGCTGCTCGCGACGCGGCCGTTCTCCAGGAGCTGGCCGAGGCCGATGCCGAGCTCCGGGGAGGAGGCGATGATCTCGGCGGCCATCAGCGACCGCCAGGAGAACGCCCACCCTTGCTTCAGCCCCGCCAGGTAGCCCGGGAGGGCGGCCGGCATCACGATGTGCCAGGTGCCGCGCAGCCCGGTCGCGCCGAGGGTGCGTCCGGCCCGCAGGTAGAGCGGGGGCACCTGGTCGACGCCGGAGACGAGGCCGTTGGCGATGGAGGGGACGGCGCCCAGCAGGATCACCGCGAACATCATCTGGTCGTTGAGGCCCAGCCAGATCACCGCGGGCGGCACCCAGGCCACCGAGGGCAGTGACTGGAGGCCGGAGAGGATCGGCCCGATCGCGGCCCGCACGAACTTCACCCGCGCCACCAGCAGCCCCAGCGGCGTGCCGATGGCCAGCGCGAAGAGGAAGCCGAGCAGGCCGCGCGAGACGCTGGTCCAGATGTAGCCGAGCAGCGTCCCCTGGTACCAGGCGTCGGTGACCTCGCCCCAGACGGCGCCGGGCGAGGGCAGCTTGTACTCCTCGGTGACCTGCGCCCAGACCAGGACCTGCCAGACGACCAGCACCAGGGCGACCGCGACCAGCGGCGGCAGCACCTTGCGGACGAAGGTGTCGCGCAGCGAGGTGCGGCGGGTGGGGACCGCGTCCAGGGCGTCGAGTCCCGCCTCCAGGCCGGCCAGGTCCTCGGAGGGCTTCTTCGGCTCGCGGGCCGCCTCCTCGGCGGCGTCGCGGGTCTCAGTGCTGGCCATGGCGGCGGATCTCCCCACGCAGTTCTTCGGTGATCTCGACGGACAGCTCCGCGACGGCCGCGTCCTCGATGCGGCGCGGCTGCGGGATGTCCACCGTCCACTGCCGGGCCACCCGGCCGGGACGGGACGACAGCAGCACGACGCGCTCGGCGAGCCGGACCGCCTCGCGGACGTTGTGCGTGACGAACAGGACGGAGAGCTTCCGGCCGTCGGGGTCGTCGTTGGCGGCGTGCCAGACCCGGGTCAGCTCGTCGTGCAGCACGTCGCGGGTGATGGCGTCGAGCGCGGCGAACGGCTCGTCCATCAGCAGCAGCCGGCTGTCCTGGGCCAGCGCCCGGGCCAGCGCCACCCGCTGGCGCATGCCGCCGGACAGCTCGTGGACCCGCTTGCCGTGGGCGCCCGCCAGCCGTACCCGCTCCAGGAGTTCCTCGGCGCGCGGGCGGCGCTCCGGCTTGGGCACGCCGCGCAGCTTCAGCGCCAGTTCGATGTTCTTGCCCGCCGTCAGCCAGGGGAAGAGGGCGTGCTCCTGGAACATCAGCGCCGGGCGGCCCGGCGTCTCGATGGTGCCGGCGCTCGGCGCGTCCAGCCCGGCGACGAGGTTGAGCAGCGTGGACTTGCCGCACCCGGAGGCGCCGAGCAGCGTGACGAACTCGCCCGGCGCCACGTCCAGGGTGATGTCGTCGAGGACGAGCTGGTCCCCGGCCGGGCCGGGGAAGGACTTGGAGACGTGGGCGATGCGGGCGGCGGGGGACGGCGCGGCGCCGGCGGACGTACCGTCTGCGGGGCCTGCCTCGGTGACCGTGGTGGTCATGGGAGTCACCTCCGGGAAGGGGCCCGTCCGCCCGGGGTGAGCGGGCGGACGGGCTGCGGTCGGGGGTACCGGACGGGACGGGTTACTTGACGCCGAGCCCGGCGTCGTCCACCGCGGGCGCGCCCTCGGCCTTGAGGACCTTGTTCAGCGGCCGCAGGTCGTAGATGCCGTTCAGGTCGGGCTGCTCCAGGAGACCGGCGTTGACCGCGTGCTCGGCCTGCGAGTCGAGGGTGGCGGCCAGCGGGTCGTCGGTGATCTGGATGGACTTCCACGCCGGGTCGAGGACCTCGGCGGGCAGCGGCTTGCCGGTGAGGGTCTTCAGCGCGTCGTTGGCGGACGCCTTCGCCTCCTCCAGGTTGTCGTTGATCCACTTGTTGGTCTTCACCGACCCGCGCAGCACCGCCTCGACGGCGTCCGGGTGCTCCTTGAGGAACTTCTGCGAGACGATGATGTTGGTGATCACGAACTTCTTGTCCGGCCACAGGTCCGCCTCGTCCAGCAGCACCTTCGCGCCGTCGGCGACCAGCTTGGAGGCGGTCGGCTCGGGGACCCACGCGCCGTCCAGCGAACCGGACTTGTAGGCGTCCGGGGTGATCTTGTTGTCGGTGCGGACCACCGACACGTCGCCCTTGCCGGACTGGGCGTCGACCTTCCACCCCTGCTCGGAGATCCAGTGCAGGAAGGCCACGTCCTGGGTGTTGCCCAGCTGCGGGGTGGCGATCTTCTTGCCCTTGAGGTCCTTGACCGACTTGATCTTGTCGGGGTTGACGACCAGCTTGACGCCGCCGGAGGCGGAGCCGCTGATGATGCGCAGGCTGTCGCCCTTCGACTTGACGTAGCCGTTGACGGACGGGGAGGGGCCGATGAAGCCGATGTCGATGGAGCCCGAGTTGAGCGCCTCGATCTCGGAGGGCCCGGCGTTGAAGGTGGAGGGGACCAGTTCGGCGCCGCCCAGTTCCTTCTCGATGAGGCCCTTCTCGACGCCGACCAGCGCGGTGGCGTGGGTCAGGTTCGGGAAGTAGCCGATCTTCACCTGGTCGGTGGAGAGCTTGCTGCCGCCCGCGGCCTTCTCGGGCTTCTTGTCGTCGGCGGCGTCCGAACCGTAGCCGCAGGAGGCGAGGGCGCCGACGAGCAGCGGCAGGGCCGCGACGGCGGCCAGGGCGCGGGTACGGGTACGGAACGGGGGACGGCTGGCAGGCACGGAGGGTGTCCTCTCGCAGGCCCGGCGCTTGTCAGGGGCCCCGTCGTCGGGGCGGCCGGGCGGTCGGCGGTCTTCGGTTCAGCGGGTGGGGGGTGTGGGCGCGCGAGCGGTGCGCGTACGTCAGCGCGCACATCGCGCGACCCCGCCCTGCCCGCTGCCGAGCGCCCCGCTGCCGACCCGGCCGCCCTCCTTCGCGAACGTCCCGTAGACGTCGGCGAAGAAGTGGCCGGGGTCGGCGTGCCGGGCGCGGTCCGCGCCCGGAGCGGTGCTGCCGTCCGTCGTCATCTCAGAAGTCCCAGCCCTCGTCGTCGGCCTCGGGGGCCGGCTCGGCGGCGGCCGTGCTGTCGGCGAAGGCGTCGCCGGCCATCCCGGCGGTCAGCGTCGTCCCGTCCGCCGGGTCGATCAGCAGGAACGATCCGGTACGCCGCGAGAGCGCGTAGGCGTCCAGCGCCAGCGGTTCGGCGGTGCGCAGTCGCACCCGGCCGATGTCGTTGGCCTCCAGCCGCCCCGGCTCGGGGTGCTGCGAGAGGTCGTCCAGGGTGAGCCGGGAGGGGATGGCCTCCACGATCGCCTTGACCGTGCGGGTGGTGTGCTTGAGCAGCACCCGCTGCCCCTGGGTCAGCGGGGTGTCCGCCACGTGGCAGACGGTCGCCGTGACCTCGCGGGTCAGCTCCGGCGCCTCGGCCACCGGCGCGATCAGGTCGCCGCGCGAGACGTCCACGTCGTCGGTGAGGCGGACCGTCACCGACTGCGGCGCCCAGGCGATGTCGGTCGGCTCCCCGAGCACGTCGATCGCCGCGACGGTGGTGGTCCGCCCGGACGGCAGCACCACCACCTCCTCGCCCACCCGCAGCGCGCCCGAGGCGATCTGCCCCGCGTAGCCGCGGTAGTCGGGGTGCTCGGCGCTCTGCGGCCGGATCACGTACTGCACCGGGAAGCGCGGGGCGCACGCGGTGAGGTCGTGGCTGACCGGGACGGTCTCCAGGTGCTCCAGCACGGTCGGGCCGGCGTACCAGTCCATCCGCGCCGAGGGCTCCACCACGTTGTCCCCGGCCAGCGCAGAGATCGGGATGGTGGTCACCTCGGGGACGCCCAGCGAGGTGGCGTAGGCGGTGAACTCCTCGGCGATGGCGGCGTAGACGGGCTCGGCGTAGTCGACGAGGTCCATCTTGTTGACGGCGAGGACGACGTGCGGGACGCGCAGCAGGGCGGCGACGGCGGCGTGGCGCCGGGTCTGCTCCACGACGCCGTTGCGGGCGTCGACCAGGACCACGGCGAGTTCGGCGGTGGAGGCACCGGTGACCATGTTGCGGGTGTACTGCACGTGGCCCGGGGTGTCGGCGAGGATGAACCGGCGCCGGGGGGTCGCGAAGTAGCGGTAGGCCACGTCGATGGTGATGCCCTGCTCGCGCTCGGCGCGCAGGCCGTCCGTGAGCAGCGCCAGGTCCGGGCCCTCGTGGCCCCGGCTGAGCGAGGCGGCCTCGACGGCTTCGAGCTGGTCGGTGAGGACCGACTTGGAGTCGTGCAGCAGCCGCCCGACCAGGGTGGACTTGCCGTCGTCGACGGAGCCGGCGGTGGCGAACCGCAGCAGGGTGGTGGCCGAGAGCTGCTCGGCGGTGGTGGTGGCGGTGGTGGTCACGGTTAGAAGTACCCCTCGCGCTTGCGGTCCTCCATGGCGGCCTCGGAGAGCTTGTCGTCGGCGCGGGTGGCGCCGCGCTCGGTGAGGCGGGAGGCGGCGATCTCGGTGATGACGGCGTCCAGCGTGGTGGCGTCGGAGTCGACGGCGCCGGTGCAGGACATGTCGCCGACGGTGCGGTAGCGCACCAGACGGGTCTCGACCGGCTCGTCGTCCTTCGGGCCGCCCCACTCGCCGGCCGTCAGCCACATGCCGCTGCGGCGGAACACCGGCCGCTCGTGGGCGAAGTAGATCTCCGGCAGCGCGATCGACTCGCGGGCGATGTACTGCCAGACGTCCAGCTCGGTCCAGTTGGAGAGGGGGAAGACGCGGACGTGCTCGCCGGGGGCGTGGCGGCCGTTGTAGAGCTGCCACAGTTCGGGGCGCTGGCGGCGCGGGTCCCACTGCGAGAACGCGTCCCGGAGCGAGAAGACCCGCTCCTTGGCGCGGGCCTTCTCCTCGTCGCGCCGTCCGCCGCCGAAGACCGCGTCGAAACGCTGCTCGCGGATCGCGTCGGTCAGCGGCACGGTCTGGAGTGGGTTGCGGGTCCCGTCGGGACGCTCTCGCAGGTCACCGCGGTCGATGTACTCCTGCACCGAGGCCACGTGCAGCCGCAGCCCGTGCTCGGCCACCGTGCGGTCCCGGTACTCCAGCACCTCGGGGAAATTGTGCCCCGTGTCGACGTGCAGCAGCGAGAACGGCACCGGCGCCGGCGCGAACGCCTTCAGCGCCAGGTGCAGCATGACGATGGAGTCCTTGCCGCCCGAGAAGAGGATCACGGGACGCTCGAACTCGCCCGCCACCTCCCGGAAGATGTGGACGGCCTCCGACTCGAGCGCGTCCAGGTGGCTCAGCGCGTACGGGGTCTCGGGGCCGGCGGCCCGCGCGGAGGAAGCGACGGTGGTCATGCGCTGCGCCTTTCGTCGTCGGAGCCGGCCGGCGGTGCGGGGGTGAGGAGTCCCAGGCCGGCCAGCAGGGTCCGCAGGGTCTCGGCCGACTCGGCGACCGTCGAGCCGTGGGTCTCGATCCGCAGGTCCGGGGCCTCGGGCACCTCGTAGGGGTCGTCCACCCCGGTCAGCCCGCTGATCTCGCCCGCCGCCTGACGCGCGTACAGGCCCTTCACGTCACGCTCGGCGCAGACCTCCACCGGCGTGGCGACGTGCACCTCCAGGTACGGGGTGCCGTTCTTGGCGTGCCGCTCGCGGACGGCCGCGCGGCTGTCGGCGTACGGCGCGATGACCGGGACCAGCACGGTCACGCCGTGCGAGGCGAGGAGTTCGGCGACGAAGCCGATGCGCTGGACGTTGGTGTCCCGGTCGGCCCGCTCGAAGCCGAGCCCGGCCGAGAGGAAGGTGCGGATCTCGTCGCCGTCGAGCACCTCGGTGCGGTGGCCGTCGGCGGCGAGCAGGGCCGCCACTTCCCGGGCGAGGGTGGTCTTGCCGGCGCTCGGCAGACCGGTGAGCCAGACGGTGGCTCCCGTCACGTTCTTCTCCTGCCTCTGCGGATGGTGCTGCGGGGGTTGGATCTGCGAGGTCGCCGCCCCGGTGGGCGGTGCGTCGGTGGTGGTCATGGCTCAGCCGTGCAGCCCGCACTCGGTCTTGCCGGTGCCCGCCCAGCGGCCGGCCCGGGCGTCCTCCCCGGCCGCCACCCGGCGGGTGCAGGGGGCGCAGCCGACGGAGGCGTAGCCGTCGCTGAGCAGCGGGTTGGTGAGCACGCCGTACCGCGCGACGTACGCGTCCACGTCGTCCTGGGTCCAGCGGGCGATGGGGGAGACCTTGACCTTGCGGCGGCGGGCGTCCCAGCCGACGACCGGGGTGTTCGCGCGGGTCGGCGACTCGTCGCGGCGCAGCCCGGTCGCCCACGCGGCGTAGCCGGCCAGCCCCTCCTCCAGCGGCTTGACCTTGCGCAGGGCGCAGCAGAGGTCCGGGTCGCGGTCGTGGAGCTTCGGACCGTACTCGGCGTCCTGCTCGGCAACGCTCTGACGCGGGGTCAGCGTCAGGACGTTGACGTCGAGGACGGCCTCGACCGCGTCGCGGGTGCCGATGGTCTCCGGGAAGTGGTAGCCGGTGTCGAGGAAGACCACGTCGACGCCGGGCCGTACCCGGGAGGCGAGGTGGGCGACGACCGCGTCCTCCATCGAGGAGGTGACGCAGAACCGCTCACCGAAGGTGTCGGCGGCCCAGCGCACGATCTCCAGCGCGGGCGCCTCCTCCAGCTCGGCGCCGGCCCGCTCCGCCAGGGTCCGCAGCTCGTCCTCACCGGCGTCGGCGGCGGCCGGTTCGGTGCGTATCCCGCTCATGTCGCCTCGCCCTCTCCGTCCGGGGTGCGGGCCAGCCCACGGGTGAGCAGGCCCAGGAACTTCAGCTGGAACGCGCGGTTGCAGGCGGCGCACTCCCAGGCGCCGTGGCCCTGCTCACCGGGGCGCAGGTCCTCGTCACCGCAGTAGGGGCAGTGGAAGGGGGCGGCACGCTCGCTCACGACAGGGCCTCCTCGTCGGCACGGGCGGCCCAGGTCGCGAACCGCTCGCCGTCCTCGCGCTCCTCCTGGAAGCGCTTGAGCACCCGCTCGACGTAGTCGGGGAGTTCGTCGGCGGTGACCTTCAGCCCGCGCACCTTGCGGCCGAACCCGGCCTCCAGGCCGAGCGCGCCGCCCAGGTGCACCTGGAACCCCTCGACCTGCGTCCCGTCCGGGCCCATCATGAGCTGGCCCTTGAGGCCGATGTCGGCGACCTGGATACGGGCGCAGGCGTTCGGGCAGCCGTTCAGGTTGATGGTGATCGGCTCGTCGAACTCCGGGATGCGGCGCTCCAGTTCGTCGATGAGCGCGGCGCCGCGCGCCTTGGTCTCGACGATCGCCAGCTTGCAGAACTCGATGCCGGTGCAGGCCATCGTGCCGCGCCGGAAGGGCGAGGGGGTGGTGGTCAGGCCGAGCGCCTCCAGGCCGGCGCTGAGCGGGGCGACCTGGTCCTCCTCCAGGTCGAGCACGATCATCTTCTGCTCGACGGTGGTGCGCAGCCGGCCCGAGCCGTGCGCCTCGGCCAGCTCGGCGATCTTGGTGAGGGTGGTGCCGTCGACGCGGCCGACGCGCGGGGCGAAGCCGACGTAGAAGCGGCCGTCCTGCTGCCGGTGGACGCCGATGTGGTCGCGCCAGCGGGCCACCGGCTGGTCGGGGGCGGGGCCGTCGGTGAGCTTGCGGCCGAGGTAGTCGTCCTCCAGGACCTGGCGGAACTTCTCGGTGCCCCAGTCGGCGAGGAGGAACTTCAGGCGGGCGCGGGTGCGCAGCCGGCGGTAGCCGTGGTCGCGGAAGATCGAGATGACGCCCTCGTAGACCTCGGGCACCTCCTCCAGCGGGACCCAGGCGCCGAGGCGCTGGCCGATCTTGGGGTTGGTGGAGAGGCCGCCGCCGACCCAGAGGTCGAAGCCGGGGCCGTGCTCCGGGTGGCGGACGCCGACGAAGGAGATGTCGTTGATCTCGTGGGCGACGTCCAGCAGCGGGGAGCCGGAGATCGCCGACTTGAACTTGCGCGGCAGGTTGGAGAATTCCGGGTTGCCGATGACGCGGCGCTGGATCTCGTCGATGGCCCAGGAGCCGTCGATGATCTCGTCCTCGGCGATCCCGGCGACCGGCGAGCCGAGGATGACGCGCGGGGTGTCGCCGCACGCCTCGGTCGTCGACAGGCCGACGGCCTCCAGCCGGTTCCAGATCTCGGGGACGTCCTCGATTCGGATCCAGTGGTACTGGATGTTCTGCCGGTCGGTGATGTCGGCGGTGCCCCGGGCGAACTCCTCGGAGATCTCGCCGATCACCCGCAGCTGCTGGGTCGTCAGGCGGCCGCCGTCGACGCGGACCCGGAGCATGAAGTACTCGTCGTCCAGCTCCTCCGGCTCCAGCACGGCGGTCTTGCCGCCGTCGATCCCGGGGCGGCGCTGGGTGTACAGACCCCACCAGCGCATGCGGCCGCGCAGGTCGTTGGGGTCGATGGAGTCGAAACCACGCTTGGAGTAGATCGTCTCAATGCGTGTCCGCACATTGAGACCGTCGTCGTCCTTCTTGAACTGTTCGTTGCCGTTGAGCGGGGTGAAGTGACCCACGGCCCACTGACCCTCACCACGGTGACGGCCCGCCTTGCGGCGCGGCGTGGCGGCAGCGGGATTCTGCGGGGTTGCGGCCATGGATGGTACGTCCTTCGGGACAGCAGGAAGCGGCTCTGACCTGGGCATACGTGCGAGCGGGCAGGCGTGCGCGACGTGGTGCGGGCCGGGCGGGGAAAAGAGAGTGGGGCGGCGCTGCTGGAACTAGCAGCCGGCCCGACAGATGGCGCTGGACATGCGGCCGAGATCGACGTGCCGCCGACTCACCAAGGCAATTCCAGCTGTAGACATGACGGAAGCGTGGCACGGCGCTCTCGCGGCAGTCCACCGTAATCCAACATGCGGACACCCTTGTCCCGCATCGTGGGACAAGGGTGTCGGTGAGAGGACGCGACGACCGGCGCCTCCATGGAACGAACAAGATGATTTACGGACATAGCGGCCAGGGTTGTCCGGACGCCCGCCCCTGACGGCAGGTCAGCTCCCGGCGGCCGGCCGCCCGGGCTTCTCGATCACGTACGGCAGCGGGCCGGCGCCCGGCCACGGACCCGGCGTCGCCACCTCGTCCTCCTCGGCGGTCTCCGTCCGGTAGAGCCGGAAACCCCGCCGCAGGTAGTTGTCCATCGCGTGCGGCCCGTCCTTGCTGCAGGTGTGCAGCCACACCCGCTTCGTCGGCGCGAACCCCTCCCGCCGCTCACCGAGGTCCCAGGCGCGCGCCACCGCCTCCGACAGCAGCGGCCCGCCGATCCCGCGCCCCCGGAATGCCGGGATCAGCCCGAAGTAGACGATCTCCACCGAACCGTCCGGGCCCGCCTCCAGCTCGGCGTACCCGGCGGGCGTCCCCCGGTCGTACGCCACCCAGGTCTCCACCTCCGGCCGGCAGACCGCCCGCTCCCACTCGGCCCAGCTCAGCGCCAGCCTGTCGGTCCAGCGGATGTCCTGGCCGACCGAGGCGTAGAGGAAGCGGCTGAACTCGGGGGAGGGGGTCTCGGCCCGCATGATCAGCGGGCCCTCGCCGTCCGGGGCGGCCGCGCGGGCGCGGGCCGGGGTGGCGGGGCGCAGATCCCCGGGCGAGGTCTGCTCCAGGTACCAGGTGGTCACGGTGATGCTCATGCGGCCAGGCAACCACGTGCCCCGCCCCGCTCAGCGGCGGGGGGCCGTCCCCGCGCGGGCCCGCGCCACGGCCGGGGCC
This sequence comes from Streptomyces albidoflavus, assembly GCF_000719955.1. Taxonomy (GTDB): domain Bacteria; phylum Actinomycetota; class Actinomycetes; order Streptomycetales; family Streptomycetaceae; genus Streptomyces; species Streptomyces albidoflavus. The sequence continues at coordinate 34,480 of NZ_JOII01000003.1, forward strand.
AGCGAGTGCGGCAGCAGCGCCGACCGGTCCTCGGGCAGCACCACCTCCACGCCGGTGCCCTCCCGGAAGCGGTACGGGCGGTGCTCCAGCAGCTCGCCCAGGTACCGGCGCATCCGCGACAGCTCGGCCCGGACCGTCACCCGGCGCCCGGCGTCCCCGAAGACCGCCTCCGCCAGCGCCCCCGCCGAACACCCCGCTTCCTCGCCCGCCAGCAGGAACAGCAGCTCGGCGTGGCGCGGCGAGAGGTCGTGCGTCCACGAGCCGACCTCACCTGCCACCGTCAGCGACGGCCGGCCCGGCTCCGAGAGGTCCAGCCGCAGCCGGGCCACCCCTGCGTGCGGGCGCTGGGCCGGGCGCAGCAGCCAGCCGCCGGGCAGCGGTTCGGCCGAACAGAGACCGAGCGGGCCGAGCCGGACCGGGCCCGCGCTCAGCGAGCGGGGAAGCGGCAGCCGGTCCACCGGCGGCATACCGGTGACCGCCGCCACCCAGCCCTCCTCGTCCACGGCCACCGCCCGCCCGCCGATCCGGGCCAGCAGGGGCGCCGCGACCGAACGCAGCCGGTCCAGGCCGCGCAGATGGCGGGCGCGCAGCTCCGCCTCGGCCAGCTTCGCCACCGACTCCACCAGCTTCAGCATCGCCGGGTGCAGGGTGTCCAGCAGCCCGCTCACGTCGACCACGCCCAGCAGGCGGCCGTCGCGCGGGTCGGTGATCGGCGCGCCCGAGCAGGTCCACCGGTGATGGGCGCGGACGAAGTGCTCGGCCGAGAAGACCTGCACCGGGCGGCGGGCCACCAGGGGCGTACCGAGGCCGTTGGTGCCCGAGGTGGCCTCGCGCCAGTCGGTCCCCGGGGCCAGTCCTATCGCGTCCGCGTGGCGCAGCACCGACGGATGACCCTCGCGCCACAGCACGACCCCGTCCGCGTCGCAGACGACCATGATGTGCTGCGCCGACTCCGCCACCGAGACGAGGCCGTCCCGCAGCAGCGGCAGTACCTCGGTGAGGTGCGAGCGCTGGCGGCGCTCGGCCAGCTCGGCCGGGGTGAGCGGGCGGGGGCGGACCGCGCGCTCCGGGTCGACGCCCCGGCGCAGCATCCGTTCCCAGGACGCGCCTATCTCCGGGCGGGGCGGGACGGCCGGGGGCTTGCCGGAGAGCGCCGCCGCGTGCGCCTCGGCCATCAGCCTCGCCGCGCGGCCCACGTCCCGTCCGGCGAGGCGGCCTAGGTCGATGGCTGCCTGGGTCACGGTGTGTCTCCTCGATCGTCGCCCGGGGGTGCGCTCCGCGCGGGGTGCGGGGTGCGCTCCGCGCGGGGGTGTGCCGGGTGTGCTGGGGACATCGTGCCTGGGAGCGGGGGGTGTGGGGGTGGAGTTTGCTGATCGGGCTGCAACCCTTTGCAACTCTCGTGCGAGGTGGGGCGGGGGTTGAAGCTTGGGGGGGTGGTTTCGCCTTCGGCTCCGGCCGAGGGGGTGGCTGCACTGGGGGTGGTGCCGTGTCGGCGCGGCATCACCCCCCTTTTTTGTCCTCGGCGCCGGACGGGTGGGGTGGGGTGTCCTCAAGCGCCGGACGGGCTGGAAAAGTGTCCTCAAGCGCCGGACGGGCTGATTTTCGCGGGCTTGAGTCGTTCTCAGCGTTCCGCGGGTGGTCCGCGAGTGTTCCGCAAGGGCTCCCGCCGGTGGTCCGCCGGTGGTCCGTCGGAGGTCCGGGAAATGTGGGCGAGGAGTCAGGGGGTGAGGGCGAGGGCGACGGTGCGGGTGGTTGCCCGGTGTGCGTGTTCCGCCGGGTCGGAGCAGATGAGTTCGACCTCGTGGAACTGGGCGGCGGTGCGCCTTGCCACGGCTGCCCAGGCGTCCCGGGTCACCTTCAGGGGGTTCACGCACTCGGCGAAGACGTGCAGGCCCTGGGTGAGGAGGTCCTCCGCCAGGGCGTAGGCGACGTCGTAGCCCAGTCCGTGGGTGACCGCATGACACAAGGCGTCCGTGTCCGCGCCGTAGGCGGAGAAGACGGAGAGGGACTGCTCGATGGTGTCGATCCGCAGGTAGCTGGCGCCGAGTCGGCGTGCGACGGCTCTGCCCACGGTTGATTTCCCGGTGGCCGGAAGCCCCCCGATCACGACCAGAGCGGGCCTGCTCCGGGGTGGTTCGGGCTGTCGCATCGCGTGGTCCTTCCGTGTGCCGCTCACTGTGTGGTGGCGGAGGCGATCAAGGTGCGGGCCAGATTCGTTGCCTCGGTGAGGGTGTCCAGGGGGAGGGGCTGGGTGGCGAGGGTGCCCTCGTGGAGGAGGAGGAGTTGGCGGGCCAGGGGGGTGGGGGCGGGGCAGTTCGCGGCGGCGGCCAGGGTTTCGAAGAGGTCGAGGAGCCAGAGTTTCTGGGCGGTGGCGATGCGGTGGGCCGGGTGGGAGGGGTCCGGGAGTTCGGCGAGGGCGTTGATGAAGGCGCAGCCGCGGGTGTGGGTCTCGCTCCAGGTGGCCAGGGCCTCGAAGGGGGCGAGGACGGCATCGCGCGGCGTGGCGCGGGCGTCCACCGTGGTCTGGACGAGGGAGCGCCAGCGCCGGTCGCGTTCGGCCAGGTAGACCGCGACCAGGTGGTCCTTCGAGCCGAACTGGTTGTACAGGGTCCGTTTGGTCACGCCCGAGTGCTCGGCGATCAGGTCCACGCCGACTCCGGTGATCCCGCGTTCGTAGAACAGTTCCTCGGCCGCCGCCGCGATGCGCCGTCCGGCCGGGGTCAGGGGGCGGGTCTCCGTCGCGTCCACCTTGCCTCCTTCACTGATCGGTGTACGGTGGGGGAAGTTCACCGATCAGTATACCTGCGAGGAGGTCATGGCGATGACTCTGCCCGAGTCCATGCGAGCGGTACGGATCACGGAGCACGGAGGGCCGGAGGTCCTCGAACGGGCCGAGGTGCCCGTACCGGTCCCGGCGGCCGGGGACGTCCTGGTCGAGGTGGCCGCGGTCGCCCTGAACAACACCGACCTGTGGACCCGTGAGGGGGCGTACGGCCGTCCCGGGGACCCGGCGGCCCGGTCGGGCTGGCGCGGCCCGCTCGACTTCCCGCGCATCCAGGGCGCCGACGTGGCGGGCCGCGTCGCGGCGGTCGGCCCGGGCGTCGACGCCGGCCTGGTGGGCCGGCGGGTGGTGGTCGACCCCGCGCTCTACGACGGCCCGGGGCCGGACGCCAACCCGGTCGGCCTGATGGGCAGCGAACGGGACGGCGGCTACGCGGAGTACGTCACCGCCCCCGCGCACCAGGTGCACGACATGACGGACTCCCCGCTCACCGACGAGCAGCTCGCGACCCTGCCGACCGCCTACGGCACGGCGCTCGGCATGATCGAGCGCGGCCGGCTGGGGGAGGGGGAGACCGTCCTCGTCTCCGGCGCCTCCGGCGGGGTCGGCGTCGCCCTCGTCCAGCTCGCCCGGGCACGCGGCGCGCAGGTCGTCGCCCTCAGCAGCGGCACCAAGATCGACGCCGTGCGCGAGGCGGGCGCCCACCACGTGCTCGACCGCGCGGGGGACGTGGCCGAGCAGGTCCGCGCCGCCGCCCCCGAGGGCATCGACGTCGGCCTCGACGTCGTCGCCGGCGACCTGCTGGGCGACGGGCTGCCGCTCCTGCGCGAAGGGGGCCGCTGGGTGGTCGCGGGCGCGCTCGCCGGGTACGAGGTCGCCTTCGACGTACGCCGCCTCTACCTCCACAACGCGCAGGTCATCGGCTCGGCCATGCACACGCCCCGCCACTTCGCCCTGCTCATGGAACTGGCCCGCCGCGGCGACTTCCGCCCCCTGGTCGCCGCGGCCTTCCCCCTCGACCAGGCGGCCGAGGCCCAGCAGGAGCTGGCCCGCAGGCGCCATGTGGGGAAGATCGTGCTCCGTCCCTGACCGGGGCGGGCGGCCAGTGGATCCCCGCGCGCCTCAGCAGTTCCCGCCGTGCCGCCCGGCGACGGCGCATGAAGATCCGGGAGGCCGTCACGGTGAGCAGCAACGCCGCGACCAGGACACCCGCGACGCGGAGTCCGGCGGCGTGCAGCTCACCGTTGACGACCAGGAGGAGCAGGAACACCGCCGGGAGGCCGACGAGCAAGGGCCTGAACCGTTGCCGCCCCAGTGCACCGTAGTAGTCGACGGTGATGCGCGCGTGCAGGAGCCTCACCTGCCCGCGGGCCTGCGGCAGAGTCAGCACGGGCACGGGCCACGCGCGCATCCCGGGCAGCCTGCCGCGCCCGAGGGCGTCCGGGTACAGCTCCCTCGTGCGCGCGGCGCGCTCCGCCCCGTCCGGCAGCCGCCGGAAGAGGAAGAACGGGGTACCGGAGCTGGGCAGGCCCGAGTCCTCTTCGTGCACCATGTCGGTTCAGCTCCGGCCGGGGTCTTTCGTCCGCCGGCTTACGCCGTCCCGCCCCCTCACACCACCGGCGTCGCCCGTTCGACCACCGAACCCAGATCGAGCGTGTGGGGCAGGGTGCCGAAGGCGTGTCCCCAGTCGCCGCCCAGGCGGGAGGCGCAGAAGGCGTCGGCGACCTCCGGTGGGGCGAAGCGGAGGAGGAGGGAGCCCTGGAGGATCAGGGCCATCCGCTCGACCAGGCGCCGGGCCCGTGCCTCGATGCCGTCGAGGTCGGCCAGCTCGGTGAGGAGCTGCTTGATCGCCCCGTCGAGCCGGTGGTCGGCGCCGCGCGCCAGGCCGACCTCGGAGAGGAAGGCGTTGAGCGCGGCGGGCTCGCGGCCGATCGCGCGCAGCACGTCGAGGGCCTGGACGTTGCCCGAGCCCTCCCACAGGGAGTTGAGCGGGGACTCGCGCAGGAGCCGGGGCATGCCCGACTCCTCCACGTACCCGTTGCCGCCCAGGCACTCCAGCGCCTCGGCGGCCACCGCGGTGCAGCGCTTGGTCACCCAGTACTTGGCGACCGGCACCGCGATCCGCAGGAACGCCTGCTCGGCCTCGCTCCCGTCGTCGTAGGCGGCGGCGAGCCGCAGCGCCAGCGTGGTCGCGGCCTCCGACTCCAGGGCGAGGTCGGCGAGGACGTTGCGCATCAGCGGCTTGTCGGCGAGCAGCCCGCCGAAGGCCGAGCGGTGTGCCGCGTGGTGGGTGGCCTGCGCGACCGCCTGCCGCATCGTCGCCGCGCTGCCGAGGACGCAGTCCAGGCGGGTCGCGGCCACCATGTCGATGATGGTGCGCACCCCGCGCCCCTCGTCCCCGATCCGCCGCGCCCAGGTCCCGTCGAACTCGACCTCGCCGGAGGCGTTCGACCGGTTGCCCAGCTTGTCCTTGAGCCGCTGGAGGGCGAAGGGGTTGCGGGTCCCGTCCTGGAGCACCCGGGGCACCAGGAAGCAGGAGAGCCCGTCGGGCGCCTGCGCCAGTACCAGGAAGGCGTCGGACATCGGCGCCGAGCAGAACCACTTGTGCCCGGTCAGCAGGTAGGTGCCCGCCTCGGCGAGCGGCTCGGCGCGGGTGGTGTTGGCCCGGACGTCGCTGCCGCCCTGCTTCTCGGTCATCCCCATCCCGAACAGCACGCCGGCCTTCTCGGCGGCGGGCCGCAGCCCCGGGTCGTACGTCCGGGAGGTGAGCAGCGGCTCCCAGAAGGCGGCCAGCTCCGGATCGCGGCGCAGCGCGGGGACGGCGGCGTGGGTCATCGACAGCGGGCAGCCGTGCCCCGCCTCGGCCTGCGTCCAGACCAGGAACCCGGCCGCGCGCCGCAGGTGGCCGCCGGGACGGGACCAGGCGGTGTTCAGCCCCGCCGAGACGGCGTGGCCCAGCAGCCGGTCCCAGGCGGGGTGGAAGGCGACCTCGTCGACGCGGTGACCGTACCGGTCGTGGGTGTGCAGGACGGGGCTGTTCTCGTTGGCGAGGACGCCCCACTCCTGGGCCTGCGCGGAACCGGCGGCACGCCCGAGTTCGGACAGCTCCACCCGTGCCTCGTCGAGGAGCGCCGCGTCGAGATGGCGTTCCACGCCCTCGGTGAGCGCGTGGTCCGCCGTGTAGACGTCGTAGCCGACCAGGGGCGGGGGCTGATTGGTCACGGTGTGGGTGCTGGCTGCCATGCCGCTACGGTAAGGACGTGGACCAGGCAAATGAAACACCCGAGCGGCGCTCCGGCCGACTCCGGCGGGCCCGTGCGCTCTACCGCAACGTGTCGAAGCGGAAAACGGCCTGGCTGCTGCTGAAGGACACCGTCAACTCCTGCATGGAGTACCGCATCCTCGGGCTGGCCGCGGAGGCCGCCTTCTTCACGCTGCTCTCCGTGCCGCCCCTGCTGCTCAGCCTGGTGGGCCTGCTCGGCTACGTCGACAGCTGGACCGGCGCCGACACCATCGCCAGCGTCGAGCAGAACATCCTGGAGGCGTCCCGCGCCGTCCTCACCGACCAGGGCGTCCGCGAGATCGCCCAGCCGATCCTGCACGACGTCACCAAGGGCGGCAGCCCCGACCTGATCTCCATCGGCTTCCTGCTGGCGCTCTGGTCCGGCTCCCGCGCGGTCAACGTCTTCATCGACACCATCACCGTCATGTACGGCCTGGACGGCGTGCGCGGCATCGTCAAGACCCGGCTGCTCGCCTTCGGCCTCTTCGTCGTCGCCCTGCTGATGGGCTCGGTGGTGCTGCCGCTGATGGTGATCGGCCCGGACACCCTGGTCTCGGTGGTGCCCTGGGGCGAGAACCTGATCCAGCTGCTCTACTGGCCGGTCATCCTCGTCCTCTCCGTGATCTTCCTGACCACGCTCTACCACGTGTCGGTGCCGGTCCGCTCCCCGTGGATCGAGGACACCCCGGGCGCCCTGGTCGCCCTCGGCATGTGGGTCCTCGGCAGCTTCCTGCTGCGGATCTACCTGACCAACACCGTCGAGGGCCCCACCATCTACGGCTCCCTGGCCGCCCCCGTCGCCGTGCTGCTCTGGATCGGTGTCTCCGCCTTCGCCGTGCTGGTCGGCGCGGCCGTCAACGCCGCCATCGACCGCGTCTGGCCCTCCGTGGCCACCGCCGCCGCCCGCGCCGCCAACGACGCCGCCCGCGAGGAGCGCGCGGCCGCCGCCCGGGCCGAGCGCGCGGAGTCCGGCGAACCCGACGCCCCTGAGGAGCCCGACGACCTCGACGACCCCGACGACCCGGACATGCCCTCCGAGTTCCCCGAGCGCTGGTCGAAGTTCCTGCCGCCGGAGGACGTCACCGGCCGCCTGCGCGGCCAGACCCGGCGCGGCGGCACCCCGGAACAGGAGCCGGACCGCGACGAGAAACCCCTCAACGGCACCCCGGCCCCCCGCCCCTCCGCCCCGCCGGAACCGGCGTACCGCCCGGGCGACCGTTCCGGCGACCGCGACCGCTGACCCCGTGGACCCGCGGCGCCCCGCCGACACCGGCGCGTACCGCGAGCGCCCCGCCCTGCTCACCGGCGCGGTCCTGTGGACCCGGACGACGCCCACCACTCCCGTACGCCCGGTGCTGCCCGACGGCTGCATGGACCTGATCTGGGCCCGGCCGCCCTGCGCCCCCGGGCGGCTGCTCGTGGCCGGTCCCGACACCGGACCGCACCCGGCCGACGCCGCTCCGGGCACCCGGTACGCCGCCGTGCGCTTCGCCCCCGGTACCGCCCCCGCCCTGCTGGGCGTCGCCGCCCACGAACTGCGGGACCGCCGGACCGACCTCGCCGACCTGTGGCCCGCCGCCCGGGTCCGCGCCCTGGCCGGACACCTGGAGGCGGCCGACCGACCCGCCCGCGCCCTCGACGCCTGGGCCGCGCGCCACGCCGCCGACCGTCTGGCACCCGACCCGCGCCTGCTCCACCTCGTGCCCCTGCTCGCCGCCGGCACCTCGGTCGCCGACGCGGCCGCCACCCTCGGACTGGGCCCCCGCCGCCTCCACCAGCTCTCCCGCGAGAGCTTCGGCTACGGGCCCAAGACCCTCGCCCGCATCCTGCGCCTGGCCCGCGCCCGGGAACTGGCCGCCACCGGCCTCTCCGCCGCCGAGACCGCCCACCGCGCCGGCTACGCCGACCAGCCCCACCTCAGCCGCGAGGTGCGGGCACTGACGGGGCTGACCGCGGGTGAGCTGTTGCGGGACTCTCCGGACCTGCCCTAGGACGCCTCCAGCGGCGCGAAGAGGTCGACGCCGTTCCCGTCCGGGTCGGCGACCACCGCGTACCGCTGCCCCCAGACGGCGTCCCACGGCGGGGTCGTCCCCCGGTACCCGGCCCCGGTCAGCTCGGCGTACAGGGCGTCCACGCCGGCGGGCGAGTCGCACAGGAAGGCCAGCTGCGGGCCGCCGCCCCCGGCCGGGGCCTCCTCGGCCGGCACCACGTCCCACATGAGGCGGATTCCGCCGGCGACCTGGGCCTCGACGTGCGGTGCCCGCTCGGCGCCCTCGGGGAACTCCAGCCCCAGCCGCCGGTAGAAGGCGAGGGAGGCGGTGAGATCGGTGGTGGCGATGCCGAGGGCGTCGAAGCGGACGCGGCCGGGTGTCTGTGTGCTCATGGCGTGAGAGTAGGCGGCGGTCCCGCACCCGGTCTTGAACGAATCGGCAGCGCTCCCGGCGGACCTATCCCCGCACCGCGCCCGCCACCTCCCGTACCGTCTGGGCCCCCACCCGGCAGCAGCCGCCGACCAGCCGGGCCCCGGCCGCCACCCACTCCCCGGCCAGGCCGGCGAGGGGCTGGGCGGGGCCCCGCCAGGCGCGGGCGGCCGCATCCCAGCGCTCGCCACTGTTCGGGTAGGCCACCACCGGCTTGCCCGTGACGCGGGCGGCGAGCCGGACCGCCGGCTCCACCTCCCGCGGATCGCAGCAGTTGACCCCGACCGCGACCACCTCCGGGGCGTCGGCGGCCAAGGCGAAGGCGTCCGCGAGGCGGTCACCGGCGCGGGTCCGGTCGCCCGCCACCGAGTACGACAGCCAGGCCGGCACCCCGAGCCCCCGGACCGCCCGCAGCAGGGCCCGCGCCTCGTCCGCGTCCGGCACCGTCTCCAGCGCCAGCACGTCCGGCCCGGCGGCGGCCAGCACCTCCAGACGGGGCCGGTGGAAGCGCTCCAGCTCCGCGACGCTCAGCCCGTAGCGCCCCCGGTACTCGGAGCCGTCGGCCAGCATCGCCCCGTACGGCCCCGCCGAGGCCGCCACCCAGAGCGGTCCCGTCACCCCGTCGGCCTCCCGCGCCTCGTCCGCCGCCCGCCGTGCCAGCCCGACACTGTCGCCCAGCAGCCGCGCGGCCGCCACCCGCCCCACCCCACGCCGTGCGAACCCCTCGAACGTCGCCTGATAACTGGCGGTGATCGCCACCTCCGCCCCCGCCGTGTAGTACGCCCGGTGCGCCGCCACCACCTCTTCGGGCGCGTCGGCGAGCAGCCGCGCCGACCAGAGGGCGTCCGACAGATCGTTCCCCCGCGCCGCCAACTGCTCGGACAGCCCGCCGTCCACCACCACGGCCCGCTCCCCGAGCGCCGCGACGAACGAACCAGCACCACCCACGTACGAAGTCACCCCTCCTTCGTACCGCACCCCGCCCCCGGACAGCCCACCCCAGCCGGCCGGCTCACCCTCCCCGCAGGTCCACCCGCGCCAGCACCGGCAGATGATCACTTCCGGTCGCCGGGAGCGTGTGCACCCCCGCCACGCTCACCGACCGCCCCAGCACGTGATCGATCCGCGCCAGCGGAAACCGCTCGGGCCAGCTGAACGCGAACCCGCCCTGCGGAGTCCCCATCCGCCCGGTCACGGGCGCGAGCCCCCGGTCGTCGAGGGTGCCGTTGAGATCCCCGACCACGAGGACCCGCCCGGCCCGCTCCCGCTCCAGCCGCGGGCCGAGCAGCCGCGCGCTCTCGTCGCGGCGCTGGGTCCGCATCCCCTGGGAGGTGATCCGCAGCGAGGGCAGATGGACCACGTACACCGCGACGTCCCCGTGGGGCGTCCGCACCGTCGTGCGCAGCCCGCGCCGCCAGTTCTCGTCCACCCCGGCGGGACGCAGGTCCACCGGTTCGTCGGAGAGCAGCGGGTGCCGCGACCAGAGGGCGACCGTGCCGTACGCGACGTGGTGCGGGTACGCCTCGCGCAGCGCCCGGCGGTAGGACGGCGCCGCCTCTTCGGTCAGCTCCTCCACCGCGATGAGGTCGGGGCCGGGGGCGGCCAGGGCCTGGGCGGTGCCGACCGGATCGGGGTTCTCGTCGCTGACGTTGTGCTGCACGACCGACAGCCGCGCCCCGTCCCCCGAGACCCCGCCCGCCGCCAGCGGCGCGAAGAGCAGCAGCCACGCGGCCACCGGCACCAGCGCCGCGCCGACCGCGAGCGGTGAACGCCGCACCAGCCCCACCACCAGGAGCAGCACGGCCGGCGCCCCGAGCCACGGCAGGAAGGTCTCCACCAGACTCCCCGCCCGGAACCGGGCGTTGGGCACCACCTGCGGGAAGAGGAGCACCGCCGCCAGCAGCACCGACACCGCCGCGCCGAACCGCCCCGGCCGCCGCCTTGGTACCCGTCCGCCGTCCTCCGGGGACCTTGCCCCGTCCTCCGCCGTGGCGGAACCGTCGTACGCCGTCATCCCTCGCGCACCCCCGTGTGCGTCCGTCGTGAACTCCCGGCCGGCCGTGTCCGGGGGCTCCACCCTCCTGTACGGCAGGGCGGACCCCTACAGCGGGGTCCCGGGCCAGCCTGCCAGGCGCGCCCCCAGCACGGCTGTCTGCAGGGTGTAACGATGCAGGGGTTCCGCCGGGTTGTGGCCCGTCAGCCGGTGGATGCGGGCCAGGCGGTAGGTGAGCGCGCGGACGCTCAGGCTCAGCTCCCGGGCGGCCTGGGCCGCCACGCAGCCGGCGTCGAAGTAGGCGATCAGCGTGTCCATCAGCGGCTCGGCGCCGCCGCGCGCCTCGGTCAGCGGTCCCAGGACACTGGTCACCAGGTCGGCGATGGCCTGCCGGTCCCGGGTCAGCACCGGGTAGACCAGCAGGTCCGCCGAGCGCACCACCGGCTCGTCCAGGTCGAGGCGTTCGGCCAGGTCCAGCGCGTTCAGCGCCTCCTCGTAGGACTGCACGACGCCGCCCGCGCCCGGATGGGGGCGGCCCACCGCGACCTGGCCGCCGTCGGTCGCCGCGTGCGCCTGCTTGGCGAAGTACAGCAGCACCTCCTCCTGGTCGGCGGGGGCGACGCAGATCAGCCGCCCGTCCTTGGTGGTCACCAGGATCGACCGCTCCCCGAACCGCCCGGTCAGCGCCCGCTCCACCACCTGCGGCACCGGGTCCGTCTCGTCGTACGGCTCGGGGCCGACCGCCACCGCCACGGCGTGCGCGTGCGACAGCAGCAGCCCGAACCGCTCCGCCCGCTCCGCGACCCGGCCGAGGTCGCTGCGCCCGTACAGCAGGTCGTCGATGAACTCGCGGCGGGCCGCCTCCTCCTGGCGCACCGCCATCCGCTGCGCCCGCTCGTACCCGGAGGCGAAGGCGTCCACGGACTGCTCCACCGCCGCCAGCACCCCGTCGACCGCCGCCGGGGTGAGGGCCGTGACCGGCCAGTGTTCCCTGGTCATGGCGAGATGGCGGCCGACGAGGGTGCGCAGCGGTATCCCGGCATCGGCGGCGCGCTCGCCGAGCGTCCTGCGGGCCTGTATCTCCTCGCGGGTGAGGCGCCGTCCGGTCTCTCCCACCTCCGCGAGAATCAGGTCATAGCCGGACACCCAGTCGTCGGTCCGCTGCTCGGTAGTCAAGGGTCCTGTCTCCTTCTTGGCGGGTTGTTAGCGCCTTCTTAACGCCCCGGACGCGGCCTCGAGAGGGGCTCGGGGTGACCGCATCCGGCATTAAGGATGCATCAAGATTGCCGGAACGCGGCAATGCGCGGGAAGCCGACAGGCTGTCACGATGGTCCCGGTGGAAACGGGGAGAGCGTCCCGGTGCCGCACTGCGGAAATGTCCGCGGTGCCGCCGGGACGTCCCGGCCGGACCGCGATGCCCGGCCGACGTCCACCGGGGGAGCGGGGTGCGAGGGGCACCGCCGCAGGCACGGAGGGGGAAGCCGCATGGACGAGTTCATCGACACGATCAGCCGCTTCCCCACCGTCGTCTTCACCGCGGCCCTCGCCGTCGTCCTGGTCTTCTGGGTCCTGGTCCTGATCGGCGTCACCGACGCCGACGGCTTCGAGGCCGACGCCGATCTCGGCGGTCTCGGCCTCGGCGGGGTCCCGGTGACCGTGGCGGTCTCCGTCTACGTCACCACCGGCTGGCTCGCCAGCCTCACCGGCGGGGTCCTGGTGGGACGCACCGACACCACGGGGGTGGCCCACGCCGCCCTGGTCCTCCTCGTCCTCGCCGCCGCCCTGCTCGCCGCCTGGGGGCTGACCCGGCTGCTGCTGCGGCCCCTGCGCACGCTCTTCCCCGACGAACCCGGGCCGTCCCGGCTCGACTTCGTCGGCTCCACCTGCACCATCCGCACCGGGCGGGTTGACGGCAGGTTCGGACAGGCCGAGGTGGTCGCCGAGGACGGCTCCACGGCCATCGTCCAGGTCCGCACCAGCGACCCCGACCCGGCCCTCAGCTCGGGCCGGACCGGACTGCTCTACGCCTACGACGTGGCCGGAGAGTTCTTCTGGGTGGCGCCCTTCGACGCGGCGCTCGACCCGCGCATCCGCCCCTGACCTGCAGACACCGCCCGTACGACACCACCGCACCCGCACCACCCGTACGACCTGATCCAGGCCCGCACGCACGCGTCCCGGCCCCCGCTCCGGCGGTGGCGCCGGTGCGGCGCCGCGCCCCCGCGGGCCCCGGGGACGCCCCGGAACTCCTGTCCGGTGCCCACGACGCCCGGCACTTCCCGAGCCACCACGAGCTGGGGGAGTACCGGACACCGCGGACACGCACAGGACTTCACGGCGGCCCCGCGCCGGGCCCCGCCCGGTACCGCACACCGCCCATCCGGCGGGCACGGCCGTACGCCGTATCCGCCCGGACGTGCCGACGCACGTCCCCGTGACCCCGTGAGGCCGCTTGTGAATGCCATCACCTGGGGGGTCGGCGCCGCCGGCGCCGCCGTCCTGCTGATCCTGATCGCCCTGCTGCTCGTCGTGACCCGCCTGTTCCGCAAGGTCGAACAGGGCAAGGCGCTGATCGTCTCCAAGGTCCGCTCGGTCGACGTGACCTTCACCGGGCAGGTCGTCCTGCCCGTGCTGCACAAGGCCGAGACTCTCGACATCTCGGTGAAGACGCTGGAGATCTCGCGCACCGGCCGGGAGGGGCTGATCTGCCGCGACAACATCCGCGCCGACATCCGCATCCAGTTCTTCCTGCGCGTCAACAAGACGGTCGAGGACGTCATCCGGGTCGCCCAGTCCATCGGCACCGCCCGCGCCAGCGACGCCGGGGCGCTCCAGGAGTTCTTCAACGCGAAGTTCTCCGAGGCCCTCAAGACCGTCGGCAAGCAGCTCGACTTCACCGACCTCTACACCCAGCGCGAGGAGTTCCGCGACCGCATCATCGCGGTCATCGGCACCGACCTCAACGGCTACAGCCTGGAGGACGCGGCGATCGACTACGTCGAGCAGACGCCGCTGGCCCAGCTCGACGCGCAGAACATCCTCGACGCCCAGGGCATCCGCAAGATCACCGAGCTGACCGCCGCCGAGCACGTCCGCACCAACGAGTTCCAGCGCCACGAGGAGAAGGAGATCACCCGCCAGGACGTCGACGCCCGCGAGGCGATCCTGGAGCTGGAGCGGCGCCGCTCCGACGCCGAGATCAGGCAGCGCCGCGAGATCGAGACGCTCCGGGCCCGCGAGGAGGCCGAGATCGCCCGGGTCGCCGAGGAGGAGCGGCTGCGCGCCCAGACCGCCTTCCTGCACACCGAGGAGAACCTCGGCGTGCAGCGCGAGAACCAGGCCCGCGAGATCGCCGTCGCCCAGAAGAACCGCGAACGCGTCATCGCGGTGGAGTCCGAGCGGATCGAGAAGGACCGCCTGCTGGAGGTCATCGCCCGCGACCGGGAGACCGAACTGACCCGGATCGCCGCCGACAAGGAGGTCGAGGCCGAGCGCCGCGACATCGCCGAGGTCATCCGCGAGCGCGTCGCCGTCGACCGGACCGTCGCCGAGCAGGAGGAGTCCATCAAGCGGCTGCGCGCCGTCGAGGAGGCCGAGCGCGACCGGCAGGCCCTGGTCATCGCCGCCGAGGCGGTCGCCCAGGAGCAGCTGGTCAAGGACATCAAGGCCGCCGAGGCCGCCGAGCAGGCGGCCGTGCACCGCGCCAACGAGGAACTCACCCTGGCCGAGGCCCGGGTCAAGGCCGCCGGGCTCGACGCCCAGGCCAAGCTGAAGCTCGCCGAGGGCATCCAGGCCGAGCAGGCCGCCGAGGGACTGGCCCGCGTCCAGGTCCAGGAGAAGGAGGCCGACGCGCTGGAGAAGACCGGCCTCGCCGAGGCCCAGGCCACCGAGGCACGGCTGCGCGCCGAGGCCGAGGGCGAGCGCGCCAAGGCCCTGGCCCGCGCCGAGGGCACCACCGCCCAGGCGAGCGCGGACGCCGCCGCCGTCGGCGAGAAGCTGAAGGCGGAGGCGGCCGGGCTGACCGAGAAGGCCGCCGCCATGGCCGCCCTGGACGAGGCGTCGCGCGGCCACGAGGAGTACCGGCTGCGGCTCGCCGCCGAGAAGGAGATCCGGCTCGCCGGGCTCCAGGCGCAGAAGGAGGTCGCCGAGGCACAGGCCACCGTGCTCGCCACCGGCCTGGAGAGCGCCGACATCAACATCGTCGGCGGCGAGTCGGTCTTCTTCGACCGGATCGTGGACTCGGTCTCCTTCGGCAAGGGCCTGGACGCCTTCGTCACCAACTCCGCCACCGCCCAGCGCCTGGGCGCCGACTGGCTCGACGGCACCAGCTCCTTCACCGGCGACCTGACCAGCGTCCTGTCCTCCGTCACCAGCGGCGGCCTGCGCGACCTCAGCGCCTCCGCCCTGATGGGCCGCCTCGCCAAGGAGGGCATCCCGGCCGACCGGGCCGGCGAACTCCTCGACCGGGCCCGCGAGGCGGGGCTGCTCACCGCCGACGCGACGCCCGCACCGGCCGGCGCCACCCGCAACGGCGCCACCGACACGGCGGGCTGACGCCCCGCCACCGACCACGGCACCGGCACCACGGACGCCCGCCCGGCAGACCACCGGGGGCGCCGTGGGCCGGGAGCCGGCCGCGGGGCCCAGGGGGAGCCCCGCACCCGACCGGAGCACCGGTCCGGGACCCGCAGCTGCCGGCACAGGGGGCGGCAGCTACGGCCCGGACCGGTCCTCCGACCGACGGGGGGACACGGGGGAGACAGGGGGAGGGGAAGCGAGCCGTCCGGGTGACCGCCCACCCGGACGGCTCGCCGCCGCCTCGCCGCCCGTACGTCGTCCGGACGCCTCCCCACAGCCCGGCCCCGGCCCCGCCCGGCCCGCCGGAACAAGCCCGAGGAGCACCAGCAGATGACCACCCCGCCCACCGCCCCGCAGCCCCAGGACCAGGCCGCCGGCCAGGCCGCGCCCCGGCTCGACGGTGCCGCCTACGACGTGCTGCGGGACCGGCTCGCCGCCCAGGCGGGCGAACTGGCCCGCCGGGCCGGGGCGCTGGACGCCCGCCGCACCGAGGCGTTCGGGTCGACCGCCCCGGCCGCCACCGGCACCCTCACCCTGCGCACCGCCCACCCGGCCCGCGCCGCCGACCTCGCCGCCCTCGGCGACGTGCTGCTGTTCGGCGTGCGCGACCTGCCCGACACCGTCACCGCCGGGGGCGGGCCCGCCGTCGGGGACGTCTTCTCGCTCCACGCCCGCGACGGCTCGCCGCTGCCCGAGGACGCCGTACCCGGACTCCTCGACGACCCGGCGTTCCGCACCGAGTTCGCCGCCCTGCACCGCTACTACCGGCGGTCCCGGCTGCTGCGCCTGCGGCGCTCCGGGCAGAAGCTGCTCGCCGTCTTCCGGACCGGCGAGCGCGTGGCGGACCTGCGGGTGCTGCGCTGGTCCGTCGCGGCCGACGGCTCCGTCGCCTTCCTCGACGCCCGGGGCGAGCGCGACGCCCGCGAGCCCGCACCCGGCGGCCCCGGCGTCGAATGGACCCCGGCCACCCGCGACGACCACGTGCTCGGCCGCCACCCCTACGTCGCCGTCGCCGAGGGCGTCGGCGTCTCCACCGTCGGCGGCCACCTCACCGTCACCACCGGCGAGGACGACACCCCGGCCCACCGCGAGCCCGTCGCCGAACCGCTCCAGTCGCTGGCCGACGCCGACCTCGCCCACGCCCGCGTCGGCCCCCTCGTCCTGCTGCGGGTCCGCCCCTACAAGGAGGAGGAGTGGCGCCACCTCGTCGTCCACACCCCGACCGGCGCCGTGCACCGGCTCGACGCGCCCGACGGGGCCTTCCGCCGCCTCCCCGACGACCAGGGCGTCGTCCACCCCGGCGGCATGTTCCTCGCCGACGGCACCGGCAAGCACGTCGAGGACCGCGCCGGCGGCGCCCTGGAGTTCGACCGCGAACTGCGCTCCCCGCTCGGCGAGGACGTGCTCTACGCGTACCACGCCCACGGCCTCGCCCCCGGGCTGCTGCTCTCGTACAACATGCTCCGCAAGGAGCTGGCCGCGCCGCTGCGCTGCACCGGCTGGGCGCGGCACGAGGACGGCACCCTCGCCGTGCTCCGCGCCGACGGCGGCGGCGAACCCACCCGCGTCCACCCCGTCCAGCTCTGGCGCACCCCCTACGTCGCCGACACCCGGGCCGCGGCCTACGGCGGCGAGGGCCCGCTCGCCCGGGTCGGCAACCCGGACCTGGTGCGGGCACTGGGCGCCTGCCTCTCGCTGGCCCGTACGGCGGGCGGCGCCACCGTGCCCACCACCGCCGTCTACCGCGCCCTGCGCGACGACTGCGCCGCCGTCCTCGACCGGCACCCCTGGCTCGGCGACCCGGAACTGGGCGCGCTGCACGAGCCCCTGGAGCGGATCCGGGAGACCGCCGGGCAGATCATCGACGAGTTCCAGCACGTCACCGACCTCACCCGGCGGGCCGCCCAGGCCCTCGACGAGGCCGCCGACGAGGCCGCCGCCCTGGTCCGCCGCGTCCGGGGCGAGGCACCGAAGTCCGCCGACGGCTGGGTCGCCTCGCTCACCGCGCTCCGCCGCGCCCACGGCCGCATCCTCGCCACCAAGGAACTGCGGTACGCCGACCCCGGGCGCGCCGACCGGCTCGCCGGGGAACTGGGCGAGGAGACGGCCGCCGCCGCCCGCCGCGCCGTCAGCCACCTCGCCCGGCCCGACGCCTTCGCCGCCCACCACCAGGACGCGGCCCGCCTCACCGAGGAGGCCGAGGCCCTGGCCACCGCCGCCGAGGCCGCCCCGCTCACCCGCGCCCTGGACGAGCACACCGAACGGCTCACCACCGTCTCCGAGGTGGTCGCGGGCATCGACATCTCCGACGCCACCGTCCGCACCGGCATCCTGGAGGCCGTCGCCGAGGTCCTCGGCGCCGTCAACCGGGCCCGCGCCACCCTCGCCGCCCGCCGCCGCGCCCTGGCCGAGACCGAGGGCCGCGCCGAGTTCGGCGCCGAACTCGCCCTGCTCGCCCAGGCCACCACCGCCGCACTGGCCGCCGCGGACACCCCCGAGAGCTGCGCCGCGCAACTCGCCGCCCTGCTGCTGCGCGTCGAGGACCTGGAGAGCCGCTTCGCCGAACAGGACGCCTTCCTCGACGCACTCGCCGCCCGCCGCGAGGAGATCCACGAGGCGTTCACCACTCGCGGCCAGACCCTCGCCGACGCCCGCGCCCGCCACACCCAGCGGCTCGCCGACTCCGCCGACCGGGTCCTGGCCACCCTCACCCGGCGCCTCGCCGCCCTCCCCGACCGGGAGGCGGTCACCGCCTTCCTCGCCACCGACCCGATGGCCGCCAAGGTCACCCGCACCATCGAGGCACTGCGCGAGGCCGACGACCCGGTCCGCGCCGAGGAACTGGCCGGCCGCCTCAAGGCAGCCCGCCAGGAGGCCGCCCGCGCCCTGCGCGACCGCGCCGACCTCTACGCCGACGGCGGCCGCACCGTACGCCTGGGCCGCCACCGGTTCGCCGTCACCACCCGCCCCGCCGAACTCACCCTCGTCCCCGACGGCGACACCCTCGCCTTCGCCCTCAGCGGCACCGACTACCGCAGCCCCGTCACCGACCCCGGCTTCGCCGCCACCCGCCCCTACTGGGAGCAGACCCTCCCCTCGGAGTCCGCCGGGCTCTACCGCGCCGAACACCTCGCCGCCCGCCTCCTCACCGACCACGGCGCCGAGGCCCTCGCCACCGCCGACCTGCCCGCGCTGGTCCGCGCCGCCGCCGAGGCCGCGCCCGAGGAAGGGTACGAACGCGGCGTCCACGACCACGACACCGTACGGATCCTCCAAGCCCTGCTCCCGCTCCACCGGTCGGCCGGCCTGCTCCGCTTCCCCGCCGCCGAACGCGCCGCCGCGCAGCTCTTCTGGGCCCACCACACCACCCCCGACACCCGCGCCGGCCTCACCCGCCGCGCCCGCTCACTGGCCCGCGCCCGCGCCGCCTTCGGCCCCACCGGCGCCGAGGAGGAACTGCGCGCCGAACTCGCCGACGCCCTCGCCGCGAGCGGCACCCCCGGCGCCGAGAGCGTCGACACCGGCCTCGCCGCCGCCTACCTCTTCGAGGAACTGGCCGACGCACGCCCGGGGTTCGTCACCGGCGGCGCCGCCCGCGCCCTGCTGGAGAAGTTCCGCCGCACCGCGGGCCCCGCCTACGACGAGGACCTCGCCGCCCTCGGCCCCGGCGCCCTGCCCGCCGCCCACCAGCTCGTCACCGCCTGGCTCACCGCCGCCACCACCGCGAGCGGCGACACCACCGAACCGGGCGACCTCGCCGAGGCCGCCGCCACCGAACTCTGCCCCGGGCTCGACCGGTACGAGGGGGACGCGCCGCTCACCGCCACCGCCGAAGGGCTCCTCGGCGACCACCCCCGCATCCACCACCGCACCCTCACCCTGCGCCTCGACACCTTCCTCGCCCGCACCCGGCACTTCACCACCCGCACCCTGCCCGGCTTCCGCGCCTACCAGGCCCGCCGCGCCGCCCTGGTCGCCGCCGAACGCGACCGGCTCCGCCTCGACCAGCACCGCACCGGCGTCCTCACCTCCTTCGTCCGCAACCGCCTCATCGACGAGGTCTACCTGCCGCTGATCGGCGACAACCTCGCCAAGCAGCTCGGCGCCGCCGGAGCCGCCCGCCGCACCGACCACAGCGGCCTGCTGCTCCTCCTCTCCCCGCCCGGCTACGGCAAGACGACGCTCATGGAGTACGTCGCCGACCGCCTCGGCCTGCTCCGGGTCCGCGTCGACGGGCCCGCCATCGGCCACCGCGTCACCTCGCTCGACCCCGCCGAGGCCCCCGACGCCACCGCCCGCCAGGAGATCGAGAAGATCAACTTCGCGCTGGCGGCGGGCAGCAACACCCTGCTGCACATCGACGACATCCAGCACCTCTCACCCGAACTCCTGAGCAAGTTCATCCCGCTCTGCGACGCCCAGCGCCGCGTCGACGGCGTCCAGGACGGCCGCGCCCGCAGCTACGACCTGCGCGGCAAGCGGTTCGCCGTCTGCATGACCGGCAACCCCTACACCGAGTCCGGCCACCTCTTCCGCGTCCCCGACATGCTCGCCAACCGGGCCGACGTCTGGAACCTCGGCGACGTCCTCACCGGCAAGGAGGAGGCCTTCGCGCAGAGCTTCGTGGAGAACGCCCTCACCTCCCACCCCGACCTCGCCCCGCTGGCCGGCCGCGACCGCGCCGACCTCGACCTCTTCCTCCGCCTCGCCCGCGGCGACGCCTCCGCCCGGCCCGATCAGCTGCTCACGCCCTGCCCGCCCGCCGAGCGCGAGCGCGCCACCGCCGTCCTGCGCCACCTGCTGGCCGCCCGCGAGACGGTCCTCACGGTCAACGCCGCGTACATCGCCTCCGCCGCCCAGGCCGACGAGACCCGCACCGAACCGCCGTTCCGCCTCCAGGGCTCGTACCGCAACATGAACCGGATCGCCGAGCGCATCTCCCCGGTGATGGACGAGGCGGAACTGGCCGCGCTCCTCGACGACCACTACCGGGCCGAGGCCCAGACCCTCACCGGCGGAGCCGAGGCCAACCTGCTCAAACTGGCCGCCCTGCGCGGCCGGCTGACCGAGGAGCAGGCCGCGCGCTGGGAGCAGGTGTGCGCCGCCCACGTACGCCACCAGGCGATCGGCGGTGCCGACGGGGACCAGCTCGGCCGGGCCGTCGCCGCCCTCGGGCTGCTCGCCGACCGGCTGGCGGCGGTGGAGGGGGCGATCCGGGGCGGCTCGTAGGGCGGGTCAGTGGGCGACCGCGAGGACCGCGCGGTCGTCGGTGGAGATGCCGCCCGTCCAGGCGTCGACCCGGGTGAGCAGGCCGTTGACCGCCGCCTTGGCCGAGGCGCAGGACATGCCCTCCAGGCCGCGCACCGGGTCGAAGAAGACCCCCTGTGGGTCGCGCGACTCGGTCACCCCGTCGGTGACGAAGAGCAGGCTCGACCCGGGCGGGAAGGCGAACTCCTCGTGCGGCGACACCTCCTGGCCGAAGCCGGACATGCCCAGGGGCAGGTTCGGCACCCCGGCGTCCAGCCCCCGCACGTGGCCGCCGGAGACCAGATAGGGGCCGGGGTGGCCGAAGTTCAGCAGCCGTACCAGTTCCCCGCCGTGCGGGAACTCGGCGAGGACGGCCGTGGTGAACCCCTCCATCCGCAGCTCCTCGCCGAGCCCCGGCGCCTCGCGGGCGAGCCGCCGGTTCAGCCGGGCGCCGAGCGCCTCCAGCGTCGGCACGTCCTCGGCGGCCTCCCGGAACGCGCCGAGCAGCAGGGCGACGGTGCTGACCGCGCCCATCCCCTTGCCGCGCACGTCCCCGATGAAGACCCGCAGCCCCCACGGGCTGTCGTGGACGGCGTACAGGTCACCGCCGATCCGTGCCTCGGTCTGCGCCGCCCGGTAGGAGGCGGCGATGTCGTACCCGGCCAGCCGGAGCGGCGGTTCGGGCAGCAGGGCGAGCTGCACGCTCTCGGCGACCGTGCGGACCTCGGTCATCCGCCGGCCGTACCGGACCACCAGCCGGTTCAGGTCGAGCCCGAGGACGCCCGCGACCACCACGTACGCCAGGTCGACGAACTGCTGGGCCCCGGCGGTGCCCGACTCCCAGAACCCCGTCAGCAGCTCCGCGACGAACGCCACCACAACCAGCCCGAGCGTCGCCCGGAACGACATGATCACCCCGGAGGCCACACAGGCGAGGACGATCAGGGGCCCGCCGCTGACCTCCTTCGGCGTCGCCAGGTCCATCACGATGCCCAGGACCAGCAGGGCCCACGGCACCACCCCCGCGTACGCGGGCCAGCGCCGTCCGATCCGGTCCACCGCGGGGTCCTTCCTGTCGTCCAGGCGTGCGATCTCGTCCCGCGAGTTCACACGCCGGCGCCGGCCGGACCGGGCAGACACGCTTGTCTGTCCGTATTCCGTTCGAATCCCGGCCGGCGTCCGCGGCCGGGTCAGCCACCGGCCTCCGGCGCCAGGAAGCGCACGAACGTGCCCCCGCCGTCGGCCACGACCCGGGCCCGGACCCCGTACACCTCGGCGATCAACCCCTCGCTGAGCACCTCCCCGGGAGCCCCCGAGACCACCGCGCGCCCGGCGCGCAACACCACGACCTCGTCGCAGAACATCGCCGCGAGATTGAGATCGTGCAGCGCCACCACGCAGGTCACCGGCAACGCCGCCACCAGCGACATCAGCTCCAACTGGTGCTGCACGTCGAGGTGGTTGGTGGGCTCGTCGAGCAGCAGATGGCGCGGCTCCTGCGCCAGCGCCCGCGCGATCTGCGCCCGCTGCCGCTCCCCGCCGGAGAGCGTGTGCCAGAGCCGGTCGGCGAACGGCACCAGCCCGGTCCGCTCCAGCGCGGCCCACACCGCCTCCCGGTCGGCCGCACCGGGCGCCGCCCACGCCCGCCGGTGGGGTACGCGGCCGAGTCCCACCACGTCGCGGACGGTCAGGTCGGTGTCGGTGGCCGCGTGCTGCCCGACCACGGCGAGCCGCCGGGCCGTCTCGCGGCGGCCCAGCTCGGCGGGGGTGGAGCCGTCCACGGTGACGGTGCCGCCGCTCGGCGCGAGCAGCCCGGCCAGCAGCCGCAGCAGCGTCGACTTGCCGGAGCCGTTGGGCCCGATGAGCCCCACCGTGCCGCCGGCGCGCGCCTCCAGGTCGACGCCGTCGAGGATCAGCCGCCCGCCCGCCGACCGCGTGACCCGCTCGGCCCGGAGCGCCGGCCGGTCCTCGGAGCGGGTGTCAGGGCCGGTCATGAGGGCCTCCGGGTGCGGTACATGATGAGGACGAAGGCGGGCACCCCGATCAGCGAGGTCACCACGCCGACCGGGATCTCCTGCGGCGCCAGCACGGTCCGGGCCAGGGTGTCCACCCAGACCAGGAAGACCGCGCCGCTCAGCGCCGCCACCGGCAGCAGCCGCCCGTGCAGGGTGCCGACCAGGGCGCGGGCCGCGTGCGGCAGCACCAGGCCGACGAAGCCGATCGCCCCGGCCGCGCTGACCAGCGCGGCGGTGAGCAGCGCGGTGACGCTCAGCAGGATCAGCCGGGTGCGCGCCACCGAGACGCCGAGCGCGGCGGCGCTCTCCGCGCCGAAGGCGAAGGCGTCGAGCTGGACGGCCCGCGCCCCGCACACCACCAGCGCCACCACCAGCACGGCCAGGCACGCCCACACGTCGGTCCAGGTGGCCCCCGAGAGGCTGCCGAGCAGCCAGAAGAGGATGCCCCGGGTCTGCTCGGCGTCGGCGGCGAACATCACGACGAAGGAGGTGAGCGCCGAGAAGAGCTGCATGCCCGCCACCCCGGAGAGCACCACCCGGTCGGTGGTGCCGCCCAGACTGTGGCTGAGCAGCAGCACCAGCCCGAAGGAGACGAGGGCGCCGAGGAAGGCGCCGGTGGAGATCGAGAGCGCGCCGCCGCCGAGGCCGAGGACGACCACCGCGACCGCGCCGGTGGAGGCCCCGGAGGAGACGCCGAGGACGAACGGGTCGGCCAGCGGATTGCGCAGCAGCGACTGCATGACCACGCCGCAGACCGCGAGCCCGGCCCCGCAGACGGCCGCCAGGACGGTGCGCGGCAGCCGCAGCTCCCAGACGATCCCTTCGCGCAGAGGCGTCAGTCCGCTCTCACCGCCGCCGAAGCGCGAGGCGACGACCGCCCACACGTCGGGGACCGAGACCCGGGCCGGGCCGATGGTGATGGCGACCGAGACGGAGGCCAGCAGCACGAGCGCGAGGATGCCGAGCGTCCACGCCCCCGGCCGCCGCCGCGCCCGCCCCTCCTTCGGAGCGGGCCGCGCGGCGGTCGCGGTCACTTCGCGAACCCGAACTCACGCAGCTTGGCGGCGACTTCCTCGATCCCGTCGACGGTGCGGATCGAGGGGTTCATCGCGGCGCCGCTCAGCAGGACGTACCGCTTCTCCTTCACCGCCGTCATGGTGCGGGTGGCCGGGTTGGACTCCAGGAAGGCGATCTTCTTGGCGGCGCTCTCCGCCGTCTGCGACTTGCGGGTCAGGTCGCCGATGACCAGCACGTCGGGGTCGCGGTCGGCGACGGTCTCCCAGTTGATCTGCGGCCACTCGTCCTGGGTGTCGTCGAAGACGTTCTTCGCCCCGACGGCCTCGGTGATGATGCCGGGGGCGCCGCAGCAGCCGCCCATGTACGGGGCCTCGGCGTTGGCGAACCAGTAGAGCAGGGTGGGGCGTTCGTCCTCGGGCGCCTTCTTCGTGCTGAGCCCGTCGGTGGCCTTCTCGGCGCGCCGGGTCAGGTCGGCGACGAGCTTCTCGCCGCGCTCCTCGACGCCGAAGACCTTCGCCAGGTCGGTGACCTCGCCGTGGATGTCGGCCATGGTCAGCGGCTCGTCCCGGGAGCCGTCGCCGTCGCCGGTGTTGGACTTGGAGCAGTCGGCGGGCGAGACGTACGTGCCCACGCCGAGGTCCTCGAAGGCCTTGCGGGTGGCGACGCCGCCCTTGCCGAGGGTCGACTCGAAGGAGGCGGTGACGAAGTCGGGTTCCTGGTCGAGGACCTTCTCGAAGGAGGGGTTGTTGTCGGCCAGCCGCTCGACCTTGGCGTTCTCCTCGGCCAGGTGGGGGAGGACCGGGTCGGTCCAGGTGGCGGTGCCCGCCATGCGGCCGGCGAGGCCGAGCGAGAGCAGGATCTCGGTGGAGTCCTGGTTGAGCGAGACGGCGCGCTCGGGCGGCTGCTCGACGGTGAGGGTGCGGCCGCAGTTCTCCAGCGTCGTCGCCCCGGCGCCCTTGGCCTCGTCGGAGGGCTGGGAGTCACCCCCTCCGCACGCGGTGAGCAGCAGGCCGAGGACGGCGCAGGAGGTGGCGAGGGAGGTCCGGCGGAAGGGCGCAACAGGCACAGGGGTGCGGCTTTCGGTGTCGAGGCTCGGTCGCGAAGCCTGGCGTACAGGAACTCCGCCCGGACGGACGGAGAGCCAGCAGGTCTTCGGACTCGGGGTCGTCCGGACGGCGCGCCTTCCCGGGGGCTGCCCCAGTGGCGTCCTGCGCCGCCCGTCGCCCTCACCGCTGCGCGTCAGTTCCGGGTTCGCACCGGATTCCCTGACCCGTTCGCATCGAGATGCGCGGGTACGACTGGCGTGCGAAAGCTAGCACAGCGGACCTCCCGCGCCCGGGGGCGGGGGAGGTCCGTGGTACGCGTACGGCCTGCGGTTATGCGGGGGTACGGGGCTCGCCCGCGGCCTCCTTCGCGGGCTCGGCCCGGCGGCTGAGCGCACCGGGCCACCAGGAGGCGGGGCCGATGTCGCGGACGAGTGCGGGGACCAGCAGGGAGCGGACCACCAGGGTGTCGAGCAGCACGCCGAAGGCGACGATGAAGGCGATCTGGGCGAGGAAGGCCAGCGGGATCACGCCGAGCGCCGCGAAGGTCGCCGCCAGGACCACGCCGGCCGAGGTGATGACGCCGCCGGTGGTGGTCAGGCCGCGCCGCACGCCCTCCCGGGTGCCGTGCAGCGCGGTCTCCTCGCGGACGCGGGACATCAGGAAGATGTTGTAGTCGACGCCGAGCGCCACCAGGAAGACGAAGCCGTAGAGCGGGACGGAGGCGTCGGTCCCGGTGAAGCCGAAGACGTGGGTGAAGACCAGCGAGGCGATGCCGAGGGTGGCCGCGAAGTTGAGCGCCACGGTGAGCACCAGCAGCAGCGGGGTCACCAGCGAGCGGAGCAGCGCGATGAGGATGACCAGGATGATCGCCAGCACCACCGGCATGATCAGGTTCCGGTCGGCCTCGGCGGTGCGCTGGGTGTCGTACTGCTGCGCGGTGTAGCCGCCGACCACGGCGTCGGCGCCGTCCACCGCGTGCACGGCGGTCCGCAGCCGGGCCACGGTCTCCTTGGCGGCGTCGCTGTCCGCGCCGTCCTGGAGGGTGGCGTCGATCCGCACCCGGCCGTCCACGACGCGCGGTGCTCCGCCGCCGGGCCGCCCCGACTCGGTGACCGGCGCGACCGAGGCGACGCCCTCGGTCTTCTTCGCGGCCGCGACCACCTCGTCCACCTGGCCGGCGTCGGCGATGACGACGGCCGGGTTGCCGGCGCCGCCCGGGAAGTGACGGCTCAGCGTCTCCTGGGCGGAGACCGAGGGCGCGTCGTTGACGAAGATCTCGTCCAGTGGGACGCCCCGGCTGGTCAGCGTCGGGGCGAAGGCGGCGCAGGCCACGAGGGCGGCCAGGGTGATCGCCCAGACCTTGCGCGGCGTCCGGTCGACCCGGTCGGCGACCCGCTGCCACAGGCGGTGGCTGCCGCCGGTGCCGGTGACCTTGGGGCGGGCCGGCCAGTAGGCGGCGCGGCCCAGCAGGACCAGGGCGGCGGGCAGGAAGGTGAGCGCGCTGAAGACCGAGCAGACGATGCCGATCGCGCCGACCGGGCCGAGCGCCCGGTTGTTGGTGAGGTCGCTCAGGAGCAGGGCCAGCAGGCCGAGCGCGACGGTGGCGGCGCTGGCGGTGATCGGGCCGAACGACTGCCGCCAGGCGAGCCGCATCGCGGTGAACCGGTCGCCGTGCAGGCTCAGTTCCTCCCGGAACCGGGCGGTGAGCAGGAGCGCGTAGTCGGTGGCGGCGCCGATCACCAGGATCGACAGGATGCCCTGCACCTGCCCGTCGACGCGGACCACGTCCCGCTGGGCGAGCGCGTAGACCACCGCGCAGGCGAGTCCGAGGGCGAGGACCGCGCCGAAGATGATCACCAGGGGGAGCAGCAGGCTGCGGTAGACCACCAGCAGGATCAGCAGGA
Source organism: Streptomyces albidoflavus (assembly GCF_000719955.1). GTDB lineage: Bacteria > Actinomycetota > Actinomycetes > Streptomycetales > Streptomycetaceae > Streptomyces > Streptomyces albidoflavus. The sequence goes on from NZ_JOII01000003.1 coordinate 60,765, forward strand.
CCGCGATGAGCGCGACCCCCAGCAGCAGTCCGTCGATCCCGGCGAAGGCGTCGGAGAGGTCGGCCTGGCTGGCGGCGGGCCCGGCGATGACCGCCTCGGTGCCCGGCACCTTGCCGGCCGCCTCCTTGATCTCGTTCAGGACGGGCTGGAGTTCGTCCAGGTCGGTGCGGAGCGGGACGACGCCCTCCAGCGCCTCGCCGTCCTCGGAGGCCAGCGCGGGGGAGGGGCGCCCGGCGGTGAAGCCGGCGTCCGCGAGGGAGGCGAGGGTGCGGGTGGCGGCCTCGCGGGCGTCGGCCGGGAGCCGGCCGCCGTCCTTCGCGGTCCAGACGACGAGGGCGGGCAGGGCCTCGTCGGCGGAGAAGGCCTTCTGCTCCTCGGAGACCCTGGTCGACTCGGCGCTCTGCGGCAGGAAGGCGGCCTGGTCGTTGGTGGCGACCTCGCCGAGCTTCCCCGCGTACGGGCCGAGGGTGCCGCCGACGCCGAGCCAGGCGATCAGCAGGACGAGGGGGACGAGGATTCGGGCGGTTCGGCCCTTGCGGGCGGCGCTGGACATCGCACTCCTGGGACGGTGACGCGGACGGCGCGGAACGGGTGGCGGGCGGACGGGCGCGGACGTGCGGCGGCGCCCGAGTTCTCTCGATCGGTGACTATCTCAATGATTGAGAGACTCTGTGGGTCGATGCTACGCATACCCGTCCTGGGGTCCGACAAGGGGTCCGCCACACGGCGTGCGGGCGGGAAGGCGCGACAACGACGCCGCTTCACTCTTCCGGGTGAGCGTGGCCTCCGGATGCGCGTGAGCCGCGAAACCCGCGCGGGCCGCCGGAGGGATTGGCCGCCGCTCAGCCGCCCGGACGCCGCTCCGGCCCCCGGATCTGCGCGAACTCCCCGTTCATCGCGGCGAGGAAACGCAGCGCGGCGTCCGCCTCCTCCTGGGTCAGCCGGGCCCTGGCCCTGGCGGCCGCCGTCGCGAGCGGCTGGAAGTGGGCGCGGGCCAGCGCCTTGCCGCCCTCCGTGTAGTGCAGGTGCACCACGCGCCGGTCCCGGGTGTCCCGGGTGCGGCGGATGTGCCCGGCGCGCTCCAGCCGGTCCAGACAGGCGGTGACCGCGCCGGAGGTCAGGCCCAGCCGCTCCCGCAGCCGGCCCGGCGTCATCGGCTCGGGGGCGTCCAGGATCGCGCCGAGCGCCTGCACATCGGTGGCGTGCAGGCCCTGCCCGGCGGCGAAGGCGTGCGCCAGCCGGTTGACCTCGCCGTGCATGCGGCGCAGCTCCACGGCGAGCGCGTAGAGGTCCGCCCCGCCGCCCGCCGGGCCGCCCGCTCCGCCCGTCTCCTCATCAGTCCCGGCCACGGCGCCAGCCTAGTCCGCGCCCCCACGGCACCCGGTCCGCCCCCGCCGCATCCGCGTGCCCGGGACGCGCGGAAGAGGGGACGGCGCGAGACGGTGGGACCAGGGGCCGGTCCGGTCGTCCGTACGGCGGTCCGGACCCGGCCGTTCCACCAGGTCACCGAAGTCAAAGAGAGGTCATGAGCGAGGCGATGAGCAGCGACGAGCACCCCACCGAGTCCGCCCCGCACGGCGACGGCAGGCTGGCCCTGGTCACCGGCGCCACCGGCTACATCGGCGGCCGCCTGGCCCCCGCCCTCCAGGACGCCGGCTACCGGGTCCGCGCCCTCGCCCGTACCCCGCGCAAACTGCGCGACCTGCCCTGGGCCGAGCGCGCCGAGGTGGTCCAGGGCGACGTCACCGACGCCGAGTCGGTACGGGAGGCGATGCGCGGCGTCGACGTGGCGTACTACCTCGTCCACGCCCTCGGCACCGGCTCCGACTTCGAGCGGACCGACCGCGAGGCGGCCCGGATCTTCGCCCGCGAGGCCCGCGAGGCCGGGGTCCGCCGGATCGTCTACCTCGGCGGTCTCACCCCCGAGGGCGTCCCCGAGAGCCGGCTCTCCCCGCACCTGCGCTCGCGCGCCGAGGTCGGCCGCATCCTCCTCGACTCCGGGGTGCCCGCCACCGTGCTGCGCGCCGCCGTGGTGCTGGGCTCCGGCTCCGCCTCCTTCGAGATGCTCCGCTACCTCACCGAGCGGCTGCCGCTGATGATCACCCCGAGCTGGGTCAACACCCGCATGCAGCCGGTCGCCGTCCGCGACGTCCTCGCCTACCTGGTCGGCTCCGCCGCCATGCCCGCCGAGGTCAACCGCACCTTCGACATCGGCGGCCCCGACATCCTCACCTACCGCGAACTGATGCAGCACTACGCCGCCGTCGCCAAGCTGCCCCGCCGCGTGATCCTCCCCGTCCCCGTCCTCACCCCGCGCCTGTCCAGCCACTGGGTCGGCCTGGTCACCCCCGTACCGGTTGCCATCGCCCGCCCGCTCGCCGAGTCGCTCCGCCACGAGGTGGTCTGCCGGGAGCACGACATCGCCGCATACGTCCCCGACACCCCGGGCCGGCCGCTCGGCGTCGACGAGGCGCTCGAACTGGCGATCCGCCGCGTCCAGGACGCCCAGGTCGCCACCCGCTGGTCCTCCGCCTCCGTCCCCGGCGCCCCCAGCGACCCGCTGCCCACCGACCCCGAATGGTCCGGCGGCAGCCTCTACGAGGACCGCCGCGAACGCCTCGTCGACGCCTCCCCCGAAGCCCTGTGGCGCGTCGTCGAGGGCATCGGCGGGGAACACGGCTGGTACTCCTTCCCGCTCGCCTGGGCCGTGCGCGGCCGCCTGGACCGGCTGGTCGGCGGGGTGGGCCTGCGGCGCGGGCGGCGCGACGCCCAGCACCTGAGAGTGGGGGAGTCCCTGGACTTCTGGCGGGTCGAGGAGATCGAGCAGGGCCACCTGCTGCGGCTGCGTGCCGAGATGCGGCTGCCGGGCCTGGCCTGGCTGGAGATGACCGTCGACCGCGACGAGGCCGGGCGCACCCGCTACCGGCAGCGCGCCGTCTTCCTCCCGCGCGGCCTGGCGGGCCAGGCGTACTGGTGGTCCGTCTCGCCCTTCCACGCCGTCGTCTTCGGCGGCATGGCCCGCAACATCGCCCTCACCGCCGCCCGCGAGGAGAACGCGCCCAGCTCCTCTCCCACCGCCCCCGACGGCACCGTCTCCCGCCCCTCCCCCTGAACGCCCCCCACCGCCCTCCCGGAAAGAGCGTCATGACCGTCTCCATCGTCCTGTTCACCTCCGACCTGCGGCTGCACGACCAGCCCGCGCTGCGGGCCGCCCTCGACGCGACCGACGCCGTCGTGCCGCTCTTCGTCCGGGACGACGCCGTCGCCGAGGCCGGGTTCGCCGCACCCAACCGGGCGGCCTTCCTCGCCGACTGCCTCACCGACCTCGACCACTCCCTCAGGGAACGCGGCGGACGGCTGGTGATCCGCTCCGGCGACCTGGTCGAGGAGGTCTGCCGGGTCGTCACCGAGGCCGACGCCGACGAGGTCCACCTCGCCGAAGGCGTCAGCGCCTTCGCCCGCCGCCGCGAGGAACGGCTGCGCGAGGCACTGGAGTCCGAAGGGCGGCGGCTCTTCGTCCACGAGGGCGTCACCACCGCCCTGCCGCCCGGCGCGGTCACCCCCGCCTCCTCGGACCACTTCGCGGTCTTCACCCCGTACTTCCGCAAGTGGTCCGAGCAGCACCTGCGCCACCCCCTCGGCGCGCCCCGTACCGTCCGGGTGCCCGACGGGATCGGCTCCGAGAAGGTGCCGGCCCGCGGTGACGTGCGCGGCGTCTCCGCCGGACTGGCGGCCGGCGGCGAGAGCGAGGGCCGCGACCGGCTCACCGCCTGGCTGCGCCGGGACGCCGGGGCGTACGAGGACCAGCACGACGACCTCGCCGGTGACGCCACCTCACGGCTCTCCCCGCACCTGCACTTCGGCACCCTCTCCGCCGCCGAACTGGTCCACCGGGCACGCCGCAAGGAGGGCGCCGGACCGGCCGCCTTCGTCCGCCAGCTCTGCTGGCGCGACTTCCACCACCAGGTCCTCGCCGCCCGCCCCGACGCCTCCCACGCCGACTACCGGGCCCGCGAGGACCACTGGCGCACCGGCCGCGACGCCGAACAGGAGACCGAGGCCTGGCGCGAGGGCCGCACCGGCTACCCGATCGTCGACGCCGCCATGCGCCAGCTCGCCCACGAGGGGTGGATGCACAACCGGGGGCGCCTGCTCGCCGCCAGCTTCCTCTCGAAGACCCTCTACGTGGACTGGCGCACCGGCGCCGACCACTTCCTCTCGCTGCTGGTCGACGGAGACATCGCCAACAACCAGATGAACTGGCAGTGGGTCGCCGGAACCGGCACCGACACCCGTCCCCACCGCGTCCTCAACCCGGTCCGCCAGGCCCACCGGTACGACCCCGACGGGGCGTACGTACGCCGCTGGGTCCCCGAACTCGCCGGCGTCGAGGGCAAGGCCGTCCACGAGCCCTGGACCCTCGAAGGGTTCGACCGGGCGGGGATCGACTATCCCGAACCCGTGGTGGGGCTCTCCGAGGGGCTGGACCGGTTCCGGCGGGCGCGGGGGAGGGATTAGCCTCCGGCGGTTCTACGGGGGTGGGCGGGGCTGGGGGCGGGTTCTGGCCGGTCCCGGGACCGGTGGGGTGGCCTCAAGCGCCGGCCGGGCTGTCTTTTGGTGCGGTCCGGCGCACCGTGCCGGTCCAGGATGGCCTCAAGCGCCGGCCGGGCTGGATGTGGTGCGGTTCCGGTGCACCGTGCCGGTTCGAGATGGCCTCAAGCGCCGGCCGGGCTGGATGCGGTGCGGTTCCGATTCACCGTGCCGGTTCAGGATGGGCTCAAGCGTCGGCCGGGCTGGGTGTGGTGACCGGTGTCTGGAGTTCTGTCACCCAGGCGTCGGGGTTTTCGGGGCATTCGAGGGTGAGCTCGCGGGGGTAGCCGGACGGGTGGTAGTCGTGGGTGTCGATCCAGTGGGTCAGGGTCTGGGCGGTGGGGAGTACGGCGTCCATCGAGCCGTGGTGGACGAGGGTGGCCGCCTGTGCGAGGGGCGGCAGGTCGTGGACGTGGACGTCGCCGTTCTGGAGCGGGGCGGAGACCTGGACGGCGGCGTGGACGAGGACCCTGCCGTCGCCGTCCGGGACGTCCTCGTAGGTGGCGATGCCGGGGCCCGCTGTACGACGAGCTGTTCCGCGGCCTCCAGGCGGCGGAACAGCTCGTCGTACAGCGGGCCGATGACGGGGCTGATGTCCTCGGGCTCGTAGGAGGCGGCGGTGGCCGTCAGCTCCGCCACGCGGACGGAGGGGACGGACTTGAGGACGACGTCGTGGGTGGGCATGTGCCCCTCGCTCTCGATCGCTCGGAGTCTCGCCTCGACCTGGACCAGCCGGGCGTTGGCGGTGGCCACCGCGTCCTCCAGCTCGGCCCTGCGCAGCCGCAGCATGCCCCGCAACTCCCCGGCGTCGACCTTCTCGTCCACGATGTCGCGGACCTGCTGAAGGGTGAAGCCGAGTTCCTTGAGCGCGATGATCCGGTTGAGGCGGGAGAGCTGGGACGCGGTGTAGTGGCGGTAGCCGTTGGCGGGATCGACACGGGCCGGGCGCAGCAGGCCGGTCGCGTCGTAGTGACGCAGCATCCGGACCGAGACACGGCCGTGCCGGGCGAAGTCTCCGATGGTGAACATGGTGTCTCCGAGCTGACCGCCTGACACGGTGTGAGGGTCAAGAGGGCGGGCGGATCTCCCGCCACGGTGGGTGGCCTCGGGAGGAGCGGCGCGGTCAGCCCCGCTCCGCCGCCTCCCCCGCCCCCAGCAGCCGCAGGGCCTCCCGCAGGCTGCGTGGGCGCAGTACGTCGCCGGGGGTCGGGCCGGCCCAGCCGGGCCCGGCCAGCAGGAGTGAGGCGCCGCCGCGTGCGCCCTTGACGCCCCAGGCGCGCCCCGCCACCGCGCGGGCGAGGCGGCGGTCGGCGGTGTCCCGGGACTGGGACCACAGGACGACGGCGGCGGGGCCGGTGCGGCGGACCGCGTCGTCGAGGGCGCCCGCCGGGACCGCCCCGCCGAACATCCGCAGCGGCACGCCGCGTTCCCCGAGACCGGCGGCGAGCGCTTCGACCGGCAGGGTGTGCTGCTCCTCGGGTACGCAGGCCAGCAGGACGGGCGGGCCGGTGGTGGCGGGGGCGGGCGGGACGCGCCGCAGCGCCGAGGAGACGTGCCAGGAGAGCAGGTGCTCCACCTCGACGTACCGCTCCCCGGCGGTCTCCCACTTGCGCCCGACCGCCCGCAGCGCCGGCGCCATCACCTCCTCCCAGGCGGCGGCGGTCCCCAGCCGCTCCACCACCAGGGCGAGCCGCGCCTCCACCGCCGGCGCGTCGAGCCGTACCGCCGCCCGGGCCAGCCCCCGGCACTCCTGCCGCACCGTGCCGAGCGGCAGGCCGCTGCCCGCGGCGCCGGGGCGCGGGGCCTGCGCCGGTACGGGGAGCCGCGGTGCCGCCTGCGCCGGGTGGCCGAAGGCGTGCTGGGCCGCCCGCGCGGCCTCGCCGGGCGGCACCCCGGTGCCGGTGAGGCGGCACATCTCCTCCAGCAGGGCCACGTCGCGTGGCGTCCAGCGCCGGTGCCTGCCGTCCTCGCGGGCGGCGGGTCCCAGGCCGTACCGCCGGTCCCACGACCGGAGCGTCGTCGGGGAGACGCCGAGCCGCCGTGCGACGGTACCGGTGGTCAGTCCGGCGTCCGGGACGGAATCTGCGGGCGCGGGGTGGCTGGGGCGGCTTTCCATGACGTTCACCATACGGTGCACAAACGGTGCGAGTTGTCGCTCCGGCGGAAGCCGCCCAGGGTGGGGAACGCCGCCGCGGAAGCGGGCCGTCCGGCTCCGAGGCAGGCGCAGCCCGTGCCCGCGCAGGGCCCGATCCGCGGAAGGACCCCACCTTGACGACCGTAGCGACGACCCCTCTCCCGCCCGCGCCGTCCGCCGCCCAGGAGGCCGAGATCGCCGCCGGGATCAGGGTGGGCGACGCACGCTGTCTCGCCCTCGCCTACCAGCGGTGGGGCGGCCTGGTGCAGGGACTCGCCGCCCGCAGCCTCGGCGACCCGCTGGAGGCGGAGGACGTCACCCAGCAGGTCTTCCTCGCCGCCTGGCGCGGTGGCGCCCACTACCGGCCCGAACGCGGCCCGCTCGCCGCCTGGCTGGTGGGTATCGCCCGGCACAAGATCGCCGACGCCCTCGCCTCCCGGACCCGCAGGACCGCGCTGACGGCGGCCGCCGCCGGCCTGCCGCAGGGCCCCGACCCGGCGGCCCAGCCCGAGATCTGCCTCGACCGCGCCCTGGTCCGGGCGGAGCTGGCGCGGCTGCCCGACCCGCACCGCCGGGTGCTGTGGATGGCGTACTACGGGGAGCTGACCCAGGCCGAGATCGCCGCCAGGACCGGCCTGCCGCTCGGCACCGTCAAGAGCCACGCCCGGCGTGCCCTGCACCGGCTGCGGGCGAGTCTGGAGCGCGCCGACAGCGAGTGAGCCGGGGCGCGGTTCCGCCCGCCGCCCCGGCGCCGTGCGGGCGGGGGAGCGGCGGGCGGCCGGGGCGCTACTTCGTGGAGGTGTCGAGCGCGGCGAGCGCCTGGGCCCAGCGGGCGTACTTCAGCCCGGCGAGGTCGGAGACGGTCTTGACGCCGAACGCCTCGTCGAGGAGTTCACCGTCCCGGTCCGAGACGCCCTTCAGTGCGGAGACCGGCGCCGCGAGGATCTCCGGCAGACTCTTCTCCGCCCACGCCTTGTCCAGCACCTTGTCCAGGTCGATCGAGGCCACAGCTGTCCTTTCGGGAACATGCGAATCGGTGGTACGGGCGGCCGCCCCCGCGCTCTCTACACGCATGTAGAAAGTTAGCGGCGCGGATCTTCCCGTGGGCCCGGCCTGGTGCATCTCGCCAGAGAGTGTCCGAAAGTGCCCACACGGGGCAGGGCGGTGCCGGTTCAGCCGGCGCCCCATCCCGCCCCGCTCCTCCCGTGACCCTCGCCCTCCTCCGGTCCCAAGGTCCCGGCGCCCCGCGTCCGCCTGCCGGAGGCGCCCGGGGCGAGTGTGTCGACGACCTCGGCCAGTTCCTGGCAGGCGTCCTCGATGCGCTCGCGGACGTGGCGGCGCTCGGTCACCAGGGAGGAGAGCAGCAGCCCGGTCAGGGCCACCGAGACGTTGAACGCCTGGAGGTTGACCATGATCTCGCCCATCGCCCGCCCGGCGAACGGCCCCTGCTGGTTGGTGGCCGCCGTCACCGCCAGCACGGAGACGATCAGCGCCGCCGGCGCGCTGCCGGTCAGCTCGAACCGCAGCGCCGCCCAGATCAGCAGCGGGAAGACGAGGAAGAGCAGGTCGAGCGGGCTGTAGATGGCCACCCAGGTGAGCGCCGCGGTCACCGCGAACAGCCCCAGCAGCTCGACCCAGCCCAGCGCGTCGCGCGGCAGCCTGGGCCGGATCAGCACCACCAGCACCGGCACCACGACCAGCACGCCGAGCGCGTCCCCCGCCCACCAGGCGGCCCACACCGGCCAGGCGTGGGACGTGAGGATCTTGTCGGTGGCCAGCAGGGTGCCGGTGCCGACGGCGGCGCTCACCGTCATCCCGCCCAGCGCCCCGAGGAAGACCAGCGCCAGCCCGTCCCGCAGCCGCTCCAGCGAGGGACGGAAGCCGACGAGCCGCAGCAGGTACCAGGAGGCGAGCGGCGCGAGGGTGTTGCCCACCGCCATCAGCACGGAGTACCCGGAGACAGGGCTGATGCTGGAGGTCACGGCGAGCATTCCGAGCGCGATGCCCGGGGTGATGCGCGGCCCGAAGGCGAAGAGCGCGGCGACGGCCACCCCGGAGGGCAGCCACAGGGGCGTCACGGTCGCGCCCTCGACCACCACCTGTCGCAGCAGCCCGAGTCGCCCCGCCCCGTAGTAGGCGAGGGCGACGGCGAGGATCAGCGTCATCAGCCGCAGCACCCGCACCGACAGCGCCGCCGGCCGCCCTTCCCGGTCCGGGCCGGCCTCGGAGGACCGGCGCAACTGCTCCAGCGACAGCCCCGCCCGCCAGGAGCCGCTCCGCTCGGGGGAGGCGCCGTCGGGCGGGTGGGGCCGCACGGTGATGCCCGAGGGGGCGGCCTCCTCCGGCGGCGCCGGTTCGTGGGCGCCCGGTGCATCGCCCGTACCGGAGTCCGCCGGGCCTCCGTCGCGGGGGCGGGCCGGCCGCCACCAGCGGCGAGGGGGGTCCGGGCGGGGGGTCACGGGCGCCCACCTCCCGGTGCGGGGCCCTCGTGGCAGAGGACCAGCACCGCCGCGTCGTCCAGGTGACCGGTGCGGCCGGCCACCCGCATCACGCGGTCGGCGAGCGAACCGGGGTCGAGCCCGACGCCCGCGGTCACCAGCTGCGTGACCCGGGCCAGGCCCTCCTCGATCGAGAACGAGGGCCCCTCCACGACCCCGTCGGTCAGCAGCACGTACGCCCCCGGGCGGGTCCAGCGGCGGCGGGTGACCGGGTAGCGCTCGCCGGAGATGATGCCGAGCGGCAGGCCGCCCACGTCCTCGGCGACGCCGCCCCGGCCGCCGGTGGCCGCCCAGACGGCGCCGACGTGCCCGGCCCGCGCGCTGTACAGCTCGTTGGTGGCCGGGTCGAAGCGGAGGAAGGAGCAGGTGGCGAAGAGCGGGCCGTCCACGGAGACCAGCAGGTCGTTGACGCGGCCCAGGATCTCGCCGGGGTCGCTGACCGTACTGGCCACCGCCCGCAGCGCCATCCGGACCTGCCCCATGAAGGCGGCCGCCTCCACGTCGTGGCCCTGCACGTCCCCGATGGAGAAGCCGAGGGTGCCGTCGCCGAGCTCGAAGCCGTCGTACCAGTCGCCGCCGATGTCGAGCCCGTCGCGGGCCGGCGCGTACCGGGCGGCCGCGCGCAGCCCCGGGACCTGCGGCAGGCGGGCGGGAAGCATCTCCCGCTGCAGCGCCTCCGCCAGTTCCACCCGCGCCTGCTGCACCTCCACGCGCTCCCGGGCGACCGCGGTGAGCCGTCCCAGCCGGGTCAGCAGGGCGTCCGCACTCTCCTCGCGCGGCGGGCGTTGCCCGTTCATCGGCCGCTCCCCGGTCCGTCGGGTCGGCCGGGGTCGTGACCGAGACGCCCGTCCGCAGAAAACCTCACATCATCCTATTTTGCCCCCTTTCGTCCCGCCTGTGGGGCGCGCGGACCGGTACGCCCGGGATCCTCCGCGCGGAGTAGAGACGACGGACCCGCCCCCGAGTGGCGCCCTGGTGGCCGCCGGCCTTGGTGGCCGCCTGCGGCGCGGAAAAATCCGGCCGCGTGAGGTGGCCGGTGGGATACGCTGACGCGGATTTCGGGCGGCAGTCGCTCTGCCGCCCCCGCTCGGCGCGCTCGGCGTCGACACGCACCGCGTGCCCTGCCCGGAAGGAGGCGAGAGACATGGACCGTGCCGACTGCGTTGCGGCCATAGTTGCTTCCGGCCGTGTGTCTTCCCACCCTTGTGGCACGCGGCAACTTCTCCCCCTCCCGCTTCTTGTCCGCCGCATCCCGCTGAGATGCCGCGTCGAGAGCCGTCCTGACCTGCGCACTTCGTTGCCGCGCAGGTGAGGGGCGCGTGCCCGTCGACGGGCCCCTCCCTTGCCGGTCCCGTGATCCGGAGCCCTCCGCTTCACGACCGGCGAGAGCTCCGGCGTGAGTGACACGCGGCCGGCGCGGCAGGCCCCGGGCGCTGTCCGCTGCTCCCGCTGCCTGCCGTTCTGCCGTGTCCCCGTGCTGCGTGCACCGGCCCGTCGTCGTCCCTGCGACCGCCCCAGGCCGGTTGTCCCGACAGCACCTCGACACGAAACGCGTGTGATCGCCATGAACAAGAAACACCCCGGAGGGGAACCCTCCCCTTCCACCTCTCCCACTCGCCCCGCCCCTTCCCCCGACCACGGGGATGCCACCGTGACTCCGGCGTCCGCCGCGGACCCGAAGCGCTGGTGGGCGCTGGCCGTCATCGCCCTGGCTCAGTTGATGGTGATCCTCGACGGCACCATCGTGAACATCGCACTGCCCTCCGCCCAGCGCGCCCTGGGCATGCCGGACGCCGACCGGCAATGGGTGATCACCGCCTACACGCTGGCCTTCGGCGGCCTGCTGCTGCTCGGTGGCCGGATCGCCGATCTGGTGGGCCGCAAGCGTGCCTTCGTCATCGGCCTGGCGGGGTTCGCCGTGGCCTCGGCGCTGGGCGGCGCGGCGGCCGGCCCGGGGACGCTGTTCGCGGCGCGGGCCCTGCAAGGTGCGTTCGCGGCGGTTCTGGCGCCTTCGGCCCTGTCGCTGCTGACGACGACCTTCACCGACCCCAGGGAGCGGGCCAAGGCGTTCGGCGTCTACGGCGCGCTGGCCGGCGGCGGCAGTGGCGCCGGGCTGCTCGTGGGCGGTCTGCTGACCGAGTACCTGAACTGGCGCTGGTGCCTGTACGTCAACGTGCCCGTCGCACTGGCCGCTCTGATCGGCGCACAGGTCTTCCTGCGCGACCGCTCCGGCCCCCGCGGCGGGCACCTGGACGTGCCAGGCGTACTGCTGGGCAGCGGTGGTCTGGTCGCCCTCGTGTACGGCTTCAGCGAGGCCGGACCTCGCGGCTGGACCAGCCCGTGGGTGGCCGCGCCGCTCATGGCCGGCGTGATCCTGCTCGCCGCCTTCGTGTGGTGGCAGCACCGTGCGGCCGGCCCGCTGCTGCCCCTGCGCATCTTCAGGGACCGGAGCCGGGCCGGGGCGTTCGCGACGATGGGCCTGGCGACCATCGGCATGTTCGGCGTCTTCCTGTTCCTGACGTACTACTTCCAGGCGGTCCTCGGCTACCCGCCGGTGCGGACGGGCCTGGCCTTCATGCCGGTCTCGGTCGGGATCGTCATCGGCGCGACCCAGATCGCCGCCCGCCTGCTGCCCCGCACGGCGCCGCACACCCTGATGGCGTCCGGCATGGTGCTCGCCGCCGCCGGCATGGTCCTGCTCAGCCGCCTGACCGTCCACGCCCAGTACGTCCCGCACGTACTGCCCGGCCTGCTGCTGGTCGGTCTGGGCATGGGCCTGACCTTCATGCCGGTCTACGCGACGGCCACCGTCGGCGTCCCCACGCAGGACACCGGAGCGGCCTCGGCCGCCCTCACCACCGTCCAGCAGATCGGCGCTTCGCTGGGCACCGTACTCCTCAACACCATCGCCACCGGCGCCACCGGCCGTCACAGCCGTGCGCACGGTCCGGCCGACAGCGGGACGGCCCTCGCCGAAGCCATGGTGCACGGCTTCTCCGTCGCCTACTGGTGCTCGGCGGGCGTACTGCTGCTCGCCGCCCTCGTGGCGGCTCTCACCGTGAGGCGAGGAAAGCCGTCGCAGGCTGGAAGCAAGCCGTCGGCCTAGCGGGAGGGCGGGTGCCCCGGACCGTCCGGTCCGGGGCACCCGCCGTCTCCTTCTGCGGCTCCCACGACCTTCCGGACACCCTCTAGGCGACGGCGATGGTGCCCTGGGCGATGGCGCAGAGGGTCTGGGCGCCGTCCTGGTCCAGCATGAACAGGTCGCACCGGCAGGCGACCCGGGCGCGGCCGGGGCGGACGACCGTGGCGTGGGCGCGCAGGGTCCGTCCCTGGGCGGGGCGGAGGTAGTCGATGCTGTAGCCGGCGGTGAGCAGTCCGGCGCCCGCGACCGTGCCGGCCGCGAAGGTGAGCGCGTTGTCGGCGGCGTAACTGAGGACGCCGCCGTGGACGAAGCCGTTCTGCTGGCGCAGTTCGTCGCGGACGTCCAGTTCCAGGACGGCGGCGCCGTCGCCGAACGCCACCAGGCGGGCGCCCAGGTACACGCTGAAGGGCTGGGCGGCCAGTATCTCCTGGGCGTCGGACAGGTCTGGGCGGTGTGCGTTCACCGTGGCCTCGCTTCGGCAGGGGAGGGGTAAGGGTAGTCCCGCCTCGTGCTCGCCCTCCGGCCGGTGCCGGACACGCCGCCGCGCCCCTCCCGGACCCTGCCGGGCAGCCGGGCAGCCGGGGAGAGGGGCGCGGCGGAGAGCGCGGCTCACATGTTGATCATGTGCCCGGCCAGGCCGTGCACCGCCTCCTTCACCGCCTCGCCCAGCGTCGGGTGGGCGTGGACGTTGCGGGCGACCTCGTGGACCGTCAGGTCCCACTGCTGGGCCAGGGTCAGCTCCGGCAGCAGCTCGGTGACGTCGGGGCCGATCAGGTGGCCGCCGATCAGCTCCCCGTGCGTGCCGTCGCTGATGAGCTTGACGAAGCCGCCGGTGTCGCCGAGGCCGTGCGCCTTGCCGTTGGCCATGAAGGGGAACTTGGCGACCTGGACGTCGTAGCCCAGCTCCCGGGCCTGCGCCTCGGTGTAGCCGAAGCTGGCGATCTGCGGCTGGCAGTAGGTGGCCCGCGGGATCATCGCGTAGTCCAGCTCCATCGTCTCCGCGTCGCCGATCGTCTCGGCCGCGATGACGCCCATCGCCTCGGCGGTGTGGGCCAGCATCAGCTTGGCGGTGACGTCGCCGATGGCGAAGATGTGCGGCACGTTGGTCCGGCAGCGCCCGTCGATGTCGATGGCGCCCCGCTCGGTCAGCGCCACGCCGGTGTTCTCCAGGCCGTAGCCCGTCACCCGCGGCTGGAAGCCGATCGCCTGGAGGACCTTGTCGGCCTCCAGCACCTGCTGCTGCCCGTCCTTGCTGACCGTCACCCGCACCTGGGGCCCGGAGTCCTCGATCGACTCCACCCGGGTCGAGGTCAGCACCTCGATGCCGAGCTTCTTGTAGCGGCGCGCCAGTTCCTTGGAGACCTCGACGTCCTCGTTGGGGACCATCCGGTCCAGGAACTCGACGATCGTCACCTTCACGCCGTAGTTGTGCATGACGTAGGCGAACTCCACGCCGATCGCGCCCGCGCCGGCGATGATGACCGACTCGGGCAGATCACGCGTCATGATCTGCTCCTCGTACGTCACCACCCGCTCGCTCAGCTCCGTGCCGGGGAGCAGCTTGGTGGTGGCGCCGGCGGCGATGACGCAGTGGTCGAAGGTGACCGTCTGCTCGCCGCCGGGGCCCTCGACCCGGAGGGTGTGGTCGTCGGTGAAGGTGCCCCGGCCGTCCAGCTCCGTGATCTTGTTCTTCTTCATCAGGTAGTGGACGCCCTTGACCCGGCCGTCGGCCACCGTGCGGCTGCGGTCGAAGGCGGGCCCGTACTCGAAGGTGACCTCACCGTCGATCCGGATGCCGAAGGTCTTCGCCTCGTTGTTCACCAGATGGGCGAGTTCGGCGTTGCGCAGGAGCGCCTTGGAGGGGATGCAGCCCACGTTCAGGCAGACGCCTCCCCAGTACTTCTCCTCGATCACCGCCACCTTCAGCCCGAGCTGCGCGGCCCGGATCGCCGCCACGTATCCGCCGGGGCCTGCGCCCAGCACCACCACGTCGAAGTGTGTACTCATGGTCACAGCCTCGCGCCTCGCGCCGCCAAAGCAAAACGGAACCCGGCCCGCCGCCCCCAGGACACCGCCGCCACCGGTACGGGGGACTACCGGCCGGACGCCGCGCTGCCTACCGTGGACCCCGCGCGGGCGGCCTCGCCCGCACCGGCCGCCGCCCGCGGCCGAAGTGACGCAGGGGGAGAAGAACTTGGACGCCGAACTCGCCGCGCTCGCCGCCAGCGGAGCCAGTTCCCTGGTCGGGCTGATGGTCTCCGACGCCTGGTCGGCCGCGCGGGGCCGGGTCGCCCGCCTCTTCGCCCGGGGCGGCGACGAGGACCAGGTCGCCGGTGAGCTGACCGCCGCCCGCGACGAGCTCGCCGAGGCCGACCGGAACGGCGACGAGGAGCACCGCGCCGACATCCAGGAGGAGTGGCAGCTGCGCCTGCGCCGCCTGCTGCGCGCCGACCCCGGGGCCGCCGCCGAACTGCGCGCCCTCCTCGACGAGATCGCCCCCGCCGAGCCGGCCGCGGGCGGCGTCGTGATCAACAACACCGTCAGCGGCGGCACCCACCACGCCCCGGTGATCCAGGTCGGCCAGCTCGGCCACGGCACCTTCGGCCCCCGGGGCTGACCCCCGTCCGGCCGCGCCCGCCCCTCCCCGGCGTGCGCCCCCGCCCCGCCCGGCCGACGATGACCGCATGGACTCGGAGCCGACCGGCCGGGCCGTCGAGGCCGCCACCGTCGCCAACCTGCGCGACCTCGGCGGCATCCCGCTGCCCGGCGCCGGAGAGGGCCGGTCGGTGCGGCCCGGCGCGCTGCTCCGCTCGGCCGACCTCGCGCACCACGACCCGCACACCGACCCGGTCCTGACCGAACGCGGCGTCCAGGTCGTCTTCGACCTGCGCACCACCGGGGAGCGCGAGGCCGCCCCCGACGTCCTGCCGCCCGGCGCCCGCCCCTTCGTCGGCGACGTCCTCGGCACCCGCCCGGGCGCCGCCCCGGCCCGCCTCGCGCGGTACCTGGAGGACCCCGTCCTCGCCGAACAGGAGCTGGGCGGCGGCCGGGCCGAGCGGCTGTTCGAGGACGCCTACCGGCGGATGGTCCTCTCGCCCGGTGCCCGCTCCGCCTACGCCGCCCTCGTGCAGACCGCCGCCGACGACGGCACCCACCCCCTCCTCTTCCACTGCACGGCCGGCAAGGACCGCACCGGCTGGGGCGCGGCCCTCCTGCTCCTGCTGCTCGGCGCCGGCCAGGACGCCGTACGGAGCGAGTACCTCGCCGTCAACGACGCGGTCCGCGCCCGCTACGAGCCGCACGTCCGACGGTTCGTCGAGCGGGGCGGGGACCCGGAGATCGCCGCGGTGCTCACCGAGGTCCGCCCCGCCTACCTCGACGCCGCCCTGGACGCCCTCACCGAACGCTGGGGCGACATCGAGCGGTACGCCCGCGAGGCACTGCGGGTCGAGGCGGCCCTGGACCGGCTGCGCGCCGAACTCACCGTCTGACCAAACGCCGGGGTCAGTCCCGGTCGCCCCTCTCGCGGGCCTCCTCCCGCGCGGCCGCCCTGGCCACCCTGCGCCGCCGCACCACCACGACCAGGTCGGCCACGGCGATCAGGGTGAGCACGCCGAAGATGGCGGCGAGCACGGAGAGCGAGGTGCCGCTCGGGCTGTCCGTCTCGGAGGACGAGGCCGCCCAGACGGCGAGCAGCACGGTCACCACCGCGAAGAGCGGAACGGCGACGCTGGAGATCACCAGCCGCAGGCCGAGCGCGCTGCGGGCGAGGACGGGTTCGGTTCCGGTACGGCCGCCGGTGGGTCCGGGCTGGCCGGGCGGGTGCTGGGGCACGAGGACCACCTTCCCGTGGACGTGTCGCCCGCACGCGCGCCGGTGCGCCCGTACGGGCCGTCCCCTCCACGCTAGCCCCGCTGCCCGGACCGGGCAGATCCTGCTGGGACGGGCGCGGCCGGTAAAACCTGTGGCCCCCTCGCCCCGCCCCGGGCTACGGTCCTCACAGTTCACGACGGTGGCCGCGCGCAGGCGCGCCGCCACCGTCCCCATGTCGTACGAATCGGGAGGTGTGACCGATGGCTGTCGAGATCGAGACGGGCTTCGCCCGCACTCAGCGTGCCGCTGTTCTCACCCGCCGCCCCCGGGCGACCGGCCGGTAAAGACCGGCCCGTACGACGCCCAGGGGGCCGCCCTTCGAAGGGTCCCCCTTGTCTCTCCACGCCTCCACCGAGGTCTCCACCCGCTCCACCGCCCTCGCCCCGTACGGCTGGGACGCCGGCTGGCAGGACGCCTTCCGCCCCTACGCCGGGCGCGGGCTCGTCCCCGGCCGGGTCATCCGCGTCGACCGTGGCCAGTGCGACGTCGTCACGCCGGACGGCACCGTCCGCGCCGACACGGCGTTCGTCGTGCCCCGCGACCCGATGAAGGTCATCTGCACCGGCGACTGGGCCGCCCTCGACCCGGAGGGCGCCAGCCCCCGCTACGTCCGGGAGTACCTGCCGCGCCGTACCGCCTTCGCCCGCTCCGGCTCCTCCAAGCGCTCCGACGGCCAGGTGCTGGCCGCCAACATCGACCGCGCCGTGGTCGCCGTCTCCCTCGCCGCCGAACTCGACCTGGCCCGGATCGAACGCTTCACCGCGCTCGCCTGGGAGTCCGGCGCCGAACCGGTGGTCGTCCTCACCAAGGCCGACCTGGTGCCCGACGCGGCCACCCTCGGCCACCTGGTCTCCGACGTCGGGCGGACCGCGCCCGGTGTCACCGTCCTCGCCGTCAGCAGCGCCGACGGCACCGGCCTGGAACACCTGGCCGCCCTGGTGGGCTCCGGCACCACGGTGCTCCTCGGCCAGTCCGGCGCGGGCAAGTCCACCCTGGCCAACACCCTGATCGGCGAGGAGGCCATGGAGGTCCAGGCCGTCCGCGACATGGACGGCAAGGGCCGCCACACCACGACCACCCGCAACCTGCTGACCCTGCCCGGCGGCGGCGCCCTCATCGACACCCCGGGGCTGCGCGGCGTCGGCCTGTGGGACGCGGGCAGCGGCGTGGAACGGGTCTTCGCCGAGATCGAGGAGTACGCCCGGCAGTGCCGCTTCCAGGACTGCGCGCACGACAGCGAGCCGGGGTGCGCCGTCCTGGCCGCCCTGGACACCGGCGAGCTGCCGGTCCGGCGTCTGGAGAGCTACCGCAAGCTTCAGCGGGAGAACCAGCGCATCGTCGCCAAGACCGACGCCCGGCTCCGCCAGGAGATCCGCCGCGAGTGGCGGATCAAGGGCGCCGAGGGCCGGGCGGCGGCCGAGGCCAAGCGCGGCCGTATCCGCTGACCGATACCCGTGCCGGGCCCGGCGAGAGGCCCGGCACGCGAGGGGTCCGGGGCGTCCCGGACCCCTCGGGGCCCGAACGCCATGTCGCATTTCCGCCAGCTCCAGTGCTTGGGGGTCGGCACACTGGGAGGTGCCCGCCGCGCCCGGCGGGCGCACGCCCGCACCGCGAGGAAGAACGATGACCGCGTACTGGACCACCCACCCCGGCCCCCTCGGCGACCTCCTCCTCACCTGCGACGCCACCGGCGCCCTCACCTCGCTCACCGTCCCCGGCGCCCCCGGCGCCAAGGGCCTCCCCGCCCCCGGCACCGTCCGTGACGACGCCCCCTTCGCCGAGGCCCGCCGCGAACTCGACGCGTACTTCGCCGGCGAGCGCGACCGCTTCACGCTCCGCCTCGCGCCCCCGCCCGCCACCGACTTCCGGCGCCGCGTGTGGGCCGCCCTCGACGAGATCCCGTACGGCACCACCGTCAGCTACGGGCAGCTCGCCGCCGCCATCGGCGTCGGCGGCCCCGCCGTCCGCGCGGTGGGCGGCGCCATCGGGGCCAACCCGCTGCTGATCGTCCGCCCCTGCCACCGGGTCGTCGGCGCCGACGGCTCCCTCACCGGATACGCCGGGGGACTGGAGCGCAAGACCTGGCTGCTCGGCCTGGAGCGCACGCGGACCGCCGTGCCCGCCGGCTGACCGGGCTCACCCCCAGACCAGCGCGCCCACCCAGGCGCCCGCCACCAGCAAGCAGGCGAAGAGTTCGACCAGGACCCGCCAGCCGCCGCGCCGCAGCACGTCCCGGACCGAGGCCGCCGCGTCGTCCCGGCGGCCCAGCCGCACCCGCTCGGCCACGTACAACCCCACCAGCGCCCCCGGGACCGCCCCGACCACCGGCACCACCACGAACCCGGCGAGCGCCCCCCACCCCGCCCACTGCGCGAGCCGCGCCCCCATCGGGTCCCCCGAGCGTCCGGGCAGCTGCCAGCGCACCAGCTGGGCGAGGAGCAGCAGCAGCGAGGCGCCGACCAGGACCCCCCAGGCCGTCGACGACTGGTCCTGGAGCGCCCACCACAGCGTCGCCGCCCACACCAGCCAGGTGCCCGGCAGGCCCGGTACCAGCACACCCACGAGGCCCAGCACCATCACCACCCCGACCAGCAGCAGCTCCCAGGCACCCATGGGCCCAGGCTGCGCGCACCGGCCGCCGCGCGCAGGGCGGGCGGGGCGTCCGGGCGCCCGCCGCACGGGTGGCCCCCGGTCAGCCGCGCGCCACCCAGCCCCGCTCGTACGCGTGCCAGCCCAGTTGCAGGCGGGTCGTCACCCCCGCCAGCTCCATCAGCCGCTTCACCTTGCGCTGCACCGTCCGCAGCCCCAGGTCCAGCTGCTTGGCCACGCTCACGTCGGTCAGCCCCGCCAGCAGCAGCGACAGGATCTCCAGATCGGTCACGTCCGGGCCGTCCGGCTCCTCCTCGACGGGCCCCTCGGTGCCCAGCCGCAGCGGCAGCGCCTCCCGCCAGACCGACTCGAACAGCCCCGACAGCGACTCCAGCAGCCCGCAGGCGTGGACCACCAGCGCCGCCGGCACCGCCGCCCCGCGCGGGGTCAGCGGCACCATCGCCAGCGAGCCGTCCGCGATCACCAGCTTGGTCGGCACCCGCTCCACCACCCGCACCCGCTCCTCCCGGGCCATCGCCTCGGCCACCTCACGCAGCCCCTCGGGCCCCGCGATCACCTCCCGCTCCAGCACCACCCGGTACGCCACACCCCGGTCGGCCGCCTGGTCCTCCGCCGCGTTCTCCTGGCCGGTGACCGCCACCGGGGCGCCGGTGACCAGGGCGCACACCTCGCGCCTGGCGCCGTACTGCATCTGGAGGAAGCGCTGCGAGACCGCCTCCGCGCCGGTCACCACCTCCACCAGGTCCTGCACCGCCGGCTCGGCGGCCCGGGCGCGGAACTCCTGCGCCAGCAGCGCCGCGGACAGCTCGGCCCGGTCCAGTTCGTGCCGGCGCTGCGTCACCAGCGCGCCGAGCGCCACCCCCGGGGGAGCCGCCACCCAGCGCCCGGCCGCAGCCGTCGACCGGGCCGCGAGACCGTGCTGCTCCAGCCTGCGCAGCACCCGCGCCGCCTCCGCCTCGTCCAGCGCCAGGCGGTGCGCGAGTTCCGGCACCTCCGCCACCCCGACCGCCACCAGCGCGCGGTACGCCGCCTCGTGCCGCTCGTCCAGACCTATCGCCGCGAGCATCGCCACTCCCCTCCCGGTCGTTCACCGGCGGGGCCGCCGACTGGCGGAAACCAGCCACGGCACAAACCCGCCCGCGCTCATCATCCCCGTACCCCCCGGCCGTCTGCCACTGTGGCCGCACCGCGACCTGGCTACCGGCCGGGCCTGCGGCGATTCCTCCCGTTCTCCGTCGCCGGAGCCCCGCCTGCCCGCTCGGGCCGCGCGCCCGCTCCCGCCCGGACAGGGGAGGGAATCCGCCGTCGCCCGCCCTCCCGAAGCGCACCTGGAATGTGTCTTCGACGGGTCGTGCCGACGCCGCCGGGCGGCCTTCCCGTGGGGGGTGGGCCGCCCGGCGGGCGTCGGGCCCCTGCGGCGTACGGCGGCCGAAAATCCCGCTTCCCCCGTTTTCCGGCGCCCGTCGCGGTGGACAATCAAGGGCATGAGTCATCAGGGGGACAGGCGCACCGGCACCTCCGCCCAGGAGGACGCCTGGTGGGCGCAGTTGTACGACGAGACCGTCGAGGACACGGGCCCGGCCCCGGGTGCCCGCGACAGCCTGGACGACCGTTTCGCCTCGGCCTCCGGCACGCTCGACTCCGTCCCGCGACAGCCGTCCGCGCCGCCCGGCGATCCGGACCCGGAGCATCTGCAGAGCCCGGAACAGGCGGAGCGCCCGGAAGCCTGGCGGGACCCGGCCCCGGACACCACGTCAGGGGAACCGGAGCCCCGGGACACCTCCGAGGCGGCCCGCGCGGAGGACGGGGGAGCGGAGGCCGCCGTAGCCTCGCCGGACACCCCCGACCTGGCCAGGCCCGAGCCCCCGGGCGGCAGCGCGCTCGCAGCCCCGGGCGGGCGCCCCTCGGCAGGGGTACCCTGGTCGCCCGCCACGACCTCCCCGCCTCCGGCCTCCGCCGCCGTCCCGGACCCGCGCACCGCCCCGGACCCCGCTCCGGCCGTCTCCCGGACCCCGCCGCCCGGCACCTGGAGCGCCTCCGGCGGCGACACCGGTGACACCCCGTCGGCCGCCTCCACCAGGCCGCCGACGGCGCCGGCCCCGTTCACCGACGGCTGCCCGGACGCGGAGCCCGCGCCCCCGCCCCGGGCCGCCGACGAGGCCGCGCCCCCGGAACCCGCGCCGCCCGCCCCGGCCACCGACCTGCCGCCCGCCCCGGAGCGCCTTCCCCGCCGCTGGCACCGGCGCAAGGAGCGCGCCACGGCGCCCGCCCCGGCACAGCCGCCCGCCGACGAGCGGCGCTCCTCGCGGGAGCCCGCCGCCGAGGCCCGGCCGCCCGCCGGGCTGGTGCCCGAGCCGCCCTACGTGGGTGACGGCCCGCCGACCTACGACGCCGAGCCCGCCGCGCTGCCCGCCGCCGACCCCGACCACCTGGACCAACTGGTTCCGGACACGGTCCTGGACGGTGGCCGCCACGGCTCCCTCACCCTGCGGGCCGTCTCGCTGCGCGGCGACTCCGCCCGGTTCCGGGGCGAGCCGCGCCGGGACGCGCTGCTGACCGCCCGCTTCGGCACCGGCCCCGACGCCGTGCTGCTGCTGGCGGTGGCCGCCGGGGCGCGGACCGGCGCCAGGACGCACCGGGCGGCCGCCGAGGCGTGCGGCTGGATCGCCCGGGCCGTCGGCCGCAGCCATGCCCGCCTGGCGGGCGACCTGCGCGACGGGCGCCGGGCCGAACTCTCCTCCGGCCTGCACCGGCTCACCGACCACGCCCTGGGCAGGCTGCGCGCCCGCGCCGCCGAACTGGGCGTCGAACCGGAGGCGTACACCGCCTCGTTGCGCTGCCTGCTGCTCCCGGCCGACCCGGCCCGCACCACCCGGGTCTTCTTCGGCGTCGGCGACGGCGGCCTGCACCGGCTGCGCGACGGCGCCTGGCAGGACCTGGAGCCGTACGCCCCGAAGGAGCAGGAGGGCGGCGCGCTCCGCCCCGAGGCGGACGGGGGCGAGCGGATCACCATGGATCTGGGGATCGCGGTGCCGCCGGGCCCCTGGGAGCCGGCCGTCGAGCCGGTCCGCGAACCGTTCCGCTTCCGGGCCTCGGTAGCCCGCCCGGGTGACGTGCTGCTGCTGAGCACCGCGGGGTTCGCCGCGCCGCTGCGCGAGGAGCCGGAGTTCGCGGCGCGGCTCCGCGCCCGCTGGGGCGAAGCCACCCCGCCCGGTCTCGACGGCTTCCTCGCCGACGCCCGCCTGCGGGTGAAGGGGTACGCCGACGACCGCACGGCCGCCGCCGTCTGGGAGGCGTGAGCGCCCGCTCCGTGACTTGATGGATCCACCGGGTACCCGATGCGGGGACCAGGTGAATCCGTCAAGCCGCACAGGTGCGGGAAATGGGGTGCGTGAGGCATGGCCAAGCAGAACGTCGCCGAGCAGTTCGTCGACATCCTCGTCCGTGCGGGGGTGAAGCGGATGTACGGCGTGGTCGGCGACAGCCTCAACCCCGTCGTCGACGCGGTCCGCCGCACCCCCGGCATCGACTGGGTGCACGTGCGGCACGAGGAGACCGCCGCCTTCGCCGCCGGCGCCGAGGCCCAGATCACCGGCCAGCTCACCGCCTGCGCCGGCTCCTGCGGCCCGGGCAACCTCCACCTCATCAACGGCCTCTACGACGCGCACCGCTCGATGGCCCCGGTGCTCGCCCTCGCCTCCCACATCCCGTCCAGCGAGATCGGGCTCGGCTACTTCCAGGAGACCCACCCCGAACTCCTCTTCCGGGAGTGCAGCCACTACTGCGAGATGATCTCCAACCCGGAGCAGATGCCCCGGCTCCTCCAGACCGCCATCCAGAACGCCATCGGCCAGGGCGGCGTCAGCGTCGTCACCCTCCCCGGCGACATCGCCGACAAGCCCGCCCCCGAGAAGTCCATCGAGTCGGCGCTGGTCACCGAACGCCCCAGCGTCCGCCCCGGCGAGAGCGAGATCGCCAAGCTGGTCGAGATGATCGACCAGGCGGAGAAGGTCACCCTCTTCTGCGGCAGCGGCACCGCCGGCGCCCACGACGAGGTCATGGAGTTCGCCGAGAAGCTCAAGGCACCCGTCGGCCACGCCCTGCGCGGCAAGGAATGGATCGAGTACGACAACCCGTTCGACGTCGGCATGAGCGGCCTGCTCGGCTACGGCGCCGCCTACGAGGCGACCCACGAGTGCGACCTGCTGATCCTGCTCGGCACGGACTTCCCGTACAACGCCTTCCTCCCCGACGACGTGAAGATCGCTCAGGTCGACGTACGTCCCGAGCACCTCGGCCGCCGCTCCAAGCTCGACCTCGCCATCTGGGGCGACGTCCGCGAGACGCTGCGCTGCCTGATCCCGCTGGTGCGGACCAAGTCCAGCCGCCGCTTCCTGGACCGGATGCTGAAGAAGCACGCCGAGGCGCTGGAGGGCGTGGTCAGCGCCTACACCCGCAAGGTCGACAAGCACGTCCCGATCCACCCCGAGTACGTCGCCTCGGTCCTCGACGACCTCGCCGCCGACGACGCGGTCTTCACCGTCGACACCGGCATGAACAACGTCTGGGCCGCCCGCTACATCACGCCCAACGGCAAGCGGCGCGTCATCGGCTCGTTCAGCCACGGCTCGATGGCCAACGCCCTGCCGCAGGCGATCGGCGCCCAGCTGCCCGAACGGGACCGGCAGGTCGTCGCGATGGCCGGTGACGGCGGCTTCTCCATGCTGATGGGGGACTTCCTCACCCTCGTCCAGCTGAACCTGCCGGTGAAGGTCGTCCTCTTCAACAACTCCTCCCTCGGCATGGTCGAACTGGAGATGCTCGTCGGCGGCCTGCCCGCCTTCGGCACCACCAACCAGAACCCGGACTTCGCCGCCGTCGCCCGCGCCTGCGGCGCCTACGGCGTCCGCGTCGAGAAGCCCAAGCAGCTCGCGGGCGCGCTCAAGGACGCCTTCAAACACGACGGGCCCGCGCTCGTGGATGTCGTGACCGACCCGAACGCCCTCTCCATCCCGCCGAAGATCAAGGCCGAGATGGTGACCGGCTTCGCCCTCTCCGCCAGCAAGATGGTGCTGGACGGAGGCGTGGGCAAGATGCTCCAGATGGCCCGCTCCAACCTCCGCAACATCCCCCGGCCCTGACCCCGCTCCCCGCCTGGCACGTGCCATGACGCCGCACCGTGCGTGCGGGCGTGCCGGACGGGCATGCATCACCGTGAGCGTGTTCGACCGCCGCGCGGCGGCCGCACGCACCCGGCGGCGACGGGACCGCCGGGAACGCCACGGGAGGACGACCGATCGTGATGTGGGCGGGGGACCCTGCGCGGAGCGGGGAGAGCGGACGGAGCAGCAGCGCGGCGGGCCGCGCCGTGGGACGGAGTACGCGGCACGGCCCGCACGCCGGTTCCCCACCGGGCCGCAGCGAGCGCCCGGGACCGGACCGGAAGGAGGGCGGACGCCTCCACCGCACCCTGCACCACGCGGACCTGCGCTCGGTGCCGGAGGTCCGCCGCGCCCTGCGCGCCCTCCTGCGGCCCTGCCTCGCCGAGGACCAGGCCGCCACCGCCGAACTCCTCGCCGCCGAGGTCCTCACCAACGCCCTGATCCACTCCGACCACGACGCCCTCTTCACCGCGACCGTCCACGACGGCTCCCTCAGGGTCGAGGTCCGCGACTTCACCGGCCGCCCGCCCCGCCCCCGCACCCCCCGCCCGCACGAGGCCACCAGCGGCCGGGGCCTCCTCCTGGTCGAGGCACTCGCCGACGACTGGGGGGTCCGCCGGCACGGGGTGGGCAAGGCGGTCTGGTTCGAACTGGGGCCCGTTCAGGACGGGGCGGAGTACGGCGGCCGGACTGACGCGGCCTAGCTTCGCCGGGGAATCGCCTGGCCGTCTCGGTGCCGTGTCAGTGCTCGCCCGTCCCGGCGCCTCCGGGGCGGTTCCGTCCGGGCCCGGGCAGAACCGCCATTGCGGTGTCGGCGACGCCGCGCAGCGCCTCCGGCCCCAGACCCGCCTTGCCCACCGCCTCGATGCCGCGGACCACCGTGAGCAGGAGCGCCGCCAGATGGTCCGGGTCCGCGGCGGCGTCGATGTCGCCGTGCCGCTGGGCGGCGCTGATCGTACGCCGACAGCCGGGTCCATGCCTCGGCGCCCGGTCCGCCCGCGAGCCGCCGCGGCGATGTCGTCCATCCGGGTCCCCGCGAAACCGCCGGCCCAGAACCGCTCCCGGGCCTGTTCCAGGACGTGTCGCTCGTCGAAGCTGCGGCGAGGACCGAGACGTCGCACCGTACGCCGGTGGCCGCGGGGCCCAGTTCCCCGACCGCGGCTTCGAGACGGGCGAGGTCCCGGCCGGTCACGAAGACCCGTGCGCCCTCCCTGGCGAAGCGGTGGGCCGTGGCGTCGTCGCGGACGCCGTGCGCGGCGACCACACCGAGGAGAACGTCGACCTGACGCTCGCCGTCAACGTCAAGGGCCCGCTGTTCACCGTGCAGAAGGCGCTCCCGCTGCTGGCGCAGGACGCCTCCGTCGTGGTCGTCGGGTCCAGCAACAGCGCGCGGCCGAACGCGGAACTGGAGATCTACAGCGCGTCGAAGGCGGCGCTGAGCAACCTCGTGCACAACTGGGCCCGCAGGTCCGGGGAACGCCGGTTCCGGGTCAACGTGCTCGGCCCGGGGCCGACGCGTACTCCCGCCCTGCTGCGCGTGGCGGGAGAGGACGCCGACCGCTTCGCCGAGGCGGTCGTCCCGCTGGGGCGGCTGGCCGACCCCGAGGAGATCGCCGAGGCCGCCCTCTTCCTGGCTTCCCGCGCCTCGTCGTTCGTCACCGGAGCCGAACTCTTCGCCGACGGCGGCTACACCCGGGCCTGAGCGGCACCGCCCGACGGGTTCCGGCCGGGCGCCGGGACACGACGGAGGGGGCGGTCGCCGGTGCCACCGGCGACCGCCCCCTCCGGGGACGCGGAACAGGGCGCGGCCTCAGCCGAACTGCTGCTCCAGGTCCTTCAGTTTCTGCTCCAGCGAGTCGAGCCGGGGCAGGGCCTGCGTGTCGTCCTCGGCGGTGAGGTCGACGGTCGTGGCCTGTTGCTGCGGCCGGGCCGGGGCGTCGGCGCCGTTGACCGCCTGGAGCGAGGGCCGGTTGCGGACCGGCAGTTGCTCCGGTGTGGCCACCGGCGGCTCGGTGAGCTGCTGCTGCGGGATGGCCGGGGCCCCGGCGTGCGCCAGCTCCACCTGGGCGCCGCCGCGCCGGCCGCCCCAGATGGTGCGCTGGCTGCGGGCGAGCGCCTTGATCCGGGCGCGGTCCATCTTCTGCTGGTCCCGGCGGCGCATCCGGTCCTGCGTCTTCTCCCGCCGGTCCTCGCGGACCTCGTCCACCGCCTCGTCCAGCGACCGCACGCCCTCCAGCAGCATCAGCGACCAGGCGTGGTACGTCTCCCTGGGCGCCCGCAGCCAGCGGACGATACGGATCTGCGGCAGCGGCCTCGGTACCAGCCCCTGCTCGCGCAGCGCCGCCCGCCGGGTCTGCTTCAGCGCGCGGTCGAAGAGGACCGCCGCCGACAGCGACATCCCGGCGAAGAACTGCGGCGCCCCCGCGTGGCCCAGCCCCCTCGGCGCGTGCACCCAGTTGAACCAGGCGGCGGCACCGGCGAACGTCCACACCAGCAGGCGCGAACCGAGCGCGGCGTCCCCGTGGCTGGCCTCCCGGACGGCCAGCACGGAGCAGAACATCGCCGCGCCGTCCAGGCCGAACGGGACCAGGTACTCCCAGCCGCCGGAGAGGTTGAGGTTCTGCCGGCCGAAGCCGACCAGGCCGTGGAAGGAGAGGGCGGCGGCGACGGCGGCGCAGCAGAAGAGCAGGAGGTAGGAGGCGATGCCGTAGATGGCCTCCTTGCGCCTGCGGCGCTCCTCGCTGCGTTCCCAGGAGTCGTCCGCCTCCGTCTTGGCCCCGGCACGCTTCCCTCGCGCGAGAACCGCCACCGCGACCAGCACACCCAGGAGCAGAACGGCGCCGGGAAGCAGCCAGTCAAGCGATATGTCGGTCATTCTCATCTGGGGTCCCTTGCGTAGCGGTGGGGCGTTCGGGCGCCATAGTGGCGCACGGGAACCACCGCGCAGAGGGTTTCGGGACAAGAGGACGCCAAAGGGGTGGCTTACCCCACGGAACGCCCCTGTGAACTCGAATACCCGTATGAGAAAAGGGAGTTCAGTTCGATCGGGCCGGGTGCCGGCGCGGGCGTCAGGCGGTGGTGGCCGCCGTGGCCGTCAGCTTGCTGACGCGGTCCGCGTCGCAGGTGCGCGGGCAGGTCACGCAGGTGTCCTCCGGCCGCAGCGTGTAGAACATGCAGCAGCTCGCCCGGTCCCGGGTCGGCAGCGCCTCGCCCTGGGGACCGGTCAGCTCGCGGAAGGCGGCCGTCCCCACGTACGGCCGGGTGGCGCCCGGCAGGAGCCGCTCCAGCTCGGTCATGACCCGCTGCTCCTCGCCGAGGAGGTGGCCGAGGTACCAGAGGCTCTCGACCAGCTCGTCGGTGGCCATGCCCCACAGCGCCCGCCCGCGCCGCCGCATCCTCGGCCCGAACCCGGCCAGCAGCGGCTCCAGGTGTTCGGCGACCGCGGCCCGCACCTCGGCCCGCAGCGCCTCCTCGTCCGGTACGACCCGGGCCCCGGGCATTCCCGCCGCCGGGTCGTCCGGCAGACAGGCGAAGGTGCCGGTACGCACTGCCATCCGGCCCTCGGCCCGGTCGTACGCCACCTGGTCCACCGGGAAGCGCGGCACACGGCCCAGCAGGAACCAGGGGAGGGTGATGAGCAGGCAGGCCGGCCAGGCGTACCGGTGGAGGCCGAAGGTGGCGATGACGTCCGGGCGGCCGGCCTGGCCGTAGTCCCGCAGGACCTGCTCCGCGTCCCAGGCGATGAAGGCGTCCAGCTCCGCACCGCCGGCGGCGAGCCGGTCGGCCCGGGACCACCCCGCGCCCTCGGGAAGCGCCTCGCCCGGACGGACCTCTTCGACGCGCAGCGAGGGGAAGACCTCGGCCAGCCGGGTGTACGCGGCCGCCAGCTGGGAGGCCGGGAGGGGGCGGAGGGCGCCGGGCGCCGGAGCGGTGATGGACATGCGGGAGGACCACCGAATCGCGATCGTTTGCAGGTAAGCCTTACCTTACCCCAGCCTTCCTCCTTCTGACCTTCCCCTATCCTCGACGCAGGCAACCGGGTGGACCGGCCGCCCAGGCGCCCGGGCGACGTCCCCGGCAGCCCGCGCGAGGAGGAGGAATCCGAGTGGAGCACGCCCTGCCCCGGGCCGCCACACCGGGCGCTCCCGGCCACCCGGCCGAGGCCCTCCGCCCCCGGGTCCCCGTCCAGCCCACCGCCGAGGACCGGGCCCACGGCGAACCCCCGGCCCCCCGCACCCCGCTGCGGCGCACCTCGGTACGCGGCCAGGTCCTGGACGGCCTGCGCGCCGCCCTCGTCGCGGGCGACCTCACGCCCGGCGAGGTCTACTCAGCCCCCGGCCTCGCCGAGCGCTTCGGTGTCTCCGCCACCCCGGTCCGCGAGGCCATGCAGCAGCTCGCCGTCGAGGGCGCCGTCGAGGTGGTGCCGAACCGGGGGTTCCGCGTCATCGAACGGGACGCCCGCGAACTCGCCGAACTCGCCGAGGTACGCGCCCTCATCGAGGTCCCCGTCATGCTGCGGCTGGCCCACTCCGTCCCCGCCGACCGGTGGACGGCCCTGCGGCCGCTGGCCGAGGAGACCGTCGCCGCCGCCGAGACCGGCGACCGGGCCCGCTACGCCGACTCCGACCGCGCCTTCCACAGCGCCGTCCTCGGCCTCGGCGGCAACCGGCAGCTCACCATGGTCGCCGCCGACCTGCACCGCCGCGCCCAGTGGCCCCTGGTCACCGGCCCGCTCTCGCGCCGCCGCACCGACCTGGTGGCCGACGCCGCCCAGCACCTCGCGCTCCTCGAAGCCCTCGCGGGCCGCGACCTGCCGGCCGTCCAGACCCTGGTCCGCGAACACTTCGCCGGGGCCCGCTGACCCCGTACGCCACCGGCCTCAGAGAGGTTCGGGAGCGGGCGCCAGCTGGTCCGCCAGCCAGGTCGGCACCCCGCCCAGCAGTCCGAAGAGCCGCCGTGCCTCCGCCAGCAGGCGGGACGCCTCCGGCTCCGGCTCGGTCTGCGCCAGCGAGGCCAGCGCGGGCGCGGTCCCGACCAGGAAGCCCAGCTCCTCGCGGAGCCGCAGAGACTGGGCGAAACCGTGCCGGGCCTCCGCCAGCTCACCCTCGCGCAGGGCGAGCCCGGCCAGATGGCGCCAGGTCGAGGAGAGCAGCAGCGCGTCCTCGCGGGCGGTCGCGCCGGCGTGCGCCCGGCGGTAGGCGGCGCAGGCGGCCTGCGGGGAATCCGAGATGTGCTCGGAGATCAGTCCCCGCCGGTAGTCGAGCAGGGCCCGGCCCGGCGCGGCGGGCGTCAGCAGCGCGGCGGCCCGCCCGAGCGCGGAACGGGCCTCGTCGGCGCGGTCGCGGACCCCGAGCACGGTCGAGGCGTACGCGAGGTGGCCGCGTTCGCAGGCGGCGGCGCCGCGCTCCTCGTCGGTCCCCGCCAGCGCCTCGGCCTGCCGCAGCCCGTCCTCCGCCTCCCCCCAGCCCCGTCCCGTGTAGAGACAGCGCTCCACCAGCAGCGCGGTCCGCTCCAGCGCGGCGGCGGGCCCGTGCGCCTTGGCGAGCAGCGCCGCCGCGTCCGCCCAGCAGCCGCGCGACCGCAGCCGCCACACCGCCGTGCGGGTCGCCTCCCGGGCCGTTCCGGGCGGGCGACCCGCCCCGTCCGGCCCTGCGGCGACCTCCGAAGAACCCGCATCGGACATGGCGGTGTCCGCCACATTCCCTCCCCCACGCGCACCGTTGAGTGTGGCGTGCATCTCAGCACGGAACGTGGCGGTGAGCCAAGAGGTCGGGTGAAAGATTTCACAATCCTTGGGGGCGCGCTGAAGCGCGCGCAAGATCACCTTCGTGCACGGGCTCCGGCGTGCGCCGGGGCACACGCAGCTCTGCGGGGCACACCCAGCCCGGCCGGCGCTTGAGGCCACGACCCGCGGAGCGGCGAGTCTCTGCCTCGGCAGGGCGGGGTCGCGCCGAGGGCTGACCGTCGGGCGCGACACACCGGGCGCCCTAGGACAGCAGGCGGCGGGGCCGGACAGAAGCCCGGCCCCGCCTTCACCCAGCCGTCACAGACGCCGGGCTCACTTGCGCATCAGCGCAAACACCCCCCAGCCCAGGAACTCGCGCTGATACCGCGCGTACCGCACGGGATCGGTGTCGAGCGTGGACCGGACCTCGGGGGCCAGTTCGTCGCCGGGGTGGGCGTCGAGCCAGCGCCGCAGGGTGAGCCACTGGGCCGCCTGGTAGCGGTCCCAGCTGTCCTGGTCGGCCAGGACCATCTCGACCACGTCGTACCCGAGGTCGCCGAAGAGGCCGATCAGCCCGGGCAGGAGCAGGAAGTCCCGCGGGCCGCGGGCGAGGCAGCCCTCGGCGGTCTCCTGGTCGGGCACCTCGCGGCGCCAGTACGGCTCGCCGATCAGCATCAGCCCGCCGGGGCGCAGGCTTCGGGCGAGCAGGTCGACGGTGCCGGGGACGCCGCCGCCGATCCAGGTGGCGCCGACGCACGCGGCGAGGTCGACCGGCTCGTCGGAGACGTGGCCGGCGGCGTCGCCGTGGACGAAGGAGACCTGGTCGGCGACGCCGAGTTCGGCGGCGCGGGCGCGGGCCTGCTCGGTGAAGAGCGTGCTGATGTCGACACCGGTGCCGGTGACGCCCAGGTCACGGGCCCAGGTGCAGAGCATCTCGCCCGAGCCGCTGGCCAGGTCGAGCACGCGCGCCCCGGGCGCGAGGCGCAGCGCCTCGCCAAGGGCGGCGAGCTTCTCGGGGGTGAACGGGTTGTGGAGCCGGTGCTCACTCTCGCGAACGGTGATGATGCGTGGCAGATCCACGGTGGGTGTTCCTTGTCTTCGATGAGGTCATGGCGTCGGGGGCGGACGGCCGACCGGAGTCGGCAGCCATGGCTCGGACCGTCATCGAAAAGCACCTCGTTCGTCCGTGTGGATCAGCGACCCGGCCACGCTAGACGCTCCGGACCTGCGGTTCCACCCGTTTACCGGCGCGCTCAGCTCATCCGCAGCGCCAGGAAGAAGTCGAGCTTGTCCTCCAGGCGCGACAGGTCCCGGCCCGTCAGTTGCTCGATCCTGCCCACCCGATAGCGCAGGGTGTTGACGTGGAGATGAAGCCGGGCGGCGCACCGCGTCCAGGACCCGTCGCTGTCGAGGAACGCCTCCAGGGTCGGGACCAGCTCGGCGCGGTGGCGGCGGTCGTAGTCGCGCAGCGGGTCCAGGAGCCGGGCGGTGAAGGCGCGGCGCACGTCGTCCGGTACGAACGGCAGCAGCAGCACGTGCGAGGCCAGCTCCTGGTGCCCGGCCGCGCAGACGCTGCCGGGGCGGGCGGCGGCGACCCGGCGGGCGTGCCGGGCCTCCTCCAGGGCGCCGCGCAGCCCCTCCGCCGAGTGGACGGCCGCGCTGACGCCCAGCGTGATCCGGTCGCCGTCGCCCAGCCCGGCGGAGAGCGGAAGACGGACGGCGTCCAGGAGTTCCTCGGCGACCAGGCCCTCGGGAGCCTCGCCGTCCGCCTCCTCGCCGGTGGGCGCCCCGTCGGCGGCCACGCTGGGCAGCGGGACCAGCGCCACGGCCTCCTCGCCGAGGCGGGCCACCGCGATCCGGTCGGCCGGCTCGGGCCCGGGGGCGTCCGGCGCCACCAGGATCTCCTCAAGGAGCGCCTGGGCCGCCTGCCCGCCGCCCGCGCCCGGACCCTCGGCGGTGGCGACCACCACCTGCCAGTGCGGGGCGGCACCGAGCCCGGGCAGCAGTACGGGGGCGGCGACCCGCAGCCGGGCCGCGATCTCGGCCGGGGCGGCGCCCGACTGGACCAGTTCCAGCACCTCCCCGGCGAGCCGGCGCCGTACCGTGCGGGCCGCCTCGCGCCGGTCGCGTTCGACGGCGATCAGCTGGGTGACCCCGTCGAGCAGGTCGAGCCGCTCCTCGGGCCAGTCGGCCGCGTCCGCGCGGACCGCCAGCAGCCAGTCGGCGACGGCGGGGCCCCGGGACGTGCCCGAGGGCGCCGAACGGATCGGGAAGAGGGCGTACGCCTCCCCGTCGACGGTGGTCCGCACGGGCCGGCGGCGTCCGGCACGGACCGCGGCGAGGCCGTCGGCGGCGAGCCGGGAGGCCGTCTCGTGGGAGAGCGGTTCCTGGTCGCGGGGGCCGGCGACGCGGCGGCCGGTGGGGGAGAGGACCCAGGCGCGCAGGTCCAGGTCGGAGCCGAGCAGGTCGAGGACGACCTCGGGGCCGCCGCCCGCGGGCCCGGCCGTCATCATCCGCCGGTGCCGGTCCACGACGGCGGCCAGGTCCCCGGCGCGCTCGCCCGATACGCGGCGGACGACGTGTTCGGTGATGGTGGCGAAGGCGACCGACTCGTTGACCGCAAGCAGCGGCAGACGGTGCCGGGCGCACGCCTCGACCAGGTCCTCGGGGACCGCGCCCAGCTCCGCCTCACCGGCGGCGAGGGCGCTCACCCCGGCGGCCGCGAGGATGCGGACGAAGGGCTCGGAGTCGGCGGGGTCGTGCCGCCAGGCCAGTCCGGTGAGGACCAGTTCGCCGCCGGAGAGGTAGCGGCTGGGGTCGCGCAGGTCGGTGGTCATCACACCGCGGACCGTGCGGTCCAGCTCGTCCTCGCCGCCGAGCAGCCGCAGGCCGAGGCCATCGGTCCGAAGCAGGGCGCGCAGCCGCATCTCGTCGCCGCCGATCTCTCGTTCAGGAACAGGTGGACAGGGGTAGGGCAGGTATCACGCCGGACGCCTCCGACAGGGCCGAGCGCACACCGCTCGGCCGCGTCTGTGGTTTCCGGGGCGAAACGGCGAGGTTACCGTTCCCCGCCGTTCATATGAATCTACAAGAAGCCTGCCGTGGCCAGCCAATTCCTTCATGCGTTCAGTGACTGACCCCGGCGCCCCGCAGACCTGTGTACTGACCGCACTTCGCGTGAACAGCGCACGAACGGGGCCGGATTCCGCGGACCGCACCGCACCGGGGCGGACCGCCGTACCGGCCCGTGACGCACGTCCGAGCTCCGCCCCGCACGGCACGGCCGGAACTGCCCGTACGCCATCGACGCCACGACACCGGAAGAGAGCCCCGCATGGACTTCCTTCGTCCCGCCGGCTGGGAGGAGGCGCTCGCCGCGAAGGCCGAGCACCCCGCCGCCGTGCCGATCGCGGGCGGCACGGACGTGATGGTCGAGATCAACTTCGACCACCGCCGCCCCGACCACCTGCTGGACCTCGGACGCATCGAGGAGCTGACCGCCTGGGAGGACCTCGGCGACAGCGTCCGCCTCGGCGCGAGCGTCCCGTACAGCCGCATCATGAAGCACCTCCGCGGCGATCTGCCCGGCCTCGCCCTCGCCTCGCACACGGTCGCCTCCCCGCAGATCCGCAACCGCGGCGGCGTCGGCGGCAACCTCGGCACGGCCTCCCCGGCCGGCGACGCCCACCCGGCGCTGCTCGCCGCGGGCGCCGAGATCGAGGCCGAGTCCGTACGCGGCACCCGGCTCATCCCGGTCGACGACTTCTACACCGGCGTGAAGCGCAACGCCCTCGCCCCCGACGAGCTGATCCGCGCCGTCCGCATCCGCAAGGCCGACGGACCGCAGCAGTTCTCCAAGGTCGGCACCCGCAACGCCATGGTCATCGCCGTCTGCGCCTTCGGGATCGCCCTGCACCCCGAGACGCGCACCGTGCGCACCGGCATCGGCTCGGCCGCGCCCACCCCCATCCGCGCCAAGGCCGCCGAGGAGTTCCTGAACGCGGCCCTGGAGGAGGGGAACCACTGGGAGAGCGAGGCGCCGCTGCCCGACTCCCTCGTCAAGCAGTTCGCCACCCTCGCCGCCGGCGCCTGCAACCCCATCGACGACGTCCGCGGCACCGCCGCCTACCGCCGCCACGCCATCGGCGTCCTGGCCCGCCGCACCCTCGGCTGGACCTGGTCCGCCCGCGAGAGGAGCACCGCATGCGCGTGAACTTCACCGTCAACGGCCGCCGTCAGGAGGCCGACGACGTCTGGGAGGGCGAGTCGCTGCTCTACGTCCTGCGCGAGCGGATGGGCCTGCCCGGCTCCAAGAACGCCTGCGAACAGGGGGAGTGCGGCTCCTGCACGGTCCGCCTGGACGGCGTGCCGGTCTGTTCCTGTCTGGTCGCCGCCGGCCAGGCACAGGACCGCGACATCGTCACCGTCGAGGGGCTCGCCGCGCTGGCCGCCTGCCGCACCGAGGGCGGCGACTGCGCCTCGGGCGCCTGCGGCACCGGACTCGACGAGGCCAGGCAGTGGCGCGCCGACCCGGCCAGGGGCACCGACTCGCAGACCGGCGAGGGCACCGAACTCTCCCCGGTCCAGCAGGCGTTCATCGACGCCGGCGCCGTCCAGTGCGGCTTCTGCACCCCCGGCCTGCTGGTTGCCGCCGACGAGATGCTGGAGGCCAACCCCTCGCCCAGCGACGCCGACATCCGCGAGGCCCTCTCCGGCAACCTCTGCCGCTGCACCGGCTACGAGAAGATCCTCGACGCCGTCCGCCTCGCCGCCGCCCGCCAGGAAGGCACGGTGAGCCGATGACCGCCACCGGCGTCCCGGGCCACCTCACCCAGGGCTCCGCCACCCGCGGCGGCATCGGCGAGTCGACGCTGCGGCCCGACGGCACCCTCAAGGTCACCGGTGAGTTCGCGTACGCCTCCGACATGTGGCACGAGGACATGCTGTGGGGCCACACCCTGCGCTCCCCGCACGCCCACGCCCGCATCGTCTCCGTCGACACCGGCGAGGCCCTGGCCCAGGCGGGGGTCTACGCGGTCCTCACCCACGACGACCTGCCCGCCGAGGTGAAGAACTACGGCCTGGAGATCCAGGACACCCCGGCCCTCGCCCACGGCCGGGTCCGCCACCACGGCGAGCCGGTCGCCCTGGTCGCCGCCGACCACCCCGAGACGGCCCGCCGCGCGGCGGCCAAGATCAAGGTGGTCTACGAGGAACTGCCCCTCGTCACCGACGAGGCCAGTGCCACCGCCCCCGGCGCGCCCCTGCTCCACGAGGGCCGCGACGACCACCACGCCGCGCACACCCCGCACCCGAACATCGTGCACCGCCAGCCCATCGTCCACGGCGACGTCGCGGCGGGCCGCGCCCGGGCCGACGTCGTGGTCACCGGCGAATACGTCTTCGGCATGCAGGACCAGGCGTTCCTCGGCCCCGAGTCGGGGCTCGCGGTGCCCGCCGAGGACGGCGGCGTCGACCTGTACGTCGCCACCCAGTGGCTCCACGCCGACCTGCGGCAGATCGCCCCCGTCCTCGGCCTGCCCGAGGAGAAGGTCCGCATGACGCTCTCCGGCGTCGGCGGCGCCTTCGGCGGCCGCGAGGACCTGTCGATGCAGATCCACGCCTGCCTGCTGGCGCTGCGCACCGGCAAGCCCGTGAAGATGGTCTACAACCGCTTCGAGTCCTTCTTCGGCCACGTCCACCGCCACCCCGCCAAGCTCCACTACGAGCACGGCGCGACCCGCGACGGCAAGCTCACCCACCTGGTCTGCCGCATCGTCCTGGACGGCGGCGCGTACGCCTCCTCCTCGCCGGCGGTCGTCGGCAACGCGGCCTCGCTCGGCGCGGGCCCCTACGTCATCGACAACGTCGAGATCGAGACCCTCGCCCTCTACACCAACAACCCGCCCTGCGGCGCCATGCGCGGCTTCGGCGCCGTCCAGGCCTGCTTCGCCTACGAGGCGCAGATGGACAAGCTGGCCGCCGCCCTCGGCATGGACCCGGTGGAGCTGCGGCAGCTCAACGCCATGGAACAGGGCTCCGTCCTGCCCACCGGCCAGTCCGTCGACTCGCCCGCCCCCGTCGCCGAACTGCTGCGCCGGGTCAAGGCCCGCCCGCTGCCGCCCGAGCGCCAGTGGGAGTCGGCCGGCGGCCCCGCCGACGTCCGCGCCCTGCCCGGGGGCCTGTCCAACACCACGCACGGCGAGGGCGTCGTGCGCGGCGTCGGCTACGCCGTCGGCATCAAGAACGTCGGCTTCTCCGAGGGGTTCGACGACTACTCGACCGCCCGGGTACGCCTCCAGGTCGCCGGCGGCGAGCCCGTCGCCGTCGTGCACACCGCGATGGCCGAGGTCGGGCAGGGCGGCATCACCGTCCACGCCCAGATCGCCCGGACCGAGCTGGGCGTCTCCCAGGTCACCATCCACCCCGCCGACACCCAGGTCGGCTCGGCCGGATCGACCTCCGCCTCCCGGCAGACCTACGTCACCGGCGGCGCCGTCAAGCACGCCTGCGAGGCGGTCCGCGAGAAGGTGCTGGAACGGGGGCGCGCCAAGCTCGGCACGTACCACCCGGCGTGGGCCACCGCCGAACTCCTCCTGGAGGGCGGCAAGGTCGTCACCGACGGCGGGGAGGTGCTGGCGAGCCTCGCCGAGGTCCTCGGCGACGAGGTGGTCGACCTGGAGCTGGAGTGGCGCCACCGGCCCACCGAACCCTTCGACCTGCGCACCGGGCAGGGCAACGGGCACGTGCAGTACTCCTTCGCCGCCCACCGGGCCGTCGTCGAGGTCGACACCGAACTCGGCCTGGTGAAGGTGGTGGAGCTGGCCTGCGCCCAGGACGTCGGCAAGGCCCTCAATCCGCTCTCCGTGGTCGGCCAGATCCAGGGCGGCTCCACCCAGGGCCTGGGCGTCGCCGTCATGGAGGAGATCGTCGTGGACCCGGCCACCGCCAAGGTCCGCAACCCCTCCTTCACCGACTACCTGATCCCGACCATCCTCGACACCCCGACCATCCCGGTCGACGTCCTCGAACTCGCCGACGACCACGCCCCCTACGGGCTGCGCGGCGTCGGTGAGGCGCCGACCCTCTCCTCCACCCCGGCGGTCCTCGCGGCGATCCGCGCGGCCACCGGCCTGGAGCTGAACCGGACCCCGGTCCGCCCGGAGCACCTCACCGGGAGCTGACCGGCGCCGTCCCGCCCCGCGCGGGGCGGCCCACCCGCCTCCGGGCGGTGCGTGCCTCCCAGGAAACGTCACGCCTTTCCGCACGCCCGCGCCGCCCGGAGCCGCGGGGCCGCCCGCTCACGGCCCCGCCCCACCGCACCATCCCCCGCCCGCCGCCCGAAGAGGGCGCCGGACGCGGACCGTTCGTCTCGGGCCGTCCCCCGGGTCTTGCGTCCA
Organism: Streptomyces albidoflavus; assembly: GCF_000719955.1. Classification (GTDB taxonomy): domain Bacteria; phylum Actinomycetota; class Actinomycetes; order Streptomycetales; family Streptomycetaceae; genus Streptomyces; species Streptomyces albidoflavus. The sequence goes on from NZ_JOII01000003.1 coordinate 97,899, forward strand.
GCGCACCACCCCACCCGTACCGCGTCCGGCCGTACGGGCCCTCTGTGACCCACGGGAGACACCCTCATGTCCGACCAGTCCCTCAAGCCGGGGACGACCACCGCCGACGACGCGGGCGACGGCTCGCGCGTCCCGGCGGGGCGCTCCTGGCTCGACCGGTACTTCCACATCACCGACCGGGGTTCGACCTTCGGCCGCGAGATACGCGGCGGCGTCACCACCTTCATGGCGATGTGCTACATCCTGCTGCTCAACCCGCTGCTGCTCTCCGGCCCCGACGTCGCCGGCAACCGCCTCGACCACGCCGGGCTCATCACCGCCACCGCGCTCGCCGCCGCCGTCTCCACCCTGCTCATGGGCTTCGTCGGCAAGGTGCCCCTCGCACTGGCGGCCGGACTCTCGGTCTCCGGCGTCCTCGCCACCCAGGTCGCCCCGTACATGACGTGGCCGCAGGCGATGGGCATGTGCGTCATGTACGGCCTGGTCATCATCCTGCTGGTGGTCACCGGGCTCCGCGAGACGATCATGAACGCCATCCCGCTCGCCCTCAAACACGGCATCACCATCGGCATCGGCGCCTTCATCGCCCTGATCGGCCTCTACAACGCCGGCTTCGTCGGCAAGGGCAACCCGGTCACCCTCGGCACCGGCGGCCAGCTCAGCGGCTGGCCCGTGCTGCTCTTCTGCGTCACCCTGCTGCTGATCTTCATGCTCCAGGCGCGCAACGTGCCCGGCGCCATCCTCATCGGCATCGTCACCGGCACCGTGCTGGCCGTCATCGTCAACGCCGTCGGGGACCTCGGCCCCAAGGCGTGGGGCGGCAGCGCTCCCGAACTGAGCGGCAGCGCCGTCTCCATGCCCGACTTCGGCCTCTTCGGCCATGTCGAGTTCGGCGGCTGGGGGTCGGTCGGCGCGCTCACCGTCGGCATGATCGTCTTCACCCTGGTCCTCGCCGGGTTCTTCGACGCCATGGCCACCATCATCGGCGTCGGCACCGAGGCGAACCTCGCCGACGAGCAGGGCCGGATGCCCGGCCTCTCCAAGGCCCTCTTCGTCGACGGCGCCGGCGGCGCGATCGGCGGCGTGGCCGGTGCCTCCGGACAGACCGTCTTCGTCGAGTCGGCCACCGGCGTCGGCGAGGGCGCCCGTACCGGCCTCTCCTCGGTCGTCACCGGCCTGCTCTTCGCCGCCGGGCTCTTCTTCACGCCGCTGGCGCAGATCGTGCCCGGCCCCATCGCGGCGGCCGCGCTGGTCGTCATCGGCGCGATGATGATGCAGAACGCCCGGCACGTCGACTGGGCCGACCGCTCGGTGGCCGTGCCGGTCTTCCTCACCGTCGTCCTCATGCCGTTCACCTACTCGATCACCGCCGGAGTCGGTGCGGGCGTCGTCTCCTATGTCGCGATCAAGGCCGCGCAAGGTAAGTTCCGCCAGGTCGGAGCCTTCATGTGGGTTCTGGCCGCCGTCTTCCTCATCTATTTCGCCCTCAGCCCGATCGAGAGCTGGCTCGGCGTGAAGTGACGCCGCCCGCTCCCGCAGCCGCGTAACCCGCGTCACCGCGCAAAGGAGAAGGACCGTGCTGGACATCGCCGCCGAACTGCACGGCTGGACCGAGCAGGACCGTGATTTCGCCGTCGCCACCGTCGTGGCGGTCTCCGGCAGCGCGCCCCGCCGGCCCGGCGCCGCACTCGCCGTCGACGCCGGCGGAACCGTCATCGGCTCCGTCTCCGGCGGCTGCGTCGAGGGCGCCGTCTACGACCTGTGCCGCCAGGCCATCGAGGACGGCCACCCCGTCCGCGAACGCTTCGGCTACAGCGACGACGACGCCTTCGCGGTCGGTCTGACCTGCGGCGGTGTCATCGACATCCTGGTCACCCCGGTCCGCCGCGGCGATCCCGCCCGGCCGGTCCTGGCCGCCGCCCTCGCCGCCGCGATCCGCGGCGAGGCGGCGGCCCTCGCCCTCGTCACCGAGGGCCCCGCCGAACTCCTCGGCCTGCCCCTGCTGGTCCGCACCGACGCGCCGGCCACCAGCGCGCTGGGCGCCCAGCCCGCCGTGGAACGGGCCGCCGCCTCTCAGGCCACCGCCCTCCTCGACGCCGGACGCACCGCCCACGTCACCGTCGGCGGTGACGGCAGCCCCGGGTGCGGCCCGCGCACCGGACTGCTGGTGGTCGCGAACATGCCCGCCCCGCGCATGATCGTCTTCGGCGCCATCGACTTCGCCTCGGCCCTGGTCCGCATCGGCCGCTTCCTCGGCTACCGCGTCACCCTCTGCGACGCCCGCCCCGTCTTCGCCACCGCCGCCCGCTTCCCCGACGCCGACGAGATCGTCGTCGACTGGCCCCACCGCTACCTGGAACGGACCGAGACCGACGCCCGCACCGTGCTCTGCGTCCTGACCCACGACGCCAAGTTCGACATCCCCCTGCTCCGTCTCGCCCTGACCCTCCCCGTCGCCTACGTCGGCGCCATGGGCTCCCGCCGCACCCACCTCGACCGCAACGCCCGCCTCCGCGAAGCCGGCCTCCCCGAAACCGCCCTGGCCCGACTCCGCTCCCCGATCGGCCTCGACCTCGGCGCCCACAGCCCCGAGGAGACCGCCCTCTCCATCGCCGCCGAGATCGTCGCCCTCCGCCGGGGCGGCACCGGCGTCCCCCTCCGGGGCGCGCACACACCGATCCACCACGACGAGGCCGACGGACCGGAGGGACGGGTGGGGTCGGCGGCTTGAGGCACCACCCTCGCCCCCCCGGAAGCGGCCCCCGCTCACCGTCGCCGCGACGGAGCCGGCGTACCCGCCCCACGCCGCGAATGCGGCGGCGAAAAGCGAGCCCGGGGGAATATCGTTTCTCTTCTTCTCCCCTCCGGGACAGGTGAAGTCCTGACTCTCTGGCGGGTGTTCCCGTTCAGGTGAATCGCCTCCCGGACCGGCCGGCGAGACGCTATTCCTCCCTACGATGCGTCATCAGTGCCGCCTTGCCCGATGCGCGGACAGGGCGGCCGAGTCGATCCCGTATCCGACCGGGACGACTGAGACGACCGAAAGGGAATGCGTGTTCTCGAGGACGATGAATACCGTACGCGCGACGGCCATGGCGCTCGCCGCGGCCACCGCGTTCACCCTGGTGGGACCTGCGGGTTCCGCCTCCGCCATCGACCACGTCACCTGTGACCCGGGCCGCGGATATCTGAAGATCTGGTCGCACCTGAACGGGCGCGACAGCGTGGACTGCTACGCGAATCGCGGCAAGACCAACTTCGGCAACTGGTGGGTCGACAAGATCTCGACCGGAAACAACGTCGTGAAGTACTACGACGCCAATGGCGATGTCGTCAAGATCGGCCGCAACAAAGTGATTTCGTACCCGAACCGCCCGCCGAAGGTCAAGGCCATCGAAATTCTCTGACGCTCCGACGGTGAATTCCGGGGAGGCCCCGTCCCGCGCCGTGTGCGGCGGCCTGCGGGCCGGGGCCTCCCCGCCGGTCACCTCCGCGTGAACCGGCCGGCTCGGAGTCCTGCCAGACGGTGCGGGCGTGTTGTCACGCGGCACCGCCTACCCCTCGATCACCGTCTGCCTGATCGGGGGCCGGCCCCGGAGGGTGAGCAGGGCGTCGGTGAGGGCGGCGACGGCCAGTGGGTCCGGGGCGCCGTGTGTCTCGACCGCCGCCGCCGCGAGGGTGGGCGGCACCGCGCCGGCGTCCAGCAGGACCCGCCACTCCTCGACACCCAGCCGCAGGAACTCCAGCCCGGTGAGCCGCCCGACTTCCAGCGGATCGGTGAGCGTGCCCGGATACGCCGTCAGGGTGCGCAGCCGGGGGAGCCCGACGAGGGCGGCGAGGCTCATCGGCGCACCGTCGCGGACACCGATCGTCAGCACCTCCAGGGCGGGGTCAGCGGCGGCCTCGACATGGGGCAGGCCCTTGGCGTTGACCCGGGCCACCACCGGCGACCGCTCCCCGGGCCGGACCTCCGTCTCCTCCCCGCGCCGCCCGGCCACCAGGTCGGTGAGGGAGTCGGCGACGAGCTCCGCGCCGATGACCTGCTCGTGGTCGAGCCGGACGATCTGCCCGAGGTGGCCGCGCGGGCCGGGAGTCAGATCGACGGCCAGCCGGTCGCCGTCCGCCTCGCCGAAGACGATCCACCCCGGCGAGCCCGCGAGTCCCTGCACGCGGGCACCCGGCCCCGTGACGACGGCCGCCGTCGCGCCCCACTCCCAGCCCACCTCGCGGGTGGCGGCGTCGGCCACGTACACCGCGTCCAGCGGCAGCAGTGCGCAGCCGAGCACCGGCGCCGCGCGTTCCGCCACCCTCCGGGCCGTGTCGCCATCCCGCGCGGCCCCGATCACCCGGTACAGCACGGCCAGTTCCTCCGGGAGCGGCCGACCGAGCCGCGCCCCGGCGGCGGCCACCTCCGACTCCGTCGTCCCGGCCCCCACGCCGGGCAGCCGCTCGCGCAGCATCCGCTCCAGCGCCACCGGCGACGCCGAAGGGGCCGCCACCGCGCCGGGCACGGGGTCGGGCAGGCGCCGCCACGGCTCGGGCAAGGCCCCCTCGACAAGGACAACTACCAGCGGGTAGGCGCCCGTTGTCCCGTACGCCACCCCAGGGCCGGGCCACAGCAGGTGCAGCACGGCAGAGCCGTTCTCGGCCAGGTCCGCCACGAAGGAGACCCCGTCGACGCCCGCCTCCGCGAGCGCGCTCCGTACCGGTTCGACGGCCTCGGCCTCCGCCCGTATCCGCTCGGACCGCGCGGTTCTGCCCGGCCGTGGCAACGGCGGTCGCCGCAGGCCGAGACTCCAGCTGTGGCGTGCGACATGTCCCGACCTCCGGGCGGAGGAGGAGCCGTCCCGCAGGAGCCGCAGGACGGGCTCCCAGGTGGCGAGGGCTTCGAGGGTGAGCGGGCGGGAGGTGCCGTCGGTCATGGCCGGACGGTACGCGATCCGGCCCCGCCCGCTCACCGTCAGCCCGCCCCGGGCTCGCGCGGCCCGGCGTAGGGCAGCGGCTGCCCGGTGTGCGCGTCCAGCAGCACCCGCTCACCCACCGGGCGCTCCAGCTTCACGGTGACCCGCTGTTCGATCGCCTGCTTGGTGCAGTTGCCGGGCTCCTGTCCCCTCACCGAGCCCGACAGCACCACGCTGCCGCGCGACTCCAGGGCCTCCACCACCGCGCCGTCGTCGCACGCGCCGTGCAGGGCGATCACGGTCACCGCCCGCCCGTCGCGGGAGGTGGCGACGATCCGGTCGACCTGGGGCGCCCCGCCGCTCCGGGCGATCGGTGACCGGGGGAGCGGGGACGGCGTGACCGCGGCCCAGCTGAGGGGCGCGTCGTACCCCTCCAGCCGGAAGAGCCACGCCGGGACGGTGGCCGGTCCCCGGCTGGTGGCGAGCCGCATCTCGCCGCGTTCCGCGCCGGTCACCGTGAGCGGCGCGCCCTCGCCCCCGCCGCCGGCGACCAGCGCCCGGTACGACTCCGCGGCGCCCTGCACCGGGCGCTTCAGCGAGTCCCCCTCGCCCCACCGCACCGTTCCGTCTCCGGGCTGCTGCGCGGGGAGCTTGCCGCCCATCGCGAAGTGGCGTTCCTCGTAGGCCCGTTCGTCCGCCGCGTCCCGCAGCGCGCCCCTCGGTGGCCGGACCGCCGCCTCCACGGGGTGGTAGCCGGTCCGCCACGCCTCGGCGGCGGCCGACCCCTCCCATGCCGCTGCCACCTTCCGGGCACGGTCCGCCCGTGCCTCCCGTGCACCGCTCTCGTCCCCGTCCGGGCTGCCGCACCCCGCCACGCCCGCCAGGCAGCCGGCGACCAGAGCCGCCACCGCCCTCATGCGCGTCCGCCCGGCCGGCCTCACCGCCCGTTTCTCCCGCTGTCGCCCTTGCCGCCGCTGTACTCCGCCAGCAGCGCGAACCCCTGCCGGTCGACCGACGCGGCCGTGGCCGAGAGGAGGACGAGACCGGTGCCGGTGGCGCGGTCGAGTCCGAGCCAGGACCGGAAGCCGCCGGTGCCGCCGTTGTGCCAGGTGACCGGCCGGCCGTCGACCTCGACCGTGATCCACGCGGCGCCGATGCGGGCGCCCACCCCGAACGAGGCCACCGGGTCGAGCGCGCCGACGCCCGCGGCGCTCCCGTCGAGCAGGGCCGCGGTGAGGCGGGCCATGTCGGCGAGCGAAGCCCGGATGCCCCCGGCGGGCCCGAGCCCCTCCCCGGTCCAGGGCTGCCGTGGCCGTCCGCCGCGGCTCCGGCCGGGAAGTGCCCCGGGCCGGAGCTGGGCGGGCGTGGCGGGGACGTAGAAGCAGTCGAGGTTCAGCGGGGTGGCCAGGCGCTGCCGGACGAGATGCGCGTAGGTCGTCCTCGCGGCGTGGGCGAGGGCGTGGCCGAGGAGTTCGAACCCGAGGTTGGAGTAGCGGGGGCGGGGCCTGCCGACGGGCACACCCCGGGCCTGGCCGAGGAGGCCGGCGAGGTCCTCGCCGTACGGGTTGGTGCCGTGGCGCCACAGGGCCAGGGTGCGCCGCCACGGGTGCGCGGACGCGGGCAGCCTGGGCAGGCCGGAGCGGTGCGTGCCGAGGGACCGCAGAGTCACCCGCGCGGCGGGGGTGCCGCCCAGCGGCAGCAGCTCGCCGAGGGGCGTCTCCGGTGCGACCTCGCCCCGTGCCACCGCGTCGGCGTACAGCAGCCCGGTGACGCCCTTGGAGACCGAACCGATCTCGAAGTCGCCGTCCGGGCCGGTGCCCCGGGCCGCCAGGACCGTCCCGCGCGGCGAGACGACGGCTGCCCCGGCCACCGGGTGACGCGGGCCCAGCAACTCGCCGAGCCGGGCGGCCAGCCGCTCGTCACCGTGGACCGCCGGGCTCACGCCCGCCCGCCCGGCAGACCTCGCCCGCTGTGCTTCTTGTGCACCGCCTGCTTCGACACGCCGAGGGCGGCGGCGATCTGCGGCCACGTCGCCCCGTTGTTGCGTGCCCGACGTACCAGCACCGCTTCGGTACGTTCCGTCTCCGCGCGGAGCCGCGCCACCGAGCCCAGTCCCGCCAAGGGGTCCTCGTCGGCGGTCGACGCCGCGAGGCTCGTCAACTCTTCCGCGTCCATGCGTCAATCATGGTTGACCGCTCGCCGGGCGTCAATGGAAGTTGACGGCGGTGGGGTCGCGTCGTGGGGTGTGCTCACCAGCGGGCGACGAGCGTCTCGTCCGTGCCGTCGTTCCGGTAGAGCCACATCGTTCCCGGCGCCACCTCGCCCGACAGGTACCCCACGATCGGCTCCCGCTGCGCCGGGCTGTCCAGCCGGCCGAGCAGGCGGAGTGCGCCGGGCAGCCCGAAGAAGGCGGCCCCATCGATGTCGTCGTCGCCGGGGGCCGGTTCCCCCGTCTCCACCCGGACGGTACGGGATGACCTCGGGATGGCCGTCGGCGTCAGCCCACGGTGTCCAGGCTCGTCCCGATGACCGCGAACGCCTGCTCGGCCAGTTCGGTCGGGTCGTCGCCGGCCTCGCTCTCGCTCCACCGCCACAGGACGGTGTCGAAGGCGGTCAGGGCCATGCCGGCGGCCAGGTGCGGGTACAGGTCGGCGGCGGGGTCGAGCCCCAGGCGGCGGGCGAGTTCCGTGCTCAGGCCCTCGCGCCACTGGGCCTGGCGTTCGAGGAAGCGGGCGTGCAGGGCCGGGGTGCGCAGGATGAGCCGGACCAGCGGCAGTGCCTTCTCGGAGTGGGCGCCGCAGGTGGTGAGGGGGACCAGGACGGTACGCAGGAGCGCGGTCGACGGGGGTTCCCCGGCGGGGCGGGAGGCCAGCTCCGCGCACATGTCGGTGCCCATGTCGGCCAGGAACTGGACGACCACGTCCTCCTTGGAGGCGAAGTAGCGGAAGAAGGTCCGCTTGGAGACCCCGGCGGCGGCCACGATCTCGTCGACCGTCACCCCGTCGAAGCCCCTCAGTGCCAGCAGTTGCAGCGCTGCCTCGGTCAGCTCGTCCGCCACGAGCTGGCGTTTGCGCTGGGCCAGGGAGAGGCCGGGGCGGGAGGTCACGCAGCCATGCTACCCCGATGTCTTCGACTGCCGTCGGTGGCACTCAGGCGCACCTTGACACCAAGTGTCATGCGCGACAGCATGCGCCACATGAAGAGACCTTCGCAGAAGTGGAGTGCCGAACAAGTCCCGGACCAGAGCGGCCGGGTGGCCGTGGTGACCGGGGCCAACAGCGGTCTCGGCCTGGAGACCGCCCGTGCGCTGGCCCGCAAGGGCGCGCACGTGATCCTCGCCGTGCGCGACGAGGCCAAGGGGCATCGCGCGGCCGGGCTGATCAGCGCCGAGTCGCCGGACGCCCGCCCGGAGGTGCGCCGCCTCGACCTGGCGGACCTCGACGCGGTCTGCGGCTTCGCCGACGGATTACGCGCCGCCCACGCCCGGCTGGACGTCCTCGTCAACAACGCCGGTGTCATGGCGCCGCCCCGCACCCTCAGCGCCCAGGGCCACGAGGTGCAGTTCGCCGCCAACCACCTGGGCCACTTCGCCCTCACCGGGCTGCTGCTCGACCTGCTGGCCGCGGGCGAGGACCCCCGCGTGGTCACGGTGAGTTCCCTCAACCACCGCCAGGGGCGCCTGGACTTCGACGACCTCTCCGGCGAGCGCGCGTACGCCCCCATGGGCTTCTACAACCGGTCGAAGCTGGCCAACGCCGTCTTCGGGTACGAGCTGCACCGGCGGCTGGGCGAGGCCCGCAGTCCCGTGCGCAGCCTGCTCGCCCACCCCGGCTACAGCGCCACCGGCCTCTCGACGAGCGGCACCTTCGGCCTGGTGAAGCTGGTCTTCGGCCGGCTCCTCCGGCCCGTCGCCCAGCCCCCGGAACAGGGCGCTCTCCCGCAGCTGTACGCGGCGACGGCGCCGGAGGCGGAGAGCGGCCGGTTCATCGGCCCGGACGGCCTGGGCGAGTTGCGCGGAGCGCCGAAGCAGGTGGAGCTGATCCCCCGGGTCACCGACCCCGAGGCCGGCCGCCGGCTCTGGTCGGTCTCGGAGGAACTGACCGGGGTGCGGTACGCGTTCCAGGGGGCGAGGTGACGCCGGCCCGCCCCGCGTACCTCAGGGCAGCAGCCCCTGCCGCCGCGCCGCCACCACCGCCTCCAGCCGTGTGTGGGCGCCCAGCTTGCGCATCGCCGAGCGCAAGTACCCCTTGACCGTCTCCGGCCGCACCCCGAGCCGCCCGGCCACCGCCGCGTTGGTCGCCCCGCCCGCCACGCAGACCAGGACGTCCACCTCGCGCGGGGTCAGCACGGTGGGCGGCAGCTTCGGCGCCCCCGGCGGCGCCACCGCCCCCGGCTGACCGGCGCGGGCCAGCCGGGTGCAGGCGGCCAGGAGTTCGGCGCGCAGCGCCGGATCCGGGAGGCGGCCCGCCAGGGTGCGCAGCTCGCCGTGGATCTCCCGGACCTCCTCCCACGCCGCGGGCGAGGAGGTCCGGGGCGGTTCCCCGGCCCGGGAGAGCAGGTGGGCCGCCTCCTCGCGGGCCACCAGGGCCTGTTCGATGTCGCGGGCGGCCGCCACCGCCGCCGACAGGGTCCGGTCGCCGACCGGGGTGGGCGCGCGCAGCGCCCCGTAGAGCACGCCCCGGACGTGGCGGTGGACGACGACGGGGACGGCGAGGACGGAGCGCAGGCCCTCGGCGGCGACCGCCGCGTCGTACTCGTGGCTGATCCGGCGTGAGGCGCGGTAGTCGGTGACCGCGCACGGGCGGGTGAGGGCGACGGCCTTGCCGCCCAGGCCGTTGCCGGAGGAGACGTTGAGGCCGCGCAGAGCGGTGGTGCCCGTACCGCTCAGCTCCGCGATCCGCACCTGATGGCGCCCCTCGATCAGCCCGCCGAAGGCGATCGGCAGGCCGGTGGCGCGCCGCAGCCGGGCCAGCGCCTCCCGCATCTCGGCCCCTTCGAGATCGCCGCCACGCGCCCGCCCGCGTGGGCGATCCTGTCCGCCCGTCGTCACATCCGTGCTCCTTCCTGCCCCTTCGCCCCCGCTCGCCCCGGTCCCGGACGATCGGGCACGGTCCGTCCGTACCCCCGTCCGGGGGTGGTGAGACCTGCATCACGAATTAGACGATGGTAGGCAGTGGTCCGGCAATGAGGAGGACACATGGCGGCAACCAGTGCCACCGAACAGTTCCGCGAGGCCCGGGACTTCCTGCTACGGCACCGTACCGACTACGAGACGGCGTACGCCGGTTTCCGGTGGCCGAGGCCCGAGCGGTTCAACTGGGCCCTCGACTGGTTCGACGCCGTCGCCGAGGGGAACGACCGGACCGCCCTGCACATCGTCGAGGAGGACGGTACCGAGACCCGGGTGAGCTTCGCCGCCATGGCCGAGCGCTCCTCGCGGACCGCCAACTGGCTGCGCGGACTGGGTGTCGCCGCCGGTGACCGCGTCCTGGTGATGCTCGGCAACCAGGCCGAACTCTGGGAGACCGCGCTCGCCGCGATGAAGCTCCGTGCCGTCGTCATCCCGGCCACGCCGCTGCTCGGCCCCGCCGACCTCCGCGACCGGGTGGAGCGCGGGGGAGTGCGGCACGTGATCGCCCGTACGGAGGACACGCCGAAGTTCACCGACGTACCCGGGGGTTACACCCGCGTCGCCGTGGGCGGCCCGGCCGAGGGCTGGCTGTCGTACGCCGAAGCCGCCGGGGCGCCCGCCGCGTTCACCCCGGACGGGCCGACCGACCCCGGCGACCCGCTGATGCTGTACTTCACCTCCGGCACCACCGCCCGCCCCAAACTGGTCGAGCACACCCATGTGTCGTACCCGGTGGGCCACCTCGCCACCATGTACTGGACCGGGCTGCGCCCCGGCGACGTCCACCTCAACATCTCCTCGCCCGGCTGGGCCAAGCACGCCTGGTCCAACCTCTTCGCCCCGTGGAACGCCGAGGCCACCGTCTTCCTCCACAACTACACCCGCTTCGACGCCGAACGGCTGCTCGGCGAGATGGAGCGGGCCGGCGTCACCACCTTCTGCGCCCCGCCGACCGTCTGGCGCATGCTCATCCAGGCCGACCTGACCCGCCTCGCCACCCCGCCCCGCGAGGCCCTGGCCGCCGGCGAGCCCCTCAACCCCGAGGTCATCGAACAGGTCCGCCGGGCCTGGGGCGTGACCATCCGCGACGGCTTCGGCCAGACCGAGACGGCCGTCCAGGTCGCCAACACCCCAGGCCAGCACCTGAAGACCGGCTCGATGGGCCGCCCCAGTCCCGGCTACACCGTCACCCTCCTCGACCCGGTCACCGGCGAACCCGGCGCCGAGGAGGGCGAGATCGCCCTCGACCTCGCCGACCGCCCGGTCGGCCTGATGACCGGCTACCGCGGCGACCCGGAGCGCACCGCCGAGGCGATGGCCGGCGGCTACTACCGCACCGGCGACATCGGCGCCCGCGACGCCGACGGCTACCTCACCTACGTCGGCCGCAGCGACGACGTCTTCAAAGCCTCCGACTACAAGATCAGCCCCTTCGAACTGGAGAGCGCCCTCCTCGAACACGAGGCGGTCGCCGAGGCCGCCGTCGTCCCCGCCCCCGACCCGCTGCGGCTCGCCGTCCCCAAGGCGTACGTCGTCCTCGCCGCCGGCTGGGAGCCGGGCCCCGACACCGCCAAGCTGCTCTTCGAGCACTCCCGGGCCGTCCTCGCGCCCTACAAGCGGCTGCGGCGGCTGGAGTTCGGCGAGCTGCCCAAGACCGTCTCCGGCAAGATCCGCCGCGTCGAACTGCGGGCCGCCACCGAAGCCGGCTCGGACGCCGAGTACCGGGAGGAGGAGTACCGATGACCGTCCCCGCGCCCCGCTCCGCCCTGAGCTACGCCCACGGCACCTCCGCCACCCCGCTGCTGCCCGACACCATCGGCGCCTCCCTCGCCCGCACCGTCGCCGCCCACCCCGACCGCGAGGCCCTCGTCGACGTGGCCTCCGGCCGCCGCTGGACGTACGCCCGCTTTGCCGAGGACGTCGAGCGGCTCGCCCGCGCCCTGCTCGCCCGGGGCGTCCTCAAGGGCGACCGGGTCGGCATCTGGGCCACCAACTGCCCCGAGTGGGTCCTCGTCCAGTACGCGACCGCGCGGATCGGCGCGATCATGGTCAACATCAACCCGGCCTACCGTGCCCACGAACTCGCCTATGTGCTGCGCCAGTCCGGCACCGGCCTGCTCGTCGCCACCCCCGGCCACCGCACCAACGACTTCCGCGCCCTGGTCAACGAGGTCCGCGAGGAGTGTCCCGCGCTGCGCGAGACCGCCTACCTCGGCGAGGAGAGCTGGACGGCGCTGCTCGCCGCCGCCGACGCCTGCCCGCCGGACGCCCTCGCCGCCCGCGAGGCGGAGCTGAGCTGCGACGACCCCATCAACATCCAGTACACCTCGGGCACCACCGGCTTCCCCAAGGGCGCCACCCTCTCGCACCACAACATCCTCAACAACGGCTACTTCGTCGGCGAGAACGTCGGCTACACCGAGCAGGACCGCATCTGCCTGCCCGTCCCCTTCTACCACTGCTTCGGCATGGTCATGGGCAACATCGCGGCCACCACCCACGGCGCCTGCATCGTCATCCCGGGCCCCGTCTTCGACCCGGTCACCACCCTCACCGCCGTCGCCCAGGAGCGCTGCACCTCGCTCTACGGCGTCCCCACCATGTTCATAGGAGAACTGAACCTCGCCGACTTCGCCTCCTACGACCTGACCTCCCTGCGCACCGGCATCATGGCCGGCTCGCCCTGCCCCGAGGAGGTCATGAAGCGCGTCGTCGCCGAGATGCACATGGCCGAGGTCTCCATCTGCTACGGCATGACCGAGACCTCCCCGGTCTCCACCCAGACCCGCCGCGACGACAGCCTCGCCCACCGCACCGGCACCGTCGGCCGCGTCCTGCCGCACCTGGAGGTCAAGGTCGTCGACCCGGGCACCGGCATCACCGTGGAGCGCGGCGAGGCCGGCGAACTCTGCACCCGCGGCTACTCGGTGATGCTCGGCTACTGGGAGGAGCCCGAGCGCACCGCCGAGGCCGTCGACCCGGCGGGCTGGATGCACACCGGCGACCTCGCCGTCCTCCGCCGGGACGGGTACGTGGAGATCGTCGGCCGCATCAAGGACATGATCATCCGGGGCGGGGAGAACATATACCCCAGGGAGATCGAGGAGTTCCTGTACACCCACCCGAAGATCGCCGACGTGCAGGTGGTCGGCGTGCCGGACGGGAAGTACGGGGAGGAGGTGCTGGCCTGCGTGATCCCGAAGCAGAACGCCGGGCCGCTCACCCTGGAGGAGCTGCGCGCCTTCTGCCGCGACCGCCTCGCCCACTACAAGGTCCCCAGCCGCCTCCAGCTCCTCGACGCCTTCCCCATGACGGTCAGCGGCAAGGTCCGCAAGATCGAACTCCGCGAGCGCTACGGCCGCTGACCCACGCCCCGCTCCGACCGGCCCCGGACGCGCGGCTCCTCCCCGCCCACGTCCGGGGCCCGCTCACGCCCCGCCGCCCGCGCCCCGGACCAGCTCCCCGGCCGCCCCGCTGACCGGGCGGGCCGCGCCGCTCGCGTCGAGGGCGAAGAGGGCCAGCCCGATCCCCTCGGCCCGCTCCTTCGCCCCCGCCGTGTAGCCGGCCCGCGCGAAGTGCACCGCCGGCAGCCCCGCCGCCAGCCCGCTCAGCCACAGGCACTCCACCGCCCGGGCCCCGACCGGCCGTGCCGCCGTCTCGACCTCGGCCAGCACGCCGCTCGCCCGCAGCCCCACCGCGCTGGCCCCGCGCCGCTCCATCCGCCGCACCTCGCGGTGGCCCAGCCGCTCCAGCCAGTGCACCGCCAGCGCCACCGGGTCCCAGGCGGGCGAAGAGCCCTGCCGGGCCGCCTCCGGCTCCCCGCGCCCGGCCGCCTGCGGCACGGAGAGCACCGGCAGCGCCAGCACCGCCCCGCAGCAGCAGTCCAGTTCGGGCTGCGGCCAGCGGCCCTGCCGCCCGCACGCCCCGCACCGCACGGTGATCCAGGAGTCCTCCCAGACCCGGTGGACCAGTTGCCGGGCGGGCGCGCCGAGCGCCGGGGGCGCCACCACGGCCGCGCCGCACCGGCACGGGTACGCGGCCGGCTCGTACTGGTGGTCGCGGCGGCAGACCGGGCAGCGCACCGGAACGCGGTCGGGCATCACGGGCTCCCCTCGCCGAGTCGGCCGGCGGCCCATCGTCCCCCACGCCCTCCTCTTGACGCTGCGGGAATCGTGAATCTAGATTGATTCCACATCACAGAATCAGTATTCCGTATCGTGAAAGTGCTTCGTCGGGCCGGGTCGGCCCGGCCCCGGTACGGAGAGCTGATGCGGCACCCGGCGACCGGCGGGCGCGACGGGAACCGGGGCCGCCGTCGAACCAGGAGACCTCCATGGCTCGTATGACCGCTGCCCGTGCGGCAGTCGAGATCCTCAAGCGCGAAGGCGTCAGCCGCGCGTTCGGCGTGCCGGGCGCGGCCATCAACCCCTTCTACGCCGCGCTCAAGGCGTCCGGCGGCATCCAGCACACGCTGGCCCGGCACGTCGAGGGCGCCTCCCACATGGCCGAGGGGTACACCCGCACCCACCCCGGCAACATCGGGGTCTGCGTCGGCACCTCCGGCCCGGCCGGCACCGACATGATCACCGGGCTGTACTCCGCCTCCGGCGACTCCATCCCGATCCTCTGCATCACCGGGCAGGCGCCCACCGCCCGCCTGCACAAGGAGGACTTCCAGGCGGTCGACATCGCCGCCATCGCCGGACCCGTCACCAAGATGGCCGTCACCGTCCTGGAACCGGCCCAGGTCCCCGGCGTCCTCCAGCAGGCGTTCCACCTGATGCGCTCCGGCCGCCCCGGTCCGGTCCTGGTCGACCTCCCGCTCGACGTGCAGCTCGCCGAGATCGAGTTCGACCCGGAGACCTACGAGCCGCTGCCCGTCTACAAGCCCGCCGCCACCCGCGCGCAGGCCGCCAAGGCGCTCGCCATGCTCCAGGCGTCCGAGCGCCCGCTGATCGTCGCGGGCGGCGGCGTCATCAACGCCGACGCCTCGGATCTGCTCACCGAGTTCGCCGAGCTGACCGGCGTCCCCGTGGTCCCCACCCTGATGGGCTGGGGCACCCTCCCCGACGACCACCCGCTCAACGCGGGCATGGTCGGCCTCCAGACCTCGCACCGCTACGGCAACGCGACCTTCCTGGAGTCCGACTTCGTCCTCGGTATCGGCAACCGCTGGGCCAACCGCCACACCGGCGGCCTCGACGTGTACACCGAGGGCCGCACCTTCGTCCACGTCGACATCGCACCCACCCAGATCGGCCGGGTCTTCGCCCCGGACTACGGCATCGCCTCCGACGCCCGCGCCGCCCTGGAACTCTTCGTCGAACTCGCCCGCGAGCAGCGCGACGCCGGCACCCTGCCCGACCGCTCCGCCTGGGCCGAGTCCGCCCAGGAGCGCCGCGCCACCCTCCAGCGCCGCACCCACTTCGAGGACATCCCGATCAAGCCGCAGCGGGTCTACGAGGAGATGAACCGCGCCTTCGGACCGGAGACCCGGTACGTCTCCACCATCGGCCTCTCCCAGATCGCCGGCGCCCAGATGCTCCACGTCTACCGGCCCCGCCACTGGATCAACTGCGGCCAGGCCGGCCCGCTCGGCTGGACCGTCCCGGCCGCGCTCGGCGTCGCCGTCGCCGACCCCACGACGCCGGTGGTCGCACTCTCCGGCGACTACGACTTCCAGTTCATGATCGAGGAGCTGGCCGTCGGCGCCCAGCACCGCATCCCCTACGTCCATGTCCTGGTCAACAACGCCTACCTGGGCCTCATCCGGCAGGCGCAGCGGAACTTCGACATCGACTTCCAGGTCAACCTGGAGTTCGAGAACATCAACGCGCCCGAACTCGGCGTCTACGGCGTCGACCACGTCAAGGTCGCCGAGGGGCTGGGCTGCAAGGCGCTGCGCGTCACCGACCCCGCCGACCTCGCCGGGGCGTTCGCCGAAGCCCGCAAGCTGGCCGAGGAGTTCCGGGTGCCGGTCGTGGTCGAGGCCGTCCTGGAGCGGGTCACCAACATCGCGATGAGCGGCAGTGACATCGACAAGGTCAGCGAGTTCGAGGAACTCGCGACGGAGCCGGGGCATGCGCCCACCGCTGTGCGGACGCTCAAGGGGTAACCCCTGCGGGGCTTTTCTTGGGGGGCGGTGCCGTTGGGTGGCCGCCCCCCTTACTGATGTCCTCAAGCGCCGGACGGGCTTGAAGGGTGTCCTCAAGCACCGGACGGGCTGGGTGGGGGTGTCCTCGATCGGCCGGCGACTGGGCGCGGGCTGCCCGAAGGGCTGGGCAGGGCGCTGGACCTGGAGCGCGTCGGGATGTGCGGGCACTCGGGTGGCGGTGCCA
The DNA here is from genome assembly GCF_000719955.1 of Streptomyces albidoflavus. GTDB lineage: Bacteria > Actinomycetota > Actinomycetes > Streptomycetales > Streptomycetaceae > Streptomyces > Streptomyces albidoflavus. Next base: position 114,269 of record NZ_JOII01000003.1, read on the forward strand.
CGGCGGCCGAGGCCCTGCGCGAGGAACCGCTGGACGCTCCCTCCGCCACTCACACCGAGGTGCGGTTCGTCGGCAGCACGAAAGGGCCCCGGACGCGTACGGCGTCCGGGGCCCAGGTGCTCCCCTGCGGGGAGAAGCCCGACCGCGGCGGCGGCGATCGCGTTCCGGTGCGGCTCCCTCAGGGCCGGGTGCGCGCACCGGAGCGCGTTGACCACCGCACTGGCTCGTCGCCGCCGCGGTCGTACGGGCCCTGGCGCGCGGCCGGTGAGGGCCGGGCGGAAGGGCGGACTGGGGCCCGCGCCCGCCGGTCGACCCCTCATCGGGTCCGGCGGGCGCGGGGCACGCTCCGGGGACGGCCTCCCCGGCTGCCGCGGAGCGTGGTTCGGGGGTTGGTCAGCCTTCGCGCAGGGCCTGCACGGCGGCTTCGACGCGCTTGCCGTACTCGGGGTCGGCGGCGTGGAAGTGGGCGAGGTTCTTCTCGATCACGTCCTCGCGGGAGACCTGGGAGAGGCCGCCGGCGATGTTGGCGACCAGCCGGGCGCGCTCCTCCTCGGACATCAGCCGGTACAACTCGCCGGCCTGGAAGAAGTGGTCGTCCTTGGAGTGGGCCGGGGCCTCGTGGGTCCCGGTGTGGCCGTGGACGGCGAGCGGCGCGGAGAGCGGGGTGCCGGTCTCGGCCGGGCCGCCGTACGAGTTGGGCTCGTAGTTCTTCTCGCCGCGCGGCTGGGCGTTGGCGGCCATCAGGCCGTCCCGGCCGTAGTTGTCGGCGGTGGTGGCGCGCGGCGCGTTGACCGCGAGCTGGGTGTGGTTGACGCCGAGCCGGTAGCGGTGCGCGTCGGCGTAGGCGAAGAGGCGGCCCTGGAGCATCTTGTCGGGCGAGGGGCCGATGCCGGGCACGAAGTTGTTGGGGGAGAAGGCGGCCTGTTCGACCTCGGCGAAGACGTTGTCCGGGTTCCGGTCCAGGACCAGGCGGCCGACGCGGCGCAGCGGGTAGTCGGCGTGCGGCCAGACCTTCGTCAGGTCGAACGGGTTGAAGCGGTAGCCGTCGGCCTCGGCGGCCGGCATCACCTGGACGTAGAGCGTCCAGGACGGGTGGACGCCGCGCTCGATGGCCTGGAGCAGGTCCGTCTGGTGCGAGTTGGCGTCCTTGCCGGCCAGTTCCTGGCCCTGCTCGGCGGAGAGCGAGCGGATGCCCTGGTTGGTCTTGAAGTGGTACTTCACGAAGAAGGCGTCGCCCGCGGCGTTGGTCCACTGGTAGGTGTGCGAGCCGTAGCCGTTCATGTGCCGGTACGAGGCGGGGATGCCCCGGTCGCCCATGAGCCAGGTGACCTGGTGGGTGGCCTCGGGGGCGTGCGCCCAGAAGTCCCAGACGTTGTCCGGCTCCTGCTTGCCGGTGAACGGGTCGCGCTTCTGCGAGTGGATGAAGTCGGGGAACTTCAGCGGGTCCTTGATGAAGAAGACCGGCGTGTTGTTGCCGACGAGGTCGTAGTTGCCCTCCTCGGTGTAGAACTTCACCGCGAAGCCGCGCGGGTCGCGGACGGCGTCGGCGCCGCCGAGGTTGTCGGCGACGGTGGAGAACCGGGTGAACAGCTCGGTCCGCTTGCCGACGGTGTTCAGGAACGCCGCGCTCGTCAGGTCGGAGACGTCGTCGGTGACGGTGAAGTGGCCGTACGCGCCGGAGCCGCGGGCGTGCACGACGCGCTCCGGGATGCGCTCCCGGTTGAAGCGTGCCAGCTTCTCCAGGAGGTGCTGGTCCTGGAGGAGGAGGGGACCGCCGACGCCGGCGCTGGCGGAGTTCTGGTTGTCGGCGACAGGAGCGCCCGACTCGGTCGTGAGCACACGCTTCGACATGGGGACCTTCCGTACGGGTGAGCAACTACGGAAAAACTCTTCCGCTGGGTGGAGCGTTGCGTGGAGCGTAGGTTCGGCGGAACCGAACGTCAACAGTTTGTTGAATCGGCGGGTGGGGTGAATCAGCAGGCAAGGGGTCATCCGGGCGGTGCCGCCGCCTGGGCGCGACAGGACAGGTGTCAGCGACGGCACCACCCGGACGTTCAGGGGCCGGACCGTGCGGTCCGGGCCTCCGGCGGCAGGATCAGACCTGGCCGCCGGAGAGGCGCTCGACGCCGCGGAGCAGCGCCGAGTGGTCGAGGCCGCCGTCGCCCTGCGCCCGCAGCGAGGCGACGAGCTGGGCGACGGCCGAGCCGACGGGCAGGGCCGCGCCGACGGTGCGGGCGGCGTCGGTGACGATGCCCATGTCCTTGTGGTGCAGGTCGATCCGGAACCCCGGGGCGAAGTCGCGGCGCAGGAAGTTGTCCTTCTTGCGGGCCAGCACGGTCGAGCCGGCCAGCCCGCCGCCGAGCACGTCGAGCGCCGCGCCCAGGTCCACGCCGGACTTCTCCAGGAAGACCACGGCCTCGGCGCACGCCTGGATGTTGACGGCGACGATCAGCTGGTTGGCGGCCTTGACGGTCTGGCCCGAGCCGTGCGGACCGCAGAGCACGATGGTCTTGCCCAGCGCCTCGAAGACGGGCCGGGCCTCGTCGAAGTCGGCCTGCTGGCCGCCGACCATGATGGAGAGCACCGCCTCCACCGCCCCGGTCTCGCCGCCGGAGACCGGCGCGTCCAGGACGCGGACGCCCTTCTCCTCGGCGGCCTTGGCCAGATCGATCGAGGTCTGCGGGGTGATCGAGGACATGTCGATCAGCAGGGCACCGCGCTTGGCGTGGGCGAGGATGCCGTCCGGGCCGTAGGCGATCGCCTCGACCTGCGGGGAGGCGGGGACCATCGTGATGACGATGTCCGCCTCGCGCACCGCCTCGGCGATGGAGGCGGCGGCCGTGCCGCCGGCGGCGGTGAGCCGGTCGAGCTTCTCCTGCTCCAGCGTGTAGCCGGTGACGGCGTACCCGGCCTTGATCAGGTTCTCGGACATCGGGGAGCCCATGATGCCGAGGCCGATCCAGGCGATCGACGGGCGGGCGGTGTCGGCGGTCTTGCTCATCGGGTGCCTCTCTCGGGGTCGGGGCGGGCCGGACGGGGCCGGCTCAGGAGCGGGCGGCGCGCAGGCCGGCGGGGAGCCAGGCGAAGGCGTCGGCGCTCGGGCGGTCGCCGGGCTTGTACTCCAGGCCGGTCCAGCCGGTGTATCCGGCGGCGTGCAGGCGGTCCAGCAGCGCCTCCAGCGGGAGCGAGCCGGTGCCGGGGGCGCCCCGGCCGGGGTTGTCGGCGATCTGGACGTGGCCGGTGCGGGCCGCGTGGGTGTCGATGACGGCGTACAGGTCCTCGGTGGACAGGCCGTTCATGGACAGGTGGTACAGGTCCATCAGGAAGGTGGCGTTGGCCAGGCCGCTCGCCTCGTTGACCCGGTCGGCGAGTGCGACGGTCTCGGCGGCGCCGAGCAGCGGGTAGCGGGGTGACTCGGGCTGGTTGAGCGCCTCCAGCAGGAGCTTCGCGCCGATCCGGTCGGCGGCGCGGGCGGCCAGGACCAGGTTCTCCAGGGCGAGTTCGTCCTGTGCGGCCGGGTCGGTGCCCTCGACGCGGTTGCCGTAGAGCGCGTTGAGCGCGGTGCAGCCGGTGGACTCCGCGAAGCGGGTCGCCACGTCGAGGTTGGCGCGGAAGCGCTCGGACTCCTCGCCGGGGACCGAGAGCGCGCCCCGGTCCGGGCCCGGCAGCTCTCCGGCGTAGAAGTTGAGGCCGACGAGCTGGGTGCCCGCGTCCTTCAGTGACGCGGCCAGGGCGTCGAGTTCGTCCTGCGGGGGAGTGGGGGTGGCCACCCAGGGCCACCACAGCTCGACCGCGCTGAAGCCGGCCGCCGCCGCTGCGGCGGGACGCTCCAGGAGCGGCAGTTCGGTGAAGAGGATCGAGAGGTTCACATCGAACCGCTGATTGGCGTAGCCCATGGGGAGACCGATGCTCCTTCCGTATTGCGGAAGTATGTTTCTGCTCAACGGAAGATTGCCTTCATGTTTCGGCGGCTGTCAAGAGGGTCGCGCCCCCGTCCGGGCGTTCACCGCGCCGGAACCCGGCCCCGGTCCCGGTCCGTTAGGGTCGGGGCGGCGGCCGGGTGCGAGGAGAAAACAGCCGGGTCGCGACAGAACAGCGAACAGGGGCGCCATGCGATTGCGAGTGGAATTCACCACGGAACCGTTCGACCTGGACGAGGCGCCCCCGCACGCGCTGGTCGCCCGCGAGGTGATCTCCTCGGCCGACCTCGACGCGGTGGACGTCGGTCCGTTCGGCAACACCGCCGAGGGCGGCGCCGACCAGGTCCTCGGCGCCGTCGACGCCCTCCTCCGTCAGGCGCTCGCCTCCGGCGCCACCCGCGTCTCCCTCCAGGTCAACGTCATCGAGGGCGACCGGTGAGCGCGGACGGGCCGGCCGGGCCGGTGGTGGGGGAGGCGGTTGTGGGCGGACCGTTCGTGGACGCCGTCAAGCCGCTGGTCGACGCGATGGGCGGCGAGCTGCTGCCGCCCGCCCGGGCCGGCGAGGAGGACGTGGTCCTCTCCTGGGAGGGGCGCGAGGTCGTCGCCGTGCGCCTGCCGCAGCTCAGCGACTCCCTCGACCAGATCCTCGCCGCCCTGGAGCGCAAGCACGGCCGCCCCCTCGCGGAACTCGACCGCAAGACCAAGCAGGCCGTCGTCCGCTCGCTGGAGGCCCGCGGCGCCTTCTCCGTCCGCCATGGCGTGGAGACGGTGGCGGGCGCCCTGGGGGTGTCCCGCTTCACCGTCTACAACTATCTGAACCGCTCCGAAGGCCGCTGAAAAAGCGCCGCGAGCACGCCCGCGCACCCCGCAACATCCGCCGCCGTCCGCTGTCCGGACGGCGGCTTTTGCGTGGCCGGTGGCGTTCGGGAGCGTGAAAATGAGTTCACAGCATTGTTTCAACAAAGTGTTGACGCCGACTCGTGGACGGCGTTAGCTATCCGCAGCCCGTCCAGCACAAGGCCACGGAGGCTCCCGTGACTACGAGTTCGCCGCCTGCGTCCGGGGCATCGTCCCAGGACAGCGCGGGCCTCACCCGGTTCAACACCCTGCCCCGCGAAGCCGCCGCCACCGTCCTCACCGAGGTCTGCGCGGCCCGCGACTGGGCCGCCGCCCTCGCCGAGGGCCGCCCCTACGCCACCCCCGAAGCCCTCTACGCCGCGAGCGACGCCGCCCTGGCCGAGCTCGACGCGAAGGGCCTCGACGAGGCGATGGCCGGCCACCCGCCGATCGGCCGCCCCAAGCCGGGCGACCCCACCTCCTCGCGGGAGCAGCGCGGCATGGCCGACGCCGACGAGGGGCTCAAGGCCGAGATGCTGGAGATGAACCTCGCCTACCAGGAGCGGTTCGGCCACGTCTTCCTGATCTGCGCCACCGGCCTCGACGGGAAGCAGCTGCGCGACGCGCTCGCCGCCCGCCTGGAGAACCCGCCGGAGCGCGAGCGGGAGAACGCCCGTACCGAACTGGTCAAGATCAACCGCATCCGGCTCGGCCGCCTCCTGGCGGAGCCGGCCGCGGACGCGCCCGCCTGAGGAGGAGCACGCATGAGCACCGACACCACCGCCTCGGTGTCCACCCACATCCTGGACACCAGCATCGGCCGGCCCGCCGAAGGGGTGCGCGTCACCCTGAGCGCGCGGACCGGCGCCGGGGCGCCCTGGGCGGAGCTCGGCGCCTCCCGTACCGACGCGGACGGGCGCTGCAAGGACCTGCCGGCGCTGCCGGCGGAGACGGCCCACGTACGGCTCGACTTCGACACCGAGGCGTACTTCGCGGCCGACGGCACAGAACCGAAGAAGCAAGCCGAGGCGCAGCAGGACGCCCCCCGCGTAAGGGACAGCGGTGCGTTCTTCCCCGAGGTGGCGATCACCTTCGCCGTCTCGCCGGGCGAGCACTACCACGTACCGCTGCTGCTCAACCCGTTCGGCTACTCCGTTTACCGAGGGAGCTAGCAGACAGATGACCGTCCGACCCCAGCCCGGCCGCCCGGCCGCTTCCCGCTCCAGCCGCCCGGTGATGCTCGGCCAGAACCAGTACGGCAAGGCCGAGAACCGCGTCGTCAAGATCACCCGCGAGGGCGCGACCCACCACATCAAGGACCTCAACGTCTCCGTCGCCCTCTCCGGCGACATGGAGGAGGTCCACTACTCCGGCTCCAACGCCAACGTCCTGCCGACCGACACCACCAAGAACACGGTGTTCGCCTTCGCCAAGGAACACGGCATCGAGTCGGCCGAGCAGTTCGGCATCCACCTGGCCCGCCACTTCGTCACCAGCCAGGAGCCCATCCACCAGGCGCGCATCCGCATCGAGGAGTACGCCTGGGAGCGCATCCCCGCCTCCGACGCCAACTCCCAGTTCATCGGCGCCGACGAGGTCAAGCACTCCTTCGTCCGCCAGGGCCAGGAGACCCGCCTCACCCAGATCACCTACGACGGCGAGCGGTGGGAGGTCGTCTCCGGCCTCAAGGACCTCGTCGTCATGAACTCCACCAACTCGGAGTTCTGGGGGTACGTGAAGGACAAGTACACGACGCTCCCCGAGGCGTACGACCGCATCCTCGCCACCCAGGTCGCCGCCCGCTGGCGGTTCAACTGGACCGACGACGAGCAGCGCATGCCGCAGTGGGAGACCTCCTACAAGCAGGTCAAGAAGCACATGCTGGAGGCGTTCGCGGAGACGTACTCGCTCTCCCTGCAGCAGACGCTCTACCAGATGGGCGCGCGCATCATCAACCACCGCGCGGAGATCGACGAGGTCCGCTTCTCCCTGCCCAACAAGCACCACTTCCTCGTCGACCTGGAGCCCTTCGGCCTCAAGAACGACAACGAGGTCTACTTCGCCGCCGACCGCCCCTACGGCCTGATCGAGGCGACCGTGCTGCGCGACGGCTGCGAGCCGCGCATACCGGAAGACCTCACCAACCTCTGACCGGCACCAACCTCTGAGCACCAGCCGGGCCGGAGGGGGAGCGGGCGGCGCCACCGCCCGTCCCCCCGCCGGCCGGGGCGGACCCCGCCGTGCGGACCGGGGCCCGCCCGCACCGGCCACCCTCTCGGCACCCGGGGGCGCACCCCGGGCGCGGGTCCCCTCCCTCGCCCGGCCCCGGCACTCAAATTCCCAGGGTCCTGCCGTACCCGGCCACTCCTCGCCAAAGGACTCACCATGGCAGCACCGGCAACCCCCGGCACCGCGGACGGCGCGGAGCGCCTGGTCATCGAGAACGCCTACATCGCCACCGTCGACGCGGCCGGCACCGAGTACGCCCACGGCCACGTGGTCGTCGCCGGCGGCCGCATCGAGTCGGTCGGCGCGGGCTCCGCCCCCGAGGGGCTCACCGGCGTCACCCGCCGCGTCGACGCCACCGGGCACCTGGTCACCCCCGGCCTGGTCAACACCCACCACCACTTCTACCAGTGGATCACCCGGGGCCTGGCCACCGACCACAACCTCTTCAACTGGCTCGTCGCCCTCTACCCCACCTGGGCGCGGATCGACGAGCCGATGACCTACGCGGCGGCCCGGGGCTCGCTCGCCATGATGGCCCGCGGCGGCGTCACCACCGCCATGGACCACCACTACGTCTTCCCGCGCGGCTCGGGCGACCTCTCCGGCGCGATCATCCGCGCCGCCGCCGAGACCGGCGTCCGCTTCACCCTGGCGCGCGGCTCCATGGACCGCGGCGAGAAGGACGGCGGGCTGCCCCCGGACTTCGCCGTGGAGAGCCTGGAGGGGGCGCTCGCCGCCACCGAGGAGACCATCGACCGGCACCACGACGCCTCCTTCGACGCGATGACGCAGATCGCGGTGGCGCCCTGCTCGCCCTTCTCCGTCTCCACCGAGCTCATGCGCGAGGGCGCGGAACTCGCCCGCCGCAAGGGCGTCCGCCTGCACACGCACGGCTCGGAGACCGTCGAGGAGGAGCAGTTCTGCAAGGAGCTGTTCGGCATGGGCCCCACCGACTACTTCGCCTCCACCGGCTGGCTCGGCGAGGACGTGTGGATGGCGCACTGCGTCCACATGAACGACTCCGACATCGACGCCTTCGCCCGCACCGGCACCGGCGTCGCCCACTGCCCCTCGTCCAACGCCCGCCTCGCCGCCGGCATCGCCCGCGTCCCCGACCTGCTCGCCGCCGGTGTCCCCGTCGGCCTCGGCGTGGACGGCACCGCCTCCAACGAGTCCGGCGAACTCCACACCGAGCTGCGCAACGCGCTGCTGATCAACCGCCTCGGCCCGCACCGCGAAGCGGCGCTGACCGCACGGCAGGCCCTGCGGCTCGGCACCCACGGCGGGGCGCGCGTCCTCGGCCGCGGCGACCAGACAGGCTCACTGGAGCCGGGCAAACTCGCCGACCTGGTGCTGTGGCGGATGGACACCCTCGCACACGCCTCCATCGCCGACCCGGTGACCGCCCTGGTCCTCGGCGCACCGGCCCCCGTGACCCTCTCCCTCGTCGGCGGCCGCACCGTCGTCGAGGACAACCACCTCACCACGGTGGACGAGGACGCTGTCGCCCGCTCCACGCGGGAGGCGGCCCAGCGCCTGGCGCAGATCGCCGCAGGCGGCTGACCCCCTGAACTCCGGCCGGGAGGGACGGTTCCCGGCCGGGGTCCGAGCAGCCGAGCGGGCTGCTCGGACGCCGCCCCGGTGCGTGGCCCAACGCCTCACGCCACCGGGGCGGTCCGTACCGACCCGCGCCGCCCACCGCACGGCCGGTACGACCTGGGCGCACCACCGCACGACCAAGAACACGACAGAGAAACCAGAACCTCGCCGCTCGGGCGCGACGAGGCGCATCGCCGCACCCGCGCACAGGGTGCGTACCACCGTATTCCTGGCATTTCGCATCACCTCCCAGAAGCACGTGCCGCATCACGACGGCACAGGAAAACAACCGGAGGAGCCGCAGTGGCCGACACGCCCAGGTTCAACCCGAAAGACCCGGCCCACGACCCCGCCGAGGGCGAGGGGCCGATACCCCGACAGCAGACCGCTGAGCAGCCGGACCAACCGGAGAACGGCAAACCCGCCGTGCACCCCGTCGACGAGAAGCTGCCGCCGCTGAAGATGGCCACCACCGGCCTCCAGCACGTGGCCGCCATGTACGCGGGCGTGGTCGCGCCGCCGCTCATCGTCGGCGCCGCCGTCGGCCTCAGCGCCACCGAACTCACCTTCCTCACCGGCGCCTGCCTCTTCACCGCCGGCCTCGCCACCTTCCTCCAGACGCTAGGCATCTGGAACATCGGCGCCCGGCTGCCCTTCGTCAACGGCGTCACCTTCGCCGGAGTCGCCCCCATGCTCGCCGTGGTCGACTCCACCGACGACAAGAAGGACGCCCTGCCGATCATCTTCGGCGCGGTCATCGTCGCGGGCGTACTCGGCTTCATCGCCGCACCCTTCTTCAGCAAACTCGTGCGGTTCTTCCCACCCGTCGTCACCGGTACGGTCATCACCCTCATCGGTGTCTCGCTCATGCCGGTCGCCTTCGGCTGGGCCCAGGGGCCCTCCCCGGACGCCCCCGACTTCGGCTCGGCCACCAACCTCGGCCTCGCCGGGATCACCCTCCTGGTCGTCCTGCTGCTGCGCCGCTTCACCCGCGGCTTCGTCAAGCAGATCGCCGTACTGCTCGGCCTCGTCATCGGCACGGTCATCGCCATCCCGTTCGGCGCCACCGACTTCGGGCCCGTCGCCGAGGCCGACATCATCGGCTTCCCGACGCCCTTCCACTTCGGCCCGCCGCAGTTCGCGCTCGCCGCGATCATCTCGCTCTGCGTCGTCATGGTCGTCTCCATGACCGAGTCGACCGCCGACATGCTGGCCCTCGGCGAGATCGTCGACAAGCCCGCCGACGAGAAGACCATCGCCGCCGGACTGCGCGCCGACACCCTGGGCAGCGCCATCAGCCCGATCTTCAACGGCTTCATGTGCAGCGCCTTCGCGCAAAACATCGGCCTCGTCGCGATGACCCGCATCCGCAGCCGCTTCGTGGTCGCCGCCGGCGGTGGCTTCCTCGTGCTGATGGGGCTCTGCCCGATCGCCGCCTCGCTCATCGCGGTCGTGCCCCGCCCGGTCCTCGGCGGCGCGGGCGTCGTCCTCTTCGGCTCGGTCGCCGCCAGCGGCATCCAGACCCTGGTCAAGGCGGGCCTGGAAAAGGACAACAACGTCCTGATCGTCGCCGTCTCGCTCGCCGTCGGCATCATCCCGATCACCGCGCCGGAGTTCTACCACGCCTTCCCGGAGACCGCGAAGATCATCCTGGACTCCGGCATCTCCACCGGCTGCGTCGCCGCCGTCCTGCTCAACCTGGTCTTCAACCACCTCGGCAGGGGCCAGGGCCGCGACAGCGACGACGTCACCGCCCCCATGGAACCCGCGGCCGACCTCCCGGCCCACCGCCAGGGCGCGGGCGCGCACTGAGCCACCTCCCGTCCGTCACGTACCGCCGGCCGCCCGGACCCCGAGAGGGAACGGGCGGCCGGCGGCACGCGTGACCGGGCAGGGTGGAGCGATGAACGCCGACCGGCCCCTCCCAAGCGAACTGAAAGCCGTCGACTCCGCCACGCTGCTCCGGGTGGAGTAGCGGGCGCGGGACCTAGGACTGAGCCAGAGGCTTGACGCGACATGGGTGCGGGCCAACGCCCAGCCGGACGGCACCCACCACCTATGGCCCGCCTTCTGGCACGAGCTGTCCCACCGGCAGGACATACCGCGCCAGTTGCGGTGCGAGCTGCTGATTGCCCTGGGCACGGGAGTGCGCGTGCGCAGCCTGCTGGACGTGCTGCCCGCCGACTTCACCCCACTGCCGAGGGTGACCGCTCGCGAGGAAGGCCTGCGCGTCGCCCGGCTGGCGGGCCGGGCTCCCTCGGTCAGAGAATGGCTGCTGCGCCAGGGCGACGGCGAGGGCGAGGAGGCGGAAGCGGCGCCCTGAGGTGCTTCCCGCCCTCGCTCGCCCCACCCCTACACCCCCAAGTGCCGCTCCAGCAGAGCGATGTCCGCCCGGTCCTTCTCCCGCCGGGGGAGCGCGGGGTTCCACACCGGCATCATCCGCTTGATCTCGATCTGGGCGCGGGGTGCCACCACCGGGCAGCTCAGCCCGCCGAGCCGTCCGGGTCCGCCGTCGAGCAGATCTTGCGGCCACGGCGTCCCCGCCCCGGGACCCCCGGCCACCACGATTCGGCCGAGGTGGTCCCGGTCGATCAGGGTGAAGCTGCTTTCCAGGCCGCCCTTGGCGAAGTCGCGCTGCAACCCCGGCGGAGGGCCGGGCACTTCGGCGTACCCGAGCCGGGTCAGCTCCCGCGCGAGGGCGTCGGCGCTGCCCGCCCAGGTGAACCAGTCGATGTCGCCGTGGTCGCGGGTCAGCCGCCCCAGCGTGAAGTCCATCGCCCAGCCACCCCGCAACCACAGCTCCGCCCCGGTCCGCCGGGTCGCCCCCAACACCTCTTCGATCAGCGCCAGTTGTCGCGCGGCCCGCCGCTCGTCGACACCGCTCACCGCCATCCCCCAACCTTCACTCCACGATCCGGTACGTGTCCCCGTACACCTTCCACACCAGGGGCGGGTCGAGGCGCAGGTTCCCCTCGCGGAGGAAGACGCGCTGGGCGGTGTCGATCCGTGAGGTGTCGGTGTGCGAGGGCTCCTCGGCGATGGCGGCCACCCGGGCGTCCAGGAAGGCGTGCAGGTAAGCCGTTTCGTCGCCGCCCCGCGAGAGAGACCGGGCGGTGTCCAGGGCGCGGCGGCGGATGGTGGCGAAGCCGACGTTTCCCGGGGCGTCGCCGTGGCCGTGCATGACCCGGGTGTCGTAGTAGCAGAACCGGCCGAGGGCGCCGAGGCCGTCCTGCCTGCCCCGCGCGACGGCCGGGTCGAAGTAGACGCGGTCCCGCTCCCCGTCCTGGGCGTCCCGGAAGGCCCGGTCTCCGTCTGCCGCCCGCTGCCACGCCCGGGTGAACCGGCCGCCGAGCCCCCGGTGCGAGGCACTGCCCCGCACCTCGCGCAAGGCCGGGAGGAAGCCGGTCAGTTCGGCGTCGGCCCGCTCACGGGCGTACCGCTCGACCAGGGCCAGCATGTCCCCGGTGCCGGAGCAGAAGCCGATGATGCCGGCGGTGTACCCCCGGCCGTCGCCGATGTCCTCGATGTAGCGGTACTGGGCGCGCCAGTCGAGCGAGGAGTTCTCCGCGCTCGACACCAGCCGCATCGCGATCTCCTTCTTCCGGGCAGTCTCCAGCCCCGGCCCGCCTGCTCCCGAGGCCTCGCCGGAGCAGGCCGCCAGCGCCGCCAGCCCCAGCAGCGCGACCCCGGCCTCCCTGCGCGTCACCGCCCGCAACTTGCCCCCGCCTCCCCGCTGTTCCGCACGGCGTACCGCGCACCCCGGCCCGAGAGTAACCACCCCCGCACACTCGCCGCCCCCCTCAGCCCCGGCGCGGCGAGGCCAGCAGATACGGCCCGGGCGGACGTACCCCCTGGTGGTGGCTGACCTGCCAGCCCGCCTCGGTCAGCGTCCGCGACCACGCCTCGTCCACCCGGTCGGGTGGTGTGCCGCCCACCGGCCTGACCTGGACCGCGTCAGGCTGTGGCGTCTCGCGCACCTCGTACCCGCCGGGCTCCTCGGAGGCCGGCGCGAACCCGGCCGCCTCCAGGGCCAGCGCAGCCGCCCGCACCAGATGCTGCCGCTCCCAGCCGCAGAGCCGGTCCGTCGCCCCGTCCGCCCGCGTCATCCGGCGCAGCTCCCGCATCCCCGACCAGGCCGCCCGCGCCTCGCGCAGCCGCGCCGCCCCGCCCGGCGGATCCTCGGGCCCCCCGGTCCGCGCCCGGAAACCGCCGTCCTCCGCCGCCGGCCGCCCGCCGGCGCCGGACGAACCCGGAGGCGGCGGCGAGACCGGCGCGTCCCCCTCCCGCAGCCGGTGTCCCGCCGGAGTGAGGAAGCAGGCGTGCGGCGGCCTCGGATGGCGGAAGGCCAGCCCCCGCCTCACCAGCCCGTCCAGCTGCGCGGCGGTCCCCGACAACCGCCCCGTGCCCGGCTCGGCCGCCTCGATGATCCGCTGCTGCGCCCCCGTCACCGGTTTCACCATGCCTCGCACCTCCCGTCCGCGCGCACCTGCGCACGCCCACCGTCCAGAGTGCCGCGCCGCACTGACAACGCGCCCGGCCACCCGGAGTACAGTCCGACGCGATCCGGTACGAGCGGACGAGGAGGACCAGCGTGGCGCAGACCAAGAAGGGCTCCCGGCTCATCACCGTCGACGGCACCACGTACCGCTGGCGGGTCCGGCGCAAGCCCACCTACGCCCAGGGCCTCTGCTGGACCCCGCTCACCTTCGCCGTCGAGGCGGCGGGCGGCGAGGGACCGGGCACGACCCTAGTCGTCACCACCGAGCAGACTCACCCCGGCAACTGGCTGCTCGCCGAACCCGGCTCCGTACGGCCGGAGCACGTCGCCGACGCCGTCCGCGAAGCCCTGGAACGCGGCTGGGACCCGGCCCGGCAGGGGTCCCCGTTCCTGCTCGACCGGTCGGCGGGATTCCGCTCGCCTCACTGACGCCGGCGCGCGTTCACCGTGCCAGCCCGCGCCCTCCGAACCTGCCCTGTCCCGCCAGCCCCTCCCACCAGGCGTCCAGTGCCGCCGCGTCCTGCGTGTGCCAGTCCGGGGTCGCCTCGACCAGGCCGTGTCCCAGGCGCCGGCCGAGCGCCGTCATGGCCTGGCCGACCGGTGCCCGGGCGGCGTCGTAGGCCGCTGCCGCCGAGGCCCAGTCGGCGCCCCCGGCCAGCGAGGACTCCAGGACGGCCACGTCCTGGAGCGCCTTGACCGCGCCCGCCCCGGTGTGCGGACGGGCCACCGTGGCGGCGTCGCCGAGCAGGAGCAGGCGGCCGGAGGCGTACCGGGGCGCCGTCACGTCGTACAGCCGCTGGAGGAAGACCGCGTCCGGGCCGGTGCGGCGGATCAGCTCGCCCCAGAACGGGGGCAGCAGCTCGCCGGTGATCTCGTCGAGGCGGGCACGGTGGGCCGCGTCGAGGGTGCGGGAGGTGGTGGCGGTGCCGGGGACGGTGGCGTAGAGGACCCAGTTGACGAGGCGTCCGCCGTGCCCGTCGGGGATGCGGTAGACGACCAGGTGGCCGCCGTCGAAGACGACGTACGCGCAGATGCCGTCGGCCCAGTCGGCGAGCCCCCGCAGCCGCTCCTCCGGGCAGGCGCCGCGCCAGGCGGGGTAACCGGCGGAGTGCGGGGTGAGGCCCGGGTGGAGGTGGTCGCGGACCAGGGAGGCGTGGCCGTCGGCGCCGACCACGGCGGCGTACCGCTCCTCGTCGTCGGCGCCGCGCACCACCACACCGCCGGCGTCGGCGGCGATCTCCCGCACGGTGCTCCCGGTGCGGAACTCCACCTCGCGCGGCACCCGCGCCCGCAGCGACCGCCACAGATGCCCCCAGCCGTACGCCCGGAAGGGGAAGGGCTGCACCCCCACCACCCGCCCGAGCGCCTCGGACCCGTCCCGCACGTACCAGTGCCGGACCCGCATCGGCTCCCACGGCACCGCATGTTCCACCAGTCCGGCGGCGAGCAGTTCGGCACACCGTTCGGTGTGCACCGCGACCCCCACGCCCCGGTCCGCCAGCTCGGCCGTGGCCCGCTCGTGCACCACGACCCGCCGCGCCCCCGCCCGGTGCAGCACCAGCGCCGCCGCACACCCGGCGATGGAACCACCGATCACCGCAACCGACTCCACCACGCCGCTCGCCCACCCCTCGTCAGCGGCGGCTCGGCTGCCACCACGCTCATGGTGCCGGAACGCGCGAGGGCGGGGAGCGGTCACGGCAGGAGCGGGGCCCGGACGCCTTCGCGCAGGTACAGGTCGCGCAGCAGGCCGATCTCGCCGCCGTGATGCGCGACCTCGACCAGAGCGTGCAGGGCGAGCTTCTGGTAGGTCTCGTCGGCCCAGCCGCCGGGACCCCGGCCCATCGGCGCCAGCAGGCGTGCGTCGTCGAGGGCCGCGAGCCGTGCGGCGAAGTGCTCCCAGTCCTCGGCGAGCGCCTGGACGCCCTCGTCGGCGGTGCCCGGCCACGCGTGGCGGTCGCCGAACTCGGGGGCGTCGTCGAAGAAGTGCGTCACGTAGCCGCGCAGGCAGAGGGCGCCGATGTGCCAGATGCGCCAGGCGATGGTCGTCACGGGGTCCGGCGCCCCCGGGGCCGGTTCCGGGAAGAGCGTGGCGACGCGGAAGACACCGTCGTCGCCGGGGCGGACGCCGACGCAGTCGCCGACCGGCTCCCAGTGGTACTCGGCGTCGGTCAGGCCGTCGAGGCGCCCGAACAGCCGGGTCCGGGCGCGTTCGAAGATGGCGAGAAGGTCACGCGTGGCGGGGTTGTGCCCGGTCACGTCGGCCATGTCACTCCAGGGATCGATGGGTGCGGGCCGGTCGGGGGCGACAGGACCGGCCTGGCCCACGTCCTGGGCCGGCCTGATGGGTCAAGGAGCGCCCCCTCACGGCGGCGCCCCGGCTCACCGCGACGCGAACTCCTCCACCTCCCGCCCGTACGGCGGCTCCGCCCCCGCCCGCGAGCAGGTGACGGCGGCCGCGCGGGCGGCGAAGGTGAGGATCCCGGCCCAGCCGTCCGCGGTCAGCTCCGCCAGCGCCCCCGGCGTCAGGAGGTCGCGGGCCGAGAGGGCGTGGAGGAGGGCGGCGTTGACCGTGTCGCCCGCGCCGATGGTGTCGACCACCTCGACCTTCTCACCGGGGACCGCGTACTCCGCGCCGTCTTGGGTGCGGACGGTCAGGCCGTCGCCGCCCCGGGTGAGGACGACGGCGGCGGGACCGGCGGCCGCCAGTTCCGGCAGGCCGAGGCCGAGCCAGTCGGCGTCCTCCTCGCTGAGCTTGAGCAGGGAGACGTACGGGAGCCAGGAGCGGAAGCGGGAGCGGTAGGCGTCCGCGTCCGGGATCAGTTCGCCCCGGACGTTGGGATCCAGGGCGACGAAGACGCCGCGTCCGGCCTCGCGCCGCATCAGCTCCTCGTAGGCGCTCGCCCCCGGCTCCAGCACCAGCGAGCAGGTGCCGAAGGAGACGGCCCGGGTCTGCTCCGGCAGGGCGGGCGGCAGGGTGAAGAGGCGGTCGGCGGTGCCGCCCGTGTAGAAGGAGTAGGAGGCGGAGCCGTCCGCGCCGACGGCGGCGACGGCCAGCGTGGTCGGCTCGGGGCCGCGCTGGACCAGGCCGGTGGCGACGCCCTCCTCGCTCAGCCGCTCCAGCAGCGAGGTGCCGAAACCGTCGGTGGAGAGGCGGGAGCAGAAGGCGGCCGCGCCGCCCAGCCGGGCCAGGGCCACGGCGGTGTTGTACGGGCCGCCGCCGCGCACCGGCCGCAGCGGTGTCAGGGCGTCGCCCCGCTGCTGCGGTACCAGGTCGATCAGAGCCTCACCGGCGACGACGATCACAGGAATGTCCCTTCGGGGTGGTACACGGCGGCCCGGCGCTCCAACGGCCGGGCCGCCAGGGTAGACCGGTCAGCCCGCTGCCGGGGAGCGGCCCTCGGCGGCTCCCACCGCGGGCAGCCCGTGCGTGCCCTTGGCGTCGGCGCGCAGGGTGACGACCGAGACCAGGGTGAAGGTGGCCACCAGCGCCGACATCACCAGGTACGTCGGGGCGTAGCCGAGGCGGTCGTAACCCAGGCCCGCCAAGGGGGAGATGACGGCGGCGCCGACCTGCGTCGCCATCTGGAAGCCGATCAGGTAGATGGTGGAGGAGAGACGCGGCTCGAAGTGGCGGTTCACGTACTTGAAGATCGCGATCAGCATGATGGGCAGTTCGACGGCGTGCAGCAGCTTCACCGCCGAGATCGCGACCGGGTCCGTGACGATGCCGGAGAGGAAGATCCGGGTCGCCATGACGCAGCCGGAGACCAGCAGAGACTTCTTCGGGCCGAGCCGGTTGACCAGGAACGGCGCCAGCGCCATCCCGCCCGCCTCCAGGAAGACCTGGACCGAGTTGAGATCGCTGTACATCCGGTTGCCGTCGGCGTCCGTCGCGAAGAGCGAGGAGAAGTACGAGGGGAACATCGCGTCGTAGGTGTTGTACGTCGCCGTCACCGCGACCACGAAGAGCAGCAGCCCCCAGAAGGCCGGGTAGCGCAGGAGCGCGGCCACGTCGGCGAGGGAGACCGAGGCGGCGGCGTGGTCGACGGCGGCGGCCCGCCGTCCGTCGGTCACCCGGATCGCCACCAGCAGTCCGACGAAGACCACCGCCGTGCCGGAGGCGGCCCAGAAGGTCAGGTCCGGGTCGATGTTGAAGAGGCGGCCGGCCAGGAAGGTCGCCGCCGCCCAGCCGAGCGAGCCGAACATCCGGGCCCGGCCGAACTCGAAGCCGTGGAACCGGCTCAGCCGCTCCGCGTAGCTCTCCAGGGTGGCCACCGCGACCGCGAAGGCCATCGCGAGGTAGGCCGAGCCGACCACCAGGCCGAGGGCGAAGTGCGACTTGAGCAGCGGGCCGTAGACGTAGATGTACACCGGGCCGACCAGCAGCATCAGGGCGCCGATCCAGTACAGCAGGTTCTTGCGCAGGCCCAGCCGGTCCTGGAGGAAGCCGTAGACCGGCATCGTGACCAGGCAGCCGAGCGAGTTGGCGCCGATCACCAGCGAACTGCGGCCCGGGGTCAGGCCGATGTCCTGGGTCAGCCAGATGGAGAAGAGTGACCAGGAGAGCGACCAGGTCACGAAGAACATGAACAGGGCCGCGCTGATCAGGCCGAAGTTCAGGCGACGCCGGCCGCGCACCGGGACGGCCGCGGCGGGGCTCGGAGCCGCAGGGCTCTGGACGGTCATGGGCGCTCCCTCGCGCTGGGCACCGTACCGCGTCCTCGGCCGGTGCCTGACTCCTGGAGGCGGGCCAGTGCGCCCGTCCTCGATCCCTAACACGTGCTAGGGCGGACTCACTATCACGTGTTAGCTTTCGAAAGACAAGGGTTCTACGACAGGGAAGTGAACGCCCCCATGACCGACCGGAACCTCCCTCGCCACCACGTACGCCCGGCCGCCGGCCAGTGGTGCAACGACCCCAACGGGCCGCTCTTCCACGACGGCCGCTACCACCTCTTCTTCCAGCACAACCCCGCCGCCGCCGTCTGGGGCTCCATCCACTGGGGTCACGCCTCCAGCCCCGACCTCGTCCACTGGACCGACCACGGCATCGCCCTCACGCCCACCCCCGGCGGCCGCGACGCCCTCGGCGCCTGGTCGGGCTGCGCCGTGGTGGACGAGTCGACCCCGACCGCCGTCTACACCGGCATGGACCGCGAGGACGGCATCGGCTCGGTGATGCTGGCCCGCGCCACCGACGCCACCCTCACCACCCTCAAGGCCGAGCCGGAACCGGTGGTCCCGGGCCCGCCGCCCGGCCTGGACCTGAACGCATTCCGCGACCCCTACCTCTTCACCCACGAGGGCACCCGCTGGGCCGTGGTCGGCGCCGGGCACCGCGCCACCGGCACCGGCGACGTCCTCCTCTACCGCGTCCACTCCCTCACCGACTGGAGCTACGCCGGCTCCCTCCTCGACGCCACCGACCCCATCGCCGCCCGCGTCGCCGCCCCCGCCACCGCCTGGGAGTGCCCGGCCCTGCTGCCCACCGGTGACGGGCGCTGGGTCCTGCTGCTCTCCCTGTGGGCCGACTCGGTCACGTACACCACCTCCTACCTCATCGGTGACCTGCGGACCGAGGGGGAGGGGCTGCGCTTCGTGGCCGCGAGCGGCGGGATGCTCGACCACGGCCGCGACTTCTACGCCCCGACCGCCCTGGTCGAGGACGGGCGGACCCTGCTGTGGGGCTGGAGCTGGGAGTCCCGCACCGAGGAGGAGTCGCTCGCCGCCGGCTGGGCCGGATGCCTCACCCACCCGCGCGAGATCGGCGTCCACCCCGACGGCACCCTGCGGCTCGCCCCCGCCCGCGAACTCGCCGCCCTGCGCGGCCCCGAGCTGCCGCCCGGTGCCGGGCTGCCGCCCGCCTACGAGATCGAGGTGGGGGTCACCGCGCTGCTCGCCGACAGCGAGGTGGTGCTGCGGCTCGGCGACACGGTCGCGCTGTACGTCAACCCGACCCGGGGCACTCTCGTCCTGGACCGCTCCGGCGCGCCCGCCACCGCCTCCCACCCGCTGCCGCGCACCGACCGGGCCGTCGCCACCGTCCCCGGCGGCGTCCGCTCCCGCCTGCGGGTCCTCGTCGACGGCCCGCTCCTCGAACTCTTCCTCGACGAACGGGCGATGGTGACCGAGAAGATCTACCCGGCGCCCGAGGGGCCGTACACGGTGGAGACCGTCCGCGGCCGGGCGGCCACCGAGGTCAGGGGCTGGACGGTGGTCTGACGGAGTCCCGCTCCACCACGGGGCACGGCAGCCGCAGCGCCCGCGCGGTGTCGACCTCGCCCCCGGCCTCGGCGGCGTCGAGCAGCAGCCGCACCGCCGCCGCCCCCATCGCGTGGTGCGGCAGCGCCACCGTCGTCAGCGCCGGGACCAGATGGGCCGCCATCTGGTCCTGGTCGTCGTACCCGACCACCGACAACTCCTCCGGTACGGCGATGCCCAGCCGGGCCGCCGCCAGCAGCACCCCGGCCGCCACCCGGTCGTTGGCGCAGACCACGCCGGTCGGCCGGTCCGCCGTGTCCAGCAGCGCGAGCGCCGCCGCGTACCCCTCGTCGATCTGCCACCCCACCCGCAGCCGCCACTGAGGGCGCGCCGCCAGCCCCGCCGCCCGCATCCCGTCGCCGAAGCCCCGGCCGCGCGCCGAGGCGGCGATGTCCCCGGGCCCGCCGCCGAGCAGGGCGATCCGCCGGTGACCCGCGCCGATCAGCACCTCCACCGCCGCCCGCCCGCCGGCCCGTTCGTCGGGCACCACGCTCGCGTACGTACCGGCCTCCTGCGGGAGGCAGTTGGCGAGCGCGGCGTGGGCCGGGTCCACATCGAGCGGGACCGCGGTGCGGCGCATCGACATCGCCGCGTAGACGATCCCGTCGACCCGGCGGGCCCGCAGCTCCGCCACCGCCTCGGCCTCCGCCGCCGGGTCCCGCCGCGATTCGAGCAGCAGCACCTGGTGGCCGCGCTCACGGGCCGCCTCCATCGCGCCGAGCACCAGCCGACCCGCGAACGGGCTGGTGGCGATCTCGTCGCTGAGCAGCCCGATCACCCCGCTGCGCCGCCGCCGCAGCGACCGCGCCACCTCGTCCGGCCGGTACCCCAACTGGTCGGCGGCGCGCCGGATGCGCTGCTGCGTCTCGGCGGAGAGGTTGCCCTCGGCCCGCCCGGTGAAGACGAACGAGACGGCGGCCCGGGACACCTCGGCCAGCTCGGCCACATCACGGGCGGTGGGGCGGTTCACGAGGGGTCCTCCAGTGGGTGCGCCGAGGGCGAGGGCCGGGCGGGCGTCGTTCAGTATCGCGGCAGTGGGCGCGGGTTCGGGTCTGGTGGACGGGGCGGGCCGGTCCCTGCTGAGGACCCGGGCAGGCGGGTCCTCCCAGGTCTGCGGTCACCGGCCTCCTCTCGTCATGGGGACGGGGAGAGCTGCTCCCGCACCCACGCGGGGTCGGGGTTGGTGTGCGGTTGGCCGGCTATGAAGACGGTGGGGACGGTCTCGTTGCCGTCGTTGGCCGCCCGGGCCGCCTCGGCCCCCGCCGCATCGCGCCAGATGTCGACCCAGTACAGCCGGCCGGCGCTGCGGCCCAGCCGGAGGCGCAGGCGTATGCAGTACATGCAGCCCGGCCGCCACAGGACGACCGGCCGGCCGTCGGCCGCGCTGCGGCCCTGTGCCTCCCGCAGCCCGACCGGCTTCGGGAAGATCAGGGGGGAGTGCACCGCCGCGAGGGCCAGGAACACCAGCAGGAGCAGGGCGGCCGTGCCGGGTTTGCCCGAGACGGCCGAGGTCGCCGCGACGGCGGCGCCGCCGAGGGCGAAGAGCAGGGGGAGGGTCCAGACACGTTTCATGCCAGGAGGCTATCGACGGCCGGGCTCGCCCCGTCCACAGGAGCGAGGGGATTATCGGATGAACCGGGACCGGCGGGTCCGTACGCTCGGCCCGTGACCGAGGGGATTCAGGAGATCGTGGCAGGGCTGCCCGAGCTGAAGGACGTCGCCGGGGTGTGCGCGGTGGCGGACGCGCGGGTGGCGCGAGGAGACGCGGCGTTCGCCGCCGACCTGGGCGTGGCTCTCGCCCGGGCGTACGGCCGCGCGGAGCCGCTGTGGCAGTACCGGAGCGTCTTCGGCCATCTGCTGCGCCTGCTGGCCACCACGGCGGGCCCGGAGAACCTCACGGAGGCCCTGCGCCTGGTCTCGTCGCCCGAGGCCGCCGACCGGAGGCGGGACCGCCACGTCGCCTCGCTGCTGGCCTCCTGCCGGCGTCCGGAGGAGCTGACCGTGGTGTTCTCGGGCCACGCCTCCGAGGAACTCCGGGCCTGTCTCGTGCACGAACTGGTGCTCCGGGGAGTGGCGGTGGACGAGGAACCGGGCATCGCGCGCTGGGCCAGGTCGCCGCACTGGCGGTACCACCCGCTGGGGTGGCTGCCCCTGACCCGGTCCGGCATGGAGGACGGGGCGGATCTGCCGAGCTACAGCCTCAGGGGGAGCAGCCACGCGATGCCGTACGGGCCGTCGGGGGGCGGCCCGTACAGGGGGACCGGCGGTGCGCGGGTGCCCTCGGCGGCGGAGGTGACCACCCCGCAGCTCGCCGCCGCGCTGAGCAGCGCCGTGGCGAACTGGGCCGAGGAGTCCAACGGGGTCGTCGAGGCGCGGGTGTTCGACCTCGCCGGTCCGCCGGCCGACCAGGCGGTTCCGGCCACGCTGCTCACGCTGGGGCTGGAGTCGCTGGCGGGGGCGGGGAGGAAGAAGGCAGCCCTGTCCGTCTCCGCCTGTCCGCCCGGTCAGGCGTGGCGTGTCCTGTTCGCCGCCGCCTCGACGGGAGGGGCGTACAACTCCGGTTCCCACGGTGCCTACGGGCGTCTGGCGGCCTGGCAGTCCCTGGCGGCGCTGGCCGGGGTGGCGGACGGCGCCGGTGCCGCCGAGATCGAGGCGCGGGCGGCGGAGTGCGCCTGGTTCGGCTTCGACGCCCGGACGGACTGGTTCGAGCAGGTGGCCTGGGACATCGGGCTGGCCGCGCTCGCCCCGGACCGGCGCCGCCTGGCCGTGCTCGCCGCGACCGACACCGACTGAGGCGCCGGGGCCCGCCGCCTCGCCCCCGCCGATAGGGTGGCCCGGGCACGGCGGCGGACGGTGGAGGCGGGTATGGGCAGCGGCGGAACCCGGGCGACGGGCGGGCCCGCGCGGCCGACCTCCAAGGATGTGGCGCGGCTCGCCGGGGTGTCGCACACCGCCGTCTCCTTCGTCTTCAACGGCCGCGCCGAAGGCAACCTCTCCGCCGCCACCCAGGAGCGCATCCGGCAGGCCGCCGAACAGCTCGGCTACCGGCCCAACGCCGTCGCACGCGGCCTGCGCCGCAGCCGTACGGCGGTGATCGGGCTGGTCACCGACCACATCGCCTCCTCCCCGTTCGCGGGGGCCTTGCTGCGCGGCGCCATGGAGACCGCCTGGGAGCAGGGGCACCTCGTCCTCACCGTCGACTCCACCGGAGACCCGGCCAAGGAGAACGCGGCCGTCGCCGAACTCCTCGACCGGCGGGTGGACGGCATCATCTACGCCGCCATGTCGCTGCGCACCGCCCAGCTGCCCGAGGGGCTGGAGCGCACCACCACCGTCCTTGCCAACTGCCTCCCCGCCGACGGCGCCCACGCCGCCGTCGTCCCCGCCGAGCGGGCCGGCGGCCGGGCCGCCACCCGGCTGCTCCTCGACGCGGGGCACCGCCGGATCGCGGTGGCGGGCGGTCTCGACGACATCGCCACCGCCGAACGGCTGCGCGGCTTCCGCGACGCCCTGCGCGGGGCCGGGCTGCACGCCCCCAAGGAGTGGACGCGACGCGAGGGCGGCGAGATCTCCGCCGGGTACCAGGCGGCCGTACGGCTGCTGGACGGCGTTCCGCCCGCGGAGCGCCCCACCGGCATCGTCTGCTACAACGACCGCGTCGCGGCCGGGGTCCTGCACGCCGCCGCCCGGCTGGGCCTCGACGTCCCCACCGGTCTCTCCCTCGTCGGCTACGACGACCAGGAGCACATGGCCGCCTTCCTCACCCCGGCCCTGACCACGGTGGCGCTGCCGCACCGGGCGATGGGGGAGCGGGCGGCACGGCTCCTGCTCGACGCCCTCGCCGCCCAGGCCGCGCCCCCGGCCGAGGTGGTGCGGCTGGAGTGCCCGGTGGTGGAACGGGCCTCGGTGGCGGCGCCCCCCATCGGTAGCTGACACGTACAAGTCCCCGCAACCCGGGCCCAGTCCCATGCTCGCCCTCACCTGGTGAGAACCCAGGAAAGCTCTCGCCCTCTCTTGACCTTTAACGAGTTAGGTCTACAGTCCTGAGTCACAGTCGGCGAGCGAGCTACGAAGGGGACGGACGCGGATGCGCGGGTTGACGAGGAGGAAGCTGTTCCGGGCCGGTGCGCTGGGGGCGGTGGGCGCGGCCCTGCCGTCCGCCACGGCCCGGGCGGTGCCCGGCGAGCGGGGCGCGGCGCCGGCGAACCGGGCACGGGAGGCGGCCAGTTACCGGGCGGAGTACCACTTCACCGTCCCGGACCAGTGGAAGAACGACCCGCAGCGGCCCGTCTGGATCGACGGGGAGTATCTCTACTACTACCTCTACAACGCCGACTACCTCACCGGCGGCACCACCTCGGGCACCGCCTGGCGCCTCGCCACCAGTACCGACCTCGTCCGCTTCCGCGACCAGGGCGTGGCGGTGCCGAAGGACACCACGCCCAACGGCGACGTGTGGTCGGGCTGTGCGGTGGTGGACACCGACGACACGGCCGGTTTCGGCGCCGGAGCCGTCGTCGTCCTGGCCACCATGGAGCCCGACGAGACCACCGACTCCCAGGCCCAGTACCTCCACTACTCCACCGACGGCGGCCGCACCTTCCAGCCGCATGGCACCGACCCGGTGCTGCCCAACCCGGGCGTCAAGGACTTCCGCGACCCCAAGGTGATCCGCGACGAGGAGCGCGGCCGCTGGGTCATGGCGCTCACCGAGAACACCAAGGTCGGCATCTACCACTCCGACGACCTCAAGCAGTGGAGCTACGCGGGCGGCTTCGTGAAGGAGGGCATCGGCGTCCTGGAGTGCCCCGACCTCTTCACCCTCCGCACCTCCGACGGCGACACCCGCTGGGTCCTCGCGGTCAGCGCCAACGGCAAGGACGCCGGACTGCCCAACACGTACGCCTACTGGACCGGCGACTTCGACGGCACCACCTTCACCCCCGACGCCGACGAGCCGCAGTGGCTCGACCACGGCTTCGACTGGTACGGCGCCGTCACCTGGGAGAAGCGCGACGCGGACGGCTCCGTCGACCCGGAGGTGCGGTACGCCATCGCCTGGATGAACAACTGGGACTACCCCGACACCACCCCCACCATCGACGCCGACGGCTTCAACGGCACCGATTCGGTCGTCCGCGAGGTCACCCTCCACCGCGACGGCTCCGGTGCGTACTTCCTCGCCTCGCGCCCGGTCGCCGCGCTCGACCGGTACGTCTCGCGCACCGTCGACCTCGGGGACCTGGCCGTCGACGGCCGACTGGTGCTGGAGTACACCGGTACCGCCTACGAGTTGACCACCGAGATCACCTGGGACGAGCTGGCCGGCGCCGGGGTCCAGCTGCGCCGCTCCGCCGACGGCTCCCGTCACATCGACGCCGGAGTGCACGGGGACTACGCCTTCGTCAACCGGCGCGGCAGCGCCAACCCCGACACCAGCGGCAGGTGGCAGGAGAGCCGCAGCCCGTTCGACCCGGCGGCGGGCAGGGTCCGGCTGCGCGTCCTCGTCGACCGCACCACCGTCGAGGTCTTCTTCGACGACGGGCGCCACACCCATTCCATGGAGGCGTTCCCGTACCTGGTCGACACCGGCCTCGCCCTCTTCACCACCGGGGGCCCGGCGGTCTTCCGCTCAACGGTGATCAGGGAGTTCACCCTCTGAGAGGGAGGCGGGCACGAGGGCTCCGGGCGGCGGGCGCGGGGCCCTTCGCGCTTCGCCACTTCCGGCGGGCGCGGATGCGGGGAATCCGACGTTACGGCTGGTTATATCTAGCGAGGTGAGAAGGCGGGATTCCGTGCCGCCCCGCATCGTCCGGCTCAACGTCAGTGAGGTCCGCATGACTTCGTCCACCACCGCGCAACCCACGACCGTCGAACCGGTCCAGGGGCGGCGGCCGGGAAACGCGGTGATCGACTGGCTGACGACGACCGATCATAAGAAGATCGGGAAGCTCTATCTTGTCACCTCGTTCGGCTTCTTCCTCACCGCCGGCCTGATGGCGATGCTGATCCGCCTGGAACTCGCCCGCCCGGGAATGCAGATCGTCTCCAACGAGCAGTACAACCAGGCGTTCACGATGCACGGCACGATCATGCTGCTGCTCTTCGCCACCCCGACCTTCATCGGATTCTCCAACGTGATCATGCCGTTGCAGATCGGCGCCCCCGATGTGGCGTTCCCCCGGCTGAACATGTTCTCGTACTGGCTTTTCCTCTTCGGCGGGCTCATCGTGCTCGGGAGTCTGCTGACCCCGGGAGGCGGGGCGGATTTCGGGTGGACGGCCTATTCCCCGCTGAACAGCGCCGAGCGGTCGCCGTCGATCGGCGGTGACCTGTGGATCATGGGGCTCGCGCTCTCCGGGTTCGGCACCATTCTGGGCGCGGTCAACTTCATCACGACGATCATCGTCATGCGGGCTCCGGGGATGACGATGTTCCGGATGTCGATCTTCACCTGGAACACCCTGCTCACCTCGGTGCTGGTACTGCTGGCCTTTCCCGTCCTGGCCGCCGCCCTGCTGGTGCTGGAGGCCGACCGGCGGTTCGGTGCCATGGTCTTCGCGCCGGAGAACGGCGGCGCGATCCTCTGGCAGCACCTGTTCTGGTTCTTCGGCCATCCCGAGGTCTACATCATCGCGATCCCGTTCTTCGGCATCGTCACGGAAATCCTCCCGGTCTTCTCCCGCAAACCGGTCTTCGGATACTTCGGGCTCGTCGGCGCCACCATCGCCATCACCGCCCTCTCGGCAACCGTCTGGGCGCACCACATGTTCGCCACCGGCGCCGTCCTGCTGCCGTTCTTCTCCTTCCTGACGTTCCTCATCGCGGTGCCCACCGGCGTCAAGTTCTTCAACTGGATCGGCACCATGTGGCACGGCTCGCTCTCCTTCGAGACGCCGATGCTGTGGTCGGTCGGCTTCCTCGTCACTTTTCTTTTCGGCGGCCTGACCGGCGTCATCCTCGCCTCCCCGCCCCTGGACTTCCACGTCACCGACAGTTACTTCGTCGTCGCCCACTTTCATTACGTGGTCTTCGGCACGGTCGTCTTCGCGATGTTCGCCGGCTTCTCTTTCTGGTGGCCCAAGTTCACCGGGAAAATGCTCGACGAGCGCATCGGGAAGATGCATTTCTGGTCGCTCTTCATCGGCTTCCACCTGACCTTCCTCGTCCAGCATTGGCTCGGCGCCGAGGGAATGCCCCGCCGCTACCCGG
Organism: Streptomyces albidoflavus; assembly: GCF_000719955.1. Lineage (GTDB taxonomy): Bacteria > Actinomycetota > Actinomycetes > Streptomycetales > Streptomycetaceae > Streptomyces > Streptomyces albidoflavus. Next base: position 140,828 of record NZ_JOII01000003.1, read on the forward strand.
ACTACCTCGCCGCCGACGGCTTCACCGCGCTCAACACCGCCTCCACCGTGGGCGCCCTGCTTCTCGGCGCCTCCACACTCCCGTTCCTCTACAACGTCTGGAAGACCGCCCAGACCGGTACGCGCGTCCAGGAGGACGACCCGTGGGGCTTCGGCCGGTCCCTGGAGTGGGCCACCTCCTGCCCGCCGCCCCGCCACAACTTCGTCACCCTGCCCCGCATCCGCAGCGAGTCGCCCGCCTTCGACCTGCACCACCCGCTCACCGCCCGCTGGGACGAGGCCGAGGGCGCCGGAAAGCGCGACGTCGTCGAGCCCGGGGGCCACGGCAAGTAGGGCGGAGAAGAAATCTCCCGGCGGATGTCGAGAACCCGTGTCCCGCTCCGTCCCCGGGGTGAAGACGGCCAGAATGGGCCGCCCGCACACCGAGGAGAACCACCATGGCCAAGTACCTGCTCCTGAAGCACTACCGAGGCGCCCCGGCCTCCGTCAACGACGTGCCGATGGACCGGTGGGCGCCGGAGGAGATCACGGCGCACATCGGGTACATGAACGACTTCGCGGACCGGCTGCGGGAGACCGGCGAGTACGTCGACAGCCAGGCCCTCGCCCCCGAAGGCGCCTGGGTCCAGTACGGCGGGGAGGGCCGGCCGCCGGTCACCGACGGGCCGTTCGCGGAGACCAAGGACCTCATCGCCGGATGGATGGTCATCGACGTGGACAGCTACGACCGCGCCGTCGAGTTGGCCGGGGAGCTCTCGGCCGCGCCCGGGGCCGGCGGTGAGCCGATCCACGAGTGGCTGGAGCTGCGTCCCTTCCTGACCGAGCCGCCCACCGTCACCGAGTGAGGCCGCCGGTGGACGAGACCGTCCTGCGCGGCATCGTCCCGGGCGTCATCACCGTCCTCGTCCGCCGCGGAGCAGACTTCGCGGCGGCCGAGGACGCGGTGCAGGAAGCCCTGGCCGAGACCGTGCGGGAACGCCCCGGCGGGGAGGAGCCCGTACGGGACGCCAAGGGCTGGCTGATCACCGTGGCCTGGCGCAAGTTCCTCGACGCCACGCGCGCCGACTCCGCCCGCCGGGCGCGGGAGGAACGCGTCGAGGGACAGCCGGTGCCGGGCCCGGTGCCCGCCGCCGACGACTCCCTCCAGCTGTACTTCCTCTGCGCCCACCCCTCGCTGACCCCGGCGTCGGCGGTGGCGCTCACCCTGCGCGCCGTCGGCGGGCTGACCACCCGGCAGATCGCCGAGGCGTACCTGGTGCCCGAGGCGACCATGGCGCAGCGGATCAGCCGGGCCAAGCGCACGGTCGCGGGCGTACGCCTCGACCGGCCGGGGGAGGTGGCCACCGTGCTGCGCGTCCTCTACCTCGTCTTCAACGAGGGGTACTCGGGCGAGGTGGATCTCGTCGCCGAGGCGATCCGGCTGACCCGGCAGCTCGCGGCGCGGGTGGACCACCCGGAGGTGGCCGGGCTGCTCGCCCTGATGCTGCTCCACCATGCCCGGCGCCCCGCGCGGACCGCCCCCGACGGCAGCCTGGTGCCTCTGGCCGAGCAGGACCGGAGCCGCTGGGACACCGGGGCGATCGCCGAGGGCGTCCGGATTCTCCAGGCGGCCCTGGCACGTGACCGGCTCGGCGAGTACCAGGCCCAGGCCGCCATCGCCGCCCTGCACGCCGACGCGCCGAGGGCGGAGGAGACCGACTGGCCGCAGATCGTCGAGTGGTACGACGAACTGGCGCGGCTGACCGACAACCCTGTCGTCCGGCTCAACCGCGCGGTCGCCGTCGGGGAGGCCGACGGGCCGCGCGCCGGTCTGGCCGCCCTCGCGGAGGTGGACGAGTCGGTGCCCCGGCACACGGCGGTCGCCGCCCACCTCCACGAGCGCGACGGCGACCTGGCGAAGGCGGCCCGGCTCTACGCCGAGGCGGCCCACCAGGCGTCCGGCCTGGCCGAACGGGACCACCTGACGCGCCGGGCCGCCCGGCTCAACGCCCGCCTGCGGTGACGGGCGGCGTGCGGCTCAGCAGTTGGGGACGCCGGGGAGCTTGGCGTCCGGATGGCTGATGTAGATGTTGCTGATGAAGCCGTTCTGGTCGCGCAGCTTGCTCCACCAGTTGTTGGTGTAGCCCTCGGCGTTGACCGTGTCGCCCTGCTTCTGGCAGACCACGCGCACCGCCGTCGGCCCGGCGAGGGTGGTCACGACGGGCGCGTTGAGCCGGGCGTCGGCGCGGACGTTGACGCCCGAGCCCCAGGTGTTGAAGGGGGTCCCGCCACCGCCGCCGCACCCGTTGGTGCTGGTCAGGTGGGCCTGGTGGTAGCTGCCCGGGTAGGGGAGGCCCGCGCCGTCGATGACGATGTTCTGGCCGACGCCGTTGAGCAGCTGTTCGTAGTGGATGTGCGCGCCGGAGGAGTTGCCGGTGCTGCCGGTGGTGCCGATCTGCTGCCCCTGGGCGACGGAGGCGCCGCTCGGCACGGAGAAGGCGTTCAGGTGGAAGTAGTACGTCGTCCAGCCGCCGCCGTGGTCGATGGAGATGTAGTTGCCCGCACCGCTCGGCTGCGAGTGGCGGGTGGCGGTGCCCGCGGCGGAGGCGAGCACGGGGGCACCGGCGGTCGCGCCGCCGTCGGAGCGCACGAAGTCCAGCGCGCGCCGCACCTCGGCGGAGTGGTGGCTGTACGTCCAGCGCTGGCCGCAGGGGAAGGGCGCCTTGAAGCCGGGGGCGGCCGCCGCCGACGTGTCCTGGGCCGCGACGGGGCCGGCGGCCAGTCCGGTGCAGGCCAGCAGGGCGGCCGCGGCCAGTGCGGGAAGGCGTCTGAGGAACCTCACGAATGCTCCTTGGTGGGGGAGTCGGCCCGGACGGACGGCCGGGCCGGGGGCGCGGTGAGACGTCCGGAACGTAGCGAGTGCGCGAGCGGCTGACAAGCGTGCCGTGACCGGCGGGGAGAGGAGCGCAGGTCACTATGCTCGCGGGTACCGAAGCGAGCTTGGCGCGGAGAGCCGGGCGGAGAGCCTGAGGGTCTGGAAGATGCTGAGCCAAGTCACCGCCACCCGCTACGTGCAGCCGCTGACCACCGGCGGCTCGGTCCCCGGCGTCGTCGAGGCCGACGATCTGGGGACGTACGTCGTCAAGTTCACCGGGTCGGCGCAGGGACGCAAGGCGCTGGTGGCCGAGATCGTGGTGGGGGAGCTGGCGCGGCGGCTCGGCTTCCGGGTGCCGGAGCTGGTGCTGGTCGACTTCGACCCGGCGGTGGCGCGGGACGAGCCGCACCAGGAGGTGCAGGACCTGGTGCGGGCCAGTGCCGGGATCAACCTCGGCATGGACCTGCTGCCGGGAGCCGTCGACTTCCACCCCGGTGACCTGGCGGTGGACCCGGCGGAGGCCGGGCGGGTGGTGTGGCTGGACGCGCTGACGGCCAACGTCGACCGGACGGTGCACAGCACCAATCTGATGATCTGGCCGCCGGCCGGGACGCCGCGCTCACCCCGGCGGCTCTGGCTGATCGACCACGGGGCGGCGCTCGTCTTCCACCACCGGTGGGACAGCGCCGCCGGAGCGGTGACCAAGCGGTACGACTTCCGCCACCACGCCCTCGGCGGGTACGCCCCGCTGGTCGCCGAGGCCGACGCGGAACTGGCACCCCGGGTCACCCTCGACCTGCTGCGCGAGGTGACCGCGCTCGTCCCCGACGCCTGGCTGCGGGACGAGCCGGGCTTCTCCTCGCCGGACGCGCTGCGCGAGGCGTACGCCCATCAGCTCGCGGAGCGGGCGGCCGTCTCGGGGGAGTGGCTGCCGCTGGAGTTCCCCTCGGCCCGGCAACTCGCCGAGGCCGACGCCGAGCGGGCCGCGGCCACCCGCGCGGCCCGGCCCGCCTGGCTCCAGCACGTACCGGATCTGCACGGCAAGCCGGACGCGGCGCCGGACTGGTCGCGGCATCTGGGGTGAGGCGGCGCGGACGTGGCTGTGCCCCGGCGGTGGGCGCCGGGGCACAGGGTGGTGCGGGGGAGATCAGCCGACCAGCTGCTCGTAGGCGGGCAGCGTGAGGAAGTCGGCGTAGTCGTCGTCGAGGGAGACGGTCAGCAGCAGGTCGTGGGCCTGCTGCCAGCGGCCGGCGGTGAAGGCGTCCTCGCCGATCTCGGCGCGGATCGCGGCCAGTTCCCCGGCCGCCACCTCGCGGGCCAGCTCACGGGTGACCAGGACGGTGGCACCGTCGCGCTCCACCTCGACCCCGGCGTTGATCCACTGCCAGATCTGCGAGCGGGAGATCTCGGCGGTGGCCGCGTCCTCCATCAGGTTGAAGATGGCGACGGCGCCGAGGCCGCGCAGCCACGCCTCGATGTAGCGGATGCCGACCTGGACGGCGTTGCGCAGGCCGTCGAAGGTGGGCTCGGCGTCGAGCGAGTCGATGGCGATGAGGTCGCCGGCGGCCACCGAGACGTCCTCGCGGAGCCGGTCCTTCTGGTTCGGCTTCTCGCCGAGGACGGCGTCGAAGGACTCCAGCGCGATCGGCACCAGGTCGGGGTGGGCGACCCAGGAGCCGTCGAAGCCGTCCCGGGCCTCACGGTCCTTGTCGTCCTTGACCTTGGCGAACGCCACCTTGTTCACCTCGGCGTCGCGGCGCGAGGGGATGAACGCGGCCATGCCGCCGATGGCGTGCGCGCCGCGCTTGTGGCAGGTGCGGACGAGGAGTTCGGTGTAGGCGCGCATGAACGGCGCCGTCATCGTCACCGCGTTGCGGTCCGGCAGGACGAACTTGCGGCCGCCGTCACGGAAGTTCTTGACGATCGAGAAGAGGTAGTCCCAGCGGCCGGCGTTCAGCCCCGAGGCGTGCTCGCGCAGCTCGTAGAGGATCTCGTCCATCTCGTACGCGGCGGTGATGGTCTCGATGAGGACCGTGGCGCGGATCGTGCCGTGCGGGATGCCGACGTACTCCTGGGCGAAGGTGAAGACCTCGTTCCAGAGGCGGGCCTCCAGGTGCGACTCGGTCTTCGGCAGGTAGAAGTACGGGCCCTTGCCGAGGTCGATGAGGCGCTGGGCGTTGTGGAAGAAGTACAGGCCGAAGTCGACCAGGGCGCCGGGGAGCGGGGTGCCGTCGGCGGCGCGCAGGTGGCGCTCGTCCAGGTGCCAGCCGCGCGGGCGGACGACGGCGGTGGCCAGCTCCTCCTGCGGCCTCAGGGCGTAGGACTTGCCGGTGCGCTCGTCGGTGAAGTCGATGCGGCGCTCGTAGGCGTCGGTGAGGTTGAGCTGGCCCTGGATGACGTTCTCCCAGGTGGGAGCGGAGGCGTCCTCGAAGTCGGCGAGCCAGACGCGGGCGCCGGAGTTGAGGGCGTTGATCGTCATCTTGCGGTCGGTGGGGCCGGTGATCTCGACCCGGCGGTCGGTCAGCGCGGGCGGGGCCTCGGCGACGCGCCAGGAGTCGTCCTCGCGGACGGCGGCGGTCTCGGGGAGGAAGTCGAGGGTCGAGGTGCGGGCGATCTCGGCGCGGCGCTCGCCGCGGCGGGCCAGGAGCTCGTTCCGACGGGGGGTGAAGCGGTGGTGGAGCTCGCCGAGGAAGGCGAGCGCCTCGTCCGTGAGGACGTCCTCCTGGCGGGGGAGGGGCTCGGCGTCGATGGTGACCGGCGTCGCGGACGGGGACGCGGGTGCGGACATGACTGTCACTTCCTTCAGCGGGTGGGCCCCTGGCGGGGCCGGGTTCTCAGGCTGGGTCGGCACGGGGTGCCAGGGGGGAAATGGGGCTTTTGGTGGGCCGTCTTTCGTGCGGGTGGTTCTGATCAGTGGATACTAGTTTCCTCATGGTGGAAGTTCAATGGTCTGTTGATGTCGAGAATCTCCGGGTCGACAGAGGGTGGCGCTGAGTGCCATGGCGATGACTACAAGTGGTGGGCGGGGACGTTTGTGGGGTCCTCCTACCCGGAGGGGGTCCTTGGCCTCAAGCGCCGGCCGGGCTGTCGGTGGCCGGGGTGACGGCCGACACCCGTTCGCTCCTTCCCGCGGGCGCGGTGGGGTGGGGCGGGCGAGGGTGGAGGCGGATGTCCGAGTGGAGGAAGCGGAGAAAGGGGACCTGTGTCTGCCGGAGTGCTGGGGTCGCTGGAGGCGGGGCACACGTCGTCCTTGCGTCTGCGGGTCAACGGGGAGTGGTACGAGCTGAGTCTCGACAACCGGGTGGCCCTGCTGGACGTGCTGCGGGAGGGGCTCGGGCTGACCGGGTCCAAGAAGGGGTGCGACCACGGGCAGTGCGGGGCCTGCACCGTGCTGGTGGACGGGCGGCGGGTCAACAGCTGTCTGCTGCTCGCGGTGGCGCTCGACGGGGCGCGGGTCACCACGGTGGAGGGGCTCGGGGAGGGGGACGGGCTCCATCCGGTGCAGGAGGCGTTCCTCGACCGGGACGCCTTCCAGTGCGGGTACTGCACGCCCGGGCAGATCTGCTCGACCGTGGGCGTGCTGGAGGAGGCGGCGCAGGGGTACCCCTCGGCCGCCACCGACCCGGACCATCCGGCGGGGGAGCCGGTCCCGCTCACCGGGGACGAGATCCGCGAGCGGCTCAGCGGCAACCTCTGCCGCTGCGGGGCCTACCCGAACATCGTCGACGCCGTACGGGACCTGAGCTGATGCGGACCTTCACCTACGTCCGGGCCGCCGACGCCGCCGAGGCCGCCCGCGCCCACGGCGGCCGGGACGGCTCGCGGTACCTCGCGGGCGGGACCAACCTGGTCGACCTGATGAAGCAGGGGGTCGAGACCCCCGACACCCTGGTGGACATCACCCGGCTGCCGCTGGACACCGTGGCCGAGGAGGCCGACGGGGCGTTGCGGATCGGCGCACTGGTGCGCAACAGCGACCTCGCCGCCCACCCCGCCGTCCGCGTCCGGCACCCGGCCGTCAGCGAGGCGCTGCTCGCCGGAGCCTCCGGGCAGCTGCGCAACGCCGCGACCACCGGCGGCAACCTGCTCCAGCGGACCCGGTGCGTCTACTTCCAGGACCTCTCCATGCCCTGCAACAAGCGGGAGCCCGGCACCGGGTGCGCGGCCCGCGAAGGCGTCCACCGCGACCACGCGGTGCTCGGCCACTCGCCCGCCTGCGTCGCCACCCACCCCTCCGACCTGGCGGTCGCGCTGGCGGCGGCCGACGCCGAGGTGCAGACCACGGGGCCGGCGGGGGAACGCGTCATCCCGGTCGCCGAGTTCCACCGGCTGCCCGGTGAACTGCCCGAGCGGGACACGGTGCTGGAGCCCGGCGAGATCATCACCGCCGTACGGCTCCCCGCGCCCCTGGACGGCACCCGGTCCACCTACCGCAAGGTGCGCGACCGGGCCTCGTACGCCTTCGCGCTGGTCTCCGTCGCCGCCCAGCTCACCCAGCGCGGCGACGGCGCCGCCGAGCAGGTGCGGATCGCCTTCGGCGGACTCGCGCCCCGGCCGTGGCGGGCCCGGCGGGCCGAGACCGAGCTGACCGGGCAGGCGCTCACCGAGGAACGGGTGACCGCCGCGCTCGACGCGGAGCTGGCCGCCGCCGAGCCGCTGCGCGACAACGTCTTCAAGATCGGCCTCGCCCGCGACCTGGCCCGCACCGTCCTGCTCGGCCTGACCCGGCCGTAGCCCCACCCAGGGAGCCACTGAGATGACCGACACCACCTCGGAACTGGGGACGGGCGTTCCGCGCCGGGAAGGCCGGGACAAGGTCACCGGTGCCGCGCGGTACGCCGCCGAGTTCGCCCCGCCCGGCCGCCTCTACGCCTGGCCCGTGCCCGCCATCGTCGCCGCCGGGAGCGTCCGCTCGGTGGACGCCGCCGCCGCGCTCGCGCTGCCCGGCGTGGTCGACGTCCTCACCGCCCGGAACACCGCGCCCCGCGCCCCGGCCGACGACCCGACCCTCAACGTCCTCCAGGACGACGACGTCCCGCACCGGGGCTGGTTCGTCGCCCTCGTGGTGGCCGAGACCCTGGAGGCGGCCCGGGCCGGTGCCCAGGCCGTACGCGTCCACTACGACACCCGGCCGCACGACGTCACCCTCACCCGCGACCACCGGGAGCGGTATGTACCCGAGGAGGCCAACGGCGGCCACCCGGCGGTCCGCGAACGCGGCGACGCCCCCGGCGCCTTCGACGCCGCGCCGATCCGCGTCGACGCCGCCTACGACGTGCCGCCGCTGCACAACCACCCGATGGAGCCGCACGCCGCCACCGCCTCCTGGGAGGACGGCCACCTCACGGTGCACGACTCCAGCCAGGGCAGCACCGCCGTCCGCGCCGCCCTCGCCCAGATCTTCGGCCTGGCCGAGGACCGGATCACCGTCACCTCCGCCCACGTCGGCGGCGGCTTCGGCTCCAAGGGCACCCCGCGCCCGCACGTGGTCCTCGCCGCCCTCGCCGCCCGCCACACCGGACGCCCCGTCACCCTCGCCCTGCCCCGCCGCGACCTGCCCGCCGCCGTCGGCCACCGGGCGCCCACCCTGCACCGGGTGCGGCTCGGCGCCGACCCGGACGGCATTCTGCTCTCCGTCGAGCACACCGCGCTCACCCACACCTCCCGCATCAAGGAGTTCGTGGAGCAGGCCGCCGTCCCCGCCCGCGTCATGTACGGCTCGCCGCACAGCAGCACCGTCCACGAGGTCGTCCCCCTCGACGTGGCCAGCCCCTCCTGGATGCGCGCCCCCGGCGAGGCGCCCGGCATGTACGCCCTGGAGTCGGCGATGGACGAACTCGCCGAGCGGACCGGGCTGGACCCGGTCGAGCTGCGGGTGCTCAACGACCCGGCCGACGAGCCCGACAGCGGCCGTCCGTTCAGCAGCCGCCACCTGGTGGAGTGCCTGCGCGAGGGCGCCCGGCGCTTCGGCTGGGAGGAGCGCGACCCGCGCCCGGGGGTGCGCCGCGACGGGCCCCGTCTGACCGGCACCGGCGTAGCCGCCGCCACGTACCCGGTCCTGGTCTCGCCCTGCCGGGCCACCGCCACGGCGCTGCCCGGCGGCGACTACCTGGTCCGGGTCAACGCCACCGACATCGGCACCGGCGCCCGCACCGTCCTCGGCCAGATCGCCGCCGACGCCCTGGGCGCCCCCGGCGACCGCGTCCGCGTCGAGATCGGCGACAGCGACCTGCCCCCGGCGCCGCTGGCCGGCGGCTCCTCCGGGACCGCCTCCTGGGGCTGGGCCGTCCACGAGGCGTGCGCCACGCTGGCCGGGCGCCTCGCGGGGGACCCGGAGCTGCCGCCCGAGGGCCTCACCGCCGAGGCCGACACCGCCGAGGCGGTCGAGGCCGGATCACCGTACGCCCGCCACGCCTTCGGCGCCCACTTCGCCGAGGTGAGCGTCGACACCGACACCGGGGAGGTCCGGGTGGTGCGCGCCTACGGGCACTTCGCGGCCGGGCGCATCCTCAACGCCCGTACCGCCCGCTCCCAGTTCCTCGGCGGCATGGTGATGGGCATCGGCATGGCCCTCACCGAGCAGAGCACCCTGGACCCGGCCTTCGGCGGCTTCGCCGAACGCGACCTCGCCGCCTACCACGTGCCCGTCAGCGCCGACATCCCGGCGCCGCCCGCCATCGAGGCGGGCTGGCTCGACGAGGCCGACCCGCACCTCAACCCGGTCGGCGGCAAGGGCATCGGCGAGATCGGCATCGTCGGCATGGCGGCGGCCGTCGGCAACGCCGCCCATCACGCGACCGGGGTGCGGTTCCGCTCCCTCCCGCTGACCCCGGACAAGGTCCGGGCCGCCCTGGCCGGGGTGGTCTGAGCCGGGGCGCGCGGAGGCCGGTCAGGCGCCCCCCAGCCGCCACAGGTCCTCCGGCGTGTCGATGTCGTACGGCTCGGCGACGTCCCCGCACTCCACCAGCGTGAGGGCGTCCGCGCGGGCGCGCAGGTAGTCCCGCGCGCCCCGGTCGCCCTCCGCCCCGGCGGCGACATCGGCCCAGTGCGCCGACCCGAAGAGCACCGGGTGGCCGCGCCGCCCCGCGTACGCGGCCGCCGCCAGCGTGCCGGGTCCCCGGTGGGCCGCGCGCACCCGGGCGACGGCCGCCGCGCCGATGCCGGGCTGGTCGACCAGGCAGACCAGGGCGGCGCCCGTCCCGGTGCCGGCCAGCGAGGCGAGCCCGGCGCGCAGGGAGGAGCCCATGCCGGTCGCCCACTCCGGGTTCTCCACGGTGACGCAGCCGGGCAGCTCCGCGCGCTCCCGTACCGTCCGGGCCGACGCGCCCAGCACCACGTGCACCCGGGCGACGCCGGCCGCCCGGACCACCGCCACCGCGTGTTCCACCAGGGGCCGGCCGGCGTACTCCAGCAGCGCCTTCGGGCGGCCGCCCAGCCGTCGGCCGCCCCCGGCCGCCAGCACCACTCCGGTCACCTCGTCCTCGGACCTCTCCCCGGTCCCGCCGGGTGTCCGCGCTGTCGTCTCCACGCCTCCTGCATACCGCACCGGGGCCGGCGGGCGGGCCGGCGCGGAAGCGGAACCGGAGGTGCCGAAAGGGCGGCAACGGTGCCAACAGCGGCCAATTCGCCCCGCCCGCTGGCGCGTCGGGCCCCGGCTGGCGTTTACTGAACGGTCCCGGTGCGCCTGACCACCGCGCCAGGGAGCAGAACCATCACACAGGCACGGCGTACGACGGTGTGCGCAGGGGAGGGGCCGTGTTGCGCAGTACGGGCAGTATGGACAGGGGACAGCAGGACCGGCAGGTGGTGGCTGCCTGCCAGGACCCGAGGACCGAGGAACTGCGCGGTGCCACCGCGCAGTTGCGCAGGCGGCTGACGGCCCACCGGGCGGAGTTCCCGGACCGGGCGGTCGCCGAGGACGAGCTGGCGGCCATCGGGGCGATGGCCCGTGAGGGCGCCCCGGACCAGGGGCGGCTGCGCCGCTCGCTGCTCCTGGTCGCCGCCTCGCTCGGCTCGGTGAGCGCCTTCGCCGCGGAGCTGGCGCGGCTGCGCGCCGCCGTCGAGCTCTTCGGCACGGGGGCCGGCGGCTGAGCCGGGTCAGCCGGGCTGGCCGGAGGCGGCCAGTTCGGCGGAGAGCTCCGCCGCCACCTGCTGGAGCACCGGCACGATGGTGGCGACGGCCTCCTCGGTGACGCGCCCCGCCGGGCCCGAGATCGAGAGGGCGGCAGCTGTGGGGGAGTCGGGGACGGGTACGGCCAGACAGCGGACCCCGACCTCCTGCTCGTTGTCGTCGACCGCGTAGCCGAGCCGTCTGACCTCGTCCAGGGCGCCGAGGAAGGCGTCCGGCGTGGTCAGCGTCTTCGGGGTGGCGGCCGGCATGCCGGTGCGGGCCAGCAGCGCGCGCACCTCCTCCGGCGGGGTCCCGGCCAGCAGGGCCTTGCCGACGCCGGTGGAGTGCGGCAGCACCCGGCGGCCGACCTCGGTGAACATCCGCATCGAGTGCTTGGAGGGCACCTGGGCCACGTAGACCACCTCGTCCCCGTCGAGCAGGGCCATGTTGGCGGTCTCGCCGGTCGCCTCGACCAGGCGGGCCAGGTGCGGCCGGGCCCAGGTGCCGAGCAGGCGGGAGGCGGACTCGCCGAGGCGGATCAGGCGGGGGCCGAGCGCGTAGCGGCGGTTGGGCTGCTGGCGTACGTAGCCGCAGGCGACGAGGGTGCGCATCAGGCGGTGGATGGTCGGCAGCGGCAGGCCGCTGCTGGCCGAGAGTTCGCTCAGGCCGACCTCGCCGCCCGCGTCCGCCATCCGCTCCAGCAGGTCGAAGGCGCGTTCCAGGGACTGCACGCCGCCGGACGGCCGGGCGGCCGCGCTCTCGGCGGAGGCGTCGGGGGTGCGGGACGTCGGCACGTCGCGTTCCTTTCGGAGCAGGCGGGCAAGGCAGCAGCCTACCCGGCGGGCGGTTCCCGCCTCCGGGACGGCCTGTACGCCGGGCCTTCATCTTCTGTTATTCGGAATAGTAATTTCGCAAAATGAAAACGTCCAGCGTATGCGGGTGCCTCTTGACGAGGGTGGAGCAGGGCGGCAAAACTCCTTCAACAGATCGTTGAAGGAGTGCGTGCAGGCGCGGTCGGCATGTACGCGGGAAACAGGAGAGGGGCCGGGGTGCCGGAACTGGAACGGGTACTGCGTTCGACACGGGTCATCACTCCCAGCGGGACACGGGCCGCCCAGGTCACCGTGGCCGGCGGGAAGATCGTGGGCGTCCTGCCGCACGACGCGCCGCTGCCCGCCGGGGTGCCCGTCGAGGAACTGGGGGACGCGGCCCTGCTGCCGGGGCTCGTCGACACCCACGTGCACGTCAACGACCCCGGGCGCACCGACTGGGAAGGGTTCTGGAGCGCCACCCGGGCCGCCGCGGCGGGGGGCATCACCACCCTGGTCGACATGCCGCTCAACTCGCTGCCGCCCACCACCACCCCGGCCCACCTCAAGGTCAAGCAGGACACCGCCCGGCCGCAGGCCCACGTGGACGTCGGCTTCTGGGGCGGCGCGCTCCCCGACAACACCAAGGAGCTGCGTCCGCTGCACGACGCGGGCGTCTTCGGCTTCAAGTGCTTCCTCTCGCCGTCCGGCGTGGACGAGTTCCCGCCGCTCGACCAGGACCAGCTCGCCGTCGCCCTCGCCGAGATCGCCGGGTTCGACGGGCTGCTCATCGTGCACGCCGAGGACCCGCACGCCCTCGACGGCGCCCCGCAGCGCCCCGGCCCGCAGTACGCCGACTTCCTCGCCTCCCGGCCCGGCGAGGCCGAGAACCAGGCGATCGAGAACCTCATCGGGCAGGCCGCGCGGCTCGGCGCCCGCGTCCACGTGCTGCACCTCTCCGCCGCCTCGGCGCTCCCGGCCATCGCCGCCGCCCGCCGCGACGGGGTCCGGATCACCGTCGAGTCCTGCCCGCACTTCCTCACCCTCACCGCCGAGGAGGTCCCGGACGGCGCCACCGAGTTCAAGTGCTGCCCGCCCATCCGTGAGGCGGCCAACCAGGACGTGCTGTGGGCCGCCCTGGCCGACGGCACCATCGACTGCGTCGTCTCCGACCACTCCCCGTCCACCGCCGACCTGAAGACCGGTGACTTCGCCACCGCCTGGGGCGGCATCTCCTCGCTCCAGCTCGGCCTCCCGGCCATCTGGACCGAGGCGCGGCGGCGCGGCCACACCCTGGACGACGTGGTCCGCTGGATGTCCGAGGCGCCCTCCCGCCTCGCCGGGCTCACCGCCAAGGGGGCCATCGCCCCGGGCAAGGACGCGGACTTCACCGTCCTCGACCCGGAGGAGACCTTCACCGTCGACCCCGCCGCCCTCCAGCACCGCAACCGGGTCACCGCCTACGCCGGGAAGACCCTGCACGGCGTGGTCCGCTCCACCTGGCTGCGCGGCCGGCGCATCCTGCACGAAGGTGAGTACACCGAGCCCTCCGGCTCCCTGCTGGAGCGGAACTGACGGCGCGGCACACCCGCGCCGAAGGCAGCCCCACCCCCTGCTCAGGGGGTGGGGCCGCCGCCGTCCGCGCCGGGGGCGCACCACCGGCGGCCCCGGGCGGCGCATCCGGCCCGTTCGTTAACAGCCGGAAAATTAACGGTCGTTGACCTTGACGAGCCCCTGTCTACGCGCGTCATCCTTATGCGCATGCGAATCCCCCCACGCTTCGCCACAGCCACCGCCCTCGCCGCCGCCCTGCTGCTCGGCGGCTCCGCCGCGGCCCAGGCCGTCCCGGCACAGGCCCCCACCGCCCACAGCCTCCGGGCCGCCGTCGCCGTGCAGGCGGTCGGTGACATCTGCTACTCCGCCCTCCCGGCGCAGGCCCACGACACCCTCGACCTCATCGACGCGGGCGGGCCCTTCCCGTACCCGCAGGACGGCACCGTCTTCCAGAACCGCGAGGGGCTGCTGCCCTCGCAGTCCACCGGCTACTACCACGAGTACACGGTCAAGACCCCCGGCTCCAGCGACCGCGGCGCCCGCCGCATCGTCACCGGCTCGGGTGCCGACGAGGACTACTACACCGCCGACCACTACGCCTCGTTCGACCTGGTCGACCACGGCTGCTGACCCGTCCGACTCCGGCCCTGCGCCTCCCCGCGAGGGCCGGCCCCACGGGCCGGCGGTGCCCCACACACCGCCGGCCCGGAGCGTACCCACGGCGGACGCCCCCTACTTGGGGCGGCTCTCCGCCAGCGCGAACAGTGCCAGCGCCAGGACGAGGGCTGCGATGCTCGCGTACACCTCGTAGCCGTCCAGGAAGCCGACGCGGGAGATCAGGCCCACGTCGAAGCGGTCGGTGAACTCGGTGACCAGTCCCATGGCGCCCTGAAGGAGCAACAGGAAACCGGCGACTTCCAGGGTTTTCCTCATGCCGCGATCCTCGCCCCGCGGACCCCCCACCCACATCGGCCGCGGGGCGGGGTCGCACCCCTCTCCGGTAGGTCACCGGCGGGGGCGACCCCCTTCCAAAGTCGACACCGCGCCGACGACGGTCCACGGACGGCCCGGACGGCCCGCGTTCCGGCCCGACGATGCGTAGATTTGCCGACCATGGGCATCCGCGCCGACCACCACCGCACCCCTCCCGCCCCCGGGCCCGGGGGGAGGCCCGCCCGGCGCGGGCCGCGTGACTGGGCGGCGGACTTCGCCTGCTTCGCGGTCGCCGTGGTGATCGGCCTGACCGGCCTGGACGTCCTGCGGCAGCATCCCGGGCTCCCCGCCGGGGTCGCCGTCGCCGACCAGGTCGTGGGGGCGCTCGCCTGCGCGGCGGTCTGGGTGCGGCGCCGGTACCCGCTCGGCTTCGCCGTCGCCACCGCCGTGGTCGCCGTCGTCGCGCAGACCGCCGGGGGCGCCGCCGTCGTCGCCCTCTTCACCCTCGCCGTCCACCGGCCCTTCCGGCAGGTCGCCTGGGTCGCCGCCTTCTCGCTGGCGACGGCGCCGCTCACGTTCTGGCTCTATCCCGACCCCACCCTCAACATGCTCGCCGCCGTCGTCTTCGCCGCCGTGCTGCTCTCCGCCACCGTCGGCTGGGGCATGTACGTCCGCTCCCGCCGCCTGCTCCTGGAGAGCCTGCGCGAACGGGCCCGGCGCGCCGAGGCCGAGGCCGAGCTGCGGGCCGCGCAGGCCCAGCGGCTCGCCCGGGAGGCCATCGCCCGCGAGATGCACGACGTCCTGGCCCACCGCCTCACCCTGCTCAGCGTGCACGCCGGGGCACTGGAGTTCCGTCCCGACGCCCCCACCGCCGAGATCGCCCGCGCCGCCGGGGTGATCCGGGACAGCGCCCACGACGCCCTGCAGGACCTCCGCGCCATCATCGGCGTACTGCGCACCGGCGACGACACCGACGGCGCCCGCCCGCAGCCCACCCTGGACGCCCTCGGCGATCTCCTCGACGAGGCCCGCGAGGGCGGCACCCCGCTCACCCTCGACCGGCGCGTCACCGACCCCGCCGAGGTACCGCCCGCCCTCGGCCGCACCGTCTACCGGATCGTCCAGGAGTGCCTGACCAACGCCCGCAAACACGCCCCCGGCGCCCCCGTCACCGTCACCCTCACCGGCGGCCCCGGTGAGGGACTGAGCGTCGAGGTGGCCAACTCCGCCCCCGCCGGGCCCGTCCCGCCCGTACCCGGTTCCGGGCAGGGCCTCATCGGGCTCACCGAACGCGCCGCCCTGGCCGGAGGCCGCCTCACCCACGGACCCCGCCCGGAGGGCGGCTTCCGGGTCACCGCCTGGCTACCGTGGGCGCCATGAGCGACACGACCGAGATCACGGTGCTCCTCGTCGACGACGACCCGCTGCTGCGGGCCGGCCTCTCCTTCATGCTGGGCGGCGCCGGGGACCTCCGCGTCGTCGGCGAGGCGGGCGACGGCCGGGAGGTGCCCGCCCTGGTCGAACGGCTCCGGCCGGACGTGGTGCTGATGGACATCCGGATGCCGCACGTCGACGGCCTCACCGCCACCGAACGGCTCCGCGCCCTGCCGGACGCCCCCGAGGTCGTCCTGCTCACCACCTTCCACGCCGACGAGCAGGTCCTGCGGGCCCTGCGCGCCGGGGCGGCCGGCTTCGTCCTCAAGGACACCCCGCCCGGCGAGATCGTCGCCGCCGTCCGCCGCGTCGCCGCCGGGGACCCGGTCCTCTCCCCGGCCGTCACCCGGCAGCTCATCGGCCAGGTCGCCGAGGACGGGGCGCACACCCGCCGCGCCCGCGCCCGCGAACGCCTCGCCACCCTGGCGCCCCGCGAACGCGAGGTGGCCCTCGCCGTCGGACGCGGCGCCTCCAACGCCGAGATCGCCGCCGAGCTGTACCTCAGCGTCGCCACCGTCAAGGCCCACGTCTCCCGCGTCCTGGCCCGCCTCGGCCTCAACAACCGCGTCCAGATCGCCCTGCTCACCCACGACGCCGGTCACCCGGCGGCCCCGCCACCGGACGGCCCCGCCACGCCGGGCCGCTGAGCCCGCTCCGCGGGCCGGGGTGCGGCCTTCCGCCCGGCTCAGGGCGCTGGGAGTGCGCGATCCGGACACCGCCTCGACACTTCGGATGCGGAAGAGTCCTTCTCGCCGTGACGACGTGATCTTGAGGAGCTGAAGATGGCCGGGAATCCTGATGCGGCGCACCCCCGGGTGGTGGACCGCTCCACCTTCGAGCAGCACCTGGAGAGGCTCCGGATGAGGGAGAAGGCCCATACCCGCGAAGGCGACGCGATCGCCGCCGCGCGCCGGAGGCTGCCGATGGTGGAGGTGGCCGGGGACAGCCCGATTCTCGGGCCAAACGGCCCCACCACTCTTCTGGACGCCTTCGAGGGCAGGCGCCAGCTCATCGCGTACTACTTCATGTGGTGGCCCGGCCGGCCCGCTGCCGACCAGTGCGAAGGCTGCACGTGGGTGGTGAGCCAGGTGGGTGAACTGGCCTACCTGCATTCCCGCGACATCACCTTCGCGGTCTTCTCGCAGGGGCGTAACACCGCCTACGGCTTCGCGGACGCCCAGGAGTCGTACGAGGAGAGCGTGAAGTATCGGGACTTCATGGGCTGGTCCGTGCCGTGGTACTCCGCCCAGCCCGCGCTCGGCTCACTCCTCGTCGGACGCGAGCCCGGGCTGTTCCACCTCGTGTGCTACCTGCGCGAGGGCGACCGGGTGTTCGAGACGTACTGGACCAAGCGACGCGGCGCCGAAGTCGTGGACCACAGCTACGCCCTCATGGACCTCACGGCCTTCGGACGCCAGGAGGCATGGGAGGACTCACCCGCCCACTGGCCACGCCTGACCCAGGCCACCCGCACGCTGAGCGGCGCCCCCGACTGGACCCCCCTGGAGCAGCCCTCCGGCGGACGCCCCACCGCACAGTGGCCACGCCTCGACGCCCACCACTGCGACGACCTCGGCACGTCCCCCTCCGGCCCGGCCCGGCCGGGCGAGCCAGGGCACTGCCACTGACGATCGGCGCGGGCGGTCGCCCGACCTGCCGCGAAAGCGGGCCGCGAGGGGACGCCTTCGCAGGAGACGCGCCGGGACCCCCTGGGCGCGCGCCGCCAACCCGCTTCCTGCGTAGGGTGGTTGAGCTGGTGAAGTGCCAGGAGGTACCTGACGCGGCGCCGGCCCGAAGGGGGAACCATGACCGACGTCGTCGACCTCGCCGCCTACGGTGAGAGGTTCACCGCCGACCCGTACCCGGTCTACGCCGAACTCCGTGAACGCGGGCCCGTCCACCGCGTCCGCCTGCCCAGGGCGGACGGGCCCGTCGAGGCGTGGCTGGTCGTCGGCTACGAGGAGGCCCGCGAGGCCCTCGCCGATCCGCGCCTGTCCAAGGACCCGACCACCCTGGGCATCACGATCCCCGAGGGCGAACTCATCGGCCGCCACATGCTCGTCGCCGACCCGCCCGAGCACACCCGGCTGCGGCGGCTCGTCGCCCGCGAGTTCACCGCCCGCCGGGTGCAGGCGCTCGCCCCGCTCGTGCAGCGGATCACCGACGAACTCCTCGACGCCATGGTGCCGCTCGGGCGCGCCGACCTCGTGCAGTCCTTCGCCTTCCCGCTGCCGCTCACCGTCATCAGCGAACTCCTCGGCGTCCCCGTCGCCGACCGGGCCGCCTTCCGCCGCATGTCCGGCGAGGTCGTCGCCCCCTCCGGAAAGGTCCCGCCCGAGGCCAACCTCGCCGAACTCGGCACCTTCCTCGACGCGCTGATCGAGGAGAAGCGCCGCTCGGGGACGACCGGCGACCTCGTCGGCGACCTCATCCGCACCGCCGACGACGAGGGCGACCAGCTCAGCTCCAGCGAACTGCGCGCCATGGCCTACCTGCTGCTCATCGCCGGCCACGAGACCACCGTCAACCTCATCGCCAGCGGCGTCCACACCCTGCTCCGCCACCCCGACCAGCTCGCCGCCCTGCGCGCCGACCCCACCCTGACCGAGGGCGCCGTCGAGGAGATCCTGCGGTACGAGGGGCCCATCGAGACGGCCACCTGGCGGCACACCGCCGAAGAGGTGGAGTTCGGCGGCGTCCGCATGGGCAAGAACGAGCCCGTCCTGGTCAGCCTCGCCTCGGCCGGCCACGACCCGGCCCGCTTCCCCGACCCCGAGCGCTTCGACATCCGCCGCCGGACCCAGGGACACCTCGCCTTCGGCCACGGCCTGCACTTCTGCCTGGGCGCGCCGCTCGCCCGCCTGGAGGGCCGGATCGCCCTCACCTCCCTGCTGGCGCGCTGCCCGGAACTGGCCGCCGACGGCGAACCCTCCGGCTGGGCACCCGGGCTGCTCATCCGCGGCGTACAGGACCTGCCCCTGCGCTGGTGAGGCACCGGGCCCCGGCACGCGCCGGGGCCCGTGACCCGGCTCAGCCGCCCGGGATCTCCGCCAGCGGCACCGGCCGCCGCTCCCGCCGGGACACCTCGCACGCCTCGGCGATCCTGAGGGCCGCCAGCGCCTCGCGGCCGTCGCAGGGGTTGGCCAGTTCGCCCCGGGCCACCGCGAGGAAGGCGTCCAGCTCCGCCGCGTACGCCGGGGCGAACCGCTCCAGGAAGCCGGGCCACGGGTCCTGCGGAGCCGCCGGACCGCCCGGCTCCGCCGAGGTCAGCGGCGCCCGGGCGTCCAGCCCCACCGTCAGCTGGCCCGCCTCGCCCGCCAGCTCCATGCGCACGTCGTACCCGGCGCCGTTGCACCGCGTCGCGGTCGCCGTCACCAGGGTGCCGTCCTCCAGGGTGAGCAGGGCCGCCGCGGTGTCCACGTCGCCCGCCTCCCGGAACATCGCGGGACCCGCGTCCGACCCCGTCGCGTACACCTCGGTGACCTCGCGCCCCGTCACCCAGCGGACCATGTCGAAGTCGTGGACCAGGCAGTCGCGGAACAGGCCGCCGGAGAGCGGGACGTAGGCGGGCGGCGGGGGAGCGGGGTCCGAGGAGAGGGCGCGGACGGTGTGCAGGCGGCCGAGCGCGCCCGAGCGGACCGCGCGCCTGGCCGCCGCGTAACCGGCGTCGAAGCGCCGCTGGAAGCCGAGTTGGAGGAGCGTGCCCGCCGCCTCCACCTCCGCGAGCGCCGCCAGCGTCCCCGGCAGGTCCACCGCGACGGGCTTCTCGCAGAAGACCGGCAGTCCGGCCCGCGCGGCGCGGGCGATCAGCGGGGCGTGCGCCGCCGTCGCCGCCGTCACCACCAGCGCCTCGGGTCCCGCAGCGAAGAGCGCGTCCACGTCGGCGGCCGTCTCGGCCCCGGTACGGGCGGCCAGCGCCGCCGCCCGCTCCGGGTCCGCGTCCGCCACCACCAACGACGACACCTTCGGATGTGCCGCGAGCGTCCGGGCGTGGGCCGAGCCGATCCGGCCGGTTCCGGCGAGTGCGATCCTCATGGACCCAACGTGCAGGGCCCCACCGGTCCCGTCAACCGGTTGTCCGGACAACCGGACCGCACACCTTCCCGCCCCGGCCACCCACCCTCTACGCTCGCCTGCGTGCCCCCGACCGACCACGACCCCACCGCCTCCCTCCACCTGCGCGTCGACCGCGGCAGCCCCGTCCCCCTC
This sequence comes from Streptomyces albidoflavus, assembly GCF_000719955.1. Classification (GTDB taxonomy): domain Bacteria; phylum Actinomycetota; class Actinomycetes; order Streptomycetales; family Streptomycetaceae; genus Streptomyces; species Streptomyces albidoflavus. The sequence goes on from NZ_JOII01000003.1 coordinate 160,730, forward strand.
TACCACCAGCTCGCCCAGCAGCTGGAGGCCGCCGTCACCTCGGGCGCCCTCGTCCCCGGCACCCTCCTCGGCAACGAGATCGGCCTCGCCCGGCGCCTGGGCCTGTCCCGGCCCACCGTCCGCCAGGCCATCCAGTCCCTGGTCGACGCGGGACTGCTGGTCCGGCGCCGGGGGGTCGGCACCCAGGTTCTGCACGCCCCGCTGCGCCGCCCGCTGGAACTGAGCAGCCTCCACGACGACCTGGAGGCGGCCGGGCTGCGCCCCACCACCCGCGTCCTGCGCTGCGTCACCGAGACCGCGAGCCCCGAGACGGCGGCTGCCCTCCAGCTCGCCGAGGGCGCCGAGGTGGTCCGCCTGGAGCGGCTTCGGCTCAGCCACGGCGAACCGCTGGCCCGCCTCACCAACCACCTCCCGGCCGGCTTGCTCGACCTCGCCCCCGACCGGCTCGCCGGCAGCGGCCTGTACGGACTGCTCCGCGAGGCGGGCGTCACCCTGCACAGCGCCCACCAGTCGGTCGGCGCCCGCGCGGCCACCGCCGAGGAGGCCGGACTGCTCGGCGAGGCGCCCGGCGCCCCGCTGCTGACCATGCGCCGCCTCAGCCGCGACCACACCGGACGCGCCGTCGAACTGGGCAGCCACGTCTACCGGGCCACCCGCCACTCCTTCGACTTCCAGCTGCTGGCCCGCCGCTGAGACGGGCGCCCGGAGCCCGTACGGGAACGGTCGTACAACGAACCGCGAACGTGGCGTCGCACACATTGACGGACCCCGCGGACCCCACTACAACCTCCCCTGTCCCCGCAGACGCGGGCCTCGCGCCCCCGTGGCGCCGGGCCGCTCCGGCGGCCCCGGGCCCCCGGCCCGAGACCCCGCGGACACGGTCGGGGATACTTGGGCGGTTGGGGCGGCTTCTCCGCCCCCTTCGCATGAAGCGTCACAGCGAGAAGGGCACGGCCTCGTGGCACGGTTTCGGACCTGGGTAAGCATCGCGCTGGCGGGGGTTCTCGGCGCATCCCTCGCGGGATGCAGCAGTACGGGCGGCAAGCGCGCCGAGGACGCCGCCAAGGCCGAGGCGGCCCAGGGGAGGGCCGCGGTGGACACGCCCCGCTGGACCTTCGCCATGGTCACGCACTCCGGCGACGGCGACACCTTCTGGGACATCGTCCAGAAGGGCGCCCAGCAGGCCGCCGTCAAGGACAACATCAAGTTCCTCTACTCGCACCACGACGAGGCCCAGCAGCAGGCGCAGCTGGTCGACGCCGCCATCGACAAGAAGGTCGACGGGCTGATCGTCACCCTCGCCAAGCCCGGCGCGATGAAGGCCGCCGTCGAGCGGGCCGTGAAGGCCGGCATCCCGGTCGTCACCGTCAACTCCGGCTCCGAGAAGTCCAAGGAGTTCGGCGCGCTGACCCACATCGGGCAGGACGAGGAGATCGCCGGTGAGGCGGTCGGCGAGGAGCTGAACAAGCGCGGCCGCAAGAAGGCCCTCTGCGTCCTGCACGAACAGGGCAACGTCGGCCACGAGCAGCGCTGCGACGGCGTCCGCGAGAGCTTCGACGGCAAGCTGGTCAACCTCTACGTCGACGGCACCAACATGCCCGACACGCAGGCCGCCATCGAGGCCCGGCTCCAGACCGACAAGAGCCTCGACTCCGTGGTGACCCTCGGCGCGCCCTTCGCGGACGCCGCCGTCAAGGCCAAGGAGGGCGCCTCCAGCAAGGCCGAGATCAACACCTTCGACCTCAACGCCAAGGTCGCCCAGGGACTGAAGGACGGCACCCTCGGCTTCTCCGTCGACCAGCAGCCCTACCTCCAGGGGTACGAGGCGGTCGACCTGCTCTGGCTGTACCACTACAACGCGGACGTCCTCGGCGGCGGCCAGCCGGTCCTCACCGGCCCGCAGATCATCACCGAGAAGGACGCCGACGCCCTCGCCGACTACACCAAGCGGGGCACGCGATGAGCGCACCCGCCCCGGCCACCCCCTCCGGGCCGGCGGACGGGCCGGCCGCCGACGAGCGGCTGATCACCCGCTCCCCGCTGAAGAAGCTCCTCGGCCGCCCCGAGCTGGGCGCGGTCGTCGGCGCCGTCGCGGTCTTCCTCTTCTTCACCTTCGCCGCCGACAGCTTCCTCCAGCTCTCCAGCCTCACCACGGTCCTCTACGCCGCCTCGACCATCGGGATCATGGCGGTGCCGGTGGCGCTGCTGATGATCGGCGGGGAGTTCGACCTCTCCACCGGCGTCGCCGTGACCAGCTCGGCGCTGATCTCCTCGATGTTCAGCTACCAGATGACCGCCAACGTCTGGGTCGGCGTCGGCGTCTCCCTGCTGCTCACCCTCGCCGTCGGCCTCTTCAACGGCGTGCTGCTGACCCGGACCAGGCTGCCCAGCTTCATCATCACGCTCGGCACCTTCCTGATGCTGACCGGCCTGAACCTCGGCCTGACCAAGCTCATCAGCGGCACGGTCTCCACCAAGTCGATCGCCGACATGGAGGGCTTCGACTCGGCCCGGGCGGTCTTCGCCTCGACGCTCACCGTCGGCGGCGTCCACATCAAGATCACCGTGCTGTGGTGGATCGCCCTGGTCGCCGTCGCCACCTGGATCCTGCTCCGCACCCGGTACGGCAACTGGATCTTCGCGGCCGGCGGCGACGCCGACGCGGCCCGCGCGGTCGGCGTGCCGGTGCGCGCCACCAAGATCGGCCTGTACCTCGGGGTGGCCCTCGGCGCCTGGATCTCCGGCCAGCACCTGCTCTTCTCCTTCGACGTGGTGCAGTCCGGCGAAGGCGTCGGCAACGAACTCATCTACATCATCGCGGCCGTCATCGGCGGCTGCCTCATCACCGGCGGCTACGGCTCCGCGATCGGCTCCGCCATCGGCGCGCTGATCTTCGGCATGACCAGCAAGGGCATCGTCTACGCCGAGTGGAACCCCGACTGGTTCAAGTTCTTCCTCGGAGCGATGCTGCTGCTGGCGACCCTGCTCAACCACTGGGTCCGCAAGCGGGCGGAGGAGACGGCATGAACGCGCACCCCGAAGCCACGCCCGAGGCCGGGGCCGACTCCGGCGCCCTGGTCGAGCTGGCCGACGTCAGCAAGTACTACGGCAACGTCCGCGCCCTGGAGGACGTCTCGCTGGAGGTCCACCCCGGGGAGATCACCTGCGTCCTCGGTGACAACGGCGCCGGCAAGTCCACCCTCATCAAGATCATCGCGGGGCTCCACCCGCACGACACCGGCACGCTGCGGATCGCCGGTGAGGAGACCTACCTCTCCTCGCCGCGCCAGGCCCTGGACCGGGGCATCGCCACCGTCTACCAGGACCTCGCCGTGGTCCCGCTGATGCCGGTCTGGCGGAACTTCTTCCTCGGCTCCGAGCCGACCACCGGCAAGGGCCCCTTCCGCCGCATGGACGTCCGCTTCATGCGCGAGACCGCCCGCGCCGAGCTGGCCCGGATGGGCATCGACCTGCGCGACGTCGACCAGCCCATCGGCACCCTCTCCGGCGGCGAGCGCCAGTGCGTGGCCATCGCCCGCGCCGTCTACTTCGGCGCCCAGGTCCTCGTCCTGGACGAGCCGACCGCCGCCCTCGGCGTCAAGCAGTCCGGCGTCGTCCTCAAGTACGTCGCCGCCGCCCGCGACGCGGGGCTCGGTGTCGTCCTCATCACGCACAACCCGCACCACGCCTACCTGGTCGGAGACCGCTTCGTCCTGCTCAAGCGGGGCGCCATGGCCGGCAGCCACCTCAAGGGCGACATCGACCTGGACGAGCTGACCCGCCAGATGGCGGGCGGCTCCGACCTGGACGAACTGGGCGAGGCACTGGAGCGCGCCCCCGTCCCCGACCACCTCGGCGGCGGCGCGGCGCGCGGCCCGGAGCCCGGCGGCCGGTGACCCGCACCCCGAGGGGCGCGACCCGGTGAGGGCGCGCCCCCGGGGCGGGCGCGTGTGCGCCGGGCGTGCCCGGTAAGGCAGAATCGTCGCGATGAGCACCTACCGCGACCTCGCACACCGCGGCTCCGCACGGGCCACCGTCCTGCGTACCGTCGGCACGCGGGAGAGGCGGTCCCACCTGACCGCGCCCCGGGTGCCGACCGTCGGCATCGACATCGGCGGCACCAAGGTGATGGCGGGTGTCGTGGACGCCGACGGCACCATCCTCGAACAGCTGCGGGCCGAGACGCCCGACAAGTCGAAGAGCCCCAAGGTCGTCGAGGACACCATCGTCGAACTGGTCCTGGACCTCTCCGACCGGCACGACGTGCACGCCGTCGGCATCGGCGCGGCCGGCTGGGTGGACGCCGACCGCAACCGGGTCCTCTTCGCCCCCCACCTCTCCTGGCGCAACGAGCCGCTGCGCGACCGCCTCTCCGGCCGCCTCGCCGTCCCCGTCATGGTGGACAACGACGCCAACACCGCCGCCTGGGCCGAATGGCGCTTCGGCGCCGGACGCGGCGAGGACCACCTCGTCATGATCACCCTCGGCACCGGCATCGGCGGGGCCATCCTGGAGGACGGCCAGGTCAAGCGCGGCAAGTACGGCGTCGCCGGCGAGTTCGGCCACATGCAGGTCGTCCCCGGCGGCCACCGCTGCCCCTGCGGCAACCGCGGCTGCTGGGAGCAGTACAGCTCCGGCAACGCCCTGGTCCGCGAGGCCCGCGAGCTGGCCGCCGCCGACTCCCCGGTCGCGTACAACCTCATCGACCGCGTCCAGGGCAACGTCCACGACATCACCGGGCCGCTCATCACCCAGCTCGCCCGCGAGGGCGACGCGATGTGCGTGGAGCTGCTCGGGGACATCGGGCAGTGGCTCGGCGTCGGCATCGCCAACCTCGCCGCCGCCCTCGACCCCTCCTGCTTCGTGGTCGGCGGCGGCGTCAGCGCCGCCGACGACCTGCTGATCCTCCCGGCCCGCGACGCCTTCCGCCGCCAGCTCACCGGCCGCGGCTACCGCCCCGAGGCCCGCATCACCCGCGCCCAGCTCGGCCCCGAGGCCGGCATGGTCGGCGCCGCCGACCTGGCCCGCCTGGTCGCCCGCCGCTTCCGCCGCGCCAAGCGCCGCCGCGTCGAGCGGTACGAACGGTACGAGCGGTACGCCCAGGACCGCCGTACCGGCGACGACCAGGCCGCCGTCACCAGCCAGGAGAGCCCGTCATGAGCCTCCCCACCCCCACCGAGCCCAGGCCGGAGCCGGAGGTCGTGCCCGCGCCGCCCACCCGCGAGCGGCGCCGCCGCACGGTACGCAGACGGTGGATCACCGCCATCGTCATCGTGCTGCTCATCGGCGTCCCTGCCGGCTACCTCCTGGTCTCCGCCGGGCAGAGCCGCGACAGCGGACGCGACAAGGAACGCAAGTGGTCGGCGACGGGCCTGACCAGCGGCTGGCCCTCCCAGGTGCAGCGCCGCATCTACCAGGTCCCCCTCCCGGACAACGCCTGGCACGTCGCCTACTACGAGACCAACAACTGGAAGACCAGCCGCCTCTACGTACAGTTCCGCACCACCGAGGACCAGCTGGCCGTCTTCCTCGCCACCTACGGCGCCACCCCCGAGGACCTGCAGCAGGGCAAGATCACGATCAGCGCCCGCAACCAGTCCGTCACGGGCTGGGACTTCGGCGTCTCCGGCCCGTGGTCCAGCCTCACCCACCAGCAGGACGACCCGCTGCCCACCCACAACATCACCGTCACCCGCAGGCCGACCGGCGAGGCCCTGGTCTACCTGGTCGCCACCAGCACGCCGTGAGCCGTTCCGGAGCCCACCGGTGAGCGGGGCAGGCCAGGGGGCCGTGACCTTCCTGCCCGCCGTGCTGCCCCGGCGCGGCCGCCTCGCCTGGTGGTCCCCGGACGGCGGCGCCCCGCCCCGCGACACCGGAGCCACCACCACCCTCACCGTCGCCCGCGCCCGGGGCGCCACCGTGCGCCGCGTCCCCGTGGAGGCCGCCGTCCTCGGCGTCGAGGAGGGCCTCGCCGCCCTGCTCGCCGACCCGGCCCCCGGGGCGTCCGCCGCCTGCTGGCAGGCGGCCGCCCGGCTCGCCCTCGACCTCGTCGCCCGGGGCCGCCTGCTGCCCGGCCTCACCGAGGCCGACGAGGACGCCTGGCGCGCGGGCCCGCTCGACGCCACCGACCTGCTCCGCCTCCGCGACCTGGCCGCCGCCCTGCCGCCCGAAGGGCACCCGGTCGCCCTGGAGGGCCGCTCCCCGCTCCTGGTCCCCGCGCCGGAGGCGCTGCTGCGGGCCTTCCTCGACGCCGTCGCCGACACGCTGCCCCGCACCCCGGCCGCCGCCGACGCCCTCGGCGCGCCCTTCGCCGCCACCGCGCCCCAGCGGCTGCCCGGGGCACGCGGCTGGGCCGCGCTGGCCGCCGCCGGACAGGACGCCGGGGTCAGCCTCTCGCTCCGCCTCGACCTCTCCGCGTACGGCCTCTTCGACCCCGAGGGCGAGGAGGGGCGCCGGGGCGCCGGGGCCGCCGTCCTCCAGGTCCACAGCCTCGCCGACCCCACCCGGATCGCCGACGCCGCCGCCCTCTGGTCGGGCGAGCGGCTGCCCGGCTTCGGCCCGCGCGCCCGGATCGACGCCGCCCTCGCCCTGCGCCGCGCCGCCCGTGTCTGGGCCCCGCTGGAACGCCTCGCCGACCAGCCCGTCCCCGACGTCCTGTCGCTGGACGACGCGGAACTCTCCGACCTGCTCGGGGTGGCCGCCGAGCGGCTGCGCGCCGCCGGGGTCCCCGTGCACTGGCCCAGGGAACTGGCCCGGGAGCTGACCGCCGAGGCCGAGGTGCGCGGCGCGCCCGGCTCCGCCACCGACGGCACCCCCTTCTTCGACGCCGACCGGCTCCTGGAGTTCCGCTGGCAGGTCGCCCTCGGCGGGGAGCGGCTCAGCGAGGCCGAGATGGACGAACTGGCCGAGGCCCACCGGCCCGTGGTGCGGCTGCGCGACCAGTGGGTGGTGGTCGACCCGGAAGTGGTGCGCCGCGCCCGCAAACGCGACCTCGGCCTCCTCGACCCGGTCGACGCCCTCGGCGTGGCCCTCACCGGCACCGCCGAGGTCGACGGCGAACCCGTCCAGGCCGTCCCCGTCGGCGCGCTGGCCGCCCTGCGCGACCGGCTCGCCGCCCCGCCCGGCCGCGTCGAACCGCCGGCCGGGCTCAACGCCACCCTGCGCGACTACCAGCTGCGCGGCCTGGGCTGGCTGGAGCTGATGACCTCGCTCGGCCTCGGCGGCTGCCTCGCCGACGACATGGGCCTCGGCAAGACCGTCACCCTCATCGCCCTCCACCTCAAGCGCGCCGGCACCGGCCCGACCCTGGTGGTCTGCCCCGCCTCCCTGCTCGGCAACTGGGAGCGCGAGATCGCCCGCTTCGCGCCCGGCGTGCCCGTCCGCCGCTACCACGGGCAGGGCCGCAGCCTCGGCGACGTACCGGACGGCTTCGTCCTCACCACCTACGGCACCATGCGCTCCAGCGCCGAGTCGCTCGGCTCCCTGCGCTGGGGCCTGGTCGTCGCCGACGAGGCCCAGCACGTCAAGAACCCGCACTCGGCCACCGCCCAGGCCCTGCGCACCCTCCCGGCCGCCGCCCGGGTCGCCCTCACCGGCACCCCCGTCGAGAACAACCTCTCCGAACTCTGGGCCCTCCTCGACTGGACCACCCCCGGCCTGCTCGGCCCGCTCACCGCCTTCCGCGCCCGGCACGCCCGGCTCGTCGAGTCCGGCGAGGACCCCGAGGCGGCCGAACGGCTGGCCCGGCTGGTGCGGCCCTTCCTGCTGCGCCGCCGCAAGTCCGACCCCGGCATCGTCCCCGAACTGCCGCCGAAGACCGAGACCGACCGGCCGGTGCCGCTCACCCGCGAACAGGCCTCGCTCTACGAGGCGGTGGTCCGCGAGTCGATGGCCGCCATCGAACGCTCCGAGGGCATCGCCCGCCGCGGCCTGGTCCTCAAACTCCTCACCTCCCTCAAACAGATCTGCAACCACCCCGCGCAGTTCCTCAAGGAGAGCCCCGCCCGGCTGGAGGGCCGCTCCGGCAAGCTCGCCCTGCTCGACGAACTCCTCGACACCCTCCTCGCCGAGGACTGCTCGGCCCTGGTCTTCACCCAGTACGTCGGCATGGCCAAGCTCATCGGCGCCCACCTCGCCGCCCGCGCCGTCCCCGCCGAACTCCTCCACGGGGCCACGCCCGTCGCCGAACGCGAGCGCATGGTCGACCGCTTCCAGGAGGGCCGCACCCCCGTCCTCGTCCTCTCCCTCAAGGCCGCCGGGACCGGGCTGAACCTCACCCGTGCCTCCCACGTCTTCCACTACGACCGCTGGTGGAACCCGGCCGTCGAGGAGCAGGCCACCGACCGCGCCTACCGGATCGGGCAGACCCGCCCCGTCCAGGTCCACCGGCTCATCACCGAGGGCACCGTGGAGGACCGCATCGCCGAACTGCTCACCGCCAAGCGGGCCCTGGCCGACGCCGTCCTCGGCTCCGGCGAAGGCGCCCTCACCGAACTCACCGACCGCGAACTGACCGACCTCGTCTCCCTGCGCAGGACCACGTGACGCGCCCCACCGGCGCCCGCGCCCGCGCCTCCGCCGACGGCCTGCGCCGCACCTTCCCCGCCCGCCCGGCCGGCGACACCGCCGCCACCACCTGGTGGGGCCGCGCCTGGGTCACGGCGCTCACCGCCCGGTCCCGCGACGCCGGGCGCCTGGAACGCGGCAGCGACCTGGCCGCGCGTGGCAGCGTCGACGCGGTCACCGTCACCCCGGGCCTGGTCCTCGCCTACGTGCACGGCAGCCGGCCCCGCCCCTACCGGGCGCGGCTGCGGGTCCGCCCGCTCACCGACGACGACTGGGCCCGCCTCCTCGACCACATCGCCGACCACCCGGCCCACCTCGCCGCCCTCCTCGACCGCGAGCTGCCGCCCGCGCTGGCCGAGGGACCGGTACCGCTGCTGCCCGGCGCCGGCGACCTGATCCCCGACTGCACCTGCCCCGACCCGGTCCGCCCGTGCAAGCACGCGGCGGCGCTCTGCCACCGCACCGCCCGCCTCCTCGACCAGGACCCCTTCGTCCTGCTGCTCCTGCGCGGCCGGGGCGAGGACGACCTGATCGACACCCTGACCCGGCTCAGCGTCACCCGCGCCGCCCCTGCTCCGGGCGGGGACGAGGTCACGGACGACGAGGCCGCGGACCCCTACCGTCCGCCGCCGCTGCCCGGCGTCCGCGCCCGCGACGTGCTCGCCGCCGGGTCCCGGCCGCCGGTGCCGCCGCCCCCGCCGGTCCCGGACGGGCCCGCCGCCCCGCCCTCGTACCCCTCCGGCCACGGCGGGCCCGACCCGCTCGCCCTCGACCAGCTCGCCACCCAGGCCGCCGCGCGGGCCCACGCCCTGCTGGCCACCGGGCGCGATCCGCTCACGGGGCTCGGCCACTGGGCCGACGCGGTGCGGATCGCCGCCGCCCGGCCCGGCTCGGGGCTCACCTCGGCCGCCCGCGACCTGTACGCCCGCCTCGCCCGCGCCGCCGGACGGGACGTCACCGACCTGCACCGCGCCGTGGCCGCCTGGCAACTGGGCGGCGAGGCGGGCCTCGTGGCCCTGGAGGAACCCTGGGACCCGCCCGCCGGGCCCTTCGACCGGGCCCGCCCGGCCCTGCTCGCCGCGGGCCATCCGCGCCCGCGCCCCGAACGCAACCGCCTCACCCACCCGGCCGGCGACCGCCAGCTCCGGCTGGGCCGCGACGGCCTCTGGTACGGCTACATCTCCGACCCCGGCCGCGAGGACTGGTGGCCCACGGGGACGCCGGGCCTGGACCCCGTGGCGGTCTTCGGGGCGCTGCCCGGCGGCGGGGCCTGAACCCCGCCACCAGGCAGCCGAGAGGTCAGAAGCGGCTTCCGCGCGAGGGGCCGAAGAACTCGATCTCCGCGATGGCCACCTGCTTCTTCGCGGAGGCGGCGTGGGCCGACTCGATGGTGAAGCGGACCTTGGTCACCTCGCCGACGCGGAAGGGACGGCGCTGACCGCCCGCGCCCTGGTCGAGCGTCATGTCGAGGGTCTTCGTCTTCCCGTCGGCCAGGGTCACCTTCGCCTTGACGCGGTGCGGCAGCGCCGACTCGCGGACCTGCTCGGGGCGGGCGGAGACACCCGGCGTGATGATGACGTCCAGCAGGCGGGTGGGCTCGCTGAACCCGACCTCGATCCACTCGCCCTGGCCCGACTGCGAGACGCCCGGCCCCCACCAGGTGTTGCTCAGCTGGTCGAAGGCGAGCAGCGGCTTGTGCCCGGAGTACGACCGGGACGCCTTGATGGTGTCCGGCGCCACCGGGGCTCGCTTGGCGAAGTGGTCGCGGGTGGCCTGCACCCCGTCGGGGATGTAGACGAAGCCCAGGACGAGCAGGGCCAGGGCGACGGCCGCGCCGATCCAGGTGGCGATGCGGTCGAAGACCCGGCGCAGCGGCGGCCGGTCGCCCGCCCACGGCGTCTCCTGCCGCCGGCCGCCGAAGAGGCGGCGCCACCACGGGCGGGGACCCGGCTCGCGCTCCTCGTGGTCGGCGAGGCGCATGGCGCAGTGGCCGCAGAAGTGGCGGTCGGGGTGGTTGGCCGTACCGCACCAGGGGCAGGGCGGTCCTCCGGCGGGCTCCTCGCGGTAGAGCGGGGCACGTACCTGCGGCCGGTCGGCGTCGGGCCGCCCGGGCAGCACCGGGGTGACGACGCGGGTGGCGGCCGGAGCGGGCTCCGGGTCCGCGACCGGGACCAGGAGCGAACGGGCCCGCTCGGCACCGGGGTCGGGGGCCTGCTCGTCGCCGCCGGTCCGGGGTACGGGGACGGTCTCGGCCTCGTCGGAGGCGTTCTCGGTGCCGCTCGCCGGGGACGGCTCGGGGGTCTCCCCGGCGGCCGGTGCCGCCGGGGTGGCGGGCCGGTCCGGGCCGGTGGAGGTGCCGAGGGCCGTCCGGCCGGGGGCCAGGCCCGTGCCGCCGGGGCCGGGCCGGTCGAAGGCGTCCCAGTCGGCGGGGGTGGAGGCGGAGCCGCCGTCCGTGGAGGCGGACGTGGCGGCGGGGGCGGCGGCCGGGGCCGCCGCGGTGGCGCGGGGGGCGGCGCCGCGTGCCGGGTCCCAGCTCAGGACCGCGCCGCAGGCGTCACAGAAGGACTGGCCCGGTTCCGCGCGGGTCCCGCACTCGGCGCAGTTCTTGGTGGTCATCGCTCCGATGTCCTTTCGGCGGCGGTCACTTCGACCGTGTAGGGCATGTGGGCCGGGCGCGCCGCCGCGACGAGGGCGTCGAGGCGGTGGGTGTCGGCCGGGGTGGGGTCGGGCAGCCGGAGCGCGACGTGCAGCGCCGGCCGGGCAGGACCGGGGAAGGGGCCCAGCGGGCGGGCGCTCCACGCCGCACCGCCGGACTCGGTGATCTCCGGCGTGGCGCCGAACGCGAGGTGCACGGTCTCCGCCAGCCCCTGCCGGGTCCCCCGGATCCGGTGCAGGCGGGCGGTGGCGGCGACGATGGCGCGCAGCCGGGGATCAGGCTCGGTGCCGTCGGTCTCGGCGCCGATCCAGGTGCCGAGCCAGCGGGCGAAGTCGGCGGGCGTCAGCGCCGGGTCGAAGTAACTGTCCAGGCAGTCCAGGGTGTTGAGGATGGGCGCGAGGACCTCGTCGAGCCCGGCGACGAAGCGCTGGGCCAGGTCGTCGTCGGCGAAGACCGCGGGCAGCATCGCCGCGAGGGGCGCGGAGGACTCCAGCCCGTCGACCGAACCCCGGGCGCTCACGGGGTGTCCCCGACGACCCGGACCCGGTGGTCGTAGGAGAAGACCAGCGCGGGTGCCTCCAGGTCGATGCGGTCGGTGGGGTCGCCGCGCTTGCCGGTCAGCGGGTCGGCCGGGTGCAGCACGACTTCGTCGACGAGTTCGACGCCGGGGACGCGTTGCAGCACCGCGAAGACCTCCCCGGCCTGCACCGGGCGGCCGAAGGGCCAGCCCCGTCCGTCGGCGCCGCCGGTGAGCGGGTCGAGGTGGCGGTAGAGGGCGTCGTGGGCCTGACGGCGTACCCGGTCGGTGTCGACGGCGCGGAAGGCGTGCACCGTGGCGACCACCGTGACGCCCTGGTAGAAGGGCGGGCCGACGGCGAGCCGGGTGCCGATCAGGCGGCGCTCGTCGAGCTGGCGGGTGATGCGGTCCAGCAGGGCGTCACCGGGGACCAGTTGCTCGAAACGCAGCCGCCCGCCGGGGTCGGGGACGGCCTGCGGGACGACCAGGACCCGCACCGCGTACGCCCCGTGTTCGCCCTCCTCGCCCTCCAGGCAGGTGATCCGGGCCGTCTCGGGGGCGGCGCGGCGGGCCAGTTCCTCGTAGTCCCGCAGGGTGACGGCGCGTTCCTGGGCGCGCAGGGTGATGGGGGCCCGCAGTTTGGCCTCCTCCACCGTCTCGCCGTCGACCCCGCCGCGCGCCGCCTCCCGGTTGACGACCTCCCCGACGTAGGGGATGGAGGTGCGCAGGACCTGGACGGCGTGGCGGGCGACGTTGCCGGCGCGGCCGCCGCCGGTGCGGTAGCGGCGGGCCCGGATGACGGCGCCCTTGGGCGGGACGGCGCCGTACTGGCGCAGGGTGCCGTCGCTCTCGCGGACCGAGGGGCCGAAGGCGATCTCGCCGGTGGCGCCGTCCAGGGTGATGTGCGGGTCGTCGGGGCGGGAGGAGGCGAAGTGCGGGACGACCTCCCAGTCGTGCCACCCCTCGTGCGTGGCGGTCTGGAGCAGCACGGGCGGGGAGTCCGCGACGACCGGGGCGTGGGCCAGGCGCAGCCGCTGGCCGGGCAGGCCGGTGGACTCGCCGAGCGCCTCGTCGCGCACGGTCTCGGCGTGCACGGCGCGGGTGGTGCCGCCGACCGTGTACGCCTCGGCGGAGCGGATGGTGGGGGAGGTGGTGTAGAAGGGCTGGCCGGTCAGCGGCTCGGTGACCCGGCAGCGCACCCAGCCGGCCTCGTGGCCGCCGTTGCGGGAGAGGACGTGGCCCTCGGGCAGGTGGAGCACGATGTCGCCGGGGCGGTTGAGGCCGCCGGTGCCGTCCCGGTCGACCTCGCAGGGCTGCCAGCCGTCCTCCGTCCACGCCTCCCAGGAGAGCGGGGGCTGGCGCGGGTCGACGCCGACACCGTCGACGCGGCTGTCCAGTTCGAGGGCGAGGGCGCAGCGCGGGGCGGCGGCGGTGAGGCCGATCAGCATGCAGTCGCCTGGTTCCGGTGCCTCGGAGAAGCACAGCAGGTCCTTGCCCTCGGCCAGTTCGGTGGTGCGGTCGGTGACCGGGCCGCCCTGGCGCTGCACCACGAGATGGCTGAGAGCGGTCGGCACGATGTCCAGCCCGCGCTCGGTGGCGAAGACCACGGCCTCGTCCCGCTCGGTACGGGCGGTGGCGACCTCGGTGCCGACCGCCACCGCCACCGTCTCCTCCTGCGGCGCCGAGAGCCAGAAGGTCACCTCGGTACGGGCGGCCGACGGCGGGAACAGGGTGATGCCGACCAGGTCGAGGAAGGCCAGGTGGTTCTTGTCCGGGACCCGGTTGAGCCGGTAGACGATCTGGTCGGCCATGTGGGCGACGGTCTCGACGAGGGTGACGCCGGGGTCGGAGACGTTGTGGTCGGTCCACTCGGGCGCCCGCTGCTGGATGTAGCGCTTGGCGTCGTCCACGAACTGCTGGAAGCGGCGGTCGTCGAGGTTGGGGGAGGGCAGGGACATCAGCGTTCGCTTTCGGGGAGGGTCCCGGGGCCGTTCGGGCCGGCGGCGCCGCCGGGCGTGCCCGGCTCGTCGTGGGAGGGGATGACGTAGAAGGGGAAGACGAGGCTGCGCGGGTTGTTGGTGCCGCGGATGGCGTAGCGGACGTCGATGAAGAGCACGCTGCGGTCGTGGCCCGCGGTGACCTCCACGTCGTGCACCTCGATCCGCGGCTCCCACCGGTCCAGGCTGGTCAGCACCTCGTGCTGGATGCGCCCGGCGGTCTGCTCGTTGACCGGCGCGAAGACGAGGTCGTGGATGGCGCAGCCGAACTCCGGGCGCATCGGCCGCTCGCCGGGCGCGGTGGCGAGGACCAGCCGGATCGACTCCTCGATCTCGCGCTCGCCGCTGACCAGGGCGATGCCGCCGGTGGGGCCGATCCGTAGGGGGAAGGCCCAGCCGGAGCCCACGAACTGTTCGGACATCAGGACTTCCCGTTGCTGAGGCGGTGGGGCAGGGGGCGGCGGTCGTGGGGGCGGTCCGTCACAGCGGCACCGGTTTCCCGTTGATGGTGACCACGCCCATGAGCGGGATGTTGATCGCCCGCATGCCGACGCTGGCCACCGAGTTGATCTGGACCGTCCCGATGGCGTTGAGCAGGGCGGTGCCGCTCGCCTGGAGGTTGAGGACGCCGGTCGCGTTGACGTTGAAGCCGCCGGCCAGCGTCCGCAGGTTGGTGGCGCCCCGGCTCTGCATGTTGATGATCCCGCCGCTCTTGAGGGTGAGCTTGCGGCGGGCGCTCAGGGTGAGGTCGGTCCCCGCCTCGACGGAGACGGACTTGCCGCCCTTGATGGTGACGTCCCCGTCGCTGTCGACGGTGATCTCGGTGTTGGTGCGGTCGAGGTTGACGGTCAGCCGGCCGTCCCCGGAGGCGACCCGCACGCCCTGCTTTCCGCCCGAGCGCTGGCTGAGCAGGTCGACGCGGTTGCCCTGGCGGTCGGAGAGGGTGTGCCGGGTGGCCTGCTTGCGCAGCCCGTCGTGGAGCGGCACGTCCGGGACGCGGGTCGGCAGGTCGACGCCGTTGTACAGCCCGCCGATGACGAAGGGGTGGTCGAGCGCGCCCCGGTCGAAGGCGACCAGCACCTCGTCGCCGACGTCCATCGGGAAGATCCCGCCGCCGCTCTTCCCGCCGAGCTGCACGCACCGCGTCCAGTCGCTGACGTACGCGTCGTTCAGCCAGGGGAAGGTGAGCTTGACCCTGCCCTGGCGCAGCGGGTCCTGCACGTCGGTGACGACGGCGTTGGCGACGCTGGGCAGCCGGGAGGCGCCGCCGCCCGCCTCACTGCCGCCCGAGGCCAGCCCGTACAGCGAGCGCCACTGGCGGCCGCTGACGGTCACCCAGGACTCGTAGTGCCTGCCGTCGCCGAAGACGTGCCGTACCGAGGTCACCGTGTACTTGCCCTCGAAGGGCTCGCCCACGTCGGAGAGGGCCACCGGGACGCCGGGCCGCAGCTCGGGGTTGCCACGCGCGGCCACCTCCAGCTCCGCGAAGGAGGAGGTGACGTCGGTGGCGAGGGCCTCGGCGGCGTGCTGCACCTCGGACTGCTTGTCGTACGGCGAGGCGGTCTCCACCAGCGTCGCGGACTTGAAGGAGCGGGCGATCTCGCCGGGGGTGACGCCGATGCTGATGCCCGGGTCGGTGGTGAGGGTCTTGACCTCGGTGATCTTCTTCTTCGTGGTGACGTTCCAGCCGCGTGTCTCCACCTTGTTGACCTGGTCGGCGGCGGTGACGGCGGCCCGCAGCCGCAGGATGTCGTGGCCGCCCTGGAGCACGAACGGGCTCTTGTCGCCGTCCGTGCCCGGCGAGGGCGCCCCGGAGGACGCCTTGGGCTTCACGAACTGGAACTTGCCCTTCGCGTCCAGCGACATCACCGACTCGTTCTCGTCGGCGAGGCGCGAGAGGAAGTCCCAGTCGCTGATGTTGGGCTGGCTGATGAACTCGTAGAGCGCCGGGGTGGACTGGATGCGCCCGATCGGCACGCCCGCCTTCGCGGCCAGCCTGCGGGCGATGTCGGAGGCGGTCTGGTTGCGGTACGCGGAGACCCGGCGGCGGCGCATCAGGCGGTGCCCGAAGTCGTAGCCGCGTACGACGGCGAAGCTGCCGGTGCCGTCGTAGTCCGCCTCCAGGCCGGTGACCTCGCCGGTGAGCAGCGGATCGCCGAGCCCCTCGCCGTCGGCGACCGGGGTCAGCACCACCTCGGTGCCGAACTTCACCCCCAGCTCCCCGAGGACGATCCGGTACGGGTCGCGGAAGGTCAGCCGGAAGGCGGCGGGCACGCCCGCGCCCTGGTCGACCCAGCCCTCCACCAGCAGCGGGGCGATGTCCTTCGGAAGCTCGGCCCCGCCGATCGAGACCTGGATGACGCTGGAGAAAGCGGTCCGCACCATCAGCGCCGCACCTCCTCGGCGGCGGGCAGCACCAGTTCGGTGCCGGAGCGCAGCCGCGAGGGGTCGTCGATGTTGTTGGCCTCGGCGATGGCCCGCCAGGCCGAGGCTTCCCCGTACTCCCGCCACGCCAGCGACTGGAGGGTGTCGCCCGCGACCACGCGGTGCACCCGCTGCGCGGTGAGCGCCCCCGAGGTCGGGTTCTGGCCCTTGGTCTTCGAGGGGATCTCGTGCAGCCGCATCTGGCAGGTCGCGCGGATCGGCACCCCAGTGGTCCCGAAGAGCGTGTAGGACGCCTCGACCGAGGAGACGTACGCCGTGAACCGGGCCGTGGAGAACGCCCCCCACTCGAAGACCACCCACGGCGGCGACGGCTGTTTCGCCGCGATGCTGCGGGCCGTCGTCTCGCAACAGCCCAGCAGCGCCTCCACCTTCTTCAGGACGGTGTTGCCGGTCGGCTCGCCCGAGGAGTCGAGGAACACCTCCACGGTCATCTCGCGCGGCTCGGGGCCCAGGAACTCCGGCTTGCTGCCCTTGCGCACCGCCGGGCTCGGGGTGAACTTCCAGTTGGCGCCGCGGCTGATGGTGAGCTGCGCCGGGTTGAAGTCGAAGTGGAACGTCCGGATGAGCCCGCCCGGCGTGGTGCTCTTGCCGCGCGGCGGTTCGTGGATGGAGAGGGAGGCGCGTACCAGGCTCTTGCCCGCGCCCTTGCTGCTCTTGGCCATGGGGTCCTTCTCTGCGGTCCGTCAGGTGGTGCGGTTGCGGACCGCGCGTCAGTCGGTGAAGCCGTGGTGGGCGATCTCCAGGACCTCCGTGGCGACCGCCGGGCTGGCCGGGTCCAGGGAGGGCCCCTGCCAGCTGACCGGCAGGACGTCGATCAGCCCCCAGCGCGCCACCTCGGAGCCGTCCGCGCGCAGCGCCGCGATCTGCGCGGTGGGCCGTTTGATCCCGGTCTGCACGGAGGAGATCCACTTGGCGACCTTGGTGGTGTCCGGGGTGAGCGGACGGGTCAGCCGGATCGTGGAGAAGGTGACGCGGGTCGGCAGCGTCCACACGAAGCCGTTGCTGCCGCCCTCCTGCCGGTGCTCGACCTCGACCTGGGAGGACAGGCCGTCGCAGCCGTTGAAGTAGCCGAGGCTCTCCCCGTCGATGGTGAGGGTGAACCAGATCGTCGAACCCGGGTCCTGACGCGGCATCGGTACGGCGCCCTTTCTCTCGTGTCGCCGCCCGCCGCCGGAGCGTGCGGGCGGCCGGTCGGTGGTCGGCCGGTCCTCTCGGGGCGGTCGGCCCGGTCAGCCCCGGGGGTCCCGGAGCCGACCGATCCGCTCCCGGTCCATCCGCAGTTCGGTACGGACCAGCCGGGTGACGCGGCCGATGATCCGGTGCACCAGCTCGTCGAGCTGGAAGTCGGTCAGCTCCCTCGGGTCCATCCCGCCCTGGGCCACCGCGCTGTACGCGGGCGGCTCCTCGCCGGCCGAGGACGACCCCCCGGAGCCGCCCGGCGTGTACGGCGGCGGAGCACCGGACGCCGACGCGCTGTAGGCCGGCGGCGGCTCGTAGGGAGGCGGCGGCCCGGCAGGCGCCGGGGCGGGCCGCGACCGGCTCAACGAGGCCGCCACCGCTGCCGCCGCCGAGGCCGCGAGCGCCCCCGTGGTACGGCCCGGGACACGCTGCACGGTCGGCTCGGCCGGCGCCGGGGCCGGCGTCGGCCGGACGAGCGGCGTGACCGGCGGCGCCGGGGGAGGCGTGAGCGGGGCGACGCTCGGCGTGGGCCCGGCCACGGGCGCCGCGACGGGCGCGGGCCGCCGCAGCGGTACGACCGGCGGAGCGGTCCGGGCGGAAGCCACGGCCGCCCGCTGGACGGGCGGAAGCAGCGCGGCGGACGGCGGCCGGGGCGCGTCTGCCCCGGACGCGGGCGGCGGAACGTGCCCCGGGGCGGCCGGCTGCGGACTCGCGGCGATGCCCGGCGGAGTCGGCGCGGGCGCGGGCGCAGGCGTGGGAGTGGGTCCGGGCGCGGGCAGCGGGGCGGGTGCGTGCGGCCGCTTGGCGACCGGTACGGGCGCCACCGCCCGCTGCACCGTCGGAGACGCGGGAGCGGACCCTCGGGCGGCGAGCGGAGTGGTGCCCGCCGGGGGGCTGTTGAGCGGGGCGCCGATCGGGGAGCGGCGGCGTGCGGGGGTGGGGCTGGGACCTGAGGGGAGGCTGGAGGCCGAATCCGGAGCAGGAGCAGGAGCCTGCACCGAGGCCGGGGCCGGCGCGGAGGCCGGGCGGGAGGCCGGCGCGGCCGAAGGGGCATCCGGTGCTTTCGCGACAGGCTTGGAGGCCACCGGCCTGGAGGTCACCGGCTCGGACGTGACCGGCTTGGAGGAGACCGGCTTGGAGGAGACGGGGGCGCCGAGGCCGGACCGGGCTCGCTGGACCGGGGGAGCGGACGCAGGGTGAGGCGCACCGGCAGCGCGGCCCGCCGAGACCGAGGGCGGTACCGGGCCTGCACCGGAAGGCAGTGGAGCACCGGGCGTACGCGGTGCCTGCTCCGGCGAGGGCGCGGGGAGCGGCGAAGTACCGGGAGCCGGTGAACTGCCGTCGCCTCGGCGGGACTCCGTCGCGGGCGTCCTCGTCTGCCCGGCGCGGTCCGCCGGTGCCTGGCTCGCGGACGAGGGGGCCGCCTTGCGCTGGACGGGCGCGGTCGCGCCGGTCGCGGGGGGCGCGGCCGGGGGACGCGCGGCGCCCGCCGCGCCGGAAGGCCGGTCCGGGCGGGACGACCCGAAGCCTTCGGTGCCCTTACGGGGCGCCGGGGCCTGACTCGGTGAAGTCGCTGAACCCGCCCGGGTGTTGTGCGCCGGGGGAGCTTCGGCTCCGGCACGCCCGGCGGCCCTTTCCGGCGCCGGTCGGCTCGGGCCGGTGGAGGGCGACGGGGCTGAGGACGAGGGGACCGAACCGCTCGACGAGGGAGAGCCGGACGTGGTGGCGGCCCTGCTCACCGGAGCGGGCCCGGAGGGCGTGGCAGGCGGGGTGGGAGGCGCGGGCCGGGACGAGGGCCCGGAGCCGGACGGCGCGACCGGCTCTGCGGGGCTGCCGGACCTCGCAGGCGAGGCGTGCCCGGTCGGGGAGGAGCCGGCCGTCGGCGAGGCGCCCCCCGGCGCCCCGCCGACCGGGCCCGACCCTCTGGCCGAGTTCTTGGCGGTGGCCCGCTGGACGGGCAGGTCCGGCTGCGACTGTGCGGGGGTGCGCCCGGCCGGGGGCGCGGAGTCGGGACGTACGGCCGGAGCGGGCGCGGGAGAGGGGGCGGGAGAAGGGGTGGCGGATTCCGTGCTGTTGCCGGTTCCGGGCACCGTCGGGGCGCTTGCGGGCCGCTGATTCCCGGCAGCCGGTGCGGGCGTGGCCGGTCGTTCCTGGCGGGAGACGGCACGCTGGACCGGGGCACCGCCCGGCGTGCTGCCGCCGGTGGGCCTCGCGGACGGACGCGCGGGAGCACTCGCGGCGCCGGAGACCGGGGCGGCATCGGCGGCCGCCCTGGTCTCCGGCGCCTGTCCCTGGCGGGGGCGCTCGGGCTGCGGTGCCGGTGCTGCCGGGGGCGGGGGAGTGGGGGCACCCGTGGTCGCGGTCGGCCGAGCCGGGACTCCCGAAGGTCCTTCGGCCCGGCCTGCGGGGGCGCGGGTCGCTTTGTCGGTACGGGCGACCGGGGCAGGTGCGTGACTACTGATCGATGTGTCGACAACTGGCGTGTCGGCAGGCTTGCCTGCCGCGCCGGCCCGGGGCGCGGTGGCCCGCTGGACGGGGGCCTGCGGCGACGGGCTGCCGGTGGGGCGGGGCGACGCGGAGGGGGTCTTCCGGCTGTCCGCGGGAGCTTGCGCCGGGGCGCTTCCTCGCTGAGCGGGGCCTGACGGCGGCCGCCGGTCACCCGCGGGCCGCCCCGCGTCAGGCGCGGGCTGTCCTGGGGAGGGCTCCGGGCCGGGGGCGTGTTCGCCGCCGGTGTGTGCTCCCGCCCCGGACGGGGTCGCCGTCCGGGGCGGGGCGCTCGGGGTGGCGGAGCGGGCAGCGGGCAGGGCGCGCCGCTGCACCTGCCCCGCGCGGGACGGGGCCTGAGTCAGCGACTGCCGGGGCGCGGCCGGCTCCGACGGGACCGGTGTCACGCGCGGCCCCTGCGGACCACGCGGAGCCCGGGCGGACGGGCTCGCCGCCGGGGTTGCCGCCGGAGCCGCCGAGGGTGCCCCGCGCGGAACCGTCCGCTGGACCGGCGGAGCCGGCTCCCGGCGTGCGGCGGGACGTTCGGCCGCCCGCGCGCCCGGCGAGGGGCGCACCGGGGCGGGGCTGCCGGAGCCCGGCGCGGACGCCGTCCCGGGCAGCGCGCGCAGCGGTGCCGCCGGCGGCCTCGGGGCCGGGGTGCCGGCCGCCGGGGCGGCGGTCGGCATGGGTCCGGCGGGCCGTTCCATCCCCGTCACGGGCGTCCCGGAGGTGCCGAGCGCGCCCGGGAGCAGGCCCGCGCCGGCCGCCGGGTTCAGCACGGCCGGGGAGGCCGTCGCGGTGAAGGACGGGTTCTGCCAGGTCGGCAGGGTGCCGCCGAAGGCGTTGTCCGCCACCCCCGCGCCTCCGGCACGCGCGGCGAGCTGGACCGGCGGCAGCCCGGACCACGAGGGCACCACGGGCGCGGGCGCCGGGGACGCCTCCGCCACCGGCCCCGACGGCACCGCCGGCGCGGGGCCGGCGGAGTCCGCGCCGGGAGTCTCCGGCGTACCGCCCCTGCGTCCCCGCAGCCGCTCCAGGAATCCCACCGCTCAGCCCTCCGCCCGCGTCACCAGGGACGCGATCTGATCCGTGTACCGGCGGCGGTCGTGGTGTTCGAGGTCCAGGATCGCCTCCAGACCCCAGTGGAAGTGGAAGGCGACGTACGCGATCTCCTCGTGCAGCCGGTCGGTCGCGTACGTCACGATTCCCCCAGGCGGCTCCCGCCGAGTTCCACCTCGAACGGCTCGGAGCAGTGCGGGCACCGGACCCCGGCCCGGGTGTGGCCCTCCGCGTTGATCTGCCGGTAGAAGTCCTGGAGGAACGCCAGGTCGGAGGCGAACATGTTCTCCACGATCCCGTCGTGCACCATCGGCAGCTCGCCGAGCCGGGTGATGACCCGGCCCAGCAGCACCACCGAGAGGTACGCCGGGTTCTCCTGGACGCGTACGTCGCGCAGCGGGACCAGTTCGTCCCGTGCCGTCGACAGGCGCATCACCCCGTCCCGGTGGACGGTGCCCGACTCGTCGACGTACCCGCGCGGCAGCTCGAAGGGGAACTCCGTGCGCAGCCGCTCCCGCTGCTCCGGTGCCGGAGCCTCGGGGGGCGCGGGTGCGGCGGCAGGAGCGGGACGGGGGAGATCCGCTCCTGCCGCCGCGGCCGAGGGGGCGGCGCCGGGAGCCGCGGCGGCCGTGCGCCGCATTACTCGATGACCAGTTCTTCGAAGACGATGGTCACGGACTCGGTCAGCGCGGCGGCCTCGCCCGCCTTCACCGTGCTGGTGTCGATCTTGCTGCACCAGGCGTTGCGCAGGTTGTAGCGCTTCACCGGGTTGTCCTCGAAGTCCATCATGATGATCGAGGCGTTCTTGCGGGCCGTGGCCATCCGGCCGTTGATCGAGTCGTTGATCCACTGCGTGAACGACGCCGACTGGGTCATGCCGCGCACCACCGTGCACTGGCCGTCCTTCTGCGTGCCCGGCAGCAGCGAGACCCCGGCCTTGCCCGTCGCGCCGTTGTTCTGCTGGTACTTGATGACGTCCTGTTCGAGGGTGAGGCCGCTGACCTCGGCGAGGTACTCGACCATCACCCCGTCGATCTGGAGGCCGAAATTGTGTGAGGTGAGGGCGTCACCCGGCTGGAGACTCATCTGTTCGCTGTCCTTCGGGAATGCGGTGGAATGCGGGAAAGCGTGGGACCTGCGTGCGGGAGGCGGAGCCCGGCCTACTCCTCCAGCTCACCGCTGCCGCTGGAGAACTGCGCCAGCCGGAAGATCACGAACTCGGCGGGCTTGACCGGCGCGATGCCGATCTCGCACACCACCCGGCCGAGGTCGACCGACTCCGGCGGGTTGGTCTCCTGGTCGCACTTGACGTAGTACGCCTCGTCGGGGCTCTGGCCGAAGAGGGCGCCGTTGCGCCACTCGTTGACCAGGAAGGCCGAGATGTTGCGGCGGATGCGCGCCCAGAGGTTGTGGTCGTTCGGCTCGAACACCACCCACTGGGTGCCGATCAGGATCGACTCCTCCAGGTAGTTGAAGTACCGGCGGATGTTCAGGTAGCGCCAGGCCGGGTCGGAGGCGAGGGTACGGGCGCCCCAGACACGGATGCCGCGGCCGGGGAAGGCGCGGATGCAGTTGACGCCGATCGGGTTGAGCAGGTCCTGCTCGCCCCGGGTGATCTGGAGCTCCAGGTCGACGGCGCCGCGCACCACCTCGTTGGCGGGCGCCTTGTGCACGCCGCGCTCGGAGTCGTTGCGGGCCCAGATGCCGGCCACGTGGCCGCTCGGCGGGATCAGGCGGGCCTGCCCCGACGCCGGGTCGAAGGACTTGATCCAGGGGTAGTACAGCGCCGCGTACTTCGAGTCGTACCCGGCGGTCTCCTGGCGCCAGACGCGGATCTGCTGGGCGTTCTGGCCGGGCGGCGGGTCGATGATGGCGACGCGGTCGCCCATCAGCTCGCAGTGGGCGATGAGGCCGAGCTGGACGGCCTTGACCGACTCCAGGTCGATGGCGCCCCGCTGGTAGGCGGCCATCAGGTCGGGGACGGCGACCATGGAGATCTCGTCCACCGCCTCCAGGCCGCCGAAGCCGGTGCGGTCGGCGGAGTCGCCGAGGTACTGGGCGGGGCCGGGGTTCGCCGGGTTCTTCGTGGCCGGGGCGGTGGCGGGCTCGGCCGGGGCGGTGGGCGGGGCCGCCGGGGTGACCGTCTGGTTCTCCGGGCGGGCCAGCTGCCCGGTGGGCGCGGCCTCCGTCACGGAGATCAGCTTGGACTGCTCCTTGACCTGCGTGACGACGTAGGAGCGGGTGCCCTTCTTGGCGCTGACGTCGAAGGTCTCGACGGCCTTGCCGCCGTCCTTGACGACCAGCTTGAACCGCTCGGCCGCCCCCTCGCCCTCGGGGTCGGCGACCTCGACGGTGAGCGGGCCCTTGGTGCCGGGCGCGAGCGCGGTCACCGCGAAGGTGCCGAGCTGCGCGGGCTCGGCGGCCGGCAGCGCGGCCGGCGCGGTGGTACCCGTCACCGCGGCCGGGCCGGCCTCGCCGGCGGTGCCCTCGGCCGAGCCGCCGACCCGGACCACGTAGGCGGCCGAACCGCCGTTGTTGAAGAAGCCGTAGACGGAGTGGGCGAGGAAGTACCCCTCGGTGAAGTCACCGAAGGCCGCGACGTACTGCGTCCAGTTGGTCACCAGCGTGGGTTCGTTCAGCGGGCCGGACGGGGCGAGGCCCACGAAGGCCGCCACCGAGGTGCCCACCCCTTCGATGGGGCGCGAACCGCTGGCCACCTCCTCGACATAGACGCCGGGCGACAGGTAGGACGGCATGCTCTGCTCTCCTCGGGGTACGAGACAGGACGTCGCTCACCCTCACGCGCGAGCCGCCCTCGCCGGAACGGCCGTGGGGGCCGGTCGCGGGGCAGCAGTGCTGCCCCCAACTCTGCCCGCAGGGGCAGCCGTCGCCGGGCCGGCCCGGCGCTCCGGCAACCAGGGAGGGGTGCCGCCGGGGAACTTCCCCGGGGAACGCCGCTCCACGCCTCGCCGGCCGAAGCCTGCCCGGCGACCCTGCCCGCGCGGGCAGCGAGGTCTGCCCCCGTGGCCCGTGACGGGGCGTCGGACGTTGTCTAGCGTGGCTGCGTGAGCCTATGGACTTCCCTTGAGCCCGCGTCGGCGAGCGTCGAGCCCGGTGGCTCCGCGCAGGTGCGGCTGCGGGTGCGCAACACCGGCGACGTGGTGGACGAGTACCGGTTCGAACCCGTGGGGGCCCTCGCGCCCTGGACCCGGGTGGAACCGCAGACGCTGCGGCTCTACCCCGGGACGACGGGCACGGTGGAACTGACGTTCTCCCCGCCCCGTACGCCCGACGCGGTGGCCGGCCCCAACCCGTACGCGGTGCGCATCACCCCGACCGAACACCCCGAGGCGGTGACCGTCCCCGAGGGCAACATCACCGTCTCCCCCTTCACCGAGGTCCGCGCCGAGCTGGTGCCGGTGACCGTCAAGGGCCGTTTCCGCGGCCGCCCCCGGCTGGCCGTCGACAACCTCGGCAACACCAAGGTCACCGCCTCCGTCAGCGGCAGCGACAACGGCGACCACCTGTCGTACGAGATCCGGCCGCAGAACGTGCAGATCGAACCGGGGCGTGCCGCCTTCGTCGACACCGTGGTCCGGCCGCGGCAGAAGATCTGGTTCGGCTCGAAGGAGGAGCGGCCCTTCACCCTGACCCTGCGCCGCTCCGGCGCCGAACCGGGCGAGGTGGAGGGCACTTACGTGCAGCGCGGGTTCCTGCCGCGCTGGCTCGCCACCTTCCTCGGCATCTTCATGGCCCTGGCCATCGCCTTCGTGATGATCTGGATCGCCTACAAGCCGCAGGTCCGCACCAGCGCCACCGAACAGGCCGCCGCGGCCGACGCCCTCGCCCCCAGCCCCACCCCGGACCCGCCGAGCCAGGCGCCGCCGCCCGAGCCCGAGCCGGAGCCCAGCGAGGAGCCCGCGGGCGGAGCCGACGGCGGCGGGGGAGGCGAGCCCTCACCGACCGAGGAGCCGGGCGTGGTGCCCGCCGAACGGGTCCTGCTGCGCAACACCACCACCGGTTACTGCGCCGACGTCCCCGACCGGGGCAAGGGCAAGATCAACGAGCGGGTCCAGCAGGCCACCTGCCACGAGACGGGCGACAACCAGCTCTGGGACCTCGTGGTGACCCAGGAGAAGGGCGGCCCCAACGGCGCCCCGCTCTTCCTGATCCGCAACACCATGGACCGGCTCTGCATGGACCTGCCGAAGTTCGGCCCCCAGCCGATCAGGACCCCGATCTCGGAGTTCACCTGCGACGGCACCATGAACGACAACCAGCTCTGGTGGGCCCAGGAACTCGACAACGGCGCCTACTGGATACGCAACGCCGTCAGCAACAACCTCTGCCTGGAGGTCGCGGGCTCCGGCGACGGCAAGATCGGTGCCCGGCTGCTCATCTTCACCTGCACCCTCACCGACGACCAGGAGTGGGAGATCATGCCCACGCAGCAGAAGACGGGCTCCTGAGAGAAGGCCGGCCGGAGCTCCGGTGAGGGCGGCTCACCAGCCGCCCTCACCGGGCACCAGGCGGCCCGCCTTGCGGTACTCGCGGCGGGCACCCTCCAGCAGGTCCCCGCCGGACACCGGGGTCCCCCGGCCGGCCGCGAGATAGGCGGCGGTGACCACGGCACTGCGGATGGACCCGCCGGCCAGCTCGAACTCCCGGGCCAGCTCCGCCGGGTCGGTCCCCTCCTCGTGCGGTACGTGCGAGAGGCCGTGCCGCCACAGCGCCAGACGCTGCCCGGCGTCGGGGAAGGGGAAGTCCACCACCAGGTCCAGACGGCGGGTGAACGCCTCGTCGATGTTGGCGCGCAGGTTGGTGGTGAGCAGCGCGATCCCCTCGAAGGACTCCAGCCGCTGGAGCAGGTAGGCGCTCTCCATGTTGGCGTACCGGTCGTGGGCGTCCTTCACCTCCGAACGCTTGCCGAAGACCGCGTCCGCCTCGTCGAAGAGGAGGACCGCGTCGGTCCGGTCGGCCTCGGTGAAGATCCGCTCCAGGTTCTTCTCGGTCTCCCCGACGTACTTGTCGACCACCGAGGACAACTGGACGACGTACAGGTCGAGTCCGAGGTCGGCCGCGACCACCTCGGCCGAGAGCGTCTTGCCGGTGCCGGACTCGCCCGCGAACAGCCCGAGCACCCCCCGGCCGCGCCCGCCGCCCGCGTTCAGCCGCCACTCGCCGAGCACCCGGTCCCGGTGGCGGGCGCGCAGCGCCAGCTCCCGCAACTGGCTGAGCGGCCCCTCGGGCAGCACCAGATCGTCCCAGTCCACGGCCGGCCGGATGCGCCGGGCGTGCTGTTCGAGGCCGGAGGCCGACTGGCGCCGGGCGGCGCGCCGGACGTGGGCCGCGCCCACCGGCGCGCCCTCGAACTCCGCCAGCGCGCGGGCCGCCCGCGCCGCCCGCCGCACCCGGTCACCACCGAGCCGGTACGGGGCCACGGCGGCGGCCAGGTCGAAGCCGTCCGCGTCCGCGCCGAGCGCCGCGCGCCACGCGGCCGTCCCGCCGGCCCGGCGCCCGGGGGCGTCCAGCACCAGCACGTCGGCGGGCGACCACTCCGGGTCGTAGGGGCGGCGGTCCGTCAGCAGCACCGTCACGTCCGGCGCGGCGGTCAGCGCCCGCACCAGCGGACCGGGCCGCTCGGGCAGGCCGGGGACGACCAGGGGCCGCCCGGTCAGCCGTGCCTCGCGCAGCAGCTCCGGGACCCGCTCCTCGGCGGCCATGCAGGTCAGCGCGGAGAGCCCGGCGGCGGGCAGCGCGGCGGCGAGTACGGCGAGGCCGTCGCCCTCGCGCGGCTCGCGCAGGTAGGCCGTGACCGGGCCCGCGCCGAGCCGGGCGGCGAGCAGCCGGGTGAACTCCGTGGCCTCGGGGTCCTGGGGGAGCGGCGGCGGCAGGGGCTGCAACAGGCCGAGCAG
The DNA here is from genome assembly GCF_000719955.1 of Streptomyces albidoflavus. Classification (GTDB taxonomy): domain Bacteria; phylum Actinomycetota; class Actinomycetes; order Streptomycetales; family Streptomycetaceae; genus Streptomyces; species Streptomyces albidoflavus. Next base: position 187,547 of record NZ_JOII01000003.1, read on the forward strand.
GGCGGCGTCCGGGGTGTCGTCGCCGAGGAGATGCCCCGCCACCCGGTCGGGGACGCGCAACGAGCGGGTCAGGAAGGGGCGTTCGGGCTCCTCCACCTCCAGCAGGCCCCAGGCCCGCAGCGGCGCCGAGGCGTGCAGCCGCGCCCGGGCCGCCGCCTGCGAGGTGGGCACCCCGCACAGCTCCAGGGCCAGCCCGGCGGTGGCCCGGCGGCGGCTCACGTCGTCGTTGAGGTAGCCGTAGAGCGGCTCGACGCCCCGGTCCACGTCCGGGGCGAGGGCGATCAGCAGGAGGGCGGTGTCCAGGCCGGTCAGTCCCGCCCGCAAGGCCAGCCGGGCCAGGCGGTCGCCGGGCGCGCCGTCCGGGTGGGCCCCGGCCGCGACGGCGCTCGGGGCGGGCGCGCCGGACTCCTCGGCCTCCTCCTCCGGCCGCCACCGGTCCAGCAGTTGCCGCGCCGCCTCGTCGGAGACGTACAGCCCGCGCAGCGGGTCCTCGGCCGTCGGGTCACCGGCCGCCCGTCGCGCCACCAGGGCCGCCACCCCGTCGCGCAGTACGGCCAGCCGGGCCAGCAGCGCCGGTGCCGCCGCGTCCGGTACGTCCTCGGCGAGGCCGGGCAGGGGCGGGTCGTAGGCGGTCATCACGAGCCCCGGCGGCGGCGTGCCGCCTCACGGGCCGCGCGGACGGCCGCCACCTGGCGCGGCCGGTGCGAGCGTTCGCCGGAGCGGGGCGGATCGCCGTTCACGCCGCGCAGCCGCACCGTCGCGCCCTCGGTGACCGGCGGGCCCGCGTCGTACTCCGGGTAGGACGGGAAGGGCACCGTCACCACCAGGTCCACCGAGGGCTTCAGTTCGCCGCCGAGCGCCGACCAGATCTCGGCGAGCGAACGCGACTCCGTCTGGATGCCCGCCACCGTCAGCGGCACCGACAGGCCCAGCGCCCCCAGCGCGCCCGGCAGTTCGGCCGGGGGCAGGACCTCGCGGGGCAGCAGCGTCGCCAGGACGGCGGAGAGCAGGCGGTGTTCGTCCTGCGGGGTCTTCGTCCAGGCCGTCACCAGGTAGGAGAGGCGGAACCAGCGGGGCGGGCGGCGGCGCCGCACCACGATGTCCGCCGCGTCGCGGACCGGTTCCTGGCCGCGCTGGCGCCGGGCCACGTCCTCCCGGATGTCGTACAGGTAGGCGTTGACCACGGGGGCGTTGCGCCGTGCCGCCCAGTCCCGGGTGGGCGCCTCGAAGGAGACGTCGATTCCCGACCCGGCCAGTACCCCGGTGCCGAACAGCCCCTTGAGGACCTCGTCCACCTCGTGGATCACTCTCGCGCTCCCGCCTCGCCGCCTGCCGCACCGCCCTGCCGCCGGTCCGCGTGCACCACCGATCCTGCCCGGGGCCCGGCCGGGCCCGCAGGCGCGGCGGGGACGACGGGAGGGCATCGTGGGCTGCCCTCCTGGCCCTCTCGGCTGCCCGTTCGGTCAGATGTATCCTTCCCTGAGGGCAAAGGCCACGGCATGTGCGCGGTTGCGCAGGTGGAGCCGGGTGGTGACCCCGTGGATCACGTTCTTGACAGTGCGTTCGGAGTACGACAACTTGCCGGCGATCTCCCCGGTGTCGAGCCCCTCCGCGATCAGCCGCACCACGTCCACCTCACGTGGGGTGAGCCCCAGCGAGGGACCGCCCTGCTGCCCCACCGCGCCGCGGTGGAGGGTGCCCACCTGGCTCAGCAGGCTCCCCAGCAGGTCCGCCGGCAGGTCGCCGTCGCCGCGCGAGGCGGCCAGCACCGCCGAGACCAGCCGCCGGGCGGTCGCCTCGTGGCGCCAGACGATGGCGCCGACCCCGCACTCGACCACGTCCAGCAACTCGCGCTCCTGGAGCGTGCCGACCACCAGGGCGGCCCGCGCCCCCTCGCCGCGCACGATCCGGCGCAGCCGCCCGACGGCGTTCTCGTCGAGCGCGTTCTCGACCACCAGCGCCACCGTGCCCGGCGCCGACTCCTCCCGCAGTTCGACCTCGGGCTGGCGGCGCAACTGGCTGACCGCGCCCTCCTTGCTGATGGGGTCGGCGGCGACCACCGCCACCGGCACGGGCCCGCCCCGGCCGCCGTCGGGGGCGGGAGTGGAGGCAGTCCACGATGAGTTGAGCAACCGTCATCCCCTGTTCACGAGCCCGCCGGCCGGCGCCGACCGCCAGCCTCCAGGCAAGATCCACACTTCTGCCGCCACCGGCCCGGGCGCAATCGTGGACCACCACGAGGCACACCACGAGACCGGTGCCGGCCGCCCCGCCGAGACCCGTGGAAGTCCCCTGTCCTCGCAGGTCGGAGCGGTGTCGGGGGAGAGGCGCGGGCCGCCCGCTCCCCACCGTGACCGTCACCACAGCGCGCGCCGTCGAGCGCGACACGCCGTATCCCCGCGTGGGTCTTCTCACCCCACCGAACCCCGGCGCTCCCGCGTCTCACAGAGCGGGGGAGCAGGATCGAGCACACGGAGGCACCGATGACCCGACCGCCACGCGAGCACCCTCACCACGACGGGCCCCTCGCGGCCGAGATCGAGCGCGCCCGGAGCGGCAGCGGACGCCTGGTCCTGCTGCGCGGCGCCACCGGCACCGGCCGCACCACCGCCCTCGACGCCGCTGTCCGCGCCGCCGCAGCCCGGGGCCTGCGGGTGCTGCGGGCGCGCTGCTCACCCGAGGACACCGGCGTCCCCCTCGCCGCCGTCCGGCAACTGCTCAGCCCGGAGGACGAGTTCGCCGACCTCGTCCCCGAGGGCGACGAACGGGGCACCGCCGCCCGGCTCTGGCGGACCCTGCGGACGTACGCCGCCGAGGCCCCGCTGCTCGTGGCGGTCGACGACGTCCACCTCGCCGACGACCCCTCCCGCCGCTGGCTCCTGGACGCCGCCCGCCGCCTCGACCGATTACCGCTCCTGCTGGTCGCCACCGAACGCAGCCAGTACGACATCGAACCCCGGCCCCCGGGGCTCGCCCAGTCGCTGGCCCCCTCCCTGGTCCGCACCCGCACCGTCGCCCCGCTCGGCGACGAGGCCGCCGCCGCCCTCGTACGCGAGGCGTTCCCGGCGGCCGGCGAGGTGTGGGCGGAAGCCTGCGTACGTGCCGGGGCGGGCGTCCCGCTCTTCCTCCACGCACTCCTCGACGACCTCGGCGCGACCCCCTGGCCGGAGCCGGACGCACCCGCCGCCGACGGGGTGCCCGCCCTGCCCGAGAGCTGCGCCGCGCTCTACCCCGGCTCCTACCCGGCCGCGGTCTCCTGGTGGCTGGAGAACGCCGGGGCCGCCACCGCCGAGGTGGCCCGGTGCCTGGCCGCGCTGGAGGAGGCGTGGCCGTCACCGTCCGCCGCCGGTGACACCGGGACGGACGCCCCGCCGGAGCCGCCCCACCCGTCGGTGCGCGAACGTCCCCCCACCGTAGGGGGGTCCGGCGCGGCCGCCCGCGACCCGGCCGGGCTCCTCGCCGAGGCCGCCGGGGCGGACCCCGCCCGTGTCGCCGGCTGGCTCGCCGCCATGGGCCGGCTCGGCCTGCTCCGCACCGACGCCGCCGGCCGCCCCCGCTACGCCCACCCCCTGCTGCGCGACGCCGTCCTCACCGGCTGGCCCCTGCGCCGCCGGCAGGCGGCCCACCGGGCGGCCGCCGAGGCGATGACGCGCCGGGGCGACCGCGTCGAGGAGATCGCACGCCACCTGCTACGGGTCCCGGCCGCCGGACCGCCCTGGGCCCTGCGCGTCCTGCGCGACGCCGCCACCGTCGCCGTGCACGACGCCCGCCCCTACGACGCCGTCGGCTACCTGCGCCGCGCCCTGGAGGAGGAACTCACCGGCGGCCTCAGGCAACGGCTCCTCACCCAGCTCGGCTCCCTGGAGTACGCCTCCGCCGACGCCCCCGCCGCCATCGCCCGCCTCGCCGAGGCCCAGCACCTGCCCGCCGGGCCGCGCGACCGGGTCCGTACCGCCGTCGCGCTCGGCGCCGCCCTGGCCGCCCGGGGCGAGATCCGCACCGCCATGGAGGTGCTGCGCCGCGCGGGCGGCAGCCTCTCCGGCCACCCGGGGCTGGCCCGCACCGTACGGGCCGCCTCGGCGCTCGTCTCCGACGGCGACCTGGCCAGCAGGCAGGAGGTGTACCGCTGGCTCTGCGAGACCGGCGAACGCTCCCCGGAACTGGTGGGCACCGCCGGACAGGCGCTCCTCGTCCGGTACGCCGCGACGGCCGGGCTCGTCTCGGCGCCCGAGGCGATGCGCCGGATGCGGGAGCTGCTCGCCCAGCCCACCGATCCGCTCGCCGAACCCTTCCTCGTCGGCACGGCCGCCGCCGTCGCCCAGTGGGCCGACGAGCTCGACGAGGCGGACCGGCTGGTCGAGCGGGGGCTCGCCGGGCAGCACCCCGGGCTGCTCCACCCGATGCTCGCCGCCCTGCTCAACACCGGCTCCGACATCGCCGCCGCCCGGGGCGACCACGCCCGCCTGCTCGCCTCGGGCCGGGCCGGGCGCCAGGGCGAGGCCCGCGCCGTCCCCACCAACCAGGACGCCCATGTGCTGATGGCGCTGGTCCACACCGGACGCACCGACGAGGCACGCGGCTTCGCGGGCCGCTTCGACCTGAACTCGGCGCCGGACGGCTGGGAGGTGAACCGTTTCCTCTATGCGCGCGGCGTGCTGCGGTCCGCCACCGGCGACCCGGCGGGCGCGGTCCACGACTTCCTGGAGTGCGGGCGCAGGCAGAGCGCCCGCGAGGTGGTCAGTCCCGTCGTCACCCCGTGGCGCAGCGCCGTGGCAGCCTGCCGGCTGGAACTCGGCGGCGGTCAGGAGGCGCTGGACCTGGCGACGGAGGAAGTGCGGCTCGCCCGGGTGTGGGGCACCCCGCGCACGGTCGGCCGCGCCCTGAGCGTCCTCGGCACCGCCACCGGCGGCCGCCACGGCCTGGAACTGGCCGAGGAAGCCGTCGACACCCTGCGCGAGGTCCCCGGCGACCCCTTGGCGGAGCTGATCCCGGCCCTTCTCGCCCAGGGCCGCCAGCTGGTCGCCGCCGGGGAGCGCGGCCGGGGCCGCGTCCGGCTGCGCGAGGCGGCCGAACTGGCCGAACGCTCCGGCGCCGTGCGCTGGCTCGGGCTCGCCTCCCAGGCCCTGCGCGAGGGCGGGGCACGCCATCCGGCGGCGGCCCGCACCGGCTCCGTCGCCCTCACCGACAGCGAGCACCGCATCGCCACCCTCGCCGCCGAAGGGCACACCAACACCGAGATAGCCGACCTGCTGCACCTCGCCCGCCGCACCGTGGAGACCCACCTGACCAGTACCTACCGCAAGCTCGGCATACGGCGCAGGACGGAGCTGCCGGGGAGATTGGAGCGGGGGTCGGCCCGGGCCCCACGGCCGTAGGCGGACGCGCGCCCCGTATAGGCTCCCGTGGCTGTGAGCCTCGTAGAACTGCGCAGCCGGCTGCGCCGGTCGGACAGGCCGGCGGCCTTCGCTGTCGTCGTCGGCGATCTGCTGCTCTGCTGCGTCGTCCTCTGGTGGATGGTGGCCGGGGCGGGGGCCTCCACCCGCGAGGAGGAGACCGCCTCCTGGATCCTGGGCGCCGAGATCTACGGGATCTGGCTCGCCGCCGGGCTGGTGCTGTTCGCCGGGGCGGGCCTGCCGCGGACCCTCCTCGGGCACCTGGCCGCGATGCTGCTCACGCCGAGTGCGCTGTTCCTGCTCGTGATGCTTCTGTCGCTCAGCTAGCGAGGGCGCTGCGGTCCAGCTCCTCCCCGATCGCCTCGCGGAGCACCTCGTGCCCCGGGCCGAGGGCGTACCGCCGGTCGCTCCACCGGTCCCGGGGGTGGAGCCAGACCGGCCGGCGCACCAGCTCCGCTGGCTCCCACGCGTACCGGGGCCAGACGTGGGCGTGCAGGAAGCCGTCGGTGTTGCCCAGGATCTCCAGGTTGACGCGGAGGAAGGCGGGGTCCGCGCGAGCGCAGGCCCGTTCGACGGCCTCGCCGAGGCGGTCCATGTCGGAGAGGAACTCCAGCCGCCTGGGGCGGGGGAGGTCCGAGAGCCTGTCCACGGCGGGGTCGTCGGCCAGCAGCACCGAGTAGCCCGGGAGGAACTGCACGTCGCCGATGACGGCGAAGCCGGCGGTCAGCCGGCGCAGTACGGTGGGGTTCTCGCCGCGCAGGGCGCTGCCGACGCGGTCCGTCCGCCAGTCGTCGCTCATGGGCCGAACCTACCCCGCCGCCTCGCTCCGGGGGCCGAGCCGCCGGTCCAGAGCGGCGCCCACGACCGGGCAGTTGGCGCGGACGACGTCGAGGAAGGCGTCCAGGACGGGGGAGCGGTCCTCGGGGGAGAAGGAGAGCACCAGGTCCGGGAGCGGGGTGCGCGGGGTGACCTCGCAGAACCAGGTGCCCGGACGCGGGGCCGCCAGCATCCGGGAGGGTCCGAGGCCCACCCCGACCCCGCAGGCGGCGAGGCCGATGACGGTGTGCACGTCCCGGGCGACCGTCGCCGACGCGAGCGCCGGGGAGCCCTCGCCGAGCAGGTCGCGCAGCCCGGCCGCCACCGCCGGCTCGTCCTCGCCGGAGGCCAGGATCAGCGGCTGGTGGAGCAGTTGGGCCACCGCCACCGACCGCAGTCCCGCGTACGGATGGCCGGAGCCCACCACGGCGACCAGGTGGTCGTGGCCGACCGGGACCGACACCAGGCGTTCGGCGCCGATTCCGCGCGGCCGGCCGAGGGTGACGGCCACGTCCAGCTCCCCGCCGGCCAGGGCGGCGCTGCTGCGGCTGGACGCCATCTCGTGCAACTCCAGCCTCACTCCGGGCCGTTCCCGGCTGAACCGGCGCAGCACACCCGGCAGCGGGTCCAGCAGGGCCGAGGCGATGAAGCCCAGGCGCAGCCGGCCGCTCTCGCCGCGTGCCGCCCGGGCCGCGTCGACGGAGGCCGCGCCGATCTCCGCGAGCGCCGCCCGCGCCCGTACCAGGAAGGCCGCTCCCGCCGCCGTCGGGAAGACGCCCCGGCGGGTGCGGTCGAAGAGGCGGGCGCCCACCTCGCGTTCGAGGGCGGCGATCTGTTTCGACAGCGGTGGCTGCGCGATGCCCAGCGCGGTGGCCGCCCGCCCGAAGTGCGCGTGCTCGGCGAGGGCCACCGCGTACCGCAGGTGCCGTGCCTCCATCGTCCCCGTCCTTCCCCGCGACACCGTCCGGCGCGCGATACCCCCTGGGTATCGTCGGCGGGCCCGCGGGATCTTCCCGTGGCCGGGCGGGAGCGGGCCGCGTGGGATGGCGGGTATGAACGCCACCGCGCCCGTCGCCCTTCAACTCGCCCGCTCCCGCACCGCCTTCGTCCTCGTGCACGGGGCCTGGCACAGCTCCGCCCAGTGGGCCGCCACGCTCCAGGCGCTGGCCCGCCTCGGCGCCGCCGGCTACGCCGTCGACCTGCCGGGGCACGGGCTCGACGGACCGCTGCCCGGCGGCTACCTGCTGCCCGGCCAGCCGGGGCTGCTCACCGAGAGGTCCCCGCTCGCCTCCGTGACGATGGACGACTGTGCCGAAGCCGTCCTTCAGACCCTGCGCGCGGCCCGCCGGCACCACCGGGTCGTCCTGGTCGCCCACAGCGCGGGCGGAGGCCCGGCCGCGCTGGCCGCCGAGCGGGCGCCGGACCTCGTCGACGCCCTCGTCCACCTCTCCGCCTTCGTCCCCGCAGGCCGCCCCCGCTTCCTCGACTACATCGAGGCGCCCGAGAACGCCACCTCGCGCGGCCACTCCCTCTCCCTCGGCGACTCCGCCGCGCTCGGCGCCGTACGGATCAATCCGCTCTCACCCGACCCCGCCTACGTGGAGGAACTCCGCCTCGCCTACTACCAGGACACCCCGCCCGGCCGCTTCGCCCGCTGGCGTGCCGCCCTCGGCACCGACGTGCCGCTGTCCGTGCCCACCACGCCGGTCACCCTCACCCCGGAACGCTGGGGGAGCATCCCGCGCACCTTCCTGCGCTGCGCGGAGGACCAGGCGCTCACCCCGGCGGTGCAGGACCTGATGATCGCGGAGACCGACCGGGCCATGCCCGGCCGCCGGTTCACGGTCCGGACCCTCCCCGGCGGCCACAGCCCGTTCGCCGCCCGGCCCGCCGAACTGGCGGCGGCCCTGCTGGCCTGAGCCTCAGGCCCCGGCCCCGTCGCGGGCGTACCGGGCCGGGGTCCGCCCGTACTCCTTGGCGAAGGCCGCCACGAAGGCCGACGGGCTGGCGTACCCCACCCGCCGGGCGATCCGGGTGACCGGCTCGGTGCCGAGCAGGGCGCGGGCGGCGCTCAGCCGCAGCAGGGTCCGCCAGCGGGTGTAGGACATGCCGAACTCCCGCTGGAAGTCGCGTTGCAGGGTCTTGGCGCTGATGTGCAGCTGGGCCGCCCACGCCGCCAGCTCCCGGGTGTCCGAGGGGTCGTGGGCCAGCGCGCGGGCCACCCGCAGCGCGTGCCCCGCACCGCGGCCCGAGGCCGGGGCGCCGGGCGGGCCGTCCCCGGCGAAGGAGTACGGCACCAGGGCCGCCATGATGCGCGCCCGGTCCGCCAGCGCGTCCGCCTCGGCCACCCCGGAACGGGCCAGCCCCCGGACGAGCCGCCCGGTCTCCTCCGGGACCACCACCGGGCCGGCGCGCAACTCCGCCAGGGCGGCCGGGACTTCACGCAGGCAGATCCGGTACACCGTCTGCCGGTCGGCGGCCCGCACCTCGTGGCTGACCGCCCGCTGCGCCCAGAACGCCTCACCGGGCCCCAGGAAGCGGGCCTCGGCTCCGTGCAGCGCCGACAAGGCACCGTCCGGCGACCAGTAGAGCTGGTGCAGGAAGTCCTGCCGGGCGATGGCGCCGAACTCCAGCGGCCCCGCCGACTGGTAGCGCAGCACGAAGATGCCCTCCGGGCGCCCCAGGCCGTAGCCGTACTCCTGGCAGCGCACGGGATCGTCCCCTCGTTGTCCCCCGAGCGACACAACGCGTCCTTTCAGCGACACATCCGGTAGATAAGTAAGGCTAACCTAACCACGTCGCCCTCGCGGGTGGCATCTCATCGCACCGAACGCCGAAGGAAACGCGCTCCATGTCCCCGACTTCCCCGCCGCCCGCCCCGACCCCCGCCACCGAGGCGCCCGGCGCCCGGCGCCGCCCGCGTTTCTTCCGCGCCCCGCTGCGGGCCGGCGCCCTCGGCCTCGCGCTCGCCCTGGGCCTCACCGCCTGCGGCACCGCCACCGAGGACAAGGCCGGCGACAAGCCGAAGACCCGGGTCTTCAAGGCCGACAACGGCGAGATCGAGATCCCGGCCGACCCGAAGCGCGTGGTCGCCACCGGGTACGCGGTGCCGGCCCTGATCGAGGCCGACGCGGCGCTGGTCGGCATCTCCACCTGGAAGCGCGGCCTGGACCTGATGACCGACAAGCACCTCGCCCGCTACGAGAAGGTCCCCAAGGTCGCCGGCGAGACCGCCGCCGAGACCAACTACGAGGCCATCGCCAAGGCCCGCCCCGACCTGATCGTGATCGGCGTGCCCACCCCCGTCCTCGCCGACATCGACGTGAAGCGGCTGGAGTCGGTCGCCCCGGTCGTCGCGATCGGCCCGACCCAGCCCGACGCCTGGCGCACCCTCTCCCGCCGCCAGTCCGACGCGGCCGGCCGCCTCGACCACTTCGAGGAGGCCAAGGAGGCGTACGAGAAGCGCGCCGGCGAGCTGCGCAAGAAGTACGCCAAGGTCCTGGACGGGCGGCGGTTCGGCCACGTCGGCGCCTACAGCGAGGCCGGGAAGGGCTCCTTCCAGCGCGAGTTCTCCCGCTCCTGGGGCACCAACATCGCCGAGGACATCGGCGTCACCTACTACGGCGAGGTGAAGAAGAAGACCGGCGGCAGCGGCGACGTCAGCGAGAACCCCTCCATCGAGCAGCTGCCCGAGAGCCTCGGCGACGCCGACGTCGTCACGTACACCGTGCAGCCAGACGGCGAACCGGCCGCCGCCGTGCAGTACGTGCTCGACTCCCCGCTGTGGAAGGAACTCCCCGCCGTCCGCGACGGGCTGACCGTGCCGCTGCGCTACACCGAGGCCGCGACCTACCCCTCCGCCCTGCGCACCCTGGACGCCCTCGACAAGGCGCTCCAGCCGCTCCTGGACCGGTGACCGGCATGACCACCGAACACTCCCACCCGCACCCCCGCGTCCGCCGGGCCGGACCCGACGACCCCACCGTCGACCGCTCCGACCCCGGTCCCAAGGTCGCCGAACACCACCGCGCGGGCACCGCCCTGGCCCGCATCCCCTACCCGATCGAGGTCCGCACCCTGGAGGTGCTGGCCCGCACCTGGATCAACCCGCGCATGGTCCGCCTGACCCTCGTCGGCCCCGGACTCGACGGCTTCCACACCCACCAGGCCGACGACCACGTCAAACTCGTCTTCCCCGACCCGGACGGCACCCTGCGCCCGCCGGTGCCCGCCCCCGGGGGCATGCTGACCTGGCCGCGCCCGAGCCCCCTCAGCCGCGTCTACACCGTGCGCCGGTACGACGCCGCCGCCCGCGAACTCGACCTGGACTTCGTGGTCCACGAGGGCGGGCACGCCTCCGGCTGGGCCGTCTCGGTGCCGCTGGGGGAGCGGATCACCGTGGCGGGACCGCCCGGCGCCAAGTCCTTCCCGCACACCTACGACCACTACCTCTTCGCCGTGGACGCCACCGCCCTGCCGGCTCTCGCCCGCTGGCTGGAGGAGAGCCCGCAGGACGTCTCCGCGCAGGTGGTGCTGGAGACCGACGAGGAGTGCGAGCACGCCTACCCGCTCGCCGAGCGCCCCGGCGTCGAGGTGATCCGCCTGACCCGTGCGGGCGGCCCGTCCCGGCTCGCCGGCACGGTGCGCGGACTGCCCGCCCGCCCCGGCCGGAGCTTCCTCTTCGCCGCCGGCGAGTCCGGCGACATCAAGCCGCTGCGGGCCTGGAGCCAGGACCGCTGCGACGCCCTGTTCACCGGCTACTGGAAGCGCGGAGTGGCCGGACTTGAGGACTGAACCACCCCGCACCGCCCTGCTCTTCGGCGTCCTGGTGCTGCTCCTGGCCGCCGCCGTCGCCAGCCTCGCCGTCGGCACGCGCACCGTGCCGCCGGCCGAGGTCTGGCGCGCCCTCACCGACGCCCCGCCCGGCGACGGCACCACCCTCGCCCACCACCTGGTGATCCGCGAGGTACGCCTGCCCCGCACGGTCATCGGCGTCCTGGTCGGAGCCGCCCTCGCCGTCTCCGGCGCGCTCATGCAGACCCTCACCCGCAACGCCCTCGCCGAACCGGGCGTGCTCGGGGTGACCGGCGGCGCCGGTTTCGCCGTCACCCTCGGGGCGGTCGCGGGCCTCGCCGGTTCGCAGGCCGCCCAGCTCGGCCTCGCCACCCTCGGCGCCCTGCTCGCGGCGCTCCTCGTGTACGCCGTGGGCCGCGCGTCCCCGCTGCGCCTGGTGCTGGCCGGGACCGCGCTCGGGTTCGTGCTCGCCGGGTTCTCGCTCGCCCTGCGCATGACGCTCCCCGACGTCTTCGACACGTACCGCTTCTGGGTGGTCGGTTCGCTCGCCGGGCGGGAGCAGGTGCCCTATCTGCTGCCGCTGCTGGTGATCGTCGCCGGACTGGCCGGGGCGCTGCTGGCCGCCCGGCCGCTCCAGGCGCTGGGGCTCGGCACCGAGGTGGCGCGCACCCTGGGCAGCCGGGTGCGGCGGACCCGGATCACCGTGCTGGTCCTCATCACGGTGCTGGCCGGGGCGGCGACCGCGCTGGCCGGGCCGATCGCCTTCCTCGGCCTGATGGTCCCGCACCTGGCCCGCCGCCTGGCCGGCGGCTCGGTCCGGCTGCTGCTGGGGCTCTGCATGGTGCTGGGCCCGCTGGTCCTGCTCACCGCCGACGTCGCGGCCCGGCTGCTGCTGCCCACCGGCGAGGTGCCGGTCGCCGTGGTCACCGCCTTCCTCGGCGGACCCGTACTCATCTGGGCCGTACGACGCTATGGGGCGGTGACGCTGTGAAGGTGGAGGAGAAGAGGGCGCGGGAGGACCGTGCCCCGGAGATGGGGAGCCCCGTCGTCGCCCGGCCCCCGCTGGCCGTCCGGATCGGGCCCTTCTCGGCCGCCGTCGAGCGGCGCGGCGCCGTCGCCGCCGTGGTCCTGGCCGCCGTCGCCGCCGTCCTCGCCTTCGTGGGGCTGTGCCGGGGGGACGCCTGGGACGCGCCCGGCGAGGTGATCGCCGCGCTGGCCGGTCACGGTGACGCGGCCTTCGTGGTGCAGGAGTGGCGGCTGCCCCGGGTGACGGCGGCGCTGGCCTTCGGGGCCGCCCTCGGCGCCGCCGGAGCCGTCTTCCAGAACCTCACCCGTAACCCGCTGGGCAGCCCCGACGTGATCGGGCTCGACGCGGGCGCCTACACCGGCGCGCTGGTCGCCCTCACCGTGCTCTCCGGCACCAGCGTCCAACTGGCGGTCGGCTCGGTGGCCGGCGGGCTGGCCGCGGCCGTCGTCGTCTACCTGCTCTCGCTCGGCTCCGGCCTCGGCGGCCTGCGGCTGGTCGTCATCGGCATCGCCGTCAACGCGATGCTCACCGCGCTCAACTCCTGGATCGTGCTCCGCGCCGAACTGGAGGTCGCCATGGCGGCCGTCGGCTGGAGCGCCGGTTCGCTCAACGGCATCGGCTGGGAGGACCTGCGCCTGCCGCTGGCGATCCTCGCCGCCCTCGCCGTGCTGCTCGCGGCGCTGGCCCGCCCCATGCACCAGGTCGCGGTCGGCGACGACCTCGCCGTCACCTCCGGCGTCCGGCTCTCCGGCTACCGGCCGCTGGTGGTGCTCGCCGGAGTCGGCTGCACCGCGACCGTCACCGCGGTGGCGGGGCCGGTCGTCTTCATCGCCCTGGCCGCCCCGCAGATCGGCCGCCGCCTGGCCGGGGCGGCCGGCGTCCCGCTGCTCCCGGCCGCGCTGACCGGCGCGGTGCTCCTGCTGGTCGCCGACCTGACCGCGCAGACCGTCCTCGCCCCGGTGGCGCTGCCGGTCGGCGCCGTCACCACGGTCGTCGGCGGCGGCTACCTCCTCTGGCTCCTCGTCCGCGAGGTGCGCCGATGACCCCCGGCACCGGCCGCCCCGGCCTCGTACCACCACCGGCCCCCGCGCCGAGACCGAACCCCCGGAAAGAACCCACCGCCATGCCCCGCCTCACCGCCGACGCCCTCGAACTCGCCTACGGGGACCGGGTGGTCGCCCCGCGCCTCACCCTGGACATCCCGGACGGCGCCTTCACCGCCGTCGTGGGCGCCAACGCCTGCGGCAAGTCGACCCTGCTCAAGGCCCTCGTCCGGCTCCTCACCCCGAACTCCGGGACCGTCCGCTGGGACGGCGAGGACCTGCACGCCCTGCGCCCCAAGACGGTCGCCCGCCGGCTCGGCTTCCTCCCGCAGGGGCTGACCGCGCCGGAGAACACCCTGGTCCGCCAGCTCGTGGCCCGGGGCCGCTACCCGCACCAGTCGCTGCTGGCCACCTGGTCCCCGGCCGACGAACAGGCCGTCGCCGACGCGATGGCGGCCGCCGGCGTCGCCGAACTGGCCGAGCGGCGCGTGGAGGAGCTCTCCGGCGGCCAGCGCCAGCGGGTCTGGGTCGCCATGGTGCTGGCGCAGGAGACCCCGTACCTGCTCCTCGACGAGCCGACCACCTTCCTCGACCTTGCCCATCAGTACCAACTGCTGCGGCTGCTGGCCCGGTTGCGCGACGAGGGCCGTACGGTTGTCGCGGTCCTCCACGACCTCAACCAGGCGTGCCGCTTCGCCGACCACCTGGTGGCGATGCGCGGCGGCCGGGTGGTCGCCCAGGGCGCCCCCGCCGACATCGTCGACGCCGCCCTGGTCGAGGCCGTCTTCGACCTGGAGTGCGTGGTGGTCCCCGACCCGGTCACCGGGACGCCGATGGTGGTCCCGCACGCGTGACGGCGGGGGCGTCTCACTAGGGTGGACGGGTGAACGCGCCCGGGCCGTCCGGTCTCCGGCGTGCGGGGACGGGGGGCACGAACCATGGCGAGGAACGAGCGGCGGGATCGCAGCGGCCCAGGAGCGCGGCCGGGCCACGCACGCCGGGTCCCCTACGCGGACCCGGGGGTACCGGACCACCGCACTCCGCTCAGGTTCCTGTGGTGGCTGACGACCAGCCAGCGCCGCCGCGTGCTGCTCGGGTCCCTCTGGGGCACCGCCTGGATGTGCCTGCTCATCGCCCCGCCCTACCTGATGTCCCGGGCGATCGACGACGGCCTGCGCGGCCGGGACGCCGGGGCGCTGCTCCTGTGGACGGGCGCGCTGCTCGCCACCGGCGCCGCCCTCGCCGTCCTCGGCATCCTGCGCCACCGCACCATGACCCGGGTCCGGGTGGACGCGGCCTACCGGACCGTGCAGGTGGTCACCCGCCACGTCACCCGCCTCGGCTCCGCCCTGCCCCGGCAGGTCTCCGCCGGGGAACTCACCCATCTCCAGGCGGGAGACATCGGCCGGATCGCCCAGACCCTGACCGTCACCGGCCCCGGCGTCGGCGCGGCCGCCGCCTACGCGGTCACCGCCGTCCTGCTCCTCGGGATCTCCCCGCTGCTCGCCCTGGTCGTCCTGCTCGGCGTCCCCGCCCTCGCCCTGACGGTCGGCCCGCTGCTCGGCCGGCTCCACGGCGCCGAGGGCCGCTACCGCGAGGAGCAGGGGCAGCTGACCGCGCTCGCCGGTGACCTGGTGGCCGGGCTGGGCGTCCTCAACGGCATCGGCGGCAAACGGGTCTTCGCCGCCCGCCACCACGCCCGCTCCCAGGCCCTCGTCCCGCTCGGCTACCGCGTCGCCGCCCTCACCAGCTGGGTACAGGCCCTCACCGCCTGCCTCCTCGTCCTCTTCCTCGCCGTCGTCACCTGGATCGGCGCGCGCATGGCGGCCGCCGGCACCATCACCGTCGGCGAACTGGTGGCGGTCTACGGCTACGTCTCCGCGCTGCTGGTCCCCGTCTCGGCCTTCATCGAGGGCGCCGACGACCTGCCCCGCGGCCTCGTCTCCGCCCGCCGCGTCACCGACATCCTCGCCCTGGCCCCACCGCCCGCCACCGGCCGGCCCCGCCTCGACCCGCCGAAGACCCCGGCCGAGCTGTACGACCCCGACTCCGGCCTCACCGTCACCCCGGGCAGAGTCACCGCCCTGGTGGGCGTACGGCCCGAGGAGACCCGCGCCGTCGCCGAACGCCTCGCCGGGCACGGCGCCTCCGCCGTCACCTGGGGCGGCACCCCCCTGGCCGCCTGGGACCGGGACGCCCTGCGGCGCCACCTCCTCCTCGCCGACCACGACGCCTACCTCTTCGCCGGCGACCTGCGCACCGCCCTCTCCGGCCGCACCGACCGCCCCGGCGACACCGTCCGGGCCGCCCTCGACGCGGCGGCCGCCACCGACATCGCCGACGGTCTGCCCGACGGGCTCGACGGCCACCTCGACGACCAGGCACGCAACGTCTCCGGCGGCCAGCGCCAGCGCCTCAGGCTCGCCCGCGCCCTGCTCGCGGAGCCCGAGGTGCTCCTCCTGGTCGAACCGACCTCCGCCCTCGACGCGCACACCGAGGCGACGGTCGCCACCCGCCTCGCCGCCCACCGGCGCGGGCGGACGACCCTGGTCGTCACCACCTCGCCGCTCGTCCTCGCCCAGGCCGACGAGGTCGCCCACCTGGACGACGGCAAGGTCCGCGCCACTGGCACCCACGGCGAACTCCTCGCCACCCGGCCCGCCTACGCGGCCCTGGTCCTGCGGGGCACCGCCCCCGACGCCGCACTCCGGCCCCTGGAAGGGGACGCCCGATGAGCCGCCCCGCCCCCGCGCCGCGCCTGCCGGTCGCCGACGCCGCGACGGTCCGCCGGGCCGTCCGGCAGCTGGTCAGGGAGGACTCCCGCGCCGTGTGGGCCACCCTCGTACTGACCTGCCTCGTCGCCCTCGCGGCGGCGTCAGGCCCCTGGCTCCTCGGCCGGATCGTCGACCGGGTCCAGGCGGGCGGCCTGGCCGCCTCCGGCATCGACCTGCTGGCCGCGGCCGTACTGGGCTGCGCGGCGGCCCAGTTGCTGCTGACCCGCTGGGCCCGCGGCGTCTCCCACCGCTTCGGCGAACGCGCCCTGGCCCGCCTCCGCGAGGAGGTGGTCGAGCGGGCCCTCGCCCTGCCCGGCCGCGTCGCGGACAAGGCCGGCACCGGGGACCTCGTCACCCGGGCCACCCTCGACGTGGCGACCGTCGCGGCCACCCTGCGCTCGGCCGGGCCGGACATCTTCGTCGCCGTCGTCCAGGCCGTCTTCCTCTTCGGCGCGATCTTCCTCCTCTCCCCGCTCCTCGGCCTCTGCTCCCTGGTGGGGCTGCCGTTGATCGCGGGCGTGAGCCGCTGGTACCTGGCCCGCTCCCGCGAGGCGTACCTCGCCGAGGGTGCGGCGGCGGGCGAGGTCTCCGAGATCCTCAACTCCACGGCGCTGGGCGCCCGTACGGTCGAGGCGTACGGGCTCCAGGAGCGGCGCGGCCAAGTCCTCGACGAGGCCGTCGACACCACGTACCGGGCGGGTGAACGCACCCTCGCGCTGCGGTCGGTGCTCTTCCCGGTCACCGAGTTCGCGCACACCCTGCCGCTGGCGCTGATCCTGCTGGCCGGCGGGTTCGGGTACCTGGAGGGGGCGCTCTCGCTCGGCGCGGTGGTGGCCGGGGGGCTGTACATGTGGCAGCTGGTCGACCCGCTCGACCAGCTCCTCGTCTGGGTCGAACAACTCCAGCGCAGCGGCGCCTCGTTCGCCCGGATCAAGGGGGTCGGACTGGTCGCCCACCCGCAGGACACCCCGGTGGCGGCTCCCGCCGGCGACCTCGTCGAGGTCACCGGCGTGGGCTACTCCTACCTCCCCGGCCAGGAGGTCCTGCGCGACGTCACGCTGAGCGTGCGCCCAGGTGAACGGCTCGCCGTGGTGGGCCGTTCCGGCGCGGGCAAGTCCACCCTCGGCAAGCTGCTGGCCGGGGTGGACACCCCCGACAGCGGCAGCGTCCTGGTCGGCGGGGTCCCCGTCGCCGAGCTGGCCGCCGCCGGCGAACTGGGCAGCCGCGTCGTCCTCCTCACCCAGGAGCACCACGTCTTCCTGGGCACCCTGCGCGAGAACATGACCATGGCCGCGCCGGGGGCCGACGACGCGGCGGTGCTCGCGGCGCTGGCCCTCGTCGAGGCGGAGTGGGTGGCCGGGCTGCCCGACGGCCTGGACACCCGGCTCGGCCCCGGCGGGCTCGTCCTCGAAGCGGCCCAGGCCCAGCAGCTCACCCTCGCCCGGGTGCAGCTGGCCGACCCGCACACGCTGATCCTGGACGAGGCGACCTCGCTGCTGGACCCGAGGACGGCACGGCAGGCGGAGCGCGCCATGGCCGCCGTCCGCGCGGACCGTACCGTGATCGCCATCGCCCACCGCCTCCAGACCGCCCACGACGCCGACCGGGTCGCCGTCATGGAGGCGGGCCGCGTCGTGGAACTCGGCACCCACGAGGAGCTGGTGGCGGCCGGCGGCGTCTACGCGGGGCTGTGGCGCTCCTGGAACGGCGAGGGCTGAGACCGGGCCCCGCCACCACCCTCCCTACCGGTTCCAGCCATGGTCACGGGCGCTCGTGCACGGGGTCTGGACAGTGTGCGGTGCGCGTGCTGTCATGCCAACTGCCGTTCCTTCCAACGTTGTACAACCACGTTGCCCCGGCCGGAACGGCGAGCCGCCACCTCCCCCCGAAGCGTTTTCCGCAGTTCACGCAAGGAGGACCCGTGCGCACCACCGGCCTCAGACGTCACGGACGTCACCTGGCACTGCTCCTGACCACGGCCCTGGCCCTCACGGCCTTCGGCGTCGCCCCCTCGGGCGCGGCGTCGGGCGACGACGAACCGGTCGTCGCCCACGGCCTCAAGGGCGAGTACTACACCCACTCCGCCGAGGGGGCCTTCGACTTCCACGAGCTGAAGGCCACCGTCTTCGATCCGGACATCGACTTCCCCAGCCTCGACGCCCGGCTCCAGTCCACGACCGGACAGGCGGACGACGTCAGCGTCCGCTGGACCGGCAAGCTGGTCCCGGAGAAGACCGGCGCGACGACGTTCTCCATGACCGGTGACAACGGCTTCCGGCTCTGGGTCGACGACGAACTGGTCATCGACCACTGGGTCGACGACTGGGACAAGGAACAGATCTCCGACGAGGTCGAGCTGACCGCCGGTGAGGAGGTGGACATCAAGGTCGAGTACTTCGAGCACTTCGGCGGCTCCAGCCTCCGCCTGCGCTGGACCGAACCCGGCGGGCAGAAGGAGCCCGTCCCGTCCTCGGCGTTCCGGCTGCCCGACGACTGGGAGTACAACGGCGCCATCGGCTCCACCGTCCAGGCGGACGGCCGCACCCTGAAACTCGACTTCGCCCGGAAGCCGGGACCGCTCCCGGCCGGCCTGGAGAACCACCTCACCGCCGTCATCGGTGGCGCGAAATGGCCGCTGGACGGGGTGAAGCCCGACCCCGACGACCCGCGCGCCCTCCTCGTGGGCCTCGCGGAACCGGTCGTCGGCAACAAGAACGGCGACGCCCCCGGCAACGCCGACCTGACCTACGACGGCGAAGGCGGCCTCGTCGAGAGCGACGGCACGCCCGTCGACGCCTTCTGGACCAGCGGCGACAACCACTCCACGCACCAGCTGACCACCCGCTGGGGCGACGAGGTCACCCCGGCCAACGCCCACCGCGAGTACCCGCGCCCCCAGCTCACCCGTGGCGAGTGGCGCAACCTGAACGGCACCTGGCAGTTCGCCGGCGCGAAGGAGGGCGAGCGTCCGCCGGTCGGCAGGAAGCTCGGCGAAAAGATCCTCGTGCCGTACCCGGTCGAGTCGCAGCTCTCCGGCATCGAGCGGCACGAGGACCGCATGTGGTACCGCCGCACCTTCACCGTGCCCGCCGACTGGAAGATCGGCCAGCGCCAGCGCCTGCGGCTCAACTTCGGCGCCGTGGACTGGAAGTCCGAGGTCTACGTCAACGGGAAGAAGGTCGCCGGTCACGAAGGCGGCTACGACAAGTTCAGCGCCGACGTCACCGACGCCCTGAAGCCCGGCCGCACCCAGGAACTGATCGTCGGCGTCTACGACCCCACCGACGCCGACAGCGGCGAGAACCCGCCGATGGGCAAGCAGCGCCTGGACCCCAGCGGCATCTGGTACACCCCGTCCTCCGGCATCTGGCAGACCGTCTGGATGGAACCGGTCGCCGCCGACCACGTCGACGACCTCAAGCTGACGCCCGACGTGGCGAAGGAACAGCTCACCGTCGAGACCGGGGGAGTCCGCGACGGCCTCCCCGTGAAGGCCGACGTCTTCGCGGGCAAGCGGAAGATCGCCACCGCCACCGGCACCTCCGGCACCCCGCTCACCGTGAAGATCAAGAACCCGCACCTGTGGTCGCCCGACGACCCCTACCTGTACGACCTCAAGGTCAGCGTCGGGAAGGACAGGGTCGGCAGCTACTTCGGGATGCGCACGATCTCCGTCGAGAAGGTGAACGGCACCCCGCGCACCCTGCTCAACGGCGAGCCCGTCTTCCTCATGGCCACCCTCGACCAGGGCTTCTGGCCCGACGGCCTGCACACCGCGCCCAGTGACGAGGCCCTCGCCTACGACCTCAAGCTGCACAAGAAGCTGGGCTTCAACTCGGTCCGCAAGCACATCAAGGTCGAACCCGACCGCTGGTTCCACTGGGCCGACAAGCTCGGGCTGCTGGTCTGGCAGGACATGCCGTCCATGGAGGCGGGACGCAACCCCGGCCAGGCGGCGCGCGCCCAGTTCGAGCGCGAGATGAAGACCATGATCGACCAGCACCGCAACCACCCCTCGGTCGTCATGTGGGTCACCCTCAACGAGGGCTGGGGCCAGTACGACGAAGCCCGCCTCGCCGACCAGGCCAAGTCCTGGGACCCGACCCGCCTGGTCAACGCGATGTCGGGGATCAACCTCGGCGTCGACGGCGGTACCGGCGACATCCTCGACGAACACGGCTACCCCAGCCCCGCCCTGCCGCCGAAGCCGGACGGCGAACGCGCCATGGTCACCGGCGAGTACGGCGGTCTCGGCCTCGCGGTCCCGGGCCACGCCTGGGCGGTGCAGCAGTCCTACGTCGACGTCGACCCGGCCACGTACACGGACGACTACCTCGAAAAGCTGGACGAGGTGCGCCAGTTGGCCTGCGACGGCAGCAACGGCGCGGTCTACACGCAGATCTCCGACGTCGAGGGTGAGCTGAACGGCCTCGCGACGTACGACCGCAGGGTCGTCAAGCCGGACGTGAAGCGCGTGCACGACGCCCATCGGGCGCTGATCCGCGACGCCTCGCAGGACACCGTGCCGAACTGCTCCTGACCGGCCCGCCGGCCGAGGGGGCGGGCCCGCCCGCCGGACCCGCCCCCTCACCGGCCCCCACAGGCAGGACTCTCCTCATGACACTGACACGCCGCACCGTGCTCCAGAGCAGTACGGCGGTGGCGGCCGCCGCCCTGGCCGGCGTCGGCGCCGGTACGGCCGAGGCCCGGCCCCGCCCGGCACGCGCCGAAGGAGCCGTGGCCCCCGACGCCTTCACCCGGCTGCCCCCGGGCAGCATCACCGCGCACGGCTGGCTCGCCGGCCAGCTCAGACTCCAGCTCGACGGCTTGTGCGGCCGGTTCGCGGAGACCTCCCACTTCCTCGCCATGGACACCTGCGGCTGGGTCCACCCGGAACTGGGCGCCTGGGAGGAACTGCCCTACTGGCTGCGCGGCTACGTCCCCCTCGCCATCGCCACCCAGGACGCCACCGCCCTCGCCACCTGCGAGCGCTGGATCGACGCCATCCTCGCGACCCAGGAGGCGGACGGGTTCTTCGGGCCGCGCGCCCTGCGCACCGGCCTCGACGACGGCCCCGACTTCTGGCCCTACCTGCCGCTCCTGATGGCACTGCGCACCTGGCAGGAGTACACGGACGACACCCGCATCGTGCCGTTCCTCAGCCGCTTCCTGCGGTACATGGCGGACCAGGGGGAGAGCGCCTTCGACTCCAGCTGGGTCTCCGTGCGCTGGGGCGACGGCATCGACACGGCCCGCTGGCTCCACGACCGCACCGGCGACGCCTTCCTGGCCGGCCTCGTCGAGAAGATGCACCGCTTCGGCGCCGACTGGACCGGCATCGCCCTGCCCACCCCGCACAACGTCGACATCTCCCAGGGCTTCCGCGAACCCGCCCAGTACGCCCAGTGGACGACCGACGGCGCCGACGCCCTGACCCGCGCCACCTACCGCACCTACGACCAGGTCCTCGCCTCGCACGGCCAGTTCCCCGGCGGCGGCATCGCGGGGGACGAGAACCTGCGCCCCGGGTTCGGCGATCCCCGGCAGGGCTTCGAGAGCTGCGGCATCGTCGAGTTCATGGCCAGCCACGAACTGCTCACCCGCATCACCGGCGACCCGGTCTGGGCCGACCGCTGCGAGGAGCTGGCCTTCAACATGCTGCCCGCCGCCCTCGACCCGCAGGGCAAGGCCATCCACTATGTCACCAGCGCCAACGGCGTCCACCTCGACAACGTCCGCAAGTCCGACGGCCAGTTCCAGAACAGCTTCGCCATGCAGTCCTTCCGGGCCGGCGTCGACCAGTACCGCTGCTGCCCGCACAACTACGGCATGGGCTGGCCCTACTTCACCGAGGAACTCTGGCTCGCGGCCGACGGCGGCCTCGTCGCCGCGATGTACGCCGACTGCGAGGTGCGCGCCGAGGTCGGCGACGGGGTCGGCGCCACCGTCCGGGAGCGGACCGACTACCCCTTCGACGAGACCGTCACCCTGACCATCGGCGTCGAGCGGCCCGTCGCGTTCCCGCTGCGTCTGCGCGTCCCCGGCTGGTGCGAAGCGCCCCGGCTGACGGTGAACGGGGAAGCCGTCCCCGTCTCCGGCGGACCCCGCTACGCCGAGATCCGCCGCACCTGGCACGACGGCGACGAGGTGGTGCTCCGACTGCCCCAGCGCACCACCCTGCGCACCTGGTCCGGCAACCACGACCGCGTCAGCGTCGACCACGGCCCGCTGACGTACTCCCTGAGGATCGAGGAACGCTACGTCCGCACGGGCGGCAGCGACCCCTTCCCCGAGTACGACGTGCACGCCGCCTCCGCCTGGAACTACGGCCTGGCGCCGGACGGCTCGTTCACCCTCCACCGAGCGCGGGGCGCACGCGACGGCAACCCCTTCACCCTGGAGGGAACGCCCGTCACCCTCACCGCGCGGGCCCGCCGCATCCCCGAGTGGACCGCGGACGACGAACAGGTGGTGGCACCCCTCCAGCAGAGCCCCGCGCGCAGCCTCGCCGCCGTCGAGGAGGTGACCCTGGTGCCGATGGGAGCCGCCCGCCTGCGCATCACGGCGTTTCCCACGGCCGCCCCCACCGGCCACCCCTGGACACCCGAACCCCCTCACCACCGGATACTCAACAAGCACAGCGACAAGGTCCTGGCCGTGGACGGCATGTCGACCGCGAACGACGCCCGGGTCGTCCAGTTCGACAACGCGGGCACCGGCGACCACGCCTGGCAACTGCTGCCCGTACCCGGGGGAGCCCTGCGCCTGCGCAACGGCCAGAGCGGCAAGTACCTCGCGGTACGGGACAGTTCCACCGCCGACAGCGCCCTCGCCGTCCAGTACGAGGACACCGGCCGCCCCGACCTGCTCTGGACCCGCGAGGACCAGGGCGACGGCTGGTTCCTGCTCCGCAACGCCCACAGCGGCAAGGTCCTCGGCGTCCACGAGATGGCCACCGGGAACAGCGCCCAGGTCGTCCAGTACACGGACAACGGAACGGAGGACCACCTCTGGCGGCTGACGGACTGAGGGACTGACGGCGCCCGTGACTCCCCGCACGTCCATGTCGTTTTCCCGCCGGACCAGGCCCCCGCCTCGCTGCTTGACTGCGGTCATGACCACCGCTCACGCCGTTCACGCCGCTCACGTCCGCCTTTTCCGCTCCCTGCACACCCCGTCCGCCCCCTTGGCCCTCGCCAACGCCTGGGACGCCGCGAGCGCCCGCGTCGTCGAGGCCGCCGGCGCCCCGGCCGTCGCCACCACCAGCGCCGGGGTCGCCTGGGCGCTGGGGAGCGTCGACGGCAACAGCCTCGACCGCGACCGCGCGCTGGCGGCCCTCGCCCAGGTGACCGCCGTCGTGACGGTCCCGGTCACCGCCGACCTGGAGGACGGCTACGGCGCCGGCCCCGCCGAGGTCGGCGCCACCGTCACCCGCGCCCTCGCGGCCGGCGCCGCGGGCATCAACCTGGAGGACGGCACCCGCAGCCCGGCCGACTTCGCCACCCGCCTCACCGCCGCCCGCGACGCCGCCGACAAGGCAGGCACCGACCCGTTCCTCAACGCCCGCATCGACACCTACCTGCTCGGCCTCGGCGCCCCCGAACACCGCCTCACCGAGACCCTGACCCGCGCCCACCACTACGTCGCCGCGGGCGCCGACGGCATCTTCGTCCCGGGCGTCACCGACCCCGCCACCATCAGCGCCCTGGCGGCGGAGATCCCCGTACCGCTCAACGTCATGGCGGGCCCGGGAGCGCCGTCCGTCGCGGAACTGGGCCGCCTGGGGGTGGCCCGGGTGAGCCTGGGGTCGGGGGTGGCTCAGGCGGCTTACGGGGTGGTGGGGCGGGCGGCGCGGGAGTTGCTGGCCGGGGGGACGTACGACGCACTGGCGGACGCGGTGCCGTATCCGGAGATGCAGGGGCTGCTGGCCGGGCGGTAGGAGGGGGCGGGGGAGGGTCAGGCCGGGTCGCCGCTCATCCTGCGCTGCAACTCCCACAAGGAGCGGAAGAGCCCGGGGGTGCGGGTGAGATCGGCGTAGGTGCCTTCCTGCACGATCCGGCCCTCGTCGAGGACGACGATCCTGTCGGCGACGGCCACGTTGGTGAGCCGGTGGGTGATCAGCAGGACCGCGCGGTCCTTGGCCAGTTCGCGCAGGCCGGAGAAGATGCGGTGCTCCGCCCGCGCGTCGAGGGCGGCGGTGGGCTCGTCCATCACCAGCAGCGCCGCCTGCCGGTGGAAGGCGCGGGTGAGGACGAGCCGTTGCCACTGGCCGCCGGAGAGCTGTTGCCCGCCGAACCACTCGCTGGTGAGCAGGGTGTTCAGGCCGGAGCGGAGGCGGGGCAGCATCTCGGAGGCGCCGGACGCCTCGCACGCGGCGAGCAGGGCCGCGTCGCCGGTGTCGCCCTGGCCGAAGGTGATGTTGTCCCGCATCGTCAGCGGCAGATAGGTGAACTTCTGCGGCACCAGCGCGACATGCCCCCACGCCGCCCAGGGGTCGAGCTGTGCCGTGGAGGTGTGCCCCCAGGCGACCTCGCCCTCGGTGGGCAGCAGCAGTCCGCAGAGCAGACGCGAGAGGGTGGACTTGCCCGAGCCGTTCTCCCCGACCAGGGCCACGATCTCCCCGCGCCGCACATGGAGGGAGACCCCGCTGAGGCTGTCCTTGGGGGCACCGTCGTAGCGGTAGGTGACGTTGCGGACCTCGAAGCGCTCCGGTACGGCCGACAGGACCCGGCTGCCACGGGAGTCGGCCATGGCCTGTCCGTGGGCGTTGTCGAGGAAGTTCTGCCAGTCCTGGACGTACCAGCCGGTGCGGACCAGGCGGGCCCCGCCGTTGATCATGCCCCGCACGGAGCCGGTGGCCGTCTGGAGCGCGAAGACGGCGCCGCCGCCGGCCGCCAGGCTCATCCGCCCGGAGGAGAGGAGCCACAGCAGCGCCGCCCAGACGGCGGCCGAGGCGACCCCGCCGGCGAGCGCACCGGCCAGCCCCATCCGGGCCCCCGTGTTCGCCGCCTCGCGTTCGGCGGTGTTGACCGAGTCGGCCAGCTTCCGGTACCGGCCGATCAGGAACGGGCCGGCCAGGCAGGCCCGCATCTCCTCGCTCGACTCCTGGTAGGCCATGTGCCAGCGCAGCTTGCTCAGCATCCGGCGCCGCCCGGACGTGGCCACCTTCGCCAGGTACATCACCCGGGCCGAGCGGATGTAGGCGGCGGCCTGCGGCAGGCAGGCGAGCAGGAGCAGGGGGAGGAGCAGCGGGTGCAGGACGGCCAGGACGGCGGCGCCCGCCGTCAGCGTCGCGGCCGCCGCGAGCACGTCCTGCGCCTCCTCCACCAGGTCGGGGGTGACCTGGGCCCCGCGGTCGGCGATGTCGAAGGCGTCGTTGTAGCCGGGCTTGTTGTTGGCGGCCAGTTCGGCGCCGAGTGCGGCCTCGACCATCGTCAGCTCCGCGGCTCGGGCGAGCACCGGCCGCAGCCGCCCGGTCAGCCAGACGACCGCGATGCCCAGCAGCGCCCGCAGGCCGGTGGCTCCGGCGATGACGGCGAGCTGCGGTGCCGCCTCCCACAGGCGCTCCGCGATGTCGCCCGAGGAGACCAGCGCGGTGATCGTGCCCGTGACGACGAGCAGGCCGAGAGCGGCGAGGGCGCCCGTGGCGATCTGGCAGACCAGCAGCCCGACGGTCGCGGCGCGGTCCACGCCCCAGGCCAGCCGCAGCGAGCGCAGGACGAGCGCCGGCAGGCGGCGCGCCATCGTCCGGGTGGTCAGCAGCGAACCGGCCTGGAGCCGCGAGGCGTCCCGGTAGAGGAACTCCTCCTCTCGAACACCGGCTTCCTCCGGCACGGCGTCCTGGGGCGCTCCGGCCGGCCGTCCCGGCGGCTGTTCCTGTGTGACGGACGAGGTCATCGGTCCCCCTGGGGTGGTGGCTGCGGCGGTGTCGTGGGGACCAACGACCTGGCGGGGATATCGAACACACCTCATTCGGCCGTGGTGCGGGGCCCGCCGACGGCGGGCGGCGGCGCACCGGGGCTCGTGTTCCCTGGTCCGCCCGGGAGCGGCCGCCGTCGCGGGGTGGCCGAAACGCCGGGCAGTGCCAGTGCCAGGGAGCCCGTGCGGCAGTTCTCAGTCCTTCGCCGCCTCCGTCGCGGCCCGCCCCAGCTCCTCCCGCAGCACATGCTTGGTGACCTTCCCCGACGGGGTGCGGGGCAGCTCCGGGCGCAGGACCAGCTCGCGCGGGATCTTGTAGGGGGCGATGCGCGGCTCCAGCCACTCTCGGAGCGCCGCCAGCTCCGGTGCGGTGCCCTCGCGCGGGACGACGACGGCGACGACCGTCTCGCCCCACTGCGGATGCGGGCGGCCGACGACGGCCACGTCGAGGAGGTCCGGGTGGCCGCGCAGCGCGCCCTCCACCTCCTGCGAGGCGACGTTCTCACCGCCGGTGATGATGACGTCCTTCATACGGTCCACCACCGTGACGAAGCCGTCCTCGTCGACCCGGCCCAGGTCACCGCTGCGGTACCAGTCACCCGCGAAGGCCGCCGCGGTGGCGGCCTCGTCGTCGAGGTAGCCGACCATGCGGGTGTCCGAGCGCAGCCAGATCTCGCCGGTCTCCCCGGCCCCGGCGTCCGCGCCGTCCGTCCGCACCACCCGCAGATCCACCCCGGGCATGCCGCCGCGCCCGATCGCCCCGGCCTTCGCGACCTGCTCGGCCGGGGAGAGCGAGGCGCCCACCGGCCCGGTCTCGCTCATCCCGTACACCTGGTGGAAGTTGTCCGAGCCGTACGCCTTCATCAGGCGGCGGGCCGTGTCGGCGTCCAGGGGGCCGGCGCCGTAGATCCAGGCGCGGACCGAGGTGAGGTCGAAGGCGGCGAGGTCGGGGACGGTCTGGAGCGGGGCGATGAGCGCGATCGGGGCGCCGAAGAGGGCGGTGATCCGCTCGCGCTGGATCGTCTCCAGCATGCCGCGCGGGTCGTACTCGCGCTGGAGGACGACGGTGGCGCCGAGCAACAGGGTGCTCATCGTCCAGTTGTTGAGCGGGGAGGCGTGCCAGATCGGCATGGAGATCAGGAACCGCTCGTCGCGGTGGAGGGGGATGGTGGCCGCCGTGCAGGTGGCCGTGAGGGCGATCGAGCGGTGCGTGTGCACGCAGCCCTTGGGAGCGCCGGAGGTGCCCGAGGTGTAGAGGATCTGGGCGACGGTGTCGTCCGCGCCGGGCTCCTGCTCCGGCCACGGTTCGGCGAGCGCCAGCCGGGACTCGAAGGAGTCCCCGGGGCGGGACCGCTCGTCGGCGTCGGGGTGGCTGACCAGCCACGGCACGTCCACCCCCGCCGAGGTCGCCCGCTCACCGATCTCCGCGTCGACCACCCCCAGCCGGGCGCCGCAGTGCCGCAGCAGACGCTCCACCTCTGCGGTCCGCAGCTTGTGGTTGACCGGCACCAGCGTGGCCCCCGCGTACCAGGCGCCGAACGCCGCGAAGAGGAAGGCGGGCGTGTTGTACGTCATCACCGCCAGCCGGTCGCCGGGGCGCAGCCCGGCCTCGCGCAGCACCGTCGCCGCACGCCGGGCGCCGTCGGCGAACTCCCGGTACGTCCATCGCCGGTCGCCGTAGACGACCGCCTCCTTCTCACCGGCCGAGCGAACCGCGCTGTCCAGCAGGGCACTGAGGTGCATCACGTTCTCCTGACGAGCCACCGGCCGGCGGGAAGCGGCCGTAGCGGGAAAGTCTGAATGATGGTTCACTTCTTTCATGGCCTACCGCAAGACCCCTGCCGAAATCAGCCGGCTCGAAGCCGCCCGCGACCACCTCGTGGTCCGCGCCACCGAGGTCGTGGCGGAGGTGGGTTGGGCGCAGGCGTCCGTGACCGCCGTGGCGGACGCCGCCGGCATCGCGGCCGGCTCGGTCTACCAGCACTTCCCCTCCAAGGCGGCGCTCGCCGTCGAGGTCTTCCGGCGCGCGGCCGGACGCGAGGTGGAGGTGCTCGGCGAGGTGCTGCACGGCCCGGGCGACCCCGTCGGGCGCCTCGCCCGCGGCACCGAGGTCTTCGCCCGCCGCGCCCTGGAGAACCGGGGCCTGGCCTACGCGCTGCTCGCCGCCCCCGCCGAACCCGCCGTCGGCGCGGAACGCCTCGACTTCCGCCGCCGCTACCGCGCCCTCTTCGCCGCAGTGGTCCGCGAGGGGATCGCCGCGGGCGCCCTCCCGCCGCAGAACGCCGAGATCACCGCCGCCGCCCTGACCGGCGCCATCGGCGAGGTGCTCGTCGACCCGCTCGCCGCCCCCGACGAGAACGCCACCGAGGCGCTCCTCGCCGACCTCACCGGTACCGCCCTGCGCTGCGCGGGCGCCCCCCCGGCCACCTGACCCACCCGTCACCGCTCCCGCTCCCGCCCCGCATCCCGCACCTGGAGGACGCCCCATGCACACCACCGGCTCCGTCACCCATGAAGTGACCAACCAGGCCCCGCCGCTGACCGGCCACGACGTCGCGGACGACCTGGTCCTGCTGGAGGGCGTGCGCCGCGAGGGAGCCGCGTGGCACCTGCCCGAGCTGCACCGCTTCGGCCGCTACGCGGGCAGCGAGGAGGCCCAGCACCGGGCCGACCAGGCCAACCGGCACGAGCCCGAACTGCGCACCCACGACCGCTACGGCCACCGCGTCGACGAGGTCGAGTTCCACCCCGCGTACCACGCCCTGATGGACGCCTCCGTGAGCGCCGGCCTCGCGGGCGCCGCCTGGGCCGACGAGCGGACCGGCGCCCACGTGGCCCGCGCCGCCGGCTTCATGGTGGCCACCACGGTCGAGCCGGGACACCTCTGCCCGGTCTCCATGACCTACGCCGTCGTCCCCGCCCTGCGCCACGCCCCCGACCTCGCCAAGACCTACGAACCACTGCTCACCAGCCGCGTCTACGACCCCGGGCTGCGCACCCCCGCAGGCAAGCGCGGCCTGCTCGCCGGGATGGGGATGACGGAGAAGCAGGGCGGTACCGACGTCCGCGCCAACACCACCACCGCCACCGAACAGGGCGACGGGACCTGGCTGCTGCGCGGCCACAAGTGGTTCACCAGCGCCCCCATGAACGACCTGTTCCTGGTGCTGGCCCAGGCCCCGGGCGGACTCTCCTGCTTCCTGGTCCCGCGCGTCCTGCCCGACGGCAGCCGCAACACCTTCCGCATCCAGCGCCTCAAGGACAAGCTCGGCAACCGCTCCAACGCCAGCAGCGAGCCCGAGTTCGACGCCACCGTAGCCTGGCTCGTCGGCGACGAGGGCAAGGGCGTGCGGACCATCATCGAGATGGTGACGATGACCCGGCTCGACTGCGTCCTCGGCTCCGCCGCCGGCACCCGCGCCGCCCTCGTCCAGGCCGCCCACCACGCCCGCCACCGCTCGGTCTTCGGCGCCAAGCTGGTCGACCAGCCGCTGATGCGCAACGTCCTGGCCGACCTCGCCCTGGAGTCCGAGGCCGCCACCACCCTCGCCCTTCGCCTGGCCGGCGCCGCCGACCGGGCCCGGCGCGACGACCCGGGGGAGCGCGCCTTCCTCCGCCTGGCCACCGCCGTCGGCAAGTACTGGGTCTGCAAGCGCCAGCCCGCCGCCGTCGCCGAGGCCCTGGAATGCCTCGGCGGCAACGGCTACGACGAGGCGTCCGGCATGCCGCGCCTCTACCGCGAGGCCCCCCTCAACGGCATCTGGGAGGGCTCGGGCAACGTCAACGCCCTGGACATGCTGCGAGCCCTGGCCCGCGAACCGGAGTCCCTGGAGGCGTTCCGTGCGGAGATCGAGGCGGCCTCCGGCGCCGACCGGCGCCTGGACACCGCCTGGCGCGAGCTCCAGAGCCGGCTCACCCTCACCGAGGACGCCGAACTGCGCGCCCGCCGCGTCATCGAACGCGCCGCCCTCGTCCTCCAGGCCTCCCTCCTGGTCCGCCACGCCCCCACCCCCGTGGCCGACGCCTTCTGCGCCTCCCGCCTCGCCGGCGACCGGGGCCTGGCCTTCGGGACCCTGGAGCCGGGGACGGACTTCGACGGGGTGCTGGGGCGGATCCCGGGGTGACGACCGCCGACGGGGCCCGCGACGAGTTCCCTGCGGGCCCCGCGTCGTACCCGCACGCTCAGGCAGACCGAGCGGGAGCGCTCATCCCCGTCTCCTACGACAGCCCCGCCGCCCGCGAACTCACCAGAGCCCTCCACGCGGAGCAGGTGGGCCTCTACGGCCGGGCCGACGCCCCCGAGGCCGCACGACCAGCCGATTTCACCCCTCCGCGGGGCGCGTTCCTCGTGGTCACCGGGCCGGACGGTACTGCCCTGGCCTGCGGCGGCTGGCGCACCGCGGCACAGGCCACCGCCGAGATCAAACGGATGTACGTCACGCCGGCAGCCCGGGGGCGCGGGCTGGGCCGACAGATCCTCGCGGCCTTGGAGGGCGATGCCCGCCGGCGCGGCATGACGCAGGTGATCCTGGAGACCGGGGTCGCCAACGTCGCCGCCCTGGCTCTCTACACCAGCCGTGGGTACACCCCGATCGCCTCCTACGTCGCACACCGAGACCCCCACATCAACCGGGCACTGCGCAAGTCTCTCGCCGCGGATCCGGCCGGCAAAGGCCGGCCGTTCCGCGAGTAGCCCGCCATCGGCAGCGGCCGGTTGGTGCGGGCGGTCTGTTCAGGCGCGACCGGGTCTGTCAACATCTCGATGTCAATAGGGCATTGGGGGGTACATGGGGGCAGTGCAGAGCAACGACCAGCGACTCCTGGAGCGCATCCTGGAGGACCAGCACCGCAAGCTGGCGCCGGACAAGAACAGGGACGATTTCTTCACGTTCTTCGCCGCGGACAAGGCGCTGCAGGACTGGGACCTGGACAACGACGAGATCGCGGACGGCATCGTCGACGGCGCGCACGACTGCGGTATCGACGGCATCTGGACCTTCGTGGACGAGCGCTACATCACCGCCGACGCGCACCAGTTCCTTCCTTCGCGCGCCGGAAAGATCGAGCTGATCATTCTCCAGGCGAAGAACTCATCGGGCTACCAGGAGTCGGTGATCGAGAAGCTGCACTTCCACCTGCCCACCTTGCTCGACATGGGCAGGGACGAAGAGGACCTGGTCGCCCACACCAACGCCAAGCTGCTGGAGCGCACCCGCCGTTTCCTGCACATCCTCGAGAAGTTGGCCTCCTCCTTTCCGCAGGTGCGCATCAAGGTCATCTACGCGAACAAGTCGGCGGACACCCCGCACCCCAACGTGAAGGCCAAGGGCGACAGGCTCCGGCGCGAACTCGCGAAGATCACCTCCGACACCCAGGCCGACCTGGAGTACCTCAACGCCGCCGACCTGCGCGAGCGCACCGCCCGTGGCGCCAAGGCCGTCGCGCAGATGGTGTTCACCGAGACGCCGATGAGCACATCGCTCGGCGAGGGGTACGTGTGCCTGGCCCGGCTGGACGAGTACTACCGTTTCATCACCTCCGACAACGAGGCCCTGCGCCTGGAGCTGTTCGAGTCCAACGTGCGCGACTACGCGGGGTCGACCGCCGTCAACAACGCCATTGGCGAGACCCTGAAATCGGGGACCGGCGAGGACTTCTGGTGGTTCAACAACGGGGTCACCGTCGTCGCGGACGCGGCCCAGATCGCCGGCAAGAAGATCGTGGTCAGGGAGCCCCAGATCGTCAACGGGCTGCAGACCAGCCACGAGATCTACAGCTACGTCCAGAACGGCGGCCAGCATCGCGACCGGTCCCTCCTGGTCAAGATCGTGGTCGCACCGGAGTCCGGCACGGCCCGGGACCGCATCATCCGGGCGACCAACAGCCAGACCCAGCTCCCCGCCGGTGCCCTGCGGGCGACCGAGTCCATCCAGAAGGACATCGAGGAGAGTCTCGGCCAGGCGGGCGGCTATTACTACGAGCGCCGTGCCAGTTACTACCGCAATCTCGGCTTCCCGCTCGACCGGGTCGTCAGCATGTCCAGGCTGGCCCGCGAGTTCACCGCCTTCGCGCTGCGCGAACCGCACACCGCGCTACGCCAATCCGACGCGCTTCTGCTCGACGATCACCACTACGCGCAGATCTTCTCGTCGCGGAACGACCTCGACATCTACCTCCTGTGTCTCGAGATCCACACGAGGCTGCGGACGTTCCTCACCCGTCATGCCGAGGACCGCCCCCTGCTGGGTGATTCGCTGGAGAACTGGCTGTACCCGCTGGCGGCCATGTCCGCCTACACCCTGACCCGGCTGCGGCAGCCCACGCAGCGTGACCTTTTCAACATCGACCTGAGTCACCTCAGCGACGACCTGATGTTCCGCATGGTGGGCACGCTGGAGCAGGGCTTCAAGAGCGCCCTGCGCCGTAACAAGGCAGGTGGCGTGGACCGGATCGCCCGTACTCCTGATTTCACCACCAAGATCCGGCAGGCCGTCGTCTCGCAGAGTCGCTATCGCATCGAGGGCTGAGCGGGCGCCTGGCCGGGTGACGGGGCGACGGCATCCTCCGGACGCGCCGGGCCGGCCCCGTATCGCTCTTCCCCCGGCTGTGTGAGATTCCGCCAGGCGTGAGAAAGTCTGAAGCGTGAGTGAGACACCAGCGAACACCCTTCAGTACCGCTTCGACGGGCCGGAAGACGCCCCCGTTCTCGTCCTGGGTCCCTCACTGGGGACGACCTGGCACATGTGGGACCGCCAGGTTCCCGAACTGGCGCGCAGCTGGCGGGTGTTCCGGTTCGATCTGCCGGGGCACGGCGGGGCGCCGGCTCATCCGGCCGGGTCGGTCGCCGAGTTGGCCGACCGGGTGCTCGCCGCGCTGGACGCCGCCGGGGTGCAGCGGTTCGGGTACGCCGGGTGTGCGCTCGGCGGGGCCGTGGGGGCGGAGCTGGCGCTGCGGCACCCCGGGCGGGTCGCCTCGCTGGCGCTGATCGCCGCCTCCCCGCGGTTCGGGACCGCCGACGAGTTCCGCCAGCGCGGAGTGGTGGTCCGGTCGCACGGGCTGGACCCGGTGGCGCGGGCCGCGCCCGAGCGGTGGTTCACGCCGGGGTTCGCCGGGGCGCAGCCCGCCATCACCGAGTGGGCGGTGCAGATGGTGCGCACCACCGACCCCGGCTGCTACATCGCCGCCTGCGAGGCGCTGGCCTCCTTCGACATCCGCCCCGAACTGGGGCGGATCGGGGTGCCGACCCTCGTCCTGGTCGGCTCCGAGGACCAGGTCACCGGGCCCGCCGAGGCGCGCACCCTGGTCGCCGGTATACCGGACGCCCGCCTCGCCGTGGTGCCCGGTGCCTCGCACCTGGCGCCGGTGGAGCAGCCGGCCGCCGTCACCGACCTGCTGGTGCGGCACTTCTCCGCGCCCTGGAGCCCCGCCCCGGAGGCGACCGGCCAGATCCTGTCGCCGGTTCCGGCACCGGTGGTCGTGCCGCCGCAGCCCACGGGCCCGGTCGCCGAGATCGCCCCCTGGGTCGACCCCGACGCCGCCGTGCGGCCCGACCCGTACGAGTCGGGTATCAAGGTGCGCCGGGAGGTGCTGGGCGACGCCCATGTCGACCGTGAACTGGCCGAGGCCGACGGCTTCTCGGGCGAGTTCCAGGACTTCCTCACCCGGTACGCGTGGGGCGAGATCTGGAGCAGGCCCGGTCTGGACCGCCGTACCCGTTCCTGTGTCGCGCTGACCGCGCTGATCGCCTCCGGGCACACGGCCGAACTGCCCGCGCAGGTACGGGCGGCGCTCCGCAACGGCCTCACCGTCGCGGAACTCCGCGAGGTCCTGCTCCAGGCCGCCGTCTACTGCGGGGTCCCGGCTGCCGAGGAGGCGTTCCGGGTCGCCCGCGCGGTGGTCGCCGAGGAGACGACGCCGCAGGAGTAGGCGGCGGGCCTGGGCCCGGGTCACAGGCCCGGGCGCTCCACACCCCCGCACCAGACCGCCCGGACGCGGGCCGTCGCCGTGATGTCGGCCAGCGGGTCGCCGTCGACCAGCACCAGGTCGGCCCGCAGCCCCGGGGCGACGGCGCCGCGGTCGGTCAGGCCGAAGTGGCGGGCGGGCAGGACGGTGGCGGCGCGCAGGGCGTCGAGCGGAGTGAGGCCCGCGTCGACCAGCAGGGCTAGTTCGTGGTGGAGGCTCGGGCCGTGCGGGACGGAGGCCGGGGCGCCGGGCGCGTTGTTGGCGTCGGTCCCGGCGAGGATCGGCACCCCAGCGGCGTGCAGGGCGGCGACGCCCGCCCGCGCGTGGGCGTAGTCGAGCCCCAGGTGGCCGAGGGCCTCGGCGACGGCCTCCATCATGGCGAGCGTCGGAACCACGAACCGGCCCTCGGCGGCCGTCAGTTCGGCCTCGCCGGCGGGCAGCTCCGCGTCCAGCGGCACATGGGTGACCGCGTCCACCCCGGCCCGGCGGGCGGCGGCGAAGGCGGCCACGGCGGAGGCGTGGGCCACCGTGCGCAGCCCCCGCTCGCGGGCGGCGCGGACCACGGCCTCCAGCGTCTCCTGGGAGAGCGCCCCGGGCGTGCCCGGCACCTCCGCGATGATTCTGACGTAGTCCACGCCCTGCTCGGCCCGCTCGGCGACGAAGGCCGGCGCGTCCCCGGGCCCGGCGGGCAGGCCGCTCCGGGGGAAGTGCGGCATGCGCGACTGGACGCTGCCGGGCGCGGCGGCCGGGGCCCCGGCGCGCAGCAGGGCGGTGGTGCCCGGCAGACCGCGCAGCGAGTCGAGGAGGGCCGGGGCCAGCCGCCCATGTCCAGGGCGGTGGTCACGCCGTGGTCGGCGAGCCGGTCCAGGGTCCCGGCGTCGCGGACGTGCACATGGGCGTCGATCAGGCCGGGGAGCAGGGTGGCGCCCCGGCAGTCCACGACCCGGGCGCCGGCCGGGTCGGTGCCGATCAGCGGCCCGTCGATCACCACGGTCCCCGGCTCCCGCAGGCGCTCACCGTCGAAGACGCGGACGTGGGTCAGGGCCGTGGCGGTGCTCGCGGTCATACGGGGGCTCCATCCGGGTGGGCGTTCGGCGGGTGCGCGGGCCTGGCTCTCTCCGCGTCTCAAGAGACGAAGTTGTTCACTGAGACCCTAACGCGGCCCCGTGCTCTCCGACCTCGCCCCGTGCCGCTATACAGAAGCCATGACCTCCGCCCCGGACCCCCAGGCCCCGGACGCCGCGCCGAGCGGCCGGCCGCCCCGCCGCCACGGCGCCGACCTGACGCGGGCGATCCACCTGGCGACCCTGGCCGAGCTGGCCGACACGAGCCTGGAGGAGCTGAGCTTCGAGCGGATCGCGGCCCGCGCCGGTGCCGGCAAGGCCTCGCTCTACCGCCGCTGGAGCACCCCGGCCGGACTGCTCCTCGAAGCCCTCACCGACCCCGTCTCCGGCTTCGGCGACCCCCCGCCCCAGCCCCGTACCGGATCGCTGCGCACCGACCTCGTCCGGCTGCTCGGCGCCTTCGCCGACGCCCTGGACCGCCCGCACGGCCGCGCCCTGCGTCCGCTGCTCGCCCAGCGCGCCCGCCACCCCGAGCTGTACGCGGAGGTGTACCGGCGGGTCGTCCTGCCCCACAAGGAGATCCTGCTGGGCGTCCTGGGCGCTGCCGTCGAGCGGGGCGAGGCCGGTCCCGGGGCCCTCGGCGTCCGGACCGCCGCCACCGCGCCCCGCCTGGTGATCGCGGCCCACATGGAGCACGGCACGGTCCCGCGGGACGAGGTGGAGGCGCTCGTCGACGAGGTGCTGATGCCGCTCTTCACGGCCGGGGGAGGGGGGAACGTGCCGGGCCCGGAGGAGAGGAGCACGATGGGAGCATGAGGTTCATCAAGAAGCGCCATTCCTGTGTCCGGCTGGAGAAGGAGTCGGGCACGCTCGTCATCGACCCGGGCGGTTTCACCGAGCCCGACGCGGCCCTCGGCGCCGACGCCCTGCTGGTCACCCACGAGCACCCGGACCACTTCGACGAGGGCCGCCTGCGCGCCGCCCTGGAGGCCAATCCGGCGGCCCAGCTGTGGACCCTCGCCTCGGTGGCCGGGCCCATGGCCGCCGCCTTCCCCGGCCGGGTCCACACCGTGGGCCACGGCGACACCTTCACCGCCGCCGGGTTCGACGTCGAGGTCCACGGCGAGCTGCACGCCGTCATCCACCCGGACATCCCGCGCGTCACCAACGTCGGCTACCTGGTCGACGGCGAGGTCTTCCACCCCGGCGACGCGCTGACCGTCCCCGACCGGCCCGTGGAAACCCTGCTGCTGCCCGTCATGGCCCCCTGGAACAAGCTCTCCGAGGTCGTCGACTACGTCCGCGAGGTCCGCCCGACGCGCGCCTACGACATCCACGACGCCCTCCTCACCGACCTGGCCCTCCCGGTCTACGAGCGGCAGATCGGCGCGCTGGCCGGCACCGACCACCACCACCTGGGCCCCGGCACGTTCACCGAGGTCTGACGGGCGTTGTCGGCGGGGTCGGTTAGGTTGTCAGGCATGCGCATCGCCACCTGGAACGTCAACTCGATCACCGCGCGCCTCCCGAGGCTGCTGGCCTGGCTGGAGAGCAGCGGCACGGACGTGCTGTGCATCCAGGAGACCAAGACCACCGAGGAAGCCTTCCCCGCCGACGCCCTCGCCGAGCTGGGATACGAGAGCGCGGTCCGCGCCACCGGCCGGTGGAACGGCGTCGCGATCGTCTCCCGCGCGGGCCTCGACGACGTCGTCGGCGGCCTGCCCGGCGGCCCCGAGTACGACGGCGTGGAGGAGCCCCGGGCGATCTCCGCCACCTGCGGCCCGGTCCGCGTCTGGTCGGTCTACGTGCCGAACGGCCGCGAGGTCGGCCACCCCCACTTCGCCTACAAGCTCCAGTGGCTCAAGGCCCTGCGGGACGCCGTCGCCGACGACGCGGCGGGCGGTCGCCCCTTCGCCGTCCTCGGCGACTACAACATCGCCCCCCACGACACCGACGTCTGGGACCCCACCGCCTTCATCGGCGCCACCCACGTCACCCCCGAGGAGCGCGAGGCCCTCGCCGCCCTGCGCGCCACGGGGCTGGACGACGTGGTCCCGCGCCCCCTCAAGTACGACCAGCCGTTCACCTACTGGGACTACCGCCAGCTCGGCTTCCCGAAGAACCGCGGCATGCGCATCGACCTCGTCTACGGCAACGACCCGTTCCGTGCGGCCGTCTCCGACGCCTACGTCGACCGCGAGGAGCGCAAGGGCAAGGGCGCCTCCGACCACGCCCCCGTCGTCACCGACCTCACCGTCTGAGCCGCCGGGGCGCTCACCGCGTGCGCCCCCGCCGCCCGTCCAGCACGGTCAGGTCGACGGCGTCGGCCAGCGCCTGGAGCCCCGCCTCGCCCGGGTGCAGGTGGTCGCCGCTGTCGTAGGCGGGGAGCATCCGCGCCGGGCGGTCGGGGTCGCGCAGGACGCGGTCGAAGTCGAGGACGGCGTCGAAGGAGTCCCGGTCGGCGCGGAGCGCCCGGTTGATCTCGGTCCGCTCGGCGTCGACGGCGGGGGTGCACCGCGACTCGCCCTCGCACGGCGCGAGCGTGGTCACCACGGCCCGTACGCCCCGGGCGCGCGCCCGTTCGGCCAGCTGCCGCAGCCCGTCGACGACCTCGTCGGCGCGCGCACCCCACCGGACGTCGTTTATACCCTCGAAGAGGACGACGGTCCGCACCGAGGTCTGCGAGAGCAGGTCCCGGTCCAGCCGGTGGAGGGCGCTGACGCCGCCGGTGTCGCTGGAGACGCCGTCGCCCGGATAGCGGTCGCTGAGCACGCGGTTGGCGGAGATGCCCTGGTTGAGCACGCCGTAGCGTGGCACGCGGTCCTGGTCGCGCAGCCGCCGGGCGAGCGCGTCGGTCCACCGCTTGTTGGCGCCCTCGGTGGTGCCGACCCCCTCGGTGATGGAGTCCCCGAGCACCACCACCGACCCCGGCCCGCCGCTCACGTCGACCCCGGTCAGCAGCGGCCAGGTCCCCACCGTCCCGGTGTACGCGGCGCCGTCGGCGTCGGCCGCGTGGTCGCCCGGGGTGCTCAGGTACGACTTCTGTACCGCCTTGTCGTGCAGCGGGACGGAGGGCACGGCGCCCGGCAGATGCAGGCTCACCAGCAGATCGGCGCCCTCCTCCACGGCGAGCCCGACCGGGTCGCTGACCGCCTCTGCCCCGGCGGGCAGCACCGTCGACTCCTGCCCGCCGAAGGTCAGCGGCACGGGCGTCGACCGGGGTTCCGCGCCCTCGGCGCGGACGGCCACGGTGGCGCTGCCCACCCGCACCGGCGTCCCCGCGAAGGTGTTGGAGAGCCGCACCCGCGCCGTCGGCCCGGACTTGGTGGGGTTGACCACCAGCCGCAGCGTCTGGTCACGCCACGGCCCGACCTCCGGCAGCCCCGCGGTCGACGCCGACCAGCTCCCCGTCCAGCCCTCCGCCGCCGGACGGACCCGCAGGTCGAAGACGTGGAGCGAGCGGCCCAGCCCCCGCACGTGCGGCAGCCGTACCGACTCCACGGTGCGGCCCGCGTCCAGCGGCACCGTCACCACGTACAGCCGGGGGGGGTCCGCGACGCGGCCCTCGCGGCTGTTGAGGTACGGCAGGGCGACGGCCTTGGTGGCGAGTGGGCCGGTGCGCCAGTCGGGGGCGGTCAGCCGGTAGCGGCTGTGGCCGCCGTCGCGGTAGTGGACGGTGCCGATGCCGGTCGCCTCGCCGCCCGTTCCGGCGACCAGGAAGGTGAGCGCGTCTCCGCGCCCCTCGACGGCCACCCGCTGCCCGTGGGCGCGCACGTTGTCGGGTCTGCCGGGTCTGGAGACCGGCCAGTCGAGCCGGGTGCCCTCCACGGCGGGGCGGGCGCCGATCTGCCAGCCGGCGGCGCGCAGCGCGGCGGCCGGCAGGGAGCGGCCCTGCCCGTCGAAGTCGGCGGCGCCCGGCCGGCCGTCCTCGCTGACCGCCCGGTTGTCGTACAGCTCGCGCAGTGGCCGCGGCTCCCGTTCCTCGGCCGCGCCCGCAGAGGTCAGCGAGGCCGCGCTGGTGATCAGGGCCAGAACGAGGGCGGGCCCCCACAGCTGTCGGCGCACGGGCGCCCCCTTCTTCGGTCGTCTGTCCTCGGTCGTCCTGGCGGGCCGCACGACCGACGCGTCGCGGCCCGCCGCCGACACGATGGTGCCGGTCGGCGGGGCCGGTGCCGTGGTGCCGGGGGTCTTCGGTGCGTCGGACGGGGCGGCGGAAGGTCCGGACCACGGTAGAAACGCCGCTGAGGGAGCGTCAACGGCGCCTCGGCCGACGGGACGTGAACAGGCACCGAACAGGCCATGTCCGGTTCCGGGCCGCGCGCCTGTGGCCTCCCGGCGTCCGGCGGTGCCACGCTGGACGGCATGCACATCCCCTTCCTGGACAAGTGGCGCGAACGGCAGAGCGGACCGGGACGCTCGGCCGCCGCCGTCTTCGAGGACCACCCGGACGCCGCCGCCGACCTCTTCGCCGAGTGCGAACTGCTGCGCTCGCACGCGCAGGTGGCCGGGCTGGAGCTGGACGACACCCCGGCCTCGCTGGCAGCCCTCGACCAGTTGCTGCCGCGCTGGCGCGACGACCCCGAGGTGCTGCCCTGGCTCGGCAACGACGCCGGGCTGTACCTGGGCACCGTCGTGGTGCGGACCGTGCCCGGCGCCCGCTGGCACGTCTGGCCGGGCGGCCGTGTGGTGGTCCGGCTGCCCTCCGGCCGCGAACTGCACGTCGTCGAGGCCGGTGTCGAGTGGGCCGTGCACGGCGCGCCCGAGCTGTCCCAGATGTACGCCGAGATCTCCGAGGGCTGACCTCCCGCCGCCCCGGCCGCGCCCGCCGGTACCGCCGGCCGGCGGTGCGAGGATGGGCAAATACGGTTAATCCCGCCCTGTGCGTGTCGTTTGTCCGGCCCTGAGAGGCGCTGGATAGTTTGCGCGGACCGACACCGCTGGAAGTGGGTAGAGCTGGGCATGGCTGTCGATCCGTTGATCGAGTTGCACGACGTGAACAAGTACTACGGCGACCTGCACGTCCTGAAGGACATCAACCTCACCGTCGGCCGCGGAGAGGTCGTCGTCGTCATCGGCCCCTCGGGGTCGGGAAAGTCCACCCTCTGCCGCACCGTCAACCGGCTGGAGACCATCCAGTCCGGCACCATCCGGCTGGACGGGCAGCCGCTGCCGGAGGAGGGCAAGGCGCTCGCCGGGCTCCGCGCCGAGGTGGGCATGGTCTTCCAGGCGTTCAACCTCTTCGCCCACAAGACGGTGCTCCAGAACGTCTCGCTGGCCCAGATGAAGGTCCGCTCCCGCAAACGGCCCGAGGCCGACCGGCGCTCGCGTGAACTCCTGGAGCGCGTCGGCCTCGCCGAGCACGCCGACAAGCTCCCCGCCCAGCTCTCCGGCGGGCAGCAGCAGCGGGTGGCCATCGCCCGCGCGCTGGCGATGGACCCCAAGGCACTCCTCTTCGACGAGCCGACCTCCGCGCTCGACCCGGAGATGATCACCGAGGTGCTGGAGGTGATGCAGCAGCTCGCCCGGGAGGGGATGACCATGGTGGTCGTCACCCACGAGATGGGTTTCGCCCGTTCCGCCGCCAACCGCGTCGTCTTCATGGACGGCGGGCGGATCGTCGAGGACCGCACCCCCGAGGACTTCTTCAGCAACCCGGAGAGCGACCGGGCCAAGGACTTCCTCTCCAAGATCCTCAAGCACTGAGGGGGCGACGCCATGACGCACACCGATCCCCACCGCCGGCCCGGCCGCGCCGTCCGCCTGCCGGTCCTCGCGCTGCTGGTCCTCCTCGCGCTGGTCGCCGCCTGCGGCAAGGAGGGCAGCCCGCCGGTCAAGGGCCCCCGCGCCGACCAGCTCCCCGACTACCGCGTCGACACCGGCTTCAGCCTCCCCGAGTCACCGACCTGGCGTAAGGCCAAGGCCCGCGGCGCCCTGGTCGTCGGCGCCAAGGAGGACCAGCCGTACCTGGGCGAGAAGGACCCGGCCGGCGGCGGTTACACCGGCTTCGACATCGAGATCGCCAAGATGGTCGGCGCCCACCTCGGCTTCGCCGAGAACCGCGTCCGCTTCACCACCATCGCCTCCGCCAACCGCGAGACCGCCCTCCAGAACGGCCAGATCGACTACTACGTGGGCACCTACACCATCAACGACAACCGCAAGCGGCTCGTCGGGTTCGCCGGTCCCTACTACGTCGCCGGGCAGGGCCTGCTGGTCCGCACCGACGAGGAGGACATCAAGGGCCCCGAGGACCTCGACGGCAAGCGCGTCTGCTCCGCCGCCGGCTCCACGCCGTACCAGCGGATGCAGGAGGAGTACCCGAAGGCCGTGCTCGTCTCCTACGACACCTACTCGATCTGCGTGGACAACCTGCTGACCTACCAGGTCGACGCCGTCACCACCGACGACGCCATCCTGCTGGGCTACGCCGCCAAGGTCCCCGAGGAACTGAAGGTCGTCGGCAAGCCCTTCTCCGAGGAGCCGTACGGCATCGGGGTGCTGCGCTCGGACAACGCGCTGCGCCTCGCCATCGACGACGCCCTGGAGGAGGGGGAGCGCAAGGGCTACTGGAAGGCGGCGTACGACGCGACGCTCGGCCTCTCCGGAGTCCCCGCGCCGAAGCCGCCCGCCATCGACCGCTACGCGGCCGGCTGAGGAGGGGAGCGCCCGTGAACGTCCTGACCGACAACTTCTCCACCTACGGCAAAGGGTTCCTCGGCACCGTCGAACTCACCGTCTACGCTTCGCTGCTGGCCCTCGCCCTCGGCTTCCTGATGGCCTCCTTCCGGGTGGCGCCCGTCGCCTCGCTGCGCTTCTTCGGCACGGCCTGGGTCACCGTGCTGCGCAACACCCCGCTGACCCTGCTGTTCTTCGCCGTCCTGCTCGGCCTGCCGCGCTTCGGCCTCGTCCTTCCCTTCCAGCTCTTCGCGGTGCTGGCGCTGGGGTGCTACACCTCGGCCTTCATCTGCGAGGCGCTGCGCTCGGGCATCAACACCGTGCCGCGCGGCCAGGGCGAGGCGGCCCGCAGCCTCGGGATGACCTTCGGCCAGACCCTCTCCGCCGTGGTGCTGCCGCAGGCGTTCCGGTCGGTGATCGCGCCGGTCGGCTCGACGCTGATCGCGCTGGCCAAGAACTCCGCCATCGCCGGGGCGTTCAGCGTCACCGAACTCCTCGGCACCTACCGCACCCTCAGCGAGCTGGGCTACAACATCATCTGGACCTTCGTCTGGATCGCGCTCGGCTACCTCATCATCACCCTCACCATCAGCGCCCTGTTCCACCTCATGGAGAAGCGCTGGGGAGTCGCCCGATGACCGCCACGTCCGAACAGGAGCCCTCGGCTCTCTACGACGTCCCCGGGCCCAAGGCCCGCAAGCGCCACCGGATCTTCGGTGTCCTCGCCACCCTGGCGATCGCCGCGATCCTCGGCTGGATCCTGTACCTGCTCTTCGACACCGACCAGTTCACCACCGCCAAGTGGCGCCCCTTCGCCTACACCGGCATCCAGGAACTGCTGCTGCGGGGACTGGGCAACACCCTCAAGGCGTTCGCGTACGCCTCGGTGCTCTCCCTCGTCCTCGGCGGGGTGCTCGCCGTCGGGCGGCTCTCCGACCACCGCCCGGTGCGCTGGGTGGCGACGGTGATCGTGGAGTTCTTCCGGGCCATGCCGGTGCTGGTGATGATCTTCTTCGTCTTCGTCGCGCTCCAGGTGCAGGCGCTGCCCGCCCTGGTCACCGGCCTGACCCTGTACAACGGCTCGGTCCTCGCCGAGGTCTTCCGCTCCGGCGTCAACTCCGTCGACAAGGGCCAGCGGGAGGCCGCCTACGCGCTGGGCATGCGCAAGACCCAGGTCATGGTGCAGGTCCTCGCCCCGCAGGCGCTGCGCGCCATGCTGCCCGCCATCATCAGCCAGTTGGTGGTGGCACTGAAGGACACCTCGCTCGGCTACCTCATCACCTACGAGGAGTTCCTCCACGCCGGAAAGCTCATCGCCTCCAACCTCGACTACGATTTGCCCTTCATCCCCGTGGTGATGGTGATCTCGCCGATCTACATCGGGATGTGCATGCTGCTCTCGTGGTTCGCCCAGTGGGTGTCCCGCAGACAGCGCCGCGATCCGAAGGCGAAGGCGGCCGCCGTCACCCGGGCCGAACCGGGAGGGCTGCTGCCGGGCGAACGGTAGCGGGCCGACCCGGGGCACAGCGCCCCTGGCCTGCCCGGCAGCAGCCGGAGATCACTTCTCGCGGACCGGGACCGACACGTGACCCGGGTCGTCCGCAGGCGAGGAGAAGGTCAGCTGCGCGCCGGACGGGTTGTGCTCGATGTACAGCGGGTCGACGGTGTCCACGACGACAGCGAGCCGGTGACCGGCCGGTACGTCGTAGGCCGTGGAGTACAGCTCCAGGTCCACGGCGAACGGCCGGCCCGGCTCGCGGTCGTGGAAGGTGTACGGGGCGTGCGTGACCAGCTTGCCGACGCCCAGCGGGCCCACGTCGTACAGGTAGGCCACGAAGGTGCCGCTGCTCTTCGTCGGCGTCACCGTGGTGTGCACCTCGGGGGTGCCGCGCACGGCCGCCCCGCCGCTGTACCGCTCGGACTGCCAGACGGCCGCGTACCGGCGGGGGAGCAGCGGCATCGACGCCATCGGGGGTGTGCGGATCAGCTGGTCGAGGGCGTTGGTGAGGAAGATGATGCCGCCGTTGGCGCCGGAGTCGACGTTGGCGCGGATGGTGTGGGTGCCGGCCAGGTCGATCTTGCGGCTGTCGGCGCCGACCGACTTCCAGTCCGGGTAGCTCTCGTAGGCGCCGGTGGAGCGGGACTTGATACGGACCGGCTGCTCGCGGTCGACGCCGTTCTCCTCGCCCTTGAGGTGGTGGTCGAACCAGCGGCGGGCGGAGGTCCAGGTGTCGTTGGGCAGGCCGAGCAGCCCGGTCGCCTCCGAGGTCGCGTGGTCGCCCGGGCGGAACTCCAGCCGCTTGGGGCCGGTCAGCTTCTCGTAGAAGTCGGCGTACTGGTTGGGCGGGAAGAGGCTGTCGCCCCAGGCGTTGCCGAGCATCACGGCGGTGCCGTTGGCGTTCAGCGCGTCGAGGTGGGTGGCGGGGGAGCGCTTCTTCCCCCAGTCGATCATCTGCTGCTCCTTGTCGAGGTTGGAGCCGATGAAGTCGCCCAGGATCTGCTGCAGTTCGGCGCTCGGGCGGCCGGTGATCAGGCCGGAGCCGCCGAGCAGCAGGGCGGCCTGGAGGTGCTGGGTGCGGCCGCTGTAGATGGAGTCGATGAGGTCGGCCCAGCCGCTGAGCGCCGCGACCGTCTTGATCCGCGGGTCGTGGGCGGCGGCGAGCAGGCTGATCCCGGCGCCGTAGGAGACCCCGGCCATGCCCACCCGCTCCGGGTCGGCG
Source organism: Streptomyces albidoflavus (assembly GCF_000719955.1). Lineage (GTDB taxonomy): Bacteria > Actinomycetota > Actinomycetes > Streptomycetales > Streptomycetaceae > Streptomyces > Streptomyces albidoflavus. The sequence goes on from NZ_JOII01000003.1 coordinate 231,733, forward strand.
GGGGTGTTGGCGAGGGCCCAGTCGATGACGGCGGAGGCGTCGGCGATGTCCGGCGGACCGGCCACCTCGATCTCGCCGCCGGACTGCCAGAAGCCGCGGGAGTTGTAACTGACCACCACGTAGCCGGAGTCGGCGAGCTGGGTGGCCTGGGCCAGGTACTCGATCTGGGGGACCGCCCAGCTGGTGGGCAGCACGATCACCGGATGGCGGTCGCCGGCGGCGGAGCCGGCGGGCGTCACCACGTTGGCCTTGAGGACGGTGCCGTCGGTGCTGGTGATGTCGACGAAGCGGATGCCCGAGGCCGAGGCGCCGGCCTGGGCCTTCGCCGGGCCGTCGGGGGCCGCGTGGGCGGGGGCGGAGAGCGTACCGACGGCGAGCGCGGCGGTCAGCGCGCAGGCCGCGGTGGTGGTGAGGGCGGGACGGGGGCGTCTCATGGGTCACTCCTCGCTGCGGGCAGGGCAAGTGACCCGACGGTAAGCGGAATGACTTACCGGCGGTAACCGGCGGGTAGGTTACGCGCCAGTAACGATTGTGGGCCGCCCGGCCCCCGCGCCTACTTGGCCCGGTGCGAACTGCGTGCGGCGGGGACCGGGGCCGGCTCCTGCGCCGCCTTCGTCACGTCCGCCACCAGCTCCACCACGTCCGAGCCGTACGCCGCCGAGTTGACCACCTTCAGCAGCAGGACGAAGGTGCCCGTGCCGTACTTGCGCGCCAGCTTCTCGTGGTGCCGGGCCAGGTAGCGGGTCGCCGCCTGCGGCGTGATCGGGCGCTGCCCGCAGAACAGGAAGACCGGACGCCCGCCCTGGCCGCCCGTCAGCCGCGCCAGCAGCACGTGCTCGCCCACGCCCTGCTCCATCCGGTACCGCTCCCCGCCGATGAGGAACGCCCCCCGGTCGGGCCCGGGCTCGGGCTCGGTGTTGATCCGCACGCCCGGCAGGAGGGAGGTGAGGTGGGCGGCCATCCGGCGATTCGACGAGGGATGGCCGACGCAGAACTCGGTGCGCTCGCCGAACCCCTGCTGCGCCGTGTCGTGGGTGACGATCTGGGTGTGCGCCCTGCACTGCTTCACCAGCGCCGCCAGTTCCAGCAGGGCGAACATGTCGGGCCGCGAGACCACCGGCTCCGGCCCGCCCCCGTCCCGGCCGACCACCAGAAGGGACTCCGAGTGGTCCGGCAGGCCGAGGAACGCCTGCCGACGGCGGAGCCGCCGCTTCGACCACTGGGCACGGGCCAGCCAGCCGGCCACCACGCACACCACCGCGCCGAGAACACCGAGGAGGAGGGAGAGCTGTTCTGCTGTCATGGGCGCGCATGGTAGTGCCTCGAACGGGTGTTGCAGCACCGGCGGCTCGTACACTCACGACGATGGAGGACCGATCGGTCACCGGGGCCGGTGCCCGTCCGGCGCCCGCCCTGAGGCAGTACGTCGAGTCGTACGTCGGGTTCGACCTGCGCGGACTTCCGGCGGGGGTGCACTGCGGCCCGCCGGGGCGCGCGCTCACCGTGGTGATCAGCCTGTCGGACGACCCGTTGGGGGTGGCGGCGGGCGTGGACGACGGGTCGCCGGTCACGCGGTTCGGCAGCGTCGCCGGAGGGCTGATGTGCCGGTCCGTCGCGATTCACCACGACGGGCGCCATCGAGGGGTTCTGGTGGCGCTCACGCCGCTCGGGGCCCGGGCCCTCTACGGCATGCCGGCCGCCGAACTCGCCCGCCGGCTGGTCCCTCTCGACGAACTGCTCGGCGCGCTTGCCGTCGAGCTGTCCGACCGGCTCCGGGCGGCGAGCACCTGGGCGGCGCGGTTCGCCGTGCTGGACGAACTGCTCCTCCGGGCCGTCGTCCGTGGCTCCCAGGGCGACCACGGGCACGGGGTGCGCCCGGAGGTGGCCCAGGCGTGGCGCCTGCTCGTCGCCGCGCGGGGCGGCGTCCAGGTCGGTGCCCTCGCCGGGGAACTCGGCTGGAGCCGCCGGTATCTCACCGAGCGGTTCCGCGGTGAGCTGGGGCTGTCCCCGAAGACCTTCGCCCGGGTCCTGCGGTTCGCGCACGCGCACGAACTGGCGGTGGTCGGGGACCCGTTGCCGTGGGGCGAGGTGGCAGTCGTCTCCGGCTACGCCGACCAGGCCCATCTCGTGCGGGAGTGGCGCGAGTTCACCGGCCGGTCACCGACGGCCTGGCGGCGCGGCGAAGTCCTCCTCGGAGCCGGTTAGCCGCCGGCCGTCCGCCCCTCGCGCCGGCTGCTGTTCCCTTTTCTTCAAGACCGCTTCCACGCGCTGCCGGACGATCGTCGGCATGAGACTCGTCGAGCACCAAGCCGAAGCCCTGGACCTGCGGACCACCCCCGTGCACCTCGGACGGGGGTCGAGGGCGCGCCCCGTCGAGGGCTTCGCCTGGGACCCGGAGGTGCTCCAGGCGTACACGGCCGCCGTCGCGGCGGACGGCGCCGAGGGCCGGATGGTGATGATCTTCGACGGCGAGGGGCCCGGCGACCACTGGGAGAGCCACCCCGCCGGGGACGAACTGGTCGTCTGCCTCACCGGCTCCGTGACGGTCACGCGCGAGGTGGACGGGGTCTCCGACCGGGTGGTGCTCGGGCCGGGCGAGGCCACCGTCAACCCGGCCGGGGTGTGGCACGCGGTCGACATGGAGGGGCCGGCGTCTCTCCTGTCGGTCACGGCGACCCTCGGCACGGATCACCGTCCCCGGAGCGGCACGCGCCCGGCCGGGGACCTCGGCACCACCAGCCCGGAGGAGGGGGCGTGACGACACGTGTCGCGTGCCTCGGCGACATCCTCACCCGCGCGCAGCTCAGCGTCGACTACCTGGATCTTCTCGAACGCCGCCGCCCTCCCGGGGACGTGCGGCTCGCCCGCTTCGGCGTCAACGGCGACTTCGCCCACAATCTCCTGCGGCGTCTGGACGCCGTCGTCGCGGACCCGCCCGAGGTGATCACCGTGCTGATCGGGACCAACGACGCCCGGGCGAGCCTCGCCGGCTACCCGGTCGAGCAGGTCATGCAGCGCAAACGGCTCCCCGAGCGCCCGTCGGCGGGCTGGTTCCAGCAGTGCCTGGGAGCCGTCGTCGCCCGGCTGCGGGCCGAGACCGACGCGAGGATCGGTCTGCTGTCGCTCCCCGTGCTCGGCCAGCAGCTCGACGGACCGGCGGCGCGGGCATCGCTGGCGTACAGCCGCCTGATCGCCGAGGTTGCCGCCGCCGAGAAGGTGGCCTGCCTTCCGCTCCACGAACGCCAGACGGAGGAACTGCGCCGGGCCGACGCGCCGCAGGTTGCCTACCGGGAGGCGACGCCGGCAGCCGGTGTCGGCGTACTCCTCCAGCGCGCCGTGCTGCGCCGCGGCCTCGACACGATCTCGCGGCGGCGCGGTCTCCTGTTCACGACCGACCACATCCACCAGAACAGTCGTGGCGCCGCCCAGGTCGCCGAGGTCATCGACACCGGTCTGCTGACCCGGGGCGGGTAGCCGTCCCCGGCGAGCCGTCCCGCCCGGCCGAGGCGTCCTGGCCGGGCGGGACGGGTGAAGTTACGCTGCGCGGACGGCTGCTGACTGGAGGTAAGGAATGCGTCCGTCCCCCACGCGCAGGCTCTCGCTCTGCGCCCTCGCCGTGGCGATGCTCTCGGTGGGCGCCGCCGCGCCACCCGGTGAGAGGGCGCCCGAGCGGGCGGCGCCCGGCAAGTCCCCCGTCGCGGTGGGCCACGGCGGCGCCGTCTCCAGCGTCGACGAGGACGCCTCCGCCGCCGGGATCGAGGTGCTGCGCCGGGGCGGCAACGCCGTGGACGCGGCCGTCGCCACCGCCGCCGCGCTGGGCGTCACCGAGCCGTACTCCGCGGGCCTCGGCGGCGGCGGGTACGCCGTCCTCTACGACGCCCGCACCGGCACCGTCCAGACCGTCGACGGGCGGGAGACCGCGCCCCGAACCGCGGGACCCGACCTCTTCCTGGAGGACGGCAAGCCCATCCCCTTCGCCGAGGCCGTCACCAGCGGCCTCGGCGTCGGCACCCCGGGCACCCCCGCCACCTGGCGCACCCTGCTCGACCGCTGGGGCAGCAAACCCCTGGGCGAGCTGCTGAAACCGGCCGAGCGCCTCGCCCGCGACGGCTTCACCGTGGACGAGACCTTCCGCGCCCAGACCGCCGACAACCAGGCCCGGTTCGCCGACTTCCCCGCCAGCGCGAAGCTCTTCCTGCCCGGCGGGAAGCTCCCCGAGACGGGATCGACCTTCCGCAACCCCGACCTGGCCCGCACCTACGCGGAGCTGGGCCGCAAGGGCGTCGACGCCCTCTACCGGGGGCCGCTCGCCCGTGACATCGTGCGCACCGTCAACAAGCCGCCGGCCGACCCGGACGCCGACCGCGTCGTCCGCCCCGGCCGCCTCACCGAGGCCGACCTGGCCCGCTACCGCACCGAGCGGCACAAGCCGACCCGCACCCGCTACCGAGGCCTGGACATCGCCTCCATCGCCCCGTCCTCCTCCGGCGGCACCACCGTCGGCGAGGCGCTCAACATCCTGGAGTCCACCGACCTGAAGGCGGCCTCGCCGGAGCGCTACCTGCACCGGTTCATCGAGGCGAGCCGGATCGCCTTCGCCGACCGCAACCGCTGGGTCGGCGACCCCGCCTTCTCCGACGTGCCCACCGCCGGACTGCTCAGTCCCCGCTTCGCCGCCTCCCGCGCCTGCCTGATCCGCGACGACGCCGCCCTCACCAGCCCGCTGGCCCCCGGCGACCCCCGCGACCCGGCCGGCTGCCCCTCCGGCGGCACCCCCGCCCCCACCACCTACGAGGGCGAGAACACCACCCACCTGACCACCGCCGACCGCTGGGGCAACGTCGTCGCCTACACCTTGACGATCGAGCAGACCGGCGGCAGCGGCATCACCGTGCCCGGCCGGGGCTTCCTGCTCAACAACGAGCTGACCGACTTCTCCCTCACCCCCACCACCCCCGGCGTCCCCGACCCCAACCTGCCGGGCCCCGGCAAGCGCCCGCGCTCCTCCATCGCGCCCACCATCGTCCTGGACGGCGGGCGGCCGGTGCTCGCGCTCGGCTCACCCGGCGGGGCGACCATCATCACCACCGTGCTCCAGACCCTCACCGGCGTCGTCGACCGGGGCCTGCCCCTGGTCGACGCCATCGCCGCGCCCCGCGCCAGCCAGCGCAACGCGGCCGCCACCGAGATCGAGCCCGGCCTGTGGGACTCCCCGCTGCGGGCACGGCTGGAGAAGCTCGGCCACACCTTCCGGCAGAACCCCGAGATCGGCGCCGCCACCGCCGTACAGCGGCTCCCCGACGGCCGCTGGCTGGCCGCCGCCGAGACCGAGCGGCGTGGCGGCGGGTCCGCGATGGTGGTCCGGCCGGGCCGGCCCTGACCGTCCGGCGGCCGGCCGCTGCCCGCGGCCGGCCGTCAGTCGGCGGTGTCCTCGCGCAGGACCCGCCCGTCACCGGCGTCCACGTCGACCGCCGTCGTACGGAACGACTCCTGGTCGACCACCTCCACCTGCCACACCGCCGTCCCGTCCGACTCCTCCAGCTCCGCCTTGACCGCCGTCCCCGGGCGCCGGTCGGTGGCCGCCTTCGCCGCTTCCGACGCGTCGGTCTCCGCCTCCTCCAGCACCGTCTTCCGCTCCTCGCGGTCGTCCCGTTCGTCGTCCGGCCGGTCGTCGGCGGGGCTGTCGGAGACGGCGCCGGAGGCCGCGTCGACCTGCCGGGCGACGGCCGAGCCGTCCTCCTCGGCCAGCGTGACCGTCCAGTGCGGAGCGTCCTGCTCGCTCCGGCCCAGCTCCACCGCGACCGGGCGGGCGTCCGGCTCGTCCTTGCCGGCCGCCTTCACCGCCTGGACCAGCGAGACGGTGGTGGCGGCGAGCAGCGCCTGGTTCTCCCGCGCGTCGTCGTCCATCGGAGTGGCGGTCTCCTCCTCCGACACGGTCGGCGACGGCGTCGGGGTCCCGCTCTGCGAGGTGCCGGGCGTCGTCCCCGTCTCCGGCTCGTTCCCGTCGGAGCACCCCGCCGCGCCCAGCGCCACCAGGGCCAGCAGAGCGGCGGCCGGGGCCCGGGAGGGGCGGCGGCGCGGAAAGCGGGGAGTGCTGCGGTTCATCGGGGGCCTCTCACAAGCGGAACGTCGTACTCCTAGCTCACTGACCCGAACCCGGGCCCGCAAACGGACCGCGACCCGGCGCACAGGCCACCCGGGGCGCGCCCCCGCACTCCCGCGCGCCCTACCCTCTCCCCATGACCCCCGACACGACCCTCGACGAGCTGGGCAAAGCCCCCTACGTCAGCCTCACCACCTTCCGCAAGGACGGCACCGGTGTCGCCACCCCCGTCTGGGCGGTGCGCGAGGACGACACCCTGTACGTCTGGACCCGCAGCGACTCCTGGAAGATCAAGCGCCTGCGTCGCGACCCGCGCGTGCGCGTCACCGTCTGCGACGTGCGCGGCAAGGTCGCCGAGGACGCGCCGCGCGCCGAGGGCACGGCCCGCCTCGTGGAGGACGCCGACGGGCTCAAGCGCCTCCGCAAGCGCTTCGGCCGCAAGTACCGCCTCCAGTTCTACGTCCTGGACATCGGCGGGATGATCGGCCGGCTCGGCAAGCGCCCGCACACCGGAGTCGCCATCACCTTCTGACCCGGCGGCCCCACGAAAAGCGCGCGTAGCCCCGCCGAAACACGCCTGGTGTTTCCTACCGGACCTGAGGAACCCCGCCCGGTGCTCCGGCGCCGGGCCTTCGGTCTGTTGGGGGCGGGCAGCGATGGCAGTGGCACAACTCCCGAGCGCGGCGGTCGACTTCGCGCGGTTCCTGACCGGGCTCACGGCCCGCCTCGACCGGCGGTCCGGGTGGCTGGCCGTCTTCCTGGAACGCGACCCCGACGGCATGGGGGCCTGCCTCGCGGGGAGCGAACTGCCGCCCTGGGACGTGGTCGACGCCCTGCTCCAGGACCTCGCCGCGGACCAGGGCGCGGCGGCGGCCCGTACCGAGGCGGCCACCGCCCGCGCGCTGCACGCCGCCGCCACCGCCGCGCACGACGGCGGGCCGGGCGCGGCCGCCGCCCTCGCCCGCCGGCTCGACGTGATGCTCCGCGAGCGGCGCTACACCGCCGAACGCCTCCGGGAACTCACCGCCCACCGCGCCACCGCCACCACCGAGGAGGCGGCCGCCGCCCTCGACGTCGACCTCGCCTGGGCCGAGGACGACCACCGGCGCGCCACCGCACGCTGCGCCGAACTCCGCGCCCGCGCCGACGCCCTCGCGGCCCCGGCCACCCCGGCCCCGCCCCCCGCCGCCCCCGAGCGCCCCACCTCGCAGGCCAAGCTGAGGAAACGCCCCCGGGGCGGCGCCCGCTTCGCGGGGATCGCCGAGGAGGCCGCCGAGCCGCCGGGCCCCGCCCCGGTCGCCCCGGCCCCCGCGGCCGCCGTCCGGGGTGCCCGCTTCGCCGGGGTGGCCGAACCGGCGGGGGAACCGGCGCAGCCGCGTCCCGGCCCCGAGGAGGCCCGCGCGGCCGGCGGCGCGGTCGCCCGGCTGCACGCCCTGCGGGCCCAGGGCCGGGGCGGCGAGGCGCACGTCCTCCTCGCCGAGCTGGCCGGCTGGCCCGCGCCCCGGCTGCCGCTGCTCGCCGCCGAACTCCACCGGGCCGGACTGGAGGCCGACTGGGCGACGCTGCTCTGGGAGGTGGCCACATCGCCCCCGGCCGCGCTGGTCGCCGCCGCCGACGCGCTGGCCGCCGCCGGGCGCGGCGCGGACGCCCGGCAGCTGCTGCGGCAGGGGGTGGCGCGGCCCGCCCCCGAGATCGCCGACGCCCTGCACCTGCTCACCGGCGACGGCCGCGAACGCCAGGCCCGCGCCCTCGCCGGGGCCTACCTCGCGGTCCGCTCGCCCGAGGACGCGGCGGGCGTCGCGCGCAGCGACCCGGACCGGCTGGTCCCGCTGCTGCTCGACGCGGCCCGGGGCGTCTCCGAGGAGCGGCACTGGGACCTGGTGCACGCCTTCCGGGTCGCCGGGGTCCTCGCCTGATCGGCGCCCCGGAGGCGGGTGCGCCCGCACGGGTGCCGAACGCGGCCGACTCAGGACGTGGGCGGAGATGGTCTTGCCCCGCGCCTGCGAGGGGCTTACGTTCGTCCTCCTACGTCCCTTCTACGGGCGTAGAAAGCCCTTGCTGACGACCGGTCGAAGGAGCACCCCATGGCCCCTGTCGTACGCGCAGCACTCGTCCAGGCGACCTGGACGGGCGACACCGAATCCATGATCGCCAAGCATGAGGAGTACGCCCGCGAGGCGGCCCGCGCCGGAGCCAAGGTGATCGGGTTCCAGGAAGTCTTCAACGCCCCCTACTTCTGCCAGGTCCAGGAGGCCGAGCACTACCGCTGGGCCGAGGCCGTGCCCGACGGGCCGACCGTCTCCCGGATGCGCGCCCTGGCCCGAGAGACCGGCATGGTCGTCGTGGTGCCGGTCTTCGAGGTCGAGCAGGAGGGCTTCTACTACAACACCGCCGCCGTCATCGACGCCGACGGCAGCTACCTCGGCAAGTACCGCAAGCACCACATCCCGCAGGTCAAGGGCTTCTGGGAGAAGTACTACTTCAAGCCCGGCAACCTCGGCTGGCCGGTCTTCGACACCGCCGTCGGCCGGATCGGCGTCTACATCTGCTACGACCGGCACTTCCCCGAGGGCTGGCGCCAGCTCGGCCTCAACGGCGCCCAGCTCGTCTACAACCCCTCCGCCACTTCCCGCGGCCTCTCCGCCTACCTCTGGCAGCTGGAGCAGCCCGCCGCCGCCGTCGCCAACGAGTACTTCGTCGCCGCCATCAACCGCGTCGGCCAGGAGGAGTACGGCGACAACGACTTCTACGGCACCAGCTACTTCGTCGACCCGCGCGGCCAGTTCGTCGGCGACCCCGCCGACGACAAGACCGAGGAACTCCTCGTCCGCGACCTCGACTTCGGCCTGATCGAGGAGGTCCGCAACCAGTGGGCCTTCTACCGGGACCGCCGGCCCGACGCCTACGAGGGCCTCACCGCGCCCTGACCGGCTCCACCGGACCCCCGGGCGCGGGCCGCCGCGCCCGGGCGCCCGCCCCCTGCACCGGTACCGGAGGGAACCCCATGAACCGTACGGTCATCCGCGGCGGCCTCGTCATCACCGCCGCCGACGAACTGCACGCCGACGTCCTCGTCGAGAACGGCCGGGTGGCGGCCCTCGCCGCCCACGGCACCGACGCGGCGGCCGGCTGGAGCGCCGAGCACGAGATCGACGCCACCGGGACGTACGTGATCCCCGGCGGCGTCGACGCCCACACCCACATGGAGATGCCGTTCGGCGGCACCCAGGCGTCCGACACCTTCGAGACGGGCACCCGGGCCGCCGCCTGGGGCGGCACCACCACCATCGTCGACTTCGCCATCCAGTCCAAGGGCGGCTCCCTGCGCGAGGGGCTCGACGCCTGGCACGCCAAGGCGGACGGGCAGTGCGCCGTCGACTACGCCTTCCACATGATCATGTCGGACGTGACCGCGGCCTCCCTCAAGGAGATGGACGCGCTCGTCGGCGAAGGCGTCACCTCGTTCAAGCTGTTCACCGCCTACCCGGGCGTCTTCCTCTCCGACGACGGCCAGATCCTGCGCGCCATGCAGCAGGCCGCCTCCAACGGCGGCCTGGTCATGACCCACGCCGAGAACGGCCTCGCCATCGACGTCCTGGTCGAACAGGCCCTGGCCCGCGGCGAGCGCGACCCGCGCCATCACGGGGAGGTCCGCAACGCCCTGCTGGAGGCCGAGGCCACCCACCGCGTCATCAAACTGGCCCAGGTGGCGGGCGCGCCGGTGTACGTCGTGCACGTCTCCGCCGAGGAGGCCGTCGCCGAACTGGCGCGCGCCCGCGACCAGGGGCTCCCGGTCTTCGGCGAGACCTGTCCGCAGTACCTCTTCCTCTCCACCGACAACCTCGCCGAGCCGGACTTCGAGGGCGCCAAGTACGTCTGCTCCACCCCGCTGCGGCCCAGGGAGCACCAGGCCGCGCTCTGGCGGGGGCTGCGCACCGACGACCTCCAGGTCGTCTCCACCGACCACTGCCCGTTCTGCTTCAAGGGGCAGAAGGAACTGGGCCGTAACGACTTCTCGAAGATCCCGAACGGCATGCCGGGCGTCGAGAACCGCATGGACCTGCTCCACCAGGCCGTGGTCGACGGCCACATCAGCCGCCGCCGCTGGATCGAGATCGCCTGCGCCGCCCCGGCCCGGATGTTCGGCCTGTACCCGAAGAAGGGGACCATCGCCCCCGGCGCCGACGCGGACATCGTCCTCTACGACCCGCGTGCCGAGCAGACCCTCTCGGCCGAGACCCACCACATGAACGTCGACTACTCGCCGTACGAGGGCAAGAAGATCACCGGCCGGGTGCGCACCGTGCTCTCCCGCGGGGTGCCGGTGATCGACGGCGGCCGGTACACCGGCCGGGCCGGCCAGGGGATGTACGTGCCCCGGGCCACCAGCCAGTACCTCGACTGAGCCGGGCGGGGGGGCACACAGCGGTGCGGCCCCGGGGACCGTGTCCCAGGGGCCGCCGCGGGGCCCGGACCTGACGGTCCGGAGGTGATCAGGAGTGCGAGGCGGTGGTGCTGGTGCCGGCGCCCTTGGGGCCGGCGAACTTGAAGTCGTTGAAGTAGTACGCCTTGCCGTGCTTGCCCTTGCCCTTGACGCCGCTGGCCGTCTTGTTGACCCAGGCGCCCTTCGGGCCGGCGAACTTGGTGACGTTCTTGTAGCTCGGGCCGCCCTTGCCGTGCTTGCCGTGCTTGTCCTTGCCGTGGGCCTCCACGGAACGCTTGCCGTGGTCGTGCTTGCCGTGCTTCCCGTGGAAGCCGGAGAGGACGAAGGACGAGGCCGCGCCCTTGGGGCCCGCCACCGCGGTGTGCTTGGCGTACGACGGGCCGTCAGAGGCGGCCGCCACGGAGGCACCGGCGAGGACGAGGGGGGCGACGACGGCGCCGACGGCGGCGGCCTTGAGGAGGTTGCGCATGAGAAACCTTTCGGAACTGCCAGACCCGCTACGAACGTGGCGGGCTTCAGAAGGAGTCTGCCGTTTTTCTTCACATTTGCGCGGAGTGAAACGGGCCCTTCATACGGATGGATCAGCAATGCGCGTGCGGCGTGAGGTCGATGGTGCGTGCAGCCGCCCCGGCCGCACCGGCCCGCACGACGCGCGTCGCGTGCTCCCTGCACGGCGCACCCCGCGCCCTACTGTGAAACGCCCCGCCACGGGCCGGGCCCCGCCCGCGCCCCGGACCACCAACTCCCACCGCCCGTACCGTCACCGAGGAGAGAGCTGGACATGGACTTCGGACTCGTTCTACAGACCGATCCCCCCGCGTCGACCGTGGTCGGGCTGATGCGCCGCGCCGAACGGAACGGCTTCCGCTACGGCTGGACCTTCGACTCGGCCGTGCTCTGGCAGGAGCCGTTCGTCATCCACAGCCGCATCCTGGAGCACACCAGCCGGCTGACCGTCGGCCCGATGGTCACCAACCCCTCCACCCGCACCTGGGAGGTGACCGCCTCCACCTTCGCCACCCTCAACGACATGTACGGCAACCGCACCGTCTGCGGCATCGGCCGCGGCGACTCCGCGATGCGGGTCGCCGGGCGCCCGCCCAACACCCTCGCCCGGCTCGGCGAGGCCGTCGACGCCATCCGCGACCTGGCCGAGGGGCGCGAGGCATCCGTCGGCGGCGAACCCATCCGGCTGCCGTGGGTCAAGGACGGCAGGCTGCCCGTCTGGATCGCCGCCTACGGCCCGAAGGCGCTCGCCCTCACCGGACAGCGCGGCGACGGCTTCATCCTGCAACTGGCCGATCCCTACCTCACCGAGTGGATGATCAAGGCCGTCCGCACCGCCGCCGCCGAGGCCGGACGCGACCCCGACGCCGTCAAGATCTGCGTCGCCGCGCCCGCCTACGTCGGCGACGACCTCGCCCACGCCCGGGAGCAGTGCCGCTGGTTCGGCGGCATGGTCGGCAACCACGTCGCCGACCTCGTCGCCCGCTACGGCGCCCACTCGGACATGGTCCCGGAGGCGCTCACCGCCTACGTCGAACAGCGGCAGGGGTACGACTACGCCCACCACGGCCGCTCCGGCAACCCCGACACCGCCTTCGTCCCCGACGAGATCGTCGACCGGTTCTGCCTGCTCGGCCCGGCCGAGGCACACATCGAGCGGCTCCGCGCCCTGCGGGACCTCGGCGTCGACCAGTTCGCCGTCTACGCCATGCACGACGCCCGCGAGGAGGTCATCGACGCCTACGGCTCGGCCGTCATCCCCGCCCTGAGCTGACCGGCGGCCAACTCGCCGCCGACGGCGGGCCGGTGGGGGGGCAGGACGCGGCGCCGGACCCCCGCCGGCCGTACGGCATGATCCCCGGCATGAGACTTCCGCGCCGGGCGCGCCTTCCGCTCCTCGTCCTCGTGCCGGCCCTGGCCCTCAGCGGCTGCGGCCTCGCCGCCGAACTGGAGCGCGAGGCCGACCCGGCGCGCACCTCCCGGCCGCCCACGCCCGACCCGTCGCCGACCCCGTCCGTACCGGAGGCGGAGGCGGCGCCGACCGCTCCCGAGGCCCCGCCGGCCGGTGACCCGGGTGCCGCCGAGGGCTGTCCCGCCTCCGGCTTCCGGGCCCTGGCGGCCGCCACCGACGCCGCGATGGGCCTGCGGGTGGGGAACGTGATCGTCTTCAACTGCGGGACGAAGACGCTGAAGCTGAAGGGCTATCCCGTGCTCCAGGTGCTCGACACGGAACGGGAGCCGATGGAGACCGAGGTGGTCGAGGGCACCCGCCGCATCTCCATGGGCCCCGAGGACCCCGGCCCCGGCCTCCTGGTCCTGGAGCCCGGCATGTCCGCCCGCTCCACGCTCGCCTGGCGCTACTGGGCCGTCGACCCCCACACGGGGAGCGGCCTCGGCGCGTACCTGCGGGTCGCTCCCGACAAGGAGACCGAGCCGCAGACGGTGGAGGTGGCCGACGGCGGGCTCGACGTGGGGGAGGGGGTGCTGGGGACCACCGCCTGGCAGTACGACATCAGCGAGGCGCCGCCGGAGCGCTCCTGAAGGCCGGGCGAACCGGGACAGAGTTACCGTGGGCGCAGGTCACGAGCGCTGGAGGCGGAACGCGATGCACGGTGAGTACAAGGTCCCCGGGGGCAAGCTGGTCGTGGTCGACCTCGACGACGACCACGGTGTGCTGCGCAACGTCCAGGTGGCCGGGGACTTCTTCCTGGAGCCCGACGAGGCGCTCGGCGCCATCGACGCCGCGCTGGAGGGCGTCCCGTCCGACACCGACGCCACCGGCCTCGCCGCCCGTGTCGAGGCCGCCCTGCCCGAGGGCACCGTCATGTACGGCATCACCGCCGAGGGCGTCGCCGTCGCCGTCCGCCGCGCGCTCGCCCACGCCACCGACTGGACCGACTACGACTGGCAGCTCATCCACACCGAGCCGCAGTCGCCCGCCCTGCTGATGGCCCTGGACGAGGTGCTCACCACCGAGGTCGCCGAAGGGCGCCGCCCGCCGACGCTGCGGGTCTGGGAGTGGGGCGGACCGGCCGTGATCATCGGCTCGTTCCAGTCCCTGCGCAACGAGGTCGACCCCGAGGGCGCCGCCCGCCACGGCATCGACGTGGTCCGCCGGATCAGCGGCGGCGGCGCGATGTTCGTGGAGCCCGGCAACACCATCACCTACTCCCTCTCCGTCCCCGCCTCCCTCGTCTCCGGCCTCTCCTTCGCCGACTCCTACGCCTACCTGGACGACTGGGTCCTCGGCGCCCTCGCCGACATGGGCATCAAGGCCTGGTACCAGCCGCTCAACGACATCGCCACCGAGGCCGGGAAGATCGCGGGCGCCGCCCAGAAGCGGGTGGTCGCCGGTGACGGGGCCGTGCTGCACCACGTGACCATGTCCTACGACATCGACGCCGAGAAGATGCTCGACGTGCTGCGGATCGGCAAGGAGAAGATGTCCGACAAGGGCACCACCTCCGCCAAGAAGCGTGTCGACCCGCTGCGACGCCAGACGGGCCTGTCCCGCGCCGACGTCATCGACCGGATGATCGGCTCCTTCCGCGACCGCTACGGCCTGAGCGAAGGCACCGTCACCGACCGGGAGACGGCCCTCGCCGAGGAACTGGTCCGCACCAAGTTCGCCACCGAGGAGTGGCTCGCCCGGATTCCCTGACGGGGCGCGGGAACAGCCGTTCGGGCCGGGCCGATAGCCTGCGGGGGAATCGGCACCGACAGCAAGGCGAGAGGCTGCATGTTCACCACGCGTCCCACCCTCCAAGGCACCTTCGGCATGGTCTCCTCCACCCACTGGCTCGCCTCGCAGTCCGCGATGGCCGTGCTGGAGGACGGCGGCAACGCCTACGACGCGGCCGTCGCCGCCGGATTCGTCCTGCACGTGGTGGAACCGCACCTGAACGGCCCGGCCGGCGAGGTCCCCCTGCTCCTCGCGCCCCACGACGGCGAGGTCCAGGTCCTCTGCGGCCAGGGCGTCGCCCCCGCCGGCGCGAGCGCCGCCCACTACCGCTCGCTCGGCCTTGACCTGGTCCCCGGCACCGGGCCCCTCGCCGCCGCCGTCCCCGGCGCCTTCGACGCCTGGATGCTCCTCCTGCGCGACCACGGCACCCGCACCCTCGCCGAGGTCCTCACGTACGCCATCGGCTACGCGGAGGACGGGCACGCCCCCGTCGAGCGGGTCACCGCCACCGTCGAGACGGTCCGCGACCTGTTCACCACCGAGTGGACCAGCTCCGCCGAGGTCTACCTGCCCGGCGGCGAGGCCCCCGCACCCGGCGAGCTGTTCCGCAACCCCTCCCTCGCCGCGACCTGGCGCCGCCTCATAGCCGAGGCCGAAGAGGCCGGCGGTGCCGACCGCGTCGCGCAGATTGAGGCGGCCCGCGCCGTCTGGCGCACCGGCTTCATCGCCGAGGCCCTGGTCCGCCAGGCCGCCCGGCCCACCATGGACACCACCGGCACCCGGCACACCGGCACCCTCACCGCCGAGGACCTGGCCGGCTGGTCCGCCTCGTACGAGGCGCCCGTGACCCACGACTGGCGCGGGTGGACGGTCTGCAAGGCCGGCCCGTGGAGCCAGGGGCCCAGCATGCTCCAGCAACTCGCCCTGCTCCCCGAGGAACTGCCCGCCTACGGCTCGGCCGACTACGTCCACCTGCTGGTGGAGGGCTGCAAGCTCGCCATGGCCGACCGCGAGGCCTGGTACGGCGACGCCGCCGAGGTGCCGGTGGGCGCGCTGCTCTCCGAGGAGTACAACGAGGAGCGGCGCGCGCTGATCGGCGACCGGGCCTCGCTGGAGCTGCGGCCCGGCAGCCCCGAGGGGCGCACGCCCGCGCTGGCTGCCCACGCCCGCGCGGTCGCCGCCGGGCGGTCCACCCACGCCACCGCGCCCGGCGCCGCCGGAGCGGGCGAGCCGACCGTGGCGCGCGACGGTGCGACCCGGGGCGACACCTGCCACCTCGACATCGTCGACCGCTGGGGCAACATGGTCTCGGCCACGCCCAGCGGCGGCTGGCTCCAGTCCAACCCGGTCGTGCCCGAACTGGGCTTCCCGCTCGGCACCCGGCTCCAGATGACCTGGCTCGACGAGGGCCTGCCCAACACGCTCACCCCCGGCGTGCGCCCGCGCACCACGCTGACACCGTCCATCGCCCTGCGCGACGGTGTGCCCGTGATGGCCTTCGGCACGCCCGGCGGCGACCAGCAGGACCAGTGGCAGACCCACTTCTTCCTGGCCGTCGCCCTGCGTGAGCCGGTGCGCGGCGGACTCGACCTCCAGGGCGCCATCGACGTCCCCAACTGGCACACCGACTCCTTCCCCGGCTCCTTCTACCCGCGCGAGATGGACCCCGGCGCCGTCACCGTGGAGTCCCGGACGGACACTGAGGTGGTCGAGGAGCTGCGCCGGCGCGGCCACCGCGTCACCGTCGGCGGCCCCTGGTCGGAGGGGCGCCTGTGCGCCGTCGCCCGCGACCCGCGCACCGGCGTCCTCTCGGCCGCCGCCAACCCGCGCGGCATGCAGGGGTACGCCGTCGGGCGCTGAGCCGGGCGCCGGAGCCCTGGGAGTTCACCGAGGCGCCGCCCGGCGTTGGCCCGGCCGTGCGGCGCTGTCGGTGCGGCATGGTCTGATGGGAGACATGATCGAACACTTCTCCGAACTGAGGGGATTCCTCGACCGCCACCTCGACGACGTCACCGAGGCCGTCCGGGAGGCGGCGGCCGCCGAGATCGTGCCGCGCTTCCGGCAGCTCGCCGAGGACGACGTGGTCCAGAAGTCCGGCCCGCACGACCTCGTCACCTCCGCCGACCGGCTCGCCGAACTGCGGCTCACCGACGCCCTCACCGCCCTCCTCCCCGGCTCCGCCGTCGTCGGCGAGGAGGCCGTCCACGCCGACCCGGCGGTGTACGGCGCCCTGGAGGGCGACGCACCCGTCTGGATCGTCGACCCGGTCGACGGCACCCGCCAGTTCGTCCACGGCGACCCGGGCTTCTGCACCCTGGTCGCCCTGGTGCGCGGCGGCGAGACCCTCGCCTCCTGGACCTACGCACCCGCCCTCGGCGAGCTGGCGATCGCCGTCCTCGGGGACGGCGCGACGCTGAACGGCACCCGGCTGGCCGCCGGTGCCCCCGCCGACGGGGCACTCCTGGATATCGCCACCTCCCACCCGGACTTCACCACGCCCGCGCAGAAGGAGGCCCTGCTCGGCCTGCGGGCGCCGGGTGTCGCGCCGCGCCCCTGCGGCTCGGCCGGGCTGGAGTACCTGGCGGTGGCGCGCGGCACCGGCGACGCGACCGCCTTCTCCTGGGAGGCCGCCTGGGACCACGCTGCCGGGCTCCTGCTGGTCACCGAGGCGGGCGGCGCCCACCTCACCCGCGACCGCGTCCCCTTCCGCTACCGGGGAGGCAACGCCCTGCCCTTCACGGCCGCCCGCGACCTGGCCACGGCCGAGCGGGTGGTGAAGCTGCTGGGCGGCTGAGCGGGGCGCGGGCGCCACGGCCCCGGCGCGTCAGGCGTCCACCACGGCGCGCACCTCGCGGACCAGCCCGGCCGCCGCCTCGACCGCCCCGGCGTCCAGCGCGGTCAGACAGGCGGTGACCCGCTCCGCGAACCGCTCCGGCGTCCCCGGCAGCGCCGCCGTGGCCGCCAGGGCGCCCTTCTCGTTCAGCAGCCACCGCCGGTGATGGGCGTGGAGCGACTGCGTCAGCACGCCGAACGCCCGTGCCAGGCAGAGTGACACGTGCAGGCTGTCCCCGCCCGGCGCCGACTTCGCGGC
Organism: Streptomyces albidoflavus; assembly: GCF_000719955.1. Taxonomy (GTDB): domain Bacteria; phylum Actinomycetota; class Actinomycetes; order Streptomycetales; family Streptomycetaceae; genus Streptomyces; species Streptomyces albidoflavus. Next base: position 249,059 of record NZ_JOII01000003.1, read on the forward strand.
CGACGCCACCGAGAACTCCGCCTCCCAGGCCGCCTCAGCCAGCGCCCGGCGCAGCGGCTCCGGATAGCCCGGCTCCTCGCACACCTGGTGCCGCAGCGCGGCCAGCTCGCCCGCCGGGTCGGCGAGAATCCGCCCGTACGCCACCTCACCGGCGTAGACCGGCGACCAGAAGCCCAGCGGGTGCCCGGCCTGCACCCCCACCTCGTACCGGCCCTCGCGGCAGTCCTGCCACACCCGCTCGACCCGGTCCAGGTCGCGCAGGATCCAGTCGACCGGTACGCCGTCCACCCGCAACCAGGCCCCGCCGTTGACCCAGGGGCCCCAGCCGCCGGGCCCGGCCACCTCCACCGGCGAGCCCTGCGCCGCGCAGGCCAGGGCGGCCAGGCGGCCGAGGTCGGGCGTGCCCCGGTAGTAGACGCCGAGGTCCCAGTCGGAGTCCGGGCGGTGGGTGCCGCGTGCCCGGCTCCCGCCGAGGACCACGGCCCGGACACCGGGCACGGCGGCCAGCTCCCGTGCCATCCGCGTGACCGGCTCCCACACCACGGGCGCGTCCGCGCCGCCCTCCGCCGTCCCCGTCATCGCGCCCTTCCGGCCGGGCGGCCCCGGCCCGGAGGCCGACGCCGCAGCTGAGACCGGGTTCCGGCCCCACGGCACCGTACCGGCGGCCCCGCGCGGGGCGCACCCGCATATCCTGGGCGTCCCGGCCCGGCCGACCTAGGAGTCCGCGCATGCCCACGCTGCTCGATGCCGTCGTCGTGGGCTCCGGGCCCAACGGACTGACCGCCGCCGTCGAGCTGGCCCGGCGCGGCATGGACGTCGCCGTCTTCGAGGCCAGGGACGGCATCGGCGGGGGAGCGCGCACCGAGGAGCTGACCCTCCCGGGCTTCCGCCACGACCCGTGCTCCGCCGCCCACCCCCTCGGCGCCACCTCCCCGGCCTTCGCCGCCCTGCCCCTGGAGCGGTACGGACTGCGCTGGCTCCACGGCGAACTGCCCATGGCCCACCCCTTCCTGGACGGCGGCCCGGCCGCCGTGCTGGCCCGCTCCGTCGGCGAGAGCGCCGCCTCCTTCGGCCCGCGCGACGCCGGTACGTACCGCAGGCTGATCGGCCCCCTGCTGCCGCGCTGGGAGGCCCTCTTCCGGGACTTCATGGCGCTGCCCTCCACCGCCCTGCCCCGCGACCCGCTCACCCTCGCCCGCTTCGGCCTGGCGGGCCTGCCCCCGGCCTCGCTGCTGCTCCGCCGCTTCCGGGACGAGCGCGCCCGCACCCTGCTCGCCGGGCTGGTCGGCCACATCATGGCCCCGCTCGGCGGCGTCGCCACCGGGGCCGTCGCCCTGGTCTTCGCCCTCGCCGCGCACGCCCGGGGCTGGCCGGTCGCCCAGGGCGGCTCGCAGGCGATCTCCGACGCCCTCGCCGGGCTCCTCACCGACCACGGCGGCACCCTCCACACCGGGTACGAGGTCAAGCGCCTGGACGACCTCCCGCCGGCCCGCGCCTACGTCTTCGACACCTCACCCACCGCGCTGGCCCGCATCGCCGGTCTCGGCGGGTACTACGACGGCTACCGCTACGGCGCCGGCGTCTTCAAGCTCGACTACGCGCTCGACGGCCCCGTCCCCTGGACCTCTCCGGACGCCCGCCGCGCCACCACCGTCCACCTCGGCGCGAGCGCCGGCGAGATCGGCGCGGCCCTGCGCGCCGTCTCCCGCGAGGACCGGCCGCCGTCCCCGCCGTTCCTCATCACCGTCCAGCCGAGCGTCGCCGACGCCACCCGCGCCCCCGAGGGCAAGCAGGTCTTCTGGGTCTACGGCCACGTCCCCAACGGCTGGAGAGGCGACCTCACCGACGCGATCGAACGCCGCCTGGAGGAGTACGCCCCGGGCTTCCGCGACCGCGTCCTCGCCCGCGCCACCGCCGGCCCGCCCGAACTGGCCGCCCGCAACGCCAACTACGTGGGCGGGGACATCGCCTGCGGCGCCGCCTCCGGCCTCCAGCTCCTCCTGCGCCCCAGACTCACCCTCTCCCCGCACACCACCCCGCACCCGGCCGTCTTCCTCTGCTCCTCGGCCACCCCACCGGGCCCCGGCGTCCACGGCATGTCCGGCCACAACGCCGCCAAGGCCGTCTGGCGCCACCTGCGGCGCCGCTGAACTCCCGCGCTTAGGCTCGCCCCATGACGGAGCTGACGCTGGTCAAGGGCAGCATCACCGAGCAGGACGTGGACGCGGTGGTCAACGCCGCCAACTCCTCGCTCCTCGGTGGCGGCGGGGTCGACGGCGCCATCCACCGGCAGGGCGGCCCCGAGATCCTCGCCGCCTGCCGTGACCTGCGCGCCTCCCACTACGGCAAGGGTTTGCCGACCGGCGAGGCCGTCGCCACCACGGCGGGACGGCTGCCCGCCCGGTGGGTCATCCACACGGTGGGCCCGGTCTGGAGCGTCTCCGAGGACCGCTCGCGGCTCCTGGCCTCCTGCCACCGCGAAGCCCTGCGCGTAGCCGGTGAACTGGGAGCGCGCACGGTCGCGTTCCCCGCCATCTCCACCGGCGTGTACCGGTGGCCGCTGGAGGACGCGGCCCGCATCGCCACCGAGACGGTACGGGCCACCCCGACCTCCGTGGAGGAGGTGCGGTTCGTCCTCTTCGACGACCGGGCGTACGAGGTGTTCGCCGCGCGCATCGGCTGACCGCCGGTGCCGCCGCGCCCGGCCCGGTTCGCCCCGAGGGGTGACACCGGGGCAGCGGGCGGGTCACCCGCCTGTGCGAACCCGCCCGCGCGTCTCCTTCCGCCGGGCCGGGCACCGGGCTCCGGCTGCCGTAACGATTCCCTTCAAGCGGGACCGGTCTCGTGGTGCCGGCGGCGGGTGCCGGGGGCGCCCGAGCGGCCGTTCGCGCGCTCCCGCACCTCGTACGGGACCCCGGTTCACGGCCTGCACGCTGGGCGGACGGCCCACGCCGGGGCGACCGGGGGGCTCCCCGGGCCGCCACCGGCCGGCGCCGCGACGTGATTGCCGAAGAACCGCCATCCAAGGAGACCGATGTCCACGTTCAGCCCGCACCGTGCCCTCACCGCGACGGCAGCCGCGGTGGCCCTGCTCGCCACCTTCGGCGCGGGAAGCGCCTCGGCCGCCGACCGCACCGGCCAGGACCTGATCAACCGGACCGACGGGAGCCGCCTCGCGCTCTACGGCGACTCGACGGCGGAGGGCGCCACCGCGGTCTCCCTCCGCGACCCGGGGTGGAAGCACAAGACCGAGGTGTGGGACGAGGTCGGCGGCCGGTGGGAGAACGGCCGCTACACGCTGACCTTCAAGAACCAGGCCGCCGACAAGTGCCTCCAGCCGGCCGACGCCAAGCCCGCCCGCGGCACCACGATCGTCGTACGGAGCTGCGACGGCTCCGACCTGCAGCGCTGGGTCCTGCGCCCGGAGGGGGACAACAACTCCCGCTGGTGGATCTGGCAGCCCAAGGTCGACACCGGTCTCGCCATGACCCTCAACCGCTACAACGACGGCAGCTGGAACTCCCTGTACCTGGACACCTCGTACCCGAGCGCCGACCGCCTCTGGCACCTGGCGGACGACAACACCAGCTGGTGACCGAGAACGCGCCTCCCTCGCGAAGGGGCTGAGCCCAGGCGCGAGCCGCCAGTCCACCGACGTCCCCGGCCGGGTGGCCGGGGACGTCGTGCTGCCCGCACCGCACCGCACTTCCGCGCCGTGCGGCCGGACGCGCCGTCAACCGGCAGCTCAGGGAGGTTCTTTGGAGCAAGGTCCAAGATTTACGCCGATGTGACGCAGGGGTCTTCTACGAGGCCGACCACTCCGCCATAGTGCCGAATGCGGAAATCCGCTTCCGCATCTCAGAAGTCACAAGGGAGGGAGTGCCTGTGTCGTCGTCCGTACCGTCCCTGCCGCGACGCGCCGCACGCATGCTGCGAACCTCACTGTTCGCCCAGGTCGCCGTCGCCCTGATCGCCGGTGTCCTCGTCGGAAGGCTCTGGCCCGAGGTGGGCACCGCCAGTCAGCCGCTCGGCGACGGCTTCGTCCGGCTGATCAAGGCGATGATCGGGCCGCTGGTGTTCTGCGTGGTGGTCGCCGGCATCACCAAGGCCGGGGACCTCAAGTCCTTCGGCCGCATGGGGCTCAAGGCCCTCATCTGGTTCGAGGTGGCCACCACCGTCGCCCTCGTCGTCGGCCTGCTCGCCGGAAACCTGACCGGACCCGGGCAAGGCATGAACGTCGACCCCGCGTCCCTGGACGCCTCGGCCGTCGACGAGCGGACGGGCGGCGGTGAACTCCCCTCCACCAGCGAGTTCCTGCTGCACTCGCTGCCCGACAGCGCGGTCGGGGCCTTCGCCGAGAACGCCCTGCTCCAGGTGCTCGTCCTCGCCTGTCTGACCGGTGCGGCCCTGCTCCACCTCGGCCACACCAAGGTGCCCGCGATCCTGCCCGCCATCGCCCAGGCGCAGGAGGTCGTCTTCACGATCGTCGGCTTCATCATGCGCCTCGCCCCGCTGGCCGTCTTCGGCGCCACCGCCCACCTGGTGGGGGAGTACGGCATCGGCGCGCTCTCCACGTACGGCAAGCTCATCGCCGTCTGTTACGCGGTCGCCCTCCTCTTCCTCGTCCTGCTCGGCCTCGCCCTCAAGGCGCTCACCGGGCTGAGCCTGTGGAAGTTCGTCCGCTACACGCGTGAGGAGATGCTGCTGGCGCTCGGCACGGCGTCGAGCGAGGCGGTCATGCCGCGCATGATGCAGAAGCTCCGGCACGCCGGCTGCCGCGACGACGCGGTGGGGCTCGTGCTGCCCACCGGCTACTCCTTCAACCTCGACGGCGCCTCCATCTACCTCTCCATCGGCACGCTCTTCGTCGCCCAGGCCGTCGGCGTCGACCTCACCCTCGGCCAGCAGGTCACCGTGGTCCTCATCCTCATGCTGACCAGCAAGGGCATGGCAGGTGTCCCCGGTTCGGCGTTCCTCGCGCTCTCCGCCACCGCCGCCGCTCTCGGGGTGATCCCGGCCGGAGCCGTCGCCCTGCTGCTCGGCGTCGACCGCATCATGGACGCGATGCGGGTCGCCACCAACCTGCTCGGCAACTGTGTGGCCGTCTTCGTCGTCTCCCGCTGGGAGGGCGCCCTCGACCGGTCCCGGGCCCGCCAGGTCCTCGCGGGCGAGCTGCCGTTCGTGCCCGAGCAGGACGGGCCGGACCCGGAGCGGGCCGGGGAGCGGGCGGAGCGCGTACCGGAGCGGGCCGGACCCGCCGCGCCCAGGGCCACGCCGGAGCCGACGGACCCCGTCGGCTGACGCCCGACCCGGCCCCGCTCCCGCCCGCTCACACCGGCAGCACCGGCAGCACCGGCTGCTCCTCCACGCACACCGCCCGCGCGAACTCCTCGACCAGCGCCGGAGCCTCGCCCGGATCGGCGGCCAGCGCCCGCAGTACGGGGCTCCCGACGACGATCCCGTCGACCATGGGGGAGACCGCCGCCGCCAGGGCGGGGGTGGAGATGCCGACGCCCGCCACCACCGGGAGCGGGGTCACCGAGCGCAGCCGCCGTACGGACGCCTCCAGGCCGTCCAGGTCGAGGGGGCCCCGGTAGCCGGTGGGGGCGGTGCTGGCGGGGGCGTAGAGCCAGCCGGAGGCGAGGCGGGCGAGGTCGTCCAGGTCGGTGTCGGGCAGGCCGGGGGCGGCGAAGCGCGGGGCGGTGATCCCGGCCCGTGCGGCGGTCTCGTGCCAGGCGGCGGCGTCCGCGTCCGGCAGGTCCACGATCATGGCCCCGGACGCGCCCGCCTCGGCCAGCGCCAGCGCCGTCCGCTCCGGCCCGTACCGCCGCACCGGCTCCCAGTAGCTCATCACCACCACGCCGGCGCGGGCGGCCGCGTGCTCCACGGTCCGCAGGAGGTCCGCCATGGTGGCGCCCTCCTGGAGGGCCTGGCGGTAGACGGCCCGGATGAGGGGGCCGTCGTAGACCGCTTCCGCGTGCGGGATGCCGATCTCGAAGAAACCCTCCTGCCCGGGGAGCGCGGGGGCCAGCGCCTCGATGTACTGGTGGACTCCGGGCAGGCCGGAGGGAAGGAAGACACCGAGCGTGGTCCGGCGGGACTCCGAGGGCGGGGCGCTGGGGAGGTCGGTGGCGGAAGAGTGAGACATGCGTGGTCTTTCGGCGAAAACGAAACGATGCGGGCAGCGCTTCAACGATCGTGCCTGGCTGCCGATGCGGGGCGGCTCGTCCGGGTGGCGGAGCCGGACCCTCCGCCGGGCCGCCCGCAAGGCCCCGGAACACCGCTTCACCTGGGGTGCGGCACCCTTGCGGGGCCGTCGGGGGACAGCGGAATTCCCTGCCGCGGGTCCGGGCCGGGCCCGCCCGCCGCCGCCCACACCCTGATGTCGGATTCTCGCCAGCGTCGACGCCGGACAGCGGCGATGCTGGAGTCATGTACACCGACACCGAGCGCTGCGTACGGGCCGTGCAGTCGAAGGACGCCCGGTTCGACGGCTGGTTCTTCACCGCCGTGCTGACCACCGGGATCTACTGCCGTCCCAGCTGCCCGGCCGTGCCGCCCAAGCCGGCCAACATGGTGTTCCACCCCAGTGCCGCCGCCTGCCAGCAGGCCGGCTTCCGGGCCTGCAAGCGCTGCCGCCCGGACACCAGCCCCGGCTCACCGGAGTGGAACCAGCGCGCCGACGCCGTCGCCCGCGCCATGCGGCTCATCGCCGACGGCACCGTCGACCGCGAGGGCGTCCCCGGCCTCGCCGCCCGGCTCGGCTACAGCACCCGCCAGATCGAGCGCCAGCTCCTCGCGGAACTCGGCGCCGGACCGCTCGCGCTGGCCCGCGCCCAGCGGGCCCAGACCGCCCGCCTGCTCATCGAGACCACCACCCTGCCGATGGCCGACATCGCCTTCGCCGCGGGCTTCTCCTCGGTCCGCACCTTCAACGACACCGTCCGCGAGGTGTACGCGCTCTCCCCGACCGAACTCCGGGCCCGCAGCCGTGCCCGGCCCGGCACGGCCGGCGACCCCGCGCCCGGAGCCGTCTCGCTGCGGCTGCCGCTGCGCACCCCCTTCACCCCGGACAACGTCTTCGGGCACCTCGCCGCCACCGCCGTCCCCGGCGTCGAGGAGTGGCGCGACGGCGCCTACCGGCGCACCCTCGACCTGCCGCACGGCCCGGGCATCGCCACCCTCACCCCGGCCCCCGACCACATCGGCTGCCGGCTGGCCCTCACCGACCTGCGCGACCTCACCCTCGCCATCAGCCGCTGCCGCCGCCTGCTCGACCTCGACGCCGACCCGGTCGCCGTGGACGAGCGGCTCGCCGCCGACCCCGTCCTCGCGCCGCTCGTCGCCAAGGCGCCGGGCCGGCGCGTGCCGCGTACCGTCGACGCCGCCGAGTTCGCCGTCCGGGCCGTCCTCGGCCAGCAGGTCTCCACCGCCGCCGCCCGCACCCACGCGGCCCGCCTCGCCGCCGCGTACGGCACGCCCGTCGAGGACCCGGCCGGCGGCCTCACCCACCTCTTCCCGCGCCCCGGCCAGCTCGCCGGGCTCGACCCGGAGCAGCTCGCCATGCCGCGCAGCCGCCGCACCACCCTGACCACGCTGGTCGCCGCCCTCGCCGACGGCTCGATCGGCCTGGGGCCGGAGGAGGACTGGGACGAGGCGCGCGCCCGGCTGCTGGCCCTGCCGGGCTTCGGCCCGTGGACCGTCGAGATCATCGCGATGCGGGCCCTCGGCGACCCCGATGCCTTCCCCGCCACCGACCTCGGGGTGCGCCGCGCCGCCGAACGCCTCGGCCTGCCCGGTGCCCCCGGCGGCCTCACCGCCCGCGCCGCCGACTGGCGCCCCTGGCGGGCGTACGCCGTGCAGTACCTGTGGGCCACCGACGACCACCCCGTCAACCTCCTGCCCGCCTGACCGCCACCAGCCCCCACCGGAGCACCGCCATGACCAGCACCGCAGCCCCGCCCACCGCCCGCTGCCACACCGTCCTCGACAGCCCCTGCGGCCCGCTCACCCTGGTCGCCACCGGCGGTGTCCTCAGCGGCCTCTACATGGAGGGCCAGCGGCACCGGCCCGCCCAGGAGACATTCGGCCCCCGCGACGACCGCCCGTTCGGCGAGGCCGCCGGCCAGCTCGCCGCCTACTTCGGCTCCACCCGCACCACCTTCGACCTCGAACTCCGTCTGGACGGCACCCCGTTCCAGCGCTCCGTGTGGAAGCGGCTGCGCGCGATCCCGTACGGCGAGACCCGCACTTACGGGCAGCTCGCCGAGGACCTGGGCAGCCCCGGTGCCTCCCGCGCCGTCGGCCTCGCCAACGGCCGCAACCCGGTCGGCATCATCGTCCCCTGCCACCGTGTCGTCGGCGCGAGCGGCTCCCTGACGGGGTACGGCGGCGGCATCGACCGCAAGCGCGCCCTCCTCGCCCACGAGCGAGGGGAGGGGTACACCACCGCCGCCCTGTTCTGAGCCCGGCTCAGCCCCGCGCCTCGGGGTGGGCCGCCGCGTACGCCTGCTCGAAGAGGGCCCGGATCTCGGGCCCGCTCAGCCCGGCGGCGCGCGCCTCGGCCAGCCAGGCGTCCAGCCCCTGGCGCAGCGGCGAGCCCGGACCGCCGCCGGCCGGGGCCAGCGAGCGGGTGACGAAGGTGCCGGCGCCCTGCCGCACCTCCGCCAGGCCCGCGCTCTCCAGGGCGCGGTACGCCTTCAGGGTGGTGTTCGGGTTGACCTTGGTGGACGAGGCCACCTGGGCCGCCGTCGGCAGCTGGTCCCCCTCGCGCAGGGCGCCCATCCGCAGGGCCTGCTCGACCTGGTGGACGATCTGGAGATAGGTGGCGACCCCGCTGCGCCGGTCGATCCGGAACACGACCATCGCCCTCACCTCCCGCTCGGCTGCCGCAACTCTACGGAGTCCCGCCGTGCCCCGCTCACAGCGGCCGCCTGCCGACTCTCACCACGACGAAGGCGGTCAGCAGCACGGTCCCGGCGAGCAGGATTCCCGCGCCGGTCCACTGCATGGCGGGCATCTGGTCGTAACCGAGGTACTCGATCACGTCGTTGACGATCCCCTTCTCCCGCAGGCACGCCTCGGAGGCGGCCTCCGTCTGCTCGGCGCAGGAGCCCCAGCCGTAGAGCCGTCCGTCGGCGCTGCCCACCCAGCGGTCCAGTTCGTGCGCCTCGGAGAGGCGGGCCGGCAGCTCCGTGTCGAGCGGGTAGGTGAACATCCGGGAGGGGGCCAGATGTGTGCGGACGCGGTCCCAGGCCATCTCGACGACGAGAGCCAGGACGAAGGTGGCGGTCATCGCCACGAACACCCGGCGCGTCAGCAGCCCGACGGTGACGCCGACGGCGGTGAGGAAGAGGGCGAACGCCGGCAGCATCGGGCCGGTGTTGTCGAAGACGGCTCCCTCGCTCCACTCGTGGGGCATCAGCGACCGGTGCGGTTCCCAGTACCAGGTGTGGAGCAGCCCGAGCGGGACGGCCGCCAGCAGCGCCAGCGAGTAGCACCAGGTCAGCTTGGCCAGCAGCCACTGCCGCCGGGTGACCGACTGGGTGGTGACCAGCTGGGCGGTGCCCTGTTCCTGGTCCCCGGAGATCAGGGGCGCGCCGACGAAGACCGCCAGTGCCACCGGCAGGGCGCTGAGCCCGAGCAGCAGGTACCCGTGGACGCTGCCGCCGACCACGGGCTGCGGCACCTCTTTCGCGGGCCACCCGGCCCGGTCCAGGAGACCCACCAGCGCGAAACGCTGCTGCACGAGGAGGGCGCAGCCGACGGCGACCGCCGCGAGCACGCCGAGTGCGGTCGCCCGGTGCTGGCGGGCGACGAGCCAGGGCAGGCCGCGCAGCAGCCCGGTCCGGGAGACGGTCGCCGCGGGGGCGGCGGGGACGGTGGCGGTCACGGCGTGGTGATCCCTTCGGCGGTGCGGGCGTCCGGCACGTACAGGGCGGGCGCGTCGGGGGAGCGGAGGTGGGCCAGCAGCACTTCCTCCAGGCTGGGCCGGTCCACCGACCAGGCGTCGGGGAGCGGACCCGAGGCGCGGATCAGCGCCTGGAACTGGCGGCCCTCGGTCCGCACCTCCACCACGGTGTGCGCGGCCAGCTCCGGCGGCGGCGTCCCGTCCGGCGCGAGACCGGTCACCAGCGTGTGCGCGGGGAGCAGTTCGTCGGCGCTCCCGGCCAGCCGCACCCGCCCGCCGGAGAGGACCAGCAGGAAGTCGCACATGTCCTCGACCTCGGTGAGCTGGTGCGAGGACATCAGCACCGTCGTGCCGCGCTCCACCGCCTCCGCCATCAGCAGGGTGCCCATCTCGTCCCGCGCGAGCGGGTCGAGGTCCGCCATCGGCTCGTCGAGCAGCAGCAGGTCGGGGCGCTTGCCGAAGGCGAGGGCGAAGCCGACCCGGGTGCGCTGGCCGCCGGAGAGCGTGCCCACCCGGGCGTCCAGCGGCACGCCGCCGGAGCGGACGATGCGCTCGGCCGCCGCCATGTCCCACCCCGGGTTCAGCTCGCCGCCCATCCGCAGCGTCTCCGCCACCGTGAACCGCTTGAAGAGCGGCTTGTCCTGCCCCAGGAAGGCGAACCTCGGCATGACCGCCGGGTCGTCCACCGGGGTGCCGAAGAGCCGCAGTTCGCCCTCGGTCGGCTGGAGCTGGCGGGACATCAGCCCGAGCAGCGTGCTCTTGCCGGCGCCGTTGGGCCCGACCAGTCCGCAGATCCGCCCCGCCGGAAGCCGGAAGGAGCACTCCCGCAGGGCCCAGCCGCGCCGGTAGCGCTTGCCGATCCCGTCCGCCCGGACCGCCCACTCCCCGGCACCCGGGGTGCCGGTCGCTGTGCTCATCTCTCTGTTCCCCGCCCTCGATGGTGGTTCGCCGACTGTCGATCAATCAGTCATTCAATTAATGGAATGATGGACTTGGGGTGAGGGTGTGTCAAGGAGAGGCAGGGCGGGTCGGCGAGCAGGAAGGGCAGGAAGGGGAGGGGCGCGGAGGGTCAGTCCGCCGACCCGGCCCGCAGGCGCTGGGTGCCGATCGCGGCGAGCAGGGCAAGTTTGCTGTCGGACGGACTGCCGGGCTCCGCCGAGTACGTGACGATGCGCAGGTCGCCCCGGTGGGTGCGGAGGATGTCGCAGTCGAGTTCGAGCAGCCCCACCTCGGAGTGGGTGATCCGCTTGACGGTCGGGCCGTGCTCGGCGACCTCGGGCCGCCGCCACAGCGCGCGGAACGGCTCGCTGCGCGCGCTCAGCCGCTCCACGAGCCGGTGCAGCCTCGGGTCGTCGGGGTAACGCCCCGCGCTGCGGCGCAGGTCGGCGACGAACGAGGCGTCGAGCGCCTCCGGGGAGCCGGGGCCGTGGATGTGGCAGTCCGAGTCGCTGGTGAAGTGGAGCCACAGCAGATTGCGGTCGGCCTCCCGCAGGGCCGAGAAGTCGCCCATCAGCGCGGCCCACAGCGGGTTCCACAGCAGCAGGTCCCACATGGCGTCGAAGACGGCCACGGGCCGCTCCCCGGTGCGCTCCACCAGCCGCCGCACGCTCGCCGGGACCAGACGGCTGATCCGGCCGCCCTCCATCGCGTGCCCGGCCAGGCGGAACAGGTGCTCCTGCTCGGTGTCGGAGAGCCGGAGCGCCCGAGCGAGCGCCGCGCACACCTGGGCGGACGGCGCCGCCGCCCGCCCCTGCTCCAGCCGTACGACGTAGTCCACCGAGACGCCGGCCAGCACCGCCACCTCCTCGCGGCGCAGCCCGGCGGTGCGCCGGGCGGTGTGCGCGGTCAGGCCCGCCTCGGCCGGCGCCAGCCGCTCGCGCCAGGCCCGCAGCAGGGCGGCCAGCTCACCGGAGGCATCCATTCCTCCATGGTCGCAGCCCGCTCGGGGAAACTGCCTGGTACTGCCGGTACCGGGAAAAGACCTCTCTGGCCCCCGCCCACGGACCGGCGCAGACTCGCCGCCATGACCATCACCCTGATCACCGGGGCCAACAAGGGCCTCGGCTTCGAGACCGCACGCCGCCTGACCGCCGCCGGGCACACCGTGTACGCGGCCGCCCGCACCCCGGAGAAGGCCGGGCGCGCCGCCCGCGAGCTGGGCGCCCGCCCGCTGGTCCTGGACGTCACCGACGAGGCGTCGGTCGCCGCGGCCGCGGCCCGCGTCGAGGAGCAGGGCGGACTCGACGTCCTGGTCAACAACGCGGGAATCAGCGGCCGCCCCAGGCCCGCCGGCGCCTTCACCGCCGCCGACGTCACCACCGTGCTCGACACCAACGTGGTCGGCGTCGTCCGCGTCCTGCACGCCTTCCTGCCGCTCCTGGAGCGCAGCGCCTCGGGCGTCGTGGTCAACGTCGGCAGCGGACTCGGCTCCTTCGGCCGCGTTCACGACCCGGAGCGCCCCGAGTTCCGGCTCCCGGGCGTCATGGCGTACGCGGCCTCCAAGTCGGCGGTGTCGATGCTCACCGTCCACTACGCCCAGGCCTACCCCGGACTGCGCGTCAACGTCGTCGACCCCGGGCCCACCGCCACCGACCTCAACGGCCACCGCGGCTCCCAGACCGTCGAGGAGGGCGCCGAGGCCATCGTCCGCGCCGCCCTGCTGAGCACCGAGGGCCCCACCGGCACCTTCTCCGACGCCGCCGGCGTCAGCCCCTGGTGACCCGCCCCCTCCCTCCCAGGAAAAGAGCCTGAGCATGATCGTCGTCACCGGTGCCACCGGCCCCTACGGCCGCCAGGTCGTCGAACACCTCCTGGACCTCGGCGTACCGGCCGCCGGGATCGCCGCCGCCGTCCGCACCCCGGCCCGGGCGGTGGGCCTCGCCGCCCGCGGCGTCGCACTCCGCACCGCCGACTACGACCGGCCCGGGACCCTGCGCACCGCCCTCGCCGGGGCCGCCAAGGTCCTGCTGGTCTCCTCGACCGGGCCCGACGAGGTGCGCGTCGCCCAGCACCGCGCGGTGATCGACGCGGCCGGCGAGGCCGGGGTGGACCTGCTCGCCTACACCTCGGTCACCGGAGCCCCGGCCAACCCGATGGGCCTGGCCCGCGTCCACCGCGCCACCGAGGCCGCCCTCACCGCCTCCGGGCTGCCCGTCGCCCTGCTCCGCAACGGCTGGTACACCGAGAACCACACCGGCACCCTGCGCGACGCGGTCGCCCGGGGCGTCCTGGCCGGCAGCGCGGGCACCGGCCGCATCGCCTTCGCGAGCCGCGCCGAGCTGGCCGAGGCCGCCGCCCGCGTCCTCACCCTCGGCGGCCAGGCCGGCAGGGTGTACGACCTGACCGGCGACACCGCCCGGACCCTGGCCGAGGTGGCCGCCGAGGCGGCCGCGCAGACGGGCACCCCGGTGGCTTACCAGGACCTGCCGCCCGAGGCGTACCGCCGGCTCCTCACCCGGGCCGGCCTGCCCGCCCCCGCCGTCGAGCTGATCGTCGACTCCGACCGCTGCATCGCCCAGGGCGCCCTGGAACACCCCACCGGCGACCTCCGCGCCCTGCTCGGCCGCCCCACCGAGACCCTGGCGGCCGCCGTCACCCGCGCGCTCGAGGAGTGACCGGCTGCGGGGCCGTCAGCCCCGCAGCCCCCGCAGCAGCTCCGGCAGCGCCGTGCCGATCGGCTCCCTGACCACCTCGTCGGCGAGCGCGTCGTACGGGGTGGGCTCGGCGTTGACCACGATCAGCCGCGCCCCGTGCTCCGCCGCCAGCCCGGCCAGCGAGGCGGCGGGCTGCACCTGGAGCGTGGAGCCGACCGCCACGAAGACGTCGCACGCCCGGGCGATCTCCATCGCCTGGCCCAGCACCCGGGGGTCCAGCGCCTCGCCGAACATCACGGTCGCCGCCTTCAGCACGCCCCCGCAGACGCGGCACGGCGGATCGGCCTCGCCGGCCGCCACCCGCTCCAGCTCCTCGGCCATCGAGCCGCGCACCCCGCACACCGTGCACACCACCTCGCGGGCCGTGCCGTGCAGCTCCAGCACCTTCCGGTCGGGCAGCCCGGCGCGCTGGTGCAGCCCGTCGACGTTCTGCGTCAGCACCCGCACCGGGGTTCCGGACCGCTCCAGCTCGGCCACCGCGCGGTGCGCGGCGTTCGGCTCGGCCCGCAGCGCCGGGCTGGTCCGCCGCATCTGCCAGGACCGCCTGCGCACCTCAGGGTCGGACATGTACGCGTCGTACGTGACCAGCCGTTCCGCCTCCGGGTCCCGGCGCCACAGGCCGTTCGGTCCCCGGTAGTCGGGGATGCCGGAGTCGGTCGAGATGCCCGCGCCGCTCAGCAGAGCGACCAGCGGGCGGGAGCCGGGGGAGGAGTCGGTGGCGGACATACCGGGAGGGTAGGTCCTGGCCGCCCTCCCGCGCCCGGGATTGTTCCGCCCGGGGCTGCCCGCTGATCATGGTCGGGTGGCAGGTCGCCATGAACTGTCCGATGCCGAGTGCGATCTGCTGCGGCCTCTGCTGCCGATCTCCTCGACGGGCCCTCCCCGGTCGGACGCTTTCGAGCAGATGCTGCAGGCTGTGCAGGCCAAGGCGGACGCGGCCGGCCTCCCCATGTGGGTGTGGTCCTCGACGCCGGTCTCTAACCGACCAGGCGTCGGCGCCAGTCCAGGGGAGTGACGGTGATGGCCCGGCCGGGGTCACCATCCCAGTCGGCGGCGAGACCGACCGCCTCTAGTGCAGCCATGACCTCGTGGCCGATGACTGCAGGGGGCTCGGACGAGTCGTCGAAGCTGCCGTAGAGGAGCATCAGTCCGTGGCCGGCAGCGGCGAACTCCGTGCACTGGGTGTGAAAGTAGACGAAGCCGCGGGCGTCTGGCCCGCCTTCGCCGCCGATCTCGGACCGGCCGCAGTTACGGCAACAGGTGAAGTTCTCGCGGGCCGTGACACCGGCCTCCTGCAAGGCGGTGAACGCGCGGGTGAGCCGCTCAGGGTCGGTCTCCCCCTGCCACTCGGCCTGCTCCGCGACCCGCTCCAGCCACAGCCGGTCGGCCAGCGCCTGGGCCTGCTCGCGCGAGACGGGCCTGCGGTCCTTGGTGACCAGGTACTCCTCGGCAAGCTCGGCCAGTCCGGCGCGGGAGGCGTAACCGCCGGCCAGCACCTCGCGGACGCGCTTCTCCAGCTCCGCGCACTCGCCCTCGGCGAGTGCGAGCGGCGGCACCTCACGGGCGGGACCCATGTCCAGCAGCGACCACGCCAGACCGTCGTCCCACCCGACCTCCTGGCGGGCCCAACCGGTCATCGCGGCGATCACGACCTCGGGTTCGTCGGCCATCGCCTGGAAGTGCCGGTCGGCGGCACCATCGCGGTACTCCAGCGTGTAGTCGCCACCGGCCTTGTGCCAGACCTGGGCGAAGACGTCAGGCAGGTCGGGTATCCGCTGGACCGACAGGAACAGGTCACCGGCACCACCGATTCGCCGGACCAGTCCAGCCAGCTCCTCGGCGGACACACGCACGTGCCGCTCCCAGTTCTCCGTATTCACCACGATCTCGAGCATGCGCAGACTCTGACACACCCCTCTGACGGCAGACTGCCTCTGCCCGCGGCCCCCCCCCGGGGCCCGCGACACGACTGCCGCTGCGACAGCTCGATCAGACCCTGCTGCTCGTGGTCGACGGCCGGGCTTCGACGACAGCCCCTGGGGCTGTCCGGCCCGCCGCAACTCGTTTGCCCCCGGGCCGTCGCTGCTGATGGGATGCCCGCATGGGACATCTCGAAGTGGCGCACCTGGAGTACGACCTGCCCGACGGGCGCACTCTGCTGGGCGACGTGTCGTTCCGGGTGCCCGAGGGCGCCGCCTACGCCCTGGTCGGGCCGAACGGCGCCGGCAAGACCACGCTGCTGCGGATCGTCTCCGGTGAGCTGAAGCCGCACGGCGGCACCGTCACCGTCAGCGGCGGCCTCGGCGTGATGCCCCAGTTCGTCGGCAGCGTCCGCGACGAGCGCACCGTCCGCGACCTGCTGGTCTCCGTGGCCCCGCCCCGCCTGCGCGAGGCCGCGGCCGCCGTCGACCGCGCCGAGCACGCCGTCATGACCGTGGACGACGAGGCGGCGCAGATGGCGTACGCGCAGGCCCTCGCCGACTGGGCGGAGGTCCAGGGGTACGAGGCCGAGACGCTCTGGGACATGTGCACCACCGCCGCCCTCGGCGTCCCCTACGAGCGGGCCCAGTGGCGCGAGGTCCGCACCCTCTCCGGCGGCGAGCAGAAGCGCCTCGTCCTGGAGTACCTGCTGCGCGGCCAGGACGAGGTCCTCCTCCTCGACGAGCCGGACAACTACCTCGACGTGCCCGGCAAGCGCTGGCTGGAGGAGCAGATCCGCCAGACCCGCAAGACGGTGCTCTTCATCTCCCACGACCGCGAACTCCTCGCCCGCTCCGCCGAGAAGATCGTCAGCGTCGAGCCGGGGCCCGCCGGGGCCGACGTCTGGGTGCACGGCGCCGGCTTCGGCACGTACCACGAGGCGCGCAAGCAGCGGTTCGCCCGCTTCGAGGAGCTGCGCCGCCGCTGGGACGAGAAGCACGCCCAGCTCAAGAAGCTGGTGGTCAACCTCCGCCAGGCCGCCGCCGTCTCCCACGAGATGGCCTCCCGGTACGCCGCCGCCCAGACCCGGCTGCGCAAGTTCGAGGAGGCCGGGCCCCCGCCCGAGCCGCCCCGCGAGCAGGACATCCGGAT
Source organism: Streptomyces albidoflavus (assembly GCF_000719955.1). Classification (GTDB taxonomy): domain Bacteria; phylum Actinomycetota; class Actinomycetes; order Streptomycetales; family Streptomycetaceae; genus Streptomyces; species Streptomyces albidoflavus. The sequence continues at coordinate 265,694 of NZ_JOII01000003.1, forward strand.
GCGGCTGCGCGGCGGCCGCACCGGGGTCCGGGCGCTCACCTGCGAGCAGCTGGAGCTGACCGGCCTCATGCGACCGTTCGACCTGGAGGTCTTCTACGGCGAGCGGGTCGCCGTGCTCGGCTCCAACGGCTCCGGCAAGTCCCACTTCCTGCGGCTGCTCGCGGGGGAGGACGTCGCCCACACCGGCGAGTGGCGGCTCGGCGCCCGCGTCGTCCCCGGCCACTTCGCGCAGACCCACGCCCACCCCGAGCTGCACGGGCGGACCCTGCTCGACATCCTGTGGACCGAGTACGCCCACGACCGGGGCGCCGCCCACTCGGTCCTCCGCCGCTACGAACTGACCCTCCAGGCCGAGCAGCGCTTCGACCGCCTCTCCGGCGGCCAGCAGGCCCGCTTCCAGATCCTCCTGCTGGAACTGGCCGGGACCACCGCCCTCCTCCTGGACGAGCCCACCGACAACCTCGACCTGGAGAGCGCCGACGCCCTCCAGGACGGCCTGGAGGCGTACGACGGCACGGTCCTCGCCGTCACCCACGACCGCTGGTTCGCCCGCTCCTTCGACCGCTTCCTGGTCTTCGGCTCCGACGGCCGCCTGCGGGAGACGAGCGAGCCGGTCTGGGACGAGCGCCGGGTGGAACGGGCCCGCTGAGCCGGGACCGCGCCACCGCCCGCCACCGGAGGAATCCCCAGGTGGCCTGGGCAGCGGCCCCGCCGGGAGGTTAGTGTCGCAGCGGCGCGACCGCCCTGCCCCCGGGCAGGGCCCGAGGAACAAGGGGATGCAACGGGTGGCTGACACTCGCCGTACGACACACGCACGTGTGCTGATCGCCGCGGACAAGTTCAAAGGGTCGCTGACCGCCGTCGAGGTGGCCGGGCACGTGGCCGCGGGGCTGCGCCGCGCCCGCCCCGGTACCGAGGTCGAGGCCCTCCCGGTCGCCGACGGCGGGGACGGCACGGTCGCCGCCGCCGTCGCCGCCGGCTTCGCCCGGCACACCCGGGAGGTGACCGGCCCCACCGGCGAGCCGGTGACCGCCGCCTGGGCCCTGCGCGGCACCACGGCCGTCGTGGAGATGGCCGAGGCGTCCGGGCTCCAGCACCTCCCCGGCGGCGTCCCCGCGCCGCTGACCGCCACCACGCACGGCTCCGGCGAGCTGATCGCCGCCGCCCTGGACGCGGGCGCCCGCACCCTGGTCTTCGGGGTCGGCGGCAGCGCCACCACCGACGGCGGCGCCGGCATGCTGACCGCCCTCGGCGCCCGTCTGCTCACCGCCGAAGGCACCCCGGTCGGGCCCGGCGGCGCCGCCCTCGCGGAGCTGGCCCGCGCCGACCTGAGCGGCCTCGACCCGCGCCTGGCCGAGGTCGACCTGGTCCTCGCCAGCGACGTCGACAACCCGCTGACCGGCCCCACCGGCGCCGCGGCCGTCTACGGCCCGCAGAAGGGCGCCGACGAGGACGACGTCCGCACCCTGGACGCCGCCCTCACCCACTACGCCCGCGTCCTCACCGAGGCGCTGGGCGACCGCGTCGCCGAGGCGGCCGAGGCGCCCGGCGCCGGAGCCGCCGGCGGTATCGGCTTCGGCGCCCTGGTCGGCCTCGGCGCCCGCTTCCGTCCCGGCATCGAGGTGATGCTCGACGTCCTCGGCTTCGCCGACGCCCTGGACCGCGTCGACCTGGTCATCACCGGCGAGGGCTCGCTCGACACCCAGACCCTGCACGGCAAGGCCCCCGCCGGGGTCGCCGCGGCGGCCCGGGCCCGGGGCGTGGACACGGTGGCCGTCTGCGGCCGCCTGGCCCTCGACGCCGAGGCCCTGGAGAAGGCCGGCATCCGCCGTGCCTACGCCCTCGCGGAGATCGAGCCCGACCCCGAGCGCTGCTTCAGCGAGGCGGGACCGCTGCTGGAGAAGATCGCCCGGACCCTGGGCGAGGAGTGGCTGGCCTGAGCACCGGCGCGTACCGCGCACGCGAGAGGGGCCCCGGACCGGTCATCCCGGTCCGGGGCCCCTCTCGTACGTCCTGTCCCGCGTTGCCCGTCAGGGCAGCTGGGCCGCCCGTGCCTCGCGGCGGTTGTCGCGGAAGTTGTTCACCCGGCGCGCCGTGGCGAAGAGCGGGATGACCGCGCCCAGCACCAGCTGGAGCGCGCAGCCCGTCTGGAGGAGGAGCTGCCCGCCGGGGGCGTCGAACGCCCAGGCGGCCAGCAGGCCCATCGCGGCCACGATCCAGCTGAGCATGGCCACCGCGAGCGGACCCCGCGGCTTCGGGTACTCGACGCGGCTCACCATCAGCCAGGCCGTACCGAGGATCGCCAGCAGCGTCGCCACGAAGGGCAGCTCCAGGAGCACGATGGAGACCACCGTGAGCGCCCCGAAGGGGCTCGGCATGCCCTGGAACATGCCGTCCTTCAAGGTCACGCAGGAGAACCGGGCCAGTCTCAGCACCACCGCCAGCAGCACCACGACCGCGCCGAGCGCCGCCACCCGCTGGTGGGCGTCGTCCGCCACCATGCCGTACACCAGGACGAAGTACGCCGGTGCCAGGCCGAAGCTGATCAGGTCCGAGAGGTTGTCCAGCTCGGCGCCCATCGGCGAGGAGCGGAGCTTGCGCGCCACCAGCCCGTCGAAGAGGTCGAAGACCGCCGCGCAGAGCATCAGGATCACGGCGGTGGCGGCGGAGTGCCGCGCCATGCCGCTCTCGTCGCTGCCGGTCAGGTGCGGGATGAGGATGCCCGTGGTGGTGAAGTACACCGCCATGAACCCGCACGTGGCGTTGCCCAGGGTCAGGGTGTCCGCTATCGACAGGCGCATCGACAGCGGCATCTCCTCGCCGCTGTCCTCGTCCTCGTCGGCCTCGGGCACCCAGCCCGTCTGGGTATCTGAGTCAGACACGGTCAATGCGAGTCACCCCCGCAGTTGTCGGTTGGCCGACCTCCACGTCGACCTCCACACCCTCGGGGAGGTAGATGTCGACGCGGGACCCGAAACGGATCAGCCCGATGCGCTCACCCTGCTCCACCTTGCTGCCCTGCGGGACGTACGGCACGATGCGCCGTGCGACCGCGCCGGCGATCTGCACCATCTCGATGTCGCCGAGCTCGGTGTCGAAGTGCCAGACGACGCGCTCGTTGTTCTCGCTCTCCTTGTTGAACGCCGGAACGAAGCCGCCGGGCACGTGCTCGACGGAGGTCACCGTGCCGGCCAGCGGCGCGCGGTTGACGTGGACGTTCAGCGGGCTCATGAAGATGGCGACACGGGTGCGCCCGTCCTTCCACGGCATGATGCTCTGCACCACGCCGTCGGCCGGGGAGATGACCCGGCCCGGAGCGATCTCGCGCTCCGGGTCGCGGAAGAACCACAGCATGCCCGCCGCCAGAGCGGTGGCGGGCACCGCCAGGGCCGCCGCGCGCTTGGAGCGACGCGAGCGGACCAGGCTGACGGCTGCGGTGGCGACGGTCGGCAGGAGCCACGGCGATGCGCCGCGGGCGATGCGGACCGAGCCGCGCGGTGCAGTGTTTTGGCTGTGGGGCATGGATGACCTTCGTAGCGGATGATGCCGCGCTGCAACGGGGGACGGCGGCTTTCCGGGGATGGTATCGGGTGGCGACCACAACTGGCCAAGCCAGAAACCGTAGTCGACGGCTGAAGAGCGCCGGTCAGGTGTGATCTTCTTCTCGAAAAAATCCCTCAAAGAGGACAATCAGCCCTGGAAACGGTACTCCTCCAGGAGCCTCCTGCCAATGATCATTTTCTGGATCTCGGCGGTCCCCTCGCCGATCAGCAGCATCGGGGCCTCGCGGTACAGCCGCTCGATCTCGTACTCCTTCGAGAAGCCGTACCCGCCGTGGATGCGGAAGGCGTCCTCCACGACTTCCTTGCAGTATTCCGACGCGAGGTACTTCGCCATACCCGCCTCCAGGTCGTTTCGTTCCCCGGAGTCCTTTTTGCGGGCCGCGTTCACCATCATCGCATGGGCCGCCTCGACCTTGGTGGCCATCTCGGCGAGCTTGAACTGGATCGCCTGGTGCTGCGCGATCGGCTTGCCGAAGGTGTGCCGCTGCTGCGCGTAGGAGACGCCCAGCTCGAAGGCGCGCTGGGCGACGCCGCAGCCGCGGGCGGCCACGTTGACGCGCCCGACCTCGACGCCGTCCATCATTTGGTAAAACCCGCGGCCGGTGGTGCCGCCGAGCACACGATTGGCCGGAATGCGCAGTCCGTCCAAAATCATCTCGGTGGTGTCGACACCCTTGTAACCCATTTTCTCGATCTTGCCGGGGATGGTGAGCCCCGGCCGGACCTCGCCGAATCCGGGCTCCTTCTCCACCAGGAAGGTCGTCATCGACTTGTGCGGCGCGGTGCCCTCGGGGTGCCCCTCGTCGGTCCGGCAGAGCACCGCCACCAGGGTCGAGGAGCCACCGTTGGTGAGCCACATCTTCTGACCGGTGAGCGCGTACTCGTCGCCCACCTTGACGCCCTTGGTGGAGATCGCCGAGACGTCCGAGCCGAGCGCCGGCTCCGACATCGAGAAGGCGCCCCGCACCTCGCCGGTGGCCATCCGCGGCAGGAAGTACTCGCGCTGCTCCTGCGTACCGTGCTGCTTGAGCATGTACGCGACGATGAAGTGCGTGTTGATGATGCCGGAGACCGACATCCAGCCGCGGGCGATCTCCTCCACGCACAGCGCGTACGTGAGCAGGGACTCGCCCAGCCCCCCGTACTCCTCGGGGATCATCAGCCCGAACAGGCCGAGCTCCTTCAGTCCCTCCACGATCTGCGTGGGGTACTCGTCACGGTGCTCCAGCTCGGTGGCGACCGGGATGATCTCCTTGTCCACGAAGTCGCGGACGGTGGAGAGGATCTCCTGCTGGATGTCGGTGAGGCCGTGGGTCTGGGCGAGTCGGCTCATGACTACTTCTCCTGTGCCTTCAGCTCCGGGCGGCCGGGCTGCTCGCCGCCGCGCTCCTTGATGTACGTCTCGGTGGGGACCATCACCTTGCGGCGGAAGACGCAGACCAGGGTGCCGTCCTGCTTGTAGCCCTTGGTCTCCACGTAGACGATGCCGCGGTCGTTCTTGGAGCGGGACGGGGTCTTGTCCAGCACCGTCGTCTCGCCGTAGATCGTGTCCCCGTGGAAGGTCGGTGCCACGTGGCGCAGCGACTCGATCTCCAGGTTGGCGATGGCCTTGCCGGAGACGTCCGGCACCGACATGCCGAGCAGCAGCGAGTAGATGTAGTTGCCGACCACCACGTTCTTGCCGAAGTCGGTCGTGGACTCCGCGTAGTTGGTGTCCATGTGGAGCGGGTGGTGGTTCATGGTCAGCAGGCAGAAGAGGTGGTCGTCGTACTCGGTGACCGTCTTTCCGGGCCAGTGCTTGTAGACCGCGCCGACCTCGAACTCCTCGAAGGTGCGTCCGAACTGCACGGCTCAGCCCTCCGGCGCTTCGAACTTGGAGGTACGGGTCATGCCGGCGGCGCGCCCCTTGCCCGCGATCACCAGCGCCATCTTGCGGCTGGCCTCGTCGATCATCTCGTCGCCGAGCATCGCCGAGCCCTTCTTGCCGCCCTCCTCGGAGGTGCACCAGTCGTAGGCGTCGAGGATCAGCTCGGCGTGGTCGTAGTCCTCCTGCGAGGGCGAGAAGATCTCGTTGGCCGCGTCGACCTGGCCGGGGTGCAGCACCCACTTGCCGTCGAAGCCGAGCGCGGCCGAGCGCCCGGCGACCTCGCGGAACGCGTCCACGTCGCGGATCTGGAGGAAGGGCCCGTCGATCGCCTGGAGGTCGTGGTGGCGGGCGGCCATCAGGATGCGCATCAGGATGTAGTGGTAGGCGTCGGCCGGGTAGCCGGGCGGCTGCTGGCCCACGACCAGGGTCTTCATGTTGATCGAGGCCATGAAGTCGGCCGGGCCGAAGACGATGGTCTCCAGGCGCGGCGAGGAGCCGGCGATCTCGTCGACGTTGACCAGGCCCTTGGCGTTCTCGATCTGCGCCTCGATGCCGATCCGGCCGACCTCGTACCCCATCGTCTTCTCGATCTGGGTGAGGAGCAGGTCCAGCGCGACGACCTGCTGGGCGTCCTGCACCTTCGGCAGCATGATGCAGTCGAGGTTGGCGCCGGCGCCCTCCACGACCGTCACCACGTCGCGGTAGGTCCAGTGGGTGGTCCAGTCGTTGACGCGCACGACGCGGGTCTTGCCGGTCCAGTCGCCGTTGTTGAGCGCGTCGACGATGGTGTGCCGGGCGCCCTCCTTGGCCAGCGGCGCGCAGGCGTCCTCCAGGTCGAGGAAGACCTGGTCGGCGGCGAGCCCCTGGGCCTTCTCCAGGAAGCGCGGGTTGGAGCCGGGGACGGCGAGGCAGGAGCGGCGCGGCCGGAGCCGGTTGACGGTCGTCATGCGGGGACCTCCAGAGGGTCGAGCTTGTTCACGAGGCGGATCTCGTCGACGATACGGCCGATGATCTCCGTGATGCCGAAGTCCTTGGGCGTGAAGACGGCGGCCACACCGGCCGCCTTCAGGTCCTCGGCGTCGCTGTGCGGAATGATGCCGCCGACGATCACCGGGATGTCGGCGGCCCCCGACTCCCGGAGCCTGACCAGGACGTCCGGCACCAGTTCGGCGTGCGACCCGGAGAGGATCGACAGGCCGACGCAGTGCACGTCCTCGGCCACGGCGGCGGACACGATCTGTTCGGGCGTGAGGCGGATGCCCTGGTAGACCACCTCGAACCCGGCGTCGCGGGCGCGGACCGCGATCTGCTCCGCGCCGTTGGAGTGGCCGTCCAGACCGGGCTTGCCGACCAGCAGGCGGAGCTTGCCCACCCCGAGGTCGGCGGCGGTCCGGTCGACCTTGGCGCGCACCGCCGCCAGCGGTGAGCCCTCCTCGGCGGCGACCGCCACCGGCGCCCCGGACACCCCGGTGGGGGCGCGGAACTCGCCGAAGACGTCCCGCAGCGCCCAGGACCACTCGCCGGTGGTCACCCCGGCGCGGGCGCACTCCAGGGTGGCCGGCATGAGGTTGGCGGTGCCGGCCGCCGCCCGCTTCAGCCCCTCCAGGGCCTGCTGGGCACGGGCCTCGTCGCGCTCGGCCCGCCAGGCGTGCAGGGCGGAGACGACGCGGGCCTCGTTGGCCGGGTCGACGGTCATGATCGCCGTGCCGAGGTCGGCGGTGAGGGGGTTGGGCTCGGTCGTCTCGTAGCAGTTGACGCCGATGATCTTCTCCTCGCCGGCCTCGATCCGGGCGCGGCGCTCGGCGTGCGAGGAGACCAGCTGCGACTTGAGGTAGCCGGACTCGACGGCCGCCATCGCGCCGCCCATCTCCTGGATGCGGTCCATCTCGGCGAAGCACGCGTCGACCAGGGCGGAGACCTTGGCCTCGATGACGTGCGAGCCCTCGAAGATGTCCTCGTACTCCAGCAGGTCCGACTCGTGCGCCAGCACCTGCTGGATACGGAGCGACCACTGCTGGTCCCAGGGCCTGGGCAGGCCCAGCGCCTCGTTCCAGGCGGGCAGCTGCACGGCGCGGGCGCGGGCGTCCTTGGAGAGGGTGACGGCCAGCATCTCCAGGACGATCCGCTGGACGTTGTTCTCCGGCTGCGCCTCGGTCAGGCCGAGGGAGTTGACCTGGACGCCGTAGCGGAACCGGCGCTGCTTGGGGTTCTCGATGCCGTACCGCTCGCGGGTGACGCGGTCCCAGATGCGGCCGAAGGCGCGCATCTTGCACATCTCCTCGACGAACCGCACGCCGGCGTTGACGAAGAAGGAGATCCGGGCGACGACCGACCCGAACTCCTCCTCGGGGACCTGCCCGGAGTCGCGTACGGCGTCCAGCACGGCGATGGCCGTGGACATGGCGTACGCGATCTCCTGGACCGGGGTGGCTCCCGCCTCCTGCAGGTGGTAGCTGCAGATGTTGATCGGGTTCCACTTGGGGATGTTCGCCACGGTGTACGTGATCATGTCCGTGGTGAGCCTGAGGCTCGGGCCGGGCGGGAAGACGTGCGTCCCGCGCGAGAGGTACTCCTTGACGATGTCGTTCTGGGTGGTGCCGGAGAGCCGCGTGATGTCGGCTCCCTGCTCCTCGGCCACCACCTGGTAGAGCGCCAGCAGCCACATGGCCGTGGCGTTGATGGTCATGGACGTGTTCATCTGGTCCAGGGGGATGTCCTGGAACAGCCGCCGCATGTCACCGAGGTGCGAGACGGGGACCCCGACCCGGCCGACCTCGCCGCGGGCGAGGATGTGGTCCGGGTCGTAGCCGGTCTGGGTCGGCAGGTCGAACGCGACCGAGAGTCCGGTCTGCCCCTTGGCGAGGTTGGACCGGTACAGCGCGTTGGACGCTTCGGCCGTCGAGTGACCCGCGTACGTCCGCATGAGCCACGGCCGGTCCTTCTGGCGCTCTGTCATGGAGGGAACCTCAGATGTTCCGGAAGCGGTTGATGGCGTCGAGGTGCTGGGCACGCATCTCGTGGTTCCGCACACCGAGACCCTCCTCGGGGGCCAGCGCGAGCACGCCGACCTTGCCCTGGTGGAGGTTGCGGTGCACGTCGTAGGCGGCCTGCCCGGTCTCCTCCAGGGAGTAGACCTTCGACAGGGTCGGGTGGATCTTGCCCTTGGCGATGAGGCGGTTGGCCTCCCACGCCTCGCGGTAGTTGGCGAAGTGGGAGCCGATGATGCGCTTCAGCGACATCCACAGGTAGCGGTTGTCGTACTCGTGCATGTAGCCCGAGGTGGAGGCGCAGGTGGTGATGGTGCCGCCCTTGCGGGTGACGAAGACGGAGGCGCCGAAGGTCTCGCGGCCGGGGTGCTCGAAGACGATGTCGATGTCCTCGCCGCCGGTGAACTCGCGGATGCGCTTGCCGAAGCGCTTCCACTCCTTCGGGTCCTGGGTCCGCTCGTCCTTCCAGAACTTGTAGCCCTCGGCGTTGCGGTCGATGACCGCCTCGGCGCCCATGTTCCGGCAGATCTCCGCCTTCTCGGGGGAGGAGACGACACAGATCGGGGTGGCGCCGCCGGCCAGCGCGAACTGGGTGGCGTAGGAGCCGAGGCCGCCGCTGGCGCCCCAGATCAGCACGTTGTCGCCCTGCTTCATGCCGGCGCCGTTGCGGGAGACGAGCTGCCGGTAGGCGGTGGAGTTGACCAGGCCCGGTGCGGCCGCCTCCTCCCAGCTGAGGTGGTCCGGCTTCGGCATCAGCTGGTTCGACTTGACCAGGGCGATCTCGGCGAGGCCGCCGAAGTTGGTCTCGAAGCCCCAGATCCGCTGCTCGGGGTCGAGCATCGTGTCGTTGTGGCCGTCGCTCGACTCCAGCTCGACCGAGAGGCAGTGCGCGACGACCTCGTCGCCCGGGTTCCAGGCGTTGACGCCGGGGCCGGTCCGCAGGACGACGCCCGCGAGGTCGGAGCCGATGACGTGGTACGGCAGGTCGTGGCGCTTGGTCAGCTCCGAGACACGGCCGTACCGCTCCAGGAAGCCGAAGGTGGAGAGCGGCTCGAAGATCGAGGTCCACACGGAGTTGTAGTTGACCGAGGAGGCCATGACGGCCACCAGGGCCTCGCCCGGGCCGAGTTCGGGGAGCGGCACGTCGTCGAGGTGGAGCGACTTGCGCGGGTCCTTCTCGCGGGTCTCGAGACCGGCGAACATCTCCGTCTCGTCCTTGTGCACGGTGACGCCCCGGTAGGACTCGGGGAGCTTCAGTGCGGCGAAGTCCTGCGAGGTGGCGTCCTGCGACTGGATCGCTTCGAGGATTTCCTTCACGGTGGTGCCTCCGGCGAAGGGCGTAGTGAGGGCTGAGGGGTGAGGGACCCCTGAGCGAGGGGCGTTGGACTGCTGTGGTGCCGTCGGTCCGGCGGTGGTGCGGGTCGTGCGGTGGTGCGGCCGCGCCGGTGAGCGCGAGTGCCTGTGACGCAGGCGTCCGGGCGCACGGTGAGGGAACCGCGGGGACAGCCGGCGTACGCGGGATGCGTGTGCGCCGGCCGCCCGGACTCCCTCAACGTATGGCACTGCGTGACAGCACACAAGGCACCGAGTGCCAAGAATTTCTCTCGTTTGAAATCTGTTGGTCACATATGAGCGATGATCGATCAGGGGGGTCCCACAACGCCGGTTATGACCCCTTTCGGCCGCCGAGGTTCACCCCGGCGGCCGACAGCCCCGCCGGGTCCCGGAACGCGGACGAGCCCGGTGGGGCGCGGCATCGTGTGCCACGGCCCACCGGGCTCGTCCCTCGCGGCCCCGGCTGGGGCCCACGCGCTCCGCTACGGCTGCCGCAGCGCCTCGCGGATGGTCCGCATCACCTCGTCGAGCGGGGCGTCCGTACGCGCCACCGTCACCAGCACCTCGTCCTGCCGGGTGGTGGTCGCCGCCGGGGCCTGCCCGGCGTCCTCGGTGGACTTGCGGCCGGCTCCTATGCCGCTGCCGAAGGTGTTCCGGACGATGCCGAAGGCGTGGTCGAGCTGGCTCTCCACGTCGCCCTGGCCGTCCGCCCGCAGCCAGCGCCGCAGCACGTGGTTGTGGGCGGTCACCACCGCCGAGGCGGCCACCTCGGCGAGCAGCGGGTCGTCGCTGCCGTCCATGTGGGCGTGCTCGTCGAAATGGCCCAGCAGATACCGGGTGAAGAGCCGCTCGTACCGGGCCACCGAGGCGATCTCCGCCTCCCGCAGCGTCGGCACCTCGCGGGTCAGCTTGTAGCGCGCCACCGAGATCTCCGGATGGCCCGCGTACATCTTCATGACTTCCTTGATGCCCCGGCAGACCGTGTCCAGCGGATGCTCGTGCGCGGGTGCCGCGTTGAGCACCGCCTCCACGCGGGTCAGCGTGTCGTCGTGGTCCGCGAAGATCGCCTCTTCCTTGGAGCGGAAGTGGCGGAAGAAGGTCCGGCGGGCCACCCCGGCGGCCGCGGCGATCTCGTCGACCGTCGTCGCCTCGTACCCCTTGGTGGCGAAGAGTTCCATCGCCGCCGCCGACAGTTCGCGCCGCATCTTGAGGCGCTGCGCCGCCGCGCGGCTCCCGGCGGAGCTCTCCGGGGTCTCGGCGGGAGTGGCGGTTCGGGTGGTCCGTCGTACGGAGTCAGCGGGCTGGGCCATGGACTGAACGTACTCCATCGGCGCGTCGGCCCGCGCCCCGCCCGGGAGCGGGGCGCTCCGTGCGCCCCGCTCCCGGGCGGGCCGCCCGAGCAGCCCGCCCCACTGACCTGCCGGCTCAGCGGCGGGCATGTTCGCGGAAACCCCGGCCCGACTTGCGGCCGAGGCAGCCCGCGGCCACCAGGTGTTCGAGGAGCGGGGCGGGGGCCAGCCCCGGGTCGCGGAACTCCCGGTGCAGCACCTGCTCGATGGCGAGCGAGACGTCGAGGCCGACCACGTCGAGGAGTTCGAAGGGCCCCATCGGGTAGCCGCCGCCGAGCTTCATCGCCGCGTCGATGTCGTCCAGCGAGGCGTAGTGCTCCTCGACCATCTTCACCGCGTTGTTCAGGTACGGGAAGAGCAGCGCGTTGACGATGAAGCCGGCCCGGTCGCCGCAGTCCACCGGGTGCTTGCGGATCTTGGCGCAGACCTCGCGGACGGTGGCGTGCACGTCGTCGGCGGTCAGCACGGTGCGGACCACCTCGACCAGCTTCATCGCCGGGGCAGGGTTGAAGAAATGCATCCCGACGACGTCCTCGGGACGGCTGGTGGCCGTCGCGCAGGCCACCACCGGCAGCGAGGAGGTGGTGGTGGCGAGCACCGCGCCCGGCTTGCAGACCTTGTCGAGCGTGGTGAAGAGCTGCCGCTTGACCTCCAGGTCCTCGGCGACCGCCTCCACGGCGAGGTCCACGTCGGCGAAGGCGTCCAGGGTGCCCGCCGGGGTGATCAGCTCCAGGGTGGCGGCGGCCGCCTCGGCGGTCATCCGGCCGCGGTCGACCGAGCGGGCCAGCGACTTGCCGATCCGCGCCTTGGCCTTCTCCGCCTTCTCCTCGCCGCGGGCGGCGATCACCACGGAGTACCCCGCCTTGGCGAAGACCTCCGCGATGCCCGAGGCCATCGTCCCGGACCCGGCCACACCGACCGAGCCGACCGGGCGGCCCTTCGCCGGACCCGCCTCGCCGGCGAGCGGGGTCAGCGCGTCCCGCACGACGGTGGCCGAACCGGGGCTCTCGTACGTGTAGAAGCCCCGGCCCGACTTGCGGCCGGTCAGCCCGGCCTCGCTGAGCTGGCGCAGGATCGGCGCGGGGGCGTGCAGCCGGTCGTGGGACTCGGCGTACATCGCGTCCAGCACGGTACGGGCGGTGTCCACGCCGATCAGGTCGAGCAGCGCCAGCGGCCCCATCGGCAGGCCGCAGCCCAGCCGCATGGCGGCGTCGATGTCCTCCCGCGAGGCGTACTTGGCCTCGTACATCGCGGCCGCCTGGTTGAGGTAGCCGAAGAGCAGGCCGTCCGCCACGAAGCCCGGCCGGTCGCCGACGGCCACCGGCTCCTTGCCCAGTTCGAGGGCGAGTTCGGTGACCCGGGCGACCGCGTCGGGCGAGGTCAGCACCGAGGAGACCACCTCGACCAGCTTCATCGCCGGGGCCGGGTTGAAGAAGTGCAGCCCCAGCACCCGCTCGGGGAACCGCGACTCGGCGGCGAGGCGGGTCACCGACAGGGCGTTGGTGCCGGTGGCCAGGATCGCGTCCGGGCGGACCACCTCGTCCAGGTCGCGGAAGAGCTGCTGCTTGATCTCGTACGACTCCGGGACGACCTCGACGACCAGGTCGGCGTCGGCGGCGGCCTGGAGGTCGGTGAAGACGCGGAACCGGGCGAGCGCGTCGGTCCGCTCGCTCTCGCTCAGGCGGCCCTTGGTGACGGCGCGGGCGGTGGAGTTCTCCAGCGCGGTCACGGCGAGGGCCGCCTGTGCCTCGCTGACGTCGATGCCGACGACCTCGCGCCCGGCGCGGGCCAGCACCTCGGCGATGCCCGTGCCCATGGTGCCGAGGCCCACCACGGCGACGGTGCCGAAGGCGGGAGCGGGGGAGGACGCGGAAGGGGACAGGGAAGGACGGTCCATCGAGGACTCCTGGGATGAGGGGTGACGACGGCCGGGGCGCCTGGCGCACCCGGATGAGGGGAGAGCGGCGGGCCTGTCCCGGGCCACACCGTCGTACGTACTGCTGCCGGACCGACCGGCAGGTCCCCGTGGGCGGTGGCTGCGTCACCAGGCCACCGCGGGGAGTGGATGCGCGGGTGTCCGGCCCGCGCTCCTGTGAGCATAACCAGTGGGTAATGAGCGCGCCAGTCCCTTGTTCCTCGCTCTCGCGCGCCGTCCGGTGTGCGGGCCGCGTCCACGGGCCCGCACACCGGCGCGTGGTTCAGCCCCTCGCAGCCCGGGCCGGTACGGCCTTCCCGGCCTCGCCGGCGGCGCCCGCCGCGTGGTGGCGGCCGATCGGGAGCATCAGGGGGCGGCCCGAGACCGGGTCCTCGATGATGCGGCTGTCCAGGCCGAAGACGGCGCGGACGGTCTCCTCGGTCAGCACCTCGGACGGGGTGCCCTGGGCGTGCAGCCGGCCGTCGGCCAGCGCGATCAGGTGGTCGGCGTAACGGGCGGCGAGGTTGAGGTCGTGCAGGACCATGACGATCGTGGTGCCGCGGCCGGCGTTCAGGTCGGTCAGCAGGTCCAGGACCTCGACCTGGTGGCTCACGTCGAGGAAGGTGGTCGGCTCGTCCAGGAGGAGCAGGTCGGTCTGCTGGGCCAGCGCCATGGCGATCCAGGCCCGCTGCCGCTGGCCGCCGGAGAGTTCGTCCACGGCGCGCTCCGCCAGCTCCTCGGTCTGCGTCGCCTCCAGCGCCGAGGCCACGGCCGCGTCGTCCTCCCGGCTCCAGCGCGAGAAGACGCCCTGGTGCGGGTGGCGGCCCCGGCCGACCAGGTCCGAGACGGTGATCCCCTCGGGCGCGAGCGGCGACTGCGGCAACAGGCCCATGGTGCGGGCCAGTTCCTTCGCCGGGAAGCGGTGCACCTGGCGCCCGTCCAACAGGACGCGGCCCGCCCGGGGCGCCAGCAGCCGCGACATCGACCTCAGCAGCGTCGACTTGCCGCAGGCGTTGGCGCCGACGATCACCGTGATGCGGCCCGGCGGAACCGCCAGGTCGAGCGAGTCGATGACGGTGCGGTCGGCGTAGCCGAGGGTCAGTTCCTCGGCGGTCAGGGAGTGTTCGGTGGTCACAGGGAGCCTCCCGCCCGGTTGGTGCGGACGATCAGGTAGACGAGGTAGGGGGCGCCGAGCACACCGGTGACGATGCCGACCGGGTAGCGCTCGCCGAAGGCGAACTGGCCGCAGAAGTCGGCGACGAGGACCAGCAGGGCCCCGACGAGACCGGCCGGGACGAGCAGCGAGCCGCCCGCGCCGACGATCCGGGCGGCGATCGGGCCGGAGAGGAAGGCCACGAAGGCGATCGGCCCGGCCGCCGCCGTCGCGAAGGCGATCAGCCCGACGGCGGCGACGATCACGGTGATCCGGGTCCGCTCGACGCGGACGCCGAGCGCCGAGGCGGTGTCGTCGCCCAGTCGCAGCGCGGCCAGGTTGCGGCCCTGCCCGAGGAGCAGCGGGGTGAGGACGGCCGCCGCGACCGCCGCCGGGACGACCTCGTCCCAGGTCGCGCCGTTGAGGCTGCCGGTCAGCCACCGCATCGCCTCCTGGAGGTCCCACTCGGCGGCCTGGGACAGCACGTAGGAGGTGACGCTGTCGAGCATGGCGGAGATGCCGATGCCGATCAGGATGAGCCGGGTGCCCGCGACCCCGCCCTTGAACGCCAGCGAGTACACCAGCAGGGCGACACCGAGGCCGGCCGCGATGGCGACCACCGAGACCTGCACCTCGCCGAGGTGGAGGGTGACGATGGCGATGGCGGCGGCCGCGCTCGCCCCGGAGCTGATCCCGATGATGTCCGGGCTGGCCAGCGGGTTGCGCAGCATGGTCTGGAAGGTGACACCCGCCAGGCCGAAGCTGAACCCGGCCACCAGGGCGAGGACCGCACGCGGCAGCCGCAGCTCGCCCACGGTGAAGGAGGCGCCCGGCACCTGCTCGCCGAGGATCACCCGCAGCACGTCGGCCGGCGGGTAGTAGGTGCGCCCGGCCACCAGCGTCACGGCGAAGGCGGCGACCACGAGGACGGCCAGCACCAGGACGACGAGGCGGCGGCGGGAGGCGCCCCGGACGCGGCGCCGGGTGGCGGCCGCGACGGAGGCGGGGGCCGGTGCGGCGCCGGGCCGGGTGAGGACGGGGGCGCTCACAGGGCACGCACCTTCTGTCGGCGGACGATGTAGATGAAGAAGGGCGCGCCGATCAGCGCCGTCACGATGCCCACGTCGATCTCGGAGGGCCGCGCCACGACCCGCCCGACCACGTCGGCGGCGGTCAGCAGGACTGCGCCCAGCAGCATGGAGAGCGGCAGCAGCCAGCGGTGGTCGACGCCGACCAGCAGCCGGCAGGTGTGCGGCACGACGAGGCCGACGAAGGCGATCGGCCCGGCGACGGCGGTGGCCGCCCCGCAGAGCAGGACGGCGCCGAGCGCCGCCACCGCCCGGACGAGGGCGACGCGTTCGCCGAGCCCGGCCGCCAGTTCGTCGCCGAGTGCCAGCGAGTTCAGGGCCCGCGCGGAGAGCAGGCAGAGCAGGAACCCGGCGGCCAGGAAGGGCAGCACCTGGCCGATGCGCTCGTAGGAGGCACCGCCCACGCCGCCGATCTGCCAGAGCCGGAAGCTGCCCGCGATGTCGTTGCGCGGCAGGACCACCGCGCTGACCAGCGAGGCGAACGCCGCCGAGGTGGCCGCGCCGGCCAGCGCCAGCTTCAGCGGGGTGGCGCCGCCGCGGCCGAGGGTGCCGACCGTGTAGACGAAGAGCGCCGAGGCCGCCGCCCCCACGATGGCCACCCAGATGTACGAGGTCGGGGAGGTCAGCCCGAAGAAGGCGACGCCGGTCACCACGGCGAGCGAGGCGCCCATGTTGACGCCGAGGATGCCCGGGTCGGCCAGCGGGTTGCGGGTCACGCCCTGCATCACCGCGCCCGAGAGCGCGAGCGCCGCCCCGATCACCACCGCCAGCAGGGTGCGCGGGATGCGTTTGGCGGCGGCGGCCTCGCCCAGTGTGCCGTCGGCGCCGCCGATCGCGGCCTGGACGTCCGCCCAGGGCACGTCGCGCGAACCGTAGGCGAGGGAGGCGACCATGACGGCGGCCAGGACCAGCAGGGCGGCGAGGAGCCAGAGGGTGCGGACGCCCGCCGGACGCCGGGGTGCGGCGTCCGGCGCGCGCCGGGTGTCGAGCGTCGTCACTTGACCTTGTCCGCGGCCTTGGCGAGCGCGGCGGCGTAGTCGTCGAGCACGTACGAGATCGACAGCGGGGTCGGGTTGGCGGCGGTGGCCAGCGGCGAGGAGCTGCCGGGCAGCAGGTAGGCCGAACCGCGGTCGATGGCGGGCATCTTGGAGAGGACCTTGTCCTTGCGGATGTTGTCGAGCAGCTCGCCCTTCTCGTCGCCGTAGCCGGTGACGATGTCGACGTCGTCGAAGGTGTCGATCTGCTCGGCGCTGCGCGTCAGCGCGAACTTGTCGGTGCCCTTCGACGCCTTCTCGATGCTGCCCGGGGTCTTCATCCCGAGGTCGAGGAAGAACTGCGTCCGGGTGTCGTGCGTGGTGTAGAAGCCGATCTCGCTGACGTCGTTGGGGTCGAGGTGCGTCATGAACATCGCCGTCTTGCCCTTGAGCTGCGGGTACTTGGCGGCGGTGGCGGCTATCTCGCCGTCCAGCTCCTTGATCAGCTTCTCGCCCTCGCCGGACAGGCCGATCGCCTCGCTGTTGGTGCGGATGATCTCGCGCCACGGCGTGGCCCAGGGGGCGTCCGGGTAGGCGACGACCGGGGCGATCTTGCTGAGGGTGTCGTAGTCCTTCTTGGTCAGCCCCGAGTACGCGGCGAGGATCACGTCAGGCTTGGTGTCGGCCACCGCCTCGAAGTCGATGCCGTCGGTCTCGTCGAAGAGGACCGGGGTCTTCGCGTCCAGCTCGTCGAGCTTCTCCTCGACCCAGGGCAGCACCCCGTTGCCGTCGTCGTCACCGAAGTTGGCCGCCGCCATGCCGACGGGGACGACGCCGAGGGCCAGCGGCACCTCGTGGTTGGCCCAGTTGACCGTGGCGACGCGCTTCGGCTTGGCCGGGATGGTGGTCTTGCCCAGAGCGTGCTCGACGGTCAGGGGGAAGCTGCCGGCGGAGCCCTTCTGCTCCTTGCTGCCGGCGCTGTCCTTGCTCTCGGACTCGGCGCCGCTGCCGCAGGCGGAGAGGGTGAGCAGGGCGGCGGCCGCTGCGACCAGACGAAGGCGGTGTGAGGACATGGGTGCGTGCCCAGCTTTCGGGTGTCGGGGGTGACGCTGCTCGCGCGGGAGGGCAGGAGGTGCCGTCGCGGAAGGGCGCACCGCGCTTGCACAAGCGACTTAGGTAAGGCTTGCCTTGGCACTTTATGAGAGGGGGGTGGCGTGTCGCAATCAGCCGGATGCGACATCCGCTGTAGCGATCGGGACAGTGGGAGGGGCGTGACGGTACGCCGGAGGCGCCGGTGTCCCGGCCGCGCACCGGATCAACTGGGCCGGAACGTCCCCGGGGTGAGCCCGGTCGCCCGGCGGAAGGCGGCGCCGAAGGCGCTGGAGGAGCGGTAGCCGACCTGCTCGGCCACGGCCTCCACCTCCCAGCCCCGGGTCAGCAGCCCGATGGCGTGCTGGGCGCGGACGGAGGCGACCCAGCGCGCGAAGCTGGTGCCCGTCTCGGCGGTGAACGCCCGGGTCAGCGTGCGCGGGCTGACCTCCAGCGCGGTCGCCCAGTCGGTCAGCGTCCGCCGGTCGCCCGGGTCCTCGCGCACCGCCTCGGCGATCGGCCGCAGCAGGGCGGAGGAGGGCAGGCGGACCAGCAGTTCACGCGGGGCGGGGGCGAGCACGTCCAGGACCAGCGCCTCGGTGGCCGCGCGGGAGGCGGGGCGCAGCTCCGGCTCGCCGAGCCGTTCCAGCAGCAGCCGCAGCAGCGGGGTGATCTCGACCGCCACCGGGATGTCCGAGATCGACGAGGTGGTCCGGAAGCCGAAGAAGCTGGCGCGCAGGCACGTCCCGGCCGCCGCCACCCCGCCGTGCAGGGTGCCCGCGGGCATCCACAGCCCGATCGTCGGGGTGATAGTCCAGATCCGCGACCCCACGATCGCCGAGGAGGCGCCCCGCTCGTTCCAGAGCAGCTCGTGGAAGGGGTGGGAGTGGTCGTTCCACGCGGTGTCGTGCGGGACGACCTCCTCGTACCCCCGGATGACGAAGGGCGTCTCCACCGCGCCGGGCGCGTGGGCCGGCAGCGTGCGGGTCTCCCTGGTCATGCGGTCAGCTTATGAGGTGGTCGGTCCGGAGCCGTGACCAGCCCCGATCCGCCGGGAACCACCGGATTCGGACATTCCCCGGATACCGGCCCCGGTCCCGGCCTAGGGTCGGGGAATGGACCAGGATGTGTGGCGGAACCTGCTGGCGCGGGTCTCCCAGGAGGCCGGGGAGGACCCCCGGGTGGAGTGGCTCGCGGCCACCGGTGTCGAGGAGCTGAACGCCGTCCTCACCGCGCCCCAGGAGCCGTTGTGGGCAAGGGAGCTGGCGGCCTTCCGGCTCGGTACGGCGGGGGACGCGCGGGCCTTCGAGACGCTGGTGCTGCTGCTCAACCACCGCGAACCCGCCCGGTGCGCGGCGGCGGCCCACGCCCTCGCCGAACTGGGCGACCCGAGGACGGCGAGGGCCGCCGCCGCCCTCGCCACCAACGAACTCCGCGTCGCCTACGCCCTGCACCCGGTGCGCCTGCTGGTCGCCCTCCGCGCCCCCGAGGCGGTGCCCGCCCTCATCGCGGTACTGGAGCGCCGGCTCGCCCCCGGCGACCGCTACCAGGCCGTCGCCCTCGCCTGCGCCGACGGCCTCGGCGAACTGGGCGACCCCTGCGCCCGTCCCGTGCTGCGGGCGGCGCTGGGGCGCCCCGGGCTGGCGATCGTCGCCCGGGGCGCCCTGGACCGGCTGCCGCGCTGAGCGGGACTCAGCCGCGCCGGGGGAGCAGGCCGTGCAGCGCCTGGCCCGCGGCGCGCTCGGACGCGTCCGGCGCCGCACCCTTCGCCGCGGCAGGCTTCGGCTCCGGCAGCGCGGCACAGGTCGCGTCCGCCTCGCCGGAGCCGGAGCCGCGCGGCACCGTGCCGTCGGCGAGGTAGCGGGCCAGGTGCCGGTCGAGGCAGGCGTTGCCGCCGAGCGTCACCCCGTGGTTGCCGCCGCCCTCCTCGACCACCAGTGAGGAGCCGCGCAGCTTGCGGTGGAGCGAGACGGCACCCTCGTACGGGGTGGCCGCGTCGCCGGTCGCCTGGAGGATCAGGGCCGGGGGGAGCTTGGTGTTGGTCACGTCCGGCGGGGTGAGCGGCGGGACGGGCCAGCTCGCGCACGGCGCGTTGTACCAGGTGTTGTTCCAGGCCAGGAAGGGTGCCTTCGCGTGCACCCGCCAGGTGTCCGCCCGCCACTGGTTCCACGTCCGGGGCCAGGCGGCGTCCCGGCACTGCACGGCGGTGTACACGCTGTACCCGTTGTCGCCGGAGGCGTCGCTCTCGGCCAGCGCCCGGTACGCGGCGACCAGCGGCCCGCTCTCCCCGTCCTTGGCGTACGCCGCGAAGGCGGTGGCCAGCCGGGGCCAGTACCCGTCGTAGTACCCGCCCGGCAGGAAGGTGTCCTCCAGCTCGGCCGCGCCGACCGTCTTGCCCGCCGGTTCGGCCGCGACGGCGGCCCGCATCCGCGACCAGGCCCCCTCGACCGTGGCCGGGTCCGCGCCCAGGCCGTAGACCGCGTGGTTCTTCGCCACCCAGGCGAGGAAGGCACGGTGACGGTCCTCGAACGCGTAGTCCTGGGCGAGGTTGCTGTCGTACCAGACGCCGTCCGGGTCGACCGCCGAGTCCAGCGCGAGTCGCCGCACCCGCTCCGGGAAGAGCTTGGCGTAGACGGCGCCGAGATAGGTCCCGTACGAGTAGCCGAGGTAGCTGATGCGCGGGGTGCCGAGCGCGGCCCGGATCACGTCGAGGTCGCGGGCGGCGCTCCGGGTGTCCAGGTACGGCAGCAGATCCCCGTGGCGCTCGCCGCAGGCGGTCGCGAAGGCCGTGGCACGCTCACGGTTGGCGCGCTGGACGGCCGGGGTCAGCGGCAGCGTGTCGGGGCGTACGGCCGTGAAGTGGCCGGGCCGGCAGTCGAGCGCGGGCTCGCTCCGGCCGACCCCGCGCGGGTCGAAGCCGATCACGTCGTACCGGCTCGCCACCTCCTTCGGCAACGCCGCCGCCACGTGCCCGGCCAGGCTCAGCCCACTGCCTCCGGGCCCGCCCGGATTGACCAGCAGCGGCCCCAGCGAGGACTTCGCGGTGTGCGGCACCCGGCTGAGCGCCAGCGTGATCCGTCGCCCCTCGGGCCTGGCATGGTCGAGCGGAACCTTCACCGTGCCGCACTGGAGCGTCGGATACGTCTTGGTCGCGCAATCGCTCCACCGGATCGCGGCGGGGGCGGCCGGTGCTTGCGGTGCCGCCGACGACGGCGTGGCCGACGCCCGCGCCACCGCCGAGGGCGCCGTCGGACCGAGCACGGCAACCGAGACGGCGGCACCGCACACCGCCAGGACACGTCTGTTCACTTGGCCTCCAGGCTCCACAACAGGGCACCGCACCCTGCGGCCCCCGCCGCATCGTCCCGGACCCCGATGCCCCGAGTGGGCGATTCGTCCGACAGTCGGCGTGGTCGGGTGACCTGCCGATGCGCGCGTGCGGGCGCGCGCCCGGGGGAGCCGCCCCCCGGCCTCCCTCTTACAGCAGCGTCAGCTGCTCCGGCTCCGCCGTCGCCGGCCCCGTCTCCCGCTCCGGCCGTATCCGCCGCGCCGCCCCCGACCGGCCCGGCCCGATGCCGTACTGGCGGGCCAGTTCGTGGACCTGGCCGGTGATGCGGCGCTGGTAGCTCTTGGGGGCGTAGGCGCCGGAGGCGTAGAGGCGTTCGTAGTGGGGGACCAGGTGGGGGTGGTGTTCGGTGAGCCACTGGAAGTACCACTCGCGGGCGCCGGGGCGCAGGTGGAGGACGAGCGGGGTGACCGAGGTGGCGCCGGCCTCGGCGATGGCGCGGACGGTCGCGCGGAGCTGGTCGGGGTGGTCGCCGAGGTAGGGGATGACGGGGGCCATGAGCACGCCGCAGTCGATGCCGCGCTCGGCCAGGGCGCGGATGACGTCCAGGCGGCGTTCGGGGGCGGGGGTTCCCGGTTCGACGGTGCGCCACAGTTCGCGGTCGGTGAAGCCGACGGAGACCGAGATGCCCACGTCGGTGACGGCGGCGGCCTCGGTGAGCAGGTCCAGGTCGCGCAGGATCAGCGTGCCCTTGGTCAGGATGCTGAACGGGTTGGCGTGGTCGCGCAGGGCCTCGATGATGCCGGGCATCAGGCGGTAGCGGCCTTCCGCCCGCTGGTAGCAGTCGACGTTGGTGCCCATCGCGATGTGGCCGCCGCGCCAGCGCGGCCCGCCCAGCTCGCGGCGGAGCAGCTCGGGGGCGTTGGTCTTGACGACGATCTGCGAGTCGAAGCCGAGCCCCGTGTCGAGGTCGAGGTAGCTGTGGGTCTTGCGGGCGAAGCAGTACACGCAGGCGTGACTGCATCCCCGGTACGGGTTGACCGTCCAGGTGAACGGCATCCGTGAGGCGCCCGGGACGCGGTTGACGATCGAACGGGCGCGGATCTCGTGAAAGGTGATCCCCCGGAACTCGGGGGTGTCGACGGTCCGGGTGACGACGGCGTCGGCTCCGAAGAGCGCGGCGTCGGAGCCCGGGCGGACCGGCTGCTCGGCAAGGTTCTCCCAGCGCATGGTCTTCCTCCTGACGTCGTTCGCCACAATAGAACATCTGTTCCCATGATCGCCGCAGGGTGGCGCGGGCGGGGATTTGAGCGGCCGGGGCCGGGGTGGTTGGCTTTGCCCGACCCGTAACCCGAGTGCTGGAGGAAGTGGACATGGCACAGGTCGAGGCCACGACGGAGCGGACGATCGCGGCGAAGCCGGACGACGTCTTCGACGCGCTGGCCGACTACAGCGGTACCCGTCGTACGGTCCTTCCCGAGCAGTACAGCGAGTACGAGGTGCGCGAGGGCGGCGACGGCGACGGCACCCTCGTCCACTGGAAGCTCCAGGCCACCAGCAAGCGGGTGCGGGACTGCCTGCTCGACGTGAAGGAGCCTTCGGAAGGGGAGCTGGTCGAGACCGACCGGAACTCCTCGATGGTCACCACCTGGACGGTCACCCCGGCCGGGCAGGGCGGCGCGCGGGTGCAGGTGCGCACCGTCTGGAACGGGGCCGGCGGGATCGGCGGCTTCTTCGAGCGGACCTTCGCTCCCAAGGGGCTGGCCCGTATCCACGACCAGACGCTCGCCAAGCTCGCCGCCGAGCTGGAGAAGTAGCCCGGAGGGGGGGCGCCGCCCGCGTGCGGCGCCCCTTGTCCGTCGACTCGGGCGCGCTGTCACCTCACCGGTTCGAGTGGTTTTCGCGGGCGGCGCCCGGTCGCCCGTAACGCTCCCACCGGCGCGGATGCCCCTTGTGCGGGCCTGCGCGCGTGTCGCCCCTCTTGCCCCGACTTGTGTGCGGGCGCGCAGACTTGGCGCCAGTTGTCGGCGCAGTCGGCGCGGCGCGACGAGGGGAGAGTGACGTGGGCGGGACGACGCTGGAGCACAGGACGGCCTCGGGGGAGGAACCCTCCGGGCCCCCCGCGCCCCCCGGCGCCCCGAAGCCCGAGGGGGCGTACACCGCCGACGACGCGCCCACCCTGCCCCTGGCGAACGGCGAAGCGTTTCCCCCCGGCGAGGGCGGTGGCGACGGCGGCGACGGTGGTCCGGCCGCCCCCGCCACCGGTGACGCGGGGCTCAGCCCCCGCCAGGTGCGGATGGTCTTCGTCGGGCTGATGCTCGCGCTGCTCCTCGCCGCGCTGGAGCAGATGATCGTGGCCACCGCGCTGCCGAAGATCGTCGGCGAGCTGCACGGCCTCGACAAGATGTCCTGGGCCATCACCGCCTACCTGCTCACCTCGACCATCTCGCTGCCGGTCTACGGCAAGCTCGGCGACCTCTTCGGCCGCAAGGGCGTCTTCCAGTTCGCCATCGTCGTCTTCATCGTGGGCTCCGGGCTCGCGGGCTGGTCCCGTTCGATGGACGAACTCATCGCCTTCCGCGCCCTCCAGGGGCTCGGCGCGGGCGGCCTCATGATCGGCGTGCAGGCGATCATCGCCGACATCGTGCCGCCCAGGGAGCGGGCCCGCTACATGGGGCTGATCGGCGCCGCCTTCGGCCTCGCCTCGGTCGCCGGACCGCTGCTCGGCGGCTTCTTCACCGACCACATGTCGTGGCGCTGGTGCTTCTACTTCAACGTCCCCTTCGGCCTGGTCACCCTCGCCGTGGTCGCCGTCGTCCTCAAGCTCCCCAAGCCCGCCACCCGTGGCCGCCTCGACGTGCCCGGCATCCTGCTGCTGGCCACCGCCTCGACCTGCCTGGTGCTGCTGACCAGCTGGGGCGGGACGGAGTACGCCTGGGGCTCGGGGACCATCCTCGCGCTCGCCGCCGGAGCCGTCCTGTCGACGGTGCTCTTCCTCGTCGCCGAGCGGTACGCGGCCGAACCCCTCATCCCGCTGCGGCTCTTCCGCGAGTCGATCTTCAACCTCACCGGCCTGATCGGGGCGGTGGTCGGCATCGCCCTGTTCGGCGCCGCCAGCTACCTGCCGACCTTCCTCCAGATGGTCGACGGCGCCAGCGCCACCGAGTCCGGCCTGCTGATGCTCCCCATGATGGGCGGCGTCGTCGGCGCCTCGATCCTCTCCGGCCAGCTCATCAGCAAGACCGGGCGCTACCGCCCGTACCCCATCGCGGGCGGGGTCCTCGCCGCGCTCGGCATGTGGCTGCTCTCCCTGCTGGAGACCGGCACCTCGCGGCTGCACTACAGCATCTGGATGGCGGTGCTCGGCGCGGGGATCGGCCTGATCATGCCGGTGCTGGTGCTCGCCGTGCAGAACAGCGTCCGCCCCGCCGACCTCGGCACCGCCACCAGCGCCAACAACTACTTCCGGCAGATCGGCGGCAGCGTCGGCGCCGCCGTCTTCGGCACCCTCTTCGCCCAGCGCCTCACCGACGCCCTCGCCGACCGGCTGCCCGCCGGGGCGCCCGCCGGGAGCGTCGACGCCGAGGCGATCACCCCGCAGGCGGTGCACGCGATGGCGCCCGCCCTGCGCGACCCCTACATCCAGGCGTACGCCGACGCCATGCCCCGGATCTTCCTCTACCTCGTGCCGGTCCTCCTCCTGGGCCTGCTGCTCGCCTTCTTCCTCAAGGAGACCCCCCTCGTGTCCCACGCCGCGTCCCGGCCCGCCTCCGTCCCCGCCGCCGAACCGCACGCCGCACCCGCGCCCGAGGCCGCCGCCCCGCCCGCTCCGCAGCTGCCCGCCGCCCGGACCGGCCACACCGCCGGAGTCGCGGTCTGCGGCAGCGTCCAGCACTCCGACGGCACCGCCGTGCCGCGCGCCGCCCTCACCCTCATCGACGTGACCGGCCGCCAGATCGGGCGCGGCGCCAGCGACGGCGAGGGCCGGTACGCGCTCGCCACCCCGGGCAGCGGCAGCTTCGTGCTGATCGCGGCGGCCGGCGGGCACCAGCCGCAGGCCGTCACCGTCACCGTCGGCGAGCGCCCGGTCGAGCTGGACGTGGTCCTCGGCGGCGCCGGACGCCTCGCCGGTTCCGTCCTCACCGCCGACGGCCTGCCCGTCCGCGACGCCACGGTCACCCTGACCGACGTACGCGGCGAGGTCGTCGCCTCCACCCGCAGCGGACGCGAGGGCGGGTACGTCATCTCCGAGCTGGTCGCCGGGGAGTACACCCTCGCCGCCAGCGCCCACGCCTACCGCCCCACCGCCCTGCCGGTGAGCGTCCAGGCCTCCCGCGAGACCCGGCAGGACGTGGAGCTGGCCGGGGGAGCGGTGCTGCGCGGCACCGTCCGCGCGGGCGGCGGGCGGCCCGTCGAGGACGCCCGCGTCACCCTGCTCGACGCCGGGGGCAACGTCGTCGACTCCCAGACCACCTCCGCCGACGGCACCTTCCGCTTCGTCGACCTCTCCTCCGGCGAGTACACCGTCATCGCCTCCGGCTACCCGCCGGTCGCCACCGTCCTCCAGGTGGCGGGCGGCGGCCGCACCGAGCGCGACCTGCTCCTCGGCCACGAGGACTGAGCCACCGGGCGGCACCGGCCGGGGCGCCCGCGCTCCGGCCGAATCCCCTACCCGCCGCCCTCGCCAAGGCGTACCGTGACCCCGCCGGGCGGAACAAGATCCGCCCCCGTAGCCGAACGGAGCGGGTGTGAAGATCCTGATCAGCGCGGACATGGAGGGCGCCACGGGGGTGACCTGGCCGCACGACGTGCTGCCGGGGCACGCCCAGTGGGAGCGGTGCCGGTCGATGTTCACCTCCGACGTCCAGGCCGCCGTCCTCGGTTTCTTCGACGGGGGCGCCGACGAGGTGCTGATCAACGAGGCGCACTGGACGATGCGCAACCTCTTCCTGGAACGCCTCGACCCGCGCGCCCAGATGCTCACCGGCCGCCACAAGAGCCTCAGCATGGTGGAGGGCGTCCAGCACGGCGACGTCGACGGCATCGCCTTCCTCGGCTACCACGCGGGCGCCGGCATGCCGGGCGTCCTCGCCCACACCTACCTCGCCAACTCCCTCACCGGTGTCTGGCTCGACGGCGTCCGCGCCAGCGAGGGCCTGCTCAACGCGCACGTCGTCGCCGAGTACGGCGTGCCCGTCGTCCTGGTCACCGGCGACGACGTGGCCTGCGAGGACTCCAAGGGGTACGCGCCGGAGGCCGAGCGGGTCGCGGTCAAGGACCACGTCTCGCGGTACGCGGCCGTCTGCCGCACGCCCGAGCGGACCGCCGCCGACATCCGCACCGCCGCCCGCGACGCCACCCGCCTCGCCGTCCGCCACGAGCCGGTGCAGGCCGGGCCGCACACCGTGGACCTGGAGTTCGACGCCGCCCACCTGGCGGCAGCCGTCACCGTCGTCCCGGGTGTCGCCCTGACAGGGGACCTCCGCGCCAGCTACACCAGCGAGACCATGTACGAAGCCATCCGGACGTTCAAGGCCGTCACCACGGTCGCCCAGAACGCCGTGGAGGAGACCTATGGCTGAGCAGCCCGCCCCCACGACCACCACCAGCGGCGTCGACGCCGCAGCCCTGGAGGAGGTGGTCACCTACACCTCCGAGCTGATCCGCATCGACACCACCAACCGGGGCGGCGGCGACTGCCGCGAACGCCCGGCCGCCGAGTACGCCGCCGAGCGGCTCGCCGCAGCCGGACTCGACCCGGTGATCCTGGAGCGCACCCCCGGCCGGGGCAACGTCGTCGCCCGCATCGCCGGCAGCGACCCCTCCGCCGACGCCCTCCTCGTCCACGGCCACCTCGACGTGGTCCCCGCGCAGGCCGAGGAGTGGACCAAGCATCCCTTCTCCGGCGAGGTCGAGGACGGCGTGGTCTGGGGACGCGGCGCCGTCGACATGAAGAACATGGACGCGATGATCCTCGCGCTGGCCCGCTCCTGGGCCCGCACCGGCGTCCGCCCCCGCCGCGACCTCGTCATCGCCTTCACCGCCGACGAGGAGGCCAGCGCCGAGGACGGCTCGGACTTCCTCGCCGACCGGCACGCCGCGCTCTTCGAGGGCTGTACCGAGGGCATCAGCGAGTCCGGCGCCTTCACCTTCCACGACGGCGCGGGCCGCGAGATCTACCCCATCGCGGCCGGCGAACGCGGCACCGGCTGGCTGGAGCTGACCGCACGCGGTCGCGCCGGCCACGGCTCCAAGGTCAACCGCTCCAACGCGGTCACCCGCCTCGCCGCCGCCGTCGACCGCATCGGCCACCACGAGTGGCCGGTCCGCCTCTCCCCGACGGTCCAGGCCGCCCTCACCGAACTCGCCGCCCTCTACGGCATCGAGGCCGACCCGGCCGCCGAGGGCTTCGACGTGGACGTGCTGCTCGCCAAGCTCGGCCCGGCCGCCTCCCTGGTCGAGGCGACCGTCCGCAACAGCTCCAACCCGACGATGCTGAACGCCGGTTACAAGGTCAACGTCATCCCCGGCGAGGCCACCGCCATGATCGACGGCCGGTTCGTGCCGGGCGGCGAGGACGAGTTCCGGACCACCCTGGACGAGCTGACCGGGCCCGACGTCGACTGGCGGTTCCACCACCGCGAGACGGCGCTGACCGCGCCGGTGGACTCGCCGACCTTCACCCTGATGCGCGAGGCCGTCGAGGAGTTCGCCCCGGGCGCCCGCGCCGTGCCTTACTGCATGTCCGGCGGCACCGACGCCAAGCAGTTCTCCCGCCTCGGCATCACCGGCTACGGCTTCTCCCCGCTGAAGCTGCCGCCCGGCTTCGACTACCAGGCGCTCTTCCACGGCGTGGACGAGCGCGTGCCCGTCGAGGCCCTGCACTTCGGTGTCCGCGTACTCGACCGGTTCCTGCGCAGCGCCTGACCCCGGGCCCGCCCCGCGACGGAGCGGGGCGGGCCGCCGCCGAACGAGGAGTTGGAAGACCCCATGAGCACGCCCGAGCCGTACGGTGCCTGGCCCTCGCCCATCGACGCCCGCCTCACCGCCGCCCACGACGGCCGGCCCGACTCCGTCGCCCATGTCGGCGACGACCTGTGGTGGACCGCGCCCCGCCCCGCCGAGGGCGGCCGTCGCACCCTGGTGCGCCGCCGCCCCGACGGCACCGAGGAGTCCGTACTCCCGGCCCCGTGGAACGTCCGCAGCCGCGTCGTCGAGTACGGCGGCGAGCCCTGGGCCGGCGTGCCGGGCCCCGACGGCCCCCTCGTCGTCTTCGTCCACTTCGCCGACCAGCGGCTCTACGCCTACGAGCCGGACCGGCCGGAGGCCGGGCCGCGCCCGCTCACCCCGCTCTCCGGGGTCGGCGGCGGGCTGCGCTGGGCCGACCCGGTGGTGCACGTGGCCACCGGCGAAGTCTGGTGTGTCCTGGAGGAGTTCACCGGGGAGGGCCCGACCGACGTGCGGCGCGTCCCGGCCGCCGTACCCCTCGACGGCAGCGCCGCCGAGAACCGCGACGCCGTCCGCGAACTCGACACCGACCGGCACCGGTTCGTCACCGGCCCCAGGCTCTCCCCGGACGGGCAGCGCGCCGTCTGGATCGCCTGGGACCACCCGCGCATGCCGTGGGACGGCACCGAGCTGAAGATCGCCGAGGTGACGGCCGAAGGCCCGTTCACCGGCGTGCGGACCCTCATCGGCGGGCCCGAGGAGTCGGTCTGCCAGGCCGAATGGGCGTCCGACGGCTCCCTGATCGCCGCCACCGACCGCTCCGGCTGGTGGAACCTGCACCGCGTCGACCCCGCCACCGGCGAGGCCAAGCCGCTCTGCCCGCGCGAGGAGGAGTTCGGCGGGCCGCTGTGGCGGATCGGGTCGCGGTGGTTCGCGCCGATGGAGAACGGCCTGATCGCCGTCGTGCACGGCCGGGGCTCCACCCGCCTGGGCATCCTCGACCCGGACGCCGGGGAGATCTGCGACGCCGCCGGACCGTGGACCACCTGGGCCGCCTGCCTCGACGTGCGCGGCAGCCGCGTCACCGGGGTCGCCGCCGGGCCCCTCAGCGCCGCCGAGATCGTCGAGCTGGACACCGTCACCGGCCGGGCCAGGGCCGTCGCCGCCCGCCACACCGACGCCGTCGACCCGGCCTACCTCCCGCACCCCGAGGAGCGGGTCTTCACCGGCCCCGGCGGCCGCGAGATCCACGCCGTCGTCCTCCCGCCGCGCCACCCCGAGCGGCACGGCCCCGAGGACGAACTCCCGCCGTACGTCGTCCGGGCGCACGGCGGTCCCACCGGGCAGGCGACCGCCGATCTCTCCCTGGACGCCGCCTACTTCACCTCGCGCGGCATCGGTGTCGTGGAGGTCAACTACGGCGGCTCCACCGGCTACGGCCGCGCCTACCGCAACCGGCTGCGCGGGCAGTGGGGCCTGGTCGACGTCGAGGACTGCGCCGCCGTCGCCGCGGCCCTGGCCGCCGAGGGCACCGCCGACCCGGGCCGCCTCGCCGTCCGGGGCGGCAGCGCGGGCGGCTGGACGGCGGCCGCCTCGCTCGCCGGGACCGACGTCTACGCCTGCGCCACCGTCATCTACCCGGTGCTCGACCTGGCCGGCTGGGCCACCGGCGGCACCCACGACCTGGAGTCCCAGTACCTGGAGTCGCTGGTCGGCCCGTTCGCGGAGGTCCCCGAGCGGTACGCCGAGCGCTCCCCGACCGAGCGCGCGGACCGGATCGCCGCCCCCTTCCTCCTCCTCCAGGGGCTGGACGACCCCATCTGCCCGCCCGAGCAGAGCGAGCGCCTCCTGGAGCGGATGGCCGGGCGCGGCGTCCCGCACGCCTACCTCGCCTTCGAGGGCGAGGGCCACGGCTTCCGCCGCGCCGACACCATGATCACCGCGATAGAGGCCGAACTCGCCCTGTACGCCAAGGTGTTCGGGTTCACCGCCGAGGTGCCGGAGCTGGAGTTCCGGAACTGATCCACCCGCACGTCCCGGGCCGCCACCCCTCGCCGGGTGGCGGCCCTTCCCTCTGACACCGCACCGGAGCACCCCCTTGCCGTACTCCCTGAGCCCGCTCACCCGCCCCGCACGGCTCGCCCCCGGCGCCCGGGTCGCCGTGGTCGCCCCCGCCGGACCGGTGCCCGAGGAGTCGCTGGAATCGGGTCTCGACCTGCTGCGCGGCTGGGGCCTGGACCCGGTGGTCGCCCCGCATGTGCTCGACCGCCACCCCGCCTTCCCCTACCTCGCGGGCGAGGACGCCGACCGGGCCGCCGACCTCCAGAACGCCTGGTGCGACCCGTCGGTCGACGCGGTGTTCTGCGCCCGGGGCGGCTACGGCTGCCAGCGGATGACGGGCCTGCTGGACTGGGAGGCGATGCGTGCCGCACACCCCAAGCCCTTCGTCGGCTACAGCGACATCACCGCCCTGCACGAGCAGTTCGCGGTCCGCCTCGGCGTGGCGACGCTGCACGCCCCCATGGCCGCGACCGCCGGGTTCCTCAAGAACGAGGCCGCCCGCGAACACCTGCGGGCCACCCTCTTCGACCCCGAATCGGTGCGCGTCCTCACCTCCGCCACCGGCCGCGTCCTGGTCCCCGGCCGCGCCCGGGGCGTCACCCTCGGCGGCTGCGTCAGCCTGCTCGCCGCCGAACTGGGCGTGGCGCACACCCGCCCCTCGGCCACCGGCGGCCTCCTCCTCATCGAGGACATCGGCGAGGAGGCCTACCGCCTCGACCGCATCCTCACCCAGCTGCTGCGCGCCCGCTGGCTCGACGGGGTGCGGGGCGTCGCCCTCGGCTCCTGGGAGGAGTGCGGCCCGTACGAGGAGGTGCGGGCCGTGCTGCGTGACCGGCTCGGACCCCTCGGGGTACCGGTGGCCGAGGAGTTCGGCTTCGGGCACGGGGAGGGCGCACTGACCATGCCCTTCGGCCTGCCCGCCGAACTGGACGCCGATGCGGGGACGTTGACGCTGGATGTGCCGGCGTTGGTGTGACGGCGGGGCTGGGGGAGCGGCCACCCGAACCCCTGGCGTGCCGGGCGGCGTCGCACGCGGACGGAGCGCTCGACGCCCGCGCGGCGGCTGTCCGCCTGGCGAGCTGTCCGCCACGCCCCTACGCTGATCGCCCCGGGGGCTACGTTCCGACTGCCCAGGGAGCCTGACCTTGACCTCCGTCTCCATCACGCCCAAGGGCCCCTTCTCGCTCGCCGCCTCCCGCCGGTTCCTGGAGGACTTCACCCCCGCCTCCTACGACCACGCCGCCGACGGCGTGCTGCGCCTGGCCTTCCCCGCCGACGACGGCGTCCACATGATCGGGTGCGCGGTGCGGCAGAAGGAGACGGCGGGCCCCACGCCCGCCGCCGTGACCGCCGACATCACCGTCCACCACGGTGACACCACCCTTCCGGCCGGCTCAGGCACCGACCACCACAGGGCCGCGCGGGCGCAGCTCGCCCGCATCCTGTCCCTGGACGTGGACGGCACCGGGTTCCCCGCGCTCGCCGACGCGGACCCGGTCGTGGCGGGACTCCAGGCCGACTGGCCGGGGCTGCGCCCGGTCTGCTTCCACTCCCCGTACGAGGCGGCCGTCTGGGCGGTGATCGGCAACCGGATCCGCATGAGTCAGGCCGCCGCGATCAAGGCCCGCCTCGCTCGTGACCACGGACAGGCCGTGCAGGTCGCCGGGGAGGAACTGCACGCGTTCCCGGCCCCGGGTGTCCTGCGGCGCCTCGACCGTGTCGAGGGGCTGAGCGACACCAAGCTCGAACGCCTGCGAGCCCTCTCCGAGGCCGCCCTCGACGGAGGCCTCGACGCGGCGACCCTGGGCGACCAGCCGGTCGAATCCGCCCTCACCGAACTCAAGGAACTGCCCGGCATCGGCCCCTTCTCCGCCGGACTCGTCCTCATCCGCGGCGCCGGTCACCCCGACGTCTTCCCCGCCGTCGAACCCCGGCTCCACCGGGCCATGGCCACCCAGTACGGCCTTGACGCCGCCACCGCCGGCGATCCTGCCCGGCTCGCCCGGCTCGCCACCGTCTGGCGCCCCTACCGCAGTTGGGTCGCCCTCCTGCTGCGCGCCCGCGCACAGGACAGCGCGTCACGCTGAGCGGGGGACCGGAGCGCACGCCCGCGCGCACCTTCACCGAACCTCCCGGAACAAACCCCGGTCGCGTCCGTTGACCCGGCAGTGAGCTGGGCCACACGATGAGCGCTGCCCGTGTGTACCCACGGGTAAGTCCGTCTCAGTGTGGAGGCCCCCGTGACCCGTGCCCCGTCCCGTTTCCGCCCGCCACTGGCGGCCGCCCTCGGTCTCGCTCTCGCCGCCGCGCTCGCCCCGGCGGGTGCGGCGCACGCCGACGCGGCGGCCGAACCGGCCGTCACCGCGCTGAAGTTCACCGTGGACGTGGGTGGCAAGCGGTGCGCGGTCGACGCCGACCTGTACGTACCGGCGGGCGTCGACGCCGGGAACCGGGCCCCCGCGGTCCTCACCACCAACGGCTTCGGCGGGGACAAGGCCGACGGCTCGACCGCCGCCACCGCCCGTACCTTCGCCGCGCGGGGGCTGGTCTCGCTCGCCTACTCGGGGCTCGGCTTCGGCCGGAGCGGCTGCCCGATCTCGCTCAACGACCCGGCCGTCGACGGCCGTGCCGCCTCCGCGCTGATCGACTTCCTCGCCGGGACCAGAGCCGCCGACGACGGCACCCGCCTCGACCTCGTCACCCTCGACGGCGAGGGCGACCCGCGCGTCGGCATGATCGGCGGCTCGTACGGCGGCTCCATCCAGCTCGCCACCGCCGCCGAGGACGACCGCGTCGACGCCCTCGTCCCGATGATCACCTGGAACGACCTCTCGTACTCCCTCAACCCCAACAACGCCGGCCAGGGCCAGGGCGTCTCCTCCGACACCCCCGGCGTCTACAAGAAGCAGTGGACCGGCGGCTTCTTCCTCATCGGGGAGGCGCAGGGGCTGCTCAACCCCAGCCTCGACCCGTCCCGCATCGGCGGCGGGGGCTGCCTGCACTTCGTCGCGGCCGCCTGCGACACCAAGCGCGTCCTGGACTCCGGCAAGCTGCCGAAGGAGAAGGCCGACAAGGTCCTCGGCTACGCCCGCAGTGTCTCCCCGGTCTCCTACCTCGACCGGGTCACGACCCCCACCCTGCTCGTCCAGGGCCAGGCCGACACCCTCTTCAACCTCAACGAGGCCACCGCCACCTACGAGACCCTCAAGGCCCAGGGCGTCGACACCGCCATGATCTGGCAGTCCTGGGGCCACAGCGGCGGCATGACCGACCCGGCCTCCGGCGAACTCGACCTCTCCGACCCGGACCTGGAGTCCAGCTACACCGGCAGCCGCATCGCCGCCTGGTTCGACAAGTACCTCCTGGACAAGGAGACCGACACCGGACCGGCCTTCGCCTACTACCGCGACTGGGCCCCCGCAGGCCAGGCGTACGCCACCGCCGACGCGCCCCCCGCCCCCTCCCGCGCCCTGCACCTCTCCGGCGACGGCGCCCTCGTCGGCCGGCCGGAGCAGGTGGTGCGCGGCAGCCGCGAGTACCGCAACTGGCTCATCCCCACCAGCCACTCGGAATCCTCCCTCGCCGGGGTGATCGGCCTGCCCGACCCCAAGCCGCACGACCTCAAGGGCACCGCCCTCGACTGGACCACCGCCCCGCTCGACACGCCCCTCGACGTGGTCGGCGCCCCGCAGCTCCGCCTCAAGGTGGTCTCCCCGCGCGCCGAGAAGAACCAGGACTCCGGCGACGCCGCCGACCAGCTCGTCCTCTTCGCCAAGCTCTACGACGTCGCCCCCGACGGCACGAAGACCCTGGTCCACCGGCTCACCGCCCCCGCCCGCGTCGCCGACGCCACCCGGCCCTTCACCGTCACCCTCCCGGGCATCGTCCACCGGTACGAGGCCGGGCACCGGCTGCGCCTGACCGTGGCCGCCAGCGACGGCGCCTACTCCGGCAACCGGGGCGTCAAGCCGGTGACCGTCACCCACGCCCCCGGTGACTCCGGCACCCTGACCCTCCCACTCGCCCAGGACTGACCGGCCCGCCCGCTCCCGCCGCCCCGGACGCCGCCCGGGGCAGCGGGAGCGGGGGAGCGGACCCCTGTTACCGTGCCGCGCATGCGCGCACCCATCGGCTCCTTCGACAACGCCCTCCCCGCCGCCGACCGCCTCGACCTGCTGCCCGCCCCCGTGGCCGAGGCCGTCAAGGAGGGCGGGCCGGGGACCGCGGAACTGATCCACGTCGACACCGACCCGGCCATCGCCGACACCGCCGCCTTCGTCGCGCACCACGGCGAGGAGCTCATGGAGTCCTCCGCCAACTGCGTGATCGTCCTGGGCAGGCGCGGCGCCGGGACCACCCCCGCCGCCTGCCTGGTCCTCTCCCGCCACCGGGTCGACGTCAACGGAGCCGTCCGCAAACACCTGGGCAGCCGCAAGGCGTCGTTCGCGCCCCGCGAGTTCGCCACCGGCGAGACCGGCATGGAGTACGGCGGGATCACCCCGGTCGGCCTGCCCGCCGGCTGGCCGCTGCTGGTCGACCCGGCCGTGGCCGACGCCCCCTGGGTGCTGGTCGGCAGCGGCGCCCGCCGGGGCAAGCTGATCCTGCCCGGCCGCGAGGTGGCCGCCCTCCCGCACGCCGAGACCGTCCCGGGACTCGGCCTGGCCCCGTGAGCCCGCCGGGCCTCCGTGGTGCGGGAGGGGCCGCCCTCCGCGATGCTGACGGGAGGCACGAGAGACGTACGGCAGGAGTGAACGACCCCGCATGAACAGAGACACCGTCACCGAGGGCGGTCCCACGGACCCCGGCGGCCCCACGGACCACAACCCCCGCCGCCCGGCCCCCGCGCCCGTCGCCGAGGGCGAGCGCACCATGCTGCGGCCCCTCACGCTCGCCGACGGGACGGAGTTCACCGCCCGGGCGCGTGAGAGCCGCGAGCTGCACAAGCCCTGGCTCTTCCCGCCCGCCGACGCCCGCGCCTACGCCGTCTGGGCGGGCCGCCTGATCGGTGACGAGGACCGGGCCGGCTACCTCGTCCACGAACGCGCCACCGGCGCCCTCGCCGGCTACGTCGCTGTCAACAACATCGTCGGCGGCGCCTTCCGCTGCGGCGCCCTCGGCTACGGCGCCTTCGCGGGGTGCGAGGGGCGCGGCCTGATGAGCGAGGCCCTCGGGCTGGTCGTCGCCCACACCATGGACACCCTCGGGCTGCACCGGCTGGAGATCAACGTCCAGCCCGGCAACACCCCCTCGATCGCCCTCGCCCGTCGCGCCGGCTTCCGCCTGGAAGGGTTCTCGCCGGACTTCCTCTTCATCGACGGGGCCTGGCGCGACCACGAACGCTGGGCCCTCACCCAGGAGATGCGCGAGGCCGCCGGCTGACCCACTCCGCCGCCGACGCCCTCTGGCCCCCGCCCCCGGTCAGAGGGTTCCATGGCGGCGAGGGGCGCGAAGGAGCGCCCCGGTGAGGGGAGTTACGCCTTGGCGACCACGATCCGGCACGACCGGCTGACCCTGCCCGCCGCACCCCTGGGGGCGGTCAACCCACTGGCCCCGCTGCGCCCGCTCGACGAGACCCACACCGTCGACCCGGCGACCGTCCCGGGGCTCCCGCCGGACATGGCGCGCGGGCTCGCGCTCGCCCCGCTGACCTCGCTGCTGCCCACCCGCGTCCTGGACGGCTACGAACGCCGCCGCGTCCCCACCGCCCTGCCCGCCCTCGTCCTGGAGAACAGCCGGCTGCGCGCCACCGTCCTGCCCGGCCTCGGCGGACGCGTCCACTCCCTGTTGCACAAGCCGACCGGCCGTGAACTCCTCTACCGCAACCCGGTGTTCCAGCCCGCCGACTTCGCCCTCAACGGCGCCTGGTACTCCGGGGGCATCGAGTGGAACATCGGCGCCACCGGCCACACCACCCTCTCCTGCGCCCCCCTGCACGCCGCCCGCGTCCCCGCCCCCGACGGCGGCGAGATGCTCCGCCTCTGGGAGTGGGAGCGGCTGCGGGACCTGCCCTTCCAGGTCGACCTCTGGCTCCCCGAGGACTCCGACTTCCTCCTCGTGGGCGTCCGGGTCCGCAACCCGCACCTGACCACCGCCCCGCTCTACTGGTGGTCCAACACCGCCGTCCCCGAGGAGCACCGCGTCCTCACCCCGGCCGACACCGCCTGGCACTTCGGCTACGAACGCCGCCTGCGCCGCGTCCCGTTCCCGCACCACGACGGCGCCGACCGCAGCCACCCCGCCCACTCCCACCACCCGGCCGACTACTTCCACGAACCCCGCGACCCGGCCGCCCGCCCCTGGATCGCCGCTCTGGACCGGGACGGACACGGCCTCGTCCAGACCTCCACCGGCGAACTCCCCGGCCGCAAACTCTTCGTCTGGGGCTCCGGTCCGGGCGGGCGCCGCTGGCAGGAGTGGCTGACCGAGCCCGGCACCGGCGGCTACGCCGAGATCCAGGCGGGCCTAGCCCGCACCCAGCTGGAACACGTCCCGCTCCCCGCCGGCGCCGAGAGTGCCTGGCTGGAGGCGTACGGGCCGCTCCACGTCGACCCCGGCGCCGCCCACGGCCCGGACTGGGCCGCCGCGACCACCGAGGCCGGCACCGCCCTGGACCGGGCCCTGCCGCCGGAGGAACTGGCCGCCGCCCGCGACGCCTGGCGCGCCGTCGCCGACACACCGCCCGGGGAACGCCTCGCCACCGGCTCCGCCTGGGGCGCCCTGGAGGTCCGTCGCGCCGCACTCGACCTGCCCGGCACCCCCTTCGACGACGCGCCGGGCCCCGAACAGCGCCCGTGGGCCGCCCTGCTGGACACCGGCGCGCTGCCCGCCAAGGCCCCAGGACCGGACCAGGACCCCGGCCCCACCCTGGTCTCCCCGGCCTGGCGCGACCTGCTGGAGACCGCCCCGCCCGACCCGCTCACCGAGTACCACCTGGGCGTCGCCCAGTGGCACGCGGGCGACCTCGCCCAGGCCGTCCGCAGCTGGGAACGGGCCCTGACCGCCCCCGGTGCGGCCGACGCCGCCCGCTGGCCCGCCCTGCGCGCCCTCGCCGTCGCCGACACCGCCGCACGTCATCCCGTACGCGCCGCCGAACGGTACGCCGAGGCACTGGCCGACGCCCTGGCGCGGCGCGGCACCCCCGACGGGGAGGACCCGGACGACGAGCCCTCGCCGCTGATCGCGGCCCTGGTCCGGGAGGCCGTCCCGGCGCTGCTCGCGGCGGACCGGGCGGGGGCGGCCCGTGAGGTGTACGGGCGGCTGCACCCCGCGACCCGTGCCCGGGGCCGTTTCCGGCTCCTGGAGGCCCAGTTGCTGCTGGCCGAGGGGGAGCGCGAGGCCGCGCTCGCCGTCTTCACCGGCGGGTTCGAGGTGGCCGACCTGCGCGAGGGCGACGAGGTGCTGAGCGACACCTGGGCCCGGCTCGGCGACGAACCCCTGCCCGCCGCCTACGACTTCCGGATGCGGCCCGCGGGACAGGAGGGCTGAGGGGGCGTCAGGCGGAGGCGCCGAGCCGGTCGGCGTACTCGAAGACCGAGCCGTCCGGGTGCATCGCGACCAGGGTGCGCCCGGCCGGTGTCGCCACCGGGCCCGCGATCACGGCGGCGCCGGAGGCGGCGAGGACCTGCCCGGTCTGCTCCACGTCGGCCACGGCGATGGTCGCGGCGACCTTCCGCAGCACGTCCAGGTCGGCCTTGGGCCCGCTCATCAGCAGGAAGCAGCCGACGGCGGCGACGGAGACGCCGCCCTGCTGGTGCCGCATCGCCCGGCTGCCCGCCAGCCGCTCGTAGAACGGCACCGCGGCCTCCAGATCCTCGACGCAGATCCGCAGTGTGGTCCCCAGGATTTCCACGCTTCACCCATTCCAGACGCTCCGGCCCGCACGCTCGCGGTTGACCTCGCCGCACGACACCGGGCGGAGGAAGATCCGAAGCCCGCGCGACGCCCTCATGATGGCACGCCGCGTCCCTACCGTCAGGTCCCCGCCGAGGCCTCAACTCCCTTCAGGGGAACGGCCCTCTTCGGCGACCAGTCGTGACATGGCGTCTCGTCGCGACCGCCCCGGCCTCAGAACAGCAGCACCACCTTCCCCGGCAGCCCGCCCGCCTCGAACCGCTCGTGGGCCGTGCGGACCCGCCCGACCGGATGGTGCTCGGCGACCCGCACCCGCAGCGCGCCCGCGTCGGCCAGTTCCACCACCCGGGCCAGATCCGTGCTGCTCTCCTGGACGTAACTCTTGGCCGCGTCCGGCACGTCGGGGAGCGGGGTGTCGGCCACGGAGACGTAGCGGCCGCCCTCGGTGAGGCTCGCGGAGAGGTCCACCCCGGCGGTGTCGAGCACGGCGTCGTAGGCGCCCCGGGGCAGCGACGCCGGGTCGTGTGTCACCGTCGCGGCCCCCAACTCCCGCGCCACTGCCACGTGTCCGGGGCGGGAGACCAGTCCGTCGACCGTCATCCCCGCCAGCCGCGCCAGTTGCACGGCCAGTCCGCCCACCGCTCCGGCGGCCCCGGCCACCAGCAGGCGCCCGCCGGGCCGGGGGCGCAGTGCGGCGACCGCCTGCACGGCGGCGGTTCCGGCGAGCGGGAGTGCGGCGGCCTCGGCGAGGCTCAGGGTGGCCGGTGCGGGGGTCAGCAACCGCTGCGGCAGGGCGACCAGTTCGGCCCAGGTGCCGAGGCCGGTGGCGATCTGCGCCGACATGGCGAGGATCCGGTCGCCCGGTGCGAAGCCGGGCGCGCGGCTGGCGACGACGATGCCGGCCAGGTCCCAGCCGAGGGTCGCCGGGAGGGCCGGCCCGGTCTCCTCCCAGGCCCGCGTCTTCCAGTCCACCGGGTTGAGGCTGCTCGCCACCGTCCGTACGAGCACCTCGCCCGGACCGCACACGGGCTCGGGCACCTCCCGGACGGTGAGTACCTCGGGGCCTCCGTGAACGTCCATCTGCACGGCACGCATGACACCACTCCTCGGGAACGGGCGGGCGTCGCCCCATTGACCTGGCCGCTGTGAGGAGACGCTAAAGTCTCACATCCGTGTGAGAGTCAACCCCGGGGGAGGGGCGCGATGCGCATCGGCGAGATGGTGCGGCGGACCGGCGTCAGCGAACGGCTGCTGCGCTACTACGAGGAGCAGGGGCTGCTCGCCCCGGACCGCCTGCCGAGCGGCTACCGGGTGTACGCCGAGGGGGACGTCGAGACGGTGCGGCGGGTCCGCACGCTGCTCAACGCCGGGCTCACCACCGCGACCATCGCCCGCGTCCTCCCGTGCGTCCGCGAGGAGGGGGAGCGACTGGTGCCGGTCTGCTCCGGCCTGGTCGCCGAACTCCGCCGGGAGCGGGAGCGGATCACCCGCGCCATCGACGACCTGCTCTCCTCACGTACCCTCCTGGACGGCGTCATCGAGGCTCCCCGAACAGCTCGTCCAGGTGGTGGGTGAGGACGGCGAGCGCCGCGTCCCCCGTGCGCTGTCCGCCCAGCACGCTTGAGCCCAGCCCGTTGACCATGGCCAGCAGCCCGGCCGCCGTCATCACCGGGTCGCGTTCCGGGGCGACCTCCCCGGACTCCTGGGCCGCGCCGATCTGCCGGGCGAGGAAGCCCTCCAGCAGGTCGGGCTGGGCCGTGGCCTGCTTCTCCAGCGCCGGATCGCCGAGGACCAGCGTGTAGTAGGCCGCGTAGGTGCGGGTGATGCGGCGGCTCTCGGCGTCGGTCGGCAGGATGCTCGTCAGGATGGCCGTCACGGTGGAGCGCGGCGTGGGCGGGGTGCCGGCCGCCCGGACGAACCGGTCCATCCTCGCCTGGAGCTGAGTGCCGAGGCGGGCGAGCGCGTCCAGCAGGAGCGCCTGCTTGGTCGTGAAGTAGTACTGCACCAGCCGCAGGGAGACCCCTGCCTCGGCGGCGACCGCCCGCATGCTCGCCGACTGCAAGCCCTCGGTGTCGGCGATGCGCAGCAGCGCCTCGGCGATCTGCTTCCTGCGTTCCTCGTGGTCGACCGGCATGACGCCGCTCCTCCCCTTCCGGTGGTGGTACAGGTGTACCAAGGGTGTGGTACACCTGTACCATGAGCATAGGCGAGTTCAAGAGCGACAAGGCGGCACAGCGGTACCGCGCGACCTACGCGTACGTCCTCGACCAGGTCTGGCCCGGTCCGCGCACCGCCGTCGACGTGTCCACCTCCTTCGGCACCACCCGCGTCCTGCGGGTGGGCCCGGCGAGTGCCGAGCCGATCGTCCTGCTGCCCGGCGCGGGCGGCAACTCCCTGATGTGGCACGGGTACGTCGAGGCGCTGGCCGCCCACCGCACGGTGATCGCCGTCGACACGGTCGGCGAGGCCGGGGCGAGCACGCAGACCGCGCCGGTCGCCGACGGGCGGGACGGCGCGGCCTGGCTGGAGGAGGTGCTCGACGGACTGGAGGCGAGCGCGGCCCACGTGGTCGGCTGCTCGTACGGCGGC
Organism: Streptomyces albidoflavus; assembly: GCF_000719955.1. Classification (GTDB taxonomy): domain Bacteria; phylum Actinomycetota; class Actinomycetes; order Streptomycetales; family Streptomycetaceae; genus Streptomyces; species Streptomyces albidoflavus. The sequence goes on from NZ_JOII01000003.1 coordinate 305,749, forward strand.
TGGCTGGCGCTGAACCACCAGATCCACCACCCCGGCCGGACCGCCACCCTGACCCTCCTCGACCCGGCGGGATTCGCCGACCCGGGCCGGCGGTTCTACACCTGGCTGATCGCCGGCGGACTGGCCGGCCTGGCGCCGCGCGCCCTCCGGCCGCGACTGGCCCGGCTGGTGGGCAACACCGCGATCCTGGACGCGGAGCTGATGCGGCTGGGCCGCGCCGGGGTCGGGTTCCGCCGCGCGCTGCCCGCCGCCCGGGTCCTGACCGACGAGGAGCTGGGCCGGCTGACCGCACCCGCGCTCTTCCTGCTCGGCGAGCGCAGCACCCTGCACGAGGCGCGCGAGGTGGCCGCCCGGGTCGGCGCGCTGGTGGACACCGTCGAGGTGGAGATCGTGCCCGGCGCGGGCCACGCGCTGCCCACCGACCAGCCGGCCCTGGTCGCCGGACGCATCCTGGAGATGGCCGGGCGGTAGGGGGCCGGCGGCACACACGCGGCCGGGGCCGGACCTGGGTGGTGTGTACCCAGGTCCGGCCCCGGCCGGTGGTGAGGAGAGACCCGGCGGTGCCGGGGGAGCGTCAGACGGAGACGCCGTGACCGCGCAGGTAGGCCAGCGGGTCGATGTCCGAGCCGTAGCTCGGGCCGGTGCGGACCTCGAAGTGCAGGTGCGGGCCGGTGGAGTTGCCGGTCGAGCCGGAGAGGCCGATCTGCTGGCCGGGCGTGACGGTCTGGCCGGACGAGACCGAGAGCGACGACAGGTGGGCGTACTGGGAGTACTTGCCGTCGGCGTGCTTGATGACGACCTCGTTGCCGTACGAGCCGCTCCAGCCGGCGGAGACGACGGTGCCGGCGCCGATGGCCTTGACCGAGGTGCCCGAGGAGGCGGAGAAGTCGACACCGGTGTGGTAGCCGGAGGACCAGCTGCCGCCGGAGGCGCGGTACGCGGTGGAGGCGGAGGCCTCGACCGGGCGGACCCAGTCGCCGGAGGCGGCGGCGGGCTGCTCGGCCTGCTCGGCCTCGGGCTTGGCCGGGGCGGCCGGCTTCGGCGCGGTCTCGGTCTTCTGGGCGGTGGAGGCGCCGGTGTCGGCCTTGGGCGCGGCCTGCTTCGGCGCGCTCTGCGGCTTGGCCGGGGCCTGCTTCGGGGCCTCGGCGGCGGTGCCGTCCACCGAGAGCTTCATGCCCGGGAGGATCAGGTTCGGGTTGGAGCCGACGACCTCGCGGTTGTCCTGGTAGAGCTGCTCCCAGCCACCGTCGACGTGCTGCTCGTCGGCGATCTTGGCCAGGTAGTCGCCGACGGCGACCTCGTAGGTCTCGGCGGCGGCGTTCTTCGGCGCCTGCTGCTGAGCGGCGGCGACGGCCTGCTGGACGGCGACCGACTGCGGCGCCGACTTCTCGGCGGCCTGTGCGTGGGCGGCGCCCATCAGCGGCAGGGCCAGAGCGGCGCTGCCCGAGCCGGCGATGGCCAGCGTGCGGGCTATGCGCATGGTCCTGGTACGGCGGTGCTTCCCCTTGGCGGGCATGAAGGTTCCTCTCCGGCGCCTGCGAGGTGAGCTGTCGGGTTCGGGCTGGAGCTGCCCGGCCGCGCCGTGTGGCGCGGCTTCACCCCTAGCCGGGGCCGGTGGCGTGCGCGGTGCGCTGCTCCCGGTTCCGGCGGCTTACCTGGGTCCCCCGCTCCTGCCGTGGAAGGGTCGATGTGCGGATACCGGACGGCGGCAGGATTCGGCGGTCCATCCGGAATGACGGTGACCGTAGACGAGCCCGACTCCCGTGAACAAGCAGCGTGCGCGCCCCGGAAGTCGCTTTCTTGATCCTTTGTTCCGGGGGGTGGTCACCCTCCGTAGACTCGCGATCTTTCCGGGCGTGACGGGCGTTGTGCCCGGGCTCGCGGCGGCTGCCACGGACCGTGACGGCTATGACGCTGCTCACGGGGCGGGTTCAACGGCGTCCGACGCGGCGCCAATTGATGCATATGCAGCTCGATGCCCTATTTGTCCGCAATGCGGGGTGGTGTAGGGGCCGCATAAGAGTGACGCTGTGTCACCTCGGTCGGGTGCGGCCCCCGGTCCGCTCCGCTCAGGCGCGGCAGAGCAGCTCCCCGTGGAGCACCGCGAACCAGCCGTCGGGTGCCGCCGCCCACTGCCGCCAGGCCGCCGCGATCCGCTCCAGCTCCGCCCGGTCCGCGTACCCGAGGCCGGCCGCCCGCTCCGCGTACCCGGAGGCCGTCGTCCGGTCCGCCCACAGTCCGCCCCACCAGGCCCGTTCCTCCTCGTCGGCGTAGCACCAGGCCGAGGCGGTCGCCGTGACCTCGGTGAACCCGGCCTCCAGGGCCCACGCTCGCAGCCGCCGCCCCGCGTCCGGCTCGCCGCCGCCCGCCCGTGCCACCGACCGGTACAGCTCCAGCCACCGGTCGAGCCCCGGGCCTGCCGGGTGCCAGGTCATCGCCGCGTAGTCCGCGTCCCGTACGGCGACCAGGCCGCCCGGCGCGCAGACCCGGCGCATCTCGCGCAGGGCGCCCACCGGGTCGCCGAGGTGCTGGAGCACCTGGTGGGCGTGGACCACGTCGAAGGAGGCGTCGGGGAAGGGGAGTGCCTGGGCGTCGCCGGTGCGGAAGGTGGTGTGGGTCAGGGAGCGTTCGGCGGCGGCCGAGCGGGCCGCGTCCAGGATCTCCCCGGCGCTGTCGATCCCGGTGACGTGGCCCTGCGGGACCAGGGCGGCGAGGTCGGCGGTGATCGTCCCCGGGCCGCACCCCACGTCCAGGACGCGGTGGTGCGGCTCCAGCGAGGAGAGGAGGTACCCGGCCGAGTTGGCGGCGGTGCGCCAGGTGTGGGAGCGCAGGACGGACTCGTGGTGGCCGTGGGTGTAGACGACGGCGGCGGGGTCGGTGGGCACGGGCGTTCTCCTCGCGGCGGGCAGGCGGACGGCGGACCGGGCGCCGGTGGCGGAGTCGCGCGACCGGCCCCGGTGCCGTGACCGTACACGCGACGGCCCGCATGATGAGACCCCTGTCTCATCATGCGGGCCGTCGCGGTGGCGCGAGGTCAGAGGGTGAGCGGCCGGTACACCCGCAGCCCCTCGTGGAGCTTGTCCAGTTGCAGGCTCGCGCCCGCGTCGGTCACCTCGCCGTCGAAGGCCAGCGGCGTGCCCGGACTGATCCCGCCGATCCGCAGCCGCTGGACGCGTACCGCCGCGTGGAAGGGCGAGCGGGTCAGCGGGCCCGCCAGGGCCGCCGCGATGAGCCGGAACCCGGGGCCGCGTCCGCCGTGCACCGCGCGGACGTCGATGAGGCCGTCGGCCAGGTCGACCCGGCGCCCGCCGGTCAGCCCCATCCGGCGGTAGGTGCAGTTGCCCGCGAAGAGGAGCCACAGGGGGCGCCGCTCACCCTCCACCACCGCCTCCAGCGGATTGTCCCGGCGCCGGACCCGGGCCGCCGCCACCACGTCCGCGAGCCGCCCGCCGACCCGGCCCGACCAGCGCTCCCGCTCCCGGACCAGCTCCGGGTAGACGCCGAGGCTGAAGGTGTTGAGGAAGTACCCGGTCCGCTCCCCGGAACGGAAACGGCCCACGTCCACCGCGACGGCGTCGCCCGCCTCCACCGCCCGGCACAGCTCCTTCGGGTCCTCTATCCCGAGGTCGTAGGCGAAGTGGTTGAGGGTGCCGCCCGGCAGCACCGCCAGCGGCAGCCCGTGGTGCAGCGCCACCCCGGCCGCCGCGTTCACCGAGCCGTCGCCGCCGCAGATGCCGAGGGCCAGCGCGTGGCCCGCCGCCTTCTCCAGCTCCGCCACCAGCCCGTCGCCCCGGCACTCCACCACCTCGGCCTCGGGCAGCAGCTCGCGCAGCACCCGCGCCTTGTCGGGGGTACCGGCGCCCTGGTTCACCACCATGACCAGGCCGTGGCCCCGGGGCAGCGCCGGTACGTCCACCAGCGGGCGGCCGGGGGAGGGGAGCTGGTCCCGGGTCGGCACCAGGCCGCGTACGGCGAAGGCGGCGCCCGCGCCCAGCGCCGCCCCGGCCAGCACGTCACCCGGGTAGTGCGCGCCGGTGTGGATGCGGGAGACGGCGACCGCCGCCGCCAGCGGGGCCACCGCCGCGCCCAGGCCCCGGGACTCCATCGCGACCCCGGTCGCGAAGGCCGCCGCCGAGGCCGCGTGGCCGGAGGGGAACGACGAGGTGATCGGCTGCCGCTTCAGCTGCCGTATCAGCGGTACCGACTCCAGCCCGGGGCGCTGCCGCCGCACCGTCCGCTTGCCGAGGGTGTTGATGGTCGCCGAGGCGAGCCCGAGCGAGGCGAGCCCCCGGACCGCCGCCCGGCGGGCGCGCGGCGAACCGGTCACCGCGAGCCCCGCCGCGACCGCGCCCCAGAGCAGGCCGTGGTTGGCGCTGCGGCTCAGCTTCGGCAGCACCCGGTCGGCGCCGGGCCAGCGGCGTGCCGCGACCGCCTCGAAGACGGTGCGGTCCAACGCGACCAGCCGCTCGGCCAGGGAAGCCGGGGGCTCCGGTGCGAACGCGGCGGGCACCTTGGGGCGCAGCCGGGCGGGCAGGGAGTTCACTGGGTCAGGACGCATGCGGCACGGGTACCCCCGCGCGCCCCGCTCACCCGCGACGGCGCGCGACTGCGGGCGCGTCCGTCACCGGAACGGGCGCCCGCCCCCGGCGTGCGCGCCCGCGCGGGGTGAGGATGGACCCCATGTCCCCCGAGACGAGCACCCCCAGCCACTCCGAACTCCTCGCGGCGCACGCGGCCGCGCTGGACCTGTTCGGCCGGCGGGTCCACGACATCCTCGACGACCAGTGGGACCACCCCACGCCCTGCACCGACTGGAACGTGCGCGACCTCGTCGCCCACCTGGTCTCCGAACAGCTCTGGGCGCCCCCGCTGCTGGCCGGCGAGACGATGGAGTCGGTCGGTGACGCCCTCGACGGCGATCTCCTCGGCGAGGACCCCGTCGGCGCCTGGGAGGCGGCCGCTCGCGGTGCCCGCGAGGCGTTCGCTGCCCCCGGCGCCCTCGGCCGCACCGTGGAACTCTCCTACGGGCCGAGCGACGCGGACCACTACTGCGGCCAGATGACCACCGACCTGATCATCCACGCCTGGGACCTGGCCCGCGGCATCGGCGCCACCGAACACCTCCCCGCCGGACTGGTCGCCTTCGCCGACCGCGAGACCGCCCCCTACGCCGACGACCTCTCCGGCAGCGGCGTCTTCGCCCCGCCCCTCACCCCGCCCTCGGGCGCCGACCCCCAGACCCGCCTTTTGGCCCGGCTGGGCCGCGAGGCGTAGGGGGCCGGCGCCCGGAACTCAGCGAGCGGCGGCCGCCGCCGTCGTGAAGACGCCCACCAGGGCCTCGTTGAAGGCCGGCAGGTCGCGCGGGGTGCGGCTGGTCAGCAGGGTCGTCGGGCCCGAGGAGTCGACCCGGACCGCCTCGTCCACCCAGGTGCCCCCGGCGTTGCGGATGTCGGTGGCCAGGCTCGGGTACGAGGTCAGGGTCCTGCCGCGCACCGCGTCCGCCTCGATCAGCAGCCACGGGGCGTGGCAGATCGCGGCGATCGGCCGGCCCTGGTCGACGAAGTCCTTCACCAGGTCGACGGCCTCCGCGTCGGTGCGCAGCTGGTCGGGGTTGGCCACGCCGCCGGGGAGGACGAGCGCGTCGAACATGCCCGCCGACACCTCGCCCACGACCTGGTCGACGACGAAGCGGTCCCCCTTCTCCAGATGGCGGAAGGAGAGGACCTCGCCCGGCCAGGTCGACACCAGGACGGGCTCACCGCCCGCCTCGGTCACGGCCTCCCACGGCCCGGTCAGTTCGCTCTCTTCCACGCCCTCGGGGGCCACCAGGAATGCGACACGCATCGGCGTTCCCGCCCTTCGAATCCTCGTCCCGGCTCTCCGGTCCGCCCCGTCCGGCGGCCCGGGGTGGCCTGCCCGCCGCCATCCGGGTGTCCTTCCAGGGTCGCGCGGACCGCCCCCCGGACGCAAAGGGGGCAGAAGGGGCGGTCCGTCGCCCTGCCTCAGGCGTCGGCCCTGGCCTCCACCACGGCCGTCGCCAGCTCCTGCACGTTGCGGTAGGTCTCGTCGGCGGGCAGCGGCTCCAGCAGCGCCACCACCTCGTCCGGGCAGTGCCCGGCGTCCAGCACCCTGGCCAGCTCCGGCGCGCTCGCCGGGAAGGGCGTACGGCCCAGCCGCCGCCCCAGCTCGTGCCGGACCTCCGCGATGTCCGGATGCGTCCCCAGCGGGTCGCCGGGCTCCGCGTCGTGCCACTCCTCGGACCGGGTCGGGTGGCCCGACCTCAGGTAGTCGCGGAGCTCGTGCTTCATCCCCTCGTCGCGGTGGACGCTCATCCGGTCACTGCCTCGCTGCATGCTGTGCCCTTCTGTACGGGTCCGTTCTGCGGGTACGGCCGCCCCGGACACCCGGCCCGGCCGGCCGTGGCCCCACACGTACCCGGCGCTCCCGGCCCGAACCATCCCCTCCGTTCCCCGGATCGGAGGCCCCCGGTGGTGGGCGGGGCCGGGGCGCGGCACAGTGCGAGAGGGGTAATGCGTTCGAGCGGAGGTACGGCGGATGGAGAGCGCCCTGGAGGGCCGTGGACCCCTCCGGTACGGTCCGCCCGTGCCGGAGCCGGGCCTGCCCGTCGTCCCCGAACTCGCCGCCGTCCTCGCCCGCGCCGCCGAGCGCCCGCACGCCGAACCCCCCGGCGGCGGCCCCGCCCTCCTGGCGGCCGCCCAGGGGTACTGGGCGCGGCGCGGCCTCGCCGCCGACCCGGCCCTGCTCGCCGCCGCCCCCGGCGCGCCCGCCCTGCTCCTCGCCCTGACCGCGGCCGTCGGCGGGGACGTGCTGCTGCCCCGGCCCTGCCCCGCCTGGTGGGCGCCTCAGGCCCGGCTGCTGGGCCGCCCCACCTTCTCGGTGCCCTCACCGGCCGCCTGCGGCGGGGTGCCCGACCCGTACGCCCTGCTGGAGACGGTCCGCCGGGTGCGGGCCGAGGGCGGCGACCCGCGGCTGCTGGTGCTCGCCGTCGCCGACGACCCGACCGGCACGGTGGCGGTGCCCGAGGTGATGAGCCGCGCCGTCGAGGCGGCCGCCGCCGAGGGGCTGCACGTGGTCAGCGACGAGACCTGGCGGGACACCGTCCACCGGCCCCAGGAGAACCCCGTCGTCGGCCCGGCCGAGATGCTGCCCGAGGGGGTCACCGTCCTCAGCGACCTCTCCGGCGGCTGGCTCCCGCCCGGCTGGCCCGCCGCCGTCGCCCGCTTCCCCGGCACCACCGCCGGCGCCCAGCTGCGGGCCCGCTGCCTCGACATCCTCACCGCCCTCGACGCGACCCTGGCCACCCCGGTCGCGGCCGCCGCCACGCACGCCCTCGGCGAACCCCGCGCACTCGGCGCCCGGCTCGCCCACGCCGTGGCCCTGCACGGCCGCCTGGCGGGCGCCCTGTACGAGGTCCTGCACACCGCCGGGGCCCTGGTCCGCCCGCCCCAGGCCGGCCGCCACCTCTACGCCGACCTGGCGCCCTTGGCCCCCGCCCTCGCGGCACGCGGCGTCACCGACGCGCTGGAGCTGGAGAACGACCTCACCGCCCGGCTGGGCATGCCCGCCCCCGGCGGCCACCGCTTCGGCGACGACCTCGACCAGCTCCGCGTCCGGCTCTCCACCGGTCCGCTCCTCGGCGACGACGAACGGGTCCGCGCCGACCTGCTCACCGGCGCCCCCGACCCCCTCCAGGCGGCCCCCGTGCGACGCGCCCTGGACCGGGTGGCCGAGGTCCTCGGCGCCCTCGCCGCACCCCCCGCCGGAGCAGAGGAGGCCACCCGATGACCCAGCAGCGCGACCCCGTCCCCGCGCCCGCCGCCCTCGCCCCGGCCCCCGCCGCGACCACCCGCCCCGAGGAGGCCGCCCCTGGCCGCCACCGCCGCCGCTCCTACCGGGACCGCCTCACCGCCCCCCTCCCCGGCGTCCGCGCCGTGACCCGGCTGGCCCGCGAGGCCGGCGCCCTGCGTCCCGGCACCGAGGCCCGGCGCGACGTCCCGCTGCTGCCCTGCGCGCCCGCGCCGCTGCCCCCGGCGGGACCCGGTGTCCTTGCCCTGACCTGGGCCGGACACGCCAGCTGGATCCTGCGGATCGGCGGCCTCACCGTGCTCACCGACCCGGTCTGGTCGCACCGCATCCTCGGCACGCCGCCGCGCGTCACCCCGGTCGGCGTCCCCTGGGCCTCCCTCCCGCCCGTCGACGCCGTCGTCATCAGCCACAACCACTACGACCACCTCGACGCCCCGACCCTGCGCCGCCTGCCGCGCACCACCCCGGTCCTGGTCCCGGCCGGGCTCGGGCGCTGGTTCCGGCGCCGCCGCTTCACCCGCGTCCACGAACTGGACTGGTGGCAGGGGCGTGAGATCGGCGGCGTCACCTTCGACTTCGTCCCCGCCCACCACTGGTCGCGGCGCGGCCTCCTCGACACCTGCCGCACCCTGTGGGGCGGCTGGGTACTCACCGACCCGCAGGGCCGCAAGGTGCACTTCGCGGGCGACACCGGCTACGGCCACTGGTTCACCGAGATCGGCCGCCGCCACCCCGGCATCGACCTCACCCTCATGCCGATCGGCGCCTACGCCCCCCGCTGGTGGCTGCGGGACGTCCACTGCGACCCGGAGGAGGCCGTCGCCGCCTGCGCCGACCTCGGCGCCCGCCGGATGGCCCCCATGCACTGGGCGACCTTCCTGCTCTCCGCCGAACCCGTCCTCGAACCCCTCACCCGGGTCCGCGCCGCCTGGGCCCGCACCGGCCGCCCCCGCGAGGACCTGTGGGACCTGCCCGTCGGCGGCTCCCGCACCCTGTGACCGCCGGCGCCCTCAGTGCGAGGACGAGGCCGTCCGCCCCCGCAGCCGCCGCCACACCCCGGGGGCCGCGCTGATCAGCACCGTCAGCGCCACCGCCGCCGCCACGCCCTCCCAGGGCTCGGCGAAGAGCGACCCGCCGACGATGCCGATGAGCTGGTAGGTCGCCGTCCACGCCAGGCACGCCGGGCCGTCCCCACGGGCGAACCGGGAGAGCGGCATCCGCGCCAGCAGGCAGGCCAGCATCACCGGGACGCGCCCCGCCGGGATCAGCCGGGAGAGGATCAGCACCGCCACGCCGTGGTCGTCCAGCTTGGCGCGGGCCTGCTCCAGCCGGTCCGGCGCCGCCCGCTGCCGCAGCGTGTCCAGCCACCGCGAACCGCCGCGCGACCGCACCCCGCGCTGCCCCAGCCAGTACAGGACCAGGTCGCCGAGGAAGGCCGCCAGCGCCGAGACGAGGAAGAGCAGGAGCAGCGTCACCGGCGCCGCCTCGTGGAAGGCGACCACGGCGGCGCCGCTGACGATCGCGCCCGTCGGCACCACCGGCACCAGCGCGCCCAGGAAGATCAGCAGGAAGAGCGAGGGGTAGCCGAGAGCCTGCTGCGTGGTGGCGTCGGGCACCCCGGCGGCGCCGAGCACCACCAGCGGAGACAGCTCCGGGCCCGTCACCGGCGGACCTCGGGCCGCACGCTCTCTCCGTGGTCCAGCAGGTGCACCCGCACCCCGGGGGCGCTCACCGCCGCCTTGCGGACGAACTCGTCACCGGGGGAGTGGAACTCGTGCGGCCGCACCGCGTCCAGCCCGATCGGCCAGTACGTCCCGTAGTGCACCGGCACCGCGGAGGCCGGGGCGAGCCGGCGCAGCGCCTCGGCGGCCCGGGTGGCGTCCAGGTGGTGGTGGCCGAGCCCCGGGCCCCAGCCGCCCACCGGCAGCAGCGCCACGTCCACCGGCCCGGCCTCCTCGGCCATCGTGTCGAAGAGCCCGGTGTCCCCCGCGAAGTACGTGCGTGCCCGGCCGTCGACCACGAAGCCCAGCGCGGGCGAGCGGCGCGGACCGACCGGCATCCGCCGCCCGTCGTGCAGCGCCGGGACCACCCGCACCGTGACCGGCCCGACCTTCTCGGTGTCCCCGGGCCCGACCTCCACCACGTCCAGCCGCGCCAGCCGCCGCAGCCCCGGCACGGCACGGACCGCGCCCCGGGGCACCAGCAGCTTCGTCCCCGCCGCCAGCCGCGCCAGCGACGGCAGATGGAGGTGGTCGGCGTGCAGGTGCGAGACGAGGACCGCGTCGGCGACCGCCGCCCGGGCCGGCGGGGGCGCCCCCCGGCGCCGCCGCAGATGGGCCAGCCGCCGCGCGAAGACCGGGTCGGTGAGCAGCCGCACCCCCGAGTCCTCCACCGTGCAGGTGGCATGACCCCACCAGGTGATCTCCACCGTCCGCGCACTCCTCCCTGCGGCCCCCGCCCCCGCGTCACCCGGACGGGGGACGGCCGGAAGACCGCTCCCTACGAGCCTAAAGGCCGGGATAGGGTCTACGGACGCCAACGGGCCGGGGCCCCAGCCCGGCGGGGGACGTCAGGGAGGACGCCATGGAGGACGCCGGGCAGGCGCCGCACCCACGGGCGGCGGCCATCGCCAGCCTCACCCCGCTGGAACACCTGGACCAGGACCCCTTCCTCGTCGACACCCGCAGCCAGCAGGACATGTGCGCCCGCTGGGCCGCCGCCCACGACCACGTCATCACCCGCGAACTGCTGCTCCACCGGCTCGCCCCCGACCACCCCGAGCTGTGGGCCGACTTCGACGCCGGGCGGGTCGACCTCTTCCTCACCCCGAGCCGGCGCGTCCTCGACCAGGCGGTCACCTGCGCCGAGGAGTTCACCGCCCTCTGCGCCCGGCGCGGCGCCCGCGTCGTCACCGCCGACCTCGCCGAGCCGCAGTACGGTCCCCGCTCCAAGGCCCGCGTCCACCGCCGCCTCTCCATGCCCACCGCCGGATACGACGGCTGCTGAGGCCACGGCCGACCGCGGTACCCGGCCGCACCACCCGGGCACATACCGGAACGGACCGGCCGAAGCCGGTGTGAAACGCTGGACCGGGCCCGGCGGGCGGGACCCGCCGGTGTGACGAGGTGAGGGCAGGCGTGGCAGAGAGGCCGTGGCGGAGGTTCGCGGGGGCGCTGTGGCGGATGGGAGCGGTCTGGGCCGTCTCCACCGTCACCATGCTGGTGCTCGCCGGCATCCTGCCCGACTTCCGGCTCCAGTCCGCCGACGGGGACAGTGCCACCCGCATCGGTATCACCGCCGCCGCCGGGGCCGGGGTCTTCGGCATCCTGTCCGCCCTGGTCTGGCCGCTGGTCGTCCGCGCCCTGCTGCTGGTCCCAGCCCTCGTGCTGGGCCTGCTCGCCTTCGCCCTCAACGGCTCGCTGCTCACCCTCGCCCTCTGGCTCATCCCCGACGGGCGGGGCACCGCCGCCCCCGAGACGGCCGTCCTGGTCGCCGCCGTCATGTCGGCGGTCGCCTCCGCCACCGGCACCGCCCTCGCCGTCCGCGACGACAACGCCTACCGGCGCCGCCTCTACCGCCTCTCCGACCGGCGCCGCCGCCGCGCCCTGCCGGTGCCCGCCACCCCCGGCACCGTCTTCCTCCAGCTCGACGGCGTCGGCCACGACGTCCTCGCCTCCGCCGTCGCACGGGGCCTGCTGCCCACGGTCGCCCGCTGGCTCGGCCACGGCACCGCCCCCGCCACCCACCGCCTCACCCCCTGGCGCACCGACTGGTCCAGCCAGACCGGCGCCAGCCAGCTCGGCATCCTGCACGGCACCACGTACGACATCCCCGCCTTCCGCTGGTACGAGAAGGAGCGGCGGCAGGTCATGGTCAGCAACCGGCCCGCCTCCGCCGCCGAACTCCAGCGCCGCGCGGTGCGCCGCACCGGGAACGCCGGGCTCCTCGCCGACGACGGGGCCAGCCGCGGCAACCTCTTCAGCGGCGGCGCCGGACAGGTGGCCCTCGTCCTGTCGGTCTCCGCCCGCCGCGAGCGCGGGCAGCGCTCCCGCTCCGGTTACTTCGCCTACTTCTCCGACCCCGCCAACGCCGTCCGCACCGCGATGTCCTTCGTCGCCGAGGTGCTGCGCGAGATGGTCCAGTCGACCCGCTCCCGGCTGCGCGGCGACACCCCGCGCGTCGGCCGGGCCGGGCTCTACCCCTTCGTGCGGGCCTTCGCCACCGTCGTCGAACGGGACGTGGTCGTCGCCGCCGTCATGGGCGACATGCTGGCCGGCCGTACCTCCGTCTACGCCGACCTGGTCGCCTACGACGAGGTCGCCCACCACTCCGGGCCCACCGGCCCCGACGCCGACCAGGTCCTCGCCCGCCTCGACCGCTCCCTCGCCCTGATCGAGAAGGTCGCCGACCACGCCCCCCGCCCCTACCGGATCGTCCTCCTCTCCGACCACGGCCAGAGCCCCGGCGAGACCTTCCGCTCCCGGTACGGCCTGACCCTCGCCGACCTCGTCCGCGCCGGCTGCGGCCTGCCCGTGCCCCGCCGCGCCCGCCGCACCCCCAGCGGCGCCGAGGCCCGCGCCGCCGTCCGTGCCGCACTGCACCGGCCCGTCGAGGAGGGCCCCGCCGACGAGGTCCGGCCCCGCCGCTCCGAACCCGTGGTGCTGGCCTCCGGCAACCTCGGCCTCGTCTCCTTCCCCGACGTACCGCACCGGATGACCCGCGAGGAGATCGACCGCCGCCACCCGGCGCTGCTCACCACCCTCGCCGCCCACCCGGGCATCGGGTTCCTGCTGGTCCGCAGCGAGGAGCACGGCGCGGTCGTGCTCGGCGCGGGCCAGGCCGTACCGCTGGCCGAGGCCGACCGTCCCGGCGGCCCGCTGGAGCCCTTCGGCCCCGGAGCCGCCGAGGCGGTGCGGCGCACCGACGGCTTCCCGCACACCGCCGACATCATGATCAACTCGGCCTGCTTCCCGGAGACCGGCGAGATCCACGCCTTCGAGGAGCAGATCGGCTCCCACGGCGGCCTCGGCGGCGCCCAGAGCCACCCCTTCCTGCTCTCGCCGCTCTCCCTGCCCGACCCGGCCCCGGCCGACGGCACCGACCTGACCGGCGCCGAACAGGTCCACGCCGTCCTGCGCGGCTGGCTGGAGACGGCGTCGCCCGGCTGGCCCGCCGTCAGCCGGCCACAGCCTCGATGAGGCTGTACGGCGCGGCCTCGGCGAGCGGGGTGACCGAGGTGAGGGCCAGGCCCGCGCTCCGGCACAGCTCCGCGAACTCCTCGCGGGTGCGCTCCCTGCCGCCCAGGTTCACCAGCATGTTGAGGTCGCTGAGGTAGGTGCCCGCACTGCCGGCGCGGACGGTCTCGGGCAGTACCGGTTCCACGATCAGGACGGTGCCGCCCGGCGGCAGCACCGCGCGGCAGTGGCGCAGGATCGTGACCGCCCGCTCGTCCGGCCAGTCGTGCAGGACGCTCTTCACCAGGTAGAGGTCCGAGCCCTCGGGCACCGAGCGGAAGAAGTCCCCGGCGACCGGAGCGCACCGCCCGCCCAGCCCGTGCCGTTCGATCGTCTCCGGCGCCCTGGCCAGACCCTCCGCCGTGTCGAACACCGCGCCGGAGAGGTGCGGATGGGCGGCCAGCACTCCGGCCAGGAGGGTTCCGTCACCCCCGCCGACGTCGGTGACGTGGCGGAACCGGCCGAAGTCGAAGGCGTGCGGCAGCACGGCGGCGGTCCCCGCGACGGCCTGGCTCATCGCCGCGTTGAACTCCGCCGACAGCTCCGGGTGCCGGCCGAGATGGCTGAAGAAGTCGGTGCCGAAGACGGCGTCGAAGGCGACCTCACCGGTACGGACGCTGTCGTCCAGGTGCTCCCAGGCCCGTACGAGCGCCGGGTCGGTGAACATCCGCACGAACGACGCGACCGAGCCCGGAGCTTCGGGACGGAGGAGCGCGCCCGCAGGCGTCACCGCGAAGGTGCCGGGCGCGCGCTCCTCCAGCAGGCCGAGGGCGCCCAGGGCGCGCAGAAGCCGCGCCATGGGCTGCGGGGCGGCACCGGCGGCCTCGGCCACCTCGGTGGCCTGACGCGGGGTGTCGCCCATCAGCTCCACGACCCGGAGCCGGACCGCCGCACGCAGGGTCTGCGCCGCCATGCTCCCGAACGCGAGGCGGACGATCAGCTCGCGGCCTGCCTCGCCCGCCGCCGGGACATCGGAGTTCGCCACAGGTGTCTTCCCTTCCCTCGTGTTCCCTCTGGCCGGTACGCGCCTCCACGGTGGCCCACTCCGGGCGCGCCTGTCCCGGACCGAGGCGCCATGAGTCCCCCGAGCGACAGGAACCGACCGCTACGGGACACGGCGACGCGTCACCGCGCGGACCCGTCCTCGTCCCGCCTGTGATCGGATAGCCCCCGGGACCGGCATCCCGCCGGTCCGCCGTATGAAGGGAACTCACCGATGGCCACCACGCGTTCGGCCCACACCGTCTGGGAAGGCGACCTGCTCAAGGGCAGCGGGACCGTCTCGTTCGACTCCTCCGGCATCGGCGACCAGCAGGTCTCCTGGCCGTCCCGCGCCGAGGAGGCCAACGGGAAGACCTCTCCCGAGGAGCTGATCGCCGCCGCCCACTCCAGCTGCTTCTCGATGGCCCTCTCCAACGGCCTGGCCAAGGCCGGCACCCCGCCGACCCGGCTCACCACCTCCGCCGACGTCACCTTCCAGCCCGGTACCGGCATCACCGGCATCCACCTGAAGGTCGAGGGTGAGGTCCCCGGCATCTCCGCCGAGGACTTCGAGGCGGCCGCCGCCGACGCCAAGGCCAACTGCCCGGTCAGCCAGGCCCTGACCGGCACCACGATCACGCACAGCGCCAAGCTGGCCTGAGCCGTGCCTCGGCGTGCGGGAGGAGCTTCGCCGGCTCCTCCCGCACACGGGTCACCACCCCCGCGGCGCCCCCCGCCGCGCCAACTGCCGCTCGTCCGGGCTCCGGTAGACGATGTACGGCCGGAACAGGTACTGGACCGGGGCGGCGAACATGTGGATGAGGCGGGTGTACGGGACCAGGGCGATGAGGAGCATGCCGACCACCGCGTGGATCTGGTAGAGCACGGGGACGCCGCTCATCAGGCCGATGTCGGGGCTGAGGCGGAAGAGGCTGCGGGCCCAGGGGGCGATGGTGTCGCGGTACTCGTAGCCCGCGGTCGGGGTCGAGTGGGCCACCTTCGCCCACATGCCCAGCACGATGGCGGCGACCAGCACCAGGTACATCACCTTGTCGTTGGCGGTGGTGGCGCGGAAGACCGGGGCCCGGGTGCGCCGCCGGTAGACCAGCAGGGCGATCCCGGCCAGCGCCACCGCCCCGGCCAGCGTGCCCCCGTACAGCGAGAACAGGTGGTACGTGTGGGCGGTGACGCCGATCGCGTCGGTCCAGGAGGCGGGGACGAAGAGGCCCAGCAGGTGGCCGGCGAGGACGAAGAGGATGCCGTAGTGGAAGACGGGGGAGGCGATGTTGAGCAGCTTCGACTCGTAGATCTGGGAGGAGCGGGTGGTCCAGCCGAAGCGGTCGTAGCGGTAGCGCCAGACGATCCCGGCCACCAGCAGGGCGAAGGCCACGTAGGGCAGGGCGCCCCACAGCAGCACGTTCATGCGGTCTCCTCAGTTCAGCAGCGGCAGGGTCGGGCGGCCGTACGGGGCGAGGGCGCCGTCCAGGCCGACCTCCTCGCGCGGCGGGCCGGAGCGGGCCAGCGCCGCCGCCTCCGCCCTGTCCTTGGGGGAGGGGCCGGGCAGGGAGGCGCAGACGGCGTCCAGGACCCGGGCGTAGGGGGTGCCGGACTCGGTCAGCGCGATGCGGAGCAGCTCGACGCCGGGCCGGTTCTCCAGCAGCAGGCGGGGGCCGACGCGGGCGGAGAACTCCAGTACGGCCGGGAGGAAGTCGGGCAGTTCCTCGCCGGTGAACTCCAGGCCCTGGGCGCGGTAGGCGGCCTTGAAGGAGACCAGGGAGGCGCCCCGGCGGCGGGTGTCGCCGTCGCGCCACCAGGAGAGGTAGAGGCTGTGCTTGTTGCGGAAGTCGAAGGTGCGGACGTAGTGCGCGGCCAGTTCGCCCGGCTCCTGCTCCCCGGCCCAGGCGACGAACTCGGCGAGCGCCGGATCACCGGCGGCGGCCCGCAGCAGCGGCAGCCGCTCGTGGAAGGTCTCGTCCGGGTAGACCAGGCAGAGCGCGGCGGCCTGGTGGAGCACGGCGGTGTCCATCACTTCTCTCCCCGGGATGCGGCGACGTCCCCGACGTGCGGCTGCGCGTCGGCGGTCTGCTGGGCGCGCAGGGCGTGGAAGGTCTCCAGGGAGACCAGCGGCAGTTCGGTGCGGCCGGAGTCCTGGCCGAAGGCTCCCTCGCCGCCCATGCCCGGCCCGTCGGCGTGGTCGAGGCTGCACGAGGTGGGCACCGCCGACTCCTCCAGCCGCCGGGCGTCGCCGACCGCGGCGGTCGGGATGACGTACCGCTCCTCGTACTTGGCGACGGCCAGCAGCCGGTACATCGCCTCCATCTCCGTCAGGTCCATGCCGACGGAGGCGGCGATCGCCGGGTCCGGGCGCTCGCCGAGGTTGATCGCGCGCATGTGGGAGCGCATCGCCGCCAGCTTCTCCAGCGAGGCGCGGACCGGCCCGGTGTCCCCGGCGGCGAACAGCTCCGCCAGGTACTCCAGCGGGATGCGCAGGGTGTCGATGGCGCCGAAGAGGTTGTCGGGGTCCTCCCCGTCGAAGCCGGTCTCGTTGAGCGCCTCGACCACCGGTGACAGCGGCGGGATGTACCAGACCATCGGCATCGTGCGGTACTCCGGATGGAGCGGCAGCGCCACCTTGTACCGGCTGACCAGCGCGTGCACGGGGGAGCGGCGGGCCGCCTCCACCCAGTCGTGCGGGATGCCCGCCGCCTCCGCCTCGCGCCGCACCTCGGGGTCCTCGGGGTCGAGGAAGACGCCGAGCTGCGCCTCGTACAGCCCCGTCTCCTCCTCGGTGGCCGCGGCCGCCGCCACCTTGTCCGCGTCGTAGAGCAGCACGCCGAGGTAGCGCAGCCGGCCGACGCAGGTCTCCGAGCAGACCGTGGGCAGGCCGACCTCGGTGCGCGGGTAGCAGAAGGTGCACTTCTCGGCCTTGCCGGTGCGGTGGTTGAAGTAGATCTTCTTGTAGGGGCAGCCGGTGACGCACTCCCGCCAGCCCCGGCAGCGGTCCTGGTCGACCAGGACGATGCCGTCCTCGCTCCGCTTGTAGATCGCGCCCGACGGGCAGGCGGCCACGCAGGACGGGTTGAGGCAGTGCTCGCAGATCCGTGGCAGGTAGAACATGAAGGTCTGCTCGAAGGCGAACCTGACCTTCTCGGACGCCTGCGCGCGGGTCTTCTCCACCATCGGGTCGAGGTCGCCGTACTGCGGGGCGCCGCCGAGGTCGTCGTCCCAGTTGGCGCCCCACTCGATCTTCATCGGCTTGCCCGTGATCAGCGAACGCGGCTCGGCCACCGGGTAGTCGTCGCCGAGCGGCGCGTCGGTGAGGTTCTTGTACTCGTACGTCCAGGGCTCGTAGTAGTCCTTGATCTCCGGCAGTTCGGGGTTGGAGAAGATGGTGGCGAGCTTCCGGAAGCGGCCGCCGGAGCGCAGGGTGAGCTTGCCCCGTTTGTTGAGCCGCCAGCCGCCGCGCCACTTCTCCTGGTCCTCGTAGCGGCGCGGGTACCCCTGCCCCGGTCGGGTCTCGACGTTGTTGAACCAGACGTACTCCATGCCGTCCCGGTTGGTCCACGCCTGTTTGCAGGTGACCGAACAGGTGTGGCAGCCGATGCACTTGTCGAGGTTCATCACCATCGCGAGCTGGGCCATGATGCGCATGTCGGCACTCCCCTGCGGTCAGTACGTGACGTCCTGCGAGCGGCGGCGGATCACGGTGACCTCGTCGCGCTGGTTGCCGGTCGGGCCCAGGTAGTTGAAGGCCCAGGTGAGCTGGGCGTAGCCGCCGATGAGGTGGCTGGGCTTCATCAGCAGGCGGGTCAGCGAGTTGTGGATGCCGCCGCGCTTGCCCGTCGTCTCGGTCTTCGGCACGGCGACGGTGCGTTCCTGGGCGTGGTGCATGTAGACCGTGCCGGCCGGCATGCGGTGCGAGACGACGGCGCGGGCGGTGACCACGCCGTTGCGGTTGACCGCCTCGATCCAGTCGTTGTCCTTCACCCCGATCGCCTCCGCGTCCTGGGGCGCCATCCAGATCGTCTGGCCGCCCCGGGAGAGCGCCAGCATGAAGAAGTTGTCCTGGTACTCGGAGTGGATGGACCACTTGTTGTGCGGGGTCAGGTAGCGGACCGTCACCTCGTGCCCGCCGTCCTCGCGGGTGCCGGGGCGCGGCTCGCCGAAGAGCTGGTTCATGTCGAGCGGCGGCCGGTAGACCGGCAGCGCCTCACCGACCTCGTGGATCCAGTCGTGGTCCAGGAAGAAGTGCTGGCGGCCGGTGAGGGTGTGCCAGGGCTTCAGGTGCTCGGTGTTGATGGTGAACGGCGCGTACCGCCGCCCGCCCGACTCGCTGCCCGACCACTCCGGCGAGGTGATGACCGGCACCGGCGCCGCCTGCGTGTCGGCGTAGGTGACGCGCTTGCCCTCGTGCTCGGCGGAGAGCTGGGTGAGTTCCCGCCCGACCCGCTCCTGGAGGGTGCGGAACCCCTGCGTGGCCAGGCGCCCGTTGGTGGTGCCGGAGAGGGCGAGGATGGTGTCGGCCGCCTTGACCGCGGTGTCCAGCGCCGGCCGCCCGTCGGCGGGACCGCCGAGGACGACACCGTTACGGGCCCTCAGCTCCTCGACCTCCTGGCCGGGGTGGAGCGCGACGCCCTTCGCGGGCAGCCCCAGCTTCTCCACCAGCGGCCCGAGCGAGGCGAACTTCGCCCCGACCGCCGTGTAGTCCCGCTCGACCACCGCCAGGTTCGGCAGGGTCCGCCCCGGCACCGGCTCGCACTCCCCGCGCCGCCAGTCGAGCGCCACCCCGCCCGGCTGCGCGATCTCGCCCGGCGTGTCGTGCTGGAGGGCGCTCGCCACCACGTCCTTGCGGACCCCGAGGTGGTTGGCGGCCAGCTCGCTCAGCCGCCGGGCCAGCGACAGGAAGATGTCGAAGTCGGTCCGCGCCTGCCACGGCGGGTCGACGGCCGGGGTGAACGCGTGCACGTACGGATGCATGTCGGTGGTGGACAGGTCGTGCTTCTCGTACCAGGTGGCGGCCGGCAGCACCACGTCGGAGAGGAGGGTGGAGGAGGTCTGCCGGAAGTCCAGCGAGAGCAGCAGGTCGAGCTTGCCCTCCGGCGCCTCCTCGTGCCAGCGCACATCGCGCGGGCGCAGCCCCTCGGGCGCCTCGGCGGCCCGGAGCGAGGACTGGGTGCCGAGCAGGTGCTTGGTGAAGTACTCGGCGCCCTTGGCCGAGGAACCGAGCAGGTTGGCCCGCCACAGCGTCAGCACCCGGGGCCAGTTCTCCGGCGCGTCCGGGTCCTCGCAGGCGAAGCCCAGCTCCCCGGATCTCAGTTGCCGCACCACCTCCGTCACCGGGTCGTCCAGGTCGCCGAGGTCCAGCGGGTTCCGGTCGAAGGTCGGGTACGAGGGCATCCACCCCGAACGCGCCGCCTGCGCCACGCAGTCCGCGCCGGTCATCCCCGCGAACGCCCCGTTGCCCAGCGGCGAGGAGAGCACGTCGGCGGGGTAGGTGTCGTACCGCCACTGGTCGGTGTGGAGGAACCAGTAGGCGGCGCCGATCGCCTGGCGCGGCGGGCGGCTCCAGTCGAGGGCGCCGGCCAGCGTCGCCCAGCCCGTGGAGGGGCGGCACTTCTCCTGGCCGACGTAGTGGGCCCAGCCGCCGCCGTTGCGGCCCTGGCAGCCGGTGAGCTGGAGCAGGGCAAGGAAGGTGCGGTAGATGGTCTCCGAGTGGAACCAGTGGTTGGTCCCGGCGCCCATCAGGATCACGCAGCGGCCCCGGGACTTCTCGGCGGTCCGCGCGAACTCCCGGGCGATCTTCACCGCCTTCGCCGCCGGCACCGAGGTGTGCGTCTCCTGCCACGCCGGGGTGCCCGGCTGCGAGGCGTCCTCGTACCCGGTGGGCCAGCTGCCCGGCAGACCGGGCCGCCCCACGCCGTACTGGGCGAGCAGCAGGTCGAAGACGGTGGTGACCAGTGGTCCGTCCGGGCCGCCGAGCCGCGTCGCGGGCACGCCCCGCCGCAGCACCTCGCCGCGTCCCTGGCCGTGCGCCCCGCCCTCGGTGTCGAAGCGGGGGAGGAGCACCTCGACGCCGGCCGCCACCGCGTCGCCGTGCAGGGAGAGCTGGGGGACTACCGAGCCGAGCGCGAGATTCCACTTCCCCTTGCCCGACTCGGTCCAGCGGAAGCCGAGCGAGCCGCCCGGCACCGCCGCCCGCCCGGTCGCCTCGTCCAGGACGACCGTCTTCCACTCGGCGCCCTCGCCGGTGTCCCCGAGGTCCGAGGCGCGCAGGAACTTGGCCGGGACCAGCGCGCCGTCCCGCTCGGTGAGGGTGACCAGGAACGGCAGGTCGGTGTAGGAGCGCACGTAGGAGTCGAAGAACTCCGTGGTCCGGTCGACGAAGAACTCCTTGAGCACCACGTGCCCCAGCGCCATCGCCAGCGCCCCGTCGGTCCCCGGGTGCGGGTGCAGCCACTCGTCGGCGAACTTGGTGTTGTCGGCGTAGTCGGGGGAGACCACCACGACCTTCTGGCCCCGGTAGCGGGCCTCCGCCATCCAGTGCGCGTCCGGGGTCCGGGTCACCGGGACGTTCGAGCCCCACATCATCAGATAGGCCGCGTCCCACCAGTCGCCCGACTCCGGGACGTCCGTCTGGTCGCCGAAGACCTGCGGGGAGGCCACCGGCAGGTCGGCGTACCAGTCGTAGAAGGAGAGCATCGGCGCGCCGATGAGGCTCATGAAGCGGGCACCGGCGGCGTGCGAGACCATCGACATGGCCGGGATGGGGGAGAAGCCCGCGACGCGGTCGGGCCCGTACGTTCCGATGGTGTGCACATGGGCGGCGGCGGTGATCTCGATCGCCTCGTCCCAGGAGGCGCGCACCAGCCCGCCCTTGCCCCGCGCCAGCTGGTAGCGCCGCCGGCGCTCCGGGTCCGCCTGGATGTCCGCCCAGGCCAGCACCGGGTCGCGCAGCCGCTCCCGCGCCTCCCGGTAGAGCTCCAGCAGCACCCCGCGCACGTACGGATAGCGCACCCGGGTAGGCGAGTAGGTGTACCAGGCGAAGGCGGCGCCGCGCGGGCAGCCGCGGGGCTCGTACTCGGGGCGGTCCGGGCCGACCGAGGGGTAGTCGGTCTCCTGGGTCTCCCAGGTGATGATGCCGTCCTTGACGTACACCTTCCAGCGGCACGAACCGGTGCAGTTGACGCCGTGGGTGGAGTTGACGACCTTGTCGTGGCTCCACCGGTCCCGGTAGAAGGCGTCCCCCTGGCGGCCGCCCTTCAGCTCCTCGCTGTGCAGGTCGGGCGCCGTGGTGCCGCGCCGGAAGAACCGTCCGGCACGCAGGAGTGCCGCGTCCGGCTCGGACGGTGTCGTCGTGTCGGTCACCTGAGGCGCTCCCTGGGTCGGGCCGTGCTGCGACCGTAGGAGCGCCGCCCGCGGCCCACCTCCCGGCACGGTCCGTCAGGGGCGCCGCCGACCGGGTGGTGTGCCCGGGGCCGGACATGCCGGTGCCCGGGCTGGGGGTTCGCACCCCGGCCCGGGCACCGGCGACTCTGGGGGAGAGGTCAGAGCTTCAGCAGCCGCTCCGACGCCTCCCGGTACGACTGGAGGGCCACCCGCAGCCGCTCCGTGTCGGGCTCACCGGCCGGCTCCTCCCAGCCCGAGCGCAGCACCCGCCGCTGCTCGGCCAGGGCCTCGGTCACCCGTCCGGCCAGCTCCGCGAAGACCTCGTCGGCCTCGGCGACCGCCTCCCGGGGCCGGTCGACGAAGCCGTTCACGGCCCCCTGGAGCCGGCCGGTCCAGCGCTCGCCCTCCCCGGCACCGAACATCGGGACCTGCGGGGCACCGTCGGTCTGCGGGGCGCGGGGCGCCGCTTCCTTGCCGCCGGTCGCCCCGGCCGCCTTGTCCGCGGTGTTCTTCCCCGCCAGCGGCTGAGGCTTCACCGTGGTCCGGTCGCCGCCCACCGCGTCGTCACCGACGGTGCCGGCGCCGGTGCCGGCGCCGGTGCCGGTCGCCCGGTCGCCCTGAGCCTGGTGAGGCACGTCGGCCGGGGGCCGGCCGGGGGTGCCGGCCTCGGCGGGCCGGGCACCGTCAGGGGCGCCGGCGGGCGTGCCGGTCAGGTCGGCGGCGCCCCGGGGGGTGCTGCCGGACTGGGGGCGCGGGTCGTTCTCCACGATGGTCTCCTTCTCCGGGGGGTTCTGGGTGTGCTTCGCTGCCCACTTGCCGCTCTCGGCCGCCATGTCCGTCAGATCCCCTTCGGGGTACGGGCGTCGGCCGCCGGCGTCTCGGGCCGGGCCGTGGCCGGGATGTCGTCGTGGGCCCGGGGGGTGTGGGGGTCGTCGCCCGGCTCCGTGTGGTCGGCCGGGCGGCCGGCCTGCGGGTGTCCGGCCGAGCCGGTGAGCGCCTCGTACAGGGAGCGGGCGGAGAGCAGCGACTCACGCATCCGCTCGGTGTCGCCGCCGTGCTCGGCGGCCTTGCGGACGGTGCGGTAGCCCTCGACCTCGTGGGCGTGGTGCACCGAGAGGGCCGCGATCTGCTCGTCGCCCTGCTCGGGGCCCGGGTAGCCGCGCTCCTGGGCGAGCCGGGCGAGCAGCGCGCCGGCGTCGGCCATCGCCTGCTGCGGCGAGTCGACGAAGCGGCGCTGCACACCGGCCCATTCGGCCTCGTACCGGGCGAGCGACTCGGCGTCCAGCGGACGCTCCTCCAGCGCACCGTGGCGCTTCACCCGCTCACCCAGCTCCTGCCGGGCGGCGGCCTCGTCGCCGTTGTGCCGGGCGAGGGTCCGGTCGTACTCGGGGCCGAAGCGCTTCTTCAGCGCGGGCCCGGTGTTCTCACGCCTCATCAGGGCGTAGGCGGCCGCCGCCACGACGATGACGGCCGCGACGATGATCACGACTGTGAGCATGGCTGTTCCCTTCGGCTCCGGTGTGCAGGGGTGCGGCACCTCCGCCGGACGCGGTCGCGTGGCGTCGGCGGGGCGCGGGGGGAACCGGCGTCGGAGCCGGCTCCCGGAAGCGTTCTCTCCGGTGAGGCACGGGCCCGGCGGGCCCGGTGCCGGGGCCGCCGTACCTCCCGGTGCTGACCGCAT
The DNA here is from genome assembly GCF_000719955.1 of Streptomyces albidoflavus. Taxonomy (GTDB): domain Bacteria; phylum Actinomycetota; class Actinomycetes; order Streptomycetales; family Streptomycetaceae; genus Streptomyces; species Streptomyces albidoflavus. The sequence goes on from NZ_JOII01000003.1 coordinate 328,858, forward strand.
GCCCCGAAGCGCACCGCCAATGCACGCGCAGGTGAGCGAAGCTGGAATGAAGGGTGAAGGCCCAGCTCAGCGGCGGTTGCCGGGACCTTCCGCCGGGGTCTCGCAGCTCTCGGCGAAACGGCGCAGGGTGGCGGCGATGTTGCGCCGCTGGAAGTCGGCGAAGGAGCGGCCCGAGGTCACCGCGTGGTCGAAGAGCCACGCGGCGGCGTCCGGCCAGCCCCGCCGGTCGTCCGTCCACGTCTCGGTGACCCGCGTGCCGCCACCGGGCTCCGCCGCGAAGCGGTACTCCCAGGTCGCGATGGGGCCGCGCACCACCGGGCGGCGCAGCCCGATGGCCCGCACCTTGAAGGCGAACCGCTCCCCGGGCTCGGCCGCCGTCACCGTGCACCGCGTCGTCCACCGCACGAGGCCGCGCCGGTTGCGCCCGTCGAACACCATCCCCGGATACGGAGCGCCGTCCTCCCCGCGTACCACCGCCCCCTCGTTCTCCGGACTCCACCGCCCCATCCCGGCCGGATCGGCGATCAGCGCGTACGCCTCCCGGGGCGCGATCGGCACGACGACACTGCCGGAGACGGTCAGGACACGGGGCACGGCTGCTCCTGGAGGGTGGTCCGGATGAGGGTGCGGCGCACGCTACAGGGCCCCGCCCGGCCCCCGGACGGCGGGCACCGCCCACCCCCGTACGATCCGAGGACCGGGCCCGCGGCCCGGTGAACCGCCTTGTCAGCACCCCGTACCGAGAAGGACCACCGTGCCGATCTACGCCGTCACCTACACCTACGCCGACGACTCCGCCGCCGCCCGCGACACCCACCGCCCGGCCCACCGCGCCTACCTCTCGACCCTCTCCGAGCAGGGGATCAACCTGGTCTCCGGCCCGTTCGGCGCCGACGAGCCGGCCGGCGCCCTGCTGCTCTTCCGCGCCGGGTCCAAGGACGAGGTGCTCGCCCTGACCGAGAAGGACCCGTTCCGTGTCGAGGGCCTCGTCGCCCGCACCGACGTGGCCGAGTGGCTGCCGGTGCTCGGCCCCCTCGCCGGCACCTTCGGGACCAGCTGAGCCGCCCCGTCCCCTGGCGCACCACCGCTCGGCGGACGCCAGGGGACGATCCCCCGCGCGGCCGGGCGAACCTCAGGCGCGCATCAGCCGGTCGGCGCCGCCGGTGTGGCAGGGTGACCCCGACCGCAGTCGTACCGGCAGTCGTACCGAAGGAGGCAGGTCATGACCGCCGACCCTCTGCCGCAGCGGCAGATCGAGGACCGGCTCGCCCAACTCCCCGGCTGGGCCCTGGAGGACGACGGGATCACCCGGACCTACCGGCTGGGCTCCCACTTCGCCGCCGCCGCGCTCACCACCCACATCGCCCAGGTCCAGGACGAGCTGAACCACCACTCCGACCTGACCCTCGGCTACGACACCGTGCGGCTCGCCGTACGCACCCACAGCGCCGACGGCGCGATCACCGCGCTCGACCTGGACCTCGCGGCCCGGATCGAGCAATTGGCACCGGCCCACGGAGCGCACTGACGTGCTGGACTACACACGCGAAGCCGCCGTCTACGACGCCACCCGCGGCGGCGTCCCCCGCGCCAGAGCCGCCGCCGAGGCGGTCGACGCCCTGCTCCCCGCCACCGCCCGCGACCACCTCGACCTGGCCTGCGGCACCGGCCTGGTCAGCGAGCGCGTCGCGCGGCCCGGCCGCCGCGTCGTCGGCGTCGACCTGGCCCCGGGCATGCTCACCGTCGCCGCCGGACGGCTCCCCGGCCACGCGCTGCGCGCCGACTGCCGCCGCCTGCCCTTCACCGCCGCCGCCTTCGACTCCGTCTCCGCCGTCTGGCTGCTCCACCTGCTGGACGACGCCGCCCCCGTGGTGGCCGAGGCGGCCCGGGTGCTGCGCCCCGGCGGGGTCTTCGTCACCACCGTCGACAAGGCGGACGCGCACGACGTGGGCAGCGACATCGACACCCTGGTCGGCCCCTACCGGCTGCGCCAGGTGGCCGACGCGCACGCCACCGTCACCGCCCTCGCCGAACAGCACGGCCTCACCCCCTGCGGCGAGGCGCTCTTCCAGGGCCACGGCCAGGGCCGCACCCCCGCCGAACTGGCCCGCAGGGTCCGGGCGGGCGACATGTACCGCGAGGGCGGCAGCGCGCTGGCCGCCCGCCTCGCCGCCCTCCCCGACCCGGACACCCCCCGCCCCGAGCCGGTCTTCCGGCTGATGGCCTTCCGCGCCGCCTGACCCGGACGCGCCGCCTCCGCTTGCCGCGACGGCAACACGACTGGCCCGCTCGCCCCGCCCGTACCAGGCTGGAGGCAGCACCGGGCGAGCGGAGGGCGGCGTACATGAGTGAGCAGGGCCACGGGCACGGCCACCAGCACGGGCACGGCCACGGGGATCTCGACTGGTCCGTGATGGGGCCCGTCATGGAGCGGGAGGCCGAGGTGAGCCTCCCGCTGTACCGGGAGATCGCCGGCTGGGCCGCCGAACGCAGCGAGCGGGTCCCCGGCCCGGTCGTCGACGCGGGCAGCGGCCCCGGCGTCGTCGCCGCCCTCCTCGCGGAGATCTTCCCCGACCGCGAGGTGTACGCCGTCGACGCCGAGGCGGCGCTGCTGGAGCGGGCCGCCGACCGGGCCCACCGCACCGGCCTCCAGGAGCGGCTCCACACCCACCGGGCCGAACTCCCCGGCGGCCTCGACGCGCTGCCCGCCGCCTCGCTCGTCTGGGCCGGGCGCTCGCTGCACCACGTCGGCGACCAGCGCGCCGGGCTCGCCGCCTTCGGCCGGGCGCTGCTCCCCGGCGGCCACCTCGTCCTGCTGGAGGGCGGTCTGCCGCCGCGCACCCTCCCGCGCGAACTGGGCTTCGGGCGGCCCGGCATCGAGTCCCGGCTCGACGCCGCCCAGGAGGAGTAGTTCGCCGGGATGCGCGAGTCGCTGCCCGGCACCGTCAAGGAGACCGAGGACTGGACGGCCCTGCTGGAGGCCGCGGGACTGCGCCACGTCGCCACCCGCAGCTTCCTCCTCGACCTGCCCGCCCCGGTGCCCTACGAGACCCGCGCCCACCTGATCGCCCAGTGGCAGCGCCGGCTGGACCACGTCGAGCTGGACCCGGTGGACCGCGCCACCGCCGGCCGCCTCCTCGACCCCGAGGACAGCGCCGGCCTGTACCACCGGCCCGACCTCTTCCTGCTCAGCGCCCAGACCGTCCACCTGGCCGTACGCGAGGAGTGAGCCGGGCCCGCACACGACAGTGCCCCGCACCGCGCGACGGCGGGTTCTATTGATCCCCGCAACACCCTGGAGTTCAGGGAGTTGCGGGGGTCGTGGATTTTGAGGCGCTGAAGGCGAGGTTCTTCGAGGCGCTGGAC